>NZ_JAPZBC010000001.1:4630000-6080000 GCF_027460265.1 Streptomyces sp. WMMC940
CCCAGAGCATCGACTAAGGCCCCTAAGCGTACGCTAAGTGGGAAAGGATGTGGAGTCGCAGAGACAACCAGGAGGTTGGCTTAGAAGCAGCCACCCTTGAAAGAGTGCGTAATAGCTCACTGGTCAAGTGATTCCGCGCCGACAATGTAGCGGGGCTCAAGCGTACCGCCGAAGTCGTGTCATTGCGATATGTACCCCCAACGGGGATCGTGATGGGTAGGGGAGCGTCGTGTGCCGGGTGAAGCAGCCGTGGAAGCGAGTTGTGGACGGTTCACGAGTGAGAATGCAGGCATGAGTAGCGATACACACGTGGGAAACGTGTGCGCCGATTGACTAAGGGTTCCTGGGTCAAGCTGATCTGCCCAGGGTAAGTCGGGACCTAAGGCGAGGCCGACAGGCGTAGTCGATGGACAACCGGTTGATATTCCGGTACCCGCTTTGAAACGCCCAGTATCGAGCCCATTAATGCTAAGGCCGTGAAGCCGTCGGCTGAGTCTTCGGACGAGGTCGGAGTGGTGGAGCCGCTGACCCAAGGTGGTAGTAGGTAAGTGATGGGGTGACGCAGGAAGGTAGTCCAGCCCGGGCGGTGGTTGTCCCGGGGTAAGGGTGTAGGACGTCGCGTAGGCAAATCCGCGTGACATGTGTCTGAGACCTGATGCCGAGCCGATTGTGGTGAAGTGGATGATCCTATGCTGTCGAGAAAAGCCTCTAGCGAGTTTCATGGCGGCCCGTACCCTAAACCGACTCAGGTGGTCAGGTAGAGAATACCGAGGCGTTCGGGTGAACTATGGTTAAGGAACTCGGCAAAATGCCCCCGTAACTTCGGGAGAAGGGGGGCCACGTCTGGTGATCACTCTTGCAGTGTGAGCTGGGTGTGGCCGCAGAGACCAGCGAGAAGCGACTGTTTACTAAAAACACAGGTCCGTGCGAAGCCGTAAGGCGATGTATACGGACTGACGCCTGCCCGGTGCTGGAACGTTAAGGGGACCGGTTAGCTCCATTTCGGTGGGGCGAAGCTGAGAACTTAAGCGCCAGTAAACGGCGGTGGTAACTATAACCATCCTAAGGTAGCGAAATTCCTTGTCGGGTAAGTTCCGACCTGCACGAATGGCGTAACGACTTCTCGACTGTCTCAACCATAGGCCCGGTGAAATTGCACTACGAGTAAAGATGCTCGTTTCGCGCAGCAGGACGGAAAGACCCCGGGACCTTTACTACAGTTTGATATTGGTGTTCGGTTCGGCTTGTGTAGGATAGGTGGGAGACTGTGAAGCTTGGACGCCAGTTCAGGTGGAGTCGTCGTTGAAATACCACTCTGGTCGTGCTGGATGTCTAACCTGGGTCCGTGATCCGGATCAGGGACAGTGTCTGATGGGTAGTTTAACTGGGGCGGTTGCCTCCCAAAGGGTAACGGAGGCGCCCAAAGGTTCCCTCAGCCTGGTTGGCAATCAGGTGTTGAGTGTAAGTGCACAAGGGAGCTTGACTGTGAGACCGACGGGTCGAGCAGGGACGAAAGTCGGGACTAGTGATCCGGCGGTGGCTTGTGGAAGCGCCGTCGCTCAACGGATAAAAGGTACCCCGGGGATAACAGGCTGATCTTCCCCAAGAGTCCATATCGACGGGATGGTTTGGCACCTCGATGTCGGCTCGTCGCATCCTGGGGCTGGAGTCGGTCCCAAGGGTTGGGCTGTTCGCCCATTAAAGCGGTACGCGAGCTGGGTTTAGAACGTCGTGAGACAGTTCGGTCCCTATCCGCTGTGCGCGTAGGAGTCTTGAGAAGGGCTGTCCCTAGTACGAGAGGACCGGGACGGACGAACCTCTGGTGTGCCAGTTGTCCTGCCAAGGGCATGGCTGGTTGGCTACGTTCGGGAGGGATAACCGCTGAAAGCATCTAAGCGGGAAGCCTGCTTCGAGATGAGGACTCCCACCCACTTGATGGGGTAAGGCTCCCAGTAGACGACTGGGTTGATAGGCCGGATATGGAAGCCAGGTGACTGGTGGAGTTGACCGGTACTAATAGGCCGAGGGCTTGTCCTCAGTTGCTCGCGTCCACTGTGTCAGTTCTGAAGTAACGAACATGCCGGGACCATGTGGATGGTCGGTCGGGTTCGACATCTTCATAGAGTTTCGGTGGTCATAGCGTCAGGGAAACGCCCGGTTACATTCCGAACCCGGAAGCTAAGCCTTTCAGCGCCGATGGTACTGCAGGGGGGACCCTGTGGGAGAGTAGGACACCGCCGAACAAATCTTGAAGCCTCAACCCCCGGGTGAAAACCCGGGGGTTGAGGCTTTTTCGCGTTCCGGGGCTGATCCCGCCTCCGCGGTCCCGGCTCCTTCGAGGACCGGGACAGCGACGTCAACGGAATTTGAACAGGTGATGTCGGTCCAGTTCATGACGCCGCCGCGCGAGGACCCGGGGTCGCAGAGGCTCTTCGATGGTGTCCGGCGTCGGCGTGCACCAGCTGCGCGATCACCGGCACCCGGTGCCCGTCGGCCGAGGCCGGCGGGCACCGGGTGCCGGTAGCGCACCGAGCCGGAGTCCCTGCGACGCACGATGCTGGAACCTCTGCCCCCTCCCGGTCGGTCAGCCTGCGCACACGGACAAGGCCCCAGCCACCGCGCCTTCCGGGATCGGGTCGGACATCACAGCACACTCAACCGCCGCGACCGCGGATCCTGCGCACCTGCGCGGTCAGACCACTAGAGACGTCCCGCTGCCTTGAGCGCCAGGTAGGCGTCGGCCAGAGCCGGTGCGAGGTTCTCCGGAGTGGTGTCGACCACGGTCACGCCGTGGCGCTGGAGTTGTTCCGCCGTGCGGCGGCGCTGCTGCTGGGCCTGGGTGCCGGCGACGGCCTCGTACACCGCGTCCAGGTTGCCGCGCCCGCCCGACATTTTCTCGATGTGCGGATCCGCGACCGAGGCGACCATCACCGTGTGGCGCTGCGTGAGCTGCGGCAGCACCGGCAGGAGGCCCTCTTCGACGGGGGCGGCGTCCAGGCTGGTCAGCAGTACGACGAGAGAGCGCCGGGGGGCGTGCCTGAGTGTCGCCGCGCTGAGGCCACGGGCGTCCGTCTCCACCAACTCAGGTTCCAGGGGTGCCATGGCGTCGACCATGGCCGGCAGGATTTCCCCGGCTGATCTGCCCTGTACCTGGGCGCGGACGCGGCGGTCGTAGGCCAGCAGGTCCACACGGTCACCCGCGCGGGTGGCGAGCGCGGTGAGGAGGAGAGCGGAGTCCATGGCCGCGTCCAGACGAGGGACGTTGCCCACCCTTCCGGCCGCGGTCCGGCCCGTGTCCAGCACGATCAGGATGTGCCGATCCCGTTCCGGCCGCCAGGTGCGGACGGCGACCGTCCTCTGCCGTGCGGTGGCGCGCCAGTCGATGGAGCGGGTGTCGTCCCCCGGGACGTACTCGCGGAGGCTGTCGAACTCGGTGCCCTCCCCGCGGATCAGCACGCTGGTCCGACCGTCGAGTTCGCGGAGGCGGGCCAGTCGGGACGGCAGGTGTTTGCGGCTCGAGAAGGGCGGCAGGACGCGGACCGTCCAGGGCACCCGGTGGTTCGCCTGGCGGGCGGCGAGGCCGAGCGGTCCATAGGAACGGACCGTGACGAGCTCGGCGTGGTGGTCACCGCGGCGGGTGGGGCGGAGGACCGTCGCGAGACGGCGGCGCTCGCCGGCCGGTACGGTCACCGTGTGTCGTGAGGCGGCATGTTCGGTTCCTGGGAGCCAGCTGCTCGGTGGCCAGGCGTCGCGCAGGCGGGCCCGCAGCCGCCGGGAGGAGTCGTTGGTTACCGTGAGCTGCACTTCCGCGCTCTTGCCGAGTCGAACTGACGAATCACCGGTTCGGGTGAACTGGACGGTTCGGACTGGTGCGGCCAAGGCGTAGTCGCACAGAATTGCTACTGAGAGTGGTGCGTTTACGGCCAGCATCCCCGTCCAGCTGGGTTCGAGGAGCCCGACAGGGATGGAGCCGAGAGCGGCGAGGAGTGCCGCTCGTCCGGTGAGGACCATGGCGCACCGCCTCAGCGGGGGACGGGGACGTGGGCGAGGATGGCGGTGATGACCGAGTCCGCCGTGACGCCTTCCATCTCGGCTTCCGGCCGGAGCTGGATGCGATGACGGAGGGTGGGCAGGGCGAGGGCCTTCACGTCGTCGGGGATGACGTAGTCGCGGCCGGTGAGCCAGGCCCAGGCCCGCGCTGTGGAGAGCAGGGCGGTGGCGCCTCGGGGAGAGACGCCGAGGGTGAGTGAGGGGGAGTCTCGGGTGGCACGGCAGATATCGACGACATAGCCCGCGATCTCGGCGGAGACCGAGGTCTTGGCGACGGCCGTTCGGGCGGCTTCCAGGTCGGCGGGGGTGGCGACGGGGCGGAGTCCGGCGGCCTGCAGATCGCGCGGGTTGAAGCCCTCGGCGTGCCTGGCCAGGACGTTGATCTCGTCGTCGCGTGACGGCAGCGGCACGGTCAGCTTCAGCAGAAAGCGGTCGAGCTGTGCTTCGGGCAGGGGGTATGTGCCCTCGTACTCGACCGGGTTCTGAGTCGCGGCCACCAGGAACGGCTCAGGGAGAGGGCGGGGCGTGCCGTCGACGGTGACCTGGCGCTCCTCCATGGCTTCCAGAAGTGATGACTGGGTCTTCGGTGGTGTCCTGTTGATCTCGTCGGCGAGCAGGAGGTTGGTGAAGACCGGACCCGGCTGGAAGGAGAACTCCGCGGTCCGCGTGTCATAGATCAGGGAGCCGGTGACATCACTGGGCATGAGGTCCGGAGTGAACTGGACCCGCTTGGTGTCCAGTTCGAGCGAAGCGGCCAGAGCCCGCACGAGGAGGGTCTTGGCGACGCCGGGCACTCCCTCGAGGAGGACATGGCCACGGCAGAGCAGGGCCACGACCAGTCCGGTGACCGCGGAGTCCTGGCCGACCACGGCCTTCGCGATCTCGGTGCGCAGAGCCTCCAGCGAGGCGCGTGCGTCGTCCGAGTGCTCGGCGGTCTCGGGGGGCGGGGCGCTCATGAAGTGCGTACCTCTCGTTCGAGGGAGTCCAGTTGGTCAGCCAGGCGGATGAGTCCGGCGTCGTCGGCAGGGGCCGGTCCGAAGAGCAGAGTCCGGAGCTCGCGGTCGCTGTCGCGCAGATGTGTCGAGACAGCCGGGAGGAGGAGGTCGGGTGAATGGGCGTCCGCGAGGGTGACGCCCAGGAGGGGGGCGAGCCGGGTCCGGGTGGCCTGGCGGAGGGTGGAGGCGGCGCGGTCGCGGGCGTTCGCCTTGCGGTAGAGACGGGCACGGCCCTCGGTGGACTCGGAGGCACGGACGGCCACGGGCAGCCGTTCGCTGACGAGCGGCCCGAGCCGGCGAGCACGCCAAACGGCGGCGAGCGCGGCGGCGACGGCGAGCTGAAGGGTGGCCCAGAGCCATCCGGAAGGGATGAGCCGGCCGATGCCGGTTTCGCCCTCCCCGCGCCCGTCGCGGGTGCCGTCGTCTCCGGCGGCCGATCCATCGGAGAGGGAAGGGAGGTACCAGACCAGATGAGGGCGGGAACCGAGCAGTTGGAGGGCGAGCGAGGCGTTGCCCTCCTTGCCGAGGCGTTCGTTGTAGAGGATGTCGGGGGCGCCGAGGAGGATGGTGTCGCCGGTTCCGGGAGCGTCGGTCCGGAGCAGCGTCGGCAGTCCGTCGACGAGGTAGCAGGAGTCGCTGCCGAGGGTGTTGTCGGTCGAGTAGCGCTCGCCGCCGAGGTCGGCGCTCCCGGCTCGCCGGGCTGCCGGGAAGGTGCACCGCGGCTCACGCGCGGCGACCGGGGCGGGTGTGTCGGCCGAGGCGCCGGGGGCGAGGGTGCCGACGGAGACGGGGCCGGGGGCGACGAGGACGGAACGGCCGCCGGAGGAGGCCATCGCCATGCGCAGGATGTCCTGTTGACTGCCGCTCAGCAGGTCGGGTCCGGCGACCAGCAGGGTGGTGTCGGGGCCCGTCGCGGCGGTGGCTTCGGCCAGGGTGGTGACCACGCGAGTGGTGACGCCTCGGTCCTTGAGCAGTTCGGCGACGGCGCGGCTGCCGGAGGGGTCGGTGGAGCGCGGGTCGAGGCGGCCGTGGCCGCCGTCGGAGCGGATGACCGCGATGACGAAACCGGCCACGATGAGGAC
Organism: Streptomyces sp. WMMC940; assembly: GCF_027460265.1. Classification (NCBI taxonomy): domain Bacteria; kingdom Bacillati; phylum Actinomycetota; class Actinomycetes; order Kitasatosporales; family Streptomycetaceae; genus Streptomyces; species Streptomyces sp. WMMC940. The sequence goes on from NZ_JAPZBC010000001.1 coordinate 4,636,128, forward strand.
CACGAGCGCGAGCAGGATTCCCCGGCTGCGGATCCAGATCTGGTGGGTGGTCGGGGACACCGCGGTGGTGCCGGTCGTGGCCCCGGTCATCCGGTGCCCCCCCGGACCGTGGCCGTCAGATCCGGCTTGGTGCGCCCCAGTTCGGTGTCGAGGTCCCGCAGACGTGTGTACGCCTGCTGGTCGGCGGTGCGTCCGCCGTATGTGACGTCGTCGAAGGTACGGGACGCCGAGCGCAGCGCGTCGGTGTGGCCGGGCAGAGTGCGTCCGGCTTCCGCGGCGGCCTCGTCGGCGGTACGGCCGGGGCGGGGCTCGAGCAGAGCGCGTTCCTCGAGGGAGCGGACGATGGCGCGCATCCGTTCCTGGACCGCCTGGTTCCAGCGTCCCGCGGCGGCGTGCGTCTCGGCGGTCGCCCGGTGCTCGGCGGCGCTGCGGGGGCGGTCGTCGAAGAGCGCGTCCCCGGTGGTGAGGGTGCGGTGCGGGGTGCCCAGCCGCCACCACAGCGCGGCGATCAGGGCGGCGACGAGAAGGGCGATGACGGCGAGTCCGAGCGGGCCGCCGGGTGAGGCTCCCGCCGCGGTGTCGAGCACGTCGGCGAGCCACTCCCAGAAGCGGTTGAGGGCGCGCTCGACCAGGTTGGGGTCGTTCTCGTGGTACATCGGCTCGGACAGCTCGCGTTCGGCCGCCTCCCTCGCGGGGACGCGAGGGAGCTCCACGGGCACGTCGTCGTCGGCGTGGACCCGAAGCCACGTCCTGGTCGTTCCCCCCGTGACGGACACGGCGTCAGCTCCTGGGGGTGTCGTCGCCCGGTGCAGAGCCGTGGTCGTTGACGCCCGCTGCCCTGGCCAGTTCGAGGTCGAGAGCCTCGCGGCGGATGCGCTGGTCCACGTAGAGGAGCACGGTGACGCCCGCCGAGATCGGATAGGTGATGGACGAGGCGATCACCGCGCCGATGCCGGTGATGATCAGGAAGGGCCAGCCGAACTCCGGTGTACTGCCCGAGAACAGTCCGCTGAGTCCCTCGCCGTCGACGGCGTAGGCGATCAGGCCGAACGGGATGGCGATGATCAAGGACACCAGGAAGGTCAGCAGCATCGTGAGCATCAGGATGCCGAAGACCCGCCACCATGCCCCGCGCACCAGCTTCGCCGAGCGGCGCATCGACTGGACGACCCCCTGCCGTTCCAGCATGAGGGCGGGCGAGGCGAGTGCGAACCGGACCATCAGCCAGACGGCGACGACCGCGCCGGCGATCCCGCCGAGTGCGGCGAGGACGGCGCCGCCCTCGGAGCCGAGGAGCAGGCCCGGCAGCAGTCCCAGGCCGAGCACAGCGGCGGCGATCAGCGGCAGCAGCAGGGTGAGACCGAGGAGTTGGGGCAGTCGCGGTCGCGCCTCGCGCCACGCGTCGGACAGCGTGACGTCGCGGCCCAGCACCGAGCGGCTGATGACCACGGTCAGCAGGGCGGTGGTGAAGAGCGTGGCGATCAGAGTGATCGCCATGACCGGTGCCGTGCCCACGAGCGTCGCGTTGAGCTGGTCCCCCAGCTGGCTCAGGGCTTCCTCCGGAGTGGCGTTCGGATCCACCGCGGGCGGCTGCGGGACGAGATAGCGCTGGACGAGGATGTCGCAGATCTGAGTGATGACGGAGACCGTGATCGTGATGCCCAGGACCGTGCGCCAGTGGGCGCGCAGCGTGGACACCGCGCCGTCGAGGATCTCGCCGACTCCGAGCGGGCGCAGCGGGATCACTCCGGGCTTCGCGGCCGGCGGCTGCCCCCAGCCGCCTCGCTGCGGTGCGCCGCCCCAGCCCGGTCCGCCGGTCTGCGGGGGCACGGGTCCGCCGCCGGGTCCGGTCGGCGGGGCCCACTGGCCCTCGGGCGGCTGCTCCTTGGACCACTTCGAGGAGACGTCGGGAGCGGAGGCGGGGGCGGGCGCTCCGGCACCCCGGTCGTCGGACGGGGAGGATCCGGGCGAGGCCCAGCCCGGAGTGTCGTTCACGGTCGTCCACCTCGTGGATGTGTCGCGGGGCCGGCTCGGCGAGCCGGCTGGGTCACGGCGCCTGCCCGCACGTCTGGGCGGGAGGCTGGCAGCCATCGTGCCACGCACCGGCCGCGGGTGGGCCGGGCAGTGGATCTCGTTCTCTCCTTCATTGTGCGTGCGTCAGCGGGCAGACTGGGCGGATGGCTGATCAGTACGTACAAACCCTCGACGGCGAACAGCCCCCCGGGCTCGACTCGCTGCGTTGGGACGAGCGCCCGGAAGGCCCGGTGCTGGTTCTGCTGGACCAGCGCAGATTGCCGGCCGAAGAGGCCGAGTTGGTGTGCACCGACGTCCCGGCCCTGGTGGAGGCGATCCGGACGCTGGCCGTGCGCGGTGCGCCGCTGCTGGGGATCGCCGGGGCCTACGGGGTCGCGCTGGCCGCGACACGGGGCTATGACGTGGCGGAGGCGGCAGCGCTGCTGGAGGCGGCGCGGCCCACCGCCGTGAACCTCGGCTACGGGGTGCGGCGGGCCGCTGGTGCGTACGAGACGGCGGTCGGCAGGGGCGCGGACGTGGAGCGGGCGGCCGCCGTCGTGCTGGCCGAGGCGCGGCAGCTGCACCGCGAGGACGCCGAGGCGAGCGAGCGGATGGCGCGGCACGGGCTCGCGCTGCTGGACGAGCTGCTGCCCGGCGGCAGCCATCGGATCCTGACCCACTGCAACACCGGGCGGCTGGTCTCCGGCGGTGAGGGCACGGCGTTCGCGGTGGCGCTCGCCGCGCACCGGGCGGGCCGGCTGCGCAGACTGTGGGTGGACGAGACCCGGCCGCTGCTGCAGGGCGCGCGACTGACCGCGTACGAGGCGGCCCGGAACGGCATGGCGTACACCTTGCTCACGGACAACGCGGCCGGATCGCTGTTCGCGGCGGGAGAGGTCGACGCCGTGCTGGTCGGTGCCGACCGGATCGCCGCGGACGGCTCCGTGGCCAACAAGGTGGGCAGCTATCCGCTCGCCGTCCTCGCCCGGTACCACCATGTGCCGTTCATCGTGGTGGCGCCGACCACGACCGTGGATCCGGCGACGCCCGACGGCGCGTCGATCGAGGTGGAGCAGCGGCCCGGGCAGGAGGTGTCGGAGCTGCCCGTGCCGCCCGAGAGGGTGACCGGTGTCACAGGCGTACCCGTGCCGCGCATATCGGAGGCGTCCTCCGGTGCCCTTGGGGTACCGGTCGCACCGGTGGGGACCCAGGCGTACAACCCCGCGTTCGATGTGACGCCGCCGGAACTCATGACCGCGATCGTCACGGAGGAAGGGGTTGTCTCCCCGGTCACCGGGGCCGGGATCGCCGAGCTGTGTTCCAGGTCACGCCAGGTAACGATTAGCTAATGGGATGATGTCGAATATGAAGGGACGCGTCCTTGTCGTCGACGACGACACCGCACTGGCCGAGATGCTCGGCATCGTGCTGCGTGGTGAAGGGTTCGAGCCGTCGTTCGTAGCGGACGGCGACAAGGCACTCGCCGCTTTCCGGGAGACCAAGCCGGACCTCGTGCTGCTCGATCTCATGCTGCCGGGCCGGGACGGCATCGAGGTGTGCCGGCTCATCCGGGCGGAGTCGGGTGTGCCGATCGTCATGCTCACGGCCAAGAGTGACACCGTCGACGTGGTGGTCGGGCTGGAGTCCGGTGCCGACGACTACATCGTCAAGCCGTTCAAGCCGAAGGAGCTGGTGGCCCGTATCCGGGCCAGGCTGCGGAGGTCCGAGGAGCCCGCGCCCGAGCAGCTCGCGATCGGCGACCTGGTCATCGATGTGGCCGGGCACTCCGTGAAGCGCGACGGTCAGTCGATCGCGCTCACCCCGCTCGAGTTCGATCTGCTCGTGGCGCTCGCCCGCAAGCCGTGGCAGGTGTTCACGCGCGAGGTGCTGCTCGAGCAGGTGTGGGGCTACCGTCACGCGGCGGACACCCGTCTGGTGAATGTGCATGTGCAGCGGCTGCGCTCCAAGGTCGAGAAGGACCCGGAGCGGCCGGAGATCGTCGTGACCGTCCGTGGCGTCGGCTACAAGGCCGGACCGAGCTGACATGTCCGTGGGCAGCGCTGCTCCGAAGCCCGGGGGGCCGGGAGTCCGTACGGGGCGGGCTGCCGGGCCCGGGCACGGGTCTTCACGTCTCGGCCGTCTCTTCCCCGGTGGGCGGCTGCTGCCGGACGGGGCACCGGGCGGGCCGGTGCTCCGGCTCGTCGTGCGCTGGATCAGGCGTCCGCTGCTGCCGGCCGTCCGGCTGTGGCGCCGGAACATCCAGCTCCGCGTGGTCGCGGGCACTCTGCTGATGTCGCTGGGCGTCGTGCTGCTGCTCGGCCTCGTCGTCATCGGCCAGGTCCGCAACGGACTCCTGGACGCCAAGGAACAGGCCGCCCTGAGTCAGGCCGCGGGTGGTTTCGCGGCCGCGCAGGAGAAGGCGAGCGGGGCCTCGGCGCTCGACGGCCAGGACGGTGACGCGACCGACGGCAGGCCCAGCCGCAGCTCCGTGAACTGGCGGTCCGAGCTGGTGAAGCAGCTGGCCAGTGGCGGTCAGGGCGCGTACCACGTGGTGGCGCTGAGTCCGGACTCGGACGACGCCGGGACGAGCCGGGCGCCGAGGGCGTCCGGGGACGTGGACGTGACGAGCGTTCCCCAGGCCCTGCGCAACTCGGTCGCGCAGGGGGCGGGCACGTTCCAGACCTACGTCAAGATCAAGTACTCGGTTCCGAAGGAACCCGAGGCCGGCCTGGTCGTCGGCAAGCGGCTCAACGACGTCGCGGGCTATTCGTACGAGCTGTACTACCTCTTCCCGCTCACGCAGGAGGAGGAGTCGCTGAGCCTGGTCAAGGGCACGCTGGCGACCGCGGGGCTGTTCGTGGTGGTCCTGCTCGGGGCGATCGCGTGGCTGGTGGTGCGGCAGGTCGTCACACCCGTCCGGATGGCCGCGGGCATCGCCGAGCGCCTGTCCGCCGGACGGCTCCAGGAGCGTATGAAGGTCACCGGCGAGGACGACATCGCCCGGCTCGGTGAGGCGTTCAACAAGATGGCGCAGAACCTGCAGCACAAGATCCAGCAGTTGGAGGAGCTGTCGCGGATGCAGCGCCGCTTCGTCTCGGACGTGTCGCACGAGCTGCGTACGCCGCTGACGACGGTGCGGATGGCCGCGGACCTCATCCACGAGGCGCGAAGCGACTTCGATCCGGCGACGGCGCGCTCCGCCGAACTGCTGGCCGACCAGCTGGACCGGTTCGAGTCGCTGCTGGCAGACCTGCTGGAGATCAGCAGGTTCGACGCGGGCGCGGCGGCCCTCGAGGCCGAGGCGATAGACCTGCGTGAGGTGGTCCACCGGGTGATCGGCGGCGCCGAGCCGCTGGCGGAGCGCAAGGGCAGCCGGATCCGGATCGTCGGGGACGATCAGCCGGTGGTTGCGGAGGCCGACGCCCGGCGCATCGAGCGTGTGCTGCGCAACCTCGTCGTCAACGCCGTCGAGCACGGCGAGGGCCGCGACGTGGTCGTGCGGATGGCGTCCGCCGGCGGCGCGGTCGCCGTGGCCGTGAGGGACTACGGGGTGGGACTCAAGCCCGGCGAGGCGACCCGGGTGTTCAACCGCTTCTGGCGGGCCGATCCGGCACGGGCGCGCACCACGGGCGGAACCGGCCTGGGTCTGTCCATCGCCGTGGAGGACGCGCGGCTGCACGGCGGCTGGCTGCAGGCATGGGGCGAGCCGGGCGGTGGCTCGCAGTTCAGGCTGACCCTGCCGCGTACGGCGGACGAGCCGCTGCGGGGGTCGCCGATACCGCTGGAGCCCGAGGACTCCCGGCGCGCCCGTGAGCGCGCCGCCGCCGACGCGGCGAACGACCGGGCGCTGCGGCTGTCGACGGTGCCGTCGCAGGCCGGTGGGCACCGTCCGGGCCTGGCGATACCGGGCCGGCCCGCGGTGCCGCCGCACACTCCGCCGTCGGCGGCGGTGGACCCGGCGGCGTTGCCCGGCAGCGGCGCTCGGGTGGTGGCCCGCCCGGCGCCGGAGCGGACGGGTGACGGAGGGACGGCGGAAGCGGTCCCGGGACAGGTTTCCGAGCGGGAGGACACCACTCGTGGGCGCTGAGGGGCGTCGGTACGGCCACGGACGCGCCACACGAGGCACGGCGCTGCTCGTCTGCGCCGGATTCGTGCTGGCCGGTTGCGCGTCGATGCCGGACAGCGGCGACGTGGAGCAGGTGAGGGCCACCCAGGGGCCGGACTCGCAGGTGCGCGTGTACGCCGTCCCGCCCCGCGACGGCGCCAGGCCCCAGGAGATCGTCGACGGCTTCCTGGAGGCCATGACCAGTGACGATCCGAGCTACGCGACGGCCCGGAAGTACCTCACCAAGCGGTGGACCAAGAAGTGGCGGCCCGAGTCGCTCACGACCGTGCTGACCGAGGCCCCCGAGTCGGCGGCCCCGCCCGGCCGTGACGAGGGCGAGGAGCTGACCTACGCGCTGTCGGGCGAGCTGATCGCGACGGTCGACCACCACGAGTACAAGTCGGTCGTGCCCACGCAGTACGGGGGAGCGCTGCGGCTGGTGCGGCAGAACACCCCGGACGGCAAGGGCAAGGAGTGGCGCATCGACGCCGCTCCCCAGGGCCTCGTGCTCGGGGAGAGCGACTTCCTGCGCAATCACCTGTCGGTGAACAAGTACTACTGGGTGTCGGGGCAGAACACGGTGGTCGCGGACCCGGTGTACATCCGCCAGCGGCAGGATCCGGTGACCCGGATGGATCCGGTGACCCAGACGATCTCGGCGCTGTTCGAGGGCCCCGCGCCCTGGCTGGTGCCGGTCGTGGACTCGCCGTTCCCCACGGGCGCGGGTCTGAAGAAGGGCGTCACTTCCCTGACCCCCGACGACCAGGACGAGCTGAAGGTGCCGCTCAACGACAAGGCGTCGAACGTCGGCGGAACGGTGTGCAAGCGGATGGCGACACAGATGCTGCTCACCTTGAGGGAGCTGGCGGCACCCCGCGTCGAGCAGGTGCAGCTCCAGCGGGCCGACGGCTCCCCGCTGTGCGTACTGACGGCCGACCAGGCGGACGCGTACGCCCTGGAGAGGCTCTCGCCCAGCCCCAACGTGTACTTCGTCGACAGCGACCACCGGATGGCCGTGGTGGGGACCAAGCCGAAGAACATAGACAAGACCATGGTCCGAGGGCCGTTCGGCGACGGTCAGCTGAAGATCGGCACGGTCGCCGTGGCACGCAGTCTCCACCGGGCGGCGGCGGTCTCGCAGGACGGCAAGTCCCTGTACGCGGCGTCGATCGTCTCGGACGAGGCCCTGGCAGCTCCGCTGGCCCAGAGCGCCGCTCCCCGGGCCGCGGACCGGCTCTCGGCGCCCAGCTGGGACCGCAACGACCTGTGGGTCGCCGATCGGGACCCCGCCGACCCGCGGCTGCTGCGCTTCGCCGGCGGCAAGGGTCCGGCGCAGAAGGTCACGGTCGACGGACTCGACGGCGCGCGGATCGAGTCGCTGCGGGTGTCGGCCGACGGTGTGCGCATGGCGCTCCTCCTGTCCAAGGACGGCAGGAGCACCCTGGAGATCGGTCGGATCGAGCGGAACACGGACGCAGCGGGAACGACCACGGTGTCCGTGGTGGCGCTGCGGGCGGCGGCGCCGCGGCTGGAGTCGGTGACCGCCCTGTCCTGGGCCGGGCCGAGTCGTCTCGTGGTGGTCGGCAAGGAGGCCGGCGGTGTGCAGCAGGTGCGCTACATCCAGACGGACGGCTCCCTCACACCGGCGGGCGGTCTTCCGGGCCTCAACAAGGTGTCGGCGGTGGCGGCCACGGAGGACGAGGAGCAACTCCTGGTGGCGGTCTCTGACGACGGGCTGGTGCGGCTGATGCCGAACGCCAACTGGCAGACGATGGTCGAGAAGGGGACGTGGCCGGTCTACCCGGGCTGAGCGCCTGAGCTCGTCGGCCTCCTGCGGCGACCGGGCGCGGGCCCCGGCTTCGTCAGGCTGTCCGGCGTGGGCGTGGGTGGGGGCCGGGCCGTGGTCACCGGCCGGTCGCCCGGGCCGTACGGGGCCGGGCCCGTACGGCCCGGAGCGGCGGGCCCCCTGGCCTCGTCGTGGTTCGGCGGGATCGGATTCCCCGCCCTCCCCGTCCCCGGTGGGCCGGTCCCTCCCACTCGGCGCGCCGGTTCTCCACAGGTCGGCCCGGTTGTCCACAGCCCTGGCCCGCCCTTGCCCGCGGCAGGGCACAGTGGAGGCCATGAGGTGGTGGTGGCGCGAGATCTCGGGGCTGGTGCTGCCCGCGGTGTGCGCGGGCTGCGGACATGCCCGTACGGCCCTGTGCGAGGAGTGCGCGGAGCGGCTGGCGGGGCCGCCGGCGCGGGCGCGGCCGTGCCCGGAGCCCTCGGGACTGCCGGTGGTGTTCGCCGCGGCGCGGTACGAGGGCGCGGTGCGGTCCGTGCTGCTGGCCCACAAGGAGCGGGGCGCGCTGGCTCTGGCCCGTCCGCTCGGTGCCGCGCTCGCGAGGGCCGTCCGCGCCGCGTCGCCGCGCGGCGGAGGTGCGCGGGGGCCGCTGCTGCTGGTACCGGTGCCGTCGGCCCGCCGGACGGTGCGGGCACGTGGGCACGACCCGGCACGGCGGATCGCCGTGGCGGCGGCCGTGGCACTGCGGCGCGCGGGGACGTACGCCCGGGCCCTCCCGGCGCTGCGCCAGAGCCGGCGGGTGTCCGACCAGTCGGGTCTCACGGCCCCGGAGCGCCTCGAGAACATCACCGGGGCGCTGGAGGTGGCCCCGTGGGCCGGGCGGGTTCTCGAGGCGCGTGGAGCGGTACTGGTGGACGATGTGATGACCACCGGAGCCTCGCTGGCCGAAGCGGCGCGGGCACTGCGTGCCGCGTTCTCCGGAGACCTTTCCGAATACACCCGAATGAGTGCCGCAGTCATCGCCGCTCCGCCTCTGTCACTCGAAACGAGCCGGCGAAACGAGCCGGAACCGACAGGGGGCTTGCAACGTTGCAGGTAGCGAGAGCAGGAACGGCCACGAATGGACGTACGCGCTGGTAGCGGGTGCCGACAGGGGGCCCGGCGAGCTATGTTCGGTGGTGAGGCACGGTGAGCGCTCTCCTTCAGCGAATACATGGCCGAGTTGCGGTCAGGTGTTCTTGAAGTAACCCAGATCTTTGACATCGGTGGGGTGGCGATCTTGCCCATGGGGGAGGAGGAGGTGAAAGTCGCCAAGTCCGAGGCTCCGGTGCTCACCGGAGCCTGGTGCAAAAGGGAGATGCTCCGCAATTGAACAGCGGAGTGATCCGGGAACGGAGTTCTGCGTGGACATCGTCGTCAAGGGCCGCAAGACCGAGGTGCCCGAGCGGTTCCGCAAGCACGTGGCCGAGAAGCTGAAGCTGGACAAGATCCAGAAGCTCGACGGCAAGGTGATCAGCCTCGACGTCGAGGTGTCCAAGGAGCACAACCCGCGGCAGGCCGACCGTTCCGACCGCGTGGAGATCACACTTCTTTCACGCGGCCCGGTGATCCGGGCGGAAGCAGCGGCAGGCGACCCGTACGCAGCGCTCGACCTGGCCACGGCGAAGCTGGAGGCTCGGCTGCGCAAGCAGCACGACAAGCGCCACACACGCAGGGGCAACGGGCGGCTGTCGGCAGCGGAGGTCGCCGACGTCGTTCCGGGCGTGGCCCAGTTGAACGGGAGCGGCGAACCCGTGACCGCGGAATCGCCGGAAGCCATTCCCACCACCCGGATGGGCTCGCTCGAGGTGCAGGGCGAAGGACCCCTGGTGGTCCGGGAGAAGAACCACGTCGCTGCCCCGATGACGCTCGACCAGGCGCTCTACGAAATGGAGTTGGTCGGGCACGACTTCTATCTCTTCGTCGACTCCGAGACCAAGGAGCCCAGTGTCGTCTACCGGCGGCACGCCTACGACTACGGCGTCATCCACCTGAGGACCGACCCCCTCGCCGGAAGCGAGTCGAGCGGCGCCGGTGGTGCGCTCGGCGGCTGATCCCGTCATGTGACGGTGCCCCTGGGAGCGCCCTGTGCGCCCCCAGGGGCATCCTTGTGCCACCGAGGGATCGCCACACCGGCGCACGGGCATGGAATCATGGCGACCCGAGCCAACCGGTGCGCTGTGGACTGCGGTTGGCGGAACGCAGACCAACGCAGGCCACGGCCTCAGGGGGAGGAACGATGGCGGACAGCTTCGGCCCGGTGCACCAGGCGGGGGACGCCGGTGCCACGGGCGGCGCGGACGGCACACAGGACGTGTCCCGTAAGGAGCCGATCCGGGTGCTCGTCGTGGACGACCACGCCCTCTTCCGCCGGGGACTGGAGATCGTCCTCGCCCAGGAGGAGGACATCCAGGTGGTCGGGGAGGCCGGGGACGGCGCGGAGGCCGTCGACAAGGCCGCCGATCTGCTGCCCGACATCGTCCTCATGGACGTACGGATGCCGAAGCGCGGTGGCATCGAGGCCTGCACCTCCATCAAGGAGGTCGCCCCCAGCGCGAAGATCATCATGCTGACGATCAGCGACGAGGAGGCCGACCTCTATGAGGCGATCAAGGCCGGTGCGACCGGCTACCTCCTCAAGGAGATCTCCACCGACGAGGTGGCCACGGCGATCCGCGCGGTGGCCGACGGGCAGTCGCAGATCAGCCCGTCCATGGCGTCCAAGCTGCTCACCGAGTTCAAGTCGATGATCCAGCGCACCGACGAGCGCCGCCTGGTGCCCGCCCCCCGGCTGACCGACCGGGAGCTGGAGGTCCTCAAGCTGGTGGCGACGGGCATGAACAACCGCGACATCGCCAAGGAGTTGTTCATCTCCGAGAACACGGTGAAGAACCACGTCCGCAACATCCTGGAGAAGCTCCAGCTGCACTCCAGGATGGAAGCGGTGGTCTACGCCATGCGCGAGAAGATCCTCGAGATCCGCTAGAGCGGCCCTCGGAATCCGCAGGCAGCGCCGGCTCAGCCGAGGGCGGCGGCCAGGGGCGCCGCCAACTCCGGGCGGTCGACCCGCTCCACACGGACCGTGTCGCAGCCGACCCACTGAGCCGCCTCCAGCAGCGCCTGAGCCATCGGCCGGACCGCTTTCGGCGTCTCCAGCGAGACCTGCCTGGCGACCAGAGTCGTCCCCTCACGCGCGGGGTCGACCCGCCCCAGCAGCCGCCCGCCGGACAGCAGCGGCATCGCGAAGTAGCCGTGCACCCGCTTCTGCCTCGGGACGTACGCCTCCAGGCGATGGGTGAAGCCGAAGATCCGCTCGGTGCGCGCCCGCTCCCAGATCAGCGAGTCGAACGGCGACAGCAGCGTCGTGCGGTGGCGGCCTCGCGGTTCCGTCGCGAGTGCCTCCGGGTCGGCCCACGCCGGCTTGTCCCAGCCCTCGACACGGACCGGCACGAGTCCGGAGTCCTCGACCACCGCGTCGAACTGCTCGCCCTTCAGCCGGTGGTAGTCGGCGATGTCCGCGCGGGTGCCCACCCCCAGCGACCGTCCCGCCAGCAGCACCAGCCGGCGCAGGCACTCCCGGTCGTCCAGATCGTCGTGGAGGACGGCATCGGGCACGGCCCGCTCGGCGAGGTCGTACACCCGCTTCCAGCCGCGCCGCTCCGTGCACACCACCTCCCCGTACATCAGCGCCCGCTCGACGGCGACCTTGGCCTCCGACCAGTCCCACCACGGGCCGCCGTTCTTCGCTCCGCCCAGTTCGGTGGCGGTCAACGGGCCCTCGTCGCGCAGCTGGTCGACCACCCGCTCGTACGCCCCGTCCGGCAGTTCGTGGTACCACTGCGGACGGGCGCGGTAGGCGCGGCGGCGGAACGCGAAGTGGGGCCACTCCTCGACGGGGAGTATGCAGGCCGCGTGCGACCAGTACTCGAAGGCGTGGCCGTCGGTCCAGTAGGCACGCTCGACGGTCTTGCGGCCGACGGCGCCCAGCCGGGCGTACGGAATCAGCTCGTGCGAGCGCGCCAGCACGGAGATGGTGTCGAGCTGCACGGCGCCCAGGTGGCGCAGGACGCCCCGCACACCGCTCCTGCGGTCGGGGGCGCCGAGGAACCCCTGGGCCCGCAGCGCGATACGGCGGGCCTCATCGGCGGACAGCTCGGCAACTGCGGGCGGCGCGGTGTTCATGCCCCGCACCTTAGAGGGCGCCACCGACAGTCGCCGTGCTCCGCCGGATTCCGGCCAGGCCCCCGCGGAGGCCGACCGGGGCGGCGTCCTGCGCGTCTCAGTGTTTGCGGGCACCCGGTGTCGTACCTCACGCCCTCGCCGGCAGATAGGGGACGGGGCACGGCAGCCCCAGGTCCGAGGGGAGCAGCGAGGCGACCCAGCAGTCCCGCAGGGTGCCGCGGCCGTGGGATCCCGCGCGCTGGACGCCCTCGACGGTGAACCCGGCCTTCTCGGCGACGGCGCGCGAGCCCGTGTTGCCCACCTCGGCGCGCCACTCCAGCCGGGTGCAGTCCAGCCGTGCGAAGGCCCAGCGGGCCATGGCGAGCGTCACCTCGGTCGCGTAGCCACGGCCGCGGTGCTCCTTGGCCGTCCAGAAGCCGATCTCCCAGGAGCCCGAGCGCGGGTGGTGCAGGCTGGTGGAGGCGATCAGGGCGCCGCCTTCGCGTGGACGCACGGACAGGGTGTACTCGCTGTCGTCGCGCCAGCCCGCGGGCACGGTGACCTGGATGAACTCCTCGGCGTGCCGCAGTTCGTACGGCGAGGGGACCGGGATCCAGCGCTGGATGTCGGGGTCCTGACATGCGGCGCGGACCTCTTCGGCGTCACCCGGGGTGAAGGGGCTCAGCCGCAGCCGGTCGGTGGTGAGGGTGATGGGCTCCATGACCAAAATTCTGGTCACTCTCCGTCGGTCGTGCGAACACTTTTCGAGATCAGCGGCACTTTCCGGGTCCCCCGCACGTTCTCCAGACACGCGGCAGCCGTCCCCGGGGCACTGCGGCTCTCCCGGCGTGGCACCGTCCTCGCTTACGATGGCCGATGCGGTGGGGACCACCTGCCGTGCCCGTGCCAGTGTCCATACGACCCAGTGCCAGGCCCGACCGGCAAGGAGACCAACCTCAGTGTCCGTCTTCAACAAGCTCATGCGTGCAGGCGAAGGCAAGATCCTGCGCAAACTGCACCGCATCGCGGACCAGGTCAACTCCATCGAGGAAGACTTCGTCAACCTCTCCGACGCCGAGTTGCGGGCCCTCACCGACGAGTACAAGGAGCGCTTCGCCGACGGCGAGAGCCTGGACGACCTGCTGCCCGAGGCGTTCGCCACCGTCCGTGAGGCCGCCAAGCGCGTTCTCGGCCAGCGTCACTACGACGTCCAGCTGATGGGTGGCGCCGCGCTCCACCTGGGCTACGTCGCGGAGATGAAGACCGGTGAGGGCAAGACCCTCGTCGGTACGCTCCCGGCGTATCTGAACGCGCTGTCCGGCAAGGGCGTGCACCTGATCACGGTCAACGACTACCTGGCCGAGCGCGACTCCGAGATGATGGGCCGCGTGCACCGGTTCCTCGGTCTGAGCGTCGGCTGCATCCTCGCCAACATGACGCCCGCGCAGCGCCGCGAGCAGTACGGGTGCGACATCACGTACGGCACGAACAACGAGTTCGGCTTCGACTACCTCCGCGACAACATGGCCTGGTCCAAGGAGGAGCTCGTCCAGCGCGGACACAACTTCGCGATCGTCGACGAGGTCGACTCCATCCTCGTCGACGAGGCCCGTACGCCGCTGATCATCTCCGGCCCCGCCGACCAGGCCACCAAGTGGTACGGCGACTTCGCCAAGCTGGTGAAGCGCCTGAACCGCGGTGAGCCGGGCAACCCGCTGAAGGGCATCGAGGAGACCGGCGACTACGAGGTCGACGAGAAGAAGCGGACCGTCGGCATCCATGAGTCCGGCGTCTCGAAGGTCGAGGACTGGCTGGGCATCGACAACCTCTACGAGTCGGTGAACACCCCGCTGGTCGGTTACCTGAACAACGCCATCAAGGCCAAGGAACTGTTCAAGAAGGACAAGGACTACGTCGTCATCGACGGCGAAGTCATGATCGTCGACGAGCACACCGGCCGTATCCTCGCCGGCCGCCGCTACAACGAGGGCATGCACCAGGCGATCGAGGCGAAGGAAGGGGTGGACATCAAGGACGAGAACCAGACGCTCGCCACGATCACCCTGCAGAACTTCTTCCTCCTCTACAACAAGCTCTCCGGCATGACCGGTACGGCCATGACCGAGGCAGCCGAGTTCCACCAGATCTACAAGCTGGGCGTCGTGCCGATCCCGACGAACCGGCCCATGGTCCGCAAGGACCAGTCGGACCTGATCTACCGCACCGAGGTGGCCAAGTTCGCCGCCGTGGTGGACGACATCGAGGAGAAGCACCGCAAGGGGCAGCCGATCCTCGTCGGCACCACCTCCGTCGAGAAGTCGGAGTACCTCTCGCAGCAGCTGCTCAAGCGCGGCATCCAGCACGAGGTCCTCAACGCCAAGCACCACGAGCGCGAGGCCGTGATCGTGGCCCAGGCCGGCCGCAAGGGCGCCGTGACGGTCGCCACGAACATGGCCGGCCGCGGTACGGACATCAAGCTCGGCGGCAACCCCGACGATCTCGCCGAGGCGGAGCTGCGCGGGCAGGGCCTGGACCCGGTGGAGCACGTCGAGGAGTGGGCCGCGGCGCTCCCGTCCGCGCTGGAGAAGGCCGAGCTCGAGGTCAAGGAGGAGTTCGAGGAGGTCAAGTCCCTCGGCGGGCTGTACGTCCTCGGCACCGAGCGGCACGAGTCGCGGCGTATCGACAATCAGCTGCGCGGTCGGTCCGGCCGTCAGGGAGACCCGGGCGAGTCCCGCTTCTACCTCTCCCTCGGTGACGACCTGATGCGCCTGTTCAAGGCGCAGATGGTCGAGCGCGTCATGGCCATGGCCAACGTTCCGGACGACGTCCCGATCGAGAACAAGATGGTGACGCGCGCGATCGCGTCCGCCCAGTCCCAGGTCGAGCAGCAGAACTTCGAGACGCGGAAGAACGTCCTGAAGTACGACGACGTGCTCAACCGGCAGCGCAAGGTCATCTACGCCGAGCGCCGCCGCGTGCTGGAGGGCGAGGACCTGCACGAGCAGATCCGCCACTTCATGGACGACACGATCGACGCGTACATCCAGGCCGAGACCGTCGAGGGCTTCGCGGAGGAGTGGGACCTGGACCGGCTGTGGGGCGCCTTCAAGCAGCTCTACCCGGTGAAGGTGACCGTCGAGGAGCTCGAGGACGCCGCGGGCGACCGGGCCGGTGTCACCGCCGAGTTCATCGGCGAGACGATCAAGGACGACATCCACGAGCAGTACGACGAGCGCGAGAAGCAGCTCGGCTCGGACATCATGCGCGAGCTGGAGCGGCGCGTGGTGCTGTCCGTCCTGGACCGCAAGTGGCGCGAGCACCTCTACGAGATGGACTACCTCCAGGAGGGCATCGGCCTGCGCGCGATGGCGCAGAAGGACCCGCTCGTGGAGTACCAGCGCGAGGGCTTCGACATGTTCACCGCGATGATGGACGGCATCAAGGAGGAGTCCGTCGGCTACCTGTTCAACCTGGAGGTCCAGGTCGAGCAGCAGGTCGAGGAGATCCCCGTCCAGGACTCCGCCGAGAGGACCGCGCCGGCGAAGGAGGACGCGGTGCCCGCCGGCGCCGGCCGTCCCGAGATCCGGGCGAAGGGCCTGGACGCCCCGCAGCGTCCGGACCGGCTGCACTTCTCGGCGCCGACGGTCGACGGAGAGGGCGGCATCGTCGAGGGCGACTTCACCAACGGCGACGCGGCCCGTTCCGAGTCGGACGGCATGACGCGCGCGGAGCGCCGCAAGGCGCAGAAGAGCGCGGGACGCCGCCGCAAGAAGTGACACCGCGGGAGTGAAGCCGTGGGGCCGGGCACCGGAGGGTGTCCGGCCCCACGGGCGTTGCCGGGCGTTGTGCCCTGCGGGCGTGGCCCGGCGTCCGGCTTCGGGCGGGCACGGACCGGTGTCCGGGCCTCGCGCGAAGACCGACCAGGAACCCGCCGGCGGTCAGACCCCGGCGGTGAGGCGTTCGCCGCCGAGTTCCACGGCGGCGCAGCGCCAGCGGAGGTCGGGTCCCTGTTCGAGGCGGAAGGCCATGGCACGCACCCGGTCGCCCGTGGTGATCCTGGCGAAGGCCTCGATGACGCCCGGCCGCGGGACGTACTCGTCGCAGTGGCGCAGCACGGGCCGCAGTCCGTTGGTGCTGAGCGGAGCGGCGGGGGCGAGCCGGACGAGCTGTTCGTAGGCGCGGCCGATCGTGTGGCCGAGCATCCAGTGGACGGGCCGGTGGCCGCTGAGGACCGCGAGCAGCCGTTCCGCGAACCAGTAGCGGGGAAGGCGGGAACGGCCACCCGTGGAGGGCCGCGGCCCGGGTGACGCGGGTCGTCGCGGTGCGCGGCGGCCGGGCGCGCGGCTGTCGTGGCGGTTCCCGGGCCTCGTCCCCGTGCCCGTCCTCGTCCCCGGCGTCCCCGGCGTCCCCGGCGAGGTGTGCTGCATGGTGGTCGCCCCTTCGATACTCACAAGTAACTTCTCGGTGGGGATCTTGTACGGGGTGACGGTCGGCGGCCGCAACGACCTCAGCGTCCCCGGGGCGGGCTGCCGAGATTCACCTATCAGGGTGATGGGCGGGTTCCGGGGCCCGGAACGGTGCGGTTCGGAAGTCCTCCCGGTCATCCGAGGTCGACGTCCGGGAGGGGGCGCAGGGCAGCCCGAAGGGGTACTCCGCACGTATCCTTGGGTGCTCACCCGACGACGAAAGCGGCCACCATGCGCGTCTACGTTCCCCTGACCCTCCCCGGTCTCGCACAGGCGCACAAGGCGGGCGAGATCGGGCCCGGGCCGGTGACCGCCTACGCGGTGACGCCCGCCCTGCGCGAGTGGTACGTCTCCGACGACATCGAGGAGTTGGAGTACGCCGCGCTGAACCGTGCCGCGGCGGCGTCGCTGCGATCGCTGGCGGGCGACCCCGGGACGCCGCGCCGCCGGGTGGTCGTGGCCGTCGACGTCCCGGACAACGCCGCGGTCGCGGACCCGGCGGCGGGGCTCGGGTCGGCCTCGCTGGGCGAAGTGCGCATCGCGACCGCGGTGCCGCTGGCGAAGGCGGCGTCGGTGCACGTCGACTCCCAGGACGCGGAGCGGGACGTGGCCGCCGCGGCGGACGCGCTGGGGGCGGCGGACCACGGCGACGACGACGCTCAGTTCATCGTGGACGGAGCGGAGGACCATGAGCTGCTCTGGTACGGGGTGCAGGAGATTCCCGGCCTCGTCCACTGAGGCCGGGCGCGCTCCCGGCGGGGAAGCCGCCGGGACCGTCCCCTGCGTACCGGGCGCCCCCGGTTCGTCCGGCCGTCCTGCCGCGGTACTCGCGGCCGCCTCCGGCGCTTGGGTCCCTCCCGTGCCCGCGCTCGTCGATGGCTGTCGGACCCAGCCGGTACCGTTGCCTGCCATGGGGAAGCACAGCGCGCACGTGGTCTGGGACTGGAACGGCACACTCCTCGACGACATCCACACGGTCATCGAGGCGACGAACGCGTCGTTCGCCGAGATAGGGCTCGGCCCGATCACGCTCGAGCGCTACCGAGAGCTGTACTGCGTGCCGGTGCCCCGGTTCTACGAGCGGCTGATGGGCCGCCTGCCCACGGACGAGGAGTGGGCGGCCATGGACGCGGTCTTCCACAGGCACTACTGGCGGCTGGCCGAGACCTGCCTGCTCACCGTCGGGGCGGCGGAACTGCTCGCCGCCCGCCAGGCGTCGGGTCGTACGCAGTCGCTGCTGTCGCTGGCCCCGCACGAGCACCTGATACCGATCGTGCGGCGCCACGGGATCGAGGAGCACTTCGTGCGGGTCGACGGCCGCGTGGGCGCCTCCCACGCGGGCAAGGCGGAGCACATGGTGAGGCACCTGGCAGCGATGGAGCACGTGCCACCGGAGCGGATCGTGGTCGTCGGCGACGCGGCGGACGACGCGCTCGCGGCGGCGCACGTGGGGGCGAAGGCGGTGCTCTACACCGGGGGCTCGCACAGCAGGGCGAGCCTGCGGGCGGCGGGCGTGCCGGTCGTCGACAGCCTCGCGGAGGCGGTCGAGGTCGCCGAGGAACTGGTGGGGTAGCCGCGGGGTCCTCGGGCCCCCCTCCGGCCGTCCACGCGGCCGCCCCGTACGGCAACCGCACCGGCCCGTAGCGCGGTACCGCATGCGCCGCCGTCCGCGCACCGGCCCGTAGCGCGGTACCGCATGCGCCGCCGTCCGCGCACCGGCCCGTAGCGCGGTACCCCTTGCGCCGTCCCGCGCGCCGCCTCACGCACGCTCCCCGCCCGGAGCCCGCGTCCGCCCCGAGGCGGCACCACCGGGCAGCCGCGGGACCGGGGAGGTTCCGGCACCGTAACCACTGCCCGGTGCCGCGCCGGCCCTCAGCCCAGGGGTGCCTTCGCCCGCAGCACCTGGAGGAACTCGCGCATCCAGGCCGGGTGGTCGGGCCAGGCCCGGGAGGAGACCAGGGTGCCGTCCACGACCGCTTCGGTGTCCTGGAAGGAGGCGCCGGCGGCCTGCATGTCGAGTTCCAGTGCCGGGTAGGCCGTCACCCTGCGGCCCGTGAGGCTGCCCGTGGCCGCCGTCAGCAGCGGGCCGTGGCAGATCTGCGCCACGGGCTTGTCCGCGTCGAAGAAGGACTTGAGGATCTTGCGGAGCTCCGGGTCGTTGCGGAGGTACTCGGGAGCCCGCCCGCCGGGAATGACGATCGCGGCGTAGTCTCCCGGGTCGACCTCCGAGAACGCCAGGTCGGCCGGCCAGGTGTAGCCCGGCTTCTCGGTGTACGTGTCGAAACCGGGTTCGAAGTCGTGGACGACGAACTGGAGCTTCTTGCGTGCCGGGGCCGCGACGTGGACCTCGTACCCCTCCTCGCGCAGTCGCTGGTACGGGTAGAGGACCTCCAGGGACTCGGCTGCGTCGCCGGTGACGATCAGGATCTTCACGCTCATGGCTCATGCTCCCTGTATGGATTTGTCGGCCTTGGGCCCTTCAAGGGTCAACCTGCCCCGCGCGCGGCAGTTTGCCAAGAGGCCGCGTGTCGCTGTCCAGAGTGTCAAACTTCCGGCCCCGCTTTTGTACACATACGGCTCATGACGGGTCGGGGGTGCGGGGCGATAGCCTTGGACGCGTGATCAGCGCGATACGCCGAGGGGGCAGCGAAGCCCCCTGGAGGCACCACCCAGCGGAAGCTGGGGGACCGCGCCCGGTGCGCCACAGCGGCCGGGTGCGAGCTGATCTTCCCCGCGGACCCGAGTTCGTTCGGGACCCGCGTGGTCATCTCCCGGGCCCGACGCCCACATCGGCCGATCACGGTCCGGACATCTCTCATCCCGGCACAGCGCCGACACCGAGCGGAGACCCCGCGTCGTGGCGTCGTGTCATCTTTTCCACCTACGTCACGCAACGGCGCGCGACAGGAGCCAGAGGACATGCAGACCAAGCTGGACGAAGCCAAGGCCGAGCTGCTCGAGAGGGCGGCCCGGGTAGCTGAGCACAGCCCGGGCGGGGGGCAACTTCCGACTGGGTCCGACAGCGGGGAGCGCCCTGACCGGGACCACATCCTCGCGTTCCTCCAGCGCTACTACCTGCACACCGCACCCGAGGACCTCACCGACCGCGACCCCGTCGACGTCTTCGGAGCAGCCGTCTCGCACTACCGCCTCGCGGAGAACCGTCCGCAGGGCACCGCCAACGTCCGGGTGCACACCCCGACCGTCGAGGAGAACGGCTGGACCTCCAGCCACTCGGTCGTCGAGGTCGTCACCGACGACATGCCCTTCCTCGTCGACTCGGTCACCAACGAGCTGTCCCGCCAGGGCCGCGGTATCCATGTGGTGATCCACCCGCAGATCGTGGTCCGCCGCGACGTCACCGGGAAGATGATCGAGGTCCTCAGCGGCGAGCCGACCGGCGCCGCACTGCCGCACGACGCCCTCGTCGAGTCCTGGATCCACGTCGAGATCGACCGGGAGACGGACCGGGCCGACCTGAAGCAGATCACCGCCGACCTGCTGCGCGTCCTGTCCGACGTCCGCGAGGCCGTCGAGGACTGGGAGAAGATGCGGGAGGCGGCGCTGCGGATCTCCGAGGAGCTGCCGCAGGAGCCCATTCCGGGCGATCTGCGCGAGGAGGAGGTCGACGAGGCCCGCGAACTGCTGCGCTGGCTCTCCGACGACCACTTCACGTTCCTCGGCTACCGCGAGTACAACCTGGTGGACGGCGACGCGCTGTCCGCCGTCCCGGGCACCGGCCTCGGCATCCTGCGCTCCGACCCGCACCACACCGGCGACGACGCCCACGGCCACCCCGTGAGTCCTTCGTTCAACCGGCTGCCCGCCGACGCCCGGGCCAAGGCCCGCGAGCACAAGCTGCTGATCCTGACCAAGGCCAACAGCCGGGCCACCGTGCACCGCCCCAGCTACCTCGACTACGTCGGCGTGAAGAAGTTCGACGCCGAGGGCAACGTCATCGGCGAGCGCCGCTTCCTCGGACTGTTCTCGTCGGCCGCGTACACCGAGTCCGTGCGCCGCGTCCCGGTCATCCGCCGCAAGGTGACCGAGGTCCTCGACGGCGCAGGCTTCTCCCCGCACAGCCACGACGGCCGCGACCTGCTGCAGATCCTGGAGACGTACCCGCGCGACGAGCTGTTCCAGACGCCCGTCGACGAGCTGCGCTCCATCGTGACCTCCGTCCTGTACCTGCAGGAGCGCCGCCGGCTGCGGCTCTACCTGCGCCAGGAGGAGTACGGCCGCTACTACTCGGCCCTGGTCTACCTGCCGCGCGACCGTTTCAACACCACCGTCCGCGAGCGGCTGACCGGGATCCTGAAGGAGGATCTCGGCGGCACCAGCGTCGACTTCACCCTCATGAGCACCGAGTCGGTGCTCACCCGGCTCCACTTCGTCGTCCGTGTCCCGTCCGGCACCGAGCTGACCCACCTCACCGACGTCGACAAGGAGCGACTGGAGGCCCGGCTGGCCGAGGCCGCCCGCTCCTGGGCCGACGGCTTCGCCGAGGCGCTCAACGCCGAACTGGGCGAGGAGCGCGCCGCCGAGCTGGCGCGCAAGTACGCCAGCGCCTTCCCCGAGGGCTACAAGGCCGACCACTCGCCGCGCGCCGCCGTCGCCGACCTCGTGCACCTGGAGCAGCTCACCCGGTCCGGCAAGGACTTCTCGCTGTCCCTCTACGAGCCGGTCGGGGCCGCGCCCGGGGAGCGTCGCTTCAAGATCTACCGCTTCGGCGAGCAGGTCTCGCTCTCGTCGGTGCTGCCGGTCCTCAACCGCCTCGGCGTCGAGGTCATCGACGAGCGCCCGTACGAGCTGCGCTGTGCGGACCGCACCCACGGCTGGGTCTACGACTTCGGTCTGCGGATGCCGACCGCGCCGGGCAACGGCGGGGAGTACCTGGGCGACGACGCCCGCGAGCGGTTCCAGGACGCGTTCTCGGCGGTGTGGACCGGTGCCGCCGAGAACGACACGTTCAACTCGCTGGTGCTGCGTGCCGGGCTCACCTGGCGCGAGGCGATGGTGCTGCGCGCATACGCCAAGTACCTGCGCCAGGCCGGGTCCACCTTCAGCCAGGACTACATGGAGGACACGCTCCTCAACAACGTCCACACCACGCGGCTGCTGATCAACCTGTTCGAGGCCCGGATGGCCCCGGACCGCCAGCGGGCCGGCACCGAGCTGACGGACGCCCTGCTGGAGGAGCTGGACGCCGCGCTGGACCAGGTCGCCTCGCTCGACGAGGACCGGATCCTGCGTTCCTTCCTCACCCTGATCAAGGCCACGCTGCGCACCAACTTCTTCCAGGAGGCGGGCGGCGGCACCTGGCACAGCTACGTGTCGATGAAGTTCGACCCGCAGGCCATTCCGGACCTGCCGGCGCCGCGCCCGGCGTACGAGATCTGGGTGTACTCACCGCGCGTCGAGGGCGTGCACCTGCGCTACGGGAAGGTCGCCCGCGGCGGTCTGCGCTGGTCCGACCGGCGTGAGGACTTCCGCACCGAGATCCTCGGCCTGGTCAAGGCGCAGATGGTGAAGAACACCGTCATCGTGCCGGTGGGCGCCAAGGGCGGCTTCGTCGCCAAGCAGCTCCCGGACCCGTCCGTGGACCGCGAGGCGTGGCTGGCGGAGGGCATCGCCTCCTACCGCACGTTCATCTCGGCGCTGCTCGACATCACCGACAACATGGTGGGCGGCGAGGTCGTGCCGCCGCCCGACGTGGTGCGCCACGACGGCGACGACACATATCTGGTCGTCGCGGCCGACAAGGGCACGGCGACGTTCTCCGACATCGCCAACGAGGTCGCGATCGCCTACAACTTCTGGCTCGGCGACGCCTTCGCCTCCGGTGGTTCGGCCGGTTACGACCACAAAGGCATGGGCATCACGGCCCGCGGTGCGTGGGAGTCGGTCAAGCGGCACTTCCGCGAGCTCGGGCACGACACCCAGACCGAGGACTTCACCGTGGTCGGCGTCGGCGACATGTCGGGTGACGTGTTCGGCAACGGCATGCTCCTCTCGGAGCACATCCGGCTGGTCGCGGCCTTCGACCACCGCCACATCTTCATCGACCCCGACCCGGACGCGGCCGTCTCGTACGCCGAGCGCCGCCGGCTGTTCGAGCTGCCCCGCTCCTCGTGGGCGGACTACGACACCGGGCTGCTGTCGCCGGGCGGCGGCATCCACCCCAGGACCGCCAAGTCGATCCCGGTCAACGCGCAGGTCCGCGAGGCCCTCGGTATCGAGCCCGGGGTCACGAAGCTGACGCCGGCCGAGCTGATGAAGGCGATCCTGCAGGCGCCGGTGGACCTGCTGTGGAACGGCGGCATCGGCACGTACGTCAAGGCGTCGGGCGAGTCCAACGCCGACGTCGGCGACAAGGCGAACGACGCCATCCGCGTCAACGGCGAGGACCTGCGGGTCAAGGTCGTCGGCGAGGGCGGCAACCTGGGCCTGACCCAGCTGGGCCGCATCGAGTTCGCACGCGGCGGCGGCCGGGTCAACACCGACGCCATCGACAACAGCGCCGGCGTGGACACCTCCGACCACGAGGTGAACATCAAGATCCTGCTCAACGGCCTCGTCGCCGAGGGCGACATGACCGTGAAGCAGCGCAACAAGCTGCTCGCCGAGATGACCGACGAGGTCGGCGGGCTGGTCCTGCGCAACAACTACGCGCAGAACGTGGCCCTGGCGAACGCCGTCGCCCAGTCGCCGAGCCTGCTCCACGCCCACCAGCGCTTCATGCGCCGGCTGGGCCGGGAGGGCGCGCTGGACCGGGCGCTGGAGTTCCTGCCGAACGACCGGCAGATCCGCGAGCTGCTCAACAACCGGCACGGCCTGTCGCAGCCCGAGCTCGCCGTCCTGCTCGCCTACACCAAGATCACGGTGGCGGAGGAGCTGATCGGCACCTCGCTGCCGGACGACCCGTATCTGCGGGGCCTGCTGCACGCGTACTTCCCCAAGCCGCTGCGGGAGCAGTTCCCCGAGGCGGTCGACGGCCACGCGCTGCGCCGCGAGATCGTCACGACGGTCCTGGTCAACGACACGGTGAACACGGGTGGTTCGACCTTCCTGCACCGGCTGCGCGAGGAGACCGGGGCGTCGGTCGAGGAGATCGTCCGGGCGCAGACCGCGGCCCGCGCGATCTTCGGCCTCGGAGAGGTGTGGGACGCCGTGGAGGCGCTGGACACCAAGGTCGCCGCCGACGTCCAGACCCGGATGCGACTGCACTCGCGCCGTCTCGTCGAGCGCGGCACCCGCTGGCTGCTCGGCAACCGGCCGCAGCCGCTGGAGCTGACGGAGACGATCGACTTCTTCGCGTCGCGCGTCGAGCAGGTCTGGGCCGAGCTGCCGAAGATGCTCAGCGGTGCCGACCTGGAGTGGTACGAGGGGCTGCTGGAGGAGTTCACGGCCGCCGGTGTCCCGGAGGAGCTGGCCACGCGGGTCGCCGGATTCTCCTCCGCCTTCCCGACGCTCGACATCGTGGCCATCGCGGACCGCACGGGCAAGGACCCGCTCGCCGTCGCCGAGGTCTACTACGACCTGGCCGACCGGCTGCGGATCACCGAGCTGATGGACCGGATCATCGAGCTGCCGCGGGCCGACCGCTGGCAGTCCATGGCCCGTGCCTCCATCCGCGAGGACCTGTACGCCGCGCACGCCGCGCTCACCGCGGACGTGCTCGCCGTGGGCAACGGGGCCTCGACGCCGGAGCAGCGCTTCAAGGCGTGGGAGGGGAAGAACGCGTCGATCCTGGGCCGTGCCCGGATGACGCTGGAGGAGATCCAGGGATCGGACACCTTCGACCTGGCGAACCTCTCGGTCGCCATGCGCACGATGCGGCAGCTGCTTCGCACGCCGAGCTGACCGGCTTCGCCGAACGGGTGAAGGGGGCGTCCACCGTCGTGGTGGGCGCCCTCGTCCACGTCACACCGTGGCCGTCCACGGCCTGCGGCGGAGAGCTCCGCGGCGGCGAGGAGCAGGACGTTGCCGGCGAGGACGATCCCGCTGCCGACCGGGGTGACGTCGACGACGTCCTGGTACGGCACCGGGTACGCGAGCGTGCTCGGCGCGGTCGCCGGCAGCAGCAGGAGCGCGACGGGCCGCTGGCCGGTGTGCCGGGAGGCGAGGCAGACCGCGGCCGGGCCGAGCCGGGACTCCTCGCTACTTCTTCCTGGTGAAGGCCTCGTACGCCGCGACGACCTCCTTCGCCGGGCCGTCCATCCGCAACGTCCCGGACTCCAGCCACAGCGCCCGGTCGCAGGTGGTGGTGATCGCGGAGTTGCTGTGGCTGACGAGGAACACCGTGCCGGCCTCCTCGCGCAGCTCGTCGATCCGCTCTCGGCTCCGTCGCTGGAATCCGGCGTCGCCCGTGGCCAGCGCCTCGTCGATCAGCAGTACGTCATGGCTCTTGGCGGCGGCGATGGAGAAGCGCAGCCGGGCGCCCATGCCGGAGGAGTACGTCCGCATCGGCAGCGAGATGAAGTCGCCCTTGTCGTTGATCCCCGAGAAGTCCACGATCTCGTCGTAGCGGGCGTGGACCTCGTCGCGCGTCATGCCCATCGCGAGGCCGCCGAGGACGACGTTGCGCTCACCGGTCAGATCGCCCATCAGGGCCGCGTTGACCCCGAGCAGCGACGGCTGGCCATGGGTGTAGATCCGGCCCCGGGCCGTGGGCAGCAGACCGGCGATCGCCTTGAGCAGGGTGGACTTGCCCGAGCCGTTGGAGCCGATCAGCCCGATCGCCTCGCCCTGGTAGGCGGCGAAGCTGACGCCCTTGACGGCGTGGACCTCACGGCCGCCGTCCCGGCGGGGGCGGCGGGAGAGGATGCGGCTCAGCGCGGCGGTGGCGGCACCGCGGCCGGTCCTCGCGCCGTTGACCCCGTACGTGATGTGGACGTCGTCCACGACGACGGTCGGGGTTCTGCCGGCCCCGGTACCCCCGGCCGGGGTGGTGTCCGCCGGTCCCGCCGGGCGGTCGATCGCTGCCTCAGCCACGGCCGTACTGCTCCTCCGCTTTCCAGAAGTACACGAAGCCGCCCACTCCGAGGAGCACGGCCCAGCCGAGGGCGAGTGCCCAGACGTGCGGCGGCAACTGGGCCTTGGTGTAGCTGTCGATGAGCGCGAAGCGCACGAGGTCGATGTAGACGGCCACGGGGTTGCACCGCAGGGCCAGGACCACCGCCCCGGGCAACTCCATGTGCTTGAGGACGATCGGAATGCTCCACATCACGCCGGACACGTACATCCAGGTGCGCAACAGGAACGGCATCAACTGGGCGATGTCCGGGGTGCGGGCGGCGAGGCGGGCGACGACCATCGCGATACCGGTGCTGAAGACGGCCTGGAGCGCGAGGGCGGGCACGGCCAGCAGCCAGGAGAACGTCGGGAACTCGCCGAAGCACATCAGGATCACGGCCAGGGCGCCCATGGAGAACATCAGCTGCTGGAGCTGTTGCAGGGCGAGCCCGATGGGGAGTGCGGCGCGGGGGAAGTGCAGGGCCCGGACGATGCCGATGTTGCCGGAGATCGCGCGGGTGCCGGCGGTGACGGAGTTGGCCGTGAAGGTCCAGATGAACACGCCCGTCACCAGGAACGGCACGAAGTCCGGGACGTGCTTCGCGGTGTCCATGAGGACGCCGAAGACGAAGTAGTAGACGGTCGCGTTGAGCAGCGGGGTCATCAGCTGCCAGACCTGGCCGAGTCGCGCCTGGCTGTACTGGGCGGTGAGCCGCGCGGTGGCGAAGGCGGTGATGAAGTGTCGCCGGGACCAGAGCTGCGCGATGTACCTGCCGAGCGGCGGCCGGGCGCCGCTCACGGTCAGCCCGTGCCGGGCGGCGAGTTCGCCGAGGGTGGGGGATTCCGCCGGTGGCGCCTGCGGCGGGGTGATCGTCTGGCTGCTCACGCTGGTCACTCGCTCGCTTTCGCCGGGGTCGGAGGCAGGGCACGGCCGAAACGTCAGCGTTGGGACGGACCCGTATCGTCGCTACGGGCGAGACTAGGACGATCGACGTCGCAACGCAACCGTCTCGTCGTCACGGGTATGCTCCTGGGCATGACCACGGACCCCCGCACCCGACGTGCCCCCGCGGGAGCCGCAGTGCTCCGGGAGGACGTGACCGAGGCGATCCGCGCCGCCGTCTTCGAGGAACTGGCCACGGTCGGCTTCGCCCGGATGTCGATCGAGGGCATCGCCCGCCGGGCGGGCGTCGGCAAGACCGCCGTCTACCGGCGCTGGAAGTCCAAGCTCTCCCTCGTCCTCGACCTGGTCTCGGCCTTCGCCGCGCAGGGCCTCCCCGCCCCGGCCACCGGCTCGCTGTACGGGGACGTCCGCGCCCTGCTCGAGGTGGCCTCGCACGCGCTGCGCCACCCCGTCGCCTCCCAGGTCATCCCCGACCTGCTGGTCGAGGCGGCCCGCAACCCGGAGATCGCCGACACCATCAGGGCCGCCCTGTTCGACGGGCGGCAGGGCGTCGCCGCGGTCGTCGTCCGGGACGCGGTGGCCAGGGGCGAGCTCCCGGAGACGGCCGACACCGACCGCGCCTTGGACCTGATCCTCGGCCCGCTGTACTGGCGGCTCGTGGTCGTGCGCGGCGATCTGCCCGAGGGGTACCTGGACGATCTGGCCGCATCGGTGGTCGCGGCTCTCACCCGCGACTGACGCGCGGGGGCGGGTTCGGCGCCCGAGGAGTCGGCCGGGTCCGGCGTATCGGGTACGGCCGGCCGCTGTGGCCGGTCCGGCGCACCGGTGGTGTGTACGCCGCCCGACGGAACGTCCGGCCGCCCGGGGGTCCGTTCCCCGCGCCCGCCGTACCCCGTCCCCGCGCCGTGCCCCGCGTGGCGGGTAGGGCGTCCATCACGAGCGGCCGTGCGCTGATGTCTCCTCCGGCCTGCACGCCGCCCGAGCGCGTCCGGCCGCCGGGGGTCCGTTCGGCGCGCCGTCCTCCGCGTGGCGGGTACGGTGCCTATCACGAGCGGCCGTGCGCTGATGTCTCCTCCTGCCTGCACGCCGCCCGAGCGCGTCCGGCTCGGCGCCTGCGGGGAGCTCGCGTACCTCACCCCGCCGCGCGCCGGAGCACGCGCTCCACCGGGTGGGTGATCGACCCCGCGACGCGTAGCCCCCGCCGGGAGAGGGTCGTTGCTGTGGCGGCGGGCGCGGAGTGCCCGCGGGTGTGGAGGACGCGCCATGAGCTCATCGAGCAACGCAGGCATCCCGGCCGTTCCCGAGGACCCGGACGGTAGGGATGCACCCGAGGTCACCGTCGTCGTCGCGGTCCGGGAGGAAGGCCGTCGGGGTATCGGCCGGTGTCTGGATTCCCTCGCGGGCCAGACCATCGGTGCGACCCGGATCGAGGTACTGGTCGCGGACGGGGCCGAGCGCCCCCCGGACGGTGGGGCACCGCCGTCGCAGGGTGAGCACCCGTTGCCGGCGGGCGGTGTGCACCGGTTGCCGGCGGCGCAGCCGCTGCCGGACGCACCTGCGGCTCCGCCCTCGTCGTGGCCGCCCTCGTCATGGCCGTCGGCGTCGCCGTACGACGTAGGACCGACGTCGTCGAGCGGTCGGCTCCGGGCACCCTCCGATGCCACCCGGTCCCGGTTGCGGACGGAACCCCTCACCGTCGAGCGCACCGGCACCCTCAATCAGGCCCTGGCACGCGCACGCGGGCGCTATCTGTTCTTCCTCGACGCGGGCGACCTCCTCGGCCGGGAAGCCCTCTCCCGGCTGGTCGACGCGGCGGACCGCCACCGATCCGACGTCGTCTGCGCCAGGACCGCGGCCTCGGGCGCGGGCGTGTTCGCCCGTACCCGTCACCGCGTCCCCCTCGACGAGCCCGGGCTGCCGTGGGAGCTGTCCGCCGCCAAGTTGTTCCGCCGCGAGCCGCTGCTGCGCCACGGGCTGCGGTTCGCCGAGGACGTGCCGGCCGGTCTGGCCGAGCAGGCCTTCACCCTCGAAGCGCTCTTCCGGTCGCGCGGTGTCGCCGTGCTGGCCGACTACGACTTCCGCTTCGCCGGTCTCCCGGGTCCGCGCCCCGGTCGCCGCCCCGGCCCCGAGGGACGCCATTCCCGGGCGGCTCTGACCGCCGCCGCCGGGGAGCCGGGCGGCCTGGAGGACCTGCTGCGCGGGACCGCCGCGGCGATGGCCGTCACGGCGCGCTTCACCGGGCCCGGGCCCCTCGGCGAAGGCTTCCACCTGCGGCACTTCGCCCACGAGGGCGACGTGCTGACCGGTCCCGCCTTTCTCAGGGCGCCGGAACCGGTGCGCCGCCGGGTGTTCGCCGGGGTCCGCAGGCTGGTCGCCGACCATCTCGGGGACGCCGTACTGGCCGGACTGCGGCCGGGGCTCAGGCTACGGCTCTCGTACGTGCGCGCCGGTGACGAGGCCGGGCTGGTCTCGGTGCTCCGCTACGAGGCCTCGCACGGCGTACCACCCCTGCGCACCGACCTCGTCTCCGCGGACTGGCGGCGCGCCGGCACCGCCCGTCACACGCTCGTCGTCACCGCCCGTACCCCGCTGCCGCACCTCGGGGCCCTCGGCGTGCGCCCGGTCCGGCTCACCGGCAGCCCGGATGCCGGCCGCGTCCTGCTGCGGCCGGCATCCGACGGAGCCGGTACGGAGATCGAGGTGCGGATCCCCGCCGAGGCATTCCCCCCGGGCCGCACCCGGATCGGGCTGAGCACGGTGCTGCCGGGGACCGGGCACACGGCCGCCGTGGCACCCGGCACCGTGGCCCGGCAGGTCCACGGTCTGCGGGGGATGCGTCCGTACCGGCTGGATGTGTGCCCCGACGGCGCCGACGGACTCGTGGTCGCCGTGGCCCCCGTCGGGCCGCGCCGCGCCGGGCGCTCCCGGGAGTCGCCCTTCCGCCTCGTCGGCCGCTCTCCCGGGCCCGCGCGGTACTCCTGACGCCTCAGGGCGCGGTCGCTCCGCCGTGCCCGCCGTTCCCGTTCGGACGCCTGGACGCCTGGACGCCTGGACGCCTGGACGCCTGGACGCCTGGACGCCTGGACGCCTGGATGCCTGGACGTCCGGGCGCCCGGACACCCAGGAGCGCTCCGTGGACTCGCGGGAGGCGGCGCGGTCGCTCGCTCGGGCCGTCCGGCGCCGGCCGCGGCACGCCCCTGCCCCCGTCCCCGGCTACCCGCTTCGGCGGAGGGTCCGCACCAGCGCGCGGGTCAGCAGCGGGGGCAGCAGGTCGCGGACGAGCCTGCGGACGCGCGACGGTCCGGTCCGGGGGCGTGGCGAGGCGGGAGCCGGGCTCGCAGCCGGTGCGGGCGCCGACCGGTCGGCCCCCGCAGCGTCGGTGACCGACTCCGCCCGGTGGCGCGAGCGCGGATGCTCCGGGGCCTCGGCCCTGCGGCCGTCGATGCGGACCAGCGGAGCGCTGGCGACCTCCTCGACCCCGTGCCAGAGGTCCGTACGGGTCTCCAGCCAGCCGAGCAGTTCCGCGCGTACCTGACCGGGGTCTCCCCAGGTGCCGTACAGCTTGGTCCCGGTGATGCACAGCGGTGTGAGCCCGGCGGTCGCCACCGCACCCCAGACGGCGGCGGCGACCCCGGGGCAGTGCTCGGCCCGGAAGTCGTCGAAGACGACGACGCCCTCGGAGGTGAGGAGCCGTTCGGCGGCCAGGATGTCGCCGTGGACGTGCTCGTACAGGTGTGAGGCGTCGATGTGGACGAAGCGGCAGCTGGCGGCGCGGACCCGGGAGGTGATCACCGAGGTCGGTGCCTGGACGAGGTGCGGCAGCTCGTCGTGGAAGGACAGGTAGTTGGCCTCGAAGGCGCGACGGGTGAGCGTGGCGTACGAGCGGTCCATCTCGGCGCTGTTGGACGCGTCCGGCGCCGGCGAGTCCCAGAGGTCGCAGACCGTGAACTCCTCGCCGGGCCGCAGGTACGAGCCCATGAAGATCGCGCTCTTGCCCAGGTAGGCCCCGAGCTCCAGCAGATCGCCCGCGTGCCCGCGGTCCCGCTGATGGCTCAGGAACCAGTCGAACAGCAGCTGGTCGACCGGCCGGAACCACCCCTTCACATCGTCGAGCCGGGCCGGCCGGGGCAGTTCGTCCCCGGTGGGCGTCGTGGACCGGTCGGGGAACTGCACCTGTGCGCTCGTCTGGGACATGAACGTCTTCTCTCTCGGAACGACGAAGGCTGCCACCCCGGTCCTAGTGCCCGAAGGTGTCGGGGCGTTGGCCGGCAGATGTGGGGCGGGTGGGGCGCGGATGTGGTGCGGGCGGCTCGCGCACCAGCCCGCACACCCGGCCGATACGGCGACCGTGCGTGCGGGCCCGTGGCGGCGGATCCCGTTGTGCACCGTTCCGTGCCACCCGGTGCCACCGGTGCCACCGGTGCCACCGGTGCGGTGCAGTGCGGTGCAGTGCCGTGCGGTCACTTCACCGCGCCCGCCATCACCCCCGAGACGAACTGGCGCTGGAAGGCGAAGAACACCGCGAGTGGAATGAGCATCGACACGAACGCCCCCGGTGCCAGGACGTCGATGTTGTTGCCGAACTGGCGTACCTGCTGCTGGAGCGCCACCGTGATCGGCGGCGACTCGGAGTCGGCGAAGATCAGCGCGACCAGCATGTCGTTCCACACCCAGAGGAACTGGAAGATGCCCAGTGACGCGATGGCCGGCCCGCCGAGCGGTAGGACGACCCGGGTGAACAGCCGGATCTCGCCGGCACCGTCCAGCCGCGCCGCCTCCAGCAGTTCCCTGGGGATCTCGGCGAAGAAGTTCCTCAGCAGGAAGATCGCGAACGGGAGTCCGAAGGCTACGTGGAAGAGCACCACACCCGTCGTCGTCTCGAAGATGCCGATCGTGCCGAACAGCTTCGACACGGGCACGAGCGCCACCTGCACGGGGACGACGAGGAGCCCGACCACGGCGAGGAACCACCAGTCGCGGCCCGGGAAGTCCATCCAGGCGAACGCGTACCCGGCGAGTGACCCGATCACCACCACCAGCACCGTCGCGGGCACGGTGATCGTGATCGTGGAGAGCAGCGAGTCGGTGATCGTCTCGTTCCGCAGCAGCCGCGCGTAGTTCTCGGTGGTCAGTTGCGCCGGCTCCGTGAACACCTCCCACCAGCCGCTCGCGCTGATGTCGGCGGGCGAACGCAACGAGGAGAGCAGCAGTCCCACGGTCGGGAGCAGCCAGAACAGACCCACCAGGACCAGGACGACCCGCAGCACCCCGCCGCCCGTGCGGGCCGCGATGCGGGAGGCGAGCGACGGCCCGGCCCGGACGGGGCCGGTAGGGGCGGCGGGGCCCGCGGAGGGACCGGCGGTTGCGGAGGTGCCCGCGCTGTCGGTGCTCATCGGCGCGACTCCCTTCGGATCCGGCGGATGTTGAAGGCCATCACCGGGATCACCAGCAGCAGGAGCAGTACGGCGATGGCGCTGCCGACGCCCAGGTGCGCGTCCGTGCCGAACGACGAGCGGTACAGCTGGAGCGCCAGTACGTTGGCGTCGTCCTGTGCCGAGCCTGGCGCGATGATGAACACCAGGTCGAAGATCTTCAACACGTTGATCATCAGGGTGACCAGGACGACGGCCAGGACCGGTGCGAGCAGCGGGACGGTCACCCGCCGGAAGACCTGCCACTCGTTGGCACCGTCCACCCGTGCCGCCTCCAGGAGTTCGCGCGGCACCGCCGCCAGCCCCGCGGCGATCAGCACCATGGCGAAGCCAGCCCACATCCAGAGGTAGCTGCCGATGATGGCCGGGGTGACGAGGGAGGGGCCCAGCCAGTCCACGCCGTCGTACGGCTCCCGGAAGTTGCTCCCGGGCAGCCGGAGGACCGCGCCGTCAGCCTCCTTCGGCAGCGAGAACGTACCGTCGGCCGCCGCGTTGGCCGTGGCGACGACCCTGCCGTGCTTGACCGCCTCGATCGCGATGCCCTTCAGGCCCGGTTCCCCGGCGTCGACGGCGTTCACCGTGCCGCCGCCGCCCCGGGTGAAGTCGAGCCAGGCGGTGCCGGTGATCCGGCCGTCGGCCGCGGCCGGTGCCGTCCTCGCGGGCCGGGCGTCGGACGGCAGCCTGTCGGCCGGGACGCCGACCAGCGGCAGCCGCACCGGACTGCCCGCGCGGACCGGCTGCTCGGTGACGAACGCCCCGCCCCCGGCGGGCCTCAGCGGATGGCCGGGTCTCGGGCGGGCCTTGGGGAAGCTCGCCGACTCGGAGAAGGTGTCGTGCACGCCCACCCACACCGCGTTGGCGACACCGCGCTCCGGGTCCTGCTCGTACACCAGCCGGAAGATGATGCCCGCGGCGAGCATCGAGATCGCCATCGGCATGAAGACGACCAGTTTGAACGCCGTGCCCCAGCGGACCCGTTCGGTCAGCACCGCGAACATCAGACCGAGGGCCGTCGCCACGGTCGGCGCCACGACCACCCAGATCGCGTTGTTCTTGACGGCGGTGAGGATGGTGTCGTCGGTGAAGATCTCGACGTAGTTGCCGAGACCGGCGAAGCCGCCGCCGGACCGGTCGAAGAAGGACCGGTACACCGAGTACCCGATCGGGTAGACCACGAGCGCGCCGAGCAGCACCAGCGCGGGCAGCAGGAAGCCGGCCGCGACGAGACCCCTGGTGCCGGTCACGCTCCTGCGCACGCCGCCCCCGGCGGCGGAGGGCGCGGCGGAGCCCTCCGCCTCGCCGGCGGACGTCTCGGGGGACGTCATCGCGGCGTCAGTTCCCGTACGCCTTGGCGGCGTCGGCCTCAAGCCGCGCCTGCGTGCCGGTGACGTCCTTGGGGTTCTTCAGGAAGTCCTGGAGAGCCTTCCACTCGCCCTTGCCGGGCGTTCCGCCGAAGGACTGCGGCATCTGGTCCGACATGTCGAAACGGAAGTCGTCGCCCGCGGCGATGAGCGCCTTGGCGATGTCCCGCTGCACGTCGTTCGGGTACGCCGCCACGTCCAGGGACTTGTTCGGCGAGATGAAGCCGCCGGACCCGGCCCAGATCCTCGCCGCGTCGGGTGAGGCGAGGAACGTCAGCAGCGCCTGGGCGCCCTCGGTGTCCTTCAGCGCCACCGCCGCGTCCCCGCCCGTCACCACCGGGGCCCGGTCGCCGACCGCCGGGAACGGGAACACCTTGGCGTCCGTACCGATCTTCGCGTCGGTCTGCGCGATGTTGACGGTCACGAAGTCACCCTCGAAGACCATCGCGCCCTTGGGCTGGTCGCCGCCGGTGAAGGTCTGGGTGACCGACTTGGGGAACTCCGTCTGCAGCGCGCCGCTCGCCCCGCCCGCGATCAGCTCCGGCTTGCCGAACAGCTGGCCGAGGGTCGTCAGTGCCCGAGCGACGGACGGGTCGGTCCACTTGATCTCGTGCCTGGCCAGCTGGTCGTACTTCTCCGGTCCGGCCTGGGAGAGATAGACGTTCTCGAACCAGTCGGTGAGCGTCCAGCCGTCCGCACCGCCCACCGAGACCGGGGTGACGCCGGACGCGTAGATCGTCTCGGCTGTCTTCAGGAAGTCCTTCCAGGTCTTCGGCACGGAGGCGCCCGCGTTCTCGAAGACCGCGTTGTTGTACCAGACCAGCGACTTGTTGGCGGCCTTGAAGTACACGCCGTACGGAGTGCCGTCCACGGAACCGAGGTCCTGCCAGCCCTTGGCGTAGTTCCTGGCCAGCTCGGCCTTGGCCGCCGGGCCCAGGGGCTTGGCCCACTTCTGGTCCACGGCCTGCTTGACGGCGCCGACCTGGGGCAGCATCGCGACGTCCGGCGGGCTGCCACCGGCGATCTTCGTACCGAGGAAGTTCACGATCGGGTCCTGCGCGGGCACGAAGGTGACCGTCGCCCCGGTGCGTTTCTCGAACTCGTCGAGGACTTTCCTGAAGTTCTCCTGCTCCGGCCCCGTCCAGACCGCCGCCACCTCGATCTTCTGGCCGTCCAGCCTCGGCAGCTCGACGGTCGCCGAGGACTCGGAGCCCGGGGTCGCGTCCGCGCCTCCGTCGCCGTCCGCGCCGCCACCGCCGCAACCGGCCAGGGTGAGCGCGCCCAGTGCGGCCAGGGCCACCACGGCGGAGCTGCGAGTCGTCCGAGCCGTACGAGCTGTGCGAGTTGTGCGCATCACTGCCCCGTCTCTCCCGCGCCTGCGAAGGGGCGCAGCTGTGACGCAGGCCACGCCCGATCCGTCCGTGCGCTCAGGTCTACGCCCGGGGGAGGGGTGAGGCAATACCGCCTCCGCCGTCAACTGGGTGATCGTGATGGGCTCGTGACGTGCTGTCAGGGCTCCTGTGAGGCCCGTGCCCCGCCCGCCGCGGTTCCGGTGTCAGGGGCGGGCGGGTGTCAGCGGCGGGACCGGGGAGGCTTCGACGGAGCGGGCCGCACGGTCCAGGGCGCTGGCGAGCAGGGCCAGGTCCGTGGGCCCGTTGCCCAGTTCGCGCACGGGCCTGCGGGCCGGCGGGTCGCCCATCCGCTCCCAGGCCAGCTCCACGACCGTGGGCCGCAGGGTCGCCGTCCGCGGGATACGGCCCGTCACACGACCGCTCTGGAACGGCGTCACCCCTCCGTCCGGGTGTCCGAGCCTGCCGCGCCCGGGTGCGGGGTCCTCCGGGCCGGGCGCCGCGGGCGGCGTGTCCAGCACCACCCTCAGCCGGGTGCTGCGGGCGAGCTCCGTGTCCGCCGTGCGGTCGGGGCGGGCGGACGTCGCGACCAGATGGACGCCGAGGTGCTGCCCGTCGCGGGCCACCGCTTCCAGCGCCCTGACGACGGAGCCCGCCGCGGGGCGGCCAGGACTGCCGAGAGCGGGGGCGACGAGGGCGTCGTAGTCGTCGACGAGGACGACGAGGCGGGGCAGCGGCCGGGGCGCCCCCGTGCCCGGGGCGTCCGTCCTCGCCCGGCCGCCGGCCGGGCGGAGTCTGAGCGTGCCGCTGGGCGGCGGGTCCAGATCGCCGTGCGCGTCGGCCCCGGGCCCGGACCGGCTCTCCGGGCGGGACTCCGCGGCGCTGGGCGGGCGCTGGCCGACCAGCCGCTCGGAGACCTCGTGGCGCGTGTGCCACTCCTCGAACGCCTCCCGGCCCAGCAGCTCCGCCCGACGCTTGAGCTCCGCGCCGAGCGCCTGGGCGAACTCACGCATCCGCAGGGGGTCGGAGGCGACCAGGTGCTCGGTGACGTGGGGGAGGTCGGTCAGAGCCGCCAGGCCCTCACCGCGCTCGCCTCCCGCGCCGTCCACGAGCAGCAGCCCGAGCCGGTCCGGACGGCCGCCGGCCGCCAGCGAGGCCGCGATCGCGCGGAGCAGTTCCGTACGGCCGCTGCCCGCGGGGCCCTCGATGATCAGGTGCGGGTCCTCCGAGGTGAGGTCGACGGCGACCGGTCCCCCGGGGCCGGCGCCCAGCACGGCCGTACCGGGAGTGGCCGACGCCCAGCGGGCCATCAGCGACGCCGGGGTGGCCCGGGCCAGGCCCAGCTCGTCCAGCAGCCGCGCCGACTGCGGCAGCGGGGCCGCCACCGCCCGGCCGTGCGCCGGGGCCTCCCCCTCGGCCAGCAGCGGCGCCAGGGCACGGCCGAACCGCTCGGCCCATGCCGCCGAGACCGCGTCCACCGTCGCGACCGTGCCGTGGCCCGCGGGATGCCCCCCGGCCGTACGCAGCAGCCGCAGCGCCGTCGCCACATCGCCGCTGAGCAGTCCGACGGCGCCGCACTCCCGGAAGGCCGGCGACGCGGCGCAGGCCTCCTCGTACGTCGCCGCCACCGGGGACAGCGGGGAGGCGGGCGGGGTCTCGGCGAGGCAGACGAGATGGATGCCGGCGGCCGGGCCGCCCCCGGCGAGGCGTGCCGTGGTCTCACGCAGTGCGGCGGAACCGGGGTCGCCGTCGAGCACGACGAGGGTGCGCGGTCCCGTGTGGCGGGTCGCCGCCCGCTCGACCGCCCTGCGGTCCGCGCTCGGCCAGCCGGGACCGAGCGGCCCGCCGTCCAGCCGCCGGGTCAGCTCGGCGGTCCTGGCGTTGGCCTGGTCGCGGTCGTAGGCGAGGAGCAGTCGGCAGTCCTGGCCGTGGCCCGGCCGCAGATGCGGCAGCCAGCCGAGCCAGCCCCACGCCTTTCTGCGCTCCTCCAGCGGTCTGGCGCGGTCGGTGCTGATCAGCACGATCTCCAGCTCGGCGGGCGAGTGGAGGGCGGCGGCCTGGGCGACGACGGAACGGGCGAGCCCCATGAGCCGGGCCCGCGGCCCGGCGAGCCCCAGGGATCCCGCCTCGCGCAGGCCGACGGTGACGGGCACGGCGGGGGTGTCCGCGCGGTCGGCGGTGCCGAGGCGGACGACGAGGGTCTCGGGGTGGCCCGCGTCGCGCTCCCACAGGCGCGGTCCCGGGCCGAGGGCGGTCAGCAGCACGGCGGCGGGATCGGGCCAGATCTCGGCGGTGGGCTCCGCGGCGGGGGACGGGCTCCCGCCACCGCCCGCCTCCCGGGAACCGGGCTCGTCCCGGGCTCCGGCGAGCCGTCGGGCCCAGGCGCCTATCCCGCGTCTGCGCCGCCCGCCGCGCTCGGCGTCCCGGCCCTCGGTGCGGCCCCCGGTGGTCCCGAGGCCGTCCGCGACTCCCGTGCCGTGGGTGGTGGCGCCGTCGGCGGCGGGGGGCCGGCCGGAGGCGTCCTCCGCGCCGTACGGGGCCCGGCCGCGGGGAGCGTCCGTGTGCCGGGGGTCGTGCGTCGGGTCCGTGCCGGGTGCCGTGCGGTGTGCGGGGTCTGTCGCGGCGGTGCCCCGGGTGTCTGTGGGGTGTCCGTCGTGTCCCGTCGGGTCAGCGCCGTGCGGGTCCGGGCCGAACCCGTCCTCCGCGCCGTACGGGGCCCGGCCGCCGACGCCGAAGCCGCCGCTCCCGGCATCGGCCCCGTCGTCCGTGGCCGGACGCCCGCCGTACGGGGAAGTGCCGGCGCGCCCGGGGCCGCGGGCGCCTGCGCCGTCGGCGCCCGGGGCCGCGTGGCCCCGGGCTCCGGTACGGTCCCGCCCGGCGTCCCCGCTGTCCGGGCCGTCCGGACGGGTGACGCCGCTCGCGTACGCGGTGGGCGGGACGCCCGTGGGACGGCGTCCGCCCGGCGCGGTACCGCGCGGGTCCGGGATCGGTGGTCGCCCTCCGGCATCGCCGTGATCGCCCCTGACTCCGGCCGTGGATGCCGGCCCCCGCCCGTGGTCCGGGGCGTCGTCGTCCCGGAGGGAGGCCGGTGCCGAGGCCGTGCCGGGAGCCGCCGCCCGCTGCTCGCGTGCCCGGGCCCAGGACGGGACCCGGTCCGCACGGTCGGCGTCCGGGGCGGGACCCGGTACGGGGCGCCGCACCCGCAGGTGGCCCTCGCCGTCTGGTGCCGTGACGGGACGACGGACTTCGTGGGCCGGGGAGCCCGGGGCCGACGGGCCGGAACCGGAACCCGGGGAAGCCTGCGCCACGGAACCCGTGGAGGCCCGCGCGGCCGCCAGCCGGAGCGTGGACTCGCCGATGCGCAGCAGTGCCCCGGGCCCCAGCCGGACCGGCCGCCGTCCGACCTCCGTGCCGTCCAGCGTCGTGCCGTTCGTGGAGCCGAGGTCCGCGACCGTGACGCCGCCGTCCTCCGTGACCGTGACCTCGCAGTGCAACCGCGAGACGTCCGGGTCGTCCAGCGGTACGTCCGCCTCCGCGGCGCGCCCGATCCGGATGCGCCCCTCGTGCAGCAGATGGACCCCGCCCGCGTCCGGCCCCGCGATCACATGGAGCTGCGTCCGCGCCGCCGCGCCCTCGTGGTCGGCCGCCTCGTCCTCGGCGGGCGCCTGGAGGGACAGCACCGCCCCGTCGACGAGCGGCGGCTCGCCGAGTGCGCACCGCTGGGCGTCGAGGCGTTCCCGGCCCGCATAGAGCACGACCGTCCCGGACGACGGCGCCTCCGGCCCCGACACGGTCGCGGCCAGCGCCGAGGCGACCGCCGCCAGTGCCGTGCCCGCCGGGGCCGTGACGAGCACGTCGCACGCGCGCGCGCCGCCCTGCGAGGACTGGCCGCTGCGCGGCGCGAGGACGGTCAGCCGGATCTGCATCGCCGTCAGCGGTCCCTTCTGCGCGGGGTGCCCGGCAGGGGAGCCGCCCTGTGATTCCCCCCACCCGGCAGGTCGGCACGGACGGGGGCTCTCCCGACCCCACGGCCCCGTGCTGGAGGCATCCTCGCAT
Source organism: Streptomyces sp. WMMC940 (assembly GCF_027460265.1). Taxonomy (NCBI): domain Bacteria; kingdom Bacillati; phylum Actinomycetota; class Actinomycetes; order Kitasatosporales; family Streptomycetaceae; genus Streptomyces; species Streptomyces sp. WMMC940. The sequence goes on from NZ_JAPZBC010000001.1 coordinate 4,674,812, forward strand.
CCGTCACGGACAACGCGCCCGGGGCCCAACCGTAAGTGATCTTGATTGGTCGGCTCTGGGCCCAAAAGTGCCTGGTTGGGATCGTCTCTGCCGTCCGGCGCACGGCCGTTCGGCAACCATCGGGGCGTTCCGGACGTCTTAACCGCCGATCCGCTGATCACTCCGGTGACCCGATCGGCGGCACTACAGTGGGTCGGACACCCGGACGAAGCCAACCATGGACCGGGGAAGCGGAACCACGAGGAACGACGTTCCACCGACGATCAGCAGGGAGCGCATGACGTGCGGCCGGTAGGGAGCAAATACCTGCTCGAGGAGCCGCTCGGCCGCGGCGCCACGGGCACCGTCTGGCGAGCCCGCCAGCGAGAGACCGCGGGCGCCGAGGCGGCCGTGCCCGGCCAGCCCGGCGAGACCGTCGCGATCAAGGTCCTCAAGGAGGAGCTCGCGAACGACGCCGACGTCGTGATGCGCTTCCTGCGTGAGCGGTCCGTCCTGCTCCGGCTGACGCACCCGAACATCGTGCGCACCCGCGACCTGGTCGTGGAGGGCGACGTCCTGGCCCTGGTCATGGATCTCGTCGACGGTCCGGACCTGCACCGCTACATCCGCGACAACGGGCCGTTCAGCCCGGTCGCGGCCGCCCTGCTCACCGCCCAGATCGCGGACGCGCTCGCCGCCAGCCACGACGACGGCGTGGTCCACCGCGACCTCAAGCCGGCCAACGTGCTGCTGGCGGAACGCAACGGCGAGATGCACCCGATGCTCACCGACTTCGGCATCGCGCGCCTCGCCGACTCCCCGGGCCTGACCCGTACGCACGAGTTCGTCGGCACTCCCGCGTACGTCGCGCCCGAGTCCGCCGAGGGGCGCCCGCAGACCTCCGCCGTGGACGTCTACGGCGCCGGGATCATGCTGTACGAGCTGGTCACCGGCCGTCCGCCGTTCGCCGGCGGCACCGCGCTCGAGGTGCTCCACCGCCACCTCAGCGAGGAGCCCCGGCGCCCCTCCACCGTCCCCGGCCCGCTGTGGACGGTCATCGAGCGCTGTCTGCGCAAGGAGCCGGGCGAGCGGCCGAGCGCCGAGAACCTGGCCCGGGGCCTGCGGGTCGTCGCCGCCGGTATCGGAGTGCACTCCACTCCCGCTCAGATCGAGGCTGCGGAGGGCGTCGGCGCCCTGCTCGCGCCGGACCCGTCGCCGGCCACCGTCCCCGGGATGCCGGGCGCGGCCGACCCCACCCAGGTGCTGCCGAGCAACGCCGCCTCCTACAACCAGGGAGGCGACGGCTCGTACGACCCGAACGCCGCGACCAGCGTGTTCCCGCAGTCGGGCCCCGCCGGTGCCGCGGATCCGACCAGCGTGCTGCCGCGTGGCGCGGCGGGGGACCCGACGGCGATGATGCCGCCCGTGCCCCCGCGCCCCGACGGTCCGCCGCAGTCCGACGGACCGCACCCCTGGCAGTCCCAGCTGCAGGCCGCCCGGGACCGCAACGAGCAGACCCAGGTCCAGTACCTCGACCCGAGCCAGGACCCCCTGCGCCGCCGCCCGCAGCGCCGCCCGGCGCCGCAGCGGCAACAGCCTCAGCCGTACCGGCAGCAGGGCCGGCGGCAGCCGCAGCCACAGCCGTACGCCCCGCCGCAGCAGCAGTACGCGCCGCAGCCCCAGCGCAGGAGCGCGCCGCCGCAGCAGCCACCCCGTCAGGCCCCCCAGCGCCCGCCGCGCGAGCCGCGCCCGCCCCGGCAGCGGAGCGCCAACCCGATGCGCATCCCGGGCCTCGGCTGCCTCAAGGGCTGCCTGTTCACCCTGGTCCTGTTCTTCGTGGCGGGCTGGCTGATCTGGGAGCTGACGCCGCTCCAGGACTGGATCGCCCAGGGCAAGAGCTACTGGCAGGCCATCGGTGACGCCGTGTCGAGCGTTTCGGACTGGATCTCGGAGCTCGGCGGCGGCACGTCCGACCCCGGAACCGGAACCGGAACGGGCGCCGGCGCGGGCCAGTAGGACCGCTGCGCACGATCACTCTGTCGTTATGTCGACTTCTGCGGGGGAAAAAGTCCCGCAGAAGCGACGGTTGGCGCCATCCGGGGCACGAGGCACCCCGACATCCGCGTAGTTTGATGGGCAACGCCAGCCGCTGAGGGAGCAGTCTTGGCACGGAATATCGGCAGCCGGTACACGGCCCATCAGATCCTGGGCCGGGGCAGTGCGGGCACGGTGTGGCTCGGCGAGGGACCCGAGGGCCCCGTCGCCGTCAAGCTGTTGCGCGAGGACCTCGCCTCCGACCAGGAGCTGGTCGGGCGTTTCGTCAGGGAGCGCACGGCACTCCTGGGACTCGACCACCCCCGCGTCGTCGGCGTGCGCGACCTCGTCGTGGACGGCAACGACCTGGCCCTCGTCATGGACCTGGTCCGGGGCACCGACCTGAGGACCAGGCTCGACCGGGAGCGCCGGCTCGCCCCGGCGGCCGCCGTCGCGATCGTCGCGGACGTCGCCGAGGCGCTGGCCGCCGCCCATGCCGCCGGCGTGGTCCACCGCGACGTCAAGCCGGAGAACATCCTGCTGGACATGGAGGGCCGGCTCGGTCCCGGCGGAGCCCACCCCGCCCTGCTCACCGACTTCGGCGTCGCCAAGCTGATCGACACACCGCGCCGCACCAGGGCCACCAAGATCATCGGTACGCCGGACTACCTCGCACCGGAGATCGTCGAGGGCCTTCCGCCACGTGCCGCCGTGGACATCTACGCCCTCGCGACCGTGCTGTACGAGCTGCTCGCCGGCTTCACCCCGTTCGGCGGCGGGCACCCGGGCGCCGTGCTGCGCCGCCACGTCACGGAGACCGTCGTCCCGCTCCCCGGCATTCCGGACGAGCTGTGGCGGCTGATCGTCCAGTGCCTGGCCAAGGCGCCCGCCTCCCGGCTGCGCGCCTCCGAGCTGGCGACGCGGCTGCACGACCTGCTGCCGCTGCTCGCGGGGATGCCCCCGCTCGACGTGGACGAGCCGGACGCCGAGCCCGCGGAACCGTACGAGAACGCCGAGTACGCGGCGCAGCCGGCCGAACCGCGGCGCCGCGGGGCCGTTCCGCTGGTCCGCGGCTCGGCCACCGACTCCAACCGGGACACCCACACCTCCATGCGCGTCCCCGGACCCGACGAGCTGGCGGGGGGTGCCCGCGGCACGGCGCGCGCCCCGCGTACTCCCGGCCAGCGCCGCCCCGGCTCCGCCCGGCACAAGGCGGACGCCGTCCGCAGACGCCGGATCACACTGGGCGTGGCCGGCCTGGTGCTGGCCGCGGCGGCCGGTGTCGGCGGCTGGCTCGCGACGAGCGGGGACGACGCCTCCGCACCCCCCGAGGACTCGAAGCAGTCGGCCCCGACCCTGCCCTAGGTGTTCTGAAAGTCCCGTCTGGGCGGGGGCGGACGACGCTGCATTCGAAACACGCCCCAGGCGTGTGGCGAAGGCCCTCCCGGCCCGCGCGCCCGGCACGCACTCGCCCGTAGCCCTTCGGGCACGGGAGGTGCCCCCACGCTGCGTTGTCGGTGTCGCCCGAGTACGTCCGGAACGAGGATCGTCCTCCGCCTTGCGATCGCACGCACCGGACGCCGCAGGCCCCGTCCCGCGGGCGGACGGAGTCACCTTCGAGGCCCTCGAAGCCCCTCCCCCCGGGGCCGGGGACCGCCGCCGGACCACTGGACGTCCACAGGCGCGACGGGCGTGTCGCGCGATGCCGTTACCCTTGGACGCGTGGCAGTCGTCGATGTATCCGAAGAGCTGAAGTCCCTCTCCTCGACCATGGGGTCGATCGAGGCCGTCCTGGACCTCGACAGGATGAGGGCAGACGTCGCCGTGCTCGAGGAGCAGGCGGCGGCGCCGTCCCTCTGGGACGACCCCGAGGCGGCGCAGAAGATCACCAGCAAGCTCTCGCACCTGCAGGCCGAGGTCCGCAAGGCGGAGGCGCTCCGCGGACGGATCGACGACCTCGAAGTGCTCTTCGAGCTCGCCGAGGCCGAGGACGACCCGGACACCCGGGCGGAGGCCGAGACCGAGCTGGAGGCCGTCCGCAAGGCGCTGGACGAGATGGAGGTCCGCACGCTCCTCTCCGGCGAGTACGACGAGCGTGAGGCGCTGGTCAACATCCGGGCCGAGGCCGGCGGCGTGGACGCCGCCGACTTCGCCGAGCAGCTCCAGCGCATGTACTTGCGCTGGGCCGAGCGCCACGGCTACGGCACGGAGGTCTACGAGACCTCGTACGCGGAGGAGGCCGGCATCAAGTCGACCACCTTCGTCGTGAAGGCGCCGTACGCCTACGGCACGCTGTCGGTGGAGCAGGGCACGCACCGCCTGGTCCGCATCTCCCCGTTCGACAACCAGGGGCGGCGCCAGACGTCCTTCGCGGGCGTCGAGGTCCTGCCGGTCGTCGAGCAGTCGGACCACGTGGAGATCGACGAGTCCGAGCTGCGCGTGGACGTCTACCGCGCCTCCGGTCCCGGTGGCCAGGGAGTCAACACGACCGACTCCGCGGTCCGCATCACCCACATCCCGACCGGCATCGTGGTCTCCTGCCAGAACGAGCGCTCCCAGATCCAGAACAAGGCGAGCGCGATGAACGTCCTCCAGGCGAAGCTCCTCGAGCGCCGCCGGCAGGAGGAGCAGGCCAAGATGGACGCCCTCAAGGGCGACGGCGGCAACTCCTGGGGCAACCAGATGCGGTCGTACGTCCTCCACCCGTACCAGATGGTCAAGGACCTGCGGACGGAGTTCGAGGTCGGCAACCCGCAGTCGGTGCTCGACGGCGAGATCGACGGCTTCCTCGAGGCGGGCATCCGCTGGCGCAAGCAGCAGGAGAAGTAGCGGCCCGGCCGTACACGACGGCCGCGTCCCCACGGGGGCGCGGCCGTTCGCCTTTCCCGTGCCGTCCGGGGCGGGGCGCGCCGGTCGGACGGTTCCCAAAGGCCCCGGAGCGGCGACCGGACGTGGATCTGCCCCAGGCGCGGCAGCCTTCCGGCCACCGGGCGCCTTCGTCGGGAGTTCGTCCTCGGAGCCGGTGGTGACGGCGCCGTCCACTCCGGTCCCACGGGTCCGCGAGATCCGCGCCGGGGCCCGCCCCGGCGGAGCCGCCGCGGCCCATACCGGTGGGCCGCTTGCGCAGGCTCAATTTCTCCTCAAGAAGACGGTGTTCGGCATGCGCCGCCGAACGGTCACGGATAGATTCTCGAATCCGGGCGGAGACTGATTGCGCGACCGCGGGTCCACCGCGCCGGGGCTGCGCGTCCGCTCCCCTCACGCGGATTCACGCGGATTCACGCGGATTCACGCGGAGGTGCTCGGGGCGACCGGCGTCCCCGTGTGGTTCCGCCGGGAGCCGGTGGGGTGTGCGGGCTTCCGCTCCCTTATCCGCCCCGGGTACTCGCCATCACTTATGCGCACTGCAACTGGCCTTTGCCGTACCGCGGTGCGAGTTTCCGCGACGCGCAATGAAAGCCGGATTCGCTCCGGAAGGTCCCCTGGGGCCGCCTGACCTGGTCTGGCAAGCCGTCACATATGGTACCCCATAAGGAATTTGCTGATGCGATCGCCGGAGGGGGGACGGCCCGGTGAACCGAACGGCGCGGTCGCCGACCGGGATCCTGTCGCCCCGGTTGGGGGCCGGATGGTATTGCGCATGCGTCCGAGCGTCCGAGGAATTGATGGATTCACAGGGAATCCATAGCGGTGCCCGTCCATTCAGGGTGAATCGGGCCGCCAGCCGTCCCATGTGGTACACCGCGCTTCCGGCCGGACACGTTCTGTAGTGCATCCGGTCCGGGCCCAAACCGGTTCCAGGGGCGTGGGTGGACGGGAATGCCGTTTACCCCTCGGTTCCATCGGCACAAGAAATAGATGAAACCTAAACCGGTGGAGTGGTTCCTTAAGTGAAGTCTCTCGGCCTGACAAAGAGAAGTTCAGGAAAGGCCGCCGCGGCAGGCGGTTTTGCCTATTCTCGGTACGGCAGCAGCGTCATCGGCAGTCATGCACCTACGGGCGGCCGGAAGCAGCTGACGACGGACGTTCCGCCAAGCACTGCCACTATTTCGCGGGAGAAGCAAGGATGGTCGGGCACAGCGGCAGCGGGCCCTCCGAACAAGGCGCCCATTCCGTGCTCTACACGCGACTCATACCGCCTTTGCTCGGGCCTCTTCTGGACCGCCCCAGACTGTTCCGGACGCTGGACACGGGAGTGACGAGACGGCTCACCCTCGTGGTCGGTCCGCCAGGGGCCGGCAAGAGCGCGCTGCTGGCCTCCTGGGCCAGATCGCTGCCCCTGGGAGAGCCCGCGTGGCTCACTCTCGACGCCGACGACAACCACGCTCCCCGGCTCCTCACCCACCTCGCCGCGGCCCTGGCCCGCGCCGCCGCCACCCGGGGCGGCGAGGGGGAGGGGACGCTCCGCTTCCGCGACGGGGTGGGCGTGCCGACCCTGCTCCACGAGGTCGGTAGGCTCCCGGATCCGCTCGTGCTGGTCGTCGACGCCTTCCACGAGCTGCGGCCCGGGCCGGCGCGCAGCGCCCTGCTGCAGTTCGCTCGCTACGCACCGGGCGGGCTGAGGGTGGTGCTCGCCACCCGGAGGGAGCCGGACCTGCCGCTCCACAAGCTCCGTGCGGGCGGCGAGCTCACCGAGATCAGAGGCGCCGATCTCGCGTTCACCCACGCGGAGACGGCGGAGTTGTTCCGGGCGCAGGGAGCGGAGCCCGGTGGCGACCAGGTCGCCGCCGTGGTCCGCTGCTCGGGCGGCTGGGCCCTGGCGGTCCGCTACGCCTCGGCCAACCCGGTCCGGGGCGACGATCCCGGCTCCTGCCTGGAGGGGTGGTCCCAGGCCATCCGCCACTGCTCCGACTTCCTGCTGTCGGAGCTGCTCGACCCGATGCCCGCGGACGACCAGGACGTGCTGCTGCGCACCAGTCTGCTCGGCGAGTTCAGCGCGTCCCTGGTGCGCGCCCTGACAGGCCGCGCCGACCTCAACCGGGTGCTGCGCCGGCTGTCCACCGAGCACGACCTGTTGGTGCGGGACGACGAGTGGACCTACCGGCTGCCCAATCCGCTGATGCGTGGGGTGCTTTCGCGGGAGCTCACCGAGCGGTACGGCTGGCCCGAGGTGAGCCGGCTGCTGGGCAGGGCGGCCCGCTGGTACGAGGACCTGGGCGCGGCCTCCACGGCCCGGAGGTACGCGGCGGCCGCGCAAGCCTACGGGGCGGGGCCCGCGCCGGCGGGCGGCCTCCTCCTCCCGCCGGGGCCGGGTCGCACCGGTGGGGGAGTGTCCCTCCGGGTGCCCGCGGGTGACGCGGCCCCGTCACCCGCTCCGTCATCCCCCGGGGAGCCGGCGGCACCGGGCCACCGGCCGGCCACCGCAGCCGACTCTCTGACGCGCAGTGAACTCGACGTCCTGAGGCTGCTGCCGCTGGGTCTGACGCTGGACGAGATCGCCGCCCGCCGGCATGTGTCCCTCAACACCGTCAAGACGCAGGTACAGGCCATCTACCGCAAGCTGCAGGTCGGCCGCAGGCGCGACGCGGTCCGGGTCGCCGCGGAGTGCGGTCTGATCGGTCCTCGCGGCTGAGCCGGTACGCCCGCCGTCGCGGCGGGAACCACGCGCCCCGGACCGCCGCGGGCGGTGCCCGGCACGGGGGGTGATACACCGTCACCCTCCCGCCGTCCGGACCGGGAACGCGTTTCACCCCCGGCGCGTGATGCCTCTTCCACCTGTCCACCGGTTGGCTTCAGCCGATCGCTGCGCACGCAGAGGACAGGAGGCAGCCAGTGCTGGATGCACGTGCGAGTGGTGACCGGACCGCCGCTGCGGACCGGGGGGACGGCGCGACGGAGGACGACCTCGCCGGGCTCCGGCGGCTGGAGGCCGTCGTCGGGCCGGCCGGGCGGCCGGTGCGGGGTTCCCAGCTCCTCCCCACCCTGCCGGGCGAGCCCCCCTACTCGGTCTTCGTCTCGTCCATCGGCGACCCCACCGCTCTCTGGTCCGACACCCCCGCCCAGCCCCAGGGCCTGGACGGCGCCGGAGGCGGCACCGACGCCGAGAGGGCCCGGCTGATCAGTGTGGCCGAGGCGCTGGAGCGCTACACCAATTCCTTCTACCAGCCGCATCTGGTGCGCTGGGCGACCGCGGACGAGCTCGGGGACGAGGCGGTCGACCTCGACGCACTCCCACGCTGCTCGGACGCGGAGCTGTCCGACGAGTCGAACTGGCTGATCCGCCCCGACGGGTCGCTGCCGCAGCGCTGGGTGCGCGGCTGGTCGCTCACCCGGAGCCGACCGGTCTGGATCCCCGCGTCCTACGTCTGGCTGTTCACCACGCACGAGGCGATCGGGGAGCGGATCGCCAATCCCATCTCGACCGGCTGCGCGATCCACTCGGATCTGCACCAGGCCTTGGTGAACGGGATCTGCGAAGCGGTCGAACGCGACGCGATCGCCCTGGTGTGGCTTCAGCGCCTCGAGCTGCCGGAGATCGACGTCGCGGACGAGCCGTCCCTGCGGGAACAGCATCGGCGGGCCAGGGACGGCTTCGTGGAGTACCGCTTCTACGACGCCACCACGGACGTGGGCGTGGCCACGGTCTACGCGGTCGTGCTCAGCGACCACAACGACACGCTGGGCCAGCTCGTGATGTGCGCGACCGGGACCGACCCCGCTGAGGTCATCCGCAAGATCTACCGGGAGGCGGCCTCCTCGCGCATCGCCCTTCAGGCCCCGCACTCCGTTCCCGAGGATCCGCGCGACTTCACCAGCGTGCTGCACGGCGCCCTCCACATGGGCCGCCCGGAGCGGCGGGACGCCTTCGGGTTCCTGCTGCGACGGCCGTGCCCCACCCGGGTGCCCGCGGATCTGCCTCGGGCACCGGACGGCCCTCCCGCGCGGCGGCTCGCCTGGCTGGTGGAGCGGCTGGCCGCGGTGGACGCCGAGGTGATCGCCGTGGAGCTGACGACGGAGGAGGCCCGACGGGCCGGACTCCGCTCGGTACGGGTCGTCGTGCCCCAGCTGATGCCGCTGTCCTTCGTGCACCGCAACCGGTACCTGGCCCACCCCCGGCTCTACCGGGCACCGGTCGCGATGGGGCTCACCAGCCACCGGGAGCACGAACTCAACCCCCACCCCCAGCCCTTCGCCTAGGAGAGAACCGCCGTGCCGTTCACCACCGCACCCGCACACGTCCTGTGGACCGGGACGTTCGGCAGGAGGGTCGCCGACCACCTGGCCTCCCTGACCGACTGGCCCTCCGCCACCGCCGACGCCCTGGGGAGCCGGTCCGCCGAGTGGCCCCACACCGCGCTCCGCGTGCTCGCCCTCTGGCGGGACGAACCCCGCCTCCTGGCGGACGTCTCCCGGCTGCACAGCGTGTGCCGCACCACCTGGCTCCCCGTCGTCCAGGAGTTCCCCCTCATCCGGATCGGGCCCCTGATCGTGCCGGGCCAGGGCCCTTGCCACTCCTGCTACACACGACGGCGGGCCCAGCACGACAGGGGACGCGAGGTGTCCAGGGCCCTGCAGGAGTCGCGGGAGGCCGACCCCGGGCACGGGATCGCCGGGTTCACCGACGCTCAGGCCATGATCGCGGCCGGCCTCGCCGTGGATCTCCTCACCCGGTACCGCACCGGGGACGGCGTGGTACCGGGGCAGGTGACCTTCTACAACGTGCTGAGCCGGTCCCTGTTCTCCGACACGGTCATCGGCGTCCACGGCTGTGAGGAGTGCGGGCCGCCGACGGACCCGGACGACGGCTGGCGGCGGCTGGCCGCCGAACTGCCGCTCACCACGGGCACCGTGGCGGGAGGCGGACGGTGAGCACCCTCGTCAGCGTGCCGGGACAGCGCGGTGTCCCCGCAGCCGCCGTCGCCGAGGCCGTGCGCCACGATCCCCAGTTCCGGCTTCCCGTCCGCCCGCAGCTCTGCCGGGGGCTCCACGTGGTCGACACGCCGGACGGCGTGGTCATCGACGGAGGCGCCGAACGCCAGCATCTGCGCGGCTCCTCGGCCGCGGCCCTCCGGCGGAGCCTGCTTCCTCTCCTGGACGGCAGCAGGGATCTCGCCGCGCTGGCCCACGCGACCGGGTGGAGCGACTCGGCCGTCCACCAGGCCGTGGCCACCCTGTACTTCGCCGGGGTGCTGGAGGACGCGGCACAGGCCGTACGGACACCGGAGGGTGACGGGCCGTCGGAGCCGGCCGCGGTCTGGACGTCGCGGACGCTGGACTGCGCCCGTGTGCACCCCCACTCCAGCCGTGCGGCGCTCGCCGCGGCACGGGCCCGGGTGCGGCTGAGCGTACGGGCGTCCTGGCAGCGCCCCCTGCGGGCCGCGCTGGCCGACCTCGGGATCACCGATGTGCTCCCGCTCGCCCCCGGCGAGGGACCACCGGAGGACGCACTGGTCGTCGCCGACCTCGCGGCGCCCCGCGCGACGGTCGACCGGATCGTCGACGAGAGCGCCCGGCGCGGCATCCGGCTGCTGCTGGCGGACGAGCGGGACGGACGCGTCGCCGTGGGCCCGCTGGTGGACCCCTCGGCGACCGCCTGCGCACACTGCGCCCGCACGGCAGTCGAGCTCCGGCCCGGTCCACCCGAGTGGTTCCGCGAGGCGGTCCCCACCCCGGGTGCGGCAACCGCGGCCGGACTGATCGCCGAGGAGCTCCGCGCCCTGCTGCTGCGGGGGGAGCCGGTCCAGTCCCTCGGAGGGCAGCTCGTCGTGGACCTCGCGGACAGGTCCACCACCGCGTACAAACTGACCCCCGAGGCCGGCTGCCGCGCCTGCTACCCGTCCGCCGCGGGCCGTACCGGCCCCCTGCCGGAGGAAGGGCCGTTGCACTACGAGCACGCCGTGGCCTTCCCTCCCCGGCATCTGGTCAACCCCAAGGCACACCAGCACCACTTCCGCCCGGAGAACGTCGAGCTCCAGTTCGAGCGACTGAGGTACCCCAACAATCCGCGGTATCCGCTGCCCGAGGCGTCCCCGGCGGACCTGGAGAAGCTCGCCGCCGGCACGCAGCCACCACCGTGGCCGGACGCACTGGCGGCCGTGATGCGCTTCACCGCGGGGCTGCGCGGCCCCGGCGACGAAGGGGGGCCCGGCGAACCCGGGCGGGTGAACCGATGGGCGCCGACCGGCGGAAACCTGGGCTCGCCCCATGTCTACGCGCTGCTGCGGGGCGTCCCCGGCCTCCCCGACGGCGTCCACTACTACGACGCCGCCGACCATGCGCTCACCGCCATGCACCCCCACACCGACCACCTGGGCACGCTCCTCACGGCACTGGGCGGGGACGCCGCCGACGGCGGGGAGCGGCCCGGCGTGCACCTGGTCCTGGCCTCGGACATCGGCCGCGTCGCCCGGAAGTACGGTCCGTTCGCCTACCGCGTGGGGAACCTCGACACCGGATGCGCACTGGCCCAGCTCGCTCTCACGGCCCGGGCGATCGGGCTGGCACACGGCCTGCTGGACCCCCACCCCCTGCAACGGCACCGGGAGTTCCTCGTGGGTGCCGGCGGTCCCGCGCTCATCACCGCCGCAGTGCGGCTCCAGGACGAAGGGAGCGGCTCGTGCCGCTGATCGACACGGCCGGCCTGACCGAGCAACTGCTGGCCGCACCGCCCACCGCATCCGCATCCTCCGACGTCCGGCCCGGAGCGGCTCCCCCGCTGCCCGGTGACCCGGTCCGTGCGCTGCGCCGCCGCAGAGCACAACGGCACTGGGCGCCCGAACCGCTGGACGGGGACGTCCTCGTCAAGGCCCTCGCGTACGCCTTCGAGCAGGACGGGCGGCTGTGGCGGCCGGCCTTCCCCACGCTGCCGACGCCGGCCGCGACCGTACTGGTGCAGAGACTCCTCGACGTTCCGGAGGGCTGCCACCGCTACGAGCCCGAGGGGCGACGGCTGGTGCCCGAGCCACGTGCCCTGCCGCCGCTCGCGGACCTGGTGCTGCAACTGGAGTTCGCCGAGGCACCGGCCCTGGTGGTGGTGCACGGCGATCTGGCGGCGACACTCGAACGGCATGGTGCGGGGGGCCACCGGCTGCTGTTGGCACGCGGCGCGGCGCTGGCCCATTCCGCATGGCTCGCAGCCCTCTCCCTCGGAGCCGTCGGCTCCGTGTTCGCCGGTGTGCTCGGTGCGGCGGGACGCACCCATCTGGGCCTCGACGGGTCCGGCCGGGCACAGCTCATCGGCCTGGCACTCGGCTCCCCCCGCCGGGTCCGGCCTGCCCCGGCGCCGGGCGACCGGACCGGGGAGTGGTGATGGCCGGCTCATCCGTCCATGTGGCCTCCGGCAGCGCCCGGCCGTCCTGGCTGGACACCGAGCGCCCGGCCATGCGCCCCGACGTCGAGATCACCGAGGGGCTGAACCGGGAACCGCTCGCCTACGACCCGGTCAGCGGCCACTACACCCGGCTGTCCAGGAGCGGGGCCGCGATCCTCACGGCCCTCGACGGTTCCATGACCGGACGGGAGTTCGCCGCCCGGGCCGCGGGCACGGGACGCGGTGACGGCTCCACCGAGCGGGTGGTGCTGGACTTCCTCGGGGAACTGCGCGCCGCCGGACTGCTGACCGTGCCCCCGGCCGGTGGCCGGGAAGCCTCGGCCGTGCGCTTCGCACGCCGCGGCCACATGCCGCGTCTGCCGCTGGTGGGCGCCGGGGTGCGCGTCGTGCTGGACCCGCCCGCCTCGCTGCTCCGCCGCGCACCGCGGCCGTTCGGCGCGCTGTGGATCGCCGCGGCGGTCCTCGCGGTGTGGGGGGCGGGGTCGGTGCTCGCCGCTCCCCTCGCGGCCGGCGGTCCCGAGCTGACCCTCCCGGTGCGGGGCTGGGCGGTCGTCGTCTGCGGCATGCTGCTGCAGACCACCCTGCACGAGCTGGCCCACGGACTGGCCTGCCGCTACTACGGCGTCCCCGTCCGGGAGATCGGCGTCGGCCTCCTCTTCTACCTGGTCCCCGTGGCCTATGTGGACCGCACCGACGCCCACCGGCTCCCCGGACGCGGGCCCCGGGTGGTCATCGCCCTGGCCGGAGTGGCCCAGGACGTGCTGTGGCTGGGCGGCTGGTCGGCGCTGTCGCTGTACGCCGAGGGGCAGTTCGGACAGCTCTGCCTGCTGATGGTCTGGCTGCAGATCGGCCTGCTGCTGGCGAACCTGAACCCGCTGCTCCCCACCGACGGGTACCACGCGCTGGAGTCGGCCATGGGCACACTGAACCTGCGCTCGCGCGCCTTCACCGCACTGCGGTGCCGGGTGCTGCGGCAGCCACCGCCGAGCTGGCTCGCCGTCCGGAGCCGCTCCCGGCAGCTGCACTACCAGGTGTTCGGGCTCGTCTGCCTCGCCTACGCGCTGCTCGTCGCGGTCTTCTGCGTACGCTCGCTGCTCCTGCTGTTCGGGGGCGCGTGATGACGACCTCGACCGGGAGGCAGCCCTCGACCGCGACGCGGTCCCCGTCCTCGGCTCAGCCCCCGACCGCGACGCGAGCCGTGGACGGGCCCGCCGCCGGACATCCCCTGGCCGTGGGCCCGGCCCTGAGCAGGGTCGCCGGACTCCCGGCAGCCGCCGTGGCACCGCTGGCGGCCGAGGAGGTCGCCGAGGTCCTGGACCGGATCGCCGCGGCCCGCCGGGAACTGGCCGCCCTGGCACCGGCGGTGACCGGTCTGCTGCACGACGCCGTGCCGCTGATGCCGACCACCGGCGCACGCCGGTCGGTGCTGCGCTGGCGGAGGGCGGCCCACGCCGGGCGGCCGGACCTGGTGCCGCCGGAACTGCTCGCGCAGGTCCGCGAGGCACTCGCGACGAGGGAGGCGAGGGAGGTCTCGGCACTGGAGCGCTGGGTGGAACGGGCCGGGTCCCTGGCCGAGCTGCGGCAGCTGCTGGGCCGGCGTGCCGGGGCCGCGGAGGCCGCCGAGGAGCGGACCCTGCGCCACCTCATGGGACTGCCCGCCGTGTCGGGCGCGCTGGCACTGGTCTCGCCCGTGTTCTCCCGTCGTGTACGGCAGCCGGGCGGGCGGCCGCTGGACCGGGGGGAGCGCCTGACCGCGTACGGGTACGCCGTACGGTCCGCACTGAAGGCCAGCCCGCTGTCCTCGCTCACCCATGTCTCGGTCCCGGGAGCGGACCACGGCGCCCGGGTCCGGGTCGTCCTGCACCCCCTGGTCGGCCGGGTACTGCTGCGGGCTGCGGCCGTCCGTCACGGGGTGCGCGACCTGGTCCGCTGGCGGGTCAACGGCTCCCTCCGCGTGGCGGACCCCCTCGCCCGGATGAGCGAGCCACGGCAGTCGGTGACCGACGGTTGGGCCTGGTCGGACGACGAGGTCCTCGACGCCACCGGGAGGGAGGACCTGTTCGCCGCCCTCCGGGATCCGGGGAGGCTGCCCGCCGTCCGGCTGGCCCGTTACCTGGAGGCCGGTCTGCTGGACATCGACGACCCCTGCCCGCAGGACGGGCTCCTGGACTGGCTCGCCACGGCACTGGCCGCATCCCGTGACCCGTCGGACCTCCGGGCGGCCGGGCGACTGCGGACCGCCGCGGGCGAGCTGGCGGTCATCGCCGGCGGCGGCCCGGCGGCCCGGGCCGACGCCCTGGTGCGGCTGCGCGAAGCGCTGGAGGACGCCCTCGGGGCGCTCGGCGCCGCCGACGACTGGCCGCTGGACGACGTCACCCTGGTCTACGAGGACCGGGCCGGCACCCTGCCGGCCCGCCCGCTGGACGACGAGCGGGCCGCGTTACTGCGGCGCCATGCCGGGGCCGTGTGCGACAGCCTGCGGGTGTCCCCCGAGTACCAGGCGCTCACCGACGCGTTCGTGGCGCGGTTCGGCCCGGGCGGTGTCTGCGACGACGTGTTCGGCTTCTTCCAGGAGCTGGCCGCGTTCGGAATCCCCGGAGCCCCCGGAGCCCCTTTCGGCCCCGCCCCGGGCACGGCTCGCCCCGCCCGTCCGGGGCGGTCGAGTTGCCTGCCCTCGGTCGCCGTCGTCTTCCAGGACTGCGACGCGGACGGCGACGGCCCGCTCCTCGTCGTCAACCAGGTCTCGTCGGGCGCAGGAGGGCTGGTCGCCCGTTTCCACCGGCTGTACGACTCCGTCGGCGACGCGCCCGGGGCGGGCTTCGCCGAACGGCTCCGCGCCTGGGTGCGCACGCTGCATCCGGACGCCGAGTGCCTGGAGTTCGTCCCGGCCCGCGAGGTCAACCCCCTGCAGGGGGACAGCTGCGGCGTCCTTCCCGCGTCGCTGCACTGGCCCACCGTGCCGCGCCGGTTCGGCCCGGGCGTACCGGTGGAGGAGCTGGTACTGGTGCACGACGGCAGGCGGAACGCCCTGGAACTGCGCCGCCGGAGCGGCACACCGGTGGCCCCCGTCTACCTCGGTACCGTCCCGCGCCATCTGGTGGGCGGAGCGGCCCGGTTCCTGCTCGTCCTCGCGGACCCCTGGTGGCTGCCCCCGGGTCTCGCCGACGGCACGCGCCCCGACGGCCAGCCGGGGGCGGGACGCGGTGCGTCGGCACGGCACGTCGTGGCGGGCGCGGCGGTCCGGCGGGCGCACTGGCGGTGGGAGACGTCCGAGGTACCGCGCCGGGAACCGGGCGAGGAACCGGCGGTCTTCCTGGAACGGGTGGACGCCTGGCGACGCGCCCACGGCATGCCCGCCGAGGTGTACGTCAGGGGTGGGAGCGGCTCCCCGCGGCGCGGGGACAGGGCCCGCAAACCCCTGTGGCTGTCCTTCGCCTCCCCCACGGGTCTGGACCTGCTGGACCGCCTGACCGAACGGCCCGGAACGGTGCTGGTGTTCGCCGAGTGCCTTCCGCGACGCCCCGTCGGGGAGGGACCCGACGCCCATGTGGTCGAGCACTGCGTGCACTTCGCCCGCCCGGTGCGGGACACGGAACCGGAGCGGTGCCGAGATGGCCGCTGAGGAATGGCTCTACGCCCGTGTCCACCACACCGGACACCAGGACGGCGAACTCCTGCTGACCGACCTGGTCCCGAGCTGGGTCGAGGCAGCCGAGCACGCGGGCGTCCGGCGGTGGTTCTTCCTCCGCTACGCCGATGCGAGCGGCCCGCATCTGCGGGTGCGCTTCCGCGGCACTCCCGACGCGCTCGACGGCTGCTGGGAGGCCGGCCGCGCCCTGTGGAGGGAGCACGTCCGTCCGCCTGACCGGGGGGAGGTCCACCGGCTGCACCCGCTGGCGGAGGAGGGGCTGCCCGGTAGCGGCAGCCGCCGGCTCAGCCTGGGCCTCTACGGCCGGGAGCACCACTACTACGGATCACCTCCGGCCGTCGACATCGCCGAGGAGGTCTTCCAGGCCAGCAGCGAGCTGTGCCTGGACGCGGTCCGGGCGACCGGGGCGGACCGTACGGCCAGGGCGCATCTCGCGGTGCGGGTGATGCGGTCCTGCCTGGGCTCGCTGGGGCGGCGCCAGCGCGAGCGGGTCTGGCGGCTGCACTGGGGCCACTGGACCGGCGTCCTCGCCGGGGACCCGGCCTCGCTCCGGGAGACGGAGCGGATCGCCGAACGATGGCCGGCGGATCCACGACCGCCCGCCGGTGCCGGGCCCGCCTCCGCCAGGGCCGCCGCCGGTGCCGCCGTCGCGTTGCCGGTCGCCTCCTCTGGCGATGCCAAGTCCCTTTCCGCGCTTCCCGCCGCCGCCGACGCGCTGGGCCGCGACCTCGCGGACGGCGTGCGGCGTGCCTTGGCCGTCGACCCCGCCGCCGTCGCCTCGCGGCTGCTGCTGATGCAGCTGCACATGACGCTCAACCGGCTCGGCTTCCTCCCCCTCGAAGAGGCCGTGCTCGGGCGGGTGGCGGCGCGGGCGGAGCGTTCCGCTTCCCCCTCGCCCCCTCCGGCGCTTCCCGGTGCGTCCCCCGGCACCAACGCCCCTTAGCGGGCCCCGAGACCCGGCGCACGACAGGGCGCCGTGGCGGCCCCGTCCGGGGCCGCAGCGTGAAGATCACGAAAGGAACAGCGTGATGAGCGAACTCGATCTGCGCATCGAGCACGAGGACCCCGAGATCGAGGTGCTCCCCGACACCCGTTCCGCGGGCTCCTGCGCCGGTTGCGCCAGCACGGCAGGGTCCTTCTCCTGCCCGGCGGGCTCCATCGGCAGTGTCGGCTCGGCCAGCAGCGCCGGCTGACACGGATCGCCCGCGTCGGGTCCGCACGGACCCCACCGCGGCTCCGGAGCCCCGGAGCCGCGCCACCCTCGACACGACAGGAGACCGCAATGAACGACCTCGACCTGCGTCTGGACCAGGAGATGCCCGAACTGGAGGTGCTCCCCGAGGAGTACTCGGCCGGGAACGTGTCCTGCGCCGCCACCGTCGGCTCCGGTTCCTGCCCGGCCATGACCTGGGGGACCGCGAGCACCCTGAGCTCCAAGTAGCCCGCCCCACCACGGCGGGCCGGATCACGGGATCCCGGTCCGCCCCCAGCAGACGAGCCGGCGGACACGCCGGTCACACGAGCAACGAGCAAGGAGACGCATGGACAGGTTGCCCGACACCGACGTACTGGAACTCGTGCTGGAGCGTGAACTCCCCGAGCTGGAGGTGCTGCCGGCCGGGTACGCCCCAGGCAGCACCCTCGGCAGCGCGGGAAGCATCAGTTGCGCGTCCTGCCCCGCCGCCTCGATCAGCAGCGCGTCGACCGCCAGCAGCCACTGAGCGAGCCGACGGCACGGCGACGGACCGGGGCCGCTCGCCGCCCCGACGAGCAGCGGCGGTTCCGAGACCCGCCACCGTCGGCCTCCGCCGGCGGACACCCACACGGAACTTCTTACAGGAGGAGAACATGAACGACATCACCCCGACTTCCGCCCCGGTACTCGACCTGCGCCTCGATCAGGAGGCGCCGGAACTGGAGGTGCTGCCGGCGGCCCACTCGCCCGGCAGCACCGTCGGCTGCGCCGCAACCGGCAGCTCCATCTCCACGCCGTCGGGATGCTTCAGCAGCGCGGGCACGGCGAGCAGCGTGTGAGCGCGTGCCATCCCGCGGGCCGCTGACGGACGGCCGGTGAACGGGCCCGCGCCCGGCACCTGAGTACGTCCCGGCCGCCGGGGCGGCCGACCCGGCCCTCATGGGCACGGGCCGGCCGCCCCTCCCGGGCTCCGCTGCCGATGCGGGGGACCCACGGCCGGCCCGGCGCGCGCCACGCTCCCCGCCATCGCGCCGGGCCGGTCTCCGCCTCTTCCGTGCCTCCTGTTGCCTACGTCGAAGCTCTGAAGACGGGCCGGGTACTCGAAGTTCCGTCCGTGGTGCGCGAGTGCCAGGCGGTCTACGATCACGCCTTGGGGGACGCGCTCTCGCACCGCGAGTCCCTGGCTCTGATCAGGTCCGTCGCGGAGGAGTACGAGCATGCGCAGCAATGAGCAGGTCGTCCCCGACCCCGCCCTCATGTGGCGCAAGTCCAGCCACAGCGGCGGCAGCAGCGGCGACTGCCTCGAGGTCAACGACTCCTGCGCCGCCCGCGTCCCCGTCCGGGACAGCAAGAACCCGGACGGCCCCGCCGTCGTGTTCGGCCCGTTGGCCTGGACGGCCTTCGTCGGCTCTCTCAAGGCGCGCCTGATCGACCCTGTGTGACCGCGGTTGTCGTTGCTGTGATTCGCGGGCGGGAAGCGGAAAGCCGCTGGTGCCTCGCTTTGTCGACAAGGGAACTGGCCTCAGGCGGGCGGTAGTTCCTGTCTTACGTCACAGTTATACGCCCCGCCTCGGTCAACTGGCCCTATTTCGGGCATCGCACGCGCAATGAAACTTGACGCGTCCGCGGAAACTGGGAAGGCTGGCGCGCGGCATGCGTACCTGTGGGGCGGGTGTGAGCGGGGAAGCGGAAGCGCAGCCCTGAGCGGTCACCGCCCCTGACGCTGCACTACAAACGAATCAGCTACTGGGGGTAGCAACAGATGACCAAGAAGACGCGGGTTCGCGTCGCGCGGATAGCCGCCGGCGCGGTGATCGCCGCCGGTGCTTCCCTGACCGCCGCGGGCGCGGCGCAGGCCCTCGGCGTCGGTGACCTGACCGCAAGCGCCGAGGTGACGCAGGAGGGTGCTGAGATCGGTCTCGGTATCCGTGACGGCGAGGACGTCGGCGGCACTCTCGGTGGAGTTGACGCTGGTGTCGAGGGTGGCACCACTGACGGTGGCACGACCGATGGTGGTACGACCGACGGTGGTACGACCGACGGTGGTACGACCGATGGTGGCACGACCGACGGTGGCACGACCGACGGCGGCACCACTGACGGCGGCACCACTGACGGTGGTACGACCGACGGTGGCGTGACCATCGGCGGCGCGATCGACGGTGGTACGACCGACGGCGGGACCACTGACGGTGGTACGACCGACGGTGGTAACGCCAACTCCGGCGGCAACGCCAACTCGGGCGGCAACGCCAACTCGGGCGGCAACGGCAACTCCGGCGGCAACGCCACCGGCGGTGACCAGGGCGGTTCCACCGAGGGCTCCGCGACGACCGGCGGTTCTTCCGCCTCCGGCGGTTCTTCCACCTCCGGCGGTTCTTCCACCACCGGCGGTTCCGCCGCGACCGGTGGCGGCGACGGCGGCTCCGACGGTTGCACCGTGAGCGTCGAGGGTGCGGAGTGCGCCGACAACACCGACACCGACTCCGCCGGCTCCCAGCCGGTCGAGCAGGGTGAGGCCAAGGAGGAGCTGGCCGAGACCGGCGCCGCCGAGACCACGTTCCTGCTGGTCGGTGCCGCGACGATGATCGCCGGTGGCATCGGCTTCCGCATGCTGCCCCGCCTCGTCAGTGGCCGGGCCGCGGTCTGATCGGGCCGCCCCTGTTCCACGCGATCGGGTGTGACGCACGGTAGTGATTCGTCACAGCTTGCGACAGGGGCCCGGAGAGTCGACGGACTCTCCGGGCCCCTGTGCGTTTCTGTCTGTTCCCGTGCGGTTTCGGTGCCTGGTCCGGCTTCGGTCGGCCCGTCAGGCCGTCTGGTGCGCCAGGAGTGCAAGCGCCGCCACGAGGACCACCAGCAGCGCCACCAGCGCCGCAGGGTTCAGGCCCGCGAAGGGGCCCTGCTGCAGGCGCTCGCGACTGGCCCGGCAGACGGGGCAGCGGCCCTCCGCGACGGGCGCGGCGCAGTTGGCGCACACCAGTCGGTCGTAGGTCATGCGCTCTCCTCCTCCCGCGCGGCGGAGCCGCCGGCGGAGTCCGTTCTTCCGGCGTTCCTCGGTGGTTCTCCGCGTGTCTCTCCGCGCAACGCTCCGGGAACCGCATCCGTTCCCGGTACCACTGTGCCAGCTCGCGAGCGATTCGGCGCGCCCCGTCGGGTTACACCCGTTCCGGGAGGCTTGGGTGCGCGGCAAGCGAGGGGTGTCTATCCGACAAATCGCGCAACTCCGGGCGGTGACTGCACGCGCCATCCTCGTTCGCGTATGGTCACGCACACATACTCCCGGCCGACCGTGGTGCACTCGTGATCCGATTCGACAACGTCTCCAAGAGCTATCCCAAGCAGAACCGACCAGCCCTGCGCGACGTCTCCCTGGAGATCGAGAAGGGGGAGTTCGTCTTCCTCGTGGGCTCGTCCGGTTCCGGCAAGTCGACCTTCCTGCGGCTGATCCTCCGCGAGGAGCGCACCAGCCACGGCCAGGTGCACGTCCTCGGAAAGGACCTCGCGCGCCTGTCCAACTGGAAGGTGCCCCACATGCGCCGGCAGCTCGGCACCGTCTTCCAGGACTTCCGTCTGCTGCCGAACAAGACCGTCGCCGAGAACGTGGCCTTCGCGCAGGAGGTCATCGGCAAGCCGCGCGGTGAGATCCGCAAGGCCGTTCCCCAGGTCCTCGACCTGGTCGGTCTCGGCGGCAAGGAGGACCGGATGCCCGGTGAGCTCTCCGGTGGTGAGCAGCAGCGCGTGGCGATCGCCCGGGCCTTCGTCAACCGCCCCATGCTGCTGATCGCGGACGAGCCGACCGGCAATCTCGACCCCCAGACCTCCGTCGGCATCATGAAGCTGCTGGACCGGATCAACAGGACCGGCACCACGGTGGTGATGGCGACCCACGACCAGAACATCGTCGACCAGATGCGCAAGCGCGTCATCGAGCTCGAACAGGGCAGGCTCGTACGCGACCAGGCGCGCGGTGTCTACGGCTACCAGCACTGAGCAGGTACTGAGCAGGTAGAGGAAAGGCTGAAACACTCGCCATGCGCGCCCAGTTCGTACTGTCGGAGATCGGCGTCGGTCTCCGCCGCAATCTGACGATGACCTTCGCGGTGATCGTCTCCGTGGCCCTGTCGCTCGCCCTCTTCGGTGGCGCCCTGCTCATGCGTGAACAGGTCAGCACCATGAAGGACTTCTGGTACGACAAGGTCAACGTCTCCATCTACCTCTGCAACAAGAACGACGCGGAGACGGACGAGAAGTGCTCGAAGGGTGCCGTCACCGCCGAGCAGCGGGACCAGATCAAGTCCGACCTCGAAGAGATGAACATCGTCGAGGAGGTCCACCACGAGTCCGCCGACGAGGCCTACAAGCACTACCGCGAGCAGTACAGCGACACGGCCATCGCCACCGTCATCACGCCGGACCAGATGCAGGAGTCGTTCCGGGTCAAGCTGAAGGACCCGGAGAAGTACAAGGTCGTGGCGACCGCCTTCGCCGGCCGTGACGGCGTCCAGTCCATCCAGGACCAGCGCGGCATCCTGGAGAACCTCTTCAACATGATGCGGGGCATGAACGTCGCCGCCCTCTTCATCATGGGACTGATGCTGGTCATCGCGCTGATGCTGATCGTCAACACCGTGCGGGTGTCGGCGTTCAGCCGCCGGCGTGAGACGGGGATCATGCGTCTCGTGGGAGCGTCCAGCTTCTACATCCAGATGCCGTTCATCATGGAGGCCGCCTTCGCCGGCCTGCTCGGCGGTCTGGTCGCCTGCGTGATGCTCCTGGTCGGCCGGTACTTCCTCATCGACGGCGGGCTGGCCCTCTCCGAGAAGATGCCGCTGGTCAACTTCATCGGCTGGGACGCCGTGATAGCGGTACTGCCGCTCGTCCTCGTGATCGGGCTTCTGATGCCCTCCATGGCCGCTTTCATCGCGTTGCGCAAGTACCTGAAGGTGTGACGAGCGCCCCGGGCGCCGTACGGGTCAACGACCCTACGGCGCCCTTCGCTTGTCCTAGAGTGGGCGCCATGTTGGGCCCCGGATCACCCAAGGTGCCCCGTGGCCTGCGCCACGGGGCGGTCCTGACGCTGGTGTTCGCCGGCGCCCTCGTCACCGGTTCCGCGACGGGGCTGCTGCCCATCGATGACGTCGAGCCGCCGGAGCCCCGCGTGCGGGCCGCCGCCGCCACGGTCGACCGCGACGAGATCGCGCGGGCCGCCGCCGAGGCCGCCGCGGACGGCAAGTCCGGCGCCAAGGCGGCGGAAGAGGTAGTGAGCCGCAGCGGGGACCGCTGGGGCGCGGTGTACGACAAGGGCGAGTACGAGGAGTTCGCGCGCGCCCTCGACGGCTCGTACACCGGCGTCGGCCTGTGGGCCAGGCGCGGCGCCGACGGCCGGGTCGAGGTCGCCCGCCTGCAGCGCGGCGGTCCCGCCGAGAGGGCCGGCGTCCGCGTCGGCGACCAGCTGCGCACGGTCGACGGCGCCCGGATAGACGGCCGGCCCGTCAGCGAGGTCGTCCGGCTGCTGCGCGGTGACGGCAAGAGCGCCGGCGCCGGCTCGTCCGTCGTGCTCGGTCTCCAGCGCGGTGACCGCACCTGGGACCGGACGCTGCAGCGGGCCCGGCTCGCCACCGAGGCGGTCACCGTCCGCAGGCTGGGCGGCGAGGCCGTGCTGATCAAGGTCGCGGCCTTCACCAAGGGCACCGGGGAGCGGGTGCGGCAGGCGGTGGATTCGGCTCCCGAGGGCGCCGGGGTCCTGCTGGACCTGCGGGGCAACGGCGGCGGGCTGGTCTCCGAGGCCGTCACTGCGGCGTCCGCCTTCCTGGACGGCGGGCTGGTCGCCACGTACGACGTGCGCGGTGAGCAGAAGGCCCTCTACGCCCGGCCCGGGGGGGACACCGGGCGGCCCGTCGTCGCCCTCGTGGACGGCGGCACGATGAGCGCGGCCGAGCTGGTCACGGGCGCCCTCAAGGACCGGGGCCGCGCCGTCACCGTGGGCGCCCGCACCTTCGGCAAGGGGTCGGTGCAGATGCCGGAGCGACTGCCCGACGGCTCCGTCGCGGAGCTCACCGTCGGTCACTACCGCACCCCGTCCGGTCACGACGTCGACGGCCGGGGCATCACCCCGGACCTGGCCGTGAGCGAGCGGGCCGAGGAGCGGGCGCAGACGGTATTGAGTGGCCTCGGGGCGGGGTCGTAGTGCGAAAATGACCGCACTATGGCTAAGGAAAAAGGGCGCAAGCTGATCGCGCAGAACAAGAAGGCGCGGCACGACTACCACATCCTCGACACCTACGAGTGCGGTCTCGTGCTGATGGGTACCGAGGTGAAGTCGCTGCGTCAGGGGCGTGCCTCGCTGGCGGACGGGTTCGTCCAGATCGACGACCACGAGGCGTGGCTGCACAACGTCCACGTGCCGGAGTACAGCCAGGGCACCTGGACCAACCACAGCGCCCGGCGGAAGCGGAAGCTGCTGCTGCACCGGGTGGAGATCGACAAGCTGGAGTCGAAGTCCCAGGAGACGGGTCACACGATCGTCCCGCTCGCCCTGTACTTCAAGGACGGCCGGGCCAAGGTCGAGATCGCCCTCGCGAAGGGCAAGAAGGAGTACGACAAGCGGCAGACCCTGCGGGAGAAGCAGGACCGCCGCGAGGCCGACCGGGCGATGTCCGCGGCGCGCCGGCGGCAGCGGGCCTGAGCCGGACGCGCGGAATACGCTGGCACGGTCGTGCGTTGGTCACGTACGATGGCTCCTGCCCTCCTCGAGGGGGCAGGTTTGAAAAATCAACATGGGGATGATCGGTTTCGACAGCGGCTGTCGAAGCAGGGGAAGCGTGTCGAGGAAGCGGCAATGATCTCGTAAACCATATGTCGCAACCAATAATCGCCAACACCAAGCGCGATTCCTTCGCCCTCGCTGCCTGAGTAGCGACTCGCGAAGTGTCAGCCCGGGGCTGTTCCCGACCCGGATCCTGGCATCAGCTAGGGAACTAAACCTCTAGGCCCGGTCACGGGGTGTAGAGGGAAAACAAACAGTGGCTGAGCCCGTCGGAGACTTGTCCGCGTGATCTCCGGGGCCGAGAAAATCGCAGCGGACTGCACACGGAGAAGCCCTGATTCCGCACCGTTGGACGCGGGTTCGATTCCCGCCATCTCCACCAGTGGAACATCCGGGGGCTCGCCCCCGGACACCGCACCCCATGTGGGCGAGGCCCGGCTGTCACGACAGCCGGGCCTTCGTCATGCGGGCCGGCAGCAGCGCCAGCGCCAGTGCCAGGGCGGCCGCAGTGACGGGGATCGCGTAGCCGTGGACGGCGCCCACGTGCTCCACCGTCCAGCCCCCCGCCGCCGAACCGGCCGCGATCCCGCCGAGCAGCGCCGTCACGGCCAGGGTCATGCCCTCGTTCAGCTGCCCCGCCGGGGTGATGCGCTGGATCGTGGTCATGCCGGTCACCATGGTCGGCGCCGTCGCCATGCCGGCGAGCAGAAGCGCGCCCGCCAGCGCGAGCAGGGAGCCCGTGCCGGCCGCCGCGAGCAGCGGCAGCGCCATGAGGAGCGTCATCGCGGCCAGCCAGGTCCGCAGCCGGGCCGTACGGCGGACCCGGCCGTGGACGAGGCCCGCGAGGAACGAGCCGGCGGCCTGGAGGGCCAGCACCGCACCCGCCGCCGGACCGTCCACGAAGGCGATCGTGACGACCTCCATCGAGCCGAAGACGGCTCCCGTGGCGAGGAAGACGGCGAGCATCGGCGCCATGCCGGGCGTGCGCAGCGGGGAGCGGGGCTTCACGCTCCTGTCCGACACGGGTGGCTCGGTGGACCGCTGGGCCGCGAACAGGACCACGCCCGTCAGCAGCAGCCCCGCGCCGACCAGGGTCCCGGCCTCAGGGAAGAGCCCAGCGCAGAGCCAGGCGGCGAGCACCGGACCGAGCATGAAGCACAGCTCGTCGGCGGCCTGCTCGAAGGAGTTCGCGGTGTGCCGGGCGGCCGGGTCGCCCTTCAGCAGGTGGGCCCAGCGGGCCCGGGACATCCCGCCGGTGTTGGGCGTCGTGGCGGTCGCGGCGTGTGCGACGAAGAGCGTCCAGTCGGGGGCTCCGTGACGGACGCACAGCACCAGGGCGAGCGAGCCGAGCACGGCCAGCACGGTGGCGGGGACGGCGACGCGGGCCTGGCCGTACCGGTCGACCAGCCGTGCCGTCCACGGGGCGACGAGCGCGGTCGCGGCCAGGCCGGTCGCCGTGACGGCGCCGGCGAGGGCGTACGAGCCGCGCTGCCCGGCGATCATGATCACGGCGCTGACGCCGAACATGCCCATGGGCAGCCGGGCGAGGAGGTTCCCGGCGGTGAAGGCCCGGGCCCCGGGCACGGCGAAGAGCCGGCGGTACGGGCCCGGTGGACGGGAGCGTCCGGGCTCCCCGCCCCGGGACGCCAGGACCAGGGTCCCGCCGGACGTGGTCATCTGCGGTGAGGTCGACTGCGGCATGGCTCAAGGTTCGCGACGAGGTCCCCCGGTGGTCCAACACCTGTTCGGGGCCCATTGACGCACTCCTGTTGTAAGTTCTCGGGGTGTCCCAGGACCTCGAACCCCGTCTGCTCCGCGCCTTCCTCGCGGTCGCCGCCGAACTGCACTTCACCCGGGCCGCCGCCCGGCTGTACGTCGCCCAGCAGGCGCTCAGCCGCGACATCCGGCGGCTGGAGCGGGCGGTGGGCTCCGAGTTGTTCGTCCGGACCACCCGGCAGGTGCGGCTCACGGCCGAGGGCGAGCGGCTGCTGCCCTACGCACGGCGGGTGCTGGACGCCCACGACGCCCTGGCCTCCGCCTTCGCCGATACAGAGCGCCCGCTGCTCGTCGACGTGGGCGCCCCGGTGGGGACGGCCCACCGGCTGCTCGGCGAGGCCCGCGGTGCGGCCCCCGGCCTGGAGTTCGTGGCCCGCTACCTCAGCGGGCTCACCGGCGCCGCCGCGGAGATCGTCGCCGGCCGGCTCGACGTCTCCTTCGGCAGGATCGCCGGGATCGACGCGGCGCTGCGCTCCGAACTGGCCCACGAGCCGGTGCGCTACGAGCGGATGGCCGTACTGCTCCACGACGCCCATCCGCTCGCGGCGCTCGACGCGGTGCCGGTGGACGCCCTGGCCGGGGAGACCCTGTACGCCGGCGCGGGCAACGCGGCCACCGCGGAGTGGACCGACCTCGCCGCCCGGCTCTTCGCCGGCCGCGGAATACGCATGGCCGCCCCCTTCCCCGAGATAGCCGGGCCGGAGGAGTTCGTGCGGGTGGTGCGCAAGCACGGCTGGTCGGTGCTGGCGAGCACCGAGTTCCTCCCGGTGCCGGGCATGGTCGTGCGGCCGCTCGTCGACCCCGTGCCGCTGTCGCCGGTCTCGCTGGTCCGGCGGCGCGGTCTGAGCCACCCCGGCCTCGGCGTCCTGCGTTCCGTCGCGGCCGAAATCGCCGCGTCGGAAGGGTGGCTGGACGTGCCGCCGGACGGCTGGCTGCCGGACGGCGACCGGGCCGCTATGGCGCGGAACACCTGACTCCGCGGCCCGGCCGTCAGCCGCGTGCGCTACATTCGTGGTCCGGGTGCAACGTGGTAGGGGGTGCTCGGCCCGGGTTTAGGGGGCCCGGTCCGACGGCAGGCGTCCGGTTCCGCCGGCGCTCCCACCTCTCCGTTCAGTGGGGGAAGAGCGTACAGCAGTGGAAAACAGGCCAGAAAAGTCCCGAATAGGGCACAGTCATGACCCCAATGAGGTCACGATCCAGATCGACAGCGTGGAGTTCAGGAACCTCCAGGCTGCCCGGATGAACCCCGGGACCCCTCAAGAAGACGCCGACGGGCCCGTGTTCGTCGACGAGAGCGGCCGTCGCAGCAAGAAGTTCCGTCGCATCGGATGGGTGCTGGCGCTCGTCTGCGCCGGCTATGCCGTAACCCTCGTGGTCGCCCTCATCGGCGGCAACTCCAACGCGCCGTCGCTCCTCATCCCCGGGCCGGCGGACGACAAGGCGGACACCGCCGAGGAGACCCCGGGGCCCTCCGAGGCCCCGTCGGCCCCAGCCGGTGCCGAGGTCGTCGCGGGCGTCCCCTCGCCCTCCGGCAGCCCGGCCGACGTGCCGCGGCAGCCCGCCGGGTCCGCCGGCGAGCCGGGCGGCGACCGGAGCGGCAGCCCGTCGGGCGCCTCCGGCAGCGGCGCGGCCACCACCGGCGGCGCCGGCACCGGCGGGGCGACGACCGACCCGAAGCCCACCGTGTCCACGGCACCGGGCGGCACGGGAGGCGCCGGGAACACCGGCGGCACGGGCGGCGAGGAGCCGCCGCCGGACCCGGTCGACCCCACACCCAGCGAGACCGCGACGGAAGAACCCACCGGCGAGCCGGTGGCACAGGGCCAGCAGCTGGCCGGGGAAGGTGCCGGCTAGATGACCGCCTCCAGCAGACGGGCCGTCCGGCGCAAGAAGAGTGCCAGGCGGTCCGCCGCTCGGCGCAGGCTTCCCATGCGCTATCTGCTGCCCTCGCTCTTCCTCGTCGCGCTCCTCGCGATGCTCATGCTGCGCGGCTATGTGCACAGCGAGATCCTCGCCGACCACCGTGTGCGCCCCCCGGCCTCCAACGGCCAGGTGCCCCAGCAGATACTGAACGGCGGGCCCGTCATCGACGCCCGAACCCCCGGCGAGCCCAAGGCGCTCAGCGTCCCGGACAAGAACCTGGTGCTGACCTTCGACGACGGGCCCGACCCGGTGTGGACGCCGAAGGTCCTCGACAAGCTGAAGCAGTACGACGCCCATGCGGTGTTCTTCGTGACCGGCACGATGGCCTCCCGCCATCCGGAACTGGTGCAGAGGATGGTCGCGGAGGGCCACGAACTCGGCCTGCACACCTTCAACCACCCCGATCTGGCGCTCCAGACGCAGAGCCGGATCGACTGGGAGCTCTCGCAGAACCAGCTGGCGCTCGCGGGCGCCGCCGGTATCCGCACCTCGCTGTTCCGGCCCCCGTACTCGTCCTTCTCGGCCGCCCTGGACGACAAGTCCTGGCCGGTCACCGAGTACATCGGCAGCCGCGGCTACATCACCGCGTTCAACGACACGGACAGCGAGGACTGGAAGCGCCCGGGCGTCGAGGCGATCATCAAGCGCGCCACTCCCGAGGGCACCAAGGGCTCCATCGTGCTGATGCACGACTCCGGCGGTGACCGCTCCCAGACCGTGGCCGCCCTCAGCCGCTTCCTGCCCGACATGGAGGAGCGCGGCTACCGGTTCGCGAACCTCACCGAGGCACTCGGCGCGCCCAGCGCCCACACGCCGGTCAGCGGACCGGAGCTGTGGAAGGGCAAGGCGTGGGTCGGCGCCGTCGCCGTCTCCGAGAGGACCACCTCGGCACTGACCGTCGGCCTCGCCGTGATCGGTGTGCTGGTCTTCCTCCGCTTCGGCCTGATGCTGCTGCTCTCCTTCGGCCACGCCCGCAAGGTGCGCCGCCGCCGCTTCCGATGGGGTCCGGCCGTCACCGAACCCGTGACGGTGCTGGTCCCCGCGTACAACGAGAAGGAGTGCATCGAGAACACGGTGCGCTCGCTGATGGAGAGCGACCACCCGATCGAGGTCATCGTCATCGACGACGGCTCGTCGGACGGGACCGCCGACATCGTCGACGACATGTGGCTGCCCAATGTCCGGGTCGTGCGCCAGGCCAACGCGGGCAAGCCGGAAGCCCTCAACAACGGCATCCGCAACGCCCGCCACGACATCATCGTGATGATGGACGGGGACACGGTCTTCGAGCCGTCCACCGTCCGCGAACTGGTCCAGCCCTTCGGCGATCCGCGCGTCGGCGCCGTCGCGGGCAACGCCAAGGTCGGTAACCGGGACAGCCTGATCGGTGCCTGGCAGCACATCGAGTACGTCATGGGCTTCAACCTGGACCGCCGCATGTACGACGTGCTGCGGTGCATGCCCACGATCCCAGGCGCGGTCGGCGCCTTCCGCCGCCAGGCCCTGGAGCGGGTCGGCGGCATGAGCGACGACACCCTCGCCGAGGACACCGACATCACCATGGCCATCCACCGCGACGGCTGGCGCGTGGTGTACGCGGAGCGGGCCCGCGCCTGGACCGAGGCGCCGGAGTCCGTGCAGCAGCTGTGGTCCCAGCGCTACCGCTGGTCGTACGGCACGATGCAGGCGATCTGGAAGCACCGCCGCTCCGTGATCGAGAGCGGTCCCTCCGGCCGCTTCGGCCGGGTCGGCCTGCCGCTCGTCTCGCTGTTCATGGTGCTGTTCCCACTGCTCGCCCCGCTGATCGACGTCTTCCTGCTCTACGGGCTCGTCTTCGGCCCCACGCAGAAGACGGTCGTCGCCTGGCTCGGCGTCCTCGCCATCCAGGCCGTGTGCGCCGCCTACGCGTTCCGGCTCGACAAGGAACGCATGGTGCATCTGATCTCCCTGCCCCTCCAGCAACTCCTGTACCGGCAGCTCATGTACGTGGTGCTGCTCCAGTCCTGGATCACCGCCCTCACCGGCGGCCGCCTCCGCTGGCAGAAGCTGCGGCGCACCGGAGTGGTGGAGGCGCCGGGTTCGATTCCGACCCAGCGCCAGGGCAGTGACGAGCGGAGGCCCGTCGGATGACCTCGCCCCCGCTCGACCTGGGCGACACCCCTCCGGCCGGGGCACGGCACCGGGCCGGCGCGACCGCGCTCGCGGCCCCTCAGACCGCGCCCTCCGCCGCTCCGAAGCGGCCGGGCCGGGACCGCTACCTCGACCTGCTGCGCTCCATCGCCCTGGTTCGCGTGATCGTGTACCACATCTTCGGCTGGGCCTGGCTGACGGTGCTCTTCCCGTCGATGGGCGTGATGTTCGCGCTCGCCGGCTCGCTGATGGCGCGCTCGCTGGCGCGGCCCGCCTGGGGCGTCATCCGGGGCCGTGTCCGGCGGCTGCTGCCGCCGATGTGGGCGTTCTCGGCCTTCGTCCTGCCCGTGATCTTCTACTTCGGCTGGAAGCCGGTGAAGGAGGAGGGGATCTGGTGGTTCGTCAAACTGGCCTGGTACATCGTCCCGGTCGGCGCGCCGCCGTACCCCTGGCACAGCGGTGACGCCTCGGGCCTGCTCGAGGACACCTGGGCGGTCCAGGCTGCGGGTCCGCTCTGGTACATCCGCGCCTATCTGTGGTTCGTGATCGCCTCGCCGCTGCTGCTGTGGGCCTTCCGCAGGCTGCCGTGGGCGACGCTCCTCGCCCCGCTCGCGCTCACGGCGGTCGTCGGCTCCGGGTTGTTCAAGATCCCCGGCGAGACGGGCAACGCCATCACCGACTTCGCCACCTACGGATCCTGCTGGGTGCTCGGCTTCGCCCACCAGGAGGGCATGTTCGAGAAGCTCCCGCGGTACGTCTTCGTGTCCGCTTCCTCGCTGATCATGGCCTTCGGCCTGTGGTGGGCGTCGTGGCATCTGGGCCCGGACGGCTGGGACCTCAACGACATCCCGCTCGCCCAGGCCACCTGGTCGTTCGGTTTCTGTGTGATCCTGCTCGCGTACTCCCCCTCCTGGCAGCGGCTCCCGGGGAGGCTCGCGCACTTCGACGGCCTGATCACCCTGTCCAACAACCGGGCCGTGACGATCTACCTCTGGCACAACCTGCTGATCATG
Organism: Streptomyces sp. WMMC940; assembly: GCF_027460265.1. Taxonomy (NCBI): domain Bacteria; kingdom Bacillati; phylum Actinomycetota; class Actinomycetes; order Kitasatosporales; family Streptomycetaceae; genus Streptomyces; species Streptomyces sp. WMMC940. The sequence continues at coordinate 4,705,550 of NZ_JAPZBC010000001.1, forward strand.
GCGACGATCCCGGTCATCGATCTGCTCTGGAGGATCCCGGGCGTCTGGCCGACGTACTCGGGCTATCTGGAGCGGGCGTACCCGGTCCTCATGCTGATCGTCGTCTTCCCGCTCATCGGGTTGATGATCATGGCCGTGGGTTGGCTGGAGGACGTCGCCGCCAAGCGCCGCCCCCGACTGTGGCCGAACGGCGCGACGCGGGAGAAGGCGCCGAGGGGGAGGGCCGTCCGCGGACGGGGGCGCTCACACCGCGTCTGAGCACCTGGTGAGAGCAAGGTTCCACCGCGGTCATCTCGCGCCACGGAGCTGAAACCCGCCGTGCCTAGCGTCGGGTCCACTACCCGGAGCATCAGTGGAGGCACGCCATGGCCGGCAGGTGGATCGAGCAGTGGGACCCGGAGGACGAGACGTTCTGGGAGGCGGAAGGCAAGCACATCGCCAAGCGGAACCTGATCTTCTCGGTGATCTCCGAGCACATCGGATTCTCCGTGTGGAGCATGTTCTCGGTGATGGCCCTCTTCATGGGGCCCCAGTACGGCATCGACCCGGCGGGGAAGTTCTTCCTGGTCGCCGTCGCCTCTCTGGTCGGCGCGGCACTGCGGGTGCCCTACGGGTTCGCGGTCGCCCGGTTCGGCGGCCGGAACTGGACGATCCTCAGTGCCGGCATGCTGCTGGTGCCGACCGTCGCCCTGTTCGCCGTCATGGAACCGGGAACGTCGTACACCACCTTCATGGTGGTCGCGATCCTCACCGGCGTCGGCGGGGCGAACTTCGCCTCCTCCATGACCAACATCAACAGTTTCTATCCGCTGCGCCTCAAGGGCTGGGCGCTCGGTATGAACGCGGGCGGCGGCAACATCGGCGTGGCCGTGGTGCAGCTGCTCGGTCTGCTGGTCATCGCGACCGCCGGAGCCACCCAGCCGCGGCTGCTGGTGGGCCTCTACATTCCGCTGATCATCATGGCCACCGTGCTCAGCGCCACGTACATGAACAACCTCGGTCCGGTGAAGAACGACTCCGGCGCCGCCAAGGAGGCCGTCAGGGACAACCACACCTGGATCATGTCCTTCCTCTACATCGGCACCTTCGGCTCCTTCATCGGCTACAGCTTCGCCTTCGGACTCGTCCTGCAGAACCAGTTCGGCCGTACCCCGCTGCAGGCCGCCTCGCTCACCTTCGTCGGCCCGCTGCTCGGTTCGCTCATCCGTCCCGTCGGCGGCCATCTCGCCGACCGGCTCGGCGGGGCGAGGGTGACCCTGTGGAACTTCGCCCTCATGACCGCCGCGGTCGGCGTGGTGGTGGCCGCCTCCGTGCAGAAGTCGCTGACCCTGTTCATCGCCGGATTCATCGTCCTGTTCATCCTCACCGGCATCGGCAACGGGTCGACGTACAAGATGATTCCCGGCATCTACCGGGCCAAGGCGCAGGCCAAGGGCCTCTTGGGCGAGGAGGCCCAGATCTACGCCCGACGGCTGTCGGGAGCGACCATGGCCCTGATCGGCGCGGTCGGTGCCTTCGGCGGGCTCGGCATCAACCTCGCCCTTCGGCAGTCCTTCCTCACCTCGGGCAGCGGGACGAGCGCCTTCGTGGTCTTCCTCGGCTACTACGTGCTGTGCTTCGCGGTCACCTGGGCGGTATACCTTCGCAGGCCCGCACGGACCGTCGCACCGGCCACGACGACCGAGAAGAAGCCGCAGCTCAGCTACGCCGAGGTGTGAGCAGGAGTGCCTCGTAACCACGGGGAAACGCAGCCGAACCGAGCCTGTCACGCTTCCTTGCCAGGCTCGGTCGGCATGTACCACGAACAGCACGCCGCCGCCGCGGTCGCCCCGCTCTCGGGCTTCACGGTCGGGGTCACCGCGGCCAGGCGCGCGGACGAACTGGGCGCGCTGCTGCAGCGCCGCGGGGCCACGGTGCTGCACGCACCCGCCCTGCGGATCGTGCCGCTCGCGGACGACGGCGAGTTGCTCGCCGCCACCAAGGAACTCATCGACAACGCCCCGGACGTGGTGGTCGCCACCACGGCGATCGGATTCCGGGGCTGGGTGGAGGCCGCCGACGGCTGGGGCTTCGGCGAGGAACTGCTCGCCTGCCTGCGCGGCGTCGAGCTCCTCGCCCGCGGCCCGAAGGTGAAGGGCGCGATCCGGGCGGCCGGGCTGACGGAGGAGTGGTCGCCCACGTCCGAGTCGATGGCCGAGGTGCTGGACCGGCTCCTCGACGAAGGCGTCGCGGACCGCCGGGTGGCGCTGCAGCTGCACGGCGAACCGCTTCCGGGATTCGTCGAGGCGCTGCGGGCCGGGGGCGCCGAGGTCGTCGTCGTCCCCGTCTACCGGTGGATGCCCCCGGAGGACCTCGCTCCGCTGGACCGGCTGCTCGACGCGACGGTGGGGCGGTCCCTGGACGCGGTGACGTTCACCAGCGCCCCCGCCGCGGCATCGCTGTTCTCCCGCGCCGAGGACCGCGGAGTGCTGCCGGAGCTGCTCGACGCCCTCGCCCACGACGTGCTGCCGGCCTGCGTGGGACCGGTCACGGCCCTTCCGCTCCAGGCGCGGGGGCTGGACACGGTTCAGCCCGACCGCTTCCGGCTGGGCCCGCTCGTCCAACTGCTCTGCCTCGAACTTCCCTCGCGGGCCCGGACCTTGCCGGTGGCCGGCCGCCAGGTCGAGATCCGCGGTCATGCCGTCCTCGTCGACGGCGTCGTACGGCCGGTGCCGCCGGCCGGGATGTCGCTGCTCAACGCCCTGGCCCGCCGCCCCGGCTGGGTCGTCTCCCGCGCGGAACTGCTGCGTGCCCTGCCCGGCGCCGGCCGTGACGAGCACGCCGTGGAGACGGCGATGGCCCGTCTCCGCACGGCCCTCGGCGTCCCCAACCTCATCCAGACCGTGGTGAAGCGGGGCTACCGGCTGGCACTCGACCCGGCGGTCGACACCAAGTACGCGGACGCCTGAGGGGGCGCGGGGCGCCAACGCCGGCCCCCGCGGGCCCGGTGACGGCACCTCGCGGCGACGGCGCCGCCGACGCCCGCGCGGTGAACACCCCCGGAGGTGTCCCGTCGTCCCGCGTGGGATCGGGGCGCGCCCGGCCGCCCGACGCCCCGGGCTCGTACCCGGGGTTCGTTCCCGGGGGGTTCCCGGGGCGGGCTCGCAGAGGCACCCTGAGTCCATGGGCATCGGCTCGTACGACGGGCGGTTCGACTCCGGGCGCGTCTGCCTGGACCTCGTGGCGGCGGGGCCGGAGGACCCCGGAAGGCTCGGGCGGTGGCTCATGGCGGCCGGACTGCTGCCGCCGGGCACTCCGCTGGGCGCGGTGACCGCGCGGTGGGTGCCCCCGTTCCGCGAACTCCGCGCCTGTGTGGAGGGCTTGGTGGACGCCCAGATCGACCATCGTCCGGGCGTACCCGCTCCCGGGCGCCACGGCGTTCCGGACGGCGCCCTCGTACGGCTCAACGCGTTCGCCTCCGCCTCCGCCCCGCCCGCCGTCACGGCCGTGCGCGACGACGAGGGCGAACTCGTCCGGGCCCCGCTCGCCCGCCCCGAATGCGCCGCGCTGCTCGCCGCCGTCGCCCGCGACGCGGTGGACCTGCTCACCGATCCCGTGGCCCGCGCCAGGCTCCGCCGCTGCGAGGGCGACGGCTGCCGCCGTGTGTATCTCGACACATCCCGGGGCCGGCGTCGTCGTTGGTGCTCCAGCGAGGTGTGCGGCAATCGGGAGCGCGTGGCGCGGCACCGGCGTCGTGCGGCGCTCTCCAGGGCCTGACAGGAGATCATTTCGCGGCGCTATGACCGGTATCGCCGACCGGATCGGCGGGCAACCGGGCGTCACGCCGAAAAATCTTGGAAGTTTTTCCCGGACGCGTTGAGTCGATCGGCGGCCCCCTCCGTAGTGATGGACGACAGACAAGCAGTCAGACATCAGACAGGGTCTCGACCGGGAGGTTCAGGTGCGCAAGGATGCCGCCGTGGCCGATGACCGTTCAGGCAGGGCCCGGCATCGCGCCGACTCGTCGCGCACCAGCACATCCGTCCCTGACGAGGAGCTGATGCGCGTGCTGTATCAGGAGCACGCCGGACCTCTCCTCGCCTATGTGCTCCGCCTCGTGGCCGGCGACCGCCAGCGTGCCGAGGACGTGGTACAGGAGACGCTCATCCGTGCCTGGAAGAACGCCGGTCAGCTCAATCGGGCCACCGGCTCTGTCCGACCCTGGCTGGTGACGGTCGCAAGGCGTATCGTCATCGACGGTCACCGCAGCCGGCAGGCCCGGCCGCAGGAGGTCGATCCGTCGCCGCTGGAGGTCATGCCCGCGGAGGACGAGATCGACAAGGCGTTGTGGCTGATGACGCTATCCGATGCGCTCGATGATTTGACCCCTGCTCACAGGGAAGTACTCGTCGAGACGTATTTCAAAGGGCGTACGGTCAATGAGGCGGCCGAGAAGCTCGGCATACCCAGCGGGACCGTGCGGTCCCGTGTGTTCTACGCACTGCGTTCCATGAAGCTCGCTCTGGAGGAGAGGGGGGTCACGGCATGAACAGGCAGGACCAGTTCGGGCATTTCGGACAGTCCGAAGAGGGGTCGGTCCACGAGACGGCCGGGGCGTACGTCCTCGGCATCCTCGACGACGCGGAAGCCACCGCGTTCGAGGCGCATCTGGCCGGCTGCGACATCTGTGCCGCCCACCTCGAGGAGTTCGCGGGCATGGAGCCGATGCTGGCGATGCTCGCCGAGGCCCCGGCGCAGCCGGCCGTGCCCCGGCAACCCACCGCGCTGCCCTTCGACAGCAGGATCATGCAGCCGCCGCCCCGGCCCACCGCCACGGTCCCGACGGCGCCGAGCCCGCAGCTGCTGGACCGGCTCGTGGACGAGGTCGCGGTCAAGCGCTCCCGGAAGCGCCGTCGCAGCATGTACATGATCGCGGCTTCGGCCGTGCTGATCCTGGGCGGTCCCGCGGTCGCGGTGGTCGTCACCCAGGACGACGCCACGGCGGGCAACGTCGCGGCGCCGCACCCGACCAGCCCCGCGGAGGACGAGTTCTTCGCCGGCATGGCGGAGAAGGTCGAGGCGACGGACGCGGTCACCAAGGTCACCGCCACCGTCGGCCTGGAGGAGAAGGGCTGGGGCACCCACGCGGTCCTGGAGCTCAAGAACGTCAAGGGCCCCCAGAAGTGCAGCCTCATCGCCGTCTCCAGGAGCGGTGAGGAGGAGGTCGTGACCTCCTGGTCCGTCCCCGAGCGCGGGTACGGCATCGCCGACAGCACGAACAAAGAGGCCAAGAAGCCCCTGTACATCCACGGCGGCGCCGCGATGGACCGCAACGAGATCGATCACTTCGAGGTCCGCACCTTCGACGGGAAGCGCCTGGTGGAGGTCGGCGCCTGAACCACGGACACCCGGACCACGACAGCGGACCTTCCGCCTGACATAACGGCCCCCTTCGCGTACGGTTGACGGCTGCCCAGTGCACGTCAGAAGGGGGCCACGGTGGCCGCGCAGGAAGCCGCTGTCGACTCGGTCCGGGACCGCGAGATCCTTGTCGAACAGGACCATCTGGACCAGGTGTACCGCCGCCTCGAGGAGAAGATCCACGAGGCGGAGTTCCTGATGGACGACGCCGCCAAACGCGGCCAGGTCGGCACCCCCGGCGCGCTCGCCGAGCGGGACGCCCAGGTGTTCCGGGCCGGGATCCACCTCAACCGGCTCAACAGCGAGTTCGAGGACTTCCTCTTCGGCCGGATCGACCTGCTGCGCGGCAAGGACGGCAAGAAGGGGCCCGACGGGGCGTACACCTCCGTCGAGCCGGCCGAGGACGCCGTGCGGGCGGACGGTACGGGGCAGTACGCCGACATCGCCGAGACGCTGCACATCGGCCGGATCGGCGTGCTCGACAGCGACTACGCGCCCCTGGTCATCGACTGGCGCGCCCCGGCCGCGGCGCCCTTCTACCGCTCCACCCCCGTCGACCCCGGCCGTGTCGTGCGCCGTCGCGTCATCCGTTCCAAGGGCCGCCGCGTCCTCGGCGTCGAGGACGACCTGATGCGCCCAGAGCTGACCGCACGCCTCGGCGGCGCCGAACTGCCCGTCGTCGGCGACGGCGCCCTGATGGCCGCGCTCGGCCAGGCCCGCACCCACACCATGCGGGACATCGTGTCCTCCATCCAGGCCGAGCAGGACCTGGTGATCAGGGCGCCCGCCGCCTCGGTCACGGAGGTCTCCGGCGGCCCGGGCACCGGGAAGACGGCCGTCGCGCTCCACCGGGCCGCGTACCTGCTCTACCAGGACCGACGCCGGTACGCGGGCGGCATCCTGGTGGTCTCCCCGACCCCGCTGCTGGTCGCCTACACCGAGGGCGTGCTGCCCTCGCTGGGCGAGGAGGGGCAGGTCGCGATCCGGGCGGTCGGCTCCCTGGTGGACGGGGCCGAGGCCACCACGTACGACGATCCGGCCGTCGCCCGCGTCAAAGGCTCGCTGCGGATGCTGAAGGTGCTGCGCAAGGCGGCCCGCGGCGCCCTGGAGCTCGGCGAGACACCCGACCGGCTGCGGGTGGTGGCCTTCGGCCGCCGGCTGGAGCTGGAGTCCGACGAGCTCCAGCGCATCCGCCACAACACGCTGGGCGGCACCGCGCCGGTCAACCTGCTGCGGCCGCGGGCCCGGCGACTGCTCCTGGACGCCCTGTACGCGAAGTCGGGCGCGGCCGGCCGGCACACCGACCCGGAGCTGGCCGCCGAGCTGCGCTCCTCCTTCGACGACGACGTCACCTCGGAGGACTCCTTCATCGACTTCCTCGATGCCTGGTGGCCCGAGCTGACGCCGCTCGGGGTGCTCGCGGCGATGGCCGACGAGCGCCGGCTAGGCCGCTGGTCACGAAGGGTCCTCAACCCCGGCGAGGTGCGAAGACTCGCCCGCAGCCTGAGACGCGACGGCCTGTCCGCGCACGACGTCGCGGCCCTCGACGAACTCCAGGCGATCCTCGGCACCCCGGTCCGCCCGAGGAAGAAGCGCGAGGCCGATCCGCTGGACCAGCTCACCGGACTGGAGGAGCTGATGCCGCAGCGCGAGGAGTCCCAGCGCGAGCGGGCCGAGCGGCTGGCTGCGGAACGCACCGAGTACGCCCACGTCATCGTGGACGAGGCGCAGGACCTCACGCCCATGCAGTGGCGGATGGTCGGCCGCCGCGGCCGGCACGCCACCTGGACGATCGTGGGCGATCCCGCCCAGTCGTCCTGGTCGGACCCGGACGAGGCCGCCGAGGCCCGCGACGACGCCCTCGGCACCCGCCCGCGCCGGCGCTTCGAACTCACCGTGAACTACCGCAACCCCTTGGAGGTCGCCGAGCTCGCCGCCCGGGTGCTGACGCTGGCCATGCCGGGAATGGTGGCGCCCCGCGCCGTCCGCTCGACGGGCCTGCGGCCCCGGTTCGCGGTGGCGCGCGACGACCTGGAGCGGACCGTCCGGCTGGAGACCCAGCGACTCCTGGACGAGGTGGACGGCACCGTCGGCGTCGTGGTCGCGATGGACCGGCGCGCGGAGGCCACCCGCTGGCTCGACGGTCTCGGCGACCGCGCGGTCGCCCTCGGTTCGCTCGAGGCGAAGGGGCTGGAGTACGACGCGACGGTGGTCGTCTCGCCCGCGGAGATCGCCGACGAGTCGCCGGCCGGCCTGCGGGTGCTGTACGTGGCGCTGACCCGCGCCACCCAGCAGCTCACCGTGGTCTCGGGCCGGCGCGACGAGCCGGACGCGGACGGGGTCCCGGATCTGCTGAGGGACTGAGGGCCCGCCCGGACCTGCCGGGGGACGTCCCGCACGCCCCCCGTCCTGTTGGCGGACCGCGGGCCGGACGGGGCGGACGGCCGAACGGGGGTCAACTCGCGGAGCGGGGAATCACCTTCTGGGACTCTTTGTTAGCCTGTGTGTGGCACCGGCTCGATCCAAGCCCCCGGGCCCAACCTTCGTCCCTCAGAGGGACCACTTGCCGCGAGGCGAGCATGGCGGGTCGGTGTCACCAGAGCATCGGGAAGAGGAGGTCCGCGTCACCACGGTGACGCGGACCTCTTCCGTTTCCCCGTTCTTCTGCCGCTCCATTGCTTCTCGTATGGTGGAAGAAATTTTCCAAAACCAAAACGACCAGTATTACCTGCTACTGGCAGGTAGGTGCGACCATCGGATGGCTCCGCCCGGTCACCACCGGGCGGTGCGGCAACGAAGCTAGGGAAAGCAGAGGAACTCGGCCATGGCAACGGCGCCCAGCGTCTCGTACTCGATGACGGTCCGGCTGGAGGTGCCCGCGAGCGGAACCGCGGTCTCGCAGCTCACCACCGCCGTGGAGTCCTCCGGCGGCTCGGTCACCGGTCTCGACGTCACCGCGTCCGGCCACGAGAAGCTCCGGATCGACGTCACCATCGCGGCGACCTCCACGACGCACGCGGACGAGATCGTCGAGAAGCTGAACGGCATCGAGGGCGTCACCCTCGGCAAGGTGTCCGACCGGACCTTCCTCATGCACCTCGGCGGCAAGATCGAGATGCAGTCCAAGCACCCCATCCGCAACCGTGACGACCTCTCCATGGTCTACACCCCGGGCGTGGCCCGCGTGTGCATGGCCATCGCCGAGAACCCCGAGGACGCCCGCCGCCTCACCATCAAGCGCAACTCCGTCGCCGTCGTGACGGACGGCTCCGCCGTGCTCGGCCTCGGCAACATCGGCCCGAAGGCCGCCCTGCCCGTCATGGAGGGCAAGGCGGCCCTCTTCAAGCGCTTCGCCGGCATCGACGCCTGGCCGATCTGCCTGGACACCCAGGACACCGACGCCATCGTCGAGATCGTCAAGGCCATCGCCCCGGGCTTCGCCGGCATCAACCTGGAGGACATCTCCGCGCCCCGCTGCTTCGAGATCGAGGCACGGCTGCGCGAGGCCCTCGACATCCCGGTCTTCCACGACGACCAGCACGGCACCGCGATCGTCGTGCTCGCCGCCCTCACCAACGCACTGCGCGTGGTGGGCAAGGCGGTTGGGGACGTCCGGGTCGTGATGTCCGGCGCCGGAGCGGCCGGTACGGCCATCCTGAAGCTGCTCATCGCGGCGGGCGTGAAGCACGCCGTCGTCGCCGACATCCACGGCGTCGTGCACGCCGGCCGCGAGGACCTCGTGGACGCCGCCCCCGGGTCGGCGCTGCGCTGGATCGCCGACAACACCAACCCCGAGGGCGTCACCGGCACGCTGAGGGAAGCGGTGCGCGGCGCCGACGTGTTCATCGGCGTCTCCGCCCCGAACGTGCTGGGCGCGGAGGACGTCGCGCGGATGGCGGACGGCGCGATCGTGTTCGCGCTCGCGAACCCCGACCCCGAGGTGGACCCGGCAATCGCCCGGCAGACCGCGGCAGTTGTGGCCACCGGCCGCAGCGACTTCCCGAACCAGATCAACAACGTGCTGGTGTTCCCGGGTGTCTTCCGCGGCCTCCTGGACGCGCAGTCGCGCACCGTCAACACGGAGATGATGCTCGCCGCGGCCACGGCGCTGGCGGACGTCGTCACCGAGGACGAGCTCAACCCGAACTACATCATCCCGTCCGTCTTCAACGACAAGGTCGCCGGCGCCGTCGCCGGGGCCGTCCGGGACGCCGCGAGGGCGGCGGGCGCGGCTGTGACGGGCCCCACCCCGTCCTGAGTCCGGCGCGTCGCGAGTCGCGGGCCCGGAAAACCGCCCTTAGGGTGGCGGACCATGGGCCCGCTACGGGCCGCACGACTTCGGAGGATCCGTCCTCCGGAGGCTCCTTCGGACCGTTCCGGCTCCGTGGAGTCCGCAGGGAGTCGACGGAACGTCACCGGAACGAGCCAGTGGCGCTTTTCGTGTGACTCCGGAGGGTGCCGGATTGGCTTTCCCGCCGCTGGTGGGGGCAGGATGCTCAATTGGGCGCGAGGGTCTGACAGCAGACCCGGGTCCGGGGAACTGTCCGAGGGCCCTGGCAGCATCGGCTTCGATCTCACGCCTCACAGGCAAGAAGAACACGGGAGTAAGAACATGAACCGCAGTGAGCTGGTGGCCGCGCTGGCCGACCGTGCCGAGGTGACCCGCAAGGACGCCGACGCTGTGCTGGCCGCCTTCGCCGAGGTCGTCGGCGAGATCGTCGCCAAGGGCGACGAGAAGGTCACCATCCCCGGTTTCCTGACCTTCGAGCGCACCCACCGTGCCGCTCGCACCGCTCGTAACCCGCAGACCGGCGACCCGATCCAGATCCCGGCCGGCTACAGCGTGAAGGTCTCCGCGGGCTCCAAGCTCAAGGAAGCCGCGAAGGGCAAGTAAGCCCCAGAGCGCGAGGGCGGCCACTTCCCGTCGGGGGGTGGCCGCCTTCGCGCTGTCCGAGGCCGCGACGGGCCGCGGCGCCCCGGTCGGGACCCCGCGCACGCCTGGGCCGCCGAGGAGGCCGCCTCAGGGAGGCGTGCGTTGCCCACCGGGGCGTCGGGGCGGGGCGCACGGGACCGTGGGCGGCCCCGCCGCGCCGCCGCGCGCGGCCTTCGGCGCGAGTGCGGCCGTGCCGCCCGAGCGCGGCGCCCGGCCGTGGGCGCCCGGCGTCGGCGGTGCGGGGAGGTGTCTGCCTGCGGCCGTGGTGCGTGCCTGCGGTGCACGGGGGACGGGCGCCTGTACGCGGTCGGGTCGGAGGCGAGGTGCCCGCGGTCGCGCGGGGACGGCGCACCCGCCCCCGTCGCGTACGGGAACGCACCGAGCGCCGGCGGGCCGCGGGGCGCCCGGACCGGCGCTCGGAGAGACGGGTGGGTCAGACGACCGCGCCGCGCGGAAGCTCGACCTTCGCGCCGAGCTCGACGAGCTTCTCCATGAAGTTCTCGTAGCCGCGGTTGATGAGGTCGATCCCGTGCACCCGGGACGTCCCCTGCGCCGCCAGCGCCGCGATCAGGTACGAGAAGCCGCCGCGCAGGTCGGGGATCACCAGATCCGAGCCCTGGAGCTTCGTCGGGCCGGACACGACCGCCGAGTGCAGGAAGTTGCGCTGGCCGAAGCGGCAGTCCGAGCCGCCCAGGCACTCCCGGTACAGCTGGATGTGCGCACCCATCTGGTTGAGCGCCGAGGTGAAGCCGAGCCGTGACTCGTACACCGTCTCGTGCACGATCGACAGGCCCGCAGCCTGCGTGAGCGCCACCACCAGGGGCTGCTGCCAGTCCGTCTGGAAGCCGGGGTGCACGTCGGTCTCCAGGGCGATCGCGTTGAGGGAGCCGCCCGGGTGCCAGAAGCGGATGCCCTCGTCGTCGATCTCGAAGGCGCCGCCGACCTTCCGGTAGGTGTTGAGGAAGGTCATCATCGAGCGCTGCTGCGCGCCGCGCACGTAGATGTTGCCCTCGGTCGCCAGCGCCGCCGAGGCCCAGGACGCCGCCTCCAGCCGGTCCGGGAGCGCCCGGTGGGTGTAGCCGCCGAGGCGGTCCACACCGGTGATCCGGATGGTCCGGTCGGTGTCCATGGAAATGATCGCGCCCATTTTCTGCAGGACGCAGATCAGGTCCTCGATCTCCGGCTCCACCGCCGCGTTCGACAGCTCCGTGACGCCCTCCGCCAGCACCGCGGTCAACAGCACCTGCTCGGTGGAGCCGACCGACGGATACGGCAGTCGGATCTTGCATCCGCGAAGCCGCTGCGGGGCCTCCAGGTACTGCCCGTCCGCCCGCTTCTCGATCTTCGCACCGAACTGCCGCAGCACGTCGAAGTGGAAGTCGATCGGCCGGCCGCCGATGTCGCAGCCGCCCAGCCCCGGGATGAAGGCGTGCCCGAGCCGGTGCAGCAGCGGGCCGCAGAACAGGATCGGAATGCGCGATGAACCGGCGTGGGCGTCGATGTCCGCGACGTTGGCGCTCTCGACGTGTGTCGGGTCGAGCACCAGTTCGCCGGGCTCGTCCCCGGGGCGCACCGTCACCCCGTGCAGCTGCAGCAGACCGCGGACGACCCGTACGTCGCGGATGTCGGGCACGTTGCGCAGCCGGCTCGGCTCGCTGCCGAGCAGCGCGGCGACCATAGCCTTCGGCACCAGGTTCTTGGCGCCGCGGACGCGGATCTCGCCCTCCAGCGGGGTTCCGCCGTGGACAAGCAGTACATCGTCTGTGCCGGTCATGAATCTCGCGTTCCGGAGGGTCCTCCCAGTGGAGCCGGGGAGGAGTTCGGGCAGGGGCCAGAGAAAAGGTTAAGGCCCTCCTACCCCTGTCTCGTAAGGCCAAGGGCACACCACAGGTGTAATGAATTCGGCACAATACGTTCTGTTTCGTTGCGCCTCCGGAGGGTCACCATCCGCTTTCTTCGGCGGGCGCGCCCTCCCGCTGCCGCGGTGCGCCCTGAGCTGCGTCGGCCCGGACCGGGACGCCCGCTCCCCGCGGAGGGCGAAGATGCGGGATCATGTCTCCCATGACCGAGGTGTCCTCCCTCACAGGGCGGCTGCTCGTCGCCACTCCGGCCCTCGCGGACCCGAACTTCGACCGCGCGGTGGTGCTCCTGCTCGACCATGACGAGGAAGGATCCCTCGGCGTGGTCCTCAACCGGCCCACCCCCGTCGGCGTCGGCGACATCCTGGAGCCCTGGGCAGGTCTGGCCGGTGAGCCCGGCGTGGTCTTCCAGGGCGGTCCCGTCTCCCTCGACTCGGCGCTCGGCCTCGCCGTCATCCCCGGTGACGAGGGGCCGCTCGGATGGCGCAGGGTCCACGGGGCGATCGGCCTCGTCGACCTGGAGGCCCCGCCGGAGCTGCTCGCCTCCTCGCTGGGCTCGCTGCGGATCTTCGCGGGCTACGCGGGCTGGGGGCCGGGTCAGCTGGAGGACGAGCTGGGCGAGGGTGCCTGGTACGTCGTGGAGTCCGAGCCCGGTGACGTCTCCTCCCCGCGGCCGGAGTCGCTGTGGCGGTCCGTGCTGCGGCGGCAGCGCAACGAACTCGCGATGGTGGCCACCTATCCGGACGACCCGTCGCTGAACTGAATCCGCGCGGCTTGAGTACCCTTGGCAGCTATGAGCACTCTCGAGCCCGAGCGCGGGGCAGGTACGGGCACCCTCGTGGAGCCGACACCCCAGGTGTCGCACGGCGACGGCGACCACGAGCGCTTCGCCCATTACGTCCAGAAGGACAAGATCATGGCGAGTGCCCTCGACGGCACTCCCGTGGTGGCACTGTGCGGCAAGGTCTGGGTTCCGGGGCGCGACCCCAAGAAGTACCCGGTGTGCCCGATGTGCAAGGAGATCTACGAGTCCATGGGCTCCGGTGGGGACAAGGACAAGGGCGGCAAGGACAAGAAGTAGCCGGGCGGCCGGTCCGCCGGCCGCCGGACCTTCCTTCCGGCTCGGGGACGGCCCCCGGGACGCACCGGCGTGGTGCGTCCCGGGGGCCGTTCGTGTTGCCCGGCGCCCGCGCGGTGTCTCCCCGGCCCCCGCACGTCGGTGCGCCGCTGCCCGTACGCGTCCCGTCGCACGGTGTGCGCCGCCGGTCGCGGAGTGGTAGATCGGCGACAAGCCGAAGGAGCAGGTCGTCGACGCGGCGATTGCGTCGTTCCGGGCCAGGCCGCGAGGGTCCGGAGGTGGCGGTCGAGTACATACCCACCGGTACGCGCGCCCAGCGGATCAAGGCGGCCCTCAACGACCCGGGGAGCGCGCCCGATCTGGTCGGGCACGGCAACACGGACTCGGCCGGATACGTCGGGGACGGTGGACTCCCCGACGTCACCGAGGAGTTCGGCCCGGGCGGAGGCGACGGACGCCGGCCCCACCGCCATGGAGTCGGTGACGGCGATCGGCGGCGACTCCAACCGTGCGGCCGTCGGGGTGGGCGAGGTGAAGGGCGAGTGCGCGGTCGTCCCGCAGCCCGGTGTCAACGCGGGCTCGATCGCCGGGCCTTCGCGGGCCGCCGACATCGGTGCAACGGGGAGCAGTTCGCACCGTACGCTTCGGTGGACCTCATGAAGTCGCCGGCCGGCAAGGAGATCCGGGGAAGGCCGTTCGGCGCGATCGTACTCGTGCAACGGCGTCCGGTCCCCGGGTCGGGCGGCGCCGTGAAGGACTGAGGGCATGAGCGAGCGTTCCCGTTTCCCCGAGCCCCGGCTGGAACTGATTCCGGCTCCGGTACGGGTGTCCGCCTCGCTGCCGGGCGGTGGCACCGGGTGCGTCATCGACGCGGAGACCGGGTTCGAGGCGCACCCCGGCACCGAGCGGGTCGCCGGGTGGCTGCGTGCGACCGTCGGTGCGGCCACCGGCCACCCGTTCCCGCCGCACACGGGCAGCGGCAACCGTGTCCTGCTGCGCGTCGTCCCCTGGCTCGCCGAAGAACTCGGCAGCCCCGAGGCGTACCGCTTCACGGCGGACGGTCTCGTGGTCGCCATCGACGGAGCGAGCGAGGCGGGGGTGTTCTGGGGGGCCCAGACGTTCCGCCAGTTGCTCGGCCCGGACGCCTTCCGGCGTGCTCCCGTGACCGGGAGGCGGGAGTGGGAGGTGCCCGCCGTCACCATCCACGACGCACCGCGCTTCCGCTGGCGCGGTCTGATGCTCGACGTGGCCCGGCACTTCCGCCCCAAAGAGGACGTCCTGCGGATGCTGGACCTGCTCGCGGCCCACAAGCTCAACACGTTCCACTTCCATCTCACCGACGACCAGGGCTGGCGCATCGAGATCAGGCGCCGTCCGCGCCTCACCGGGGTCGGCGCCTGGCGTTCCCGCACGAAGTGGGGACACCGCGCGTCCGCGCTCTGGGACGAGACACCGCACGGCGGTTACTACTCCCAGGACGACATCCGCGAGATCGTCGCCTACGCCGCCGAGCGCCACATCACGGTCGTTCCGGAGATCGACGTCCCCGGCCACTCGCAGGCCGCCGTCGCCGCGTACCCGGAGCTCGGCAACACCGACGTCGTCGACACCACCGCTCTGTCCGTGTGGGACAGCTGGGGCGTCAGCCCGAACGTCCTCGCCCCCACCGAGACCACCCTCCGCTTCTACGAAGGGGTCTTCGAGGAGGTCCTGGAGCTCTTCCCCGCCTCCGTCTCCCCGTTCGTCCACATCGGGGGCGACGAGTGCCCCAGGGACCAGTGGCAGGCGTCCCCGGCCGCCCGGGCCCGCATGGCGGAGCTGGGCCTCGCGGGCGAGGACGAACTCCAGTCCTGGTTCGTCCGGCACTTCGACCGCTGGCTCGCCGACCGCGGCCGCCGGCTCGTCGGCTGGGACGAGATCCTGGAGGGCGGGACCGCGGAACGGGGCCTCACCCCGGGCGCCGTGGTGTCCTCCTGGCGCGGCTACGCGGGCGGGATCGCCGCCGCACACGCGGGCCACGACGTGGTCATGTGCCCCGAGCAGCAGGTGTATCTCGACCACCGGCAGGCCGCCGGGGAGGACGAGCCGATGCCCATCGGGTACGTGCGCACGCTGGAGGACGTCTTCCGCTTCGAGCCGGTTCCGCCGGAGCTCGCCGGGACGCCCGGGACCGCTCGGGTCCTCGGCGCCCAGGCCAACGTCTGGACCGAGGTGATGCAGGACCGTTCACGCGTCGACTACCAGGTCTTCCCGCGCCTCGCGGCCTTCGCGGAGGTCGTCTGGTCCGACCTGCCCGTCCCCGCCGACCGGGACTTCGCGGACTTCGAGCGGCGCATGTCCGTCCACTACGCCCGGCTTGACGCGCTCGGCGTCGACTACCGGCCGCCCGGGGGCCCGTTGCCGTGGCAGACGCGACCGGGTGTGCTCGGACGCCCGATCGAGGGGGCGCCCCCAAACGTGTGAGCCCTGTCCCAACGGGGTGTTCCGGATACGGCTCCCTGGGACCGTGGAGGTCCACGGGGAAAAGTCGTACAAGGGACGCCTTGGACCGGCAATCCGCTTGTGACGGCAATGCCGTATCAATTCGGGCATTTTCCCAAGTAAGGGAAATCCGGGACGGATGCATCCTTCGCGGACCCCCGCGCCGGACCGCTCGGAAGATGTGCCAGAGTTGCCACGTCCGGGCTGTGAGCACGTACGGTACGGCAACACAGGCGGACAGCCGGGACACCGGGAAGGGGCAGCTGGGTTGACCACGCACGCACCGCAGGCGGCGCAGTCCGTGACACTGCCGGCCTCGCTCGACGAGGCCGTGGCGGCGCTCACCGCCATGCCCGCCGCCGTGCCGGTCGCAGGCGGCACGGATCTGATGGCTGCCGTCAACAAGGGCCGGCTCAGGCCCGCGGGCCTCGTCGGGCTCGGCCGCATCAACGAGATCCGCGGCTGGCAGTACCAGGACGGCCACGCCCTGCTCGGCGCCGGACTCACCCACTCCCGGATGGGCCGGCCCGACTTCGCCGCGCTCATCCCGGCGCTCGCCGCCTCCGCCCGGGCCGCCGGACCCCCGCAGATCCGCAACGCGGGCACCCTCGGCGGCAACATCGCGACCGCCGCTCCCACCGGCGACACGCTGCCGGTGCTGGCCGCCCTGGAGGCGGACCTGGTCATCGCGGGGCAGGGCGGGGCGACCCGCGAGGTCCCCGTCTCCCATCTGCTGGCCGGCCGCGAAATGCTCGGCCCCGCCGAGCTGATCGGCTTCGTGCGGGTTCCGCTCCTGCACGCGCCGCAGGTGTTCCTCAAGGCCACCGGGCGCACCGGCCCCGGCCGGGCCACGGCTTCCGTCGCCGTCGTCCTCGACCCGGCGCGGCGCGGGGTGCGCTGCGCGGTCGGGGCGATCGCCCCGATGCCGCTGCGCCCGCTGGAGGCGGAGCGCTGGATCGCCTCGCTGATCGACTGGGACGGCGAGCGCGGACTCGCCCCCGAGGCGCTGGCCGCGTTCGGCGAGTACGTGGCGGCCGCCTGCATCCCGGACCAGGAGGGCGACGAGCAACTGCCGCCCGCGGTCCTGCACCTGCGGCGCGTGGTCGCCGCGCTGGCCCGACGAGCGCTGGGGAGGGCACTGTCGTGAGCTCCGAGGAGAACGAGTCCCGGGACGCCGCCCCGCACGGCGGCGGCTGGCAGCCGATCCCGCAGGGCGGCGAGTACGACGTCGAGGCCACCGCCTTCGTCCGACTGCCGCCCGAGGACATGCTCGACGCGCCGCTCGCCGCTCCCGGTCACGGCTACGTGCCCCCGCAGATCCCGCCCGTGAACCAGGACGACCCGTCCGGCCCCGGTGGCGCGGGCGGCTGGACCGTACCGCAGCAGGCGTCGGACGGCGAGCGGCCGCACCACTGGACGGCACCGGAGGCGGGGCGGCCCCCGGGCTCCTACGACCCGTACGCCGGGCAGCAGCCGTACGCCGGTCCCGGCCCACAGGACGGACCGGATCCCCGGGGCGACCGCGAGCCGCACGACGCGTACGGCCCGCAGGGCGTGCGGGGCGGTCAGGACGCGTACGGCGCGCAGGACCCGCACGGCACTCCCCGGGCATACGGCGCACAGGATCCCTACGGCGAGGACGAGCCGCACGGCTCAGGAGGTCCGTACGGCGAGGACGAGCCGCACGCCGGGCACGGCCGGCAGGGCGGCGGGGACCCGCGTGGCGCGCAGGCCGCCCACGACCCGCACGTCACGGGTCAGTGGACGTTCCCGGAAGTGGAGCGGCCGTCGTCCGGCCCGACCGCGGCGCCCGCCGCAGGAGACCTCACCGGCCAGTGGACCATCCCGGTCGCCCAGGGGGACATCCCGGAGGAATCGGGCGAGTTCACGACGTCCGCGCTGGCCGCCCAGTGGGGCGGTCGCACCCCGCCGGCCACCCTGCCGGGCGGAGCGCCCGCCCCGTGGGCCACCACACCCGACGGCGGCACCCCGGCCGAAGGCACCCCCGTCGGCGGTACACCCGCCGCCGGCACGCCGGTACCCGGAGCCGGCCACCCCGCCACCCTCCCCGGCGGGGCACCCGCCCCCTGGGCGACCGAGGCGTACCCCGCCCGCGAGGAGCAGGCCGGCCCCGCCGCCGAACCCCACGCCGGGCAGCCCTCCGGGCCCTCCGACGAGCGGCACGGCAGGCGAGACGACGAGACGCACCCGGGGGCCGGGGGCGACGCGTCCGATGCCGTGGCCGACCCGGAGCGGAGCGCGGGGGACGCCGAGGACCGCTCCCAAGCCGGCACCACCGAAGCCGGCACCATCGAAGCCGGTCGGGCCGAGGGCTCCGAGGGCCACGGAGCCCCGGAGTCCGAGACGGCCCCGCAGGACCCGTCCGGAACGCCCGAGGCCGAGGGCACCGCCGCCCCGGACGCCTCCGGTGCCGAGGAGGAGCTCGCGACCACCCCTGCTGCGACGGCGAACGACGAGCACCCGCACACCTCGTACCTCCTGCGCGTGAACGGCGCCGACCGGCCCGTCACCGACGCGTGGATCGGCGAGTCCCTGCTCTACGTGCTGCGTGAGCGCCTCGGGCTCGCGGGTGCCAAGGACGGCTGCTCGCAGGGCGAGTGCGGCGCCTGCAACGTCCAGGTCGACGGCCGGCTCGTGGCCTCCTGCCTGGTGCCCGCGGCGACCGCGGCCGGCTCCGAGGTCCGCACCGTCGAGGGCCTGGCCGCCGACGGAGAGCCCTCCGACGTCCAGCGGGCCCTCGCCGCCTGCGGAGCCGTCCAGTGCGGCTTCTGCATCCCGGGCATGGCCATGACCGTGCACGACCTGCTGGAGGGCAACCACGCCCCCACGGAACTCGAAACCCGCCAGGCCCTCTCCGGAAACCTCTGCCGCTGCTCCGGCTACCGGGGCGTCCTCGACGCCGTACGCGAGGTGGTCGCCGGACGCGAGGCGAGCGCCGCCGCGGCCGCCGAAGCAGGCGACGAGGCCCACGCAGGGACCCAGGAGGGGGCCCGCATCCCGCACCAGGCGCCCCCGGGCGCCGGTAGTGTGCAGCCCCACCCGCACGACGGAGGCATGGTGTGAGCAACGACGCGGCGATCGCGGCCCCGGCGGTCGACGGCCCCGAGCAGGAGCCGCCCGCTCACGGCCTCGGTGCCTCCCTCCCGCAGGCGGACGCCCGCGCCAAGACCGAGGGCACCTTCCCGTACGCCTCGGACCTGTGGGCCGAGGGACTGCTCTGGGCGGCGATCCTGCGCTCCCCGCACCCCCACGCCCGGATCACCGCCGTCGACACCTCCGCCGCCGCCGTGATGCCGGGCGTGCGGGCCGTCGTCACCCACAGCGACGTGCCCGGCGACGCCGCCTACGGACGCGGGGTCGCCGACCGGCCCGTCTTCGCCTCCGACGTCGTCCGCCACCACGGGGAGGCCATCGCCGCGGTCGCCGCGGACCACCCCGACACGGCCCGGCTCGCCGCCGCGGCCATCACCGTCGAGTACGAGGTCCTCGAACCGGTCACCGACCCCGAGAAGGCGTTCGCCGCCGAGCCGCTGCATCCCGACGGCAACCTCATCCGCCACATCCCGCTGAGCTACGGCGACCCGGACGTCAACGGAGAGGTCGTCGTCGAGGGGCTCTACCGCATCGGCCGCCAGGACCCCGCCCCCATCGGGGCCGAGGCCGGCCTCGCCGTGCCGCGCCCCGACGGCGGTGTCGAGCTGTACACCGCCTCCACCGACCCGCACACCGACCGCGACCTCGCGGCCGCCTGCTTCGGCCTGGACAAGGAGCGGGTGAAGGTCGTCGTCACCGGCGTGCCCGGCGCGACCGGTGACCGGGAGGACCCGGGCTTCCAGATCCCGCTCGGGCTGCTCGCCCTGCGCACCGGCTGCCCGGTCAAACTCGCCGCCACCCGCGAGGAGTCCTTCCTCGGCCACGCCCACCGCCATCCCACACTGCTGCGCTACCGCCACCACGCCGACGCCGACGGCAAGCTGCTGAAGGTCGAGGCGCAGATCCTGCTGGACGCGGGCGCGTACGCCGAGGCCTCCTCCGAGTCCCTCGCCGCCGCCGTCGCCTTCGCCTGCGGCCCGTACGTCGTGCCGCACGCCTTCATCGAGGGCTGGGCCGTCCGCACCAACAACCCGCCCTCCGGCCATGTGCGCGGAGAGGGCGCGCTGCAGGTCTGCGCCGCGTACGAGGCCCAGATGGACAAGCTGGCCGCGAAGCTCGGCCAGGACCCGGTCGAGGTCCGGCTCCGCAACGTGCTCGCCACCGGCGACATCCTGCCCACCGGCCAGACCGTCACCTGCCCCGCGCCGGTCGCCGAACTGCTGCAGGCCGTCCGCGACTTCCCGCTCCCGCCGCTTCCCAAGGACACCCCCGAGGAGGCCTGGCTGCTGCCCGGCGGACCCGAGGGCGCGGGCGAACCCGGCGCGGTGCGGCGCGGCGTCGGCTACGCGCTCGGCATGGTCCACATGCTCGGCGCGGAAGGCACCGACGAGGTGTCCACGGCCACGGTGAAGGTCCAGGACGGCGTGGCCACGGTGATCTGCGCGGCCGTCGAGACCGGGCAGGGCTTCTCGACCCTCGCCCGCCAGATCGTGCAGGAGACGCTCGGCATCGAGGAGGTGCACGTCGCCTCCGTCGACACCGACCAGCCCCCGGCGGGCCCGGCCGCCCACGGGCGGCACACCTGGGTCTCCGGCGGCGCGGTCGAGCGCGCCGCCAAGATGGTCCGTACGCAGCTGCTGCAGCCGCTGGCCCACAAGTTCGGCATGTCCACCGAGCTGCTGCAGATCACCGACGGCAAGATCACCTCGTACGACGGCGTCCTGTCCACGACGGTCACCGAGGCCATGGACGGCAAGGAGCTCTGGGCCACCGCCCAGTGCCGCCCGCACCCCACCGAGCCCCTCGACGACCACGGCCAGGGCGACGCGTTCGTCGGTCTCGCCTTCTGCGCGATCCGCGCGGTCGTCGACGTCGACATCGAACTCGGGTCGGTGCGCGTCGTGGAGATGGCCGTCGCCCAGGACGTGGGCCGCATCCTCAACCCCGCCCAGCTCGCCACCCGGATCGAGGCGGGCGTCACCCAGGGCGTCGGTGCCGCACTCACCGAGAACCTCCGTACCGCCCGCGGCCTGGTCCGCCACCCCGACCTCACGGGCTACGCCCTGCCGACGGCACTCGACGCCCCCGACGTCCGCATCGTCAAACTCGTCGAGGAACGCGACGTGGTGGCTCCCTTCGGCGCGAAGGCGGCCAGTGCCGTCCCGGTCGTCACCTCCCCGGCCGCCGTCGCCTCCGCCGTCCGTGCGGCCACGGGCCGCCCGGTCAACCGACTCCCGATCCGGCCGCAGGCGGCGGTGGCCACGCCGTAGCGGACCGGGCCTCCCCGTACGGCACGCCGCGACCACGCACGGGTTCGGGCACTGACGCCGACGGGACCCCGGCCCCACGCGAACGGCCGGGCGGCCTGGCACCGGCACTCGCGTGGCCGGAGCGGCTCGAGGTCGACGTGATCAGAGGGGATGCAACCGGCCGCGCAGGAGGCAGAACTCGTTGCCTTCCGGGTCGGCCAGTACGTGCCAGTTCTCGTCGCCGGTCTGGCCGACGTCGGCGCGTCTGGCACCGAGAGCGAGCAGCCTCTCCAACTCGGCTTCCTGGTCGCGATC
This sequence comes from Streptomyces sp. WMMC940, assembly GCF_027460265.1. Lineage (NCBI taxonomy): Bacteria > Bacillati > Actinomycetota > Actinomycetes > Kitasatosporales > Streptomycetaceae > Streptomyces > Streptomyces sp. WMMC940. Next base: position 4,726,979 of record NZ_JAPZBC010000001.1, read on the forward strand.
GGTGGGGTTGACGTCGATGTGCAGTCGGAGCTTCCCGGTCCGCGGGGCGCCGCCGGGGCTGAGGACGAGGGTGGGCTGCGGTCCCCCGAAGCCGGCGTCGGGCGGACCGATCTCGATGCTTCCGTCGTCCTCCCGGCCGAGTTCGACGTAACCGAGGACCTGGCTCCAGAACACGGCCAGCCGGTCCGGATCGGCGCAGTCGATGACCAGTTCACTGATGCGACATGCCATGGCCGTCAGTGTACGTAGGCAGGGGGAGAGCCTCACGGGGCCACAGCACTAGGACCGACGACCGAGCCGAACCCCGCCCCACGACAGGGGCCACCCGAAGCCATGCCCCTTACGCTTGAGCGCATGACAGCCCTCGAACCAGGTGACGCGGCCGGGACCGGTGACGCGGCGCTCAAGGAGGCCGGAGACGGCCGCGGCGGGACCGCGACGGCGAGCGGGACCGCGACCGACGCCGGGGGTGTGCTCGGGCGCAGTCTGCGTGCCCTCAGCGTCGGCATCGTGTCCGTCGTCCTGCTGATCGCGTTCGAGGCGACCGCCGTCGGCACGGCCATGCCCGTGGCCGCGCGGGAGCTGGACGGCGTCCCGCTGTACGCGTTCGCCTTCTCCGCGTACTTCACGACCAGCCTGTTCGGCATGGTGCTTTCGGGGCAGTGGGCCGACCGCAGGGGCCCCCTCGGGCCGCTGACCGCCGGGATCACCGCCTTCGCCCTGGGGCTCGTGCTGTCCGGTACGGCCTCCACGATGTGGTACTTCATCGCCGGCCGGGCCGTCCAGGGGCTCGGCGGCGGTCTGGTGATCGTCGCGCTGTACGTCGTCGTCGGCCGGGCCTATCCGGAGCACCTGCGTCCGACGATCATGGCCGCGTTCGCCGCGAGCTGGGTGATCCCCTCCGTCGTCGGACCGCTCGCGGCCGGGACGGTCACCGAACACCTCGGCTGGCGCTGGGTCTTCGTCGGTATCCCCGCTCTCGTCGTCGTCCCGCTCGCGCTCGCCCTGCCCGCGATACGGCGGCGGGCGTCGGGGCCGGTGGACCCGGAGGCGCCCGTTCCGGCGCTGGACCGGCGCAGGATCAGGCTGGCGTTCGGGATCTCCCTCGGCGCGGGAGTGCTCCAGTACGCCGCACAGGACCTGCGGTGGTTCTCACTGGCCCCGGCCGCGGCGGGCGCCGCGCTGCTCGTGCCGGCCGCGCTCGGGCTGCTGCCGCGCGGCACGTTCCGCTCGGCGCGCGGGTTGCCGTCGGTGGTGCTGCTGCGCGGCGTGGCCGCCGGGTCGTTCATCGCTGCGGAGTCCTTCGTACCGCTGATGCTGGTGACCCAGCGCGGGCTGTCGCCGACGCTGGCGGGACTGTCGCTCGCGGTGGGCGGGGCGACATGGGCACTGGGCTCGTTCGTCCAGTCCCGGCCTCGCCTGGAGCCGTACCGGGAACGACTGACCGTCACCGGCATGGTGCTCGTCGCGGCGGCGATCGCGACCGCGCCGAGCGTGCTGGTCCCCTCCGTGCCGGTGTGGGTCGTCGGGGTCGCCTGGGGATGGGGCTGCTTCGGCATGGGCCTGGTCATCTCCTCCACCAGCGTGCTGCTGCTGAAGCTGTCGCCGCCCGCGGAGGCCGGTACCAACTCCGCCGCGCTCCAGATCTCCGACGGACTGTCGAACGTCCTCCTGCTGGCCGCGGGCGGCGCCGCCTTCGCCGCCCTGGGTGGGGGAGCGGCGGGCGGCCACGGTGCGGTCGCGGCGGCGGGGGCGGGGAGCATCGCCCACCCGGCCGCCTTCGCGGCCGTGTTCCTGCCCATGGCGGCGGTCGCACTGCTCGGCGCCTGGGTCGCCACACGGCTGCACGAGCGCCGCGCCGGCTGATGCCGGGTCCGCCCGGTCGGGGCCCGGTTCGGACCGTTCCGTTGCGCCGTGCGCGGCCCGGGGCCGCGCCCGCCCCCGGAGGGCCGTCGGCCATCGCCCCGTCCGGTGCGGAGCACCGGCCTCGATCCGGGGCCGCCCGGGTACCGGACGTACGGCGGACGTCCGGCGGACGTCGACCGGAGGTGAAGCGTGACGGACGGCGTACCGTTCGAGGCCGCCGGACGCCCGGAATTCACCGCGCGGCCGGAAGCGGCCGCGCTTAGCATCGGGCCATGCACGAGCTCACGATCATCCTCACCGACGCGGAACGCGACGAACTGCACGACCTCGCCGACGCCCAGGGCCGGAACCCGGAGGAGCTCGCGCACGACGCGGTGCACCACTATCTGCGGGCGCAGAGCGAGCGGCTGGCCGCACTGGCCGGGCGACTGGCCCAGCAGCACGCGGGCCTGCTGAGGAGGCTCGGCGAATGACCCATCAGACCACGACCCAGACGCGCCACCTCACCGTGAGCGAGGTGACCGCGATCGCCCGGTTCGCCTTCGGTGGCCACCCGCCGGAGCTCCGCGCCGGCAGCCTCCTGGAGTCCGCCGTGCACCGGCCGCGCTCCCGGATGTACGGGGCGGCCGCGTACCCGGATCTCTGGGAGCAGGCCGGCGCACTGCTGCACGCGATCGCCTCGAACCACCCCTTCGTCGACGGCAACAAGCGCACGGCGTGGCTGTCGACGGCGGTGTTCCTCGCCCTGAACGGCGCCGACCCCGTCAACGTCGACCAGGACCGGGCGTACGACCTGGTCGTCTCCGTCGCGGCCGGTGAGATGACCGATCCGGCCCTGATCGGGGCCGTACTGCGCACCCTCTGAAGGGCGGTGGGCGGACGGTTCCGGTCGCACGGACCCGCGGTCTGTGAGGCGGGTCTCACCACGTCGCCTCCCGGCCGGGTGAGGGCCTCCCGGGAGTGGCCGCACCGGTAGGGTGGCCCGGTTGTCGTACGTAACGCCGTAGCCCTGCCTCGAACCGGAGACCGTGTCTACTACCGCCTCCCACCACCTCTCACCCGCCTTTCCCGGCCGTGCCCCCTGGGGTACGGCCAGCAAGTTGCGCGCCTGGCAGCAGGGCGCCATGGAGAGGTACGTCCAGGAACAGCCCCGTGACTTCCTCGCGGTGGCGACGCCCGGCGCCGGCAAGACGACGTTCGCGCTCACCCTCGCCTCCTGGCTGCTGCACCACCACGTCGTGCAGCAGATCACCGTGGTCGCGCCGACCGAGCATCTGAAGAAGCAGTGGGCGGCCGCGGCCGCGCGCATAGGCATCAAGCTCGACCCGGACTACAGCGCCGGGCCGCTGAGCAAGGAGTACGACGGGGTCGCCGTCACCTACGCCGGTGTCGGGGTGCGCCCGATGCTGCACCGCAATCGCAGTGAGCAGCGCAAGACCCTCGTCATCCTCGACGAGATCCACCACGCCGGTGACTCCAAGTCGTGGGGTGAGGCGTGCCTGGAGGCGTTCGAACCGGCCACCCGCCGCCTCGCCCTCACCGGTACGCCCTTCCGTTCCGACACCAACCCCATCCCCTTCGTCACGTACGAGGAGGGCAACGACGGCATCCGCCGCTCCGCCGCGGACTACACCTACGGCTACGGCAACGCCCTCGCCGACGGCGTCGTCCGTCCCGTGATCTTCCTGTCCTACAGCGGCAACATGCGCTGGCGCACCAAGGCCGGTGACGAGGTCGCGGCCCGGCTGGGCGAGCCGATGACCAAGGACGCCGTATCGCAGGCCTGGCGCACCGCGCTCGATCCGCGCGGCGACTGGATGCCGAACGTGCTGCGCGCCGCCGACCAGCGGCTGAGCGAGGTCAGAAAGGCCATCCCGGACGCGGGCGGTCTCGTCATCGCCTCCGACCAGGACTCGGCGCGCGCCTACGCCAAGCTCATCCGGGAGATCACCGGTACGAAGGCGACCGTCGTGCTGTCCGACGACGCGGGCGCGTCGCAGCGCATCGACGAGTTCAGCGACAACCAGGACCGCTGGATGGTCGCCGTCCGGATGGTGTCCGAGGGCGTCGACGTCCCCCGGCTCGCGGTCGGCGTGTACGCCACCACCATCTCCACACCCCTCTTCTTCGCCCAGGCCGTCGGCCGTTTCGTCCGGTCGCGGCGGCGCGGCGAGACGGCGTCGGTGTTCCTGCCGACGATCCCGATGCTGCTGAGCTTCGCCAATGAGATGGAGGTCGAGCGGGACCACGCGCTCGACCGGCCGAAGAAGGAGGGGGAGGAGGACCCCTACGCCGAGTCCGAGCAGGAGATGGACGAGGCGAACAAGCAGCAGGACGAGGACACCGGCGAACAGGACATGCTGCCCTTCGAGGCGCTGGAGTCCGACGCAGTATTCGACCGGGTGATGTACAACGGCGCCGAATTCGGGATGCAGGCCCACCCGGGCAGCGACGAGGAGCAGGACTACCTGGGCATTCCGGGGCTGCTGGAGCCGGATCAGGTGCAACTGCTGCTGCAGAAGCGGCAGGCGCGCCAGATCGCGCACAGCCGCAAGAAGCCGGACGCGGAGGCGGATCTGCTCGAACTGCCCGCGGAACGCCGGCCGGTGGTCTCGCACAAGGAACTGCTGGAGTTGCGGAAGCAGCTGAACACGATGGTGGGCGCGTACGTCCATCAGAGCGGCAAGCCGCACGGGGTGATCCACACCGAGCTGCGGAGGGTGTGCGGGGGGCCGCCGAGCGCGGAGGCGACGGCGGGGCAGATCCGGGAACGGATCAAGAAGGTGCAGGAGTGGGCCACGCGTATGCGCTGAGCGTACGCAGGAGCCGACGCCCGTGCGGTGGGCGTAAGGAGGGACGGTGCCGAGCACGTCGTCGGGGCGGGCAGTGCCCGTGCCGAGAACCCTCTTCGGCGGAGGCCGAAGAGGGAGTATCCCGTGAAGTCGCTGGTCGTCCCGACTTGCCCGTCGATGGAGGGCGGCACGAACCTTCGACGCCCGGATTCTGGACGAGGTCTTCCGCTGAGCGAACCGGCTCGCTACTGTCCCCGCAAATGAAACGCCCCGTGGCAGCGCCGCCGCGGAGCGCAGCCGGTGTGCCATGGCCTGCCGGCGGCCTCTCCGTGCGTCGCCGATGGGACCGGTGCCGCTGGCCGTGAGAGCGTCGCCGCACTCATCTCGAAGGAGAGGGCGTCGTGACCGCGGAGACCTCCCAGACGCTCGACAGAGGACTGCGCGTCCTCAAACTGCTCGCCGACACCGACCACGGGCTGACCGTGACCGAACTGTCCAACCGGCTCGGCGTCAACAGGACCGTCGTCTACCGTCTGCTCGCCACGCTCGAGCAGCACGCCCTGGTCCGCCGCGACTTGGGCGGCCGGGCCCGCGTGGGGCTGGGTGTGCTCCGCCTCGGCCGCCAGGTGCACCCGCTGGTACGGGAGGCCGCGCTGCCCGCGCTGCGCTCGCTCGCCGAGGACATCGGCGCGACCGCCCATCTCACGCTGGTCGACGGGGCGGAGGCGCTCGCGGTGGCGGTCGTCGAACCGACGTGGACGGACTACCACGTGGCGTACCGGGCCGGGTTCCGTCACCCGCTGGACCGGGGAGCCGCGGGCAAGGCGATCCTCGCCGCCCGCCAGGGAGGTCTCACCGAGCCCGCGTACACCCTCACGCACGGCGAACTGGAGGCGGGTGCGAGCGGAGCCGCCGCGGCACTCGTCGGGGTGACCGGTATAGAGGGCAGCGTCGGCGTCGTCATGCTGGCGGACTCGGTCCCCGAACGCGTGGGCCCGCGAGTGGTGGACGCCGCGCGCGAGGTCGCGGACGCGCTGCGCTGAGCGCCGGGCTGCCGCAGCCGTCGGGCCGCTCAGCCGCCTCCGCTCACCCGGGCGCGGGCACAGGCGCGGCCCGGTCGGGCCGGTTGCGGCCCCGGTCCGGGTGCGCCGGGCGGACCGATACATTGACAGCGTGTTCTCTCGCCTCTCGCGTCTCTCCCGTCCCCGGGCCCTCGCCGTCTGCGCCGTGCCCGTCGCCGCGCTGCTCGCGGTGGCGGCGTTCGCGCCCCTGCCGTTCACCGTGGCCCAGCCCGGCCAGACCACGAACGTGCTGGGGTTCGACCGGGGCAAGCCGGTGATCACGATCACCGGAGCCCCCGTGCGGCAGACGCAGGGACAGCTGCGGATGACGACCATCGTGGCGACCGGGCCCTCGGTCGACGTCGATCTCGGCGACGTGGCGGACGCGTGGATCCGCAAGGACCGGGCCGTGCTGCCGCACGACTCCGTCTACCCCTCCGGGCGGTCCGACGAGGAGATCGAGAAGCACAACACCGCCGAGATGCGGAAGTCCCAGAACAGCGCGGTGGACGCGGCCCTGGGCTACCTCGAGGAGGACCCGGCGAAGGTGAAGGTCACCCTGCATCTCGCCGATGTCGGCGGCCCGAGCGCGGGGCTGCTCTTCTCCCTCGGCATCGTGGACAAGCTCGCGGGCGACGGCACGGGCGGCGATCTCACCGGCGGCCGGAACATCGCGGGCACGGGCACGATCGACGCCGACGGCAAGGTCGGTGCGGTCGGCGGGGTGGCCCTGAAGACCCAGGCCGCGGCGCGTGACGGCGCCACCGTGTTCCTCGTCCCGAAGGCGGAGTGCGCCATCGCGCAGGAGCAGTTGCCCGAGGGCATGACGCTGGTTCCCGTCACCGAGCTGACCGACGCGGTGTCGTCGCTCAAGGCGCTGCAGAAGGGCGGCGACGTCCCCAAGTGCTGACGGGCCGGTGGCGCGACGTCCCGCCCCGAGCCGCTCTTGCCTCCGGTGCCGGCAGTCGGGTCCGCCCCGTCGCATCACGCCCGCCCCGCGTCCGGTGCCGGCGGTCGGGCCGGGCCCCGGCGCCCGGGTATCTCCTCACCGGCCTCAGCGGGCGTCCTCCGCGGCCTGCTCCACCAGCGGGATGATCCGCAGCGGCACCGGGTTCTCCATCACGATCGCCGTGGACGCCCGCACGATTCCCTCGAACCCGACGACGCGGTCGATCACCCGCTGGAGGTCCGCGTTGGACCGGGCGACCAGCCGGCACAGCATGTCGCCGTGACCGGTGGTCGTGTGCAGCTCCAGCACCTCGGGAACCGTGGCGAGGTGTGCCCGTACGTCGGCCCCCTGCCCCTGCTTGATCTCCAGGGTCGCGAACGCGGTCACCGGATAGCCCAGGGCGGACGGGTCGACGTCCGGGCCGAAACCGCGGATGACCCCGTGCGACTGGAGCCGGTCCAGCCGCGCCTGGACGGTGCCGCGGGCGACCCCGAGCCGGCGGGAAGCCTCCAGGACCCCGATCCTGGGCTCCCGTGCGAGCAGCACGATGAGCCTGCCGTCCAGATGATCGATCGCCACACCAGCCTCCCGAGTGGTCATCCTGTACAGGTCGCCCGAACAAATCGGACCTCGACCAAGCATATTGCCCAACAGATACACAAACTATTGCGCAGCTTGTGGATCGGCGGGAGTCTGCCGCCATGACTGAGACCCTGGATCACACCCCTGACACCGGCAGGCAGGCCGACCCCTTCCCGGTGAAGGGAATGGACGCGGTCGTGTTCGCCGTCGGCAACGCCAAGCAGGCCGCCCACTACTACTCCACGGCCTTCGGCATGAAGCTGGTCGCCTACGCGGGGCCGGAGACCGGCAGCCGGGAGACCGCCTCCTACGTCCTGACCAACGGCTCCGCCCGCTTCGTGTTCACCTCCGTCATCAAGGCGTCCACCGACTGGGGCCGCTTCCTCGCCGAGCACGTCGCCGAGCACGGTGACGGCGTCGTCGACCTGGCCATCGAGGTGCCGGACGCCCGTGCCGCCTACGCCTACGCCACCGAGCACGGCGCCCGCGGCATCCAGGAGCCCTACGAGCTCAAGGACGAGCACGGCACGGTCGTCCTCGCCGCCATCGCCACGTACGGCAGGACCCGCCACACCCTCGTGGAGCGCTCCGGCTACAACGGCCCGTACCTGCCTGGCTTCTCGGCCGCCGACCCGATCGTCGAGCCTCCGGCCAAGCGGACCTTCCAGGCCATCGACCACTGCGTGGGCAACGTCGAGCTCGGCAGGATGAACGAGTGGGTGGCCTTCTACAACAAGGTCATGGGCTTCACCAACATGAAGGAGTTCGTCGGCGACGACATCGCGACCGAGTACTCGGCGCTGATGTCCAAGGTCGTCGCGGACGGCACGCTGAAGGTGAAGTTCCCGATCAACGAGCCCGCGATCGCGAAGAAGAAGTCGCAGATCGACGAGTACCTCGAGTTCTACGGCGGGGCCGGTGTCCAGCACATCGCGCTCGCCACGAACGACATCGTCTCCACCGTGCGGGCGATGCGGGCGGCCGGGGTGCGGTTCCTGGACACGCCCGACTCGTACTACGACACCCTCGGCGAGTGGGTCGGCGACACCCGGGTGCCGATCGACACCCTTCGCGAGCTGAAGATCCTCGCGGACCGCGACGAGGACGGCTACCTGCTCCAGATCTTCACCAAGCCCGTGCAGGACCGGCCGACGGTCTTCTTCGAACTCATCGAACGACACGGTTCGATGGGCTTCGGCAAGGGCAACTTCAAGGCGCTCTTCGAGGCGATCGAGCGCGAGCAGGAGAAGCGCGGAAACCTCTGAGCCCGTACGGAGTCCGGCTGCGTCCCCGCGGCCCCACGGAACCTGACCCCGTGGGGCCGCGCGGCGTCCGCCACGGGGCGTGCGCCCGCCCGCACGTCCCACCTCGACGAGCCGCTCTCGCCCGCCTGGTCCCACGGAACGCCCTGATCGGCACGGCGGTGCTCTGAGCCCGCGCCGGGTCGCGGCCCCCGCGGGCAGGCGTCCGTCGGTCCGACCGCGGGCGCTCCCGGGGGCCGTTTCCCGTGGCGAGCGGGCCCGGCACGCGACCGCCGGGCACCGGCCGAAGCGTCAGGTCCCGGACGGTTGGCCCCCATGGGGCTCCCGGGGACTCCCGGACCGCCGATTCTCACGATCGCGCGGATCACCCGGATCACGGGTGTCGCTCTCGCGAGGCCCGGCGGACCGGGAGTCGCGCGGCTCGCCGGAGGCGTCCCCGCCCGGGCTGCGGGCCGGGCCCTCCTCGCGATCCTCCGGCGCCCCCTCGTCCTCCGGCGGCAGATCCTCGTCCGTCGTCCACGGCTCGCCCTCGACGTCGACGGGGCCGCCCGGAGGGGGATTGCCCAGGACCGAGACGGCGCGCTTCGCACGCGGCACCAGGAGCGGCGAGAAGTACGGGTTGAGGCGCAGCGCCTCCCTCAGGTGCCGGCGGGCCGGTCCGTCCTGGCCGAGTGCGCGCTCGATCTCGCCCCGGTGGTACAGGGACAGCGCGCTGCGCAGCCCGGGCGTCGTCGCACGCTTCAGGTACTTCAGCCCCTCCTGCGCCCGCCCCGCCCGGTACAGCGCCCAGCCCAGCGCGTCCGATACCTGCGCGCTGCGGTGCCCCCGCTTCCACTCCTGCGCGAGGCGCTGCACCGCCGCCTTCGCCAGTCCGTGGTCCGCCTCGTACCGCGCCAGCGTCAGCTCCTCGCTCACCCCGTACTTCCGGGCCTTCGCGGCCAGCCGGCGCACCTTCTCGTAGTGGGCCCGTGCCTCCCCGGCCATGCCCAGCGACTCGTACAGCTCACCCGCCTGCAGCGCGTACTCCGGCATCGGCGCCCGTTCGATGGCCGCCCGGTAGTCCCGCAGCGCGTCGTCCTTGCGGCCGAGCGCCGCCGAGGCCCGTCCCCGCCCCGCGAGAGACGGATGGTGGCCGGGTTCCAACTGGAGCGCGGTGTCGAAGTACGCCGCCGCCTGCTTGGGCTCGCCACGCTGCCAGGCCAGCTCACCGAGCCGGTGCAGCGCCGCGGCCCGCTCCGCCTTGCGGCCCGCCCGGGACGACGCCTCGTCCGCCAGCGCCTCGGCATCCTCGTACCTGCCGTTGTCGCGGTGCACCTGGGAAGCCCGCATCAGGGTCTGCACGGTGCGGGGGCGCAGCTCCTCCAGGGTGTGCAGGGCCTTCGCGGCCGCCCCGTACGAGCCGAGCCCGCTGTACGCGTCGATCAGCACCGGATACGCCGTCCACTGCTCCGGCGACCGCGCCCGGACGCTCTCGGCCCAGCGTCGGGCCGTGGCGAAGTCCCGCCGGGCGTTCGCCAGCGCCGCCATCCCCAGCTGGGCGTCGGCGTTGCCCTTCTCGCCCGGCAGCGCCTCCAGCGAACGCCGCAGGGCCTTCTCCGCCCGGCGGAAGTCCGTACGGTCGCCCAGCAGGGCGCCCTGCGCCAGGTAGGCCGAGCCGAGCACCGCCCACGACAGGTGGTCGCCGGGATTCCCGGCCAGCCGGTGCTCCTGCCCCGCGATCAGCGCCGACAACTCGGCCGCCGACAGGGTCGCCCCGGGGCCCTCCGCCAGCACGGTCCGGGCCGCGGGACCCGGTGCGGGCAGCGGCGGCCCGTCGCCCCGGCCGGGGCCGAGGACCACGATTCCGGTGGCGACCGCCCCGGCGGCCAGCGAGGCGATCACGGCATTCCTGGCAAGTGGCGCGTATCGCTTCTTCATGGCGATCACTGTGCGCCACCCTCCGGTCCCGTACGAAGTGCCCACCCGGCGGAGCGACGCGGATCGCAGACGGGTTCACACCGATGGCCCCCGGTGCGAATCTGGGATCATGGACGATCTCCTCTCCCGGCTCGGCGAGAACCTCCCGCCCGAAGCCCTGATCACCGATCCCGACGTCACGGCCTCGTACCGCAACGACATGGCGAGCTTCTGCGACGCGGGCACCCCGGCCGTCGTGGTACTGCCGCGCACGGTCGAGCAGGTCCAGCACATCATGCGCACGGCAACCGAACTGCGCGTTCCCGTCGTACCCCAGGGGGCCCGGACCGGCCTGTCCGGCGCCGCCAACGCCTCCGACGGCTGCATCGTCCTCTCCCTCGTCAAAATGGACCGCATCCTGGAGATCAGCCCGGTCGACCGGATCGCCGTCGTGGAGCCCGGTGTCGTCAACGCCGTGCTGTCACGGGCCGTCGGCGAGCACGGGCTGTACTACCCGCCGGATCCGTCCAGCTGGGAGACGTGCACCATCGGCGGCAACATCGGTACCGCGTCCGGCGGACTGTGCTGTGTGAAGTACGGCGTCACCGCCGAGTACGTCCTCGGCCTCGAGGTCGTCCTGGCCGACGGCCGGCTCCTCACCACCGGCCGCCGCACGGCCAAGGGCGTCGCCGGCTACGACCTGACCCGGCTCTTCGTCGGTTCGGAGGGGAGCCTCGGCATCGTTGTCAAAGCCGTGCTCGCGCTCCGGCCGAAGCCGCCCCAGCAGCTCGTCCTCGCGGCGGAGTTCCCCTCGGCCGCCAGCGCGTGCGACGCCGTCTGCGCGATCATGGAGAGGGGCCACACGCCCTCGCTGCTGGAGATCATGGACCGCACGACCATCCGGGCCGTCAACGCGATGGCGCAGATGGGCCTTCCGGACACCACCGAGGCGCTGCTCCTCGCCGCCTTCGACACCCCCGACCCCGGACCCGACCTCGCCGCCGTCGGGGAGCTGTGCGCCGCGGCGGGCGCCACTCAGGTCGTCCCCGCCGAGGACGCGGCCGAATCGGAGCTGCTGCTCCAGGCGCGCCGGCTGTCGCTGACCGCGCTGGAGGCCGTCAGGACCGCGACGATGATCGACGACGTCTGCGTACCGCGCTCCCGGCTCGCCGCGATGATCGACGGCACCGCGGCCATCGCGGAGAAGTACGACCTCACCATCGGCCTCTGCGCCCATGCGGGCGACGGCAACACCCACCCCGTCGTCTGCTTCGACCACCGCGATCCCGGCGAATCCGCCCGCGCCCGCGAGTCGTTCGACGAGATCATGGCCCTCGGCCTGGAGCTCGGCGGCACGATCACCGGCGAACACGGCGTGGGCGTCCTGAAGAAGGAATGGCTGGCCCGCGAACTCGGCCCGGTCGGAATCGAGTTGCAGCAGGCCGTCAAGAAGGCCTTCGACCCGCTGGGCATCCTCAACCCCGGCAAGTTGTTCTAGTCGTTGCGGTGCCCGATGCGGGACAGCCCCTAGGTCCGAAGGACCACGAGGACCGGGACCGGAGCCGGATGGAAGGGGCGCCGCTCCCCGCATAGCGTGAGCGGACCGGATGAAGAAGGAGGAGCCGTGCCCGCACGTCTTGACCACACCATCGTCCGCAGCCGCGACCGCTTCGCCGCGGCCCGTTTCCTCACGGAGCTGATCGACGCGCCGGAGCCCGAGCCCTTCGGCCCGTTCGCCGGCGTACCGCTCGCCAACGGCGTCACCCTCGACTACCTCGACGAGCAGCCGGACGCCGGTATCGTCTCGCAGCACCTCGCCTTCCTCGTCACCGACGAGGAGTTCGACGAGATCCTCGACCGGATCAAGGAGCGCGAGATCCCGTACTGGGCCGACCCGGCGCACGCCGAACCGCAGCGGATCAACCACAACTTCGGCGGCCGCGGGGTCTACATCGACGACCCCGACGGCCATTCCCTCGAGTTCATCACCCACACCTACGTCTAGCGGCACCCGCACCCGCGTCCAGCGACAGGGTCCGCCCCGCCTCCGGGGCCCGGCACTCCGGACACCGTCGGCCGCCCGTCCCGACGCCACGCCGGCTACGCCTCACCGTCCTTCGGCTCCTCCGAGGGACGGGGGCCGTCGCCGCCGAGGGCGGGGGAGGGGCCGCGGCCGTGGAGGCCGTCGGCCGGGGCCGGAGCGAGCAGTTCCGCAAGCTCGGCATCGAACCCGAGGTGCTCGGGCTCCGTCCCCGGCGGAACGACTCGCAGAGTCCGCTCCAGCCACGCCGACACCTGCGCGGAGGGGGCCTCCAGCAGGGCCTCGCCGTCGGGCGAACGCAGTGCTATGTGGATGACGCTCCGCCCGCCGTCCCTCGTGGGCCAGACCCGGACGTCGCCCTCGCCGCACGCCCGGAAGACCCCCTCCACCATGAGTTCACGGGCGAACGTCCAGTGCACGGGATGCTCGGACCCGATGTGGAAGGTGATGTGCACGGCATACGCGTCATCTCCCCGGTAGGTGAGCCTGGCCGGCACGGGGACACTGCGCTCCGGCGACAGGACCAGCTTGAGCTCCAGCTCTCGTTCCACCACGGTGTGCATGAGACTGCGACTTCCTTTCCTGGTACGAGGCCCTGGAGCGGGCCACGCAGGGAGAGAGCGCCATCCCCGCCGACTATTACGCGACTTCCACCCCCAACTTCTCAGTGACTCGGCACGCGGTCGCGGCAGTGCGGCACAGCGGTACCGGAAAGTGGGCCTTACGCCGGGACGGGCCCAGCACGACGCGGCGGTCTGATAGATGTGGACCCTTGAATCGACCCCCTCGACCCCCTCGACGCCCTCGACGTCCTCCAGGAGATACGGGACCACGGTGATGAGCGCCCCCACCCCGGCAACCGGCGACGGCAGCCCCACGCCTGGCTACTACCCCGATCCGTCCATCCCGGGATACGTCCGGTACTGGAACGGCACGGCGTGGGTGCCGGGCACGAGCCGGCCGGCGCCCAAGGACGGCGAGACGATGCCGGCGTCACCGCCTTCGGCACACGCGACCTCCGCGCCGCCCCCGGCTGCGGTGCCGCCCGCCCCGTCCGCGCCGGTGGTCGAGGAGACGGGACCCGTCTTCCTGGACGAGGACCCGGATCCGTCCGCCGGCGGCCGCCCGGATCCGTCCGCCGCCTGGCAGGCCGACGCCTCGCGCCAGACGGGCTTCGGCGGCGACCGCGACCGCCGGGTCTCCTGGGGCTCCGCCTCCCAGGACCCGCGCGCCGGAGGTCTGCCGGGCTCCGGCGCGGACGCCTCGGCACCGGTCGCCGGCCAGGCCTGGGACAGGCCGGAGGCCACGGTCCAGGACCCCCGGGCGGGAGGCGCGGCGGGAGCGGGCACGGGCGACGGTGGGGGACCCTCCGGCGTCCGGTTCGACCGGGCGGCCGGCAGGCCGGCCCTCGACGACGACCCGGAGCCGGCGGGCGCCGGCCCGGACCCGACCGGTGGCGCCCTGCCCGGTGTGCGCAGTGTCGGCGGGCCCGCCGAGGAACCGGAGCGGCCGGTGTCCGACGGCACCGTCACGACCCGCCCCGCCCAGCGTCCGCAGCACGGCACGCCGACCGCCGAGGGCACGATGTCGATCCGTACGATGACGCCCTCCCCGCAGCAGCCCGCGCGGCCGGGGACGGCACAGGCAAAGGCCCCCGCCCAGGCGCCGGCGCAGCCGCAGGTGCCGGCCCAGCAGCCGGCGCCGACGCCCCCCGCCCAGCAGCCGCAGGAGCCGCAGCAGCCGCCCGTGTCCGCGGGGTCGGGCGGTGGGTCCGCATCCTGGGCGCAGCAGGTCCACCGGCTGGCGCAGACGCCCGAGGAGGAACCGCCGGTCGTTCCCTGGAAGCCTCCGGTGAGCGATCCGTTCCTGCTGGCCGCCCAGGCCCAGGCCTCGGCCCGGCCCGCGAAGCTCGGCCGGCGTTTCGCTGCCCGGCTGATCGACACCGCCGTCCTCGGCGCGCTCGTGGCCGCCGCTTCGTACCCGTTCGTCTCCGCGGCGCTCGCGCACGTCGACGAGAAGATCCAGGCGGCGAAGCTGTCCGGGGAGACGGTCACCGTCTGGCTGATCGACGGTACGACCGCCTTCCACCTCGGGCTCTCGCTCATCACGATGCTCGTGCTCGGCACGCTCTACGAGGCACTGCCGACCTCCAGGTGGGGGCGTACGCTCGGCAAGCGGCTGCTGGGGCTCCAGGTGCGGGACATCGAGTCGCACGAGCCGCCGTCGTTCGTGGCGGCCCTGCTGCGCTGGCTGGTGCACGGTGTCCTGGGCGTGCTCGTCGTCGGCGTCCTCAACGTGCTGTGGTGCGTGTTCGACCGGCCGTGGCGGCAGTGCTGGCACGACAAGGCGGCGCACACGTTCGTGGCCGGCTGACGGCCCGTTGGTCCCGTTGGCCCTGCCGTCCCCCGAACGGCTCGTGAGCCGTTGCGGGGCCCGGTGGGGCGGGGTGCACTGCCCCCATGAGCAACGACCGGCCGTCCGGCCCGCCGCCCGAGGACGATCCGTTCCGCAAGAGGCCACAGGAGCCGCAGGAGCCCACGCCCCCGGGCGGGCAACCGCCCCCCGGTGGCCCTCCGCCGAGCGAGGGGCCCTACGGTGCGCCGCCG
Source organism: Streptomyces sp. WMMC940 (assembly GCF_027460265.1). Classification (NCBI taxonomy): domain Bacteria; kingdom Bacillati; phylum Actinomycetota; class Actinomycetes; order Kitasatosporales; family Streptomycetaceae; genus Streptomyces; species Streptomyces sp. WMMC940. The sequence goes on from NZ_JAPZBC010000001.1 coordinate 4,742,034, forward strand.
CCCGGTGGCGGCGGTCCCTACGGCACCCCGCCGCCCGGTGGCGGCCCGCACGGAGCCCCGCCTCCCGGCGGTCCTCCGCCGCCCGGTGCCGGCTCCCCCTACGGTGCCCCGCCGCCGCCGTACGATCCGCAGGCCTACGGGGGCGATCCCTACGGAGGGGGCGATCCGCTGCACGGAATGCCCCCGCTGGCCGACTCCGGCAAGCGCATCCTCGCGCGCGTCATCGACTGGCTGATCGTCGCCATCCCGCTGCTGATCATCGGAATCCCGTTCGGTATCTACGACAGGGTCGCGTCCGGGGACGGCTTCGACGAGTGGGTGGCGAGCAGCAGCACCGGCGGGCATTGGGTGTTCCAGCTGATCTCGATCATCGCCTACGTCGGCTACGACACCCTGATGGTGCGCAGCTCGGGCCAGACCCTGGGCAAGAAGCTCATGAACATGCGCGTGGCGATGCTCAACGACGGGAGCACGCCCGACACCGGCTCCTCCCTGACGCGCGCCGTGGTGCTCTGGCTGCCGCAGCTGATCTGCTGCCCGTGTCTGTGGCCGCTGATCCTGCTGATCCTCATCCTGGTGGACAAGCCGTACAAGCAGGGCCTGCACGACAAGGCCGCCAAGACGGTGGTGGTGTCAACGGCGTCCTGAGTGCTGCCCGACGCGATATCGGTCCGAGGTGTGGGCGACCTGCACCCGGGCGGAGGGCTCCGAGGGGAGGGAGTGGTCCTCGACGGCGGCCGCACGGCCTCGACCGGCCGTGCGCGCCGCCTTCGTCCTGTCCGGCACCGGCAGGCTCACGGCGACCAGCAGGCCCAGGGCGAGGGCGGTGACCCCGACGACGGCGACCCCGAGCGCCGTCGTCGCACGGGAGATCAGAAGCATGGCGACGGTCGAGACGACGACGGTGGCCGAACCGTAGGCGAGCTGTGCGGCAGTCGGACGCGGCATGACGGTTTCCGTCCCTCGAAGGCATCGATGTCGGTGGCGTGTCGCAGCGGTCGCCCTGTCCGGCGGCCCTACGAGGGTGGATGCCCGAGGGGGACCAGCAGTAAGCGTGACCTAACCCACGGTACCGGTGCACTGGGGGCGCATCGAGTCACGTGTCCCACGAACCGGCCGTGCGGGTGCGCCTGTTGACCGGAGGACGGGTCGCGAGCGGGGTGCCGCGGCGGACCCGCCGTGAACGCGCGTAGCGCGTCCGCTATCCGGAACTGCGCTACTGCATAGTGCAGTTGGTCTGTCCAAGTCAAGGTCTGTTTTTTCTCCGTCAACTCCGGTCGAATGTCGTCACTTGTGACGCGCTGCCGCGAGCGGATCCACCCCACATTCCTTGGACCCGCGGTACGCCGGCGCGCGGGGGAGGACACCTTCAAGTGACAGGCAAGCGACGGGCGATCAGAGCGTCCGCGGTGCTCGTGGCACTGGCCACGACAGGGGCAACGGCCGCGACACTCACCACCGCCCAGGCAGAGAACAGGCCCTCCGGGGCCCCCGGGGTCGAGCGCCACGATCCGGCGCCCGGCTCCGACCACAACAAGGCCCAGAAGGGCCACGTGGACCACGATCTCGAGGGTCCGTTCAGCAAGCAGCAGGAGCAGCAGCGCCAGGCGGCCCTGGAGCAGGTCATATCCGGGGACGCGACCGTGCAGAAGCGCGGCGCGTCCAAGGTCGTGAAGCTCGACGCCAAGAAGTACGTCGAGCTCGGCCGGGAGAAGACCGACAAGATCTTCACGATCCTCGTGGAGTTCGGCGACAAGGTCGACGACACCACGATGTTCGACCCGGACGGCGACGGTCCCAAGCCGCCCGTAAAGAAGTACGGCGGCACCCCCGGTCCGCTGCACAACAAGATCGCGCAGCCGGACCGCAAGGTGGACAACTCGACCGCCTGGCAGAAGGACTACAACCGGCAGCACTTCCAGGACCTGTACTTCGGCGAGGGCAAGGACAAGAAGGGGAAGTCCAAGCAGTCGCTGAAGACCTACTACGAGCGCACCTCCTCCGGCCGGTACTCGGTCGAGGGCACCGTCTCGGACTGGGTCAAGGTCGACTGGAACGAGGCCCGCTACGGCTCCAACTACTGCGGCCAGTCCAACTGCAACAACGTGTGGGACGCGGTCCGTGACGGCGTCACCGCCTGGACCGCCGACCAGAAGGCCAAGGGCCGTACCGACGCCCAGATCAAGGCGGACCTGGCGCAGTACGACCAGTGGGACCGCTACGACTTCGACGGCGACGGCGACTTCAACGAGGCCGACGGCTACATCGACCACTTCCAGATCGTCCACGCGGGCGAGGACGAGTCGGCCGGTGGCGGCGCCGAGGGTGCGAACGCCCTGTGGGCCCACCGCTGGTACGCCTACGGCACCGACGCCGGCAAGACCGGCCCGGCGAACAACAAGGCCGGCGGCACCCAGATCGGCACCACCGGGATCTGGGTCGGCGACTACACCATGCAGCCGGAGAACGGCGGCCTCGGCGTCTTCGCCCACGAGTACGGTCACGACCTCGGTCTCCCCGACCTGTACGACACCTCCGGAGGCGGCGAGAACTCCACCGGCTTCTGGTCCCTGATGTCGTCCGGCTCCTGGCTCGGCACCGGCCAGGACACCATCGGCGACCTGCCCGGCGACATGACCGCCTGGGACAAGCTGCAGCTCGGCTGGCTCAACTACACGAAGGCCAAGGCGGCGACGAAGTCCAAGCACAAGCTGGGTGTGGCGGAGTACAACACCAAGAACCCGCAGGCCCTCGTCGTCGAGCTGCCGAAGAAGAAGGTCACCACCAGTATCGTGAAGCCCGCCGAGGGCTCCATGCAGTGGTGGAGCGACATGGGTGACGACCTCAAGAACACCCTCACCCGCTCCGTAGACCTCACCGGCAAGTCCACGGCGTCCCTGGAGCTCACCGGCTGGTGGGACATCGAGGCCGACTACGACTACCTCTACACCGAGGTGTCGACGGACGGCGGCGCCAACTGGACCGCCGTGGACGGCACCGCCGACGGCGCGCCGATCACCCGTGACGCCTCCGACGCACCCGCGCTGACCGGCCCGTCGGGCGCGCACAAGAAGCTCGTCTACTCGCTGGACGCGTACGCCGGCAAGAAGGTCGACGTCCGCTTCCGCTACCAGACGGACGGCGGCGTGGCGGGCAAGGGCTTCGCGGCGGACGCCATCGTGGTCTCCGCCGACGGCGCCCCGGTCTTCAGCGACAACGCCGAGACCGAGGCGGCCGGCTGGACCGCCAAGGGCTTCTCCCGCATCGGTGAGTCCTTCACGGACGAGTACGAGCAGTACTACCTCGCCGAGAACCGCCAGTACGTCTCGTACGACCAGACCCTCAAGGTCGGTCCGTACAACTTCGGCTTCAAGGCGCCGAAGGACGGCTGGGTGGAGCACTACCCGTACCAGAACGGCCTGCTCATCTGGCTGTGGGACACCTCGCAGAAGGACAACAACACCAGCCAGCACCCGGGCAAGGGGCTGATCCTTCCGGTCGACGCCAACCCCAAGGCCCTCAAGTGGGCCGACGGCACGCTGATGCGCAACCGCATCCAGTCGTTCGACTCGACCTTCAGCAGGTTCCGCTCGGACGCCTTCACCCTGCACAAGGCGGACGTCCCCGCGCGGATCGCCGCCCACAAGGGCAATCCGGTCTTCGACGACCGCAAGGGTGTCTACTGGTTCGAGGAGAACCCCACCGCCGGTGTTCAGGTCCCGGACACCAACACCAGGATCTCGATCGTCAAGGAGCCGAGGAACGGCCAGACGATCACGGTCAAGGTCGGTCCTTCGGTCAAGTAGGACGTAGCACCGCACAGGAGCGGGGTGTCCGCGCGCTCGTCGCGCGGGCACCCCGCTCCGTCGTGTCCGCTCCTGGTGTCCGCTCCGTCGTACCCGGCATCCCGCTCCGTCGTGCGGGCGCGCGCCGCCGGAGCGGCCCGCCGTCCGTGACGATCACCCGTTGGGGGACGGATTCCGGTCGTTCGCAGACCGGGTTGCGCCAGGGCGTCCGTTTGTTGACGCTCGGGCGACTCCCAGGATGGGCGAGATGTCCGCAAGGGGCGCCAAGCGGAATGTCCCCTCGCTGATCCGTCAGTAAAGTCGCAGGTCAGAGCGTGATCGTCCATTGCCCTCTAGCGGGCGGCGGCCGATCGTGTTTAGGTGCGTCTGACGAAGTTCTTATTGACAGCGAGCTCACGGGGGAGTGATGCGGCGTGCCCGGCGGAGGTTTCTGCAAGCTGCCAGGAGGCAGTGTCGTGGTCGCGATAGGCCTGCCCGACCCGGCAGGCGGCGGCCGTACGGTGCGTGTGCTGGTGCACGCGGCGAACCGTGCGCGCGCCCTGACGCGGCTGCGGAACCTGGGGCTGCGGGCGGTGTATCTGCGCGGTAACGCGGAGCCACCGACGCCGGACGAGGTCACGGCGGTGCTGCACCATCCGGACGGACTGCTCTGGCGCACCCACGAGCCGCTCAGCCAGGAGCTCTGGCACCCCATCCGGGCCCTGCTGCGCCCCGCGCGCGGCGCGTAGGGGCCGTTCACCGCGCCGGAGCGGGCGAGGACCGGCGGCCGGCCGCAGACCTCCAGCGTGCCGCAGGCCGGCGGGCGTCCCGGCGCGGACGCGCCGGAGCGGGCGCCGGGGCGGGCGCCGGGGCGTGGGAGGCCGGGCCCGCCGCGGCGGCTCGGGGCGCGCTCCGGCGTGTCCGTCAGACCACCGGCTTGCCGGAGAGCTCCACGCCCGCCTGCCGCATCTGCTCCAGGGCCCGGTCGGTCGTCTCCTCGGAGACTCCGGCCGTGAGGTCGAGCAGCACATGCGTGCGAAAGCCCTCGCCTACGGCGTCCAGCGAGGTGGCACGCACACAGTGGTCGGTGGCGATGCCCACGACGTCGACCTCGGTCACGTCGCGGGAGCGCAGCCACTCGGCCAGCGTCACGCCGTTCTCGTCGGTGCCCTCGAAGCCGCTGTACGCCGCCTCGTAGGCGCCCTTGTCGAAGACCGCCTCGACGGAACCGCAGGCGACCGCGGGTGCGAAGTTCGGGTGGAAGCCCACGCCCTCCGTCCCGGCGACGCAGTGCGCCGGCCAGGAGTCCACGTAGTCCGGCCGCTCGGAGAAGTGGTCGCCCGGGTCGATGTGGTGGTCGCGGGTGGCCACCACATGGCGGTAGCCGGGCTGGGACTGGCCGATGTAGTCGGTGATGGCGGCGGCGACGTCCGCGCCCCCGGACACCGCGAGGCTGCCCCCCTCGCAGAAGTCGTTCTGAACGTCGACGACGATCAATGCGCGGTGCATGGCGGGTGTCCTTCGGTGGATGCGGCGGTCGGGCGGGGGTCGGTCTCGGGCGGGGGTCGGTCGGGCGGCGACGTTTCGAGGGTAGAGACTCCAACCGCCTTGCGGGAGAGGGCCTTTGCCTGCTAACGGCGCTGCCTTCGTCTCTCGGTCACCTGGTGTCCATCCGGTTCACATGAGGTACTCCGTGGGGATCACCGGCTCACCGCGGGACAGCTGCGTCGCGGAGATCGGCAGCGCAGCGCGCGCCGCGACGTGCCGTTCGCGGGCCGCGTCCAGGGGCTCACGGGCGACGACCTCACCGCCCTTGACCAGCTGCGTCAGCAGCTGCCGGTCCACGAGGTGCTCCGGGACCGGGCCGGTGCCGAGCACCTCGGCCTCGGCGACGCCCTGCTCGTCGCGCCGGCGGGCGGCCCACTTGCGCCCGCCCACGGACAGCTTCCCGCCCGTCGACTTCTTCGCCACCGGCACCAGCGGCGCGTCCGGGGCGGCCGACTCGGCGCGGGCGACCAGCTTGTAGACCATGGAGCAGGTCGGCCGGCCGCTGCCGGTGACCAGTTGCGTGCCCACGCCGTAGGCGTCCACGGGTGCGGCGGCCAGCGACGCGATCGCGTACTCGTCCAGGTCGGACGTCACGACGATCTTCGTGTCGCGGGCGCCGAGGCCGTCGAGCTGCCGGCGCACCCGATGGGCGACCATCAGCAGGTCCCCGGAGTCGATGCGCACGGCTCCGAGGTCGGTGCCGGCGATCTCCACGGCCGTACGGACGGCCTCGGTGACGTCGTACGTGTCGACGAGCAGGGTCGTGCCGCGCCCGAGCGAGTCGACCTGGGCCCGGAAGGCGTCCCGCTCGGTGTCATGCAGAAGGGTGAACGCGTGGGCGCTGGTACCCACCGTGGGGATGCCGTACCGGAAGCCCGCCGCGAGGTCCGAGGTGGAGTGGAAGCCCCCGACGTACGCCGCTCGCGCCGCGGCGACGGCGGCGAGCTCGTGGGTGCGCCGGGCGCCCATCTCGATGAGCCGGCGGCCCGCGGCGGCCGCCGACATCCGGGAGGCGGCGGCCGCGATCGCCGAGTCGTGGTTGAGGACCGACAGGATCACGGTCTCCAGCAGCACGCACTCCGCGAAGGAGCCCTCCACGCGCAGGACCGGCGAGCCGGGGAAGTAGACCTCGCCCTCCGGGTAGCCGTGGATGTCACCTCCGAAGCGGTAGTCGGCCAGCCACCGGAGCGTCGGTTCGTCCACGATGCCGTGGTCCCCGAGATAGCCGAGCACGTCCTCGTCGAAGCGGAAGTTCTCCACGGCGTCCAGGACGCGGCCGGTGCCGGCGACGACGCCGTAGCGGCGGCCCTCGGGCAGCCGGCGGGTGAAGACCTCGAAGACCGACCGGCGGTCCGCGGTCCCCGCCTTCAGGGCCGCCTGCAGCATCGTGAACTCGTACTGGTCGGTGAAGAGCGCGGTCGACGGCACGGAGACCGGCAGACCCAGATCCGCAGTGTTCATACGTGCGATGCTAGCGCAGATTTCGTCAGAGTGACGAGATGTCGCCGAATCGGCCGGGGGCGTTTGTGCGACCGGGCCTCCCGGGTGGCAGCATGGGTGGAGTGACTGTGCCCCTAGAGATCGAGCAGACCCAGTCGGCCGAGGAGACGTTCGCCGTACCCGAACCCGACGTTCCCTGGGTGACGATCGTCCACAACGATCCGGTCAATCTGATGAGCTACGTCACCTACGTATTCCAGGCGTACTTCGGCTACTCCAAGGACAAGGCCCACAAGCTGATGCTCGACGTCCATCACAAGGGACGCGCCGTCGTCTCCAGCGGCACCCGCGAGGAAATGGAGCGCGACGTGCAGGCGATGCACGGCTACGGACTGTGGGCGACCCTCTCCCAGGAACGTCAGTGATGGCAGGTCAGTTCGAGGCACTGCCGGGCGGCGGCGCGGCCGTCGCGCTCGACGAGGTCGAGATCTCCATCCTCCGCTCCCTCGCGGTCCAGCTCCTGGAGCTGATCGGTCCCGGCGACCAGCCCGCCGAGGACGCGGACCCGCTCGCCGCGCTGTTCGCGGAGGGGCCGAGCGAGCCGCCGTCCGACCCCGCGCTCGCGCGGCTCTTCCCGGACGCCTACGCCAAACCCGAGACCGAACAGCGTGAGGACGAGGAACTCCGCGAGTTCTCGGCCGAGTTCCGCCGCTTCACGGAGAACGACCTGCGCGCCCGCAAGCGCGACGACGCCCTCGCCGTCGTCCGCAACCTCGACGCGCTCACCGCGACGGGCGAGGGCGGGGCCATCCTCAAGCTCACCGCCGAGGACTCGCTGCACTGGCTCGGGGCGCTCAACGACCTGCGGCTGACCATCGGCACCCGGCTCGAGGTCACCGACGACGACGAGAGCGGCGACCTGTACCGGCTGCCCGACTCCGACCCGCGCAAGCCCATGGTGATGGCGTACCTCTGGCTCGGGGCGCTCCAGGAGACGCTGGTCGAGACGCTGATGCCGTAGCCGTAGCCGTGCCCCGCAGGGCTTCGGCCGTCGGAACGCCCGCAAGACCCCGGCCGTGGGCATCGCCGTCTCCGTCGCGCTCAGGGGCATCAGCGTCGTCCTCGACCACGTCGTCCCGGAGAAGGCGTTCGGCTACGTCGTCCCGGTGGCCACCGCCGCCGGTGACCGGACGTGGATGATGATCCTCGTCGGCCACCTCCGCTACCGCCGCGCGGTCGACGTCGGCCGTCTGCCCGCCTCGTCCTACCCGGCCCCCGGCGGCGCCGGGTTCAGCTGGGGCGCCCTGATCTTCCTGATCGCCGTGACCGACATGACCGCCTACGACAGGGACTCCAGGGTCCCTCGTCGCGGGAGCGGTCTGGGGCATCGGTCTGGCCGTCGGCTGGGCGGTCCTCAAGAAGCGCGACCCGCAGCCGACCGAGCGCACCGCCGCGGACGCGGACGCCGCGAAGTAGCGGCATGCTCCCTCCGCACCGCTCGTCGGGTCGTGCCGGGCGGCATCCGCCCGGCACGACCCGACGCCGTTCGCGGACGCCGACGAGCGGCACGGGCGCGACCGGCCTCGTGGGGGCGTGGCCGACCACCCCCGACTGCCCACGGCCGGCCGCGGGTTCACGCGAGCCGGACGTCGTTCCCCCGCGCGTGCAGCGTCACCCCGGCCTCGCCGACCGACACCCGCGTCGGTGCGAGGCCCGCGGGCAGCTCCGGTACGACGAGCTCCCTGCCGGCGAAGGCCGCCGAGATCCGGGGGCCGGCCGGGTCGACCGGACGGCCCGCGAACGACGCCGCGACGGGCACGACGGTGATCGTGCGCCCGGTCAGCCGCGGCTCGGCCACCACGGTCAACGGAAGGCCCAGGACCTCGCGGTCCACACGCAGCCGGCCGTCCCCGTCCGCCGAGAGCGTGGCGCCCGCCCCGAGACCCGTGCCCAGGGAATCGAACGGCGCGGTGAAGCGGGCGTCCGCGGACGCGGCCGTGTACCCGTCACCCGTCTCGGTGACCTCGCGCAGCTCCACCGACGCCCGCACCGCCCGGCCCTCCTTGGTCACGGCGTCCGCCCGCACGGCGACCTCCGGAAAGGTCCCCCGTGCCGCGCTCAGCAGAAAGGGGAAACCGCCGATGCTGACCCGCGGGGCGCCGACCAGCGCCTCCTGCCGTGCGGCGATCCGCTCCGCGAGTCGCTTCTCGGCCGCGGCCGCGGAGAGGCGGTCGACGGCCGGCAGCGCCACGAGCAGCACCGCCGTCACGAGGGCCGTCCACAGCAGAAGCCGCCGCCGGCTGTTCGCCGGGCGCCGCGTCATGACGCGCTCCGGGCGTCCACGCGGGGTGTGCCGTCGGCGGGGGCGGATGGCGGCGGCACGGTCTCGACGTGACCGTCGTCCTCGACCGCCAGCCGCGGCAGCAGCCGGTCCAGGGCGTCGGGCAGCCACCAGTTCGCCCGGCCGAGCAGCACCATCGTGGACGGTACGAGCACGCCGCGCACGACGGTGGCGTCGAGCGCGACCGCCGTGGCCAGACCGATGCCGAACATCTTCACGACGGGGTCGTCGGACAGCAGATAGCCGAGGAAGACGCTGACCATGATCAGCGCCGCGGAGGTGATGATCCGGCCCGTGCCGGAGAGCCCGGAGATCACCGCGCCCCGGTTGTCCCCGTCGCGCAGATAGGCGGCGCGCACGGCACTCAGCAGGAAGACCTCGTAGTCCATCGCCAGTCCGAACAGCACGGCGAACATCAGCAGCGGGACGTACCCCGGGATCGGCACCGGACCTTCGAGCCCGACCAGCGTCGCGCCCCACCCCCACTGGAAGACCGCGGTGAGCACGCCGTAGGCCGCGGCGACCGAGACCAGGTTCATCAGCGCGGCCTTCACCGCGACCACCGGGGAGCGGAAGGCCACGAGCAGGAGCAGCGCGGCGACGGCGAGCACGAAGCCGACGACCAGCGGCATTCGCGCGGTCAGCCGTTCGTTCAGATCGGCCTGGGCGGCCGTGGCCCCGCCCACATGGGTCACCAGCCCGGTGTCCCCGGTCGCACCGGGCAGGATCTCGTCGCGGAGCCGGTGCACCAGGGCGACCGTGTCCGGGTCGGCCGGCGCGGTGGTGGGCGTGACCTGCCAGCGCACCCGAGTGGCGCTCGCGTCCAGTTGGGCGGGCCCGACGGAGGCGACACCGTCGGTCGCGCGCAGGGCGGCGGACACGGCCGTGATCCGGGCGTCGCCGGGGCCGGAGGCGGGCGAGGGCAGTGAGGACACGACCTGGAGCGGCCCGTTGGCGCCCGGACCGTAGGCAGCGGCCATCCGGTCGTACGCGGTACGGCTCGCCGTGCCGACGGCCTTGTCGCCCGCGTCCAGCTGACCGAACGTCAACTGGCCTGCCGGGGCGGCGAGTACGCCGGTCAGGACCAACGCGCCCAGCAGGCAGCGCCACGGCCGGGACGCGACGAACGCGGCGATCCGGCCCCAGCCGGCCGGAGCGCCCGCGGCGCCGGGGTGCGCCTCCGCCGGCCGCGAGTGGGCCGCGTGGGTTTCGGGGTGCTCCCCGTCGGGCCCGGCCGCGGGGGCGTCGGTTCGTTCCTCGCCGGCCCCGCGGCCCGCTGGACGCTCCTCCCGAGCGTCGCGCTCCGTCCGGACGGCTCCGTCCTCCCGCGCGTTCCGCTCCTCCCGCACCCGGCGTGCCTTCCGTCCGTTCCGGGCCCGGGGGGTGAGACGAGGGCCGAGCAGCGACAGCACGGCGGGCAGCAGGGTGAGCGTCGCCGCCATGGCGACCAGCACGGCGATGCCCGGCGCGAGCGCCAGCGCGTGCAGCAGGGGAAGCCCGCCCAGCGCGAGCCCGGCGAGCGCGGCGACGACCGCACTGCCCGCGAACACGACTGCCTTGCCGGAGCCGGCCGTGGTGCGCGCCGCCGCGTCCTCGACGCCCACCCCGGCCGCGAGCAGCTCCCGGAACCGGGTCAGGCAGAAGAGCGTGTAGTCGATGCCGACTCCGAGGCCGATCATCGCCGCGATGGTCGCCCCGGAGGACGGCATGTCCATCAGGTGGCCGGCCAGGCCGATCAGACAGAGGGACGCGGCCAGCCCGACCGCTCCCGTGAGCAGGGGGACCCCGGCCGCGACCAGGCTCCCGAACCCCAGCGCGAGGACGACGAACGCGGCCGCGAGGCCGATGATCTCGCTGTGGCCGGTGGAGCCCTTGTCCGCCGCGGCTGCGAGGTCGCCGCCGGGCGTCACCTCTATCCCCGCACGGGCCGCGGGCGCGGCGGCGTCCGTGACGGCGCGGGTGGTCTCCGGGGTGATGTCCCGGCCGCCGACGTCGAGTTCGACCGTCAGCCGGCCCGTGCGGCCGTCGGCGGCGAGACCGCCGCCGGCCGGTTCGTACGGGGTGGTCACGGCCACGACGTGGTCGACGCCCTCGATGGCCCGCGCCGCCTCCTCGACGGCTCTGCGCTGCGCGGAGGAGGTGAGCGGCGCGGCGTCGGCCGGTGCGTACAGGACGACGGGCTGCCGGCCCGAGGCCGCGTCGGCGAAGGCCCCGGCCGCGTCGCGCGCCGCCTGGCTGTCGCTGCCCGGGATGGTCACGGCCTCACTGGTGACCCTTCCGAAGGTGCCGACGGCGGACGCCAGGGCGATGAGCAGCAGCAGCCAGGCGGCCACGGTCCGTTTCGGTCTGCGGGCGCACCAGCGCCCTGTGGCCAGGAGCATGAGGAAGCCGTCCCTCTCGTGCGGCGGGCCGGTGGGGCCCTCTCGTGCGGCGGCCCGGGATGGGCTCGCATTTATTGCACTCGGTGTGCAAGCGGCACGGTTGCATCGCGAGTGCAACAATGTCAACGCAGGGATGGGAGGAACTGAGGTGAACCAGTCGGACCGGCGGGCGCCGGATCGCGCCCGGGCAAGTGGGGGCGCGCGCCCAGGGACCGGCGGCGGACCGGTGCGGGACGGTCGCACCGAGCGCGGCCGCCGGACCCGGGAGAAGATCGCCGACGCGATGCTCTCGCTGCTCGACGACGGGGAGACGCAGTTCCCCGCGGACCGGGTGGCCGAGCGGGCCGGAGTGTCGCGGCGCCTGGTGTTCCACCACTTCGCCGACATGGGTCAGCTCCAGGACACCGCCATCGCCCGGCGGCTCGAGCAGCTGGCCGCGCGGATCGGGCCCCTGCCGGCCGAGGGGCCGAGGGAGGTGAGGGTGGCCGCGCTCGTCGAGCAGCGCGCACGGATCCTGGAGTGGGTCACACCGGCACGGCTGACGATGATGCGGCTGGAGAACCCGTCCGAGCGGGTCGGGTTCGCCACCCGCCAGGTGCTCGACTTCGCCCGCAGCCGGCTGACCGAGGTCTTCGCCGAGGAACTGGACCGACTGCCCGGGGACCGCCGGGCGGACCTGCTCAACGGCCTGGACGCGGTGACCACATGGGGTGCCTGGTACCACTGGCGCAGCGGCGGGCTCGACCCGGACGCCGCCCGCCGCACGATGGGGGCCACGGTGCACGCGCTGCTCGCCGTGACCGACCGCACACCCGGGCCGGACCGGCCCGGCCCGGCGGGCGCCGTGACCGGCCGCGCGCCCGCACCCGGCCCGGCGGCGGACGACGGTCCGTCCCCGCCCCCCGCCGAGGCCCCGCTCCCGCCCCCAGCCCCCTGATCTCACTCACCGGTCCCCGGATCTCAGATCCGGGGACCGTCCGCCTATTCTCGTCCTCATGCTGACCATCACCCAGGCCCTCTACGACCGGATCGTCGCCCACGCCCGCGAGGACCACCCCGACGAGGCGTGCGGCGTGGTCGCCGGGCCCGCCGGGAAGGGGCGGCCCGAGCGCTTCGTCCCCATGCTCAACGCCGCCCGTTCGCCCACGTTCTACGAGTTCGACTCGTCGGACCTGCTGAAGCTCTACCGGGAGATGGACGACCGGGACGAGGAGCCGGTGGTCATCTACCACTCCCACACGGCGACCGAGGCGTACCCGTCCCGCACGGACATCTCGTACGCCAACGAGCCCGGCGCCCACTACGTGCTCGTCTCCACGGCGGACACCGACGACGCCGGCCCGTTCCAGTTCCGCTCCTTCCGGATCCTCGACGGCGAGGTCACCGAGGAGGAGGTCCGGGTCGTCGAGGAGTACTGAGGTCCAAATTCCACCAGGCGAACAGATCAGGTCCATGATGCGAGATCACATACCGGGGGCCGGATCGGGAATCGTTACGATGAGCGCATGGTTTCCCACGACGTGAGCGAGAAGACGCCGGGCACGCCGCTGCTCGTGGCGCGACTGCACGTCGACCTGTGCCGCCTGGCCAGCGCCATCTGTACGCGCTGCGCGGACAGCCGTACGGCCTGAGCCCACGGCCCACGAACGCAGCAGCAGCCTGCACCAGCCCCTGCGCGGGGGCCCAGCCGCGCGCCCTTACGCAACGCCCCTTACGCCCCTCCCGACAGGAGCCCATGCCATGGCCATCGAGGTCCGCATCCCGACCATCCTCCGCACCTACACCGACGGCGCCAAGGCCGTCGAGGGCAGCGGGGACACGCTCGCCGAGCTGTTCGCCGACCTCGAGACCCGGCACCCCGGAATCCAGGCCCGGATCGTGGACGAGGCGAACGGCCAGCAACTGCGCCGATTCGTGAACGTCTACCTGAACGACGAGGACGTCCGCTTCCTCGACGGCATCTCCACCAAGCTGTCCGACGGCGACAGCGTGACGATCCTGCCGGCCGTCGCCGGCGGTATGGCCTGATCGGCCGGATCACCCCATGCGCTACGACTCCCCGCTCGCCGCGGTCGGCAACACCCCGCTCGTCCGGCTGCCCCGGCTGTCCCCGTCCGGGGACGTCCGCATCTGGGCCAAGCTGGAGGACCGCAACCCGACCGGCTCGGTCAAGGACCGCCCCGCGCTCCACATGATCGAACAGGCCGAGAAGGACGGCCGCCTCACGCCCGGCTGCACGATCCTGGAGCCGACCAGCGGGAACACCGGCATCTCGCTGGCGATGGCGGCCAGGCTCAAGGGCTACCGGATCGTCTGCGTCATGCCGGAGAACACGAGCGAGGAGCGCCGGCAGCTCCTCGCGATGTGGGGCGCCGAGATCATCTCGTCGCCCGCGGCGGGCGGCTCCAACACGGCCGTGCGCGTGGCCAAGGAGCTCGCCGCGCAGAATCCGTCGTGGGTGATGCTCTACCAGTACGGCAACCCGGACAACGCGGGTGCCCACTACGCCACCACCGGCCCGGAGATCCTCGCCGACCTCCCGTCCATCACCCACTTCGTCGCGGGCCTCGGCACGACCGGCACCCTCATGGGCGTCGGCCGCTTCCTGCGCGAGCACAAGCCCGATGTGAAGATCGTCGCCGCGGAGCCCCGGTACGACGACCTGGTCTACGGCCTGCGCAACCTCGACGAGGGGTTCGTCCCCGAGCTGTACGACGCGTCCGTCCTCACCACCCGCTTCTCGGTCGGCTCGGCCGACGCCGTCGCCCGCACCCGTGAGCTCCTCCAGCAGGAGGGCATCTTCGCCGGGGTCTCCACCGGGGCGGCGCTGCACGCGGCCATCGGTGCGGGCCGGAAGGCGCAGAAGGCGGGGGAGTCCGCGGATATCGTCTTCATCGTGGCCGACGGCGGCTGGAAGTACCTCTCCACCGGCGTCTACACGGCCCCGACGACCCAGGCGGCGGTGGAAAGCCTCCAGGGCCAGCTCTGGGCCTGACGCCGCGGACCGTCGGGTAGCGCCTCCCCGCGCCGTCGGGCACCCGCCCGGGCGCGCGGAGGGCTCGGGCGCGTTCCCGGACGGCGCGGGGAGGCTCTACCCGCACGTGCCCGGGAGCCGCCCCCGACCCGTCGAGGCTTCCAGGTGCCCGGACGGCGTCACAGGTGGCGCAGCTGGTCCCACAGCAGCGGGTCCACCACACCCACCCGCCGGCGGAAGTCCCGTACCCGGACCTCGCGCAGTTCGTCCGTCTCCAGGAAGCTGGGGCGCCCGTGCCCGTCGCCGACCGTGCCCGGCGGGAGCGGGATCACGCCCGGACGCTCGTCGTGATAGCGACTGGTGATCTTGGCGACGCGTGCCGCGCCGCCGTGCACGGCGAGGACCAGGCAGGGCCGGTCCTTGGATCCGGGCCCGTCCTCGAACGGGACGTCCGCCCACCAGATCTCCCCCGGCTGCGGCCGCCGCTCCGGCCCCGGACGCGCGGCACCCTCCGCCGGCCTGCCGGGACGTCCGCCAGGGGCACGCCCCCGCGGCCTCGTCGGCGCCCTGCCGGGTGGTCTTCCGCCGGGCCTCCCCGCCCGGCCGCCCGGCCTCACCCGCGTCACGGCCGCCAACAGCGCGACCGCCACCACCGCGCCCAGCGCGAGCCACCACGACGTGTCCATACCCCAGACGGTACCGGCGCGCATCCCGGGCCGCGCGCGTCGCGCGCCCGCCGTCACGCGTCGTCCTATCCGGTGACAGGGCAGGTGAGTTCCCCCACAACGGGTACGTGCGAAGGAGCGCCCGGCCCTTTCGCGCCTTACGCTCGACGCACCGCACGACCTCCCCCTGCGCACGCCTCGGCACCCCGCCACCCGCCCACGTTCCCCGTCCACCGGACGACCGTCCACGGAGGTTCAAGCTCCATGAAGCTCACCGTCGTCGGCTGCTCAGGGTCGTTCCCGTCCGCGGAATCGGCCTGCTCGAGCTACCTCGTAGAGGCCGACGGCTTCCGGCTGCTCCTCGACATGGGCAACGGCGCCCTCGGTGAGCTGCAGCGCCACATCGGTCTCTACGACCTCGACGCCGTCTTCCTGAGCCATCTGCACGCGGACCACTGCATCGACATGTGCGCGTACTTCGTGGCCCGCTACTACCGCCACGACGGCGGCCGCTGCGACGCCATCCCGGTGTACGCGCCGGAGGGCGCGGAGCAGCGGCTCACCACCGCGTACGCCGACACCCCCTCCGACAAGTCGATGAGCGAGGTCTTCGACTTCCACACCCTCAAGCCGGGCGTCTTCGAGATCGGGCCGTTCTCCGTGCGCACCGAGAAGGTCGCGCACCCCGTCGACACCTTCGCCATCCGGATCGAACACGGCGGCCGCTCCCTGACGTACTCCGGCGACACGGGCGTCTGCGACCCCCTGGTCGACCTCGCCGACGGCACGGACCTCTTTCTCTGCGAGGCCGCCTTCACCCACGGCAAGGAGGACATCCCGGACCTCCACCTCAACGGCCGCGAGGCAGGCGCCCACGCCGCCCGCGCGCGGGTCGGGCGCCTCGTGCTCACCCACATCCCGCCGTGGACGGACGCGGAGCGCAACCTCGCGGACGCGCGGGAGGTCTTCCGGGGCCCCGTGGAACTGGCGGCCCCGGGCGTGGTCTACGAGCTGTGAGGCGGGTCGGGCCGCGGGGCGCGTCTCCGCCCCGCGGCCCGACCCGGAGATCCACTCCGCAGGCCGGGAGCGACACCTCCCGTTAAACTCGCAGAGAAGCGACACATCGTCCTGATCTGCGAGGAAACATGGCCGATGACGTCAAGGACACCTTGCCTCCGCCGCCCAGCTCGCACAGCCGGGAAGGGCCCGGAGAGCTGAAGCACAACGCGATCGGCTTCCTCGACGCGCTCGTCATCGGCATCAACTCGACCTCGCCCGCGTACTCGCTGGCCGCGGTCATCGGCTCGGTGGTGGCGCTCGTCGGCGTCTACGCGCCCGGTGTGGTGCTCGCCTCCTTCGTGCCGATGCTGCTGATCGCATCGGCCTTCTTCTACCTCAACCGGGTCGACCAGGACTGCGGCACGACCTTCTCCTGGGTCACCCGCGCCATGGGTCCCTGGGCCGGCTGGTTCGGCGGCTGGGCGATCATGATGACCGGAGTGCTCGTCGTCGGTTCGCTCGCCGACGTGGCCGTCGGCTTCGGGCTGCTCACCGTGGGACTCGACAGCTGGGCGGCCAACGACCTCGTACGCCAGCTGCTCGCCGTGCTGCTCATCCTCGTCATGACCGCCATCTGCGTCATCGGCACCGAGGCCTCGGCACACGTCCAGAACGTGCTCATCCTCGCCCAGGTGGCGTCGCTCCTCGCGTTCGCCGTCGTGGCCGTCTACCGCGTGTACGCGGGCACCAGCTCGCTCGGCGCCGTCGAACCGCAGATCACCTGGCTGGATCCCTTCGCGGCGGGCGGTGCCGCACTGACCGCCGGTCTGCTGCTCGGCGTCTTCATGTACTGGGGCTGGGAGTCGGCGGTCAACCTCACCGAGGAGGTCAAGAACTCCGCCAGCGCCCCCGGACGGGCCGGCATCTGGTCGACGGTCATCCTGCTGGGCACGTACCTCTCGGTCACCATCGCGGTCGTCGCCTTCGCCGGCCCCGCCTACCTCGCCGAGAACGCCGCCGAGGAGGAGTTCATCTTCGCCTCCCTCGCCCGGCAGGTCCTGGGTGGCTGGGACTGGCTCGTCCTGCTGGCCGTCTCCACGTCCGCGCTCGCCTCGACCCAGACGACGATCATCCCGGCATCCCGGACGGGGCTCTCCATGGCCCGGCGCGGCGCTCTGCCCGCCGCCCTCGCCAGGATCCACCCCCGCTTCCGCACACCCCACGTCAGCACCTGGGCCGTCGCGGCCGTCGCCATCGTCTGGTACCTCGTCGTCAGCCAGATCAGCGAGAACGCCCTGCTCGACTCGCTCACGGCCCTCTCGCTGCTCATCGCGTTCTACTACGCCCTCACCGGCATCGCCTGCGCCGTCTACTACCGCCGCCATCTCACCGAGAGCGTGCGCAACTTCCTGCTCATCGGCCTCGGACCGGTGATCGGTGCCGTGCTACTGCTGTGGCTGCTGGTGGAGTCCGTCATCGACATGTCCGACCCGGCCAACTCCTACAGCGGGGTCTCGTGGTTCGGGCTCGGCCCGCCGCTCGTCATCGGCATCTTCATCGTCGTGGCGGGACTGTTGATCATGTTTGCCCGCCGGCTGACGAGCGACCGCTTCTGGCACGAGCGCCCGAGCGTCTGCGACCCCGACCTCGCACGCGGAACCACCGGCATCGGCACGGGTACCGGAAAGGGCAGCGGCGGCGGCAGCGGCGGCGGGCGGAACGGATCCGGAGGGCCGTGAGATGCCCGTCGTCCTCGGATACGACGAGTCGCCCGGCTCCGTGCGGGCGCTGCGGGTGGCCATCGAGGTGGCCGCCGCCTTCGGCGAGCCGCTCGTCCTGGTCTTCGGCGCGGCGCCCCCGGGCACGCTCGGCGAGGAGTACCGGACCCATCTGGAGGCCATTCGCCAGTCCGGCCGGACCGCCCTCGCCCACGCGGTCGCCGCGGCCGACGCCGCGGGCGTACCCACGGCGGTCGAGATCCTGGACCAGGGACCGGCGGAGGCGCTGCTCGACGCGGCCGACCGCCACGACGCCCGCGTCATCGTCGTCGGCAGCTACGGCGAGAGTCCCCTGCGGGGCGCCCTCCTGGGCTCGACCCCGCACAAGCTGCTCCACATCTCGCGGGTCCCGGTGCTGTGCGTACCGGCCGCGGAGGCCTGAGCGAGCGGACGAGCGCGCGGACCGGGGCGGGAGAGGTGGGCCGGCGCCGGGGCGGGCACGGAGCACACGGGCGAGCGCCCACGCTCAACGCCCACGGTCCTCACAACTCCCACAGATCGCGGGTGCTGCGAGGACCGTGAGAGCCCAAGGGGAGTGGGGCCCGCGTGCGTCCCGGCCGCGACCGCCAGGTGGACCCGGCAGCCACGGGGCGGTCGAGACCGCTACTTGGCCTCGGCCTTTTCGAGTTCGGCCAGTTCCTCGTCGGACTCGCGGCCCGGCGTCGGGAGGTTGAACCTGGTGATCGCGAAGCGGAAGACCACGTAGTAGACGACCGCGAAGCACAGGCCGATCGGGATGATCAGCCATGGGTTCGTCGCCTTGTTCCAGCCCAGCCCGAGGTCGATCAGGCCGGCGGAGAAGGTGAAGCCGGCATGGACGCCGAACGCCCAGGTCACGGCCATCGAGACGGCGGTGAGGACCGCGTGGATCGCGTAGAGCAGCGGCGCGATGAACATGAACGAGAACTCGATCGGCTCGGTCACGCCGGTGACGAACGACGTCAGGGCGAGCGACAGCATCATGCCGGTGACGGCCTTGCGGCGCTCCGGGCGGGCCGAGTGCGCGATGGCCAGGGCGGCGGCCGGGAGACCGAACATCATGATCGGGAAGAAGCCCGTCATGAACAGACCGGCCTCCGGGTCGCCGGCGAAGAAGCGGTGCAGGTCGCCATGGACGACCTCGCCGGCGGCGTTCGTGAAGTCGCCGATCTGGAACCAGGCGACGGTGTTCACGAACTGGTGCATACCGATCGGGATCAGTGCACGGTTGATCAGGCCGAACAGTCCGGCGCCGCCGGCGCCCAGACCCGTCATCCACTCGCCGAAGTCCGAGATGACGTTGCCGACCGGCTCCCAGACGAGCCCGAAGAAGACGCCGACGACGACGCCGACGAAGGCCATGATGATCGGTACGAGGCGGCGGCCGTTGAAGAACCCGAGCCAGTCCACCAGCCTCGTGCGGTGGAAGCGCTGCCACAGGACCGCGGACAGCAGACCCATGACGATGCCGCCGAGGACGCCGGGGTTGTTGTACGTCGCGGCGACGTCGACGCCCTTGTTGGCCGTGGTGTTGACCACGGCCTCGGTCACCGGGAACGCGGTGAGGACGTTCTTGTAGACGAGGAAGCCGACGAGGGCCGCGAGCGCGGTGGACCCGTCCGACTTCTTCGCGAAACCGATCGCCACGCCTATGCAGAACAGCAGGGGCAGGTTGGCGAAGACGGCGTCGCCGGCGGTCGCGAACACCGAGGCGACCTTGTCCCAGCCGAGGCCGTCCTTGCCGAACACGTCGGGCTGGCCGAGGCGCAGCAGGATGCCCGCCGCCGGCAGCACGGCGATGGGCAGCTGCAGGCTGCGGCCCACCTTCTGCAAGCCCTGGAACAGGCCGGAGCCCCATTTCTTGGCGGGTGGCGCCGTGTCGACGGTGGCCGTGGTCACAACTTCCTCCAGTGGGCAGGGCGCCGCCCGGCACCGGGAGAAGAAGGGGACGGCGGCGACTCGGGAAATGGCGGTGGTATGGACCGCATGGTCTACACCAGTCAGAGGTGTAGACCAGTTGTAGCACGTGAGGGAAAGATAAGGAACCTGCGATTCCCGAGGGTTCGGTCATACGCCGAGAGCCCTCGCCGCCGCCCCTGCCGGCGCCCATGGGTGCCGCTCGCGGTCATGCGCCGGCTCCCGCTACTTGGTGACCTCGCGCTCCATCTCGTCGCCGATCTCGTCCGGCTCGCGCCCCGGCGTCCTGATGTCGAACCTGGTGATCGCGAAGCGGAAGATCGCGTAGTACACCGCCGCGAAGCCCAGGCCGATCGGGACGATCAGCCACGGTTTCGTCGCCAGGCCCCAGTTGATCACGTAGTCGATGAAGCCCGCCGAGAAGGAGAAGCCGTCCTTGACGCCCAGGGCCCAGGTGACGGCCATCGAGACGCCCGTGAGCACCGCGTGGATCGCGTACAGCACCGGCGCGACGAACATGAACGAGTACTCCAGCGGCTCCGTGATGCCCGTGACGAACGACGTCAGCGCCGCCGACATCATCAGCCCGCCCACCTCGGCCCGCCGGTGCGGCTTCGCGCAGTGCGTGATCGCCAGTGCCGCCGCCGGCAGGGCGAACATCATGATCGGGAAGAAGCCCGTGGTGAACAGGCCCGCGTTCGGGTCCCCGTTCAGGAACATATTGATGTCGCCGTGCACCACCGTGCCGTCGGGCTTGGTGTACGAGCCGAACTGGAACCACAGCGGTACGTTCAGGAACTGGTGCAACCCCACCACGAGCAGCGCGCGGTTCGCCACGCCGAAGATGCCGGCGCCCCACGAGCCCAGGTCCTGCAGCCAGTTGCTGAAGCCCTCCAGTGCTCCGCCGACCGGCGGCCAGACCCACAGGCACAGCGCCGCGAACGCGATCGCGACGAACGACATGATGATCGGCACGAGCCGGCGCCCGTTGAAGAAGCCGAGCCAGTCCACCAGCTTGGTGCGGTGGTAGCGCTGCCAGATGTAGGCGGTCATCAGGCCCATCACGATCCCGCCGAAGACGCCCGGGTTCTGGTACGTGAAGGCCGTGACCGAACCGTCCACGGCCCGGCAGCCGGTGGCCACCGGGGTCGCGGGGTCGATGCACTCCTCGGGGAACTCCCGGATCACGCCGTAGTACACGAGGAAACCCGCCACCGCGGCCAGCGCCGTCGAGCCGTCCGCCTTCTTCGCCATGCCGATGGCGACACCCACGCAGAAGAGCATCGGCAGTCCCAGGCCCGAGTCCAGCAGTGCGCCGCCGGCCCCGTCCATCACCTTGGCGAGATTCGTCCAGCCGAGACCCTGATCGCCGAAGACGTCCGGCTGGCCGAGGCGGTTGAGGATGCCGGCCGCGGGCAGCACGGCGATGGGGAGCTGCAGGCTGCGCCCCATCTTCTGGAGCCCCTGGAACGACCTGTGCCGCCACGTCCGCCGCGGTACGGCCGCGCTCTCGGTGCTCATCGGCGTCCTCCCGGAAGTCGCCTGGTTTGGCAGGTGTTGCAGACTGGTGTAGACCAGTTCTCGTACGGCTCCGGTCCGGCCCCGGGTTCTCCCGCGGCCCGATCGAGGTCCGTGGCGGAAGCGGGTCACCGGTGATCGTCATCATTCGACAGGTGGCGGTCACTCGCCCATGAAGATGGGCCAACCGTGCATTACCGTGACGAAACGGACCGATGGTGGGCCGAGGCAGCGCTGAGCGCCCCGAACGGGCCTCTCGAACGCAGGGAGAAAGACATGGCCAGCAAGGCTGAGAAGATCGTCGCCGGGCTCGGCGGTATCGACAACATCGAAGAGGTCGAGGGCTGCATCACCCGCCTCCGCACCGAGGTCGTGGACCCGGGCAAGGTCGACGAGGCCGCGCTGAAGGCCGCCGGCGCCCACGGCGTCGTCAAGATGGGTACCGCCATCCAGGTCGTCATCGGCACCGACGCCGACCCCATCGCCGCGGACATCGAAGACATGATGTGACCCCCGCGCGAGCCGCCTCCCCACTCACCCGCGCGAGACCGCACCGCTGACGGCGCACCCCGGTCCACCCCGCCTCCGCACCGGGCCACCCCGTCCCCGCACCGGTCCGATCCGGTCCGTTCCGGTCCGCCCCCGGTCCGCCCCCGGCGCGGTCTCACCCATGAGGGGTCCGTTCTCCACCGGAACGGGCCCCTCACGCGCGTACGGATAGGCTCACCACATGTCTCGTATCGACGGCCGCACCCCCGAACAGCTCCGCCCCGTCACCATCGAACGCGGATGGAGCAAGCACGCTGAGGGCTCCGTCCTCATCGCCTTCGGCGACACCAAGGTCTTCTGCACCGCCTCCGTCACCGAAGGCGTCCCCCGCTGGCGCAAGGGCAGCGGCGAAGGCTGGGTCACCGCCGAGTACTCCATGCTGCCGCGCTCCACCAACACCCGCGGCGACCGCGAGTCCGTCCGCGGCAAGATCGGCGGCCGCACCCACGAGATCTCCCGCCTCATCGGCCGTTCCCTGCGCGCCGTCATCGACTACAAGGCCCTCGGCGAGAACACCATCGTCCTCGACTGCGACGTCCTCCAGGCCGACGGCGGCACCCGCACCACCGCCATCACCGGCGCCTACGTGGCCCTCGCCGACGCCGTCTCCTGGGCCCAGGCGCACAAGCTCGTCAAAGCCGGGCGCAAGCCGCTCACCGGAACCGTCGCCGCCGTCTCCGTCGGCATCGTCGACGGCACGCCCCTGCTGGACCTCTGCTACGAGGAGGACGTCCGCGCCGAGACCGACATGAACGTCGTCTGCACCGGCGACGGCCGCTTCGTCGAGGTCCAGGGCACCGCCGAGGCCGAGCCGTTCGACCGCAAGGAGCTCAACGCGCTCCTCGACCTCGCCACCGGCGGCTGCGCCGACCTCGCCGCACTCCAGACCGCCGCCCTCGCCACCACGATCGGCCAGTGAGCACGGCTCTGGGCGAGCGACCCCACGCCCCCGGGGCGGTGACCCGGAGTGTCGCCCGGACGAAGGACACCGGGCGTCCCCCGCCGGCCACCCGAGCCGCTCCTCGGCCGGCGCCCCGGGCAGGGCGCCCCTCCGGAGAGTAAAGAAGCAACCAAGAACGCCACTGCCGGCGTCACAGCAGGTACGGGCGTACGGGCCGAACCGTACGCCCGTCCGGGAACCAGGGGAGGGACTGCACCATGCGCAGCCGCCGTATCGCACTCGCCGTCGTCACCGCCGTCGCGCTCACCGGAGTCGTCGGCTGCGGTGCCGTCGACAAGGCTCTCGACTGCGTCAGGACCGCCGACGCCATAGCCACCAGCGTCGACAGGCTCTCCCAGGCCGTCTCCACCGCCTCCGAGGACCCGACACAGCTGACCGAAGCCCTCAACGACATCGACAGGGAACTCGGCAACCTCAAGGACACCACCGACAACGCCGACCTTTCCAAGGCCGTCGACGCCCTCTCCAAGGGAGTCGAGAACGTCCGCACGTCCGTGGAGAACGGCGACGCCACCCCGGACATCACGCCGGTCACCGACGCCGCCACCGAACTCGGCAAGGTCTGCACCTCCTGAACCCCTGCCCGCCGGGCGCCGTGCACCCCACCCGCGGCGCCCGCGCCGTCACCGCCGCGGAGATACTGGGCTCATGACCCGCCTGATCCTCGCCACCCGCAACCCCGGAAAGATCACCGAGCTCCGCGCGATCCTCGCCGACGCCGGACTCGGCCACCAACTCGTCGGCGCCGACGCCTACCCCGACCTCCCCGACGTCAAGGAAACCGGCGTCACCTTCGCCGAGAACGCCCTGCTCAAGGCGCACGCCCTGGCCCAGGCCACCGGCCTCCCCGCCGTCGCCGACGACTCCGGCCTCTGCGTAGACGTCCTCGGCGGCGCCCCGGGCATCTTCTCCGCCCGCTGGTCCGGCACCCACGGCGACGACACGGCCAACCTCGAACTGCTGCTCGCGCAGCTCTCCGACATCACCGAGGAGCACCGCGCCGCCCACTTCGCCTGCGCGGCCGCCCTCGCCCTCCCCGACGGCACGGAACGCGTGGTCGAGGGCCGCCTGCGCGGTACCCTGCGCCACGCCCCGGCCGGCACGAACGGCTTCGGCTACGACCCGGTGCTCCAGCCGGACGGCGAGACGCGGACGTGCGCGCAGCTGAGCCCCGAGGAGAAGAACGCGATCAGCCACCGGGGGAAGGCGTTCCGGGCGCTGGTGCCGGTGGTGCGGGAGCTGCTGGGCTGAGGTGCACGCAATGAAGGCTCGGCTCGCTTCCCGCGAGCCGAGCCTTCGGTCATGGTGCGCCCGGTCGGATTCGAACCGACAAACACGACCACCTAAAGATCGCCGCTCAGCCCTTGGCGTACGGGCGCCCGTTTCCGCGCCCACTGTACTGGGCGCGGTCGGTGTCCGGTGCGGAGAGGGTTCTCAGTCGCCGCGCCGACTGCCGCCCCGGCACCATGTGGCCGTGGTCGCGTGGCAGTTGGGGCACAGCAGACGCAGGTTCCCGGCGCGGTCGTCCAGCCGGTCGCCGTTGATGTGGTCGACTTCGAGGGTCATGGGCCGCCCGAGCCATTCGGGCCCGGTCCCGCAGTCGGCGCATGCCTCGGGCAGGCCTGTCTCCCGGAGCGCGCGCCGCAGGTGCGCCGTTCTGGCGCGCCGCCCCGTTTCCCTCTTCACCAGGATGTCCGCGGCGCGCCGTGCCGGGACGGTCCCGGGCCTGCCCTTCATGTGCGCCTGGCCGAGGAAGTGGGCGGTACTGAGAGCGTCGTCGGCGATCCACCGCTTCAGGTTCGTGCGCTGACTGGTGTTGTCGGGCCGCGGCAGCCGCCGCAGCACTTCGGCGAGTGAGTACGAGGAGCTGACGGCCGCGGCCAGTTCTGTGGCTGTCGGCCGGTCGTCCGCCTTTCGGTAGGCCCGTCGCGGCGGACCCGACATGCCGGTGCCGCCGGGTGTCCGACTCACGACGGCCTCCGGCGCCGGGCTTTGGCACGTCCCCGGTAGGTGTCCGTCGCCGAGTGGCAGTTGGGACAGAGCAGGCGCAGGTTCCCCGGTCGGTTGTCGCGCCAGTTGCCGTCGATGTGATCGACCTCCAGCGGCAGCGGACGGCCACGCCACTCGGGCCCGGTCCCGCACAGCGCGCACTGCTCCGGTACGCCCGTCTCGACCAGGGCACGTCGCAGGCGGCGACCGGGGGTCCGCCGGGATTCCGCTCGGGGTTGTTCCACGAGGAGTCCACCGTTCGCCGCCCGGCCCCGGCCCGTGACCGCCCGCGACGGCGCCACGAAATGCGAGGTGTCGATGGCGTAGGCGCGGATACGCCTGCTGATGTTCGTGTGGTGTCCGCCGACCACGTCCAGGCCGAGTCGGCACAGGACCTCGGTCACACTGGTCGACGCCGCGACCACGGGTTCGAGGACGTCCTTCGTCCACCGTGCTCCCTCGCGATCGAAGTGCGAGGTGTCCACGCCCATCCGCTTCATCCGCTCGTGGACGTACCGCCGCGAAGCCGCCCCCGCCCCCAGCTTCCCCAGCGCCTCCGACAACGTCCGCGACGTGCTCGCCGCCTCCGAAAGGCGTTCGCGTGTGTACGGGCTCACCGGCATGCGTTGCGTCCCCCTCCGTACCGGCCGCGTGTTCGCGTCCTCGCACGGAGTAACGAACCGATCGTCGGATGGTCACGCGCGGCCCGTCCCCCGAAGGCCGGCGCCGGCCCCCGCTCGGAGGGCCGTCCCCCCGCCCGTGGGGCCGCCCGCCCCCCGGAGGCGGGCACGGCTACTCCAGCTCGCCCCGTGCCCCGCCGTCCTCGCGCTTGTCGAGGCGTTCCCGACGGCGGGCCTCCTTCAGGCGCTGCTTGTCCGCCTTGCGGAGCTTGCGTTCGACGCCGACGCCCCCCATGAGGGCGAAGCCGGTGACGGTCACACGGGGTGAGCCGGGGGCGATGTCGTCCGGGTCGCCGCCGGAACCGGCCTCGCCGAAGCCGCCCATGAAGCCGAAGCCCCTGACGTCGACGTACATGTCCGGCGGCACGGTCACCTGGATGCCGCCCATGACGGTGAAACAGCGGATGACGACGTCCCGGTCCTCGAAGTCGGCGTCCCGCAGGTCGATCTCGCCGCCTCCCTGCAGGACGACGGCGGTGAACCTGCGGGCGACGGTCCAGGTGCCCTTGCGGCCGAAGCCGCTCCAGAACGCGAACGCGCCCCTGGAGGTGGGAGGGTGGCCGGTGCGCCGGGTGTAGTCCACGGTGCCGGTTGCGGGAGCCGGCGCGGCGGCGAGGGGTGCCGGGGCTCCGCCCGGGGCCGGGAGGTCCCGTACGAGGGGCTCCAGCTCCCCGTGCGTACGTGCCTTGTAGGCGGCGTCGAGCCGTTCCTCGAATTCGTCCATGTCGAGGCGGCCCTCGGCGACGGCGTCCCGCAGCCGTTCGGCGATCCGCTCCCGCTCGGCGTCGGAGGCCCGCATGTCCGGAAGGTCGCTCGTCATGCGTTCAGCCTAGTCAATCGGGGCGCTCACGGCGCCGTCGAACGCTCCGCGTACATCCTCGCGATCACCGACTCGATGTCGGGCTCCCGCACCGACAGGTCCACCAGCGGGTAGTCGGCGGCGAGGGCGGCGACGATCGGTGCCGCCGACGCCGAGGCGGGGAAGGCGAGCCACTGGCGCGGGCCCTCGACCCGTACCGGCCGTGCGCCCGCGACCTCGATGGGCGGGAGCCGGCGTTCGAGGTCCACGACGAGGGTGCGTTCGCCCGGCGCGACCTCGTGGAGTCCGGCGAGGCTGCCGTCGTAGACGAGCCGGCCGTGGTCGATGACCATGACGCGCTTGCACAGTTGCTCGATGTCGGTGAGGTCGTGGGTGGTGAGGAGGACGGTCGTGGCGCGTTCGGCGTTGAGGTCGCGCAGGAACTCGCGCACCTTGGCCTTGGAGACGACGTCGAGGCCGATGGTGGGTTCGTCGAGGTAGAGCACCTCGGGGTCGTGCAGCAGGGCCGCGGCGATGTCTCCGCGCATGCGTTGTCCGAGGGAGAGCTGCCGCACGGGTACGTCCAGCAGGGCGCCGAGGTCGAGTAGTTCGACGCAGCGCTCCAGGTTCCGCCGGTAGCGGGCGTCCGGGATCCGGTACATGCGGTGCACCAGGCGGTACGAGTCGATGAGCGGCAGGTCCCACCAGAGTGTCGTGCGCTGCCCGAAGACCACGCCGATGCGCCGGGCGAGCCGGGTGCGTTCGCGTGACGGGTCGATCCCGGCGACGCGCAGCCGTCCGCCGCTGGGGGTCAGAATGCCCGTCAGCATCTTGATGGTGGTGGACTTCCCGGCGCCGTTGGGTCCGATGTAGCCGACCATCTCGCCGCGCGGCACGGTGAAGCTGATGCCGTCGACGGCGCACACCCGTGTCCTCTCCCGGCGCAGCAGGCCCGATCGACGGCGTACGTCGAAGGCCTTCTCCACGCCTTCCAGTTCGATCAGGCCGCCGGTCCCGACGGCTTCCTGGGTGCGGATTGCTTCCTCGGACACGGTTCAGCTCCCGGTGCTGCGGTACGTACGGAGACCCGCCCGCCACGCGGCCGCGGCGAGCGCGCAGCACGCGGCGGCGACGAGCGGTGGTGCGAGGGCGAGCCAGGGGGGCAGGTCGAGCGGATAGGGCTGCCCGAGGACGTAGAGCGCGGGCAGCCAGTTGACGAAGGCGAGGGGTACGACGAAGGTGACGCCCCGCACGAGGTCCTTCGCGAAGACGGTGGGCGGGTACTGGAGCAGGGTGTTGCCGCCGTAGGTGAAGGAGTTCTGCACTTCGGCGGCGTCCTGGGCGACGAACTGGAAGGCCGCGCCGGCGACGAACACGGCGGCGAAGATCGCCGCCCCGCTGAGCAGCATCATCGGCACCATGGCGGCCTTGAGCGGGGTCCAGGCGATGTCGAGGGCGAGGAGTGCGTAGCCGAGGACCAGCAGACCCTGGGTGATGCGGCCGAGGCGGCGGAGGGCGAAGCGGTCGGCGGCGACCTGGGCGAGTACGGGGGCGGGCCGCACGAGGAGGGTGTCGAGCGTGCCGTCGCGCACGCGTCGTCCGAGCCGGTCCATGGAGCCCATCGCGAGGTCGGCGAGGCCGAAGGCGGTTCCGGCCGATCCGTAGAGGAGGGCGATCTCCGGCAGGCTGTACCCGGCGAGGGTGTCGACGTGCGCGAACATCAGCAGGATGACGACGAAGTCGAAGGACGTGGCGGCGAGGTTGGCGAGCGCGGTCATGGCGAAGGACGCGCGGTAGGTCATGGTGGAGCGCATCCACATGGCCGCGATGAGTCCGTAGGTGCGCAGTCCGGACCGCAGGGTGCACGGGTGTTCGACGGCCTGTGGGTGTCCGCCGGAGGGCCGTGGTTGTTCAGCCACCCTGGACGACCACCCTTCTCGTGGCCGCCGACTGGAGGAGCCGGCCGGCGGTCAGGAGGGCGGCCGCCCAGCCCAGCTGGAAGGCGTAGGCGTGGACGAGACCCCAGCCCGTGCGTTTGCCGAGGAGGACGTCGGCGGGGATCTGGAGCAGCGAGGACCAGGGCAGGAGCCGGGCGAGTTCGCCGAGGGCGCCGGGGAAGAGGGTGAGCGGCAGCAGCATGCCGGAGAAGAACAGGCCGGCCAGCCAGGTGACCTGGAGGACGCCGGCGCCGTCCATCAGCCAGAACGCCGACAGGGCCGCGAGGTAGCGGAGGGCGAAGCTGACGACGACGCCGAGGAGCACGGCGGTGAGGAAGGCCAGCCAGGGCAGCGGGGACGCGGGCAGGGCGAGGTCGAAGGCGAGGGCGCCGAGCAGCAGGGGGACGACGCCGCGGCCGAGGAGGTGGAAGGCCGCGCGGCCCAGGTCTCCGGCGAGCCACCACAGTTGGAGGTCGGCGGGGCGGTAGAGGTCGATGGCGATGTCGCCGGTGCGGATGCGTTCGATGAGTTCGTCCTCGAAGCCGCCGCCCATCATGGCGCAGGTCGTCAGGAGGGCCTGGCCCAGCCACACGAAGGTGACGGCCTGGGAGAGGTCGTAGCCGCCGAGCCGTGGGCGTTCGTCCCAGAGGGCGATATAGGTGTAGGCCATGATGAAGCCGAAGACGGTGTTGGTGAAGACGCCTGCCGCCGTCGCCACCCGGTATGTCGCATAGCGCCGGAAGCCACCGGCCGCGACGACCGCGTAGAGCCGCACCGGACAGCCTCCTTCGGTGGAATCGTCGCAAGGACTCCGCGTCCGGCACGGACGCGCCAAAGCGCATGACCCTAGCCCAGCGGAACCGGCCGCCGCGACCGTATTCCGGGCGGCGGTCCGGGGGTCAAGGGGGTGGGAAGTGCAGTATGGGCACACAGCGAATCGCCCGAAATGTCAGCTTCCGTCCCGGAGGTGTTCCTCCGGGCAGGGGCCCGAGGAGTCTCCACGGACATGAGTCACGAGCCACAGCAGCGGCGGGACCCGGGGGATCCGACCGCCGTCGGCCGCCCGGTGCCCGGCGCGTCGCCCGAAGGGGTCGGGGAGGGACGGGACGGCGGGACCGGCCGGGAGGGCCCGGACGTGCGCGCGGACCGGGAGGGCGGGCAGGACGGCGCGGAGCCGCCGGCCGCCGACGCCCGTCGGGGCCGCAGCCGGACCCGCCCCCGGCGCACCGGTCTGCGGCGTGCCGTCCCCACCTGGCGGACGGTCCTCGGCGGGTGCCTGCTCTTCGCGCTCCTGCTCATCGGTGGTTTCGTCACCGGCTACCTGCTGGTCGGTATCCCGCCGGCCAATTCCGCGGCCACGGCACAGTCGAACGTGTACCTCTACAAGGACGGCACGCAGATCGCCCGCGACGGCGAGGTCAACCGGCAGAGCGTCCGGCTCTCCCAGGTCCCCCTCTCCGTTCAGCGCGCGGTGCTCGCCGCCGAGGATCGCGACTTCTACTCCGAACGGGCAGTCGACCCCCAGGCGATGGTCCGTGCCGCGTGGAACACCGTCACCGGCAAGGGGAAGCAGTCCGGCTCCACCATCACCCAGCAGTACGTCAAGAACTACTACCTGGGCCAGGAGCGGACGATCACCCGCAAGGTGAAGGAGTTCTTCATCGCGATCAAGCTCGACCGGGAGGAGAGCAAGGCCGACATCCTGGAGGGCTACCTCAACACCAGCTACTTCGGCCGCAACGCGTACGGCATCCAGGCCGCCGCCCACGCCTACTACGGCAAGGACATCGGTGCTGTCGACACCGCCGAGGGCGCCTACCTCGCCTCGCTGCTCAACGCGCCCAGCGCGTACGACGTGGCCGCCCATCCCGAGAACCGGCCCCGGGTGCTGGCCCGCTGGAACTACACGCTCGACGGCATGGTGACGGAGAAATGGCTGCCCCTCTCCGACCGGGCCACCATGATCTTCCCGATGCCGCAGACGGCGGGCCCCGCCACGGGGCTCTCCGGACAGCGCGGCTATGTCGTCCAGGCCGTCGAGGACTGGATCACCGGCAACGGGATCGTCGACGAGAAGACCCTGGCGCGCGGCGGCTACCGCATCACCACCACCCTGGAGCGGAAGAAGCAGGACGCCTTCGTCGCCGCCGTCGACCGGCACGTGATGTCCCGGCGCGATCCCGGCCGTGCCGCCGACCGCAACGTCCGCGTCGGCGGGGCGTCGATCGACCCCGCGAGCGGCAAGGTCGTCGCCATGTACGGCGGCATCGACTACACCAAGCAGTACGTCAACAACGCCACCCGCCGCGACTACCAGGTCGGTTCGACGTTCAAGCCGTTCGTCCTCGCCGCGGCCGTCGAGAACGGCTCCATGACCCAGGACGGTCGGCGGATCACCCCCGACACGCTCTACGACGGCACGGACCGGCGCCAGGTGCAGGGCCGCCACGGCCCGACCGGCTACGCGCCGGAGAACGAGGACAACGTCTCCTACGGCCCGCTGAGCCTGCGGATGGCCACGGACCACTCGGTCAACTCGGTGTACGCGCAGCTCGCCCAGGACGTCGGACCGCGCAGGGTGCGGGACACCGCCATCGCCCTCGGCGTCCCGGAGACCACCCCGGACCTGACCGCGACCCCGTCCATCGCGCTCGGTGTGGCCACCGCGAGCGTCCTGGACATGGCCGAGGCGTACGCGACGCTCGCCAACCACGGCCGGCACGGCACGTACACGCTGGTCGAGCGCGTCACGAAGGACGGCGTGGAACTGGACCTGCCCACCGCGCCGGCCAGACAGGCCATCAGCCGCGAGGCGGCGGACACCACGACGTCCGTGCTGATGGGCGTGGTGCGGCAGGGGTCGGGCACGGCGGCGCTGTCCTCCGGACGGCCCGCGGCGGGCAAGACGGGCACGGCGGAGGGCGACAGGGCCGCCTGGTTCGCCGGCTACACCCCCGATCTGGCGACCGTCGTCGCCGTCATGGGCCAGGATCCCGACACCGGTGCCCAGAAGTCGCTCTACGGGGCGCTGGGCCTGCCGCGGATCAACGGCGGCGGGGCGCCCGCGGCGATCTGGGGCGAGTTCACGGCGGCCGCGCTGGCCGGCCGCGAGGCGGTGGACTTCGACCTCACGGTCGCCGAGGGCGCGGAGGAGGAGTTCTTCCCGTTCGACGAACCGGGCCTGCCCGGCGACGACCCCTTCGGGCCGGTCGGGAACGAGGACCGCACCGACGACCGCCGGTCCGCCACCGGCACGCCGCCCCCGGCGGACTGGCCGGACACCGGCGATGCCGCGGACGGCGTGATCCCGCGCGACGGCGGCACTCCGCCGGCGGGCGGAACCACGGGCGGCCGCCCGCCCACGGCGGGCCGGGGCACCGGCGGCCCGGCGACCGGTGGGCCTGGCGGCGGCATCGGCCAGGGCGGCGGGGGGCAGGGCGGGGCCGGCCGGGGCACCACCGGCGGCGGGGGCGACGGCGGCGGCCCGCAGGGGACGGGCGGCACCGAGGGCTGGGGCCTGTTCCCCGACCGGCCGTGAGCCGTGCCGGCGTGGGCCGACCGGCTGTGGGCCGTGTCGGCTTTGGGCCCGGCCGCGGCCGGGAAGGCCGGTGAGCCGAGCCGCCGTGAAGGGGATCAGTGGCCCGAGGTCGCCTTCAGGCCGACCACGGCGACGAGGAGCAGGACGACGAAGAAGATCCGGGCGGCGGTCGCCGGTTCACCGAGGACGGCCATCCCCACGATCGCGGCACCGGCCGCCCCTGTGCCGACCCAGACGCCGTACGCGGTGCCGATGGGCAGGGTTCTGGCGGCGTGGGACAGCAGCAGCATGCTGGCGACGATCCCGGCGGCGGTGAACACGCTCGGCCAGAGTCGGGTGAAACCCTCCGTGAACTTCATGCCGATCGACCAGCCGACCTCGAGGAGGCCGGCGAGAAAGAGCAGGACCCAGGCCATGACAGGCACCTCCGAGACGCGGACTTCTTGTGGGGTGCGTCGTCTTTGCCTGCCCGGTACGGCGCGTCTCGTCGGGTCGACCCCACCGTAGCAAAGGGCATGAGGAAGGCCTGGTGACGGTGTCACCAGGCCTCTTCCCCGCCCGTGCGGGTACCGCCGCGCCCAGGGCCGCGCGGTTCGTCCGGGCGTGCGCCGGGCAGCGCGTACCGGCACCGGGCCGGGCGGCGGCGCGGACCGCTACAGGTACAGCCCGGTCGAGTCTTCGGCGCCCTCGAAGCGGTCCGCGGCGACGGCGTGCAGATCGCGCTCGCGCATCAGTACGTACGCCACGCCGCGCACCTCGACCTCCGCGCGGTCCTCCGGGTCGTACAGCACGCGGTCGCCGGCCTCGACCGTACGGACGTTCTGCCCGACGGCGACCACTTCCGCCCAGGCCAGACGCCGGCCGACCGCCGCGGTCGCCGGGATCAGGATGCCGCCGCCGGACCGCCGCTCGCCCTCGGGGGCGTCCGACCGGACCAGCACCCGGTCGTGCAGCATCTTGATGGGCAGCTTGTCGTGCTTGTCGAGGGTGTTGTCGCTCACGACACCGAACCTACCTGCCGAACGCCGGTCGGGCCGCCTCCGGGGTGGAGCGGGGTCACGCCTTCCGCTTCCTGGCGGCCAGGGCCAGCAGACCGACCAGGCCCACGACGGCCAGCGCCACCGGCACCGCGCGCTCCAGCCTGGGCGCGCCGTCCGGGTGCACGAACCGGTTCTTCACGTCGATCACCAGGCGATTCGCGGCCACGAAAGCCCGCCCGGCGGTCTGGTCCACGGTCGAGGCGACCTTGGCCTTCGCGTCCCCGATGATCGTCTTCGGGTGCATCCGCACCCCGATCTCGTCGAGCGTCTCGGCGAGCTGCTCGCGCCGGCGGACGATGTCCGCCTCGATCTGCGCAGGGGTCCTGGCGTCCGACACCGCGCCGCCTCCGTCGTCGTTTCCGGTAGTCCTTCCTCGACAGTCTGTCAGCTCGACGCCGACCGCACCCAACGGCACCCCTATTACGCTCGGTGCCGTACGCCCACATCCCTGAGGAGAACCGAGAATGAGCGAGCGACTCCAGCCCGGCGACACCGCCCCGGACTTCGCCCTGCCCGATGCGGACGGCAACGAGGTCTCGCTCGCCGACCACAAGGGCCGCAAGGTCATCGTGTACTTCTACCCGGCGGCCCTGACCCCGGGCTGCACCAAGCAGGCCTGCGACTTCACCGACAACCTGGACCTGCTGGCGGGCGCCGGCTACGACGTGATCGGCGTCTCCCCGGACAAGCCGGAGAAGCTCGCGAAGTTCCGGGAGAAGGAAGAGCTCAAGGTCACGCTCGTCGGCGACCCGTCGAAGGCGGTCCTGGAGGCGTACGGCGCGTTCGGCGAGAAGAAGCTCTACGGCAAGACGGTGACGGGGGTCATCCGGTCGACGGTCGTCGTGGACGAGGACGGCAAGGTCGAGCGGGCGCTCTACAACGTGAAGGCCACCGGCCACGTCGCGAAGATCATCAAGGACCTGGGCCTCTGACGTCCCGCCGCCGGCCGGAGTCCCCTCCCACGCCGGACCCCGGCCGGCGGCTCCCGGCCCGCTGCCCCGGACAGGTGCGGCGGTTCGCCCCCTCCGGGTCGAGAAGACCCTCTCCGTGCACCTCCCGACGCGGAAGGGACCGCCGTGGAGCGCGCCGGACGGAGGGGACAGGCGCCGGGACGCTCGCTGGACCGCCCTCGCACCGGGCGGGACCGAGTCGGCCGCGGACCCCTTGCGGGGCAGGAGGCCGGGCCGGACTCCGAGCGGCGAGCCGAGGCGGCTCCGGCCCGGGCCCGCGACGTACGGCCCGGGGGTCCTGCCGCGGCGCCCCGCCCCGCGTCAGAGGCGGGCCGCCGCCCGTTCGCCTATCAGCGCGGAGAGGTCCACGCTGCGTGCCATCCGCGCGTACCCCGCGTCGTTGGGGTGCAGATGGTCCCCGGAGTCGTACGCCGGGTGCAGCCGCTCCGGGGCGTAGGGATCCCTCAGGGCGCGGTCGAAGTCGACGACGGCGTCGAAGACCGTGCCCGCGCGGACGGCCTCGTTGATCTCCTGCCGGGCGGCCTCCAGAGCCGGGCTGTGGCGGGGGTGCCCCTCGAACGGCATGAGCGTCGCCCCGACCACCCGCAGTCCGCGCGCCCGCGCCCGGTCCGCGAGGCTCCGCAGCCCGGCCGTGACCCGCGCCGGGTCCGCCGTGCCGGCCGGGCGGAGGAGGTCGTTGACGCCCAGGGCGATCACGACGACCCGGGCGCCCGGCCGGTCGAGCACGTCACGGTCGAGACGGGACAGGCCGCTCGGGCCGATGCCGTCCTGGAGGAGCCGGTTGCCGCTGATGCCCTGGTTGACGACGCCGTATCCCCAGCGGCCCGAGCGGAGCCGGTCGGCCAGGTGGTCGGTCCAGCGGCGGTCGGTGTCGGGCGTGGAGCCCGCTCCGTCGGTGAGCGAGTCGCCGAGGGCGACCACGGTGCCGCGCGCGGCCGGATTGCGGACGTCGACGGCCGTCAGGTGGTGCCAGGAGGAGGTGCGCAGGGTGTAGCGCGCCGCGCCGGTGTCGCGGGTGCGGTCGCCCTGGGCCAGGTACGAGGTCTGGCGCGCCCGCGCGTGCAGGGTGACCGTGCCCCCGCCGGGCGCCGGGACGAAGAGGGAGACGAGCAGATGCCCGTCCTCGGGGACGGCGAGGAGGGCCGGGTCGCCGACGACGTGCCCGCCCGGGGGCACCGTGACGGACCGGCGCCCGTCGAAGAGCACCGGCCGCAGGCTGCCGGGGACGGCTGCCGCGCCCCCGGCGGCGACCGCGATGGAGGCGCGGCCTATGTGCAGGGGCTCGGTCCCGTAGAGGTTCGACAGGGTGATCCTGGCCTCGCTGCCGCCCAGGCTGGTGTGGACGACGTTCCGTACGGAGTGCCCGCCGGCGGGGGCGACTCCGGCCTTCCCGGGCGCGGCGGACCAGGTCCCGGTCCAGCCGCCCGTGCCCACGGCCTGCGCCGTCGTGTTGCCGGGCCGGCCGCCGGTTCCGGTGCCGGGAGCGGCCTGCCGCCGGTGGTCCGGACCGACGAGGGAGAAGGTGCTGATGATCGCGCCGGAGATCAGCAGGGTCAGGGCGACGAGTGCGGCGAACAGGCCGTACCCGGCCCGCTGGGTTTTCATGAGCACATCATCCGATATGGCCGTGGGAACTCGACGTGCGCCCCGGGAGTACCACAGGTAGGGAGAAGGCGTACGGCCGTTGGGTAGGAGCGTCGCGTACGCGGACGGGTGGAGTCGATGAAGCGAACTGAACGACCTGAGCGCGAGGATCCGGCCGCCGGCCGTCCGGGCCCAACTCCGGGCGCGCCCGACGGGTACGGCCGGGCAGCCGGCGCCCCCGCGCCGCCGTCGGCGGGCGGCGGCGCGGACGGTGCCGGGCCCGCTCACGGCCGCTCCGGGGGCGGCGCCGACGGACGCGAGGTGGCGCTGGGCCGATCGGGTGACGACGGGCGCGACGGGGGCGGCCGTGACGACGCCGACGGTGCGGGACGCCGCCCCGAGGCGACCGGCGAGGCGGTGCGCGACGGGTCCCGGCCGGGACCCCGTGGCGGCAGCGGCGCCGGACCGGGATCCGACGAGCCGGGCGGGGGCGGCCGGTCCGGGTCCGCGACCGGGCGTGCCCGTCAGCCGCGACCGGCACCGCTCGCCTCCTTCGCGTACACCGCCGCCGACGAGGAGAAACGCCGCGGAGTACGCCGGATGAAGGCCACGGCCACGGGTCTGCTGCTCCTGGTGGCGGTGATCTTCACGCTCGCCACCTGGGCCAGGAACTCCGGCATCGAGGGCTGGCCCGGCTATGTGGCCGCGGCGGCCGAGGCCGGGATGGTCGGCGCCCTGGCCGACTGGTTCGCGGTCACCGCACTGTTCCGGCACCCCCTGGGCATCCCCATCCCGCACACCGCGATCATCCCCAACAAGAAGGACCAGCTCGGCGCCTCCCTCGGGAACTTCGTCGGGGAGAACTTCCTCTCCGAGGACGTCGTACGGGCCAGGCTGCGCGGCCTCTCCCTCGGCGGCCGGCTCGGCGCCTGGCTCGCCGAACCCGCACACGCCGACCGCGTCACCGCCGAACTGTCCACCGCCCTGCGCGGCGCGCTCGCCGTCCTGCGGGACTCCGACGTCCAGGCCGTCGTCGGCGAGGCCATCACCCGCCGCGCGGAGACCGTCGAGATCGCGCCGGGCATCGGCAAGACCCTCGACAAGATCGTCGCCGACGGTGCCCACCACCGCGCCGTGGATCTGGTCTGCGCCCGCGCCCAGAACTGGCTGACCACCCACGGCGATTCCGTGATGGACGCCGTCCAGGGCGGAGCCCCGGGCTGGACGCCCCGCTTCGTCGACCGGAAGGTCGGCGAGCGGGTCTACAAGGAGCTGGTCCGGTTCGTCACCGAGATGCGTGACGCCCCCGACCACCCCGCGCGTGCCGCGATCGACCGGTTCCTCGCCGACTTCGCCTCCGACCTCCAGGCGGACACGGACACCCGCACCCGGGTGGAGCGCATGAAGTCCGACATGCTCTCCCGCCCCGAGGTGCAGGACATCATCGCGTCGGCATGGGCGTCCGTGCGCGCCATGATCATTTCCGCGGCCGAGGACGATCGCAGCGAACTGCGGCTGAGGGCCCGTGCCTCCCTGATGTCCCTCGGCGCACGACTGGCCACGGACGGCAGGCTTCAGCGCAAGCTGGAGGGCTGGATCGAGAACGCCGCGGTGTACGTGGTGACGACGTACCGCGAGGAGATCACGTCCCTGATCAGCGACACGGTCGCGAGCTGGGACGCCGAGCACACCTCGCGCAAGATCGAGGCGCACATCGGTCGTGACCTGCAGTTCATCCGGATCAACGGCACGGTCGTCGGTGCGCTGGCCGGTCTGTTGATCTACACGGTGGCGCACGCGCTCGGCGGCTGAGCCGGCGCCGGGCCGACCGCGGGCAAGGGGCCGGCGTGGGCCGGCGCCGAGCGGGAGTGCGGCGGGGAGCCGCGGGCAGAGCCGGGAGCGCCCGGGAAAGCGCTGGGTGCGCGACCGGACTCTGTCCGCCGGTTGCGCACCCAGCCACCATGGGGGAGTTGCCCTTGAGTACGGACGCGCCGCCGTCCCCGTTCAATGTCCTTCGGGGCCGCTTCCGGCCATGTCTGCCGGGCCGTTCTCGGACTGTCCTCACGTCCGGCCGCCGACGGCCGGTCGATCCGTTCCGTCGGCACTCGAGCCCGAGGGCTGGTCGCCAGGGATGGCGCGACAGGCCCAGATCGAGAGACTTCGCCGCCTTGCGCCGGGCCGTGCCGCCGGGCCCGGACGAGGACCGGCGGACGCGCCGCCCGCCGAATGTCGAAGACCCCGTTCCCCACCGGCCGGTTGGCCGCTCACGGGCCGGCGGGGGGAGAGGCCCCCTGCGGCCCGCGCACCGCGTCGGATCCGTTGCGGTGAGGCGCCACGGAACGCACCCTGGAGGGAGAGGCAGGGAGACCGTCATGCCCACTCTCGAAGAACAGATCGACATCACGGCGCCCGGTGACGTGGTCTGGAACCACCTGCACCAGGTCGAGGACTATCCGCAGTTCGTAGGAGGCGTACGGGAGGCCCGGCGCGAGGGAGCCTCCGGCGTCCACATGGACGTGGAGACCGCGGCGGGGCGGGCCTTCGGGCTCGACGCCGCCACGGACGATCTCCGTCCGAATCAGACGATGACCTGGAGGACGACGGAGACCCCGCACCTCAGCGGCTCCGTCTCGCTCCTCCCGATCGACGCGACCCACACGAGGATGCAGCTACGCATGGAGTACGACCCCGCGGAGGCGCACGACGCGTTCGGGGGGCCCCGGGGATTTGCCCAGTCGTCCGCGATCGAGAGGACCGTCCGGGCGGACCTCCACCAGTTCAAGGATCTGGTGGAACGGGCACACCCCCGCACCTGACCAGCACAGTGCCCCGCGGTGGACGGGGCCGACGGAACCGTACGGCGAAGGTGACCCGTCATGACGACGCAGCACTGGAACATCGACCTGTCGTTCGAGGAGGACGGGACGCGGACGGCCTGCAAGGCCTCTCTCAGCGGCCCCAACGCTCCCGGCGTCGAGGGCAGGGGCATAGCGCGACGCAATCCGGACGACAGCCCGGACGCGAAGATAGGCGAGGAACTGGCGGCGGCCCGCGCCTGCTCCGAACTGGCTCATGAACTCGTCGGCCGTGCCGCTGCCGACGTCGAGAGCCACACCCACCGGCCGGCGAACATCGGCATGTGACGGCGGGCGATCCGCACCGGTCCCGCAGGCCGGTGGCGGGCCGACACCACGCGCCGGTGGCCGGGGAGTCCTGCCGGCCACCGGCGCACGACACGGCGTGACCGCCGGGTACGCGTCCGCCTCGCACCGGCCCCGCGAGGTCCAGTCCCCGGGCCCCGCGAGGTCCAGTTCCCGGGATCGGGCACGCCGGGCCCGGCAGCGGCCCCGGCGGGAGGGTCAGGCGCCGCCGCTGGGGCTGTGCCGCACCTCGAACCCCATGAGCCCCTCGGATTCCTCGTCGCTCACCTCCACCGCGCGCACATCGGCGGACGGCGGCCCTACTCGTGCCCACCGCACGAGCGTCGCGACGGCGTCGGGACCGCCCTCGAACACTGCCTCGACCCGTCCGTCGGTGAGGTTCCGCACCCAGCCGGCCACCCCGTGCTCCTCGGCGACCCGCCTGCACGTGTCCCGGTAGAAGACGCCCTGGACCAATCCGGAGACCACTACGCGCTTTCGCACCATGACTCCGGATCGTACGAGCCGGTGGGCCCCGCGCCCGGCGGCGACGCGTCGCGCGCGGCGGCACGGATACGCCCTCGCGGTCAGGCCCGTCGGGAACGGACCCCGGTGACCGTCAGGCCCACAGCTTGTACGTCACCTCGGGCGGCAGGTGCTCGGGCCTGCTACCGGGGAAACTGAGGTGGAGCTGCCCGTACCGCTGCTGATCGGGGTTCTTCTCCCACGCCTCCGGGCGCTCGAACCTGACGTTCACGGGGTACGAGTGGAATGTGCCCGCGGCGCAGTAGGGCTTGCAGTCGTTCACCACGTTCAGCCCCGTGGCCACGGCGGACGTCGGACCCCACGACGACCACTTGAGCTCGGTCAGCCCACTGTTGCCGTCACCGCAGGCGATCAGGAACTCGCTCGGGCGCACCTGCGCCTTCATGAAGCAGTCCACCACCACGACCTCGTCACCGGGCTGTGCCGCCACGGAGGGGGACGCCGAGGCGGTCGCAGGTACAAGGCCTACTGCGAGCGACATCGCGGCGAACATCATGGCCGCGGTCCTCAGCTTGTGTGTCTGCATGTGTGCTCCCAGCCGTCTCTCCCCGAGCCACCCGGCCCACCGTCCCCACGCACCCCTACCGCCCAGGGCGGCCCCGTACCCCACGGCGCATCCCGACAGGCGCTCCCGACCTCCTTCGAACGGTGCTTCTGTATCGACGCTACGACCGCGCCGGGGGACCCACCACTTACAGGGGTAACAACCGCACGGAGCGGAACGCGCGCCCGGCCACTCTTGGCTGGTCGAGGGGCGGGGAGACGCCAGGAGGCGCCGGCTGCCGTGAGCGACTGCTGAGTGCGCCTGTGTGCGCTGAGTCGGCCGGAGGTCAGTTCGCGGCGATGGCCGAGTAGGTCCAGACGTCGGCAGGCATCTGACGCTGAAGCCTCCACGTGATGCCCATCGGCTTGCTTCCCTTGTGCGTCACGTAGTCCGCGGGGCCGAGGAGCAGCCAGGGCTGGGGTCCGCCGATGTCCGTCTTCTTGTAGCGGCGGACGAAGAGGAGGACGTGGCTTCCCAGCTCCTTGTGCGTCCTATAGCGAATGCCGGTGGGGGAGGTGTCCGAGGTCTGGTTCTGGGACTCCCAGTGGAAAAGGGACTCGTTCAGGGCGTAGTCCCGGTAGCGGGTCCGGGGGGAGAAGTCCTTCTCGTCCTTTTCCAGCGTGATCAGTAGAGCGTCGGTTCGTGTGCTCTCGCACCACTTGACGCCCTCACGGAAGTGGCCTGGCATGAAACCGCCTATATGGGACTGGCCCAGGGCAGGGAGGATCTCCTCGCGGCTGTAGGAAGCGTGCACCGTGAGGGGGACGCCGCCAAGGTCGCCGAGGAGGGGGATGGGGACGTGGTCCGCCTGGTCGAGGACGTAGGCCAGGACCTGGCGGAGTTCGCTTCGGAAGTCATGGCGGGGACCCAGCGAGTCGAAGGCCTCCTGGTACGTGCGGAAGCCTCCGAGGGGCCAGAGCGAGAAGAAGAGCATGCGTGCGTATGCCTGGCCGAGGCCATCAAGCTCGTCGTACCGGGGGGCGTCGTCCTCGAGGAGGCTCGTATACGCCGCGACGCGGTGTGGGTCGTCGATGTGAAGGAAGGCGGGCACTCTTCTGAGAAGTGCGTCCTCCCCCTCGGCCGCAGGCGTGGAGAGCAGGTCGGCGCGGCGCAGGAGGCCGGTCCAGGAGTTTCCGCTACCTCTGTAGAGCTCCTTGACGTCCCGGCCGCTCTCCTTGAGGTAGCCGGAGAGGCGAGGCTCCGCGTGCTGTCTGACCTCCCGTGCCAGTTGTGTGACGTTGATGCTGATCTGGCTGCGGATGTTGCCGATGACGGTGTTCTTGGCCTTGGGCTCAAGAATGATCTGGCAGCCGGAGGGAAGGGTCGGGAAATCGCGCTCGATACCGGCCAGTAGGCGGCCGCGCGTCAGATTGGTCAGCGCCTGGAACTGCTGCTCGAAGCGGAACTCCTTGCGGTGCTGGCCGATGAAGTCGAGAACGGTCAGCACGGCTTTGCTCTCGGTTCGGCGCAGTCCCCGCCCGAGCTGCTGCAGAAACACGGTTGCGCTTGATGTGGGGCGCAAGAGCAGGAGCGTGTCGACGTCCGGGATGTCCAGGCCCTCGTTGAAGAGGTCGACCGAGAAGATGACCTGCAACTCTCCGGACTTCAGTGAGTCCAGCGCGGCCTTTCGGTCCCTTCGGGGGGACTCGCCCGACAGCGCCACGGCTTTGAGGCCGGCGTGCGAGAAGACGTCGGCCATGAAGCGGGCGTGGGAGACCGACACGCAGAACCCCAGGGCACGCATGGACGCCGGGTCCGAGACTTTGTCCATGACGGCCCGTACCACGAGGCGTGCTCTAGCGTCGTCACCGGTGAAGAGGGTGCTCAGCTCCGATAGGTCGTACGAGCCGCGCTTCCACGCAACGGCGCTCAAATCGGTGTTGTCGGTCACGCCGAAGTAGTGGAACGGGCTCAGCAGTTCATTCTCCAGCGCCTCCCACAGCCTCATCTCCGCCGCGATGCGGCCGTTGAAGAACTCGTCCTGGACGTTGCGTCCGTCCATCCGCTCCGGCGTCGCGGTCAAGCCGAGCAGTTGGCGAGGAGTGAAGTAGTCGATGATCTTCCGATAGGTCGAAGACACCCCGTGGTGGAACTCGTCGATGACGATGACGTCGAAGTGGTCCGGTGGGAAGCGCTCGAGACGCCGGGTGCTGAGGGACTGAACGCTGGCGAAGACGTGGTTCCAATCGCTGGGAACGAGGTTGCTGTGCAGTTCCTCCCCGAAGTTCGCATCGACGAGTACGTCCTGGTACGTGCGGAGCGACTGCCGGAGGATCTCCTGGCGATGAGCGACGAAGAGAAGTCGCAGATCTGGTCCGTACTTCTCCCGTAGGCGCTTGAAGTCCAGGGCGGCCATGACCGTCTTGCCGGTGCCGGTCGCGGCGACCAAGAGGTTGCGGTCGCGTCCGTGGAGTTCACGCTCCACTTCAAGGCGTTCCAGCATGTCCCGTTGGTGTGGGTAGGGGCGTACCTCCAGCCCGGAGAGTGTGAGATGGCGGTCCTCGGCGCTGCGGGTTCGGCGGCCCGCCTGCAGGAGCGCGTCGTCGAGACGCGTGGCGTCCCGCACGGGGTCGTACGGCTCGAATGCCGGATCGCTCCAGTAGGAGTCGAAGGTCGCCTCGAACTTGCGCAGCACGTCCGGGGTGGCGACGGAGGAGAGGCGGACGTTCCACTCCAGTCCGTCGAGGAGCGCGGCCTTCGACAAGTTGGAACTGCCCACGTATGCCGTGTCGTAGCCGCTGTTCCGGCGGAAGAGCCAGGCCTTGGCATGGAGGCGGGTGGAGCGCAGCTCGTAGTTGACCTTGATCTGGGCGCTGAATTTCTGAACCAGTCTGTCCAGAGCGCGCCGTTCGGTGGCACCGATGTAGGTGGTCGTGAGGACGCGAATGGGCACGCTGCGAGCGTGAGCGGCTTCCAGGGACCGCTCGATGACGCGAAGTCCGTGCCACTTCACGAAGGCGCAGAGCAGGTCGACGCTGTCAGCCGTCGCCAGTTCGGCCCGCAACTCGAAACCGAGGCTCGGGTCCTCGGGGGAGTTGGTGATGAGTGCCGTGTCGGACAGGGGCGTCGCCGGGCGGATGGCGTACACGCCCTCGGCTTCCTTCTCGGCGACTGCGAGCAACTGTCTGGGGCCTTCGGCGATGAGGTCGACCCACTCACGAGCCCCGTCCACGGTGTTCATGGCTTCGAGGATGTGGTTCGCCGCGTGCACCCGGTCTGCTGCGGGCAGCCGTTCCAGCACCAGCCTGGTCGTCTCCGCCACATGACGAGCGATCACGTGGGGCGATGATTCGGGCCCCACGAGGTCGTCGATCGCGTGCCACTGGCCGTCCGCTCCCAGATCCTTGAGCCGGTTCTCCAGTCGCAAAGTGATCAACTGCTCGTAGAGCCCGGCAACTGGCGGCCCGGCGTTCACCGGCCTCGTCATCTGATTCCCTCCCCTGTGACCCCCTTCCCGGAGATACCACCGACCACCGACAGGGATCAGGGCCTGGCCAACCCGTGGCACCCCCCGTAGGCCGCCCTCGACCCGCACCAGCACAGTGCCCCCTTCGTCGG
The DNA here is from genome assembly GCF_027460265.1 of Streptomyces sp. WMMC940. Lineage (NCBI taxonomy): Bacteria > Bacillati > Actinomycetota > Actinomycetes > Kitasatosporales > Streptomycetaceae > Streptomyces > Streptomyces sp. WMMC940. Next base: position 4,785,195 of record NZ_JAPZBC010000001.1, read on the forward strand.
GGGCCATGGCGTCGCCTTGCCGCGGGCCGCCAGTGTCGTGGCGTACTGGGGGAGGAGCGAGGCGTCCGCGGGGGAGGTGGCCTCCGAAGCGGCGAAGGCCTCGTAGGAGGGGACCGTGCCCGTGACGATGCCGAGGTTGCCCGTGCCCGTCGCCGCGAGGTCGCGGAGGGCGGACTCGATGGCGGTGAGATGGGCGTCGTGGGTCGGGTACTCCGAGGCCAGCGAGGGGTACGTGCCGAGGAGTTCGGTCAGCTCCGGGGCCGGCCAGTGGAGGACCGCGACCGGGAAGGGGCGGGACAGCGCGGCCCGGTAGGTGCCCAGCTCGGAGCGGAGACGGTCGATCTCGGCGCGGAGCTCCGCGGGGTCCGAGGAGCCGAGGGCCCACAGGCGCTTGGGGTCGTGGAGTTCGTCCAGGGGGACGGCCGCCGCGTGGAGGCGGTCGGCGAGGGTGTCCCAGTCGTCGTGCGGCAGCGCCAGGAGGCGGCGCACGCGGTGGCGGCCCGTCAGGAGGGACTGGGTCGAGTAGGAGGTCTCCTCGTCCGGGGCGATGAGCCGGGTGACCGCCTCGGTGAAGGTGGAGTGGGCCGCGTCGAGTTCGTCGTGGGCCTCCAGCGTCTCGGCGATGATCTCCCACGGTGCCGCGTCGTCCGGGGCCGCCGTGCGGATGCCGTCGATGAGCGTGCGTGCCTCCGCCTCGTGGCCGTACTCCCACAGGTTGGCCGCCTGGAGCGCCTTGATCAGGTGCGAGTCGTCCGGATCGTCGGCGAGGAGGCTGTCGTACAGGCCGCTCGCGCGGGCCCGGTCGCCGGAGAGCTCCAGATGTGCCGCGGCCTGGAGCAGCAGCGGTTCACGGTCCTCCGGGTACTGCTCCGCTGTGCGCAGCAGGCGCTCGGCTTCGGCGGTGTGGTCGGCAGGAGTGTCGGGGCGCATGCAGCACACCGTACTGCTGTACGGGGCCTCGCAGGGGCCTGGTGACTTGGAGGGGCCGCCCCTATCGTGCGCCCCGTGCGGGAGCGGAGGCCGCGGCGGGGAGCCGGGCGGACACCTGTGGTCGTACAGGGGCGGCGGACCCGGTCGGGCCGGGCGGGCGCCCGGGGCGGGCTCGCCCGCGCGCTCTGGGCCGGTGCCGAGATCACCGTGACCCTGGGCGTCGTGGTGCTCCTGCTCGTCGCGCACCAGCTCTGGTGGACCAACCGGCAGGCCAAGGAGGGCGCCGCACGGCAGGTCGAGGCCCTGGAGCGGGAGTGGGTACGGACGCCCGGGCCGGATGCCGGGGCCGGGTCGGGCGACGGCACCGGCCCGGACGCCGGTGCGGGGCAGGCCGCCCCGGACCGGGGTGCACCGGGCCCCGGCGGTGGGAGGGGCTCCCGGGAGGCCGCGCCCGGCCGGGACCAGGCGTACGCCGTGCTGCGCATCCCGCGGCTCGGTGTCGTCGCGCCCGTCGCGCGGGGGGTCGCCAGGCGGGGTGTGCTGGACAAGGGGTACGTCGGGCACTATCCGCGGACGGCGCAGCCGGGGCAGGCGGGCAACTTCGCGGTCGCGGGGCACCGCAACTCCCATGGCGAGCCGTTCCGGTACATCAACCGGCTGCGCAAGGGCGACCGGATCGAGGTGGAGACCCGCACGGGCGTCTTCACCTATGTGGTGGACCAGCAACTGCCCCGGACGTCCGCGCGCGACGGCGGGGTGATCGCGGCCGTGCCGCGGAGTGCGGTCCGGCCCGGTTACGGGTACGGCGAGCCCGGCCGTTACGTGACGCTGACGACGTGCACGCCCGAGTACACGTCCGAGTACCGGCTGGTGGTGTGGGGAAAGCTCGCCGCGACGCGGCCCCGGTGATCCACGCGCCGTGTCGCGCGACCCGGGCCCGGCCGGCCGTGGTGCTCGCGGAGGCCCGCCCGTCGCCGGACGCCGGTCCTCCCGCGGGCCGGGTGCGAGGTGCGTCGCCGAGGTTTTCCACAGGGAACCCGGAGGGCATTCCGCTCGTGTATAACGAATGGAGGTTCGTATCACTCGTACGGCAGCACGGCCACCGCTGCGAGCGGGGCGGGGAAGCAAGGGAGGGGCACGCATGGCCGGTCAGACCTGGCGTGTGCTGAGGCCGCTCGCGCTGCTGCTCTTCATCCTCGTCGAGGTCTTCGTCGCCGGGGGCATCGGACTCTCCACCGCCGTGGCCCTCGCCGCCACCGCGGCGGCCGGTGCCGCGCTGGTCGCCTGTGCGCTGATCCTCTCGCGGGCGGTTCCGCGGGTGCCGGGCACCCGCATACGTACCGCGCTGCGTGATCGCGAGCAGCGCACGGCGTTCCTGCCGCAGCGCGATCCCGACTCCGCGGGCCGCTGCCGGCCCAGGGCTCCCGGTCGTCCCTCGACGACGGCCGCGTAGGGACGCCACCCCCCTCACCTTTCTCACACGCGTGCCCCTTCGGGGTCGTGTGTCCCTTCGCGGGTCGTCATGCCGACATATCCGTTCGTTCCGGCACGACGAGACCCGGAGGGCCTCCATGTCCGCACTCCTGTCCCTGTTCGCTTCCCTGGTCGGTCTGCTCGCCGACCTGGTCCAGCCGCTGTTCCACACTTCCGCCACCGCCGCGGCGATCGTCCTGTTCACCGCGCTGGTTCGGCTGGCCGTCCATCCGCTGTCCCGCGCGGCGGCGCGGGGGCAGAAGGAACGGGCCCGGCTCGCGCCGCAGATGGCCGAGCTGCGCAGGAAGCACGGAAAGGATCCGGAGCGGCTGCAGCGTGCCGTCCTGGAACTGCATACGAGGGAGAAGGTCTCGCCGCTGGCGGGCTGTCTGCCCGGGCTGCTGCAGCTGCCCGCGTTCTTCCTCATGTACCAGCTGTTCTCCAGCTCCCGGATCGGCGGAGAGGCGAACGAACTGCTCGGGCACGGCCTGTTCGGTGCCGAGCTGGGCGGTCGGTGGGCCGACGCGCTCGCGCAGGGCGGGGTGTTCGGGCCGGCCGGGTCGGTGTACCTCGCGGTGTTCGGGATCGTCGCCGTCGTGGCCACGTTCACGTACGCGCGGACCAGGCGGCAGTCGGCGGCCGCCGGCCCGGCCCGGCCGGAGCAGGTGCTGCCGGGGATGGGCGCGATGACGAAGGTGCTGCCGCTGATGTCGTTCGCGACGCTGATCACCGTCGCCGTGGTGCCGCTGGCGGCGGCACTCTACGTGGTGACAAGCATGACGTGGAGTGCGGTGGAGAGGGCGTTCCTGTACCGGGACGCCCCGGCTGCCGGTGCGCTGACTACCGTCGGGTAACGGTCCAGGTTGTGAACAGGGTCTTGCAGGCTGTCCCGGACTCTTGGAGGATCAGCCAAACCTCCGATGAGCCGCACATTCCCCTCCGCCGCACGCGGGGACTCCTCAAGCGGGGCCACCTCGACGCCAGGGACCACAGGGAGAACAGAGATGAAGCTGCTGCGTGTCGGTGAAGCGGGTTTTGAACGGCCCGCGCTGCTCGACCGGGACGGGACGACCCTGCGGGACCTGTCGGGACTGGTGCCGGACATCGACGGGGCGCTGCTCGCCGACGAGGACGCGCTCGGCCGGATCAGGTCGGCCGCGGAGGCCGGGGAGCTCCCGGTGCTCGACGCCGCCGGGGAGCGGATCGGCGCGCCGGTCGCCCGTGTCGGCAAGGTCGTGTGCATCGGGCTGAACTACCACGACCACGCGGCGGAGACCGGCGCTGCGCCCCCGGCCGAGCCCGTCGTCTTCCTCAAGGCGTCGGACACGGTCGTCGGTCCCGACGACACCGTCCTCGTGCCGCGCAACAGCGAGAAGACGGACTGGGAGGTGGAGCTCGCGGTGGTCGTCGGGCGTACCGCGCGCCGTCTGGAGTCCGACGAGGAGGCGCTGGCGCACATCGCCGGGTACGCCGTCGCGCACGACGTATCGGAGCGGGAGTTCCAGATCGAGCGCGGCGGCACCTGGGACAAGGGCAAGAACTGCGAGACGTTCAACCCGCTGGGGCCCTGGCTGGTGACCCGGGACGAGGTGCCGGACCCGCAGGCGCTGTCCCTGAGGCTCTGGGTCAACGGTGAGCTGAAGCAGAACGGCTCCACCGCCGACCAGATCTTCCCGGTCGCCGAAGTGGTCCGGTACGTCAGCCAGTTCATGACCCTGTACCCGGGGGACGTCGTCAACACCGGTACGCCCGCCGGTGTGGCGATGGGGCAGCCGGAGCCCAAGCCGTATCTGCGGGCCGGTGATGTCGTCGAGTTGGAGATCGAAGGGCTCGGACGCCAGCGCCAGGTGCTGAAGGACGCTTAGGCCGCACGGTCGGGGAGCCGTGGGGAGGCGCCGCACGGGCAGGGGCGAGGAGGAGGGGAAGAGCGGGGCGAGGAGGAGAAGGGTCGCGGAGGGGGTGCGGGGGATTCACCCCCTCCGCGGGTCCTCAGGAGGCGAGGAGGCGCTCCAGCGCCTCCACCACCATTGCGTGGTCCTCGACCTGCGGAAGGCCGGAGACCGTGACCGTGCCGATGACGCCGGCGCCCTCGACGCGGACCGGGAACGATCCGCCGTGCGCCGCGTACCGGTCGGGATCGAGCCGGGAGGACTCCTCGAATGTCGTGCCCTTGGCGCGGAACCTGCTGCCGACGAGGAGCGAGCTCTCGCCGTAGCGCTCGACGACCCGCCGCTTGCGGTCGATCCAGGCGTCGTTGTCCGCCGACGACCCGGGGAGAGCACAGTGGAAGAGCTGCTGGCCGCCGCGACGGATGTCGATCGCGACCGGCGCCTGCCGCTCGCGCGCCAGGTCGGCCAGCGCCGAGCCGAGGGCCCAGGCGTCGTCGTGGGTGAACCGGCGCAGCGTCAGACGCTCTTCCTGCGCCTCGAGCACGGCTATCCCGGGGAAGCCGGGCTGTGCGCCGCCGCCGCTCATGCGCCGAGCTCCACGGTGACGCCGTCGCGGGCGGAGCGGCGGGCCGCCTCCAGGACGTCGAGGGCGTCGGCCGCCTCGTACGCGGTGACCGGCGGGGCCGTGCCGTCGCGCAGGGCCGCGGCGACACCGGCGTAGTACGCCGGGTAGTCGCCGGGCAGGGTCTCGACGGGGTGTCCGCCACCCGTCAGCGGCGACTCGCCGGAGCCCACGCGCCCCCACAGCTCCTGCGGCTCCCGGCCCCACGGCCGGTCCGGTTCCGGCCGTTCGCCGTCGCGCAGCGCGGCCTCCTGCGGGTCCAGGCCGTACTTCACATAGCCGGCGGCCGAGCCCAGGACCCGGAAGCGCGGGCCGAGCTGGGCGGTCGTGGCGCTCACGTAGAGGTGCGAGCGGACGCCGCCGGCGTGTGTGACGGCGATGAACGTGTCGTCGTCGGTCTCGGCGCCCGGGCGGCGTACGTCGGACTCCGCGTACACCCGCACCGCCGGACCGAAGAGGGCGAGGGCTTGGTCGACGACGTGGCTGCCCAGGTCGTACAGGAGGCCGCCGATCTCCTCGGGGGCGCCCGACTCGCGCCAGCCGCCCTTGAGTTGCGGGCGCCAGCGCTCGAACCGGGACTCGAAGCGCTGGACCTCGCCGAGCCCGCCGTCCTCGATCAGACGGCGGAGGGTGAGGAAGTCGTTGTCCCAGCGGCGGTTCTGGAAGACGGAGAGCAACAGGCCGTGCTTCTCCGCGAGGCCGGCGAGCGCCCGGGCCTCGGCGGCGGTCCCGGCGATCGGCTTGTCCACGACGACGGGGAGCCCGGCCTCGAGGGCGGCGGTGGCGACCGGGACGTGCGTCTTGTTGGGAGACGCGATGACGACCAGATCGAGTTCGTCCGCGCGCTCCCACAGCTCGTCGGCCGTGGCCGCGAAGCACACGTCGGGGAACTCGGCACGGGCCTGCTCCCGGCGCTCCTCGCTCGACGTCACGATCGTGTCGAGGGCGAGGCCCTCGGTGGCCGCGATGAGCGGGGCGTGGAAGACGGAACCCGCCAGGCCGTAGCCGACGAGTCCGACACGGAAGGGCGTCCCGGCCGGGGTGGGATTCCCGGTCGCGGCGCCGGTGCCAGTGCTGCCAGTCATGGGCCCCACTTAAGCAACGCTGTTGCCAAAGCGCAAGCGCACCGCACAATGGCGGGGTGAAGTGGAGCAACGCGGGTGCGAATCTTCCGGTGCTGCGCAGCCACAACGCGGCGCTGGTACTGGATCTGCTGAGGGCGGCCGACGAGGACGGGATCAGCCGGCTGGAGCTGGCCGAGCGCACCGGACTCACGCCCCAGGCCGTCAGCAAGATCACGGCGAGGCTGCGGGCGGACGGGCTGGCGACCGAGGCGGGCCGTCGTGCGTCCACCGGAGGCAAGCCCCGTACGGTCCTGCGCCTCGTCCCGTCCGCCGCGCACGCCGTGGGGCTCCACCTGGACCGCGACGAGCTGACGGCCGTCCTCGTCGACCTCGCAGGCACGGTGGTCGCGTCCCGCACCCGGGCGCTGGACCTCGGCGGCGCGGTGCCCGACGTCCTCTCGGCGGCGACGGGCGAGGTACGGGCGCTGCAGGCGGGCGCGCCGGAACGGCTACTCGGCGTCGGGGTCGGCATGCCGGGGCCGCTGGACCACTGGAGCGGGGTCCCGGGCCGGGTGACCGGTGCACCGGGGTGGGCGGGCGTCCCGCTCCGCGACGAACTCGCGGAGCGGCTCGGCCTGCCGGTCGTCCTGGACAAGGACACCAACGCGGCCGCACTGGCACTCGTGTTGCGGGGGCGGCCGGAGGGGGGGTCCGAAGGCTACGGTCCGGTGACCGGGCCGACGGACGGGGGCCCCGTCCCCTCCGCTTCCGCCACGCCCTCCGCCTTCGCTTCCGCCTCCTCCGCCGCGCCTGGGTCGTTCGCCTATCTCCACCTCGGTACGGGACTGGGCGCCGGGCTCGTGATCGGCGGTGTGGTGCATCGGGGGGCGCGCACCGGCGCCGGCGAGTTCGGGCACCAGGTCGTGCGGCTCGACGGCCCGGTCTGCCCCTGCGGCAACCGCGGCTGCATCGAGGCCCTGTGCCTCGCGGCCGTCGCCCGCGGAGACCTCGGCGAAGCGGCCCGGATCCTGGGCACCGGGGCGGCCAACCTCGTACGGCTGCTCGACGTCGACCAGGTGCTGCTCGGCGGGCGTACGGTCCTCGCCGACGCGGAGACGTTCGTCCGGGGCGTCCGCTCGGTGGTCGGCGACGGCGCCGTGCACGTCGCGCTGGCCGAGACCGGTGCCCACCCCGTGGCGGAGGGGGCGGCACAGCTCGTGCTGGCCCCGCTGTTCGGTCGTATGGAGGCGACGGGTTCCGCCAACCGGGCGTAATGGTGTGATTTTCAGGTCGCGGGGTGGCGTCGGTACCCGGCGGGTGGGCGCGCGCGTGGCAGCGTCGCTGCCGACGCCGCCCACGCCCGCGATCTGCTGAGGTTCCCCATGCGCCTGCGCACCGCCCTCGCCGCCGGAGCCGTCACGGCCGCCCTCGTCCCCGTCGTCCTGGCGGCACCGGCCCCCGCGCACGCCCCGCAGACCCCGCGGCCCGTACCGCCGGCGCCGGGTACGGCCGCACCGCTTCCCGCGCCGCCCAGCACGGGCGCTCCTCAGTCCGTACCGCCCCGCACCGGCCGGCAGCAACCCACCCCGCCGCAGTCCGCTCCCGCCGTCCGGCGTACCCCGCCCCGGCGCCTCCCGCCCCAGCCCGTGCCGCCCCCGTCCACCGTGCCGCAGCCCCTCGTGCCCCAGCCCCCGGCACCCCAGCAGCCCGCGGTACCCCAATCGGCGGCACCCGTGCCACCGGTCCCGCAGCCCGCCGTCCCCCAGTCCGCCCTCCCGCAGCCCAACGCGCCTCAGTCCGCTGCGCCTCAGTCCGGTGCGCCGAATGCCGCGTCGCCCGCGGCACCCGGCGGAGCGCCCCTCCAGCAGCAGCCGTCCTGCGGCGATCTCAACGCGGTCGAGTTCCCGGTCGCCACCCGCATCGTGCGGGGGCCCGGAGGAGTACCGGGCCGGCGGCGGCGCCCACGAGTTCTCCGTCGAACTGTCCAACACCACGGCCCAGCCGTGCCTGAACATCCACCCCGTGGTCGTCCTCGCCGGGCAGGGCCGGGCCATCCCGCCGGACCGGGTCCGGCTGGAGTTCTACGACGGCGCCGCGCAGATGTGGCGGCCCGTCACCATCGAGAAGACGGACCAGGGCGAGGCCGTCGGCGCCTTCGGAGCGGGCTCGGGCGGCTTCGCGGGCCTGTCGCTGCCGGCCGGCGGCACGTTCTCCGTACGGGTGCGGCTCGCCTTCCCCGACCGCACCACACCCCCCGACGCAGTCGTCGCGAACGCCGCGGTCGTCCAGCGCCGGGGGGCGGACGGGGACTGGGTGGGGGAGTCCAACGACTACCGCTTCGTCATCGTCGCGCCCGAGCCCACCGGGCGGCCCTCGGAGTCCGCCGCCGAACCGGAGGCGACCCGGACCCGCGCCCCCGGTTCCGGCGACGACGGCACCGCCCGGCGGGACGCGCACGAACTCGCAGCGACCGGTACCCGTCCCTGGCACTCGGTGGGTATGGCCACGGCCGGTGGTGTCCTCCTGGCCGGAGCGGTGGTGCTGCTCATGCTGAGGCGCCGGTCCCGCTGAGGGCTTGCAGGGAACGGACGTGTCGCATCCGTGCAAGCCCTCGGGCGCCGGCGTGCCGCGGCCGGGACCGGCTCCGTCACCCACCTGCCCGCGCCCGTCCGTTCGGCGAGCCGTTCACCCGCGTCTGGCGACATCCCGGCGTGGACCGTTCACCGGTCCGTCGCCGACCGGCCCCCGGCGGGTCTCTCGTGGGTCTCGGGGAAGGCCCCAACGCGCTGCGCGGGCGCATCGCCGAGGTGCAGTGGCGCGGGGCGACGCACCGTCCGTACGTGGACGCCGACGGGCACCGCGGCAAGGCCGATCCGCGCGAGCTGCGCCGGCCGCCGTCCCTCGGCGACGACATGACCCTGCACTTCGCCCCGCAGGACGCCGTGCTGCCGGCCGCGGGGGTGGCCGGCGCCCAGGGCCCCGGCGCTCCCCGGCCACCACCGGAGTGCCGACCCGACGGTCGAGCGGCCGCGGGGAGCGCCCGTGCGGCAGCCTGCCCGCCGCCGGACGGGACCGGCCGGGCCGCTGCTCGCCGAGTACTCGCAGCTCGACACGGCCCGGTTGGAGGTGGCCTCGTCGCTGGGCGCGCGGCCCGCCCGCATCGTCCGGAAGGTGATCCTCCCCGAGGCGCTGCCCGCGCTCGCGGCCGTCGGCGGCCTCGTCCTCGTCATGTGCCCCAGTGAGTTCGGCATCGTCTTTTTCACCGGGGTCAAGGGCGTCGCGACGCTCCCGGAACTCGCCCCGTTCCGACCCCCCAAGCCAAGAGCTCGCCCTACGCACCTGGTGACCCGCGAACGGTCGCGGAAGGATAGCGGGCACGGACCAACGCCCCCGCCCCGCGGGGGCGTTGGACTGGGCGCGACTTCCATCACGTCACCCACACCCGACGGAGGACCCGATGCCGACCCGCGGCATACCCCGCCGATCCGTACTCGCCGCCGGCGCCGCGACCGCCGCGACCGCCGCGGCGCTGACCAACGCCCCCGCGGCCCTGGCGGCCGCCCGGCCCCTCCCCGACGGCACCAGCAGGGACAAGGTGCTCGTCGTCGGGATGGACGGGCTCCGCCACGACCGGATCGACGCCGCCGACGCCCCCCACCTCAAGTCGATGATGGCGAACGGGACCTACGGGACGTCCCTGCTCTACTCCCGCCCCATGGCCGCGACGTCCTCCGGTCCCGGCTGGTCCACGATCTCCACCGGAGTCTGGCCCGACAAGCACGGCGTCAGGGACAACACCTTCATCGGCAAGAACTACGGCAGGTACCCCGGGTTCCTGGCCCGGCTCGCCCAGGTGCGGCCCGAACTGTCCACGTACGCCGCCGTCGACTGGAAGCCCCTGGACACCCAGGGCACCGTCACGCCCGGCGCCGACGTCAGGCTGGTACTCGACGGCGACAGGGACGGCTACCCGGGCCACGACGCCACCATCGCGAACGACACCGAGTCGATCCTGCGCGACCAGAACCCTGATGTGCTCTTCGTGTACTTCGGCAACACCGACGTCGTCGCGCACGGCTCCGGCACCGGCCGGAAGTACCTCGACGCCATCGCCGTCCAGGACGCGCATCTCGGGAGGCTGCTCGCCGCGATCAAGGCCCGGCCCACGTACCCGGCCGAGCGATGGACGGTCATCGTCGCCACCGACCACGGGCACATCGACGCGGGCGGCCACGGAGGCAGCTCCATCGAGGAGCGGCGGACCTTCGTCCTGGCCCAGGGGCCGGGCATCCCCGCCGGAGCCCGGCCCATCGACACCCGCCTCGTCGATGTCGCCGCCACCGTCTTCGGACAGCTCGGCATCACCCCCGACCCGGCCTGGGGCCTCGACGGCAAGCCCGTCCAGGAGCGCACCGGGGACCCCTTCGACACACTCCAGCCCTCGCTGACCGGCCGGGTGGACGAGACGGGCATCCCGGCCTCCGTCCTGGGCTTCACGCACACCGCCCCCGGCGGCTGGTCCGTGATCAACAACGCGATGGGCACCGGCGGAGTCGGCGAGTGGCGCGGCTGGGCCTTCGCGACCGACGAGTTCTGGTCCCGCACGCACCGTGACCAGTGGCGGGAGCTGAACGTGCGGTCGCGCGGCGTCTTCGCCGTGGCGGACTCCGACGAGTGGGACGACAGGGCGAACTCGGGCGGGTACGACTCCACGCTCGTCACCCCCGCGTACGACGTGAGCGGCCGCGGTACCGTGCGGCTCGACTTCACGACCCTCTACCGCCAGGAGGGCGGCCAGACCGCCCGGATCCTGGCCTCCTTCAACGGCGGGACGCCGACCGTGGTCAGGAGCTACACCTCGGACGTGGTGTCGCAGCCGCAGTCCGTGTCGGTCCCCGTCCCGGCCGGCGTCTCCAACGTGAGCTTCCGCTTCCACTACACCGGGGCGAACAACTGGTACTGGGTGATCGACGGGGTCAGGGTCACGGCTTCCTGACTAGGCTGGGGGGCGCCGGTACATCGTCGTGGCGGCGCCCCGTCAGCACACCGCACATCGCACTACGCGTACGGCAGGAGTCCGCTTCATGGCAGAGCGCAAGCCGATCGAATCCTGGCTCACCGACATGGACGGTGTCCTCATCCACGAGGGCGTGCCGATCCCGGGCGCCGACTCCTTCATCAAGAAGCTCCGGGAGAGCGAGAAACCGTTCCTCGTCCTCACCAACAACTCCATCTACACCCCGCGTGACCTGCATGCCCGGCTGGCGCGGATGGGTCTGGACGTGCCGATCGAGAACATCTGGACGTCCGCGCTGGCCACCGCCAAGTTCCTGGACGACCAGCGCCCCGGCGGTACGGCGTACGCCATCGGCGAGGCGGGGCTGACCACCGCCCTGCACGAGATCGGGTACGTCCTCACCGACCAGGATCCCGACTACGTGGTCCTCGGCGAGACCCGCACGTACAGCTTCGAGGCGCTGACGAAGGCGATCCGGCTGATCAACGGCGGAGCCCGCTTCATCAGCACCAACCCGGACGAGACCGGGCCGTCCGCCGAGGGCCCGCTCCCCGCGACCGGATCGGTCGCCGCGCTGATCACCAAGGCCACGGGCAAGGACCCGTACTTCGTGGGCAAGCCGAATCCGCTGATGATGCGGGCGGGTCTGAACGCCATCGGGGCCCACTCCGAGTCCAGCGCGATGATCGGCGACCGGATGGACACCGATGTGCTCGCGGGGCTCGAGGCGGGTATGGAGACCTTCCTCGTGCTGACCGGTCTGACGGCGCCCGCGGACATCGACCGCCACCCCTTCAGGCCCTCCAAGGTGGTCGACTCCATCGCGGACCTCGTGGACCGGATCTGACCCGGTCGGAGGCCCGGACGGCCTCGTCGCAGTGACCCGTCCGGGTCTCCTGGAGATGCGGAACTGGGCGGAACGCGTGAATCTCTTTACACCAGGAGGTTCACAATGCGTTCAGTTCCGATTGCTCTCCGTGTCGTAGGGGCGGCCGCCGGCTTCCTGATTCTGGCGCCCGTCCCGGGGACCGCGCACGCGGAGGAAGGCGCCCGGCTCACGGACACGGTCCACCCCGTCAGAGCGGAACCCGGGAGCGAGGTGCAGGACGGCCGGGAGAGCGGTGCCGTGGACCGGCTCCAGATCGTCACGCTCACGCCGCCCTCCCGCTTCGAGCCCGACGACAAACAGGGCGAGGAGGAGAACGGCAAGAAGGACCGTGAGGGCCAGGAGGGGCAGAAGGACAACGGGTCCCAGGACGGCAAGAAGGACGAGGGGTCTCGCGACGGCAGTAAGGACGAGGGGTCCCAGGAGGGGAAGAAGGACGACGGGAAGAAGGACGACGGGAAGAAGGACGAGGGGTCTCGCGACGGCAGGAAGGACGACGGGTCCCAGGACGGCAAGAAGGACGACGGGTCCCGGGATCGCGGGGACGGCTCCGACGACGGCTCCGACGAGGAGGACGGCCCGGAGGACCTGGTCGGGGCTCCCGACCCGGCCGAGAGCCCCGTCGCGCCCGTCCGCGCCGGCGGCGGCGGCGCCGCGGACCGGCTGGCCGCGCAGAGCGCCAAGTCCGCCGAATCCCAGGGCCCCGGCACGCCGCACACGGTGATCGGGCTGCTCCTGGTCGGAGCGGCGGCCGTCGCCGTGGCCTTCCGCAGCGCCCGCCGCCGGCGCGTCGGCTCCCCGGACCGGGACTGACCCGCCGTGCCCTCCGGAGACGAGGCGCCTCCGGGCAGCGGGCGGCTGCTCACCGGCGTGGCCTGGGCGATCCTGCTGATGGGCCTGTGGCTCTGGGGCCGTGAGGCCAGCGACGGTGCCGGGGGCTCCTCGGCCCCCACCACGGGGGACGTGGCGGCGGTGGGCCGTCCGCTCGGCGTACCGCTGCCGCCCGCCCGGGAGCCGCTGGCACCCGCCGGACCCACCAAGGTGGACATTCCTTCGCTAGGGGTCTCGGCCCCCGTCGTCGCCCGCGGCCTGGACAACACGGGCGCGGTCGAACCGCCGCCGTTCGCCACCCCGGACGCCGTCGGCTGGTTCGGCACCGGGACCCGGCCCGGTGCCGAGGGCGCGGCGCTGTTCGTCGGCCACGTCGACACCAGGACCGAGCCGGCGGTCTTCTACGGCCTCAGCGCGGCCCGCCCCGGCGAGACGGTCAAGGTGACCCGGACCGACGGCTCGGTCGCCGTCTTCACCATCGAGGACGTCCAGGTCGTCAGCCGGGACCGGTTCGACGCCCGCAAGGTGTACGGGGCGCACCACCCGGGCCGGGCCGAACTCCGGCTCATCACCTGCGGTGGCACCTACGACAGGAAGACCGCTTCGTACACGGCGAACGTCGTGGTGTCCGCCTACCTCACGGACGCGCGCGGCGTCTGAGGCCCGCCGGAGTCGGTGTTCGGGCCCGCCGGGACCGCGCCGCAGGTCGTGGGCGGGGCCCTCACCCACGAGAGCGCATCGGCCGTCCTCGGCCGCGGACGGCCGGGAGGCAGCCGCGGCCGCGGTTGCCTCGTGGCCCGCGGACCGCGTGTGTCAGGATGGATCCGGCCGGGCTCGTTCCGGCAGCGGGGCGCCTGGGGGGTGGCCCGGCACGTACCACGGTGCACCAAGGGGGAGTGGATGTACGGCAGTCGAGTCGGGCGCGCCCGATGGACGGCGGCCGCGATGGGGGCCGTCCTGCTGGTGGCGGGATGTTCCTCCTCGGACGGCGACGGCGACAAGCCCGCGGCCCAGCAGCCCAAGGCGACGGATCCGTACTGGGTGAACCCCGAGGGAAACGCGGCGAAGCAGGTGGCCTCGTACCTCGACGACGGTGACAGCGCGAGCGCCGAGCTGATCAAGAAGATCGCGGCCCAGCCGATGGGCGAGTGGATCGGCCCCGACGACCCGGAGGGCGAGGCGCGGAAGTACACGAAGGCCGCCGCGAAGGCGGACCGCGACGCCCTTCTGGTCCTCTACAACATCCCGCACCGTGACTGCGGCCAGTTCTCCAAGGGCGGTGCCTCGGACGGCGACGCCTACCGCGCCTGGGTCGACAAGGTCGCCAAGGGCATCGGCGACCGCCGGGCCACCGTCGTCCTCGAACCGGACGCCGTGCTGCACCTGGTGGACGGCTGCACCCCGAAGGAGTACCACCAGGAGCGGTACGACCTGCTGAAGGGGGCCATCGAACGGCTCGGGCGACTCCCCGCGACCAAGGTCTACCTGGACGCGGGCAACGCGGGCTGGGCGGACCCGGGCTCCCTCCCGGATCCGCTGCGCCGGGCCGGCATCGACCAGGCCGACGGCTTCGCGGTCAACGTCTCCAACTTCCAGACGACCGAGGCCAGCAAGGACTTCGGCCGCAAGCTGTCCGCCATGGTCGGTGGGAAGCACTTCGTGATCGACACCAGCCGCAACGGCAACGGGCCGTACACCCAGGGCGATCCGAAGGAGAACTGGTGCAACCCGCCGGGCCGTGCCCTCGGCGAGAAGCCCACGACGAAGACCGGTGATCCGCTCGTCGACGCCTATCTGTGGGTGAAGCGGCCGGGCGAGTCCGACGGTGACTGCAAGGGTGGTCCCAAGGCCGGTGACTGGTACCCGGAGTACGCACTCGAACTGGCCCGCAACACCGAGTAGCCGCACACACGACGGCGAAGGGGGCTCCCGCTGCGGGAGCCCCCTTCGCCGTCGTGCCCGTTCGTCGTCCCGGTCTAAGGGACCTCGACCCAGACGGCCTCCGACGGGGTGCCCTCTCCGTCCGTCACGAACAGCATGTACCAGCCGGACGGGACCAGGGAGCGGTTCTTCGGCACGGTGACCTCGAAACCGCCCGCCGTCCTCGTCATCTCCAGCGCGATGGACCGCTGGTCGACATCGGTCACATGCGTCACCGCGCTGGGCCGCATCAGCTTCGCCGATTTCAGCTTCGCCGCGTCCGCGCTCTTGAACGTCGCCGAGCCGCCACGCGCGATCTTCTTCGGGCCGGCGCCGATCTCGGGCCGGGAGCCCCGGAAGAGATAGGGCGGGGTGTAGATCTCGATCCGCTGCTCGAACACGCCGGGCTTGGTGTTGGCGTCGTCGCCGAAGAGCGAGTCGGAGCCGAAGATCATGACCCGGCCGTCGGGCAGCAGCACCGAACCCGAGTGGTAGTTGCGGCCGACCCGGGGGTCGGCGACACGTGTGTACTCGCCCGTCTTCGGGTCGTAGGTGCGCGCCTCCAGGACGTTGGAGCCGCTGCGGCCCCGGTAGTCCTCGGAGCCGCCGGTGACCAGGACGCTGTCGTCCGGCATCAGCGAGGCGCTCGGGTAGCGCGTGCCCTTGTCGAGGGAGGCGCCGTCCTTGAAGCGGGGCTGCGGGTCCTTCAGATCGACCAGCCGGGACTTCTCGCTGGACTTCTCGGACTCGCCGACCCCGCCGCCGCCGATGACCATGAACCGCTGGTCCTGGGCCGGCGGCAGCATCACGGTCGCCGAGGTCTCCATCAGGTCCGGGTCGCTCAGCCCGGGCACCTTGGTGAACTTGTTGGTGTCCAGGTCCCAGATCCCGGGGTCACGGCCGACGTCCGCGGGACCGTATCCGGCGTTGGAGCCGGAGTAGAAGAGCTTCCCGTTGTCCATCAGGAAGATCGCCGGGTAGGTCGGGAAACGCCGCTCGAAGCCGGTGTACTGCCACTTCTTCGTCTTCGGGTCGTAGATCTCGTCCTTGCCCGGGACGATCTGGCCGATCTCGTCCAGGCCGGACAGGGACAGGACCTTGCCGTCCTCGAGCGTGGTGAGCGTGGGATACCAGCGAGCCTCGTTCATCGGGTCGACGGTGATGTACTTCTCCGCGACCGGGTCGAACTCGAAGGCCTCCTTGATGCCCTGGAAGTCCTTCTTGTCGAGGGCGAGCTTCTGTGCGATGCCGTAGACGTTCCGGTTGTCCGAGCCCTTGAGGCCGTGCACCCGGTAGTTGTCCTCGGTACCGGTCTCGTACGACTTCCCGGACTTCGCGGCCTCGACGTAGATCCGGCCGAGTCCCGCCTCGGTGCGCAGGAAGCGCCCGGTCGCCTTGTCGAAGACCTTCTTCGCCTTCTCGACGAGGACCGGGTCCTTGGAGACGAACGTCTTGCCGTTCTTCTTGCCGGTGAACTTGGTGCCCGCGGGCAGGGTGATCGGCTTGTCCGGGTCCTCGTTGTGGACGATCATCAGGCCGCCGGCCTTGGTGACGTCCCCCTGGAGCTTCTCGTACCGCTTGGTACCGCCCGCGACCAGCAGCTTGCCGTCGGGCAACTGGGTGTGCCCGGCGCAGAACATGTCCTTGGGCGTGGGTATGTGCTTGAAGTCGTTCGTCTTCGGGTCCCAGAGCACGGACTCGAACTTCTTGGCGTCGAAGTTCTTCTGGTTGTTGCCGGAGCCCGCGATCAGCAGCACCTTGCCGGTGTGGAGCAGGGCCGCGTGGATCGTGTTGATCTTGTACTTCTCCGGGACGTCGAGGAAGTCCCAGTGGCCGTTGGCGGCCTTGTACTCGGGCCGGTTGATCTTGTACTCGTGGTACTGCTCCGAGCCGTACCGGTACATCGCCGGTCCGTTGAAACCGGCGATCGCCGCCACGACCGCCGCGCCGATCAGGATCCGCCGGGCCCGGTTCTTGCGGTGGTTCGGCCGGACGGGAAGTGTGCTCATTTCTTACGTCCCCCAAGGGCGATCTGCATGGTCTGGTCCGCGGGGGCCCACTGGGGCTGCTGCTCGTGGGCGGCCGGCGACACGGCTTCGGAGGCCCCGCCATCCGTCCCCGGCTTCGCACGGCGCCGCCCCCTCCGCTTCTTCTTCTCCTCGCGGATCCCGTACCGCCAGGCGAAGATGGGCGCCGCCGTGATCAGCAGGGCCAGGCCGGCCCAGGTGATCATCGCCGGGTGGTCGTGCCCGAACCAGAACGAGGAGACGAGCGAGCCGCCGAAGATCAGGATGAAGAAGAGGTGGATCCGGAACGTGCCGAAGAGCGTGTCCGGGCTGGAGGAGTCGCCCTTGGGCGTGACCACGAACTTGCTCTTGCGCCGCAGCGCGGCGTCCATCAGGGAGCGTGCGTAGATCGGCGCGGAGAGGGCGGACATCACCATGCCGGCCAGACCGCCGGAGCCCTCGGGCTCGTGGGGCGACACGTTGTGGCGGCGGTTCCAGATGTAGAGGCCGATCTGCAGGGCCGAGGCGTTGCCGTACAGCATCATCCAGATGGCCGGGTCGATCTGCACGCCCGAGGCGCCCATGCCCAGGAACAGCGCACAGCTGAGGGCCGCCAGGATCCAGTTGAGGGCCGACATCGGGTAGAAGATGATCATCATGGTGTAGTTGAAGAGCTTGCCGGCCGGCAGTGTGCCGAAGCCCTTCCAGTACTGCTTGAGGATCGTCTCGTACGTGCCGCGGGACCAGCGCAGCTGCTGGGTGAAGAAGTCGGTCCAGGCGGACGGGCCCTCACCGACGGCCAGGACGTCCGGGGTGTAGACGGACCGCCACTTGTTGCCGGTCCCCGGGTTCTTGGCCCGGTGCATCTCGAAGCCGGTGGCCATGTCCTCGGTGATCGAGTCGTACAGGCCACCGATCTGCTTGATGGCGCTGATGCGCACGGCGTTGGAGGTGCCGACGAACATGGGGGCGCCGTAGCGGTTGCCGGCGCGCTGGATCAGGGCGTGGAAGAGGAACTGCTGGGATTCCGCGGCCTTGGTGACGAAGGTGTCGTAGTTGCCGTAGACCTGCGGGCCGATGACGAAGCCGACGTCCGGGTCGCGGAAGTACCCGAGCATCCGCTCCAGGTAGTTCGGCAGCGGTATGTGGTCGGTGTCGACGGAGGCGAAGAAGTCGTAGTCGCCGCCGTGCGCCTCGAGCCAGGCGTTGTAGTTGCCGTGCTTGGTCTTGGCCCGGTGGGCGCCTTTCTCCTGGTTCCACTTGGCTATGCCCTTGCGGGAGAAGTGGTGGACGCCGAGCCGTGCGCAGACCTCCTTGACGGCCGGGTCGTCGCCCTCGTCGAGCAGCCACACGTGCATCAGCCCGCGGTGCCGGATCTTCACGGCCGCCTCGAGCGTCTTCGTGACCATCTCCAGGGGTTCCTTGCCCGGCACGAAGGAGGTGAGGAAGGCGACGCGGGTGCCGGACTCCGGCACGACGGGTATCGGGTCGCGGGCGACGAGTGTCGCGTGCGCGTTCGACAGGACGTTCATCGTGCGGAAGAGCTCGATCAGGCCGATCGAGACGAGCATGACGACGTCGAGCCACAGCAGCAGCTCGTCGTTCAGGTTGGGGTCGCGCTCCGTCCAGTGCTGCGGCTGCATCAGCCAGGCGAACAGGCCCAGCGAGACCAGCGGCGCGGCCCCGAGGAGCAGAGCGGCCCGGACGCGGTGCGGCTCCTGCGACAGCAACGAGCGGTACTGCACCTTGTACGGTCTCGACGGGTCCGGCTGGGTCAGGGGACCGGCCAGCCGGCTGTAGTGCTCGTAGTCGTACCTCGGCAGCGCCTTCTTGGGGCGCAACCGATGGCCTCCCGTCCTGAGCTGCGGGGGAACCCGAAGCTGCGTGGTCCGGGAAGGGTCGTCGTCCTGCTGCCGGGCGCCGTTCGGCGTCGACGTCATCTTTCATCCCCCCGCACGCCTGCTGGCTGCGTGATCGTTCGGTCGTGTCCGGACCGGGGCTCCCCTTGGCCAGCCGGTACCGGACGCATCAGTGGCAGGCCACCGTATCCGTAGACATAAGACGATGGTCTTCCGGTTGCATGATGCCCGTCTCCGCGTTCGTCCGTGAACGGGACCCCCACACCGGGCCAGTAGCGACGGGAGAATCCCCTCGAATCACCCCAAGTCGCAACTGTTTGAGCCCGCTGACCCCTTGGGGTCGCGGACTCTCAGGACAGGGTCCCGGAGCGGGGGACGTGATCGCAAGCGGATCCGGAGCCGCCGGGAGGCGCGCTGTCCGGGTTCCTCCGCACCGCTCCGCATCGGGGTGGAGGGTGGGTGTGAGGGTGGGAGGCGCGGAGCGCGTCCAATCTCTCTGGATGGGCTGTCCGATCAGGTTGGACGTCGGGCTTTCCGGTGCCTCCCCGCACGGTCGTTGACGGCGGTTTGGTCAACCGGCGTCCCAGCGGGAAGAATCCACCGCGTGGCCAACGCACTGCAGGAATTGGTGAAGAGCCGGCTGGAGCAGCAGGGCTGGTCCTACGGCGACGTGGCCCGGCGCGGGGGCGTCCCGCGTTCCACCGTGCACCACCTGGCCACCGCCGAACGCGTCACCCGCATGCCGCAGCAGGCCACGCTCGAGGGCCTGGCCAGAGGACTGGAACTGCCCCTGGACTCCGTCCGCAGGGCCGCGGCCGAAGCCTGCGGGATCCACCTGTACTTCGAGGAGACCCCCGGCACACCCGCCGACCCCGAGGTCGCCACCCTCATCGCCAGCGTCCAGCAACTCTCCCCGGCCGACCGCCGCCACGTCACCGCACTCGTCGAATCCCTCCTGCGCAACACCCACCGACCCGACACCGGCGCAGACACCCACACCCACCCCGGCACCGGCACAGACACCCACACCCACCCCGGCGCCGGCACCGGCACAGACACCGGCTCAGGACCCCGCACGGGCCACGACACCGGCACCCACCCCGGCACCCACCAGAGCACGGACCCCCACCCCGCCACCGACTGAACCGGGCCCCGACGACATCCGGCCGGGCCGCAGGCGTCGACGGGCCGGATCGCGGTTTCCGGTGCGCGCCGGCGAGGTGCGGGCGGACGTGCCGTTTCGATGGGGGATCGGAGACTTCGGGCCGGTAGTGCGCATGGCGCATCCGTTTGATGCATTTGCTGGCGAAGTATCAGATAGCCCGGAAATGCGGGCGATTGGGGGTCTATTCTCGCCCCGCGGGGCGGGTGAACCCCCCGAAGCCTCCGGGAGAGGGGTGGACGTGCTTGTCGTTCCAGGAGCGCTCGCGACCGCCGTCGTCCGTGACAGGACGGGAGAGCCGGTGGTGCTGCTGTCCGGTGAACTCCCCTCCGCCCTCACCGCGTCCGGTGTGGACGAGTTGCTCAACCTGGCCGCCGCCGTACTCGGGACGGAGGAACTGGAACTCTTCGGGCGCTGCCTCGCGGCACTCCGTTGCGGCGAGATGCTCCGGGAAACCCGTATCGAGGTCAGCGGAGCCGTACTGACCATCTACCGCGACTGACCCGCGAACGGCAGCAGGCTCCCGGGAGCCGTCTCCGGGAGCCCACGCCGACCGCCCGTCGGTTCGGGCGGCGCATCAGGCCGGATCAGAACCGGCGACCGCAATCCCAGCCGTGTCCGGCGTGGTTGCGGTACCACCCGTAGGCGTCGTACCGGTGCGCCCTGTGTGCGGGGCGGCGTTCCCACAGGCGACGGCAGTCGCGGTCCCACCGGTTCCGGTGGCGGTCCCGGACATGGTGCCTGACGTACCGCTGACCGAGGTCGGTGCAGCGCTCCACGCCGCGGAACTGCTGTGCGGCGACGGGCGAATGGGCCGGCGCGGCGATGGCCGTGCCCGTCAGGGGAATGGCGGCCGCGGTCGCGGTCAGGACCGCCGTCGCAAGGAGGCGTGCGAATGTTCTCACCGTTTTTCTCCTGGTTCGAGGGATTTCTGGTGGCCCTCCGGACCATACGCGGATCCAGTAACGGGATTCATTCGTGCATGCGAGCGGAGAGGTCTTGTCGGCGCATTGCCGACCCTGTTCCGAAAGCCGGGGAAACCGGGCCTGAGCTTTGCTTGGTGAGGGTTTCGCGAAATATGGCGGCGGTGTCTGAGAACACTCGCGAGGGTGACTCAACTGCGGCGTTTCGCACGGGTTTTGGGTGCGGGTACATAACGGCGCAAATTGCAACTCGGCTGCACCGGGTCCTGGGTTGAATAATTCCTGCGGCCCGTTGCGGCCGGAATCGGGAGCTGCCGGAATGCTCCGCCGTCGCACGGAAATCCGCCCCGAGTTGCGTGCAGTCGCTGCCCCCGTCGCTCAGCTGCGGTAGATGGTCAGTACGGCTCCGCTGACCTCGATACGGGTTTCCCGGAGCATCTCGCCGCAACGGAGTGCCGCGAGGCAGCGCCCGAAGAGTTCCAGTTCCTCCGCCCCGAGTACGGCGGCGGCCAGGTTGAGCAACTCGTCCACACCGGACGCGGTGAGGGCGGAGGGGAGTTCACCGGACAGCAGCACCACCGGCTCTCCCGTCCTGTCACGGACGACGGCGGTCGCGGACGCCATGGGGACGACAAGCATGTGCACCCCTCTCGCGGAGGTTTCGGGCGGTTCACCCGTCTTGAGGCACGAGAGGATAGCCATCAGGAGTCATGTCGTTGCCGGTGGGAATCGGCCGGATTGAGCCGATCGGGTGAGGCTCCCCACGGGCCGGCATCGGCTCCGTCCCCGCCCGTCACCTCTCCTGCCTGCGGTTTTGGTGGGCATGGGCGGTCTTCGCCATGGCGGGCGGGATGTTCCGGTCCCTTGTCGGTGGCTCCGCGGAGTCCTACTGTCCAATCTCGTCAGACAGATCGTCCGGCATGGATGGACGCGTTCGGGAACGGGCGCAGTCCGCCCATGCCCTTCGCGCAAAGGACCCACCCATGCTTGGCATGCGAGAACTGGACGCCGAGGCCGCCGCGGAGCTGCTGCCCGGGCGTGAGGCCCTGGGCCGGCTGCGGTTCAACTTCGTCAGGACCACGAGCGTGAGCGAGCGCATCGCCTACGTCGACGCCCACAACGAGTCGCTCGCGGCCAACGTCTGTTCGCCGGACGCCGTCGCGGCCTCCGAGGCGACCCAGTCCATCAGCGTCCGCCAGTAGCGGCACTTCCTTCCCAGAGGGGTTTCCACCATGAACGTCGAAGAGCTCGAGGCCGAGGCCGCCGCCGAACTGCTGCCCGGGCGCGAGGCCCTGGGCCGGCTGCGGTTCAACTTCGTCAGGACCACCAACGTGAGCGAGCGCATCGCGTACGTCAGCGCCCACAACGAGTCGCTCGCGACCAACATCAACTCCCCGTACGCCGTCGCGGCCTCGTCCGCCGCCCAGTCCATCAGCGTCAGCCAGTAGCCGGCGCTTCCTCCCGAGAGGGGTTTCCACCATGAACGAAGACCAGCTCAACGCCGAGGCCGCCGCCGAACTGCTGCCCGGGCGCGAGGCCCTGGGCCGGCTGCGGTTCAACTTCGTCAGGACCACCAACGTGAGCGAGCGCATCGCCTACGTCAGCGCCCACAACGAGTCGCTCGCCGCCAACATCGACTCCCCGGACGCCGTCGCGGCCTCCGAGGCGACCCAGTCCATCTCGATCAGCCAGTAACGATCCCGGTCGTGTGCGGGCCGCGTTCTTGGGGGCGCGGCCCGCACCGGGAGGAAGAGCAGGACGGTGACCAAAAGCCAGAAGGTCCACCCTGGTCCCGTGGGGGCGGCGGCCTGCGACGCGGGCGACGTGGCTCACCCGTACGAATACACGGAGACGCTGTTCCCCGTTCCGCGTCTCGGTGCGGGACTCCAGTTTCTCGGCGAGTACCAGGGGTCCGGCTTCACGGACCGCAAGTACCTGGTCCGCCGAGGGGACGGGCAGGTGGTCCAGCTCTCCCGGTTGCTCTACCTGGTCGCCGAATCCATCGACGGCGTACGCGACACCGAGACCGTCTCGCACCGGGTCAGCGGGCGCTACGGACGGGAGATCAGCGCCGACAACATCGAGTACCTCGTCGAGCAGAAGCTCGAACCGCTCGGCATCACCGTCCCCTTCGGACAGGAGGGCGACCAGGTCGCCGGCCCCACCACCGACCTCCTCCTGGTCCTCAAGGGCCACCGGGTGATCTTCCGCGAGCGGCAGGTGGCCCGTATCGCCGCGGCGCTCGCCTGGCTGCACCGGCCACCGGTCGTGGTCCTGGTGCTGTCCGCGGCGCTCTGCGTGGACGTCTGGCTGTTCGCCGTCCACGGAGCGATCGCGCCGGTGCTGCAGGTGCTGGAACAGCCTGTGCTGATGCTCGCCGTCTTCGCACTGATCGTGGCATCGCTGGTCTTCCACGAGTTCGGCCACGCCTCGGCGTGCAGGTACGGCGGCGCGCGCCCCGGGAGCATCGGCTGCGGCCTCTTCCTCATCTGGCCCTCGATGTACACCGAAGTCACCGATGTCTACCGCATCGGGCGGGCCGGCCGGATCCGGACCGACCTGGGCGGGATCTACTTCAACGTGGTCTTCGTGCTGGGGCTCGCCCTGGCGTACGTCCTCACGGGCCAGCCCCTCTTCCTCGCCGCGATCTACCTCGTGCACTTCGAAATCCTGGAGCAGCTGCTGCCGGTGGTCCGGCTGGACGGCTACTACATCCTCGGGGACCTCGCGGGAATCCCCGACCTCTTCGGGAAGATCAAGCCCATTCTGCGCTCCATGCTGCCGGGACGTCCGCCGTCCCCGGAGGTGGCCGGGCTGAAGCGGCCCGCGAGGATCATGGTCACCGCATGGGTGGTGACCATGGTGCCGCTGATCGCCGCCGAACTCGGCTACGTGCTGTGGAACCTCCCCCGCCTGCTCACCACGAGCCTGCGCTCACTGGCGGAACAGGTGGCGGGGACCTGGTCCGCCTTCGCCGACGGCCAGTTCTCCGCCGGTCTCGTCGGGGTCGTCGGTAGCTTCATGCTCATCTGCCCCCTGGCCGGCGCGACCTACCTCGCCGTACGGCTGGTGGGCCGGCTCGTGAAGGTCATCGCCCGGGCCACGGAGGGCAACGCCCGGCTGCGGGTGGCCGTCTGGGGCGGGGTGCTGGTGGGATCGGGCGCGCTCTGCGCGGCGTGGCTGACCGGTATGACCCCGGAGCCGTTGCCGCGCCAGCCGCCCATCGCCCCCATCCTCCAGCCCGGTGTTCCCACGGTCCGCCCGACGGCCGCGGCCCCCGGCGCGGAACGGCCCATCCCCGCCACCCCGGACCCGACCCGTCTCACCGACCCACCGCCCGAGGCCCCCGCACCCGCGGCGACTTCCGGCGCCACCCCCGCCGGCCTGACCGCCACCAAGAGCGGCTCCCCGTCCGCGAGCCCCGTCACGGACGCGCCGACACCAGGGCCGACGAGCCCGACGCCGAGTCCGAGCCGTACTTCGGCGTCGCCTTCGGCCGACCCGAGCGCCTCGCCGACGCCGAGCACCACGCCGTCCGGATCCCCTTCGCCCTCGGTGACCCCCTCGGAGTCGCAGAGCGCGACCGAGGAGCCGTAGTCCGGATCGCCCCCCATCCACCTCTCCGGCCCCGACAGCCCCCTCCCGATTCCCCGTACGTCCGCAAAGGAGCATCCCGATGACGCACCGAAAACCACGCACCGGCCACGGCGGCCGCAGAGCCGCACGGTTCGGCATGCTCGTCGCCGCCTGTACGGCCGGCTTCGCCACGGCGAGCCCTGCCGGGGCGGCATCGTACGTGTCGACCGGCAACCGCCATGTCGGTGTCGCGGTGGACGAAGCGCACGCGAACGCCGGACCCAGGCACCGTTACGACTACGACGACGAGTTCGCGGTCCATGAGCTCGGAACGCGCCTCGGCGTCGGCGCGCGCAACAGGGCGGTCGCCCGTTCCGCGGGCTGCACGCTCGACAACCCGTGCCGCTCGGTCGCCCTGTCCTTCCAGGTCGTCACCGTCACCGGCACGATCACGCGGCTCAACGCGGCGAACACCAGCCGTGCGGTCAACGACCACTGCGACGGCTGCCAGACGTTCGCGGGGGCCTACCAGTTCATCGTCTCCACCCCGCACTCGTTCACGCTGAGCCGCCCGGTCAGGAACGAACTCGCCCGGCTCGAAAGGCGACTGGCCGAACTGGAGCGCAGCCGCGAGCCGATCAGCACCGTCAGGACCCGTGCCGACTCCCTGGCCGCCGAGGTCGTGAGCCTGCTCAGGGGAGCGGTGGCGGCCGCGCCCCGCGGCGAGGCCGTCGACCCGCTGCAGAGCTTCCGGCCCACCGTCACCCTGCGGCGCCACATCGACTAGGGCGTGTCCCGACGGGGCGGACGTCGGCCGATGCGGCGCCAGGCCGCCCGGACGCCGCTCCGCGCCGAGCCCCACCCGCCTCCCGGCTCGGGGACCCCTCCCCGAGCCGGTAGGTGGACCCGTCTCCAGTCCTCCGGAGGACCACCATCCATGAGTTACCCACCCGAGGTGCGCCGTCAGGCCCTCGACCTGCTGGCCGTGGGCGAGCCCGTGAAGAAGGTCGCGGTCGACCTCGGCCTCAGCGAGCGGACGCTCTACCAGTGGCGGCGCAGATACCTGCCGCAACTGCGGCACCAGCGGTACTTCCCCGACGCGGGGACGGAACTCACGGCCGCGCGCAGACGCATCACGGAACTGGAGACCGAGGTCGCCGTCCTCCGGCGCGCGACCGAGCTGCTGCGGGACGCGATGTCCCCAAAAGACGATTCGAGGCAGTACGCGTGATGGCTCACGAGGGCTTGCCCGTGCGGATCGCCACGAGCGTCCTGGGGGTGACCGAGTCCGGGTACTTCACCTGGCGTTCCCGTCCTCCCTCCGCACGTTCCGTCCGTCACTCCTGGCTCACCGAAGTCATCTCCGCCATCCACGCCGCTTCGCACGGGACCTATGGATACCGGCGCATCCACGACGAACTGACTTCGCGCCACGGCATCGCGGTCAGCCACGGCACGGTTCAGCTCCTGATGCGCCGCGCCGGTCTCCAGGGTCTCTCCGCCGGCGAACGGCGCCGTACCCGGCCGACGCCAAAGAGGTCGCCGGCCTGAACGAGAGAGCGATCCGACCATGAGCATGGAATACCCGTCGTTCCCGACTCCGCCGCTGCCCATCTCCACGTATCTGCGCCCCCAACTGCGGGCGGGGGAGGACCTGCCGGCGACCCAGGCGCACCAGGTGATGCTGCACTGCGCCCTGGACGCGGCATGCGTCCCCGTGCGGCTGACCGACACCCGTGCCGTCGCCCGGATCGCCGAACTCGACTTCCCCACGGTGAACGCCGTGATCGGCTGGCTGCGGACGCTGAGCGAGCGTTGAGCGCGGCGGCCGGATGTCGTCGGGGCCCGGTTCAGTCGGTGGCGGGGTGGGGGTCCGTGCTCTGGTGGGTGCCGGGGTGGGTGCCGGTGTCGTGGCCCGTGCGGGGTCCTGAGCCGGTGTCTGTGCCGGTGCCGGCGCCGGGGTGGGTGTCGGTGTCTGTGCCGGGGTGGGTGTGGGTGTCTGCGCCGGTGTCGGGTCGGCGGGTGTTGCGCAGGAGGGATTCGACGAGTGCGGTGACGTGGCGGCGGTCGGCCGGGGAGAGCTGCTGGACGCTGGCGATGAGGGTGGCGACCTCGGGGTCGGCGGGTGTGCCGGGGGTCTCCTCGAAGTACAGGTGGATCCCGCAGGCTTCGGCCGCGGCCCTGCGGACGGAGTCCAGGGGCAGTTCCAGTCCTCTGGCCAGGCCCTCGAGCGTGGCCTGCTGCGGCATGCGGGTGACGCGTTCGGCGGTGGCCAGGTGGTGCACGGTGGAACGCGGGACGCCCCCGCGCCGGGCCACGTCGCCGTAGGACCAGCCCTGCTGCTCCAGCCGGCTCTTCACCAATTCCTGCAGTGCGTTGGCCACGCGGTGGATTCTTCCTGCCGTGGGACGGGGTGACGCGTACGGGTGAGTCCGAGTGTATGCCGCAGGTGGGACGTCCTTCTCCTGCCGCCCGCCGTCCGGGGGTCTCCCGGCGACGCCCCCGGCGCCGGGCGGGCTTTCGCGCGTATGCGAAAGGGCGCCCTCGGAGGCCGAGGACGCCCGGATCAACGAACTGATCGCTGGTGCGCCGCCAGGGACTCGAACCCCGGACCCGCTGATTAAGAGTCAGCTGCTCTAACCAACTGAGCTAGCGGCGCCTGCTGACCCGGAGAACTCTACCGGACCCCCTGGGATGCTCCTGACCATTTCCTTGCGCGTTCCGGCCTGTCGGATGGTCGTTTTTTCGCTTTGCTCCGTCAAAATGCGATTTGTCATGACGGAAGAGCGTGGTGGATCTGAAGGGGCAAGGGATGACCGTTCCGGTGTTCGAGGAGTACGAGCCGGCCGGAGACTGCGTCTGCCCCGGCTGCGCCCAGCAGCGGCGGGAACGGGCCCGTGCCCTGCCGGTGCGTGCCGGAGGTCACCCGGCCGCGCACGGCGCCCGCCGCGCTCTCGTACTGGTCACCGCGGCGGGAGCGGTACTCAGCGGCGGGAGCGCGGGGGCCCTGGCCGATCCCGGAGCGGGGCGCTCCCCGGTGCCCGAGCCGGAGGCGGCGGCACCCCGGACCGCGCGGACCGGGGTGCCTGCCGCCGAGGCGGACACGGCGGCGCCACGCCGACCGGTCGGGGCACGGGCGGTCGGGGTGCGGGCGGCCCGGGCGCACCCCGTTCGGGCCGGGCGTGCCGGACTGGGGCACAACCGGCCGGAACGCGACCCGCTCCCCGTCCCCGCCCCGGCCCGGGTGCGGGCGGAGCGCGCAGGAACGGACGATCCCCCGGTGGGCCCCGGCGGCGCGGACCGCTCCCGTGGCGATCGTGTCCTGGCGGTGGATCCCGCACGGCCCGGGCGCGAACCCCGCCCCGACCCGGAGACCCCGCAGGGCGGCCAGGAACCGCTGCACGGCGGCCCGATCGCCGGCCCCGCCGGGACGGCCGGTCTGCGCAAGATGGCCCGTGCCGACATCATGAACCGGGCGAAGCGCTGGGTGAACGCCAAGGTCCCGTACTCCATGAGCCGGTACTGGGCGGACGGCTACCGGCAGGACTGCTCCGGCTACGTCTCCATGGCCTGGCACCTCGCGGGCAACGAATGGACGGGCAGCCTGGCCCAGTTCGGCACGCGCATCGAACGCAAGGACCTGCAGCCCGGCGACATCCTGCTCTTCCACAATCCGAGCGATCCGTCCAAGGGCTCCCACGTCACGATCTTCGGCGGCTGGGCGGACAGCACCCGTACGAAGTACATCGCGTACGAACAGGCCAGGCCGCACACCCGCAGACAGACCACGCCCCTGGCCTACTGGAGCAACTCCGACCAGTACGTGGCCTACCGCTACAAAGGGCTGAAGGGCGTGGGCACCGCCGACGGGACGATCGCGGGGATCGGAGAGATCGGGTTCCCCGGGGTGGGGGTCTTCGCGCCCGGCGAGGACAACGCGTACGTCGCCCGGCTCGCGAGGCTGCTGGCGGAGCGGGGTTTCGGAAGCAACGACACGACCGGTCCGGGGTCGCGCTGGGGGGAGGCGCACCGGCGCGCCACCCAGGCGTTCCAGCACGCCCAGGGCTGGAGGGGTACGGAGGCGGACGGGGTGCCGGGACCGGACACCTGGCGCCTGCTGGTGAACGGCACGGGCAGGAAGGCGGCGCCCGGCGCGGCCGTGGCCGTGCCGAACGGGCCCGGACGACAGACGGGTGCGGTGACCGGGGCATCCGCGCCTGCAGCGGGCCCGACCGCGACCGGTCCGGAACAGGTGCCGTCGTCCGCCGCGCGGCCCCCCGCCGGGGCGGGTGCCACGGCGGCGGGGTCCGATTCCGCGGGGGCCCGGCAGGCGGCGCCCGTGCCCGCCCCGGCCCCGGTGGCCGGGACCGCGTCCGGCGGTCGTGCCGCGGCTGCTCCGGCCCGGCCTGGTTCCGCCGTCCGGTCCGTCCCCGCCGGACCCCGCAGGCCACCTTCCGCAGCGGCCGCCCCCCGCCGGCCGGGCGCCGCGACGGCGACTCCGGCCGGTTCCCGGAAGCCGGCGCCCGGAGCCGCCGCCTCCGCGCCGGGTTTCCCGGGCCACGGACACTTCCGCCCCGGCGGCTCCGGCAGCTCCGGAAGGCATCTGGACACTCTCCGCCGGCAGCTGGTGAAGCGGGGCTTCGCCAGGCACTACTCCACCCGCCCCGGCCCGCGCTGGGGCGACGCGGACCGTCGCAGCGTCGAGGAGTTCCAGCGTGCGCAGGGCTGGCACGGCGCGGCGGCCGACGGCTACCCCGGCCCCGAGACCTGGCGGCGACTCTTCTCATGATCCACAACTCCGATGTGCACCGAACCCGCGAGGAGGCGACCGCGGTGACCCCGACGACCCCCTACTCCGAGGACCCTCCGGGTCCCTCCCTCCCGCTCGGCCGGCTGACCTCCGCGTCGGTCGCCGTCCACAGCGCGGGGCTGCCCGTCAGGGGCAGCACTGCCTCCGGCGGGCCCGAGCCCGAGGCCACGTCCGGCCCGGAGGCGCCGACGGCGTTCGGCCACGGCCGGGACGTGCGCGGCACCCCCGCCGTGCAGGGCATTCCGGATCCGTATGACGCCGGTGCGGTGCTCGGCGGCCGGGACGTGCGCGGCACCCCCGACGCGCACGGCACCGCCGGGCGTGGTGGCGCGCCCGCGGAGGCCGGACTGCCCGCCCCCGCCCAGGAGCTCCCTTCGGGGGGCGGGTCCGGGGCGGGTTCCGGAACCGCCTTCCCGCCCGGGCCCGGCGGCACTGCGAACGGCGCCACCGACGCCCGCTCCCACCCGGGCGTCCTGTCCGAGGCGGGCGCCCCGTCCGAGGAGGGCGGGACGAAGCCCGGTGGCGCGCGGGACACCACGCCCGCGACCGAGCGCGCCGAGCGGCAGTTCAGCGGGGCCGGCGGTCGCCGGACTGTCGTCATCGGCACCGATACGACCGGCGCCATCCCCGTCCACCTGCTCTACCGGGACGCCGTCGCGTCCGCCGGAGCGACCACCCGGGGCCCGGCGGGGGAGGCGGCCGCGGACCCGCGGACGGAGCCGGCCACCGGTGCGGACGCCACCCGCCCGCTCAACGGGACGTCCGCCAGCAAGGGGCCGGACGGCGGCGCACAGCCCAAGGACCGCTGGAGCGCCTTCGGCGTGAACGGGCTGACCAAGGACGTCGACGGCGACAGCGGCCCCGACACCATCGCCATGCCCCCGGTGGCGTCCGCCACCGGACGGCGGTCCACACCGGGCGCCGGCCAGGCCACCCGCCGGCCGGCACCCCCTCCGGACCCCCGGCTGATCGAGCGGCCCGGCCCGGTCCTGCCCGGCTGGGCGGCTCTGCTCGCCGGGGTCGTCTCCCTCGTCGCCTGCGCGGCCGTGCTGCACTGGGCGGGAGCCTTCCCGCCCGAGGTGACGACGCTCTTCGGAGTGGGCGAACGGCCCTACGGCGGTCTCGGGTTCGTGCACTGGGGCGTGCTCGCCGTGTCCCTGACGGTCGCGCTGTTCTCTCTCGGCGGGCTCGCGCGCGGCCGGGTCGGCCACGCCTGGGTGCTGACGCTGTACGGGGAGTACCGCGGCAGTGTCCGCCGCAGCGGTCTCATGTGGGTGAGCCCGCTGCTGCTCCGCCGCCGGGTGGACGTACGGTTGCGGCACTGGCGCAGCGAGCCCATGCCGTCGGTCGACGCCGACGGCACCGCGCTCGAGGCCGTCGTCCTCGTCGTGTGGCGGGTCCGGGACACGGCCCGCGCCGTGCTCGGGGTCGCGAACCACGAGTCGTACCTGAGGGAGCAGGTGGAGGCGGCACTGGCACGGGTGCTGTCCCAGATCCCGGCCGACGCCTCGGCGCCGGCCGCCGGCGGCGGTCCCGCGCTCGAACTCCGTCCGACGCTCCGCAACGCCGAGGCCGTCGGCGACGCCCTGACGAAGACGCTCGCGGCGGAGTGCGCCCCCATCGGGATCGACGTCTTCTCGGCGCAGCCGACGCGCATCGAGTACGCGCCCGAGGTGGCCGCGGCGATGCGCCGCCGTCGGGTCGCCGCCCTGGAGGCCGAGCGCCGCGACACCGTGTTGAGCTCGGTGGTCGACGCGGTGGACGACACGGTGCAACGGCTCACGATGCGTGGGCTGGTGGAGTTCGACGACTACGAGCGCAAGGCCCTCGTCCGCGACCTGACCGTGGCGTTCTGCACGGCGAGGACCGGCGGTGCGGAGACCCCGTGATTGGTCTGGACATGTTCAAAGTTCGTCAATAATCTGAGACTTGGTCTAGACCGGAATCCGCACGACCGCACAAGCGCAGCTGCACGGCACGGCTCACAGAACTCCCCCACGTTCTCCAGGAGCGACAGCATGCGAAAGCGAATAGGCGCGGCCGTCGTCGGGCTCGCGGTGGCGGGGACGACCCTGCTCGCCACCGGGAGCGCCGGCAGCCACGGTTACACCGACTCTCCGATCAGTCGTCAGAAGCTCTGTGCCAACGGCACCGTGGGCAACTGCGGCGAGATCCAGTGGGAGCCCCAGAGCGTCGAGGGGCCCAAGGGCTTCCCCGGCGCGGGTCCGGCGGACGGGAAGATCTGCGCCGGTGGCAACAGCCGCTTCGCGCAGCTCGACGACCCGCGCGGCGGTGCCTGGCCCACCACCCGGGTCTCGTCGGGGCAGAGCCACACCTTCCGGTGGCAGTTCACCGCCATGCACGCCACGACCGACTTCAAGTACTACATCACCAGGAACGGCTGGAACCCCGGCCGGCCGCTCACCAGGGCCGCGCTCGATCCGCAGCCCTTCCTGACCATCCCGTACAACGGCCAGCGCCCCCCGGGGACGCTCAGTCACTCGGGCACGCTGCCGTCGAAGTCGGGCCGTCATCTGATCCTGGCGGTGTGGACCATCGCCGACACCTCGAACGCGTTCTACGCCTGCTCGGACGTTCAATTCTGACGCAACGTCAGCTACCGTGCGCGCCATGGGCGTCACGGGGAGTGGTACGACCGTCGCGGAGCTGGTACGGCGCCAGTGGGGCGATCACCGGGTGGGGCTGGTCCACGAGGACCTCGTGCTCAGCCACCACCAGGTCGCCTCCGGTGCCGCCGCACGGGCCGCACTGCTCACGGAGTTGCTGCCCCGGGGAGCAGAGCCGCACCTCGGGGTCCTGCTCGACAACACGCACGAGTTCCCGCTCTGGATCGGCGCGGCAGCCCTCACCGGGGCCGCCGTCGCCGGCATCAACCCGACCCGCCGGGGCGCGGAGCTGGCCCGCGACATCCTGCACACCGACTGCCGGGTGCTGGTCACCGAGCGCGCGTACCTTCCCCTGCTCGACGGTCTCGAACTGCCGGGCGTGCGCGTGCTGGTGACCGACGACGCCGCGTACGCCGCGCTCCTCGCCCCCTGCGAGGATGCCGGTCCCGCCGACATCGACCCCCTGCCGGGGCGCACCGTGCGGCCCGGCAGCCGGCTGCTGCTGTACTTCACCTCCGGCTCGACGGGCGCGCCCAAGGCCGCGATCTGCAGTCAGGGTCGGCTCGCCGCCGCCGGGGCCTCCCTCGTCTCGCGCTTCGGGGTGCGCCGGGACGACGTCCACTACGTCTGCATGCCGATGTTCCACGGCAACGCGGTGATCGCCGCCTGGGCGCCCGCACTGGTGGCCGGTGCGACGGTGGCTCTGCGGCGCCGCTTCTCCGCGTCGTGCTTCCTCTCCGACGTACGGTCCTACGGAGCCACGTACTTCACCTATGTGGGCCGGGCCGTGCAGTACCTGCTCGCCACTCCCGAGCGCGAGGACGACCGCGACCACTCGCTCCGGCTCGGCTTCGGCACCGAGGCGGGGGCCGTCGACGCGGAGCGCTTCGAGGCGCGGTTCGGCGTTCGGCTCGTCGAGGGCTACGGCTCCTCCGAGGGCGGCGCCGCCGTCCAGCGCACCTCCGGCACTCCGCGCGGCGCGATCGGCCGGGCCGCGCGCGGGGACGACCTCGCCGTGGTCGACCCGTGCAGCGGCGAGGAGCGCGAGCCGGCCCGCTTCTCCCCGGGGGGCGTGCTGCTGAACGGCGACCGGGCGATAGGCGAACTGGTCAACCGCGGCCGCAGCCCCTTCGAGGGCTACTGGCGCAACGCCGAGGCGGAGGCGGAACGGCTGCGGGGAGGCTGGTACTGGAGCGGCGACCTCTTCTACCGCGACGCCGAGGGCTTCCTGTACTTCGCCGGCCGCGGTGAGGACCGTCTGCGCGTCGACAGCGAGAACCTCGCCGCCGCGCTCATCGAGAGCATCCTCGCCCGCTGGGAACCCGCCGTGGGCGTCGCGGTGTACGCCGTCCCCGATCCGGTCGCCGGCGACCAGGTGATGTGCGCCCTGGCCCTCCGCGACGGGGGGTCCTTCGACCCCGCGGCGTTCACCGGCTTCCTCGCCGCCCAGCCCGACCTGGGGACGAAGATGCCGCCCCGCTTCGTCCGCGTCGTCCCGCGCCTCCCGGTCACCGCCACCAACAAGATCCACCGTGTCGCCCTGCGCCGGGAGGGGTTCCTCCGGGGCCCGGACCCCGTCTGGTGGCGGGAGCCCGGCACGGACGGCTACCGCCCGCTGACGGCGGCCGACGCCGCCCGGCTGTGCCGCGCCTACGAACGTCAGGGTCGGACCGGGCTCTTGGGCCGGTGAGCCAGGCCCCCGTTCCGGCGGACGGGGTTTCCCCGGTGCGACAGTGGCGGGGCGGGGGCCTCGGGTCCGCGGCCGGCCGACGGGCGTGCGGTGGTCCTGCGGTGGGTCCGGTCGCGCCGGGCGCGCACCGGGTGGCGGACGGGCTCCGCTCCGGGCCGGCGAGACCCCGGTCCGGGTGCGGAGACCTCGCTCGGGGCGACGGAATCCGGTCCCGGTCCCGGCCCCGCCCGCTGGGCGCTGCGCGACGCACAGAGGCGGCGCGGGAGGGTCGCCACGCCGTCCCGTCCCGCCGGCCTACAGCCCGCCGCCGTGCTTCCGCCGCAGTCCCGCCTCCGTGAGCCGCCGGACCAGTTCCTTCGGCCCGATCGCGACGGCGCCGGCGCGCACGGCGGGTGAACGTGATGGATGTCACCCCCGAAGCGTGCCGTTCCTGCCTGCGAGGACCGGGAGGGGGCGTATGTCCGTGGCCGGAACGGTGGAGCGGATCCGGGCGCGGGTCGTCCGGCCGGGTCGTCCCCCGGTGGCCGTGCGATTGCGCCGCGACGGCTGCCTCCGGCTCCTGCGGGGAGGCACCGGGGCTCCGGGAAACCACGAGGGGCCCTCGCAGTTGCGAGGGCCCCTCGTGAGGTTGTGCGCCGCCAGGGACTCGAACCCCGGACCCGCTGATTAAGAGTCAGCTGCTCTAACCAACTGAGCTAGCGGCGCGGGCTGCCGTTCTCGCCGCTCTCGGCGGCTGACGACAGAAGTAATACTACCCGGTCCGCAGGGGTGCTCCCGACCACCGGGCGCGGGCCGCCGGGTGCCGGCGTCACGGTCGCGGGGCCTCGGGGGTTTCGCGGACCCGGCCGGTCACAGGGCCAGTGACAGCACCACCGGAGCCGCCCGACGGTTCAGGGTGTCGGCCGCGGCGCGAAGTCGGTGGGCGTGCTCGATCGGGAGCGAGAGCGCCAGGCAGCCGACGGAGGAGCCGGCCGTCAGCGGCACCGCCGCGCAGACCGTGCCCACCGCGTACTCCTGGAGGTCCAGCACCGGGACCGTGGGCGGCTGGGCGTCCAGCTTGGAGAAGAGGATCTTCTCGTTGGTGATCGTCCGGGAGGTGAGCCGGGCGATCTTGTGCCGTGCGAGATGGTCGCGGCGGCCGTTCTGGTCGAGCTGGGTCAGCAGGCACTTGCCGACCGCGCTGGCGTGTGCCGCCGAGCGGAAGTCGACCCACTCGTTGACCTTGGGGGTGCCGGGGCCGTCGGCGAACTGGGTGATCTTGACCTCGCCGTCGATGTACCGGCTGATGTAGACCGCCGCGCCGACCGAGTCGCGCAGTTCGCTCAGCGTCTCCTGGAGCTTGCGCTCCAGGGCTTCCCGCCGGGTGACGCCGGAACCCAGCAGGACCAGGGAGTCGCCGATCACATACGCCCCGTCCGCGACCTGCTCCACGTAGCCCTCGCGGCGGAGCATCAGCAGCAGGGAGGTGAGGTGGCCGGTCGGCAGTCCGGTCTCGCGCGCGATCTGGACATCGGTCACACCGCCACTGTGCCTGGAGACCGTCTCCAGGACACGCAGTGCGTACTGCACCGAGTGGAACGGCGCGGTCGGCTCGGGCTTCAGCGCCACGGTTTCCCCCTACCAGGTTGTGACCGCAAGCTTCCGTACCACGATAGCGGCCAAGAACCGTTTAGTGGGCGGCTGTTGGCGAGAAATGTAGGGCGCCCCAGGCTCATATCCTGGGGCGCACGACTTTGGCATATGCCAGAGTCACGAGTGGTGCATGGAGGGAGAGGTCAGAGCACCGCCCCGAGAAACTCACGAGTACGGTCCTGCTCGGGTTCCGAGAAGATTTTCTCCGGGGATCCGGACTCGATCACCTTCCCGGCGTCGAACATCAGGACCTCGTCGGAGATGTCCCGGGCGAAGTTCATCTCATGGGTGACGCAGAGCATCGTGATGTCGGTGGTGCGGGCGATGTCCCTGAGGACGTCGAGCACTCCCGCGACCAGCTCCGGGTCGAGCGCCGAGGTCACCTCGTCCAGCAGCAGCACCTGCGGCCGCATCGCGAGCGCCCGGGCGATGGCCACCCGCTGCTGCTGGCCGCCCGACAGCTGGGAGGGCCGCGCGTCGACGCGGTCGGCGAGGCCGACCAGGTCCAGCAGCTCGCGGGCGCGTTCCTCGGCCTCGTCCTTGGAGAGCCCGAGCACCCGCACCGGGGCCTCGGTGATGTTCCGCAGCACGGTCATGTTGGGGAAGAGGTTGAACTGCTGGAAGACCATGCCGATCTTCTTGCGGACCTCTCTGCGTTCCTTCTCGCCGGCCGGGAACAGCCGGCCGCCGTTGACGTCGATCGTGCCCGAGTCGGGACGCGCCAGTGTCATCAGCAGCCGCAGGATGGTGGTCTTCCCGGACCCGGAGGGCCCGATCAGCGTGACGTGCTTGCCGGGGCGGACCGAGAAGCACAGGTCGTCCAGGACGGTGTTGTCCCCGAAGCGCTTGGTGACGTTCGTGAAACGGATGAGCTCGTCGTTCTGCTTGGTGAGGTCGGTGTCAGCGGGCAAGGCGGCGCTCCAGGGTCCGTACGAGCAGGGATGCCGGGTAGGCGATGAGGATGAAGGCGATGCCGACGACCGTCAGCGGCTCCGTGTACTGGAAGGTCGCCGCGCTCTCCAGCCGGGACTGCTGGAGCATCTCCAGCACGCTGATCCCGGCGAGGAGCGGAGTGTCCTTGAGCATCGCGATGACGTAGTTGCCGAGGGCGGGCGCGATCCGGCGGACCGCCTGCGGCAGGATCACGGCGGACCAGGTCCGGTGGGCCGGCAGGCTCAGGGCCGTCGCCGCCTCCCACTGTCCGGCCGGTACGGCGTCGATGCCGGCCCGGTAGACCTGCGCGGTGTACGTCGAGTAGTGCAGGCCGATCGCGATCGTGCCCGTGGTGAGCGCGGAGAACTGCACCCCCCACTCCGGCAGCACGAAGAACAGGAAGAACAGCTGCACCAGTAGCGGGGTGTTGCGGATGAACTCGGTGACCATCCCCACCGGCCAGCGCACGATGCGCGAGCCGGAGCGCAGTCCCAGCGCCCAGACCAGGCCGAGCGTGAAGGACAGCAGCGAGCCCAGCACCAGGATCTGCAGCGTGACGAGCACGCCCTCCCAGAAACGCGGCATGAAGTCCGCGACCGCGGACCAGTCCCAGGTCACTTGACCACCACCCCCAGGTTCGCCTTGGTCTTCCGTTCCAGGGCCTTCATCGAGCGGGTGATGAGGAACGCGAGCACGAAGTAGATCAGCAGCGTGACCGTGTAGATCTGCGCGCTCTCCTGGGTCGCCAGCCGCACCAGGTAGGCCGCGAACGACACGTCGCCCACACCCAGCAGTGAGACCAGTGCCGTGCCCTTCAGCAGCTCGACCGCCAGGTTGCAGAAGGACGGGATCATCTCGGGCACGGCCTGCGGCAGCAGGATCAGCCGCATCCGCTGCCAGGGCGTGAAGCTCAGCGCGACGCCGGCCTCCCGCTGGGCCGGCGTGACGGCGTTCAGCGCGCCGCGCACGATCTCCGCGCCGTACGCGCCGTAGGACAGGCCGAGGGCGAGCACGGCCGCCCACATGGGCACCAACTGCCACCCCAGCAGCGGCGGGAGGACGAAGAACAGCCAGAACATCAGGACCAGTGCCGAGGTCCCGCGGAACACCTCGGTGTAGAAGGCCGCGACGAAGCGGACCGCCTTGGAGCGATGAGTTCTGGCCATACCGACACCGAACGCGACGGCGGTGGCCAGCGCGGCGCTGTAGAGGGTGAGCTGGACGGTGATCCAGATCCCCGGAAGCACCCAGTTCTGCCAGAGTCCGGAGGTCATCGGCACAGCTCCTTCGCCGTGAGCTCGGTCATCTCGGCCTTGGTGAAGCCGAACCGGCTCAGGATGCGGAAGAGTTCGCCGCTCTTCTTCATCTTGTGGATCTCGGCGTTGAAGGCGTCCCGAAGCTCGGTGTCGGTCGGCCGGAAGGCGAAACCCCCGCCGTCGATCTTCTTCTTGCCGTCGACGATCGCCGCGAACGGCTTCGTCGCCTCGGCCTTCCTGCTCTTGCGGACCACTTCGCGGGTCGTGAGCGCGGTCCCGGCGAAGACGTCGACGCGCCCGGACTCGACGGCGTTCAGTCCGGCCACCTGGTCCTGGAGGATGACGATGTCCTTCTCGGGGTACCCGGCCGCCACGGCGTAGCCGATCTCGGCGTATCCGGTGCCCGTTGCGAACTTCGCCTTGGTCCGCACGACATCCTCGTAATTGTGCAGGTTCTTCGGATTCCCCTTGCGCACGATGAAGGAGTCGAGCATCTGGTATTCGGGATCGGAGAAGATGACCTGCGCGCAGCGTTCCTTGTTGATGTACATTCCGGCTGAAACGACATCGAACTGCTGTGAATTGAGGCCGGGGATGAGTGAGGCGAAGTCGGTCGCCACCGGCTGCACGTTCGCCACCCCGAGCCGCTTGAAGACCGCCTTCGCCAGTTCCGGGGCCTCCCCGGTGAACTCGCCCTGTTCGTCTATGTATCCGTACGGCACCTCGCCCGCGATGCCGAGCCGCACCGTGCCCTGGGATCTCAGTCTGGCCAGGCTGTTGCCGGAGGGGACCCGTGCGCAACCCGTCGCACCGGCGACGCCGGCCGCACCGAGTGCGCCGGCGGTCCCCAGGAGCAGGCTGCGCCTGCGTATCGGATGTCTGGTGTCTGGAGCCATGGCGGCGCGGCTACCCGGCCCCGGGCGGGGTATGCGTCAGCAATGGCCGATCGATTCATCGAAGTCTCGCTCACCAAGCGCGGAGTGCACTGCACCGCGCGGCTCCTGGACGACCGGGCGCCGCTGACCTGCCAGGCCGTGTGGGACGCGCTGCCGCTCGGCGGCGACGTGTACCACGCGAAGTACGCACGCAACGAGATCTACGCCCTGTTCCCCGCCTTCGCCGACCGGGAGCCACCGCTGGAGAACCCGACGGTGACCCCGATCCCGGGCGACCTCTGCTACTTCACCTTCAGCGGTACGGAACTGGGGACCGCCGCGTACGGCTACGACCGGGACCTGTCCCGGCCGGTGACCGTCGACCTCGCGCTCTTCTACGAACGCAACAACCTGCTGCTCAACGGCGACACCGGCTGGGTGCCGGGCATCGTGTGGGGCCAGGTGGTCGAGGGCCTCGACCGGATGGCCGACGCCTGCCAGGACCTGTGGCGCGCCGGGGCACTCGGCGAGACGCTGTCGTTCCGCCGCGCCTGACCGGGCCGGGCCCCGGCCCCGGAGGGCCGGGGCGCCCGCTTCCCGGAGCCGCGCCGGGCGTCGCGACGGGGCGAACGCCGCCCGGCACGGCACCGGGGGCTTGCGGACCGAACGCCACCTCGACGGTCTGCAAACCCTCAGCCGGCGGCGGGCGGTGCCGGCAGCGCCGCCGCGCCCGACGCATAGAGGGCGTGCGCCGCGCGCAGGACCAGGGCGTCCGCGTGGCGGGGGCCGACCAACTGGACGCCTACCGGCAGCCCGTCCTCGTCCACCCCGCACGGCACCGTCGCCGCCGGCTGCTGGGTGAGGTTGAACGGGTACGTGAACGGGGTCCACCCCGTCCAGCGCCGGTGCCCGGAGCCCCTCGGCACTTCCACGCCCGCCTCGAAGGCGGTGATCGGCAGCGTCGGTGTGATCAGCAGGTCGTACGCGGTGTGGAACCGCCCGAGCCGGCGTCCGAGCTCCATCCGGGCGTCCACGGCGGCGAGGTAGTCGAGGGCCGAGGCCCGCTCGCCCTCCGCGCAGATCTCCCGCAGCCCCGGGTCCAGCAGTTCCCGCTGCTCCCGGCCGAAGCGCTGCACCACGCGTGCCGCACCGGTGAACCACAGGGTGTGGAAGGCCTCCACCGGGTCGGTGATGTCCGGGTCCGCCTCCTCGACCCAGGCGCCCAGCCCGGCCAGCCGCTCCACCGCCCCGCGCACCGCCGAGGCGACGGCCGGGCGGACCGCCACCTGACCGCCGAAGGACGGCGAGTACGCGACCCGCAGCCCCTTCACTCCTTCGGCGAGGCCCTCGCCCGTACTCGGTGCGGGCGCCAGTTGGGACCAGTCCCGCCAGTCGGGGCCGCTCAGCGCGTCCAGCAGCAGTGCCGCGTCCGCCGCGTCCCTGGTCATCGGCCCGGCATGGGCCAGCGTGCCGAACGGACTCGACGGATAGAGCGGGATCCGGCCGTACGTCGGCTTCAGCCCGAAGATCCCGCAGAACGACGCCGGGATGCGGACCGATCCGCCGCCGTCCGTGCCGATCGACAGCGGGGCCGCGCCCAGCGCCACGGCCGCCGCGCTCCCGCCGCTGGATCCGCCGGCCGTGCGGGAGACGTCGTACGGATTGCGGGTGACCCCGGTCAGCGGGGAGTCCGTGACGCCCTTCCAGCCGAACTCCGGCGTCGTCGTCTTGCCGAGGAGCACCGCTCCCTGCTCGCGCAGCCGTGCCACGGCAGGGGCGTCCTCGTCCCAGGCCGGGCCGTCCGGGCGCACCGTCCTGGAGCCCCGGAGCGTCGGCCCGCCCGCCTGCAGCAGGATGTCCTTGACCGTGACCGGTACGCCGTCGAGGGGGCCCAGCGGCTCCTTCCTCCGGCGGCGCTCGGTGGCCGCCTCCGCCTGCGCCAGCGCGCGATCGCCGTCGATCCGGACGAACGCGTTCGTGCGGCGCTGCGCCGCCTCGGCCCGGTCGAGGACCGCCCGGACCGCCTCCAGCGGGGAGAAGTCGCCGCGCTCGTAGCCGGCGATGAGGTGACGTGCGGTCAGGGCACTCAGGTCGTTCGGCTCAGGAGTCATGGGAGGGGACGTACCCACGTTTCTTGTCGACCACGTTCGGCAGCGGCTTTCCGGCCGACCAGAGGTCGAACAGTTCGACGAACTGCTCGCCCAGCCGATCGCGCCAGCCGACGGTGTCCCCGCTCATGTGCGGCGAGACGATCAACCCCGGCACGTCCCACAGCCGGCTGTCAGGTGTCAGCGGCTCCTCCTCGAAGACGTCCAGGGCGGCGCCCGCGATCCTCCGCCCGGTCAGCGCCGGGACCAGGTCGTCCTCCACCACCAGCGCGCCCCGTCCGACGTTGACGAAGCGGGCCGAGGGGCGCATCAGCGAGAACCGCCGGGCGTCGAACATGCCCCGGGTGGCCTCCGTCAGCGGGGCCGCGCACACGATCCAGTCGGCGCGTGCGAGAAGCCCGTCCAGCTCCTCGGAGCCGTGCACCCCGGGGCGGGCCGTGCGTCCGGTGACGGCGACGTCGAGGCCCAGCGCCCGCAGCGTGCGTGCGATCGCCAGTCCGATCGGGCCGGCACCGACCACGACCGCCCGGCCGCCCGCCACCGGCAGTGACTCGCGGTGCCGCCACCGCCGCTGCCGCTGGAGCTCCAGGGTCCCCGGCAGGTCCTTGGCCATCGTGAGCACCAGGGCGGCCACGTACTCGGCGATGGGCTGCTCGAAGATCCCGCGGGCGTTGGTCAGGACCGTGTCGGAGGCCGAGAACTCGGGGCAGAGCAGCCGGTCGACACCGGCGCTCGGGGTGTGCACCCAGCGGGGCCGCGGGCCGCCCCCGGGCCAGGCCAGCCGCACCGCGTCGGAGGTGAAGTCCCACACCAGGAGGGCGTCGGCCCCGGGCAGTTCGGCGGCGAGGGAGCCGGCGTCCGCGTACCGGACGTCGGCGCGTCCGGCGAGACTGCCGAGCCGCGGCGGAGGGTCTGCTTCCAGTACGAGGAGAACCGGTACGGACATCGCGCGGAAACCGTTTCTGAACGTCTGACATGTACGGATTGACCCACGCTCGCACTCGAACCTACCGTCGTCAACAAGACGTGAATGAGGGGGCCTGCGATGGATGTGTCCCTCGAAGTTTCGTTTCTGGGCGGTCCCGACCCGCAGCGCGGGATCGGTGTGGTCGCCCCGTTCGACTTCGCACTCGACCGGGAGCTGTGGCGCTGGGTGCCCGACGGCGTCTCGCTGCGTCTGACCAGGACCCCGTTCGTGCCGGTCGAGGTCTCGCTCGACCTCGCGCGCATCGTCAGTGAGCACGAGACCCTGCGCGAGGCGGTCCGGGCACTGGCCGCCTCCGAGCCCGAGGTCGTCGCCTACGCCTGCACCAGCGGCAGTTTCGTCGGCGGTGTGGCGGGCGAGCGGGCGATGTGCGAGGCGATGACCACGGCGGGGGAGGTCGCCTCGGTGACCACCTCGGGCGCGCTGCTGGAAGCCCTGGAGGAGCTGGGCGCCCGCCGGATCGCCGTCGTCACGCCGTACACGGAGTCGGTGACCCGTTCGCTGGAGGACTACCTGGCCGAGGGCGGGGTATCGGTCACGGGCCGCGCCTTCCTCGGACTGACCCGGCACATCTGGAGGGTGCCGTACCGGTCGGTGGTGGACATGGCACGCCAGGCGGTGGTGGGTGCGGCGGACGCCCTCTTCATCAGCTGCACGAACCTGCCGACGTACGACGCGATACCCCAGCTGGAGGCGGAGCTGCGCATGCCGGTGCTCTCGGCGAACCAGGTCACGATGTGGGCGGCGCTGCGCAGGATCGGCGTGTACGCCGTCGGTCCCTACCAGGCCCTGCTGATGCGGACCGCCGGTCCGCACGAGGAGCCGCCGCCCCCGCCGGCCCCGCCCGTGCCGCCGGTCGTGCCACCCGTCGCCCAGCCGGAGGAACAGGAAGGATGGACATGACGACCGTCGGACTCCTCTACCCCGGGCACTCCGCCGAGGACGACTACCCCAGGATCGCGGTCCTGCTCGGAAGCGACATCAGGCTGCCCGTCTTCCACACCGACATCGGCGAGGACGCGCACCGGGAGGACGCGCTGATCGAGATGGGGGCCGCGGACCGGCTGGCGGCAGGGGTGGAGGAACTGCGGCTGGCCGGCGCGGAGTCCCTGGTGTGGGCCTGTACGAGCGGCAGCTTCGTCCGGGGCCGGGACGGCGCCCAGCAGCAGATCCGCGAGCTGGCGCAGGCCGCCGGGCTGCCGGCGTCGAGCACGTCGTTCGCCTTCGTCCACGCCGCTCAGGCGCTGGGCGTCGGCCGGGTGGCGGTCGCGGCCAC
Source organism: Streptomyces sp. WMMC940 (assembly GCF_027460265.1). Classification (NCBI taxonomy): domain Bacteria; kingdom Bacillati; phylum Actinomycetota; class Actinomycetes; order Kitasatosporales; family Streptomycetaceae; genus Streptomyces; species Streptomyces sp. WMMC940. Next base: position 4,827,545 of record NZ_JAPZBC010000001.1, read on the forward strand.
CTACCCGGACGACGTGACCGGGCTCTTCGAGAAGTTCCTGGAGTCGTCGGGCATCGGGGTGGTCGCGGCCCGGGCGAGCGGGATCGTCACGGCCGCCGAGGTCGGCACCTGGGAGCGCGAGCAGGTGCTGGAGCTGGCCCGGTCCGGGGACGACCCGAGGGCGGAGGCGGTGCTCATGCCGGACACCGCGCTGCACACCGCCGCCCACCTCAAGGAGCTGGAGGAGACCCTCGGCAAGCCGGTCCTCACGGCGAATCAGGTGACCGTGTGGGAGGGCCTGCGGCTGGCCGGGCGGAGGGCGTGGGCGGACGGCCTGGGGGCCCTGTTCGCCCGCCCGGACCACTGGCCGGAGGAGGAGTAGCTCCGCCCCGTCGGGGCGAGGGGGCCGGAATAAACGGAGATGCCCTCCTGTTAGTGGCTCGGACATGCACGACAACGCAGGAGGCACCTCAGTGGACACACCGGCCCCAGCGCGCGCGGCCGACGAGATCCGGGCAACGGCGCAGGGCGGCGCGCCCGTGCCGCTCTCGGTACTGGACCTGGTCACCGTGGGCAGCGGCAGTACCGCCGGCCAGGCGCTGCGCACCAGCGTGGACCTCGCCCGGCTCGCCGAACGGCGCGGCTACCACCGGCACTGGGTCGCCGAGCACCACTCGATGCCCGGCGTCGCCTCGTCCTCCCCGGCTGTGATCCTCGCCCACCTCGCCGCCCACACCGAGCGCATCCGCCTCGGCTCAGGCGGCGTCATGCTGCCCAACCACGCTCCTCTGGTGATCGCCGAACAGTTCGGCACACTCGAGGCGCTGGCGCCGGGCCGGGTCGACCTGGGCCTCGGCCGCGCGCCGGGGACCGACGGCGCCACCGCCGCCGCGCTGCGCCGCGCCGACGGGCTGGGGTCGGAGGCCGGGGGAGAGGGCGCCGACGACTTCCCGCAGCAGCTCGCCGAGCTGACGCGCTTCCTGGACGACGACTTCCCGGACGGCCACCCGTACGCCCGGATCCACGCCGTCCCCGGCCCGGTCCAGGCCACCGCCCCCGGCGGGGTCCAGTCCGCCGCCCGGCCCCCCGTCTGGCTGCTGGGCTCCTCCGGTTTCAGCGCCCGGCTCGCCGGAGTGCTCGGGCTGCCGTTCGCCTTCGCCCACCACTTCTCGGCGCGGAACACCGTCCCGGCGCTCGACCTCTACCGGGACTCCTTCCGCCCGTCGAAGGTCCTGGACGCCCCCTACGCACTGATCGGCGTGGCGGCGCTCGCCTCGGACGACGCCCGCGAGGCACGGCGCCAGGTGATGACCGGAGTGCTCTCGATGCTGCGGCTGCGCACGGGCCGGCCGGGGCTGATCCCGGCGCCCGAGGAGGCCGAGGCGTACGACTTCGGCCCGATGGAGCGGGAGTTCGTGGAAGGCCGACTGGCCGACGTCGTCCACGGCACGCCCGACGAGGTGCGCGCCGGCCTGGACGCGCTCCAGAAGCGCACGGGCGCGGACGAGCTGATGATCACGACCAACGCCCACGGCGGGGAGGCCAGGCTGCGCTCCTACGAGCTGATCGCGGACGCGTACGGCCTGCCCGGGTAGACCCGGGCGTCGGGTGCGGTCCCTGCCCGGACGGCCTGCCGCGGGTTCCCGACGGCGGCATCGAACGCCTGTCGACACGGTCCTCGGCGGCTGAGTGGAGGGGCCGGATCGGTCTGGTCCTCGATCCGGTCAGGCCGTTGGCGCGGTGCTCGCGGCGGCTCCTCCACGGGCGTCCGCGTCGACGGGGGAGCCCTGCCGGGGATCAGACCGCGAGCGGACTGATCCCGATCATCCCGGCGATCCGGTCCGGCGCCACCGCGCGCGAGTACAGCCAGCCCTGGCCGGTGTCGCAGCCGATGCGGCGTAGCCGTTCCGCCTGGCCCGCCGTCTCGACGCACTCGGCGGTGACGGTGAGACCGAGCCGGTGGGCGAGCTCGACCATCGCCTCGACGATCGTCTCGTCCGCCGGGTTCGGATGCGTGCCGTCGTCATAGCGGAAGCCGCGCACGAACGAGCCGTCGAGCTTCAGTACCGACACCGGAAGACGGCTCAGATAGGCCAGGTTCGAGTAGCCCGTCCCGAAGTCGTCGATCGCGATCCGCACGCCCATGTCGCTCAGCGCCTGGAGTACCTGCAGCGGCCGCCCGGCCGAGCCCATGACCGCGGACTCGGTGAGCTCCAGCTGCAGCAGATGGGGTGCGAGGCCCGTCTCGTCGAGGATCCCGCCCACATCGGCGACCAGGTCGGAGTCCCACAGCTGGCGCACGGCGACGTTGACGCTGACGAAGAGCGGCGGTTCCGCCGGGTGCTCGAGTTCCCACCGGCGGGCCTGCCGGCACGCGGTGCGCAGGATCCAGCGGCCCAGCTGGACGATCGACCCGTCCTCCTCGGCAATTCCGATGAACCGATTCGGCGCGAGCGTGCCGAACTGCGGGTGCCTCCAGCGCACCAGGGCCTCCACACCCCGGACCGCTCCGTCCGCCATGCACACCAGCGGTTGGTACTCCAGCGTGAACTCCCCGCGCTCCACCGCCGGTCTGAGCGACGAGGACAGGGCCTGACGGGTCATCCGGTGCGCGTTGCGCTCGGGATCGAAGAACGTCCAGCGGGCCTTGCCGTCCGCCTTCGCCCAGTACAGCGTCGTGTCAGCGTCCTGCATCAGCCCGGTGGCGGTGGTGCCGTCGGCCGCGCGCTCCACCACCCCGATGGACGCGGACACCGACAGCCGTTGCCCCGACAGGTCGAACGGCTGCTGGAGCGCGGCCAGGACGGACCGGGCCAGATCGGCGAGCTGCTCCGTGCCGGTGGAGTCCTCGACCAGGATCGCGAACTCGTCGCCGCCGAGCCGGGCCACGAGAGGGGAGCCGCCGCGCGACTCGGCGTCCCGGTCCGCGCACTCGGTCAGCCGGGACGCCACCGCCGTGAGCAGCCGGTCGCCCACCCGGTGGCCGAGGGTGTCGTTGACCGCCTTGAAGCCGTCGAGGTCGAGGTAGCACAGCCCGATCCGACCCGTGCCGCCGTGCTCGTACGACGAGGTGTCGAGGGCGCTGCTGAGCCGCTCGAAGAACAGGGTGCGGTTGGGCAGCCGGGTCACCGGGTCGTGCATCTGGAGATGGCGCAGCCGTGCCTGGAGTTCACGGCGGTCGCTGATGTCCGCGACCGAGAGCAGCACACGCCGCCCGCCACCGGGGACGGGCGTGACGGTGACCTCGGCCCAGACGGGGTGGCCGTCCGCGTGTTTGAGGCGGCGGGTGCAGCGGAAGCACGAGCTCCGCCCGTTCAGCACCTCGCCGTAGGCGAGCAGGGAGCGGCCGTCGGAGGCGAGGTCGACGAGATCGGCGGCGGGCCGGGAGCGGAGGGCGTCCGGTTCGGCGCCGAGGAGGGCGGCGAGCGCGTCGTTCGCGGATACGACGAGGCCCTCGTGGTCGACGAGGGCCATGGCGAGCCGGGAGGCGTTGAACGCGGCACGGTAGTCGGCGTGTTGCGTATCGGCCCCCACACCGCGGACCGGCCCGGCGGGGCCGGGAGGGGGCATCGGGATCTCACCCTCCGTGACGGGTGGATGGTCGCTCCCGGGTGCCGCGACGGTCGCGCTTCCCCGTCCTTCCGTGTGTCCGCTCACCGCTCGCTCCCGCAGTGCAGTCGTGTCGTTCAGGCCAGGCCAAGGCCGGAATCTCAGGAAAGTGTGCCGATCATAGAGGCTGGCCGGGTGGGCGTTCCAGCTTTCGGACGGTGATCAGGAGCACCGGAAGGTCCGGACCGATCGTTTCTGCGCGGGTGAGGACCGGGCCAGGGCTCTCGTGATCGGTTGTGACTTTCTGTGTATCGCCGGGGTGTCGTGGTCTGCTCACCCGACCGGTGCAGCGGAACAGTGCGAATCATCATAAAAGCCCACAAGCTGGGTTGGATGTCCCGCATTCCGCAGCCGGAGGTCCACGTGGAGGGTCAGCAGACGCTCGAGGATCCACCCGAGGGAGTGCAGCGGCCGACCCTGCGAGCCGGCGCCGCTGTGTTCACCTCCCTGGTGGCCCTCGTCGCGACCACCCTCGCGGCCGGTCCCGCCTCGGCCGCGACCTCTCCGCACCCCTGCGCCCTGCCACGGACCGCGGCACACCACTCGCTGGGACTGGACAGCTGGAACTCCGACTACCCGCGGCCCGACCGTGCCGTCGACGCCGTCATGGTCTTCCTGTCCTTCCCGGACTCCACCCCCCTCACGACGCCGGACGACCTGGTCGCCGACCACTTCCCCGCGACCGGCGACTTCTTCCGCAACGCCTCGTACGGGAAGTTCCTGTTGCGGCCCCACCCCGTGCGCCAATGGATCCGGATGCCGAAGGCGTCGACCGAGTACCGCATGAAGCGGGACTGGGACGCCGGGCGGCGTGCCGCGTACCTGCGGGACGCGGTCTCCGTCGCGGATCCGCTCGTGGACTTCTCCCGCTACGACGTCATCTACCTGGTCGCCGACCCGGACGCCCCCGGAGTGGACTCCGACGCGACGAAGGTGGTCAATTTCGAGCAGGCCACAAAGGCCGACGGAACCGAGTTGAAGCGGGCCGTCACCGTGTTCGAGCGGCATCCGCCCGACCGCCATGTCCTGGCGCACGAGACCGGGCACGTCTTCGACCTCCCGGACCTCTACCACCGGCCCACGGACGGCAAGGGCGACTGGGACACCCATGTGGGGGACTGGGACGTGATGGGCAGCCAGTTCGGCCTCGCCCCGGAGTTCCTCGGCTGGCACAAGTGGAAGCTGGGATGGCTGGACCGGAACCAGGTCCGGTGCGTCACCGGACCCGCCGACCGGGTCCTCACCCTGGAGCCCCTCGCGGCCGCTCCCACGCCCGGACGTCCCGCGGGAACCCGGCTCGCGGTCGTCAGGACCGGGCAGAACAGTGCGCTCGCCATCGAGGCGCGCGGAGCGACGGGCAACGACCGGGACACCTGCAAGGAGGGCGTACTGCTCTACCGGGTGCGGAACGAGGAGGCCTCCGGTGCGGGACCCGTCGAGGTGATCGACACCCATCCGAAGAGCGGGGCGTGCTGGGACCGCTCGGTCTACCCGCAGCTGGCGGACGCCCCGCTCGGCGTGGGGGAGACCTACACCGTCCCGGGTGAGCGGGTCCGTGTCGAGGTGGCGGACCGTACCCGCACGGGGGCGTGGACGGTCAAGATCACGACGGTGCGGTGAGCGAATGCCGTCGGGCCCGACGAGGAAGGCCCCCCGCTTCCGCGAGGGGCCTTCCTCGTCGGGCCCGACGAGGAAGGCCCCCCGCTTCCGCGAGGGGCCTTGCTCCGTCTGTGCGCCGCCAGGGACTCGAACCCCGGACCCGCTGATTAAGAGTCAGCTGCTCTAACCAACTGAGCTAGCGGCGCCTGCTGACGTCGTAGACCTTAGCACCCTGATCGGCGGGAGGAAAAATCGATATACGCACCGTCGCGGCGGAGGTCGTACGGGCCGCCCGCACACAGGCCCAGAGCAGCACCTCCGGCCCGGGGAGCCAGGGGTGCCGGGTGTCGGGGGCGACCACCCAGCGCGGCCCGGCCCCGCCTGCGGGCACCGGGGCGAGCGGCGGCGCCGTGATCGCGTCACCCGTGCCGTGGCAGATCAGGGGCGGCACCGAACCGCCCCACTCCTCCCATTCCAGCAGGCTCGGCAGGCGCTGGGCCGTGCCCGGCGCGACGAACAGCAGCATCCGGCCCCTGTGGTGTGCGACCGGCCCGGAGCCCGGGCCCTCCGACCACAGCCGGTCGAGCATCCGGCGCCCGAACATCGACGGCACGTTCACCACGTCGAAGACGCCCCCGCCGCACGACACGACGAACGGCGCGGAGGGCCGTGACTCCCAGAGCGCCAGCGCGGACCGCGGATGCGTGCTCGCGGACGCGAGCCAGTCCGCGCCGGGCGCGGTGATCTGGGCCGTCTGATGCCGACCGTCCTCTCGGAGGAAGGCGAAGATGTCCCGCCGGCGCTCGTCGTGAAGGGCGGGACTGCACGGTGCGGCGCCGACGTCGTCTCGCGGCCGAGTACTCATGAAGACTACGTGTACGCGGAGTTATCGCTCGGTTTCCGCGAGTTGCGGAAACCTGGGACAGGGAGCGGGGGGAGGGGTATCTTGCCCCCCGGCATCCTCCCTCGTCATATGCGACCGGCACCCGGGAGGCGGGCGCGGTCCCTGGCCCGGGACGTCCACCGCGAGCCGGCCAAGCCGTGCGGACTGGGCGAGCCGTCCCGGGGCGGCCTCAGGACCGGGACGCCGGCCGGGCGTCGGGCCCCCGGAGCAGGTCCCGGCCGAAGTCGATCATGCGCTTGGCGTAGTCCTCGCTCCACTCCGCCCGACGTGCGATCTCCTCCGCCGTCAGCCGGTCGAAGCGGCGCGGATCGGCGAGCTGCGCGGCCGCGACCGCCTGGTACTCCAGGGCGCGGTCCGTCGCCGCCTGGAACGCCTGTGTGAGCTCCGTCGCACGTGAGAGCAGTTCCCGGGGATCCTCGATCGACTCCAGATCGAAGAAGTGCTCCGGGTCGGAGGCGACCTCCGCGGGCTCGAAAAGCAGCGGTGAAGGCCGCACCCGCCGCTCGCTCCGCCCCGACGACTCCGCCATGCGCGTCTCCTTCTCGTGGTTCCGGACCACCCCTATTGTCCCGCCCCGCACAAGAGGGCCCCGACTCGCGGACCCGATCCGGCGGCCCCGCCCCGGGGGAGCGGGGCCGGGCCCACTGCGCCACCCGGGACCGGGGGCGGGGCCGAGTCCACCACCGCACGCACGACGAGGACCCGGGCCGAGTCCATTACGGCGTCCAGGTGACCCGGTGCTCCTCCAGGTGGGAGAGCACCGCGTGGTTCGCCTCCCAGCCGTCCGGGAACTTGACCGTGACGCCGAGCTGCACCGGCTCCGTGGACGGGTGCTCGTCCAGGAGCTCGGTGACACCCGCCCGGCACACCACGACGCAGGCATGGCGGTGGCGGGAGGCCAGTACACAGAGGCGGCCCGTCTCGAGATGGAACGCCGTCGCGTCCGGGCGGCCCGAGAGGGGGTGGAGCACGACCGTGACATCGAACTCCCGGCCCTGGAGCCGGTTGGCCGTGTCCACCGTCACCCCCGACACCCCCAGCTCCGCGAGGACCGCCCTGACGGCAGCGGCCTGGTCGCGGTGGGCCGTGCCGACGGCGACCCGGTCCGCGGTGAGCGGCACCGGGTCCGGGGAGCGCTCGGAGACCGAAGCGCCTCCGCGGTCCAGCAGCCGCCGGACCACGAGGGCCACGGCCCGTACCGCCTCAGGGTCGGTGCGCGGTGTGTGCCGGGCGGGCAGCTCGAGCAGGCCCCAGCCGGACTCGGCCGCCTCGTCCAGCACCCGGTCCGGGCCGGAGCCGTTCGACGCGACCCCGAACGCCAGCCGGCGGTCGCCCGGTCCCGTACCGCTGCGGAAGGGCGTGTACGGGTAGAACGCGCCGGAGACCAGGGGCGCGGCCGACGCCGGAAGCCGCCAGGAAACGGGCAGCCGGTGCTGCGGCAGCTCCGGATTGTGGGCGAGCAGCGTGGACACCGCGCTCGCCGACGGGTCGTAGGACAGCCCGGCCCACTGCTCGGCACCGACCACGGAGAACGGATCGAGCTGCCCCGGGTCCCCGACGAACAGCGCCCTCTCGAACAGCCCCGCCACGGCGAGCAGCGCGTCCGACCGCATCTGGTACGCCTCGTCCACGATCGCGTGCCGCCATGGTTCGACGTCCTTGACGTGCGCCCACTTCGCTGCGGTCGAGACCACCACGTCCAGCCCGGCGAGATCGCCCGCCTTCGCCGACTTCCGTACGTTCGGCAGCTCGTCGAGCGCCCTGTCGTACGGGTCGGGGTCGTTGCTGTGCAGCCGGCCGACGGGCAGCTCCGGCTCCTTCTCCGTGAGCCGCACCACCAGATCGTCGACCTGGGCGTTGGTCTGCGCCACGACCATCAAAGGGCGTCCGGCCGCGGCGAGTTCCCGTGCCGCCCGCACCACGAGCGTCGATTTCCCGGCGCCCGGAGGGGAGTCCACGACGACGCCCCGGGCGTCTCCGTGGAGGGTGTCCTCCAGGATGGCGGCGGTGGCGCGGGCCGCCTCCGAGCCCGGGTCGAACAGCGGGGTCACGGTCCCCGTCACAGCAGGTCCTCCGGGGGCACGGCGTCGGGGCTCTCGGCGGTGTCGGTACGCGGCGGGCCGCCGTGGGTCCACGGCGTGTCCTCCGGTTCGGGCAGCTTCGGCCCGCCGCGCTGGTCGTGCTCGAACAGCGTCCAGGCGACGGATTCGCCCGCCTCCGGCACGGACCCCTGCGCCGGATCCCTGGAGCGGCCCATCCGGTCCAGCAGACGCAGGACGATCGCGCCGTCCTGCTCGTACCGCACGAACTCGGCGGACTGCGGCCTGCCGTCCAGCGAGCGGTACGCCTTCACACCGGCACCCAGATGCGGACCGTCGTCCGTACGCACCGTCAGCAGCGGCCGGGGCGACGGACGCTTCGACTCGGACCAGGCCATGGCCACATCGCTGACCACGCCGACGAACGCCTCGCCCGCGAGCCGCCGCGCCGCCAGCACCAGCGGATCGTCCAGCGCCTCCTGGGCCTCCAGTTGCGCCTGGGCGGTCTCGCGCGCGGACAGCTTCCGCGCGGCGGTGACCGCGTCGTCCCTGCGCGGCTGAGGGGGCTCACCGGCCCGCACCCGGTCGCGGTGACCCGTGAACGACCAGCGGTCGCGGGTCCACCGGTCGGCGACGTGCGGTCCCTCCGGCAGCTCCCGGAGCAGGTCGATGCCGGCCCACACCGCGTCCCACGTGGGGCGCAGCACCCCCTCGAGCAGGCCGCGGATCTCCCGCTCGGCGGAGGTGAGCCGGGCCAGTTGCTCCTCGGCCGCGGCGCCGTCCTCGGCCGCGGCGAGCAACTGGCGGGCCCGGTCGTACCGCTCCATCGCGGGCGCGAGGAGCCTGTTGTCGAACGCCGGGTCCGTGGCGGGCCCGGCCGGGGGGCACACCAACTGGCCCTCGCGGTCGCGTGCCACCTCGGCCCGGAGCGCCGCCTCGGCGCCGGAGTGCCCCTCCGGCGGCGCGATCCAGGCGAGCAGCGCACCGAGGTGCTGGTCCTCCAGGTGGGACTGCCCGGTCGCCCAGTGCCGGCCCAGCAGATCCGTCATCGCGAGCAGCAGCGACGAGCCGGGCACCCGTGCCCGCTCGCCGTAGTGCGTCAGCCAGCGCCCGAGGAGCGGCACGCGCGGGGGCGCCGGGTAGGGGGCGTCGGGGTCCTGCTCGGCGGTCCGCCGGAACCGCATCGACCGCCCGAGGAGGCGAACGAAGTCGACTCCGGGCCTGCTCGGCACGATGAGCTGCGGCGCGTCCGCGCACAGCTCCACCTCGACCTTGACCCGTCTGCCGGTTTCCGGGTCCGTCTCGCTCCGTTCGGCGGGCTCCACGTCGCCGGCGTATCCGTCGATGTACGGAAGCAGCGTCTCCGCCAGCTCGGCGAGGAAGGCGAACCGCAGCTCACGGTCCCTGGGCTGGGCGACGGCGAGCAGTCGCGGCGCGTCCCGGTCGGTCCCCACGAGCGCCCCGAGCGGGGCGCCGGCCTCGCCCGCCGTGGTGAGGGGGACGAACACCATCGGGCGCGGCGAGAGGTGCCGGTGCCGCACGGTGGCGAGCGGCTGCGCCCGCCCGCTCTCGACGGCCTCCAGCCGGGCGAGCGTACTGATCAGCGACATTCCGGCCTCCCCCCGGTCTCCGTCGAGGGGCCCGATCCCGCACCGGCGCCCGCCGTGCGCGGCTCCCGCGCGGGCCTCGGCAGCCCCCCCGCGAGGTTCAGCGGACCGCGGGCCGCGCCGTGCGCCGTCACGCCGCCCCCCGACCCGAGTCGGCCGTGTCCTCGCCCGGTGCCTGCGCGCCGAGCGCACTCGCGCCGAGGGCCTCCGTGCGCAGCCGCGCGGCGCGGCGCAGCGCCACGACCGCCGGGTCCGCCGGGTCGCCGGATTCGCCGCGGGCCGCGGAGAGGACCTCGGCGACCGAGGTCAGCCCGCCCAGCTCGCCCCGTACGGCCCGGCCCAGGGACTCGACCGCGCCGGCGGAACGGGCCCGCTCCCGGCAGTGGAGCGCGAGTTCGCAGGCGGACAGGCATTCCGGGGCGTAGGTGGAGGGGACCGACTCGACCGCCGAGGCCAGCTCGCCGGACGAGCGGGACTCCAGGTCGAAGCCGACCCCGTCCGGCAGCGCCGAGGCGATCTCCTCGATCCGGGTCAGCCGCGCCAGCTGCCGCCGGGTGACGGAGAGCTGCTTGCGCACGTCGACGGCCGACGCGGTCGGCAGGTTGGAGAAGTCCTTGGGGCACACCAGCAGTACGGAGTGGTCCACGGACGCGTCCTTCGTCAGCGCCGCGACCCGCTCCAGTGCCAGTACGTACACCGCGGCCTGGCGGGCCGCCGCGCCGACCTTCGACGGGTCGGCGGAGCCGTCGACCATCGGGAAGGACTTGATCTCGACGACGGTCCACCGGCCGTCGGGGTGCACGACGACCGCGTCCGGCTCGAGGAACGCCGGTGAGCCCGCGACCTCCAGTGCCAGCATCGGGTGGTCCAGCAGCGTCCATGCCCCGGCTGCGGTGGCCTCCCGCAGGGCGAGTGCGGTGCGCGCCGCGCGGCCCTCCGGACCGGCCGCCGTCAGATCGGGGACGAGCGCCCCGTGCGGATCGGCCACCCCGAGCAGTCCGAGAAGTTCCGTGCCGCCGTCGGCCTTGACCCTGGCCTCGAACGCGTTTCCCCGCATGAAGGCGAACTGGGACTGGCCGAAGGTGGCGGGCGAGCCCAGCGCCCGGGCGAGCGCCGCCTTGTCCACTCCCGCACCGTCCAGCAGCGCACGCCGCTTGCAACCGGGGTTCGCGGCAAGGGCGGCCAGCGCCCGGGCGTCGAGCGGATGCGGCGCGGTGGACGGCCCGCGCAGCTCCGCCAGTCGCTGCCGGAGTGCTGTCGCCGACGCGTGGGGGAGAGGTCCGCTGTCGAGGGATGTGCTCACCCGCGGAAGTCTCGCATCCGCCACCGACAACGGGGGAGCGGTTCCCGGAGACGGCGCCCCGCACGCCGTCGCGCGACCCGGTCCGTACGCCGGTCCGTGTCCGGGCCGGCAGGTCCTCGGGCCCGGACCCGGATGCGTTTTCGTGCCCTGCTCCGTACGCCCTCGCGCCACCGGGCCGGCAGCGCTCACCCGCCGGGTGCCGTCGCGGCGGCCGCCGCGGACCGTGCCGCGCAGGCCGTCGTTCAACGCACGGTGTACGGGAAGGCCCCCCACCGCCGTCCGGGAGGGTTTCTCCCGCCGTAGGGGAAGGCCCCTCCCGGGCGGCCCCGCCCCACCGCCGGGCGCCCGCCGGGGCCGCCGGGGATGATGGACCCATGGCACCTCGCATACTCCTGGCCCGGCACGGCCAGACCGAATGGTCCCTGCTCGGCCGGCACACCGGCCGGACGGACATCCCCCTCCTCGACGAGGGCCGCCGCACGGCGAAGCTCCTCGGCGAGCGGCTGCACAGGTCCCCCTGGGACGGCCTACCGGACGTCGAGGTCCGCACGAGCCCGCTTTCCCGCGCCCGTGAGACCTGCGACCTCGCCGGATTCGGCGACCGCGCGCAGGACTGGGACGCGCTGATGGAGTGGGACTACGGCGCCTACGAGGGCAGGACTCAGGCCGAGATCCAGGAGACGGACCCCGACTGGTTCATCTGGCGCGACGGCGTTCCCGTCGGGGTGCCCGGAGCACCCTCGCGGGGGGAGACCCTCGCCGAGCTCTCCGACCGCGCCGACGGGGTCATCGAGTACGTGCGCTCGGCCGACCGCGATGTGCTGGCCTTCGCGCACGGCCACATCCTGCGGGTCCTGTGCGCCCGCTGGATCGGCGAGGACGTCTCCTTCGCCGCCCGCATCAAGCTGAGTCCGGCCAGTCTCTCGGTGCTCGGCTGGGCCTACGGCGCCCCGGCGGTCGACCGCTGGAACGACACCGGGCACCTCGGCACCTGAGCCCCGATCAGAGCCGGGCCACGGCCTCGGCCGTGGCGTGGCGGTCCAGGAACGCGGCCACCCCGGCCGTGCTCCGGCGCGGCCCGAGCACCCGCGCCGTGTCGGCGAGCATCGCGCGGATGCGGGTGGACTCGACATCGCCCTCCAGGGCGTCGAGCACCCGCTCGCCGACCGCGGCGGCCTCGGCGGGCGCGTCGGCGCGGGCGAGGTCCGCGGCGAGCTGGGTCCGGTAGAGGGCGAGGTTGCGGGCGAAGTGCGGGTCCTGCAGCGCGGCCGCGCGGTGCGCGTGACGGGCGGCGCGGGGCCACTCACCGAGCGCCGACCAGCACTGGGCCTCCAGGGCCTGGAGTTCCGGCTCGCCGAAGAACGACATCCACTCAGGGTCCGTGTCCGAGGGCCCGCGGCCGAAGAGCGTATGGGCGCGGGACAGCGCGCGCTCGCAGCCGGCGCGGTCGCCGAGACCGGCCCAGGCACCCGCCTCCCGCAGGGTGAGCAGGGCCAGCAGCCGGTCCGAGCCGAGCCGTCCCGCCGCCCGCTGCCCGGCCTGCGCGGCCCGCACCGCCTCCCGGTGCCGTCCTGCGTCCCGCGCGAGGAAGGAAGTGTTGCAGAAGGCGTGCGCCTCCAGTGCCGCGTCGCCGGCGACACGCGCGGTCGCCAGGGCCTCCGCGTAGTGGGAGCGGGCGTCGTCCAGCCGGCCCGAGTCATGGGCCAGCCAGCCGACGGAGATGGCGAGTTCGCCCGCGCCCGCGGCCAACCGGTCCGCTGTCGAGCCGCGCGTGGTGGCACCGGCGTCGAGCAGCGCGTAGGCGGCGCGCAGCGGCTGCGCGGCCCGCTTGTAGAGCCCGTCCGCGCCGTGGCGGTCGTCGAGCAGCCGGATCTGCCGCACCGCGGCCTCGACGGCATTCACCTCGGACGCGCCGACCCGCTGCCGGGGAAGGTCGGAACGCAGGGCCTCGGTGCCGGGCAGGGGGCCGAACCCCAGGGACGCGGCCGCCACGGTGACGGTGCCGCCGGTCATGAACGCGCGACGCAGCACGTCGCTCTCCTCGTTGCTGTAGGTGCTGTTGGTGCCGTTGCTGCTGTAGTACGGGTCCGAGGGCCGTGGCGTTCGTCCGCGGGCCGCGCGGCCCCGTACCGCCTCGCGGGCGGAGAACCCCAGATCCGCCGGAGTCAGGCCCGGGAACATATGGAGGAAGACCCGTTCGTAGGCGTAGTTGGGGCAGCGGATCTCGCCCGCCTCGACCCGCCCGATGTAGCGGGCGTCACACGCGACCTGTTCGCCGATCTCCCGCGCCGCGCGCCGGACGAGCGCGGCGAACTCGCCGGGCGAGCGCTGTCCGCGCAACTGCCGGAACTTGAGGTTGGGAACTGCCCGTGACGGTGCCATGGCCGAGCCCTCTCCTGTGCCACGTCCGGAGCCCTCCCGGTCCGTTCGGATGTGGGACGCCTGGCTCCGGCGGAGGAAGAACGTACCGGCTGTGAGGGGTCGGCCACGCAGCGTTTGCCTACAAACGGGATATCTCACCCACGATCTGCCATGAACTGCCACCCTTTGCGGCGGCGTGCCGCCGTAGCCCTTGACGCCGACGGGCGTTTAACCATGCGGGGACGCGGTACGTGCCCCTGCTCGGCGAGGAGGGTTCCCTTGTTGGAGGTTGGCGTGGAGACCAGCGGCGGCTCACGGACGAGTGCCCAGCACCTGCCCACCCAGGAGTGCAGCGTGGCACCGGGCCCGGCCGCACCGGCACCCGGCGGAGCCGTCGAGCCCTGCGACCTGGTGACGGTGCCCGCCCGGCAGGGTCTCGAGGCGGTGGACATCCTGCGCCGGGGCGGCGCCCCCGTCGTCGGGCCCGTGCTCCATGACGGCAGCTGCGACACCCTGGGCTTCCTGGTGCCGCCAGGCACGGCGGCCGGCTGGGACATGCCGGGCAGTGCGTGCACGGAGACCTCGGGCCGGGGCATCCGGATCCCCGGCGCCTCGGCGGGTTGCCCGGTGGGCCCGGCCTCCGAGCCCTCGATGGCGGGCTCGAACTGGCTGCTGCCGCCCGGCGGCACCGACCAGGCTCCGCTCACCGATCCGGTGATGCTGCGCGAGGCCCTGGGCGAGGCGGCCCGCATGATCGAGGCCGCGGACAGCATCTGAGCGGTCATCTCGGTTGGGGCCGTGCCCTGCCGGGGGGTGCCGACGCCTCACATGCCGCGATCTGGGCCGTACCAAGGGTCGGGACGTTCGTCGGCAGACATCGGGAGGTGCTGCAGTTTCACCGGGCCTGGATTGAAAGCCGAGCTGTTGGGGCCGGTCATGTCCTCACCGATCAGGTAGCGATAGAGCCATTCGGTGAAGCTCATGCGGTGCTCTGCCCAGGTTTCGTCGTAGTTGACCACGAGCCTGTTGGCATCGGCGGCTGCGTCAAGGAAGATCGTCTCTCCTCGATCGGTGCTCGCGATCGGCCATAGGCCGTTGCGGGTGCCGAAGCTCAACTCCCCGAGTCCGAGGAGTTGTCGGGGGTCCTCGTCCGCGTCGAGGTCGAGTTCGTCCCAGGGCACCTCTGACCACGCCCGGATGGTGTCCCGTATCCACTGGACCAGGTTCCAGCGCTCGGTCGCGGGGTGGGACAAGTACAGGTGGCCGTTGAGTTGGATCGGGGCGTATGCGTCGACGATCACCTGGTAGTCGGGTGGCAGCCGTATGCCGAGACCGGCGTGGAGGCGGTGCCATGCCGACGGCTCTGCATAGCGGTTCTGGGCCGGTCCGAGCATCGCCATGGTGGCAGTCAGGTAGTCGGTCAAGCGATACCTCGATGGTATGGATGGACGCTGGGCAACAGGCCGGCGCCGGGCCACCCGGCGCCCGCAATCGAGCCCGGACACCGAAACGGTACGCCGACGAAACCGACGGACCCTCACGGGGTGTCCGTCATACGGGTCGAGCGGCTTGAGGACGGCACCCGCCGGGTGCATCTGGCCACGGCGGAGGAAACGGCTCGCGCCTGCCCGGAGTGCGGGGCCTTCGCCTGGTAGGTGAAGGGCACAGCCCGGACCCGTCCTCGGGATCTTCCCTACGGGGAGCGCGGGCTGGTGCTGTTGTGGCACAAGCGCCGCTGGTGGTACCGCGAGCCGAAGTGCCCGAGGAAGTCGTCTACCGAGAGCGTCGCCCAGATATACCGGCCGGGGCGCGGATCACCGCCCGGCTGCGCCAGGCGGCCGGGCGCCGGCTGCGCGATGCCGGCTTGGTCATCCAGGCCGCCCGCGACCTGCATCTGGCCTGGCCGACGGTGATGGGTGCCTTCCGCATATCGGCGCACGCCTTCATGGCGTGAGCCGCCAAGTGGTCGATGACCAACCGCCGCAGACCACCGGGGCAGGAGAGGAGAGTCCTTCGCCGGGCTCAGTGTTCCTTCGCGTACGTCACGATCCACGCGACTGTGAGCGTCACTCCGAGCACACCCGCCGCGAAGAATCCGAGGACCGGCAGGATTCCGGATCCCTCGAGCAGTCTTCTGACGGCGCCCGCGAAGCCGACCACCGAGGCGCCGATTCCGAGGAGGAATGTGCGATGCCCTCTGGGTTTCAGCCAGTTGGAGGAGAAAGGTCCGCGGTATGAGGTGGGTTTGTTGCTCGCGTGCTTCATTTGTTGTACTCCACCCGGGGCGGTGCATCGGGGGCGAGAATCTTTTCGTCGCCCGGCTCCTTGTTTGATCCCGGCGGGGTGTAATAGAAGTCGACCACGGTGGCCACGACCGCTACCGGTGCGCCGAATACCTTGCCGCCGAACTTGCCCAGTATGTTCACCGCGGACGGTTTACGGTGCAGCCCGCCGCCGCCGATGTTCTTCTCCAGGCCGCCGGCGACCAGGCCGGCAGATGCCGAGGGCGCACCACCCATGAAGTACTTCCAGCCCTTGTCCATGTCACCGCGCAGGAAGTACTCGCCACTGTTCATCCACGAGCGGTAGCTGAGGAATTCGGCCACCGGCTTGATGGTGCCGCTGCCCCACTTTGGCTCGGGCTGGTGCTGCAACTCGTCCAGCCTCATTTGCGCTTCGTTGGCCGCGCCCGCCGCCGCGTCCTTCAGTGAGCCGTAGTGCAGGCTGTTGAATTCGCGGCTGTCCTTGGTGAGGTTCGCCAGGCCCCAGGCACAGGCCGCGTCCGCGTCCACCGCGCGCTGGAGCACGGCCTCCATCCGTTTGAGGAGCGCCTCGGCCGCGCCTTCGTCGGCGTCGGAGTCCTCCCGGTAGCCGACGGCGCCATCGGGGGCGATGGTGAGGCCCTTGGGCGGGTTCTCGTAGATCGCCTTCAGGTCGGCCTTGGCCTTGGTGAACGTGCTGTGGGCGTCCTTGAGCAGATTGAGGATGCTCTCGGCTTGCGTCACCGCGTCCTGGAACTCGTACGCCGTCCTCGTCACGAACGGCTTGGTGACGTTGGCGTTCTTGCCCTTCCAGGCCGTCCCCTGTGCGTAGGTGCCCATATCCCCGGCGCCCTTGGCGAGTTCCTTGAGCTTCTTGAGCATGGCGACCCAGTCGTCGATCGCCTCGTCGAGCGGCTTCGTCTTCAGATTGAGAAGCTGCTGGAACACCAGCATGGGTACCTCGCCTAGCGACTAGAACCTGTACGCGGGTGGGGGGAAGGGGGGCCGGGGAGTGTGGGGGATCACATGATCGGGCCCTGCGGCTTCGTCACCGAAGGTGCGCCGGAGTCGGCGGGCCTCTCCTCGGGCACGTCGTAGTACTTGGAGATCTTTGACGCGCCGACCTGAGCGGCGACCCACTCGTCGTCCTTCTTCTTCGACGCCTTGGTGAAATCAAGATGGTTGGAGATGTGTGCGCAAGCGTCGAGCAGCGTCCCGACCTGCTTCTCCCACACCTTGGCCGCATCGGTCAGCGCCTTGCCGGTCTCGAAACCGTCTGCCGTCAGGCTCGTACCGGCGGCCTTGCTCGTGGTCTGGGCGTGTTTCCCGTCGGCATTCAGGTTGTTGTGCAGCAGATAGGCAGAGTGGCCGATCTTGCCCAGCTCGTCGTCGTAGATGACGAGGTCGCCGTCGGACGGTGAAGGGTGCGGGTCCATCGTCGGCGCACCGTTCAGCTGCATACGGGCAGCGGCCGCCGCCTTGAGACCGGCCCACTCTTCTTCGAAAGACATGACCCTCCTGGCGACAGGATGTGACGTGCAAGATCCGATTATTGACCGATCTTGCCGCACGTCGCATCCAGCAACCCGCGTCATATCCTCAGAAGTTGGATATATCAATCCGTCACAAGTCAGTGACAGCGACCGCCGCCTGCGGCCGGATGGGCAGCCGGTTGACCGGCCTGCCCGTGGCCGCGCGCACCGCGGAGGCCACCGCCGCCGGGGACGTCACCACCGGCACCGCACCCGCGGCCTTCGCCCCGAAGGGCGCGACGACATCCCGCTCCTCCACCAGTTTCACGATGCGGATGTCCGGGGCGTCCAGGAATGTGGGGAGGGCGTACCCGGTGAGGTCCGGGTGGCGGAGCAGGCCTCGGGTGGTGCGGAAGTTCTCCGTCAGGGCCGTGCCGACGCCCTGGGGGATGCCCGCCTCGATGCGGTGGCCAGTTGGGCCGGATTCAGGACGCGGCCCATGTCCTGCCACCGCCATCTCGACCACGCGGATGGAGCCGATTTCGATGTCGACGTCCACAACCGCGCGGATCGCTCAGAAGGCCAGGCCCACGAAAGCGTCACCCTGGCCCGCCTCGTCCAGTGGCTCCGTGGGGCGGGGCGGCCTGGGCCGTCGCCCACAGTTCCTTGCCGTCCATCGCCTCGGTGACCGTCGTGGAGAGCACGCCGTCGTGCGAGGTGATCTTGCCGTCGGTGATCTGGAGAAGCTCCGTGGACATACCTCACTTGTGGGCCAGGGGTGGAGGAGCCGGGTACGGACCATCTTGGCGGCCCGCTCGACCGCGCCGCCCGAGACCCAGGTGTGGCGGCCGTGGGCCGCCGGGCCCGCCGCGGGCTGGTCGGTGTCGACCGAGACCACTCGGACCGTTGGGGATCTACGGCAGTTTCCGTAGTTGGGGCGTGACCGCCGTCCTCCCTGCTTTCGGGAAATCATCGTTGACCGACAGTCGTAGATCATGGAAGAGTCGTGTCCGCACAGCGGCCAAAAGCCTCAAGTGTGCAAGGGGAATTGGCCCGTCCGAATGGGGATGTGAGTCCGTACTCCTTGCTCGATTCACGCCGTCTGGGGGAAACAGAACCATGCGTATCTTCAAGAAGAGCACACTCACGAGCGTCGTCGGACTGACGACCACAGCCGTCGCAGCGCTCGTCCTTGCCGTACCGGGGACGGCACAGGCAGCGCCCAGCGCTTACTGGAAGGTTGACTGCGACAAGTCGGCCGCCACCAACGACCCTGGCGCCCACGACCTTCTTGCCACCATTTGGCGGTCGAACGACGCCACCAAGGGCGCTCGCGCGTCCTTCAAGGCAAGCAGTGAGACGCTGAGCATCAGCAACTGGTCGAGGGCCATGATGGGCTACAAGCTCCAGTGGACGACGGCAAACGGCTCTCGTATCGAGAGGACCTGGGAATTCGACCTCGGCTCCGGTAATTCGAAGACCGTGGACTTCGATATTCCGGAAGGGCGTACCGTTTACCTGTCGGTCGGGACCCCCGGTGGTAGCACGGCCCACTGTTCGGGTAAGGCGTAATGCCTCAGCGGTGCCGCTTCGCGGCCAGGTGACTGAGGCAGATGCCGACGTGAGGCTCTGATCCTCGAACCCGGCTGTGACGCGATTGCGGTCATCGAATTCCTGTGGGTCAGGGAGGGAGATCCTTTCTGGCCCACAGGCGTTCTCTCATGCCTCCATCCCGCCCACCGCCTCTCGGCCGCATGACGCGCCGGGGACGCGGGTGGGGTGCGTGGGGCAGCCGGGCGTGCCCCGGGCGTCGGGAGGCCGCGGGCGGTGCGCCCGGGGACGCCGCACGCGCCCGATCGGTGCCAGGACGGCGTTCGTCATCCCTCTCGCCGCCGCCTCCGGCACCCCGGACCGCGCTCTCCGGCCGGCCCCGGGCGGGGGGCCGTCGGGGCGCCGTCCGTGACCGGCGTACGCGGTCGCACCGGCGCCCGCCGATAATGGCCGGGTGGCGAGAAACAGACAGCGCGGTCGGTCGGAGGTGGCGGAAGGGGTCGTCGAGTCCGTGGACGGAGGGCTCGCCGAACTGGTACCCGACCGCGACCGGCCCCACGGCTGGACGCTGCTGATCGACGGAGCGCCCCAGTCCCACGTCGATCTGGACGATCCCGCGCTGCTGACCTTCGAGTACCAGCGCCGTCTCGGGCACGTCATCGATCTCGCCGCGCCCGCCGGCCGGTCGCTGCACGCCGTCCACCTCGGCGGTGGCGCCTTCACCCTCGCGCGGTACCTCGCGGCGACCCGTCCGCGCTCCACCCAGCAGATCGTCGAGGTGGACGAACGCCTCGTCCGCCTCGTCCGCGACCGGCTCCCGCTCGACCCGGGCGCCCGGATACGGGTCCGCTCCGTCGACGCCCGCGCCGGACTCGGCAAGCTCCGCGACGGCTGGGCCGACCTCGTCATCGCCGACGTCTTCAGCGGTGCGCGCACCCCGGCGCACCTGACCAGCACCGAATTCCTCGCGGAGGTGCGGCGGGTCCTGAAGCCCGGCGGGACCTACGCCGCCAACCTCGCGGACGGCCCGCCGCTCGCCCATCTGCGTGGGCAGATCGCCACCGCGGCGACCGTCTTCCCCGAACTCGCCCTCGCCGCCGACCCGACCGTGCTGCGCGGTCGGCGCTTCGGCAACGCCGTGCTGGTGGGCTCGGACCGGCCGCTGCCCGTCGCCGAACTGACCCGCAGGGTGGCGAGCGACCCGCACGCCGGACGGCTCGAACACGGCAAGGCGCTCAAGGACTTCACCGGCGGCGCGGTCGCCGTGACCGACGCGGCGGCCAGACCCTCTCCGGCGCCGCCTTCCTCGGTCTTCCGCTGAGGGCCGGCCGCCGTCGCCGAGGCACCCCTGCCGTGCCGGGGGCCCGGGGCTCCGGGGGCGCAGAACCTCAGGGTTCTCCAGTGGTCCTCAGCGTTCCTCGATCTCCACGCGCGGCGCCGTGTCGTGCCAGGTGCAGAAGACGTCGATCTCCCGGCCGTTCAGCGAGAACGTCACCCGGATATAGGTCGGCTGCTTCCAGATCTGCATCGTCCAACTGCCCGACGGGGTCGCCGAGACCAGCTCGGCCGAGCTGGGCCCGATGTCGAACGCGACCCGACCGCCCTCGACCGTGTAGCTCTTCACATTGCCCGAAGGCGGTGGCGACCAGGGGCTCTTGCCCGTGCCGGGCGGCGCCTGCGGCTTCTCGGCAGGCGGAGTCGCCGCCGGAGAACCGCCGCCTCTCCCCGGCTCGTCGCCCGACGACGGAGCCGGAGCCGGAGTGCCGGGGTCCCGCGTCGGGGACGAACGGGTCGGGGAAGGCTGCGGCGTGCGGGCGTCCGCCGTGATGGGCAGGGCCCGCGGCCGGTCGTACGCCGTGCCCGCCATCACGGTGTGCACACCCCACCACGAGAGCGTGACCGCCGCGCCCGTGGCGAGCGACCACGCCACGGCGTGTACGAGTCCTCTCCGCATCCGGGCCATACTGCACCACGCCCGCAGTCCCTGTCCCACGGGGACTCCGTTACTCCGGATGGCGTACGGTGCCGCCCATGGCAAGTGTGCTCGTGGTCGAGGACGACCAGTTCGTGCGATCCGCCCTCATCAGGCACTTGACCGAGGCCTCCCACACCGTCAGGAGCGTCGGGACCGCCCTGGAGGCGCTGCGCGAAGTGGCCCATTTCCGCTTCGACGTGGTGATTCTCGACCTCGGACTCCCTGATCTCGACGGGGCCGAGGCGCTGAAGATGCTGCGCGGAATCACCGACGTACCCGTGATCATCGCGACCGCGCGGGACGACGAGACGGAGATCGTGCGGCTCCTCAACGACGGCGCGGACGACTACCTCACCAAGCCGTTCTCGGTGGAACACCTGTCGGCGCGGATGTCGGCCGTGCTGCGCCGGTCGCGCACCGCCGCGGACGAGGCCCCGCCCAGCAGGGTCATCCGGGTCGGCGGGCTGTGCATCGACCCGCTCCGCCGCCAGGCGGAACTGGACGGCGACCGACTCGATCTGACCCGGCGCGAGTTCGATCTGCTCGCCTTCCTCGCCGGGCGTCCGGGTGTCGTCGTACCCCGTAAGGAGCTCCTCGCCGAGGTGTGGCAACAGTCCTACGGGGACGACCAGACCATCGACGTGCATCTGTCCTGGCTGCGGCGGAAGCTGGGTGAGACCGCCGCGCGCCCCCGCTATCTGCACACCCTCCGCGGTGTCGGGGTGAAACTGGAGCCGCCGAGATGAGATGGGCCCTGGTCAGGGTCTCCCTGGCGGTCACCACCATGGTCGTGCTGGCCTTCGCCGTACCGCTCGGGCTCGTCATCGAGGAGATGGCCAGGGACCGGGCGTTCTCCAACGCCGAGCGGCAGGCCGCCGCGATCGGACCGACGCTGTCCATCACCACCGACCGGCGCCAGCTGGAGCGCGCCGTCGCCTCCACGCAGGCCGGTGCGGCGGGGCGGATGGCCGTGCACGTGCCCGCCTCGGACGAGACCGGTGGCCAGGAGTTGGAGATCGGCACCCGGCGGGCCGCGGTCAAGGACCTCGCCACCACGCAGCGCATCGGCCGCGCGTCCATCACGGAGGTCACGGACGGCTCCGCGCTGCTCCAGCCCACCGCGCTCAGCTCGGGGAAGATCGCGATCGTCGAGGTGTACGTACCGGAGGACGAGGTCGGCAAGGGTGTGACCACGGCCTGGCTGGTGCTCGCGGGCGTCGGTGCGGCGCTGGTCGTCGGCTCCGTCGCCGTCGCCGACCGGCTGGGTGTACGGATGGTGCGCCCCGCCCAGCGGCTCGCGGGCGCCGCGCACGACCTCGGCGAAGGGCGTCTGGGAGCACGGGTACCGGAAGAAGGGCCCACCGAACTACGCTCCGCCGCAGTCGCGTTCAACTCCATGGCCGACCAGGTCGTCCAGCTGCTCGCCAATGAACGCGAGTTGGCCGCCGATCTGTCGCACCGGCTGCGCACCCCGCTGACCGTGCTCCGGCTCAACGCGGCGTCACTGGGCACGAGCACGGCGGCCGACCAGACCCGGGCCGCGGTCGAGCAGTTGGAACGCGAGGTCGACACGATCATCCGTACGGCGCGCGAGGCCAAGCCGCAGACCCAGGCGACCGGGCCGGGCGCGGGCTGCGACGTCTCCGAAGTCGTGCGGGAGCGCATGGAGTTCTGGTCGGCGCTCGCAGAGGACGAGGGACGCAAGGTCCGCCTCGCCGGCGTGGACCGGCCGGTGCGCATCCCCGTGGCCAGGCCCGAACTCGCCGCCGCCCTGGACGCGCTGCTCGGCAACGTCTTCCGTCACACGCCGGAGGGCACGGCCTTCTCGGTGGACGTGCACAACGGCGAGGACGCCGTGATCGTGCTCGTCTCGGACGCCGGCCCGGGAATAGCCGACCCGGAGGCGGCCCTGAGCCGCGGCAACAGCGGGGCCAGGGACGGCTCCACGGGGCTCGGCCTGGACATCGTGCGGAGGGTCGCCGAGTCGACCGGCGGCGATGTGCGCATCGGGCACTCGGTGCTGGGCGGTACGGAGGTCCGCATCTGGATCGGGCTCGCCGGGGCCTCGCAGCGTCCGCAGGGCCGGCTCGGCCACCGCACCAAGCGGCGCAGGAGGGGCGGGTCCGGGAGCCGCAGGGGCGCGGAGGTCTGACACCGGAGGGGAAGGGAGCGCGGACCCCCTGCGCAGGGCGTGGGCACTGCGAGGGATTAACCGCCTCCGATGCCGTCCTTAAGCGCACCCTAAGAACCACAACGGCCGTCCGGATGGGGAGCTTTGTCCGTTCCGGGACCGCTAGCGTGCTGCCGCACCCCCACTTCCGTCACGCAGAGGCAGGCACACGCGATGGGCACCAGCACGCACCGGCACAGGGCGAGCGGCAGAACGAGGACGATCGGTGCGGTCGTGGCCGCCGCGCTCGTCGGCGGTGCGGCGTTCGCGTTCTCCGGGACGGCGCAGGCGGCCGCGGTGGGCGCCACGTACACCAGGACCAGCTCCTGGGCCGGCGGCTACACCGGGCAGTACGTCATCACCAACGACACCGGCGAGGCCCGGTCCGGCTGGACGCTCGAGTTCGACCTTCCCGCCGGCACGCGCATCGGCTCCCTCTGGAACGGCGACCACACCGTCAGCGGACGGCACGTCACCGTGAAGCCGGCGAGCTGGAACAAGCGGCTCGCGCCGGGCGCGTCCGTCACCGTCGGCTTCGTCACCTCCGCGAGCGGCGAGGCGGGCGACCCGTCCGGCTGCCTCATCGACGAAGTGGCCTGTTCGCCCGACGCGGGCGTCCCGCCCACGCCCGGCGGGCGGCCGACCGGGCAACCCACGCCGTCCCCCACGGCGACCGGCACGACGGAGCCTCCGGCCCCCACCGCGACGGCCCCGCAGTCGCCCACCGTCACACCGACGGCCACGGTCACCGCCACGCCCCCGACCGGCGGCAGCGGAGGGAGGTTCGCCCCCTACATCGACACGTCCCTGTTCCCGGCGTACGACATGCTCGACACGGCGGCCAGGACCGGGGTGAAGGACTTCACGCTCGCCTTCGTGACCGCCGGTGGCGGCTGCACCCCGCTGTGGGGCGGCGTCACCGACCTCGCGAACGACAGGGTCGCGGCCCAGATCACCGCGCTGCGCGCCGAGGGCGGCGACGTCCGGGTCTCCTTCGGCGGCGCGGCCGGCCGTGAGCTCGCCCTCAACTGCACGTCCCCCGGCGACCTCGCGGCGGCGTACGGCAAGGTCGTGGACCGGTACGGTCTCACCAAGGTCGACTTCGACATCGAGGGTGCCGCGCTGCCCGACGCGGCCGCCAACACCCGCCGGTCGCAGGCCATCGCCCAGCTCCAGAAGAAGCACCCGGGGCTGGACGTCTCCTTCACCCTCCCCGTCATGCCCGAGGGGCTCACCCAGCCCGGGGTCGACCTGCTCGCCGACGCCAGGAGGAACGGCGTGCGGATCGACGCGGTCAACATCATGGCGATGGACTACGGGCCCGCCTACAGCGGCGACATGGGCACCTACGCGATCCAGGCGGCCACCGCCACCCAGGCGCAGATCAAGGGCGTCCTCGGTCTCTCCGACGCCGCCGCGTGGAAGACCGTCGCGGTCACCCCGATGATCGGGGTCAACGACGTCACCACCGAGATCTTCACGGTCGACGACGCGACGCAGCTGGTCGGCTTCGCGCGGTCGAAGGGGATCGGGTGGCTGGCCATGTGGTCCTCGACCCGCGACAGGCAGTGCCCGGGCGGGGTGAAGAACTCCGCCGACGCGACCTGCAGTTCGATCCTCCAGGAGCCGCTGGCGTTCACGAAGGCGTTCGCCGCCTACGAGTAGCCGCCCGCCCCGTGGCCGCCGGCCGCCGGTGGAGCCCCCTCCCGCACCACCGGTGGCCGGCGGCCACCACACCCCCATGCGGCGCGCCCCGGCCGGTGACCCCCCACCCGGCCGGGGCGCGCGTCCGCCGCAGCGGGTCAGCAGTCGGGGAGCACCCCCGTCCGTGCCAGCTCGCCGTACCAGTGGGCGCTGGACTTCGGGATGCGGGCCTGGGTGTCGTAGTCGACGTACACCGCGCCGAAGCGCTTCCCGTAGCCGTACGCCCACTCGAAGTTGTCCAGCAGGGACCACAGGAAGTAGCCCCGGACGTCCGCGCCGTCCGCCATCGCGCGGTGCACGGCGGAGAGATGGCCGTGGAGGTAGCGGATCCGCTCGGGATCGTGGACGGTTCCGTCGGCGCCCGGCTTGTCGGGGTACGCGGCGCCGTTCTCGGTGACGACGAGCGGCAGCCCCGGGGCTTCCCGGGAGTAGCGCATCAGCAGTTCGTGGAGGCCCGTCGGGTCCACCGGCCAGCCCATGTCCGTGACGTCGCCCGGCGCCCGGTGGAAGCAGACCGCGTCGGCGCCCGGCCAGGGGGAGTGCGCGCCGCCGCCGTGGCCGTCGTTCCGCTCCGGCGGGACGTCACTGTCAGTGGCACCGGATACAACGGACGGTGAGTAGTAGTTGATGCCCAGTGAGTCGAGGGGGTGCCGGATGACGGCCAGGTCGTCACCGTGGACGAAGGACCAGTCCGTGAGGCGTTCCGTGTCCACGAGGAGGTCCGCGGGGTACGCGCCGTGCAGCAACGGGTCGGTGAAGACACGGTTGGCCAGCGCGTCGATCCTGCGCCGCGCGTCCAGATCGGCCTCCGTGTCGCTCCTGGCCCTGACCGCGCTCGGGTTGATGCTCACGGACACCTGGCCGCGGGCGGGCAGAGCCGTGCGCAGCGCCTGGGCTGCCAGCCCGTGGCCCAGGTTCAGATGGTGCGCGGCACGGAGCGAGGCCACGGGATCCGTGCGACCCGGCGCGTGCACCCCCGAGGCGTATCCCAGGAAGGCGCTGCACCAGGGCTCGTTGAGCGTGGTCCAGCGCTCCACCCGGTCGCCCAGCGCGTCGGCGACGATACGGGCGTAGTCGGCGAAGCGGTGCGCCGTGTCCCGTTCGGGCCAGCCGCCGGCCGTCTCCAGCTCCTGCGGCAGGTCCCAGTGGTAGAGCGTCAGCACGGGCGTGATCCCGTGGTCCAGCAGATCGTCGACGAGCGCCCGGTAGAAGTCGAGACCGCGCTGGACGGCCGGGCCGCGGCCCGTGGGCTGGACCCGCGGCCAGGAGACCGAGAAGCGGTAGGCGTTGACGCCCATCCCGGACATGAGCCGGACGTCGTCCGCGCGGCGGTGGAAGTGGTCCACGGCCACGTCGCCGGTGTCCCCGTTCTCCACCTTGCCGGGCGTATGGCTGAAGGTGTCCCAGATCGACGGCGTACGGCCGCCCTCCCGCGCGGCGCCCTCGATCTGGTAGGCGGCGGTGGCGGTGCCCCACAGGAAGCCGGGCGGAAAGCTGACGGACATGGAGGAGCTCCCGAAGTGTGGAGGAGGAAGGAAGTGGACGGTGTCAGCCCTTGACCGCGCCCTGCATGATGCCGCCGACGATCTGCCTGCCGAAGAGCACGAAGGCGAGCAGCAGCGGCAGCGTGCCCAGCAGTGCGCCGGCCATGATCACAGACTGGTCCGGGATGTAGCCGCGCCCCAGCCCGGTGAGCGCCACCTGGACCGTCGGGCTGCCGTTCTGCGTCAGCGCGATGATCGGCCAGAAGAAGTCGTTCCACGCCATCACGAAGGTGAGCATGCCGAGGACCGCCATCGCGGGCCGGGCGGCCGGGAAGACCACGTGCCACACCACGCGCCAGCTGCTCGCCCCGTCCACCCGGGCCGCCTCGATCAGCTCCGTCGGCAGCGCCTCGCTCAGGTACTGCCGCATGAAGAACACGCCGAAGGCGCTGACGAGCGTGGGGAGGATGACGGACTGCAGCCGGTCGGTCCAGGACAGCTCCGCGATCAGCATGTACAGCGGGACGACGCCGAGCTGCGGCGGGACCATCATCGTGCCGATCACCAGCAGCATCAGGGCGTTCTTGAACCGGAAGCGGAGTTTGGCGAAGGCGAAGCCGGCGAGGGTCGAGAAGACCACGGTGCCCGCCGCGACGGACCCCGCCACGACCGTGGTGTTGAGCAGCGCCGTGCCCATGTTGGCGTCGGTCCAGGCGATTTCGAGGTTCCTGAACAGGTTGCCGCCGAACCAGAAGGGCGGGGGCGTCTGCGCGAGCCGGGTGTTGTTGCGGGAAGCCGCGATCGCCGTCCACACCAGGGGGAAGAGCGAGCCCAGGGTGAACACGATCAGTACGGCATGGGTGATGCGCCCGCCGTGCAGGTGCCTGCCGGCGCGGGCCCGCGGGCGCCCGGGGGTGGTGGCGGGCCCGGTGGCGGCCCGCTCATGAGTGGTCGTCAGCACGTCATCCCCCTAGGCGCTCTCGCGGAGCCGGCGGACGAGCAGCCAGTTCACCGCGCCGATCAGCAGCAGGATCAGGAACATCGTCCAGGCGATCGCCGACGCCCGGCCGAGATGGAGGTTCACCCAGCCCTGCTCGTACAGATAGAGCCCGAGCGTCTGGAACTGGTGGTCGGAGCCGCCCGTGGCCCCGGCGCCGCCGTTGAACAGCAGCGGCTCGCCGAAGAGCTGGGTCGCGCCGATCGTCGACACGACACACGTGAAGAGGATCGTCGGCCGCAGCGACGGGACGGTCACATGGACGAACTGCTGCCGGCGGGAGGCCCCGTCGAGCGCCGCGGACTCGTACAGGTCGTTCGGGATCGCCTGCATCGCCGCCAGGTAGATGAGCGCGTTGTAGCCGGTCCAGCGCCAGATGACGATCGTGGAGACCGCGATCTGCGAGGTCCACTCGCCGTTCTGCCAGTCGACCGGGTCGATCCCGGCCAGCCCCAGCGCCCAGTTGATCATCCCGTAGTCCCGGCCGAACATCAGGACGAAGACGAGCGTGGCCGCCGCGACGGACGTGGCGTACGGGGTGAGCGCCGCGACCCGGAAGAACATCGAGCCGCGCAGCCTGTAGTTGAGCAGATGCGCGATGACCAGGGCGATCAGCAGTTGCGGAACCGTGGAGATGATCCCGATGGTGAACGTGTTCTTCAGCGCGTTCCAGAAGAACTCGTCCTCGAGCAGCCGCGCGAAGTTCCGCAGGCCCACCCACTCCATGTCCGTCGGGGCCGTCAGCTCCACCCGGTGCAGCGACGCCCAGCCGGTGTAGAGCAGGGGAAAGAGCCCGAAGGCCGCGAAGAACAGGAAGAAGGGGGCGACGAACGCGTACGGGCTCCACCGCACATCCCGCCGGTACCAGCGGCTGCGCCGCTCCCGGCGCCGCCCGGCCGCGGCGGTCTCACGGTCGGGGGGCCGCCGCGCCGGGGCCGCGCCCTCCTCCCGGGAGGGCGCGGTGGCAGCCGGGTCACCGGCCGTGCCGGTCACGGGAGTCACCGGTCCGGTCACTGGTCGAGCGCGTTGTCGATGGCCTTCACGGCGGCGTCCCAGCCTTCCTTGGACGACCGGCCCTTCTGGTCGACCTGGAGCATGCCGACGTCGGCCAGGTTCTGGGCGATCACCAGGTCCTTCGGGCCGATGATCGTGACCGGGATGCCTTCGGCGGCCCGGGAGAAGATCTCGCCGATCGGCGCGCCCCCGAAGTAGTCGTGCTCGGCGCCGGACACGACGGGCAGCGAGTACGCGGCCTTGGCGCTCGGGAAGCTGCCGCGCTTCTCGAAGAGCTTCGCCTGCTGCTCGGGTGCGGTCAGCCAGGCCGCGAGCTTCGCCGCCTCGGTCTTGTTCGTGCCCGCCTCGGGGACGATCAGGAACGAGCCGCCCCAGTTGCTGGGCTTCGGCGCGGACGCGACGTCCCACTTGTCCTTTCCGGCCGCGCCGCCCTTGTCCTGGATGTAGCCGAGCATCCACGCCGGGCAGGAGACCG
Source organism: Streptomyces sp. WMMC940 (assembly GCF_027460265.1). NCBI lineage: Bacteria > Bacillati > Actinomycetota > Actinomycetes > Kitasatosporales > Streptomycetaceae > Streptomyces > Streptomyces sp. WMMC940. The sequence goes on from NZ_JAPZBC010000001.1 coordinate 4,856,049, forward strand.
TGGCGAACGCGCCGTTGGCGTAGCCCTGGTCCCAGGCGGGCGTGAACTGCTGGAGCCTGCCCGTCAGTCCCTCGGTGGCGAAGGCGGCGGCGATGTCCCAGGCCTCCTTCACGGCCGGGTTTGTCTTGTACACGACCTCGCCGTTGGCGTCGTAGAACCGTTCGGCGCTGCTGCCGGTGATCGCGGCCATGACCCCGGAGGCGGAGTCCACGAAGGCGGTGCCCTCGGGAGCCTTGGCCTTGAACTGCTTGCCGGCGGCCAGGTACTTGTTCCAGTCGCCGGCCCAGAGCTTGCCGACGGCCTCGCGGTCCGTCGGGAGACCGGCCTTGGCGAAGAGGTCCTTGCGGTAGCAGATGCCCTGGGGGCCGATGTCCGTGCCGAGTCCGACGGTCTTCCCGTCCTTGGACGTGCCCTGTGCCCACTTCCACGGCAGGAAGGCGTCCTTGCTGACGCCTTCGGTCTTGCCGAGGTCGACGAGTTTGTCCGCCTGGGTGGCCGTGATCTCGGCGATGTTGTTGACCTCGACGGCCTGGATGTCGGCCAGCCCGCTGCCGCTCCCCAGATGGGTGAGCAGTTGCGGGTAGTAGTTCTCGTTCCGCTCGATCGAGGTCTGCTTGATCTCGATGTCCTTGTGGAGCTTCATGTATTCGTCGTAGAGCCCGGCCTCCTTGAGGCCGAAGGCCCCGAAGACCCCTACGGTGATCGTGGTCTTGCCCTTGCCGCCGCCCCCGCCGTTCGCGGAGCTGCCGCCGGGTTCCTCGCCGTCCTCGGCACAGCCGGCCAGCAGCCCGGCGCCGAGCGCCGCGACGACCGCCAGGATTACGGTCCTGCGCATTGCGTCCTCCTAGTGCCCTGACGTGCCGACCCCCGGCCAACTCTCACGGTGTGCCCATCGGTTGAAGCTGCGGCTCGGGCGGGGAACGTGCGGGTTCTGAATGGGACAGGTAGTGTGGGAGCGCTCCCATAGGTGATGGCTTGAAGGGTCGCGGCTCCCCGCGGGGGTGTCAAGGCTCCCGGCGCGTAATGTTCCGGGGCAGGAGGACGGGAGGCGGATCATGGTGGATCGCCGGAATGCCGATTTCCCCGTGGGGGGCGCTGCGCGCGCCGCGTCCCACGGAGGGGCGAGGGCTTCGGGCCGCAGCGGGGGCAGACCGACGCTCGAGGAGGTCGCCGCACGGGCCGGCGTCGGCCGCGGCACCGTCTCCCGGGTGATCAACGGGTCGCCCCGGGTGAGCGAGGCGACCCGCGCCGCCGTCGAGGCGGCCGTCGCCGAACTCGGTTACGTTCCCAACCGCGCCGCCCGCTCACTCGCCGCCAACCGCAACGACGCCATCGCGCTCGTCGTCCCCGAGCCCGAGGCCCGGTTCTTCGCGGAGCCGTACTTCTCCGACATCGTGCGCGGTGTCGGCGCGGCTCTCGCCGACACCGACATGCAACTGCTCCTCACCTTCGCGGGTTCGGACCGCGAACGCCGGAGACTGGCCGACTACCTCGCGGCCGGCCGGGTGGACGGTGTGCTGCTGGTGTCGGTGCACGCCGACGACCCGCTGCCCGATCTGCTGGAACAACTGGGGATCCCGGCCGTCATCAGTGGCCGCCGCTCGGCCTGCGACCCCCTCGCCGCGGTCGACTCCGACAACACCGGGGGCGCCCGCGCGGCCGTCGCCCATCTGCTGTCCCGCGGGCGCCGGAACATCGCGACGATCACGGGGCGGCTCGACGTCTACGGTGCCCAGTGCCGTCTCGACGGATACCGGGCCGCCCTCGCGGAGTCGGGTGCCACGGCCGACGAGCGGCTGGTGGCGCCGGCCGACTTCACCGAGGAGGGAGGGCGGCTGGCCATGCGCGCGCTGCTCGACCGGCGCCCTTCGCTGGACGCGGTCTTCGCCGCCTCCGACGTCATGGCCGCCGGCGCCCGCCAGGTGCTGCGCGAGGCGGGTCGGAGCATCCCCGACGACGTGGCCCTGGTCGGCTTCGACGACTCCGCGGTAGCCCGCCACATGGACCCGGCCCTCACCAGCGTCCGCCAGCCGATCGAGGAGATGGGCCGCACCATGGCCGGCCTCCTCCTCCGCGAGATCGCCGACCGCAGCGGCCCGGACCGGCCGAGGATCATCCTGCCGACGGAGCTGGTGGTCAGGGACTCGTCCTGACGGCGGATCCGACGGCCCGGACTCCCCTCGGCCCGGGCCGAGGACCGCGCGTCACAAGCCGGCGCATGACGAAGGGCCGATCCACGCTCCTTGGGTTCCGGGAGTCGTTGCAACACCCCAGTTCAAGGGGTGCGATGGACTTCGCGACCCGAGCGGACCGGACTCCGCAGGGTCCCAGGAAACCGTCCGGGGAGCGGGAGGCATATTCCCGGCTCGTGCAGTGGGATACAGCAGCACCGCAGCGTGCCGGATCGACCGCCCTGATGGTTCCCACAGGCGTGCCTTCTCTGGCTATTCGTGCGGATGGGGGTGCCCGCCCCTGCACTCGATCTGTCCAGGACGGGGGACAGGGGGCGGGCGGCTCTTCTGCTGCCGGCCGCGTTCGCCGGCGGCAGAAGGGGGCTCATGGGGCGCCGCCGTCAGGACGTCGTCGTCGAGGGGCGCCGAAGGTTCTCGTAGTGGTCGCACAGGGACCGCACGGAGATCGCGAGCTTCCGGGCGTGCCGGTACGCGGCGTCGGAGCCGAATCCCCGGGGGTGTACAACCGACGCCATGCCTCATCGATGCCGACCTGGGCGACCCCGGCCGGGACGTCGCCCACCGGCTGTGCGTTGATGAGGGTCTGAATCGCGGGCGCCAGCTGGCGCACGTTGCCGGCGTACGCCCGGTAGTCGCACGTGGATGATGGATTTGCACGGCGAGGGACAACCAGGCCATCGCACGGCCACGTAGGGCCACGCGACGGCCACGGCCGGGGGCGCGGGCGATGACACCTCAGACTGGCGGCATGGGCCGCAACGACGCCTTGAGAGCCGCACGGCTCCGTCGCGGTTGGCGAACGGTCGAGCAGGCCGCCGCCGGGCTGACCGAGCACGGGCAGCAGCCGCTCGACGACCGGCACTTCACCGTGTCCCCGCGGACGTGGCGGAGGTGGGAGGGTGCCCGGCCCGGGTGGCCGTCGGAAGAGACCGCGATCGTGGTGCACGATGCGCTCGGCGGTGGCCCGAAGATCTGGGGTTCACCACACCGCCGGGATGGATCCGGCCGGAGCACCACGAAGAGGCCGCCAGGAGGGTCCATCCGTCGCACGGGGGCTGTAGGAGAGGCCCTGCCAGCATGCGCAAAGGACGGGGGAAGGCCGGCCGGGCGGTCCATCGGGATCACACCGGCGGTGTACCCGGTGGTGACGGAGCAGGCCCACCCGGCGGCAACGGCGGTCCAGGGTTCGGCGGCGTCTGCGGCGACCCGGGCCCGCGGTGCCTCGCCTCGCCCCGACGTATCGTCGACCACGTCAGGCGGTAGATCCCCAGAGGGGGGAAGAGGTCCACACGCGCTGGGCAGTTCGCATCAGCACAGGCCCCGCAGCGAGCGAGGCTCGTCGCGAGACTCTTGGTCGTGGCCAGCTCCTGCCAGCACGCCTGGCACACGGGCTGTCTCGGCATGCCCTCGGGAGCCTGTAATGCAATGGTCACGTGCTCCGGCCCGCGATTGGGCCATGACTGCTGGGATGCCCAGTCGCGGTGCTCGCCGTCGTGGCCCGGATCCTCGGTGCACCGGTCCCAGGTACCGGGCTTTCGGACCCAGCAGTAGCAAGGGATCACCGTGCGTTCCGGCGTGTTGTACGGCGCCGTCTTCACGACGCTTCCAGTCGGGTCGGGAGCCGACGCTGGTCGCGGCACGGCGCGCAGGCGTACAGCGGTACTGGCGGGCCGGACTGGCGCTCGACGACGTCGACAAGGCGAGCCGATCCGGAGGGCCCTTTGTGCCAGTGGCAGTAGTCGTGCGTACCCGCGTGTTCGCCCGCGGCCGGCTGGATTCCCGTCTCCATGACCAGGACCGTAGAAATCGAGGCCCTGCTGGGTCGTGGCGATTGCGCGGGCCGCTCAGCGGCTTGTCAGCAGTTGCTCACGCGGGCGATAGGCGTGCGCGGGCCCGGGCAATCAGGCGGTGCGCTCGTGCCCCGTACTCCGCGCCTTCACTGAGGCGGTCCCACACCCGGCCGTACAGGGAGAGATCGTCAGCCGAGTCGTACTGGAGCTCCGTGTTGATGGTCTCGACGATGACGCGCTCCTCGTCGAAGATCCAAAACCCGTGCTGCGGGGTCAACGCCATCCGGGCACCGAGCGGGACGATCCCAAGCTCCACGGTGCTCATGCCGATCAGCCCGACGAGCCGATCCAGTTGGCCGACCATGACATCGTGGGGGCAGATCAGCGCGTGGAGGGCGCCCGCCCTCCCACACGAGCACGCGGAACATCTTGCCCGCCTCGTACAGAACCTCTTGGCGGCGCATGCGCCCGGCAACGGCCTCGTCGGTGTCACGGGGGGAGCCCATCAGGACGGCGTTCTGCAGCAGCACGTGCCGGGCGTAGTCGGGCGTCTGGAACAAGCCCGGGATGACGGTGGCCTCGCCGCGGGCGGTCGCCGTCTGCCGGTACTCCACGACGCAGCGGTCCTGGACCGGCCGGTGTCCGGTGGCGAGTTGGCGGCGCCACGAACGCTGCTGGGACTCGAGCCTCCGAAGGCGGCCCTTCAAATCGGCGGCGTGTTCGGGCGCGCCCGCAGCCGCGGCCCAGGCCTCGAGGTCGGCCTCCGTCGCTGTCTGCTTCCCGTGCTCCAGGCGGGACACCTTCGAGGGCTGCCAGCCGAGCCGTTCGGCGAAGTCCTTTCCGTTGAGGCCGGTCTCGGCGCGCAGCTCGCGCAGCCGCGCACCGAGGGCGACCCGTGCGGTCTGGTAGTCCGTGGTCACACAGACGAACGTACCTGTGCCCAGACCTCAGCAGTAGGGACTGCCAGGGGCCAGGCGGCGTCTCGGGCTCGGCAGGCGGCGAGCACCTGGGCCTGGTCCTCGACGAGCTCGACGCCGACCGTGGTGTCCGTGTCGTCGATGTGCATGCGGACCAAGGTCCGGGAGTCGAACAGCCAGAAGTCGAAGTCCGGCAGGGCGAGGCGTACGGCTTCCGCTCGGGGCAGGACACGGATGTCCTCGCCCGCGGCGACGTTGCCGGCCGCGGTGGCCATGAGGAACCGCTGCCCGTCTGTGGGCGGCTCGTCGATGATCCGCACCATGCACAGCTATCGGTCGGGTGAGCGCCGCGGCGATCGCTCCGAGGACCGCGGATACGCCGGCCACGACCCACCCGGCCTGTGCCTCCGTGAGGCCGATGTTGAACGTCACCAGTAGGCCGAGGACGGCCGACAGGGTGTTGAGCCAGAGTGCGGGTTCCCGCCCGAGGATCGTGCGCATGGGTGTGTGGTCCCTTCGTAGGGCTCGGCCGCGGTGCGCCCGCGCAGGTGGACCGTTCGGGTGGTAGGACGCCGCTACGGTGACGCAGGCGGTGGTGGCGGTGGCGACAGCAGCTTCTCGGCCTACGGCGGCGCCACGTTCGGGGACGGGGGCCAGAGCGGAAACGGCATGGTCGTGATGACGGTCCACTGAGATCCGAGCGCGGGCGGTGGGACTGACGGACGTACCTCGGTGCGGCCGTCGCGATCCGGCACTGTCTGCCTCGCCGGGTTGCGCCAGCCGGGGTCGTGGTCGGGTCGGTGCCGGGGTTCAGCCGGTCGACCGGGCACGGCTGCGGCCGGCCGCGTTCCTGACACCTGACCGGTTCGGGTTCCACCTCTCCGTACCTTGATCACAAAGAGTGCAGGATTACTTGCTGTCGGTTATTGGAGTGGGTCGCGCCCACGCGCAGCGGGGCGGAGCCACAACGATCGGATCGGAGGAACTGCCGTGTTCAGACGTCCCGCACAGGAAGAACGCACTTCGGGGCCGAGGTCGGGCCCAGGCCGCGCCGGCTTCGGCACTCGTGAACGGCGGCGGGGTGCAGGGGTGGTGGCAGGGCTGTGCATGGCACTGTCCGGTGCCGCTCTGACGCCGGCGACCGCCGCGCCGTCCGAGACCGCTCGGGTGCGGGCGCAAGCGGTGTCGCAGACCTTCAACTTCACCGGCGCATCGCAGTCCTTCATGGTCCCGGCGAACGCGGTAGTGACGATCACTGCGGACGGCGCCGGTGGCGCTGACAACTCCGGCACCACGTGCAGCTCGCCTGGTACGGGCGGGACCGGGGCGCGTGTCGTCACCACACTGCCCATCACGACCATGGCCACGACCTACACCATCAATGTGGGCGGGACCGGCGGCAAGGGCTGCAACGTCGGCGGCGGGGCGGGAGGTGCCGGCGGGTTCAACGGCGGCGGCTCGGGCGGAAGCTCGCAGCGCGACTTCATGAACGGTCCGGGTGGAGGTGGAGCGTCCAGCGTCAGCGCGAACAGCACCCTGCTCGTGGTGGCGGGTGGAGGAGGCGCCGCCCACGGAGGCTCGGTCTCCAACCAGGCGGGCGGGGGCAACGGTGGCACGCCGGACGCAGGCGCCGGTGGCGACGGAGCATCCGTGGGCGGTTCGCCGGGGTCCGGCGGGGATGGTGGGAGCACCACCACCAGCACACCGGGTGCCGGCGGCGCGCCCGGCGTCGCCCCACCCTGTGTGGCCACGGCGGGCGGGAACGGCACCGGCTTCTCCGGTGCCACGGTCGGCACCGGCGGTGCGGGCGGCGACAACTCCGGCGCCTGCGGGACCTTCCCCGGTGCCGGTGGAGGCGGCGGCGGTGGCTACTTCGCCGGCGGTGGTGGCGGCGCGGCCGCCACCACCGGGGCTGGTGCTGACGGTGGAGGTGGCGGCGGCGGAAGCAGTTTCGCCATCCCGACAGGCACCGGAACCACTTACAGCACCTCGCCGCTCGGAACGGCCAACAACAACGGCGAGGTGACCATCTCCTACGAGGTGGTCACACCCCCACCGTCCCTGACCATCACCAAGCGCCACCGTGGGAAGTTCGACCAGGGGAAGTTCGACCACGGGAAGTCCCACCGGAGCAAGCGTGCGGTCTTCACCATCACCGTCGGCAATGACGGGCAAGGCCCGACCGACGGCACCCCGGTCATGGTGCAGGACACCCTCCCTCCGGGGCTCACCGCACTCCGCCTTACCGGTCCCGGATGGTCGTGCGTCCCGTCGACCCTCACCTGCACCCGCAGCGACGTCCTGGAGCCCGGTCGGAGCTACCCACCCATCACCCTCACGGTCCGCGTCTCCTGCGGCGCCCCTGCCCGGATCACCAACACCGCCACCGTCACCGGCGGCGGCGACCCCGCCACCCACACTGCCACCAGCACCATCAGGAGGGGCGAACACTGCAAGCCGCACCGTCCTTACGCGATGCGGTTCGACAGCTGACGCTGTGCGGGCCGCCGTTCATCGGGCCTGGGCGTCCGCCGTTCCGCGGCGTTCACGCGGTTGCGCGTTCCACCCGGGAAGAAGCGGGATCCACCTGAGGACGTGCGGCCCGCGGAACGGCACGTGGCCCTGTACGTGAGCTCGGAAGCGAGTGACAGGGCAAGGCGAGCTCGATCGGTCGAGTGGGTGAGACGCCGGCTGCCGCGGAGCTGACCGCGGGAGCCCGACGAATCTCTCCACTCGGCCGGTTGGACGGTTCCTCCAGCGCACGCACCTCGTTGATCGTTGCCCAGTTGCTTCCGAGGGCCGAGGCGTGCGCGAGGTACCGCTGCATGGTGTTCGTCTCCAGCAGCGCGTCGCGATTGAGCTTCACGTACTGGGGCCGCGGCAGGAACTGGGACAGGAACCTCTCGGTGCGGCGGCCCCACTTGCCAACCGCGTACTTCAGCAGGCTGATGTCCCGGTCAACGATGTGCGAGTAGGTCATCGATCCGGAGCCGTAGCCGAGGATCTCCGCGATGCCCGGGCCGAAGATGCGAGCGCACTCCGCCTGGCTGTACTTCTGGGTCTCCAGGAACTGGCTCTCCTCGGGTGCGATCTGCAGGGGCTTGTAGTCCCAGCCCTTGCCGTATACCACCGGCTCCCGGGTGCCGCGCAGCGCCGCCAGGAACTTCTGCTTCACCTTGGCGGCCTGGTCCTCATCGAGGTTCGACTCGGAGTTGACCAGCAGCGCGTTCGGGTGCGCGCCGTCCTGGAACCGCTGGAGCCCGAACTTGGTCGACGTCAGGGACAGCCCGATGGTGGACGCCACCAGCTGGATCGGGGGCCGACGGGCTTGGAAAGCTGATCGGCCAGGCCGGGCCACTTGGCCTTGGGCACGTTCGGGTCCGCGGGCGGCGGTCCGCAAGGAGATCTGGATCCAACGCGGCGCCGGAGAAGCCACCGTCCTGGGTGATGTTGCACACGGTCGGCGGGTACTCGTGGCCGGCGGCGTCGGTGTGCTTGAGGAGGGAGAGGTGGATGCGGATCTCGCGGTGGTAGTCCTCGCGGGTCCGCTCGTCGATCCCGGTGAGGCGGCCGACGTAGCGGGTGGCGTAGGTCAACCACGGGATGTCGCCGGGGATCGGTGCTTCCTTGACGAAGCCTTGGCCCTTGACCCAGCCGGGCGGCCATCTGTTGTCGTGGGCTTCGACGAGCCGCTGGAACTTCTCGGCTGCGTCCTGGTCGCCGAACTTCTCGTCCTGCCACGATCCGCCGCGTCCGCCTTCGAGCCAGCGGACTTGGTAGGTGGCGGTGCCGTCCTTCTTCTCGCGCTTCCTGATGCTCGCCATGGCGGGGGACTGTACGCAGGTCGGGAGCGGGGCGTTTGGCCACCCTTTGGCCAAAAACGAAACAAGATCAGCCGGTGGCCTGTTTTCCCAGGTCACCGGCTGATCATTCAGGGTGAGTGACGGGACTCGAACCCGCGGCATCCTGGACCACAACCAGGTGCTCTACCAGCTGAGCTACACCCACCATGACCGGTCGTTCTCCCGACCGGCCGAGAAAAAGTGTACAGGGTCCGGGAGGGTGCTCGCGCCCGTGTTTACGTCGGCCCGGCGTGCGCCCCGCGTGCGCGGCGGGACGGACCGCGGGGCACGCTGCCGAAACCGGGTCCGGCTCGGGTGCCGCACGGGCGCCCCGCCCGCGGCGGCTGCGGTCATGTGCCCCGCGCACGGCCACCGAGCGGTCCGTGCCGCGCGGGGCGTGGGAGTCCTGGACGGCCGGGCCCGGCCGGACCCCGCGCGGACACCCGGGTGGCCGGACCGGGAAGCCGGGTGGGAGCGGTGGTGGGGACGCCCCGTCACCCGACCCCGGACACGCCCGCGCCGGGCGGGCAGCGGTCGCTGCTCCGCCCGGCGCGCGTGCGGGCCTACTGCGCCGCGGGCACCACGTGGCGCGCCGCGATCGTCTTCGCCGTGTCCGAGTCCGGGCCCGGATGGGGGACGAAGATCGCCTCGCGGTAGTAGCGCAGCTCGGCGATCGACTCGCGGATGTCGGCGAGGGCCCGGTGGTTGCCGTTCTTCTCCGGACTGTTGAAGTACGCCCTCGGGTACCAGCGCCGGGCCAGCTCCTTGACCGAGGAGACATCGACGATCCGGTAGTGGAGGTACTCCTCCACCTTCGGCATGTCGCGGAGCAGGAAGCCGCGGTCGGTTCCGACCGAGTTCCCGCACAGCGGCGCCTTGCCCGGCTCCTTGACGTGCTCACGCACGTACGCGAGGACCTGCTCCTCGGCGTCGGCCAGGGTCGTGCCGGCCGCGAGTTCGTCGAGGAGGCCCGAGGCGGTGTGCATCTGCCGCACCACCTCGGGCATGGTCTCCAGCGCCGCGTCCGGCGGGCGGATCACGATGTCCACCCCTTCACCGAGCACGTTCAGTTCCGAGTCGGTGACCAGCGCGGCCACCTCGATGAGTGCGTCGTCGGCCAGCGAGAGCCCGGTCATCTCGCAGTCGATCCACACCATGCGATCGTTCATGCGTCCTACCTTATGGTGCACTCCGCTGGCCGGGGAGCGCCGGGCGCCCGGGGGCGTAGGCGTCCGAGCCGGGCCTGCCCGGGTCCGGGGAACCGTGGGAGGCACCCGTGGCGGCCGGTGGCCTCCTCGTGTGCCCCGCGGACGCCTGGGCCGGCACGACCTGCTCGGACGCCCCGGACCCCACCGGATCGCCCTGTGGCCGCCTCGCCCGGTAGGCGGCCCGGTACGCGGCCGGGGAGGAGCCGAGCTGGCGGCGGAAGTGCCCGCGCAGCGCCACCGGGGAGCGGAAGCCGCACCGGCCCGCGACCTCGTCGACCGAGTAGTCGGAGGTCTCGAGCAGCCGCTGCGCCTGCAGCACCCGCTGGGTGATCAGCCACTGCAGGGGAGCGCTTCCGGTGAGCGAGCGGAACCTGCGGTCGAAGGTCCGTCTGCTCATGTACGCACGGGCCGCCAGGGTCTCCACGTCGAACTGCTCGTGGAGGTGCTCCAGCGCCCAGGCCACGACCTCGGCGAGCGGGTCGGAGCCGATCTCCTCGGGTAAAGACCTGTCGAGATAGCGCTCCTGCCCGCCACTGCGCCGCGGCGGGACGACCAGCCGGCGGGCCAGTGCCCCGGCCGCCTCCGCGCCGTGGTCGGTCCGCACGATGTGCAGACAGAGGTCGATGCCGGCCGCGGTGCCGGCGGAGGTGAGGACGTCGCCGTCGTCGACGAACAGCTCCCGCGGGTCCACGTGGACCGACGGATAGCGTTTGGCGAGCGTCGGCGCGTACATCCAGTGCGTGGTCGCCGGGCGGCCGTCCAGCAGCCCCGCGGCGGCCAGTACGAACGCCCCGGTGCACAACCCCACGATGCGGGCGCCCTCCTCGTGGGCCCGGCGCAGGGCCTCGAGCGCCTCCGGTGGCGGTGGCGAGGTGATGGACCGCCAGGCCGGCACGACGACCGTGCCCGCTCTGCCGATCGCCTCCAGCCCGTAGGGCGCGGTGAGTTCGAGTCCCCCCGTGGTCCGCAGGGGGCCCTCCTCACCGGCACATACGAGCAGCCGGTAGCGGGGAACTCCGGCATCCTGGCGGTCGATTCCGAACACCGAGAGCGGAATGGAACTCTCGAAGATGGGACCGCCGCTGAACAGCAGCACCGCGACGACCTCTCGGCGGCGGCGCCCGGACAGCTTCCTTACGGCCTCCGGCGCGGCGGAGTCCTGACTCATGACGCTAAGCCCCCCTCGGTGTTCGCGTCTCCCCGTTCCTGTCGGGCCTGTCGCTCCTGCACGTTTCCCCTCGGTTTTGCACGAGTCCCCAGCCTTCGATACTCATGATCGAATCTACTGCGTCCCGTGGTGCCGGCGTGACAAGTTCCAGAACCGGCACATTGTCGACAAGGCAACTTGGCGCGAAGCATTCGATCACGAAGCGTTGCATCCGGAGGCCGCGCAGGGAAGTGCGCGGCGCATGCATGGCCCATCCCCGTAGGGTGCGTGCGGCGCGTGCGGTCCTTTCCTCCCTGGTGGCACGGGGGTTGACGGGCCATTTCTCCAAGGAACGCCCGAGCAGGCGAAGTTGGCTGAAAACATACGGGTGCGCGTGTGCGAATCCGTCAGCTCCGTGGAGCACGCCGTGCCCGACGGCCGCCGCCCCGGCGCCCTCGCGTTCCCGCGACGCGCCGCGGCGGCCGCTCGGACCGGCGCATCAGCGTGCGGCAGGCGCCGGTCACGGCGGCCAGGCCCGCCGCGACCGCGGCCGCGCCGCCGACGGATGTGCCGTACGCCACCAGGACGACCGGGACGACGGCGCAGCCGAAAGTTGCCCATCGAACCACTTCGCCCGCAGCGTCGCCCGCCGGGGTGCGGGCGGCTGGGCTCCCGGGCGTTCCGGGGCCCTCTCCGGTGGAGCGGGTGGCGGAGTCGGCGCGTACGGCGGTTCGGCGGTTCCTCCCGGAAGCCGGCGGCGCGCCCGGTGCCGGCACCGCCGCCGGACGTGCGGCCGTCGTCCGCGGCGCCCTGCGGCGGCCCCGTGGGGGAGTCCGGCCGGGTGCCGGGGCGGAGGTGCGGGCGGCCGGGGATGCGGGCACGGGAACTCCTCGGGGCGGAGGTCGGCGGGGACGGGGCGGAGTCGTCTCGCCGGTGGGGCGACGGGAGACCAACGAGGAGCGGAGCCCTCCGGTCACTGCCGCGCCTCCCCGTTCCCCGGCGGTCCTCCGGGTCCTTCCGCTCCGCCCCCCACGCCCCGGCTCCCGCCCTGAACAGGCGGGTCGCGGACGGCTCCGGCGGGCGTTCCGGGCGAAGCCTGTACGGTGCAGACGCCATTGCCATACGGAGCGTGCTCGTGCATGCTCCCTGGGGCGCGTGCTCCGTCGGCTCGCCGGGAGCAGAACCCCGAGCTCTGGGCAGGCGAGGAGTGGCGCCGTACCCTTGGGGGTATGGGGTTGGGAAGTTGATTCCCGGACAGAGCTCCGCTGCCAACCGTCGCCCTCCCATGAGGATCTGAACGCCGAGACAACCGATGGCCGGTCACGAAATTCCCGAACCCGCGGACCGCAAGCAGGTCGCCGACCCCGTGTCGGAGCTGCAGGCGGCGGAACAGTCGCGCGATTCCTGCGATCCCGCCTTCCGGCACGGAGTCGTGGTCGGCTTCGACGGATCGACATCGAGCGAGCGGGCGCTGGCGTACGCGATCGGGATGGCCAGTCGCTCCGGTTCGGGCCTCATCATCGTGCATGTCGCCAACCGCCTTCCCACCACGGTGTGGGCGGGCTGCGAGCCGCCGGTCTTCGTCGACGTCCCGGACCACCGGACCGAGGTGCTGGGGCTCGAACTCGCCTGTGCCGACTACCTCTCCGAGGTTCCTTGGATCCTCGTCGAGCGCGGCGGCGACATCTGCCACGAGCTCGAGGAGGTCGGCCGGGAGTATTCGGCCGACGCCATCGTGGTCGGTTCCACCCATGGCATCGTGGGGCGCATTTTCGGCTCGGTCTCGGGGCGGTTGGCCCGCCGTGCGCAGCGGCCCGTCATCGTCATCCCGTAGCCACCAAGAGGCCCCACCAGCCCCTTCCGCACCATCGTTCTCGCAGGTCGGCGCGCGTTTGGTAACTTTTTGACGACCGTCACGGCTACTCGGCCGTACGGGGTGGATTGTGCGCTTGTGAAGGGTAGATAAGGGTGGCTGGGAATCAGCACCAAGCGCGCACGAAGGGAGCCCGCCGTGGACAAGGACGTCTCCGCGGGAAGCGCCACGACAACCACTCTCGGCCACCTCGCACTGGGCCTGACGCTGCTGGCCTTCGGAATCGGCAACACCGGTGTGATCGACAATGTCGCGGCGTCCGACGCCGCAGCCCTCGCGACCTGGGTGGGCGGGGTCGCACTGTTCGTCGTCGGGTTGCTCGAGTTCCGCGCGGGCAACGGCGGTACGGGTACGGCCTTCGCCGGCCTCGGCGCCCTCTGGTTCACCTGGGGGACCGGCACCGGCGCGGAGGTCTCGGCGGAGGCCGCCGGGCTGTTCATGCTCCTGTTCGCGCTCCTGGCGCTCACGCTCACCGCGGGAGCGTCCGGCAGCGGGATCCTCGGCCAGGGCGTGTACGGGCTGCTGTGCGTGTCCATGCTGCTCCTCGCGATCGCCTCGTTCGCGGGGAACGACGGACTGGCGAAGGCCGGCGGCTGGGCCGCCGCGGTCGCGGGTCTCGTGGCCTGGTACGGCGCCACCGCGGCGCTGGCGCACTGGCCCACCTTCTCCGGGCGTGCCGCAGGCCGGGGTGTGACGGCCACCGGCTGAGCGGCGGGCCGCCGGCGTGAGCCGTCTCGACGCCGGAGGCGAAAGGGGCGACCCCCTTGCGGCACTGGTGGCGTGCGCAAGGGGGTCGCCGTCCGTAGGAACGCGGCCGTACGGGACTACTCCACGGTGACCGACTTGGCCAGGTTGCGCGGCTTGTCGATGTCCCGGCCGAGGGCCAGGGCCGTGTGGTAGGCGAGGAGCTGGAGCGGGATGCCCATGAGGATCGGGTCCAGCTCGTCCTCGTTCTTGGGCACCAGGATCGTGTGGTCGGCCTTCTCCTGCTCCTGGTGGGCGACCGCGAGGATCCGGCCGCTGCGGGCCTTGATCTCCTCCAGTGCGGCGCGGTTCTTCTCCAGTAGCTCGTCGTCCGGGACGATCGCGACCGTAGGCAGCGCCGGCTCGATCAGCGCCAGCGGGCCGTGCTTCAGTTCGGAGGCCGGGTAGGCCTCGGCGTGGATGTAGGAGATCTCCTTGAGCTTCAGCGAGGCCTCGAGCGCCACCGGGTAGCCGCGGACCCGGCCGATGAACATCATCGACTTGGCGTCGGCGTACTCGGCGGCCAGCTTCTCGATCTCGTCCTCGGACTCGAGGATCTCGGAGATCTGGGCGGGCAGCCTGCGCAGACCCTCGATGATCCGCTTGCCGTCGGCGACGGACAGGTCGCGGATGCGGCCGAGGTGCAGCGCGAGCAGCGCGAACGCGACCACCGTGTTGGTGAAGCACTTGGTGGAGACGACGCAGACCTCGGGGCCGGCGTGCACGTACACGCCGCCGTCCGTCTCGCGGGCGATCGCGGAGCCGACCACGTTCACCACACCGAGGACGCGGGCGCCCTTGCGCTTGAGCTCCTGGACGGCCGCGAGCACGTCGTAGGTCTCACCGGACTGGGAGACGGCGATGTAGAGCGTGTCCGGGTCCACCACCGGGTTGCGGTAGCGGAACTCGGAGGCCGGCTCGGAGTCGGCGGGGATCCGGGCCAGGGACTCGATGAGTCCGGCGCCGATCAGGCCCGCGTGGTACGAGGTGCCGCAGCCGAGGATCTTGACGCGGCGGATACCGCGGGCCTCGCGGGCGTCCAGGTTCAGACCGCCCAGGTGCACCGTGGAGAACCGGTCGTCGATGCGGCCGCGCAGCACGCGGTCCACGGCGTCCGGCTGCTCGGAGATCTCCTTGTGCATGTAGGTGTCGTGGCCGCCCATGTCGTACGAGGCGGCCTCCCACTCGACGGTCTCGGGGGTGGCGGTGGTCCGCGTGCCCGTGGTCGTGTAGGTGCGGAAGTCGTCGGCCTTCAGGGTGGCCATCTCGCCGTCGTTGAGGGTGACCACCTGGCGGGTGTGGGCGATCAGCGCGGCGACGTCGGAGGCGACGAGCATCTCCTTCTCGCCGATGCCGAGGATGACGGGGGAGCCGTTGCGCGCGACCACGATGCGGTCGTTGAAGTCGGCGTGCATCACGGCGATGCCGTAGGTGCCCTCGATGACCTTGACCGCCTCGCGGACCTTCTCCTCCAGGGTCTCGGCCTGGGAGCGGGCGATCAGATGGGTGATCACCTCGGTGTCGGTCTCGGAGGCGAAGACGACGCCGTCGGCCTCCAGCTTGGCGCGCAGCTCGTCGGCGTTGTCGACGATGCCGTTGTGGACGACGGCGACCTTGTTCTCGGGGTCCAGGTGCGGGTGCGAGTTGATGTCGCTCGGGGCGCCGTGGGTGGCCCAGCGGGTGTGGGCGATGCCGGTGGTGCCGGTGAAGCGCTTGGGGACGCGGGCCTCCAGGTCACGGACGCGGCCCTTGGCCTTGACCATCTTCAGGCCGGTGCTCTTGGGGCTGGTGATCACCATGCCCGCGGAGTCGTAGCCCCGGTACTCCAGCCGCGCCAGGCCCTCCAGCAGCAGCGGCGCGACGTCGCGCTTCCCGATGTAACCGACGATTCCGCACATAGAGTCTCTGCCCCTCCAACGACGTTCCTGTGTGTGCCCGGCCGCGCCGCACGGTGTGCGCGGTGCACGCGGCCCCCGTGGCGGCTCAGCCGTAGACGATGCGGCGCAGCTGCCTGAGCGAGAGGTCCGGGGGAGCCACCGCTCGGTGCGGCAGCTCGGCCGCGATCCGCTCGAAGATCTCCGTGTTCACGCCCCCGCCGGCCTGCAGCTCCCGGTGGCGGCGGCGCACGAACTCCTCGGTCGTCTCGTCGAAGAACGCCAGCACGTCCAGCACCACCCGGGCCGCCTCACCGCGCTGGAGCGCGGTGCTGCGCACCAGATGGTCGATGAGGTCGTCATGCGACGTGCGGCGATCGAGCACCCGTAGATATTGGGGTGTCCTCGGCCTCGAACGCAAGATTTCTGCCCGATTTCGGGCAGAAGCCTGCGTGATCATGGTTACAGTCGCTATTTATGCCCGCTTTACGCGGTGCGCTCCCCGGACCGCTCACATGCGCTTGAGGACGGCCTGCTTGGCCGTGGAGAACTCCTCGTCGGTCAGTATCCCCGCCCGGTGCAGTTCGCCGAGCTCCCGCAGCCGCCGCAGCAGCACGTCGTGATCTTCCGCCGCCGGAGCGGCGGACGGCAGTTCCCCGGGCGTCCTCGGCGGGGCGCTCGGGTGCGGGAGCCGGGCGGTCACGGCGGCGGCGACCAGGACGGCGGTGTACTCCTTGCGCGACAGTCCCCACAGGTCGAGCGCGTACGGGTCGTGCTTGGCGGGCCGCTGGGCGGGTCGGCCGTTCAGCAGAAAACGCAGATAGCCGTTCTCCAGGCCGATCGCCGGCAGCCAGCGCACGCCGCTCACCTCGGAGAGCGGGAACGTGCTCGCCCCGGACGAGGCCTTGGACTCCTCCGCCTTCCAGTTCCACGTGAGGCGGATCGTGTCCCCGTCGAAGGAGGCCGTGCCGTCGCCCCCGCCGCCCGAGACCGGCACCGCCGGGCCCGGCAGCAGGAAGCGGTCCACCGGTCCGTCCGGGACCTGGTCCAGCAGCAGGGCGTTGCGCAGTTCGTCCACGAAGTACTCGGCCACACCGCTGCGGTCGTTCTCCACCGGCAGCCGGTAGGGGTCGCCGCTCTCCGGCAGCCGTCCGTCGGCGGCCAGCAGCAGCGGATCGCTGCCGTCCCGCAGCTTCAGGCGCAGCCGCCCGCCGCGGCGTCCGGGCTCGAACGCGACACCGGCCAACGCCTCCAGCGGGACGGCGAGTTCACCGAGCGCCTGCCGCAGGGGGTGCGTCTTGCCGGTGCCGGGGACGATGCGCACGGTCCGCCCGTCGAAGGTCCAGGTGCCGTCCTTCTGGATGATTTCCGCCATTGTGGGATTGTCGCACCACGGGCCGAGGGGTCGGAGGCGGCGCGACGGAGCGGCCGACGGCCCGCACACGGGCGGGCGCAAGGAGAGCGGGCGCCCGGCGGAGGACCGTACTCCGCCGGGCGCCCGCCCGGTCCGCGGCCCGTGCGGGCTACCGGAACCGCGCGATCGGGTTCTCCAGGTCACCCACCAGCTGGAGGGCGCCCGACGGGTCGGCCAGGTCCACCATCTGCTTGTTGTCCCGCAGTTGGAGCCGGTTGAGGCAGGACAGCGCGAACTCCGGGGCGAACATGTCGTACTGGGCGAACCTCTCCCGCAGGTGCGGCATGGACTCCTGGTAGCCGGTGACGCACTCGGCGACCGTCCGCCAGAACGCGTCCTCGTCCAGCACGCCCTCCGTGACCAGCGCGGCGGCGAGGAACCGGAAGAAGCAGTCGAAGACGTCCGTGAAGACCGACAGCAGCTTCATGTCCTCGGGGACCTCGGCGCGGACCCGCTCGACCGCCGGCGGCAGGACCGCGTCCGGGTCCATCACGCAGATCTCCTCGGCGATGTCCTTGAAGATCGCCCGCCGCACCGCGCCGTCCTCGCCGAGCACCAGGATGACGTTCTCCCCGTGCGGCATGTAGACGAGGTCGTACGCGTAGAAGCAGTGCAGCACCGGCAGCAGGTAGGCGTCCAGGTAGCGGCGCAGCCACACCTCGGGCGCCAGTCCCGACTCGGTGATCAGCGCACCGGCGAAGGACTTCCCGGAGCGGTCGGTGTGCACCAGCGAGGCCATCGTCGCCAGCCGCTCCCCGTTCTCCAGGGTGCCCACCGGGCTCTCGCGCCAGAGCGCGGCCAGCATCTTGCGGTAGGGGGAGAAGCGGTCCGTCGCGGCCTCGTACTCCAGGTGCCGGTACCCGACCGCGGCCCGCTCGCGGATGATCGAGAAGCGCGCCGCCGTCAGTACGTCGTCGCTCGCGATCAGCCCGGCCAGCCAGTCGTTGATGGCCGGCGTGGCCTCCATGTACGCGGCGGACAGGCCCCGCATGAAGCCCATGTTGATGACGGACATCGCCGTCTTCACATAGTGCTTGGCGGGGTCGCTGGTGTTGAAGAAGGTGCGGATCGACTGCTGCGCCAGGTACTCGTCGTCGCCCTCGCCGAGCGGCACCAGACGCTGCCGGGCCACCTCGGCGGCGAAGGTGACGGAGAGCTTGTTCCACCACTGCCAGGGGTGGACGGGCATCAGCAGGTAGTCCGCCGGGTCCAGCCCGAGGCCGCGCAGCCTGGCGTCGAACCGGTCGAGCGTCCCCTGGCCCAGCTCGGCCCGCATCAGGTTCTCGTAGCCGAGGTCCGTGCAGGAGGTGAACGCGGCACGCGAGCGGTGCGCGGCCACCCACAGCAGGCGGACCGGGGCCGCGGCCTCCGGCGCGTACCGGTGGTACTCGTGGATGCCGAAGCCGAGCCGTCCGTTGTTGGCGACGAAACAGGGGTGGCCCTCGGTCATCCCGGTCTCGATGTCCTGGAACCCGGCGCGGCTGAGTTCGGCCGCGGACACCTCGGGCTTGCTGAGTTTGTACGCCGTGCCGGACAGGGTGGAGGAGATCTCCTCCAGGTACACCGGAAGGATCTCGTCGGACAGGCCGAGTGCGCCCCGCAGCTCGGTGATGAACTCCAGTGCGTCCAGCGGGAGTTCGGCACCGTCGCGGTGACGGGTCACGGAGTCCGCATCCACCTGCCAGTGATCGAGCGCCAGCCGCCCGGCGGCGAACCGGTACTCGGTCCTGCCGTCGTCGCTGAGCACCGCCCAGCGGCCGTCCGCGAGGTCCTTCGGCGCGAGCAGCCGCTCGTGGGAGAACTCGGCGAGACCCTTGCGGACCAGCAGCCGGTTGGCCTCGGCCCACAGCTCGGGGGTGAGGTGGGAGACGCTGTCGATCGCCGTGCTCATCCCGGCACCTCCGCATCGCCGACGGCCGCCTCGAACTGCTCACGCGTGCAGAAGCTCAGCAGCGCCGTCTTCTCGGGTTTCCGTATCTCGCGCTCGGGCACGAAGCCGACGGCCGCGTTGAGCGCGTGCACGGCCTTGTTGCCGACGTCCGGCTCGACGACGACCCGGCGGGTCGCCGGGTCGGCGAACAGCTCCCGCATCACGGCGGTGATCACGGCCCGGGTGAAGCCGTGGACCGGGGTGTCGGTCGGGGCGACCAGGAAGTGCATGCCCACGTCTCCGGGCTCGGGCTCGTAGAGACCGACCAACTCCACATGACGAGGGTCGTAGCGCTCCATCAGGAAGGCCGGCTCGCCGTCGTGCAGCCCGATGAAGGCGTCGTGGTGCTCGTGCGCGGCGATCCTCATGTACTCGCGCTCCACGTCCTCCAGCCTGGCGTCCTGCATCATCCAGAAGGCGGCCTTGGGGTCGGTGACCCAGCGGTGCAGCAGCTCCGCGTCGCTCGGGGTCTCCCCACCGGAGGCAGGGGAAGGGTCGAGGGGACGGACGGAGAACGTCCCCAGGGCTGGGGCGGTGGTGCTCATACGGCGAACTCCTGGAATGCGATGGTCTTCTCCACGGGGTAGTGCTCACTGCCGAGCATCTCGGCGATGATGTACGCATTGCGGTACGCGCCCATGCCCAGGTCGGGCGAGGTGATGGAGTGCGTGTGCACCCCCGCGTTCTGCAGGAAGACCCCGCGCCCCGTGGTGTCGATCGAGTAGTTGCGGGCGACGTCGAAGCGGCCCCGGCCGTCCCGGCGCAGCCGGTCGAGCACGGGCTCCAGGAACGCGGGGGTGACGTACTTGTAGCCCGTGGCGAGGACCAGGCCCTCGGTCCGGATCTCGAAGTCCTTCTCCTGCTCCTCCTGGCGCAGCCCCAGGGTGTAGGCGCCGTTCTCGTAGGAGGCCGTGCACAGGGCGGTGTTGGTGAGCAGACGGGTCGGCACCGGGCCGCCGAGGTTCTTCCGGTATAGCAGGTCGAAGATCTCGTTGATGAGCTCGCCGTCGATGCCCTTGAAGAGGTTCTTCTGCTGCGTCTCGAGCCGGTAGCGGGTGGCCTCCGGCAGCGCGTGGAAGTAGTCCACGTACTCCGGGGAGGTCATCTCCAGGGTCAGCTTGGTGTACTCCAGCGGGAAGAACCGCGGGGAGCGGGTGACCCAGTTGAGGCGGTAGCCGTGCACGTCGATCTCGGAGAGGAGGTCGTAGTAGATCTCCGCGGCGCTCTGGCCGCTGCCGACGAGAGTGATCGACTCCTTCTTCTGCAACTCCTCCTTGGCCTGGAGGTAGCGCGAGTTGTGGATGAAGTCGCCGCCGAGGCCCCGGCAGGACTCCGGGACGTAGGGTGGGGTGCCGGTGCCCAGGACGAGTCTGCGCGCGCGGAACGTCTCGCCGTCGGCGGTGCGTACGGCGTAGACCTCGTCCTCCGCCTCGAACTCGACCCGGGTCACCGTGGTGCCGAAGCGGATGCTGCTCAGCTTGGCGGCGGCCCAGCGGCAGTAGTCGTTGTACTCGGTCCGCAGCGGGTAGAAGTTCTCGCGGATGTAGAACGAGTAGAGCCGGCCCTTCTCCTTCAGGTAGTTGAGGAAGGAGTACGGCGACGTCGGATCGGCGAGCGTGACCAGGTCCGACATGAACGGGGTCTGCAGATGGGCGCCGTCGAGGAACATGCCCGAGTGCCACTCGAAGTCCGGCTTGGACTCGAGGAAGAGACCGTTCAGCTCGTCGACCGGCTCGGTCAGGCAGGCGAGGCCGAGGTTGAACGGACCGAGTCCGATACCGATGAAATCGTGGATGTCACGGTGCTCAGGAGGCGTGGACAAGGTTCTCTCCAAGGTACTGCTCGGCGTGGCCGGCTATGAGGTCGAGGACGGCGGCGATGTCGGCCACGGTCGTCTCGGGGTTCAGCAGGGTGAATTTCAGGTACTGGCGGCCGTCGACCTTGGTCCCGGCCACGACGGCCTCCCCGGAGGCGAACAGGGCCTTGCGGGCGTACAGATTGGCGCGGTCGATCTCCGCGGCGGAGGTGACGCCCTCCGGGACGCAGCGGAAGACCAGGGTGGACAGCCGGGGCTCGACGACGACGTCGTAGCGGGGGTCGGCGGCGAGCAGCCGCCAGCCCTCGGACGCGAGGTCGCACACCTCGTCGAAGAGCTGTCCGACGCCGTCCGCGCCCATGACGCGCAGGGTCATCCACAGCTTGAGGGCGTCGAAGCGGCGGGTGGTCTGGAGGGACTTGTCCACCTGGTTGGGGATCCTCCCCCGTGGCCCCGCGGGCACGGGAGGTGCCCCCCCCTCCACGGTCGGCGCGGGGTTGAGGTAGTCCGCGTGGTAGGTGGCGTGCCGCAGAGTGGCGCCGTCCCGCACCAGCAGCGCGGAGGAACTCACCGGCTGGAAGAAGGACTTGTGGTAGTCGACGGTCACAGAGTCGGCGTGCTGGACGCCCTCCAGGAGCCCGCGGCGCGTCGGCGAGGCGAGCAGCCCGCAGCCGTAAGCGGCGTCGACGTGCATCCAGACGCCGTACTCCTCGCACAGCGCTGCGATCTCGGGCAGCGGGTCGATGGAGCCGAAGTCCGTGGTGCCGGCGGTGGCGACGACCGCCATCGGTACCAGTCCGGCGCGCCGGCACTTCTCCAGTTCGGCGGCGAGGGCCACGGTCTGCATGCGCCGGTCGCGGTCGACGGGCACGGACACGACGGCGTCCCGGCCGAGGCCGAGGAGGTTCGCGGACTTCTGGACGCTGAAGTGGCTGCACTCGGAGGACAGGACGCGCAGCTTCGACAGGTCGTCCGTCTTGGTCTCCTCGCGGGCGAGCAGCATCGCCTGGAGGTTGGACTGGGTGCCGCCGCTGGTGAAGACGCCGTCGGCGGCGGGGCCGAGGCCGATCCGGTGGGTGGTCCAGTCGATGAGCTTGCGCTCGATCAGCGTGCCGCCGGCGCTCTGGTCCCAGGTGTCCAGCGAGGAGTTGACGGCGGAGAGGACGGCCTCGCCCAGCACAGCGGGTATCACGACCGGGCAGTTGAGGTGGCCGAGGTAGCGCGGGTGGTGGAAGTAGACCGCGTCGCGCAGGTACACCCGCTCCAGCTCGTCCAGTGCGGCGGAGGAGTCGCCGAGCGGCTGGTCGAGGTCGACGGCGGCGATCGTCGGGGCCAGTTCGTCCGGGGTGACTCCCGTGAACGGGCGCCTTGTCGTGGCGAGTTTGTTCGCCACCCGCTCGACTCCTTCGGTCACTGAGCTGCGGTAGAGCTCCGCCGTTGTGTCGTTGAGCAGGTGCGAGCGCATGGTGGGGGTCCTCCCGGTGCGGGGACGTGACGGGGCCGCCCCCTGGGGCAGGAGCGGACGGTGGGACGGCTGGGACTTAGGTTAGCCTAACCTGAATTCTTGATTCCGTCCGCCCCTACTCCACGGAAAGGGCCGCGAGTTGGCTCACATCCGGCCGGCCGTCCCGGAGGAGCGCACGGCGACGCGGCCCCGTCGGGGCGTCGACGGGGCCGCGGCCAACGGTGTGGGGCGGGACGGAAGGCCCGGGCCTACGCGTCGTCGTCGGGCGACTCGCGCAGGGCGTCCTCACTGAGGCCCTTGCGCCAGTAGCCGACGAAGGTGACGCGGCGGCGGTCGAGTCCGCGCTCGTTCACGAGATGGCGGCGCAGCGCCTTGACGGAGCCCGACTCGCCCGCGATCCAGGCGTACGGGGCGGAGCCGGCGAACTCGGCGGCGCGCAGCGCCTCGACGGCCGGTGGCGCGCCCTCGTCCCGCACCAGCCAGGTGACGGTGGCGTCGGCCGCGGTCTCCGGCTCGCTCCGGTCACCGGTGTGCGGGACCTCGATCCAGACCTGCGCGCGGATCCCGGCGGGCAGCCACTCCAGGATCGCCGAGGCGGCGGGCAGCGCGGTCTCGTCCGCCCAGATCACCACCGAGTCGGCGTCCTCGGGCAGCCGGAAGCGCACCGCGGTGTTGTCGGCGAGCGCGGGCCCGAGGATCGTCACCCGGTCACCGACGGAGGCTTTCTGCGCCCAGCGGCAGGCCGGGCCGCCGTGCTCGTGGACGGCGAAGTCGATGTCCAGCTCGCCGTGTTCACCGGCGTCGGGGCGTTGCTCGCGAACCGTGTACGAGCGCATAACGGCCCGCTCGTCGTCCGGCAGGGCCCGCCAGGCGCCGAGCCGCGCGTACATGTCCTCCTCGCCGGGGAGCGGGATGACGGGTTCCTCCTGTCCCGGGTGCGGCAGGAAGAGCGAGAGCGACTGGTCGCGGCCGCCGGAGGCGAACCCTTCGAGGGCTTTGCCCCCGAAGGTGACCCGGATCAGCGACGGGCCGAGCCGCCGCGTCCGCACGACCTGGAGAGGGAAGAAACGGAACGGGGCGGCTGCGGCCGTCGGCATGGGTCAGGCGACCTTCTTCGCGTTCTCGATGGCCTTGGCCAGGTCATCGAGGATCGGCGTGCACTTCTCGTACGAGTAGATCGGCTCGGTCACGCGCGGGACGACCTGTCCGGCCTTGACGGCGGGCAGCTGGGCCCAGGTCGGCTTGGACTTCAGGGTCTCGGGCTGGAGCGCCGAGGCGCGGTTGTCCATCATGATGATGTCGGCCTTGTACTTGTCGACGTTCTCCCAGCTGAGGCCCTCGAACCAGCCGCCGGCGTCGAGCTTGTCGGGCGTCACGAAGTTGACGCCGAGCTCCTTGAAGTAGAGCGTGTCGGTCGGCCGGGCCGGGGTGGAGACGTAGAACAGGTCGGCGCTCGCCGAGCCGATCAGCACCTTGATCTCGGGCTTGGCCTTCGCGGCGGCGCGCAGCCGGGCGGCGGCCTTCTCGAAGGCGGCCTTGGCGTCCGAGACCTTCTTGGTCCTGACGTCGGCGCCCAGGGACTCGGCCAGCTCGACGTGGCGCTGGAGGACCTTCGGCATCGAGTGGTCGGAGGCCCACAGGGCGACGCTCGGGGCCAGCTTCAGGATCTTGTCCTTGGACTGGTCCGGCACGTACCAGAGGGCGTCCTTCTCCCACATGTCGGTGATGAGCACGTCCGGCGCCAGGGCCGCGTACTGCTCGACGTTGAACTCCCCCCAGACGTTGCCGAGGACCTCGACCTTGTCGATGTCGAGGTCGCCCGCCTGGACGTCCGGCGTCTTGGTGCCCTTGGCCTTGTCCTCGACGTAGGTGGGGCCGAAGACGCCCTTCACCTCGATGCCGAAGTCGTGGAGCGCGGCCGCCATGCCGGTGAAGGCGACGATGTTCTTCGGCGTGGCCTTGGTCTCGGCGACCTGGCCTCGGTCGTCCTTGAACTGCCAGGGGCCGGACTTCTTCGCGTCCGGGGCCGACTCGCCCTTGTCCTCGGAGCCGCAGGCGGAGAGGGCGGCGGTGAGGCCGAGAGCGCCGCCCGCGGCGAGCAGACCGCGACGGGTGAGTTGGGAAGCGCGGGCATGGGGCATGAAGGGTTCGCTTTCGGTGCGTGCCGGTGGGGGCGGCCTCGAGCAAAGTCGAAGGTAGGTTAGCCTAACCTCAGATCTTGTCGAGAGGTCGCCCCCACGTGACGCTGATCACCGCGCCGCGAGCAGGGCCCGCGACGGCGGGCAGGGCACCGCCGGACGGCCCGTGGGGCCTACGACTGCAGCCCCAACTCGCGGGCGACCAGCATGCGCTGCACCTCGCTCGTACCCTCGCCGATCTCCAGGATCTTGGAGTCGCGCCACATACGGGCCACCGGGTACTCGTTCATGAAGCCGTACCCGCCGTGGATCTGCGTGGCGTCACGGGCGTTGTCGACGGCCACCGTCGAGGAGTACAGCTTCGCCAGCGCCGCCTCCTTCTTGAACGGCTCGCCGAGGACGAGCCGCGACGCCGCGTCCCGCCAGCCGATCCGGGCCATGTGCGCCCGCATCTCCATGTCGGCGATCTTGAACTGGATGGCCTGGTTGTCGCCGATCGGGCGGCCGAAGGCGTGGCGCTCCCTGGCGTACTTCACGGACTCGTCGACACAGCCCTGCGCCAGACCCGTGGCGAGCGCGGCGATGGCGATCCGGCCCTCGTCGAGGATGCGCAGGAACTGGGCGTAGCCCCGGCCCTCTTCGCCCAGCAGGTTCGCGAAGGGGACGCGGACGTCGGAGAACGACAGCTCACGGGTGTCCGAGGCGTTCCACCCGACCTTCGAGTACGGGGCGGCGACGGTGAAGCCGGGCGTGCCCGACGGGACGATGATGGAGGAGATCAGCGGCTTGCCCGTGTCCGTGCGGCCGGTGACGGCGGTGACCGTGACCAGGCCCGTGATGTCGGTGCCGGAGTTGGTGATGAAGCACTTGGAGCCGTTGATCACCCACTCGCCGGTCGACTCGTCGCGCACGGCCGTGGTCTTCGTGCCGCCCGCGTCCGAGCCGGCGTCCGGCTCGGTCAGCCCGAAGGCGCCGAGGATCTCACCGGAGCAGAGCCGGGGCAGCCACTCCCGCTTCTGCTCCTCGGTGCCGAACCGGAAGACCGGCATGGCACCGAGCGAGACCCCGGCCTCCAGGGTGATGGCGACGGAGGAGTCGACGCGGGCCAGCTCCTCCAGGGCGATGCCGAGGGCGAGGTAGTCCCCGCCCATCCCGCCGTACTCCTCGGGGAAGGGCAGGCCGAACAGGCCCATCCGGCCCATCTCGCGGACGATCTCGTACGGGAACTCGTGCCGCTCGTAGAAGTCGCCGATCTTGGGGGCGACGACGTCGTGGGCGAACTCCTCGACGGTGCGGCGCAGTTCCTCGTGCTCGGGGGCGAGGCGGTGGTCGAGCGACATGGCTAGGACTCCTTGTGGGAAGCCGTGCCCGCGAGGGCGCGAACGGTGCGTGAAGGGCTGGGACGGCCCAGCCGCTCGGCCATCCACACGCTCGTGGCGGTGAGCCGGCCGAGGTCGACCCCGGTCTCGATGCCGAGGCCGTGGAGCATCCACACGAGGTCTTCGGTGGCGAGGTTCCCGGTGGCGCTCTTCGCGTACGGGCAGCCGCCGAGGCCGCCCGAGGAGGCGTCGACGGTGGTGACGCCGTGCTGGAGCGCCGCGAGGGTGTTGGCCAGTGCCTGGCCGTAGGTGTCGTGGAAGTGCACCCCGATGGCGTTGGTGGGCACACCCTCCTCGTTCAACCGGGCCAGCAGCGCCTGGACGTGGCCCGGGGTGGCCACGCCGATGGTGTCGCCGAGGCTCAGCTCGTCGCAGCCCAGGTCCATCAGCCGCCGGGCCACGCGGACGACCTGGTGGACGGGAACCGCGCCCTCCCACGGGTCGCCGAAGCACATCGAGAGATAACCGCGGACATGGACCTTGTCCGCCTTCGCCCGGGCCACCACGGGCTCGAACATGGCCAGTGACTCCTCGACCGTGCGGTTGAGGTTGCGCGCCGCGAAGGTCTCCGTCGCCGACGCGAAGACGGCGATCCGCCGCGCGCCCAGGGCGAGGGCACGGTCGAGCCCGCGCTCGTTCGGCACGAGGACCGGCAGGGCCACGCCCCCGATGTCCGCGAGCCGCGGGAACAGGTCCTCGGCGTCCGCCAGTTGGGGAACCCACTTGGGATGGACGAAGCTGGTCGCCTCGACCGTCGTCAGTCCGGCCCCGGCGAGACGGTGGACGAACTCCGCCTTCACCTCGGTCGGGACGACCTCCTTCTCGTTCTGCAGCCCGTCACGGGGCCCGACCTCGTGGATCCGCACCCGGGGCGGCAGACCGGTGACGGGCACCTCCATCGGCAGTCCCTCGGTCATGCCGTGTCCTCCTTGCCCTCGTCGTGCGGGGCGACGACGGCCAGGACCTGGTCCATGACGACGGTCGTCCCCGGGGCGACGTCCAGTTCGGTGACGGTCCCGGCGTGCGGGGCGGAGATGACGTGCTCCATCTTCATCGCCTCCACGACGAGCAGGCTCTGGCCCGCGTCGACCTCGTCCCCGACCGCCACCTTCACGACCGTGACGGTGCCGGGCATCGGCGCGGCGAGCGTGTCGGCGCCCTGCCGGGCCGCCCCGCTCAGGCTCGCGGCGACCGGGTCGTGGTCCTGGACGTACCAGGAGTCGCCCTCCCGGCCGAGCCAGGTCCCGCCGGGAGCGGTGGCGTGGTGGAAGGTGTGGGTGAGGCCGTCGGTCTCGACCGTGACCGTCGCCGCGCCCGCGGCCGGGGCGGTGTCCTTCGCGCGCCGGACGTGCCGGACGGGCAGCCCGTCCAGCACGGCCTCGGAGCCGCGCAGCCGGACCTCCACCGGGTCGTGGCCCGGCACCCGGAAGTGGTGGACGGTCCAGGCGCGTTCACCGCCGAGACGCCAGCCGCCGGGGACGGAGAACGGGTCCGTCCAGCCGGACGCGTCCACCGGCGCGGGCGCCTCCCGCAGCAGCGCGGCGGCGGCGTACACCTCCGCCGGGACCTCGCCGTCGACGAGGGAGTCCGCCTCCCGCTCGACGAGGCCCGTGTCCAGGTCTCCCGCCACCACCTCGGGGTGGTCGAGCAGCCGGCGCAGGAATCCCGCGTTCGTCGGCACGCCCAGGGTGACGTTGTCCGCCAGGGCCGCACGCAGCTTGCGCAGCGCGGTCGCGCGGTCGGGGCCGTACGCGATGACCTTCGACAGCATCGGGTCGTAGAGGCTGGAGACCTCCGTGCCCTCGCTGAGACCCGAGTCGGTGCGCACCCCGTCGCCCCGGGGCTCGCTCAGGGCGAGGACCGTGCCGCCCGACGGCAGGAAGCCGCGGGCGGGGTCCTCCGCGCAGACGCGGGCCTCGACCGCGTGGCCGGTGAGCTCGATGTCCTTCTGGCCGAAGGGCAGTTCCTCGCCCGCGGCCACCCGCAGCTGCCACTCCACCAGGTCCAGGCCGGTGATGAGCTCGGTCACCGGGTGCTCGACCTGGAGCCGGGTGTTCATCTCCATGAAGTAGTACGAGGACGGGTCGCCGCCGGGGACGATGAACTCGACCGTGCCCGCGCCCCGGTAGCCGCAGGACCGGGCCGCCTGGACCGCTGCCTCGCCCATCGCCGCGCGGATCTCCTCGTCCAGCAGGACGGAGGGCGCCTCCTCGATGATCTTCTGGTGGCGGCGCTGGAGGGAGCACTCGCGCTCGCCGAGGTGCACCACGTTGCCGTGGCCGTCCGCGAGGACCTGGATCTCGATGTGGCGGGGACGGTCGATCCACCGCTCCACCAGCAGGGTGTCGTCGCCGAACGACGCGCGTGCCTCCCGCCGGGCGGCCGCGATCTCCTCCAGCAGGGCCGACTCCACTCGGGTCAGCCGCATGCCCTTGCCGCCGCCGCCCGCCGAGGGCTTCAGCAGGACCGGCATGCCGATCTCCCGGGCGGCCTCGGCGAGTTGGTCGTCGGTGAGCCCCGAGCCGGAGGAACCCGGTACGACCGGGACCCCGGCCGCCCGCACGGTCTCCTTGGCGCGGATCTTGTCGCCCATCAGGGAGATGGCGTCGGCGGGGGGCCCGATGAACACCAGGCCCGCCTCCTCGCAGGCGCGCGCGAACCCCGCGTTCTCCGCGAGGAAGCCGTAGCCCGGGTGGACCGCCTGGGCACCGGACCGGCGGGCCGCCTCCAGCAGCCGCTCCACGGAGAGATAGCTCTCGGCGGCGGGCGCCGGGCCGAGCCGGACGGCGGTGTCCGCCTCGCGGACGTGCCGGGCGTCGGCGTCGGCGTCGCTGAACACGGCGACCGAGCGGACACCGAGGGCGCGCAGCGTACGGATGACGCGGACCGCGATCTCGCCTCGGTTGGCAACCAGAACGGTGTCGAACATCCGCTGTCCTTCGAACGTCACAGTGGTCCTCACATCCGGAATACGCCGAAGCCGGGCGCCGAGGCGTCCCTCTCGGGCAGCGGGGCGTTGGCACAGGCGGTCAGGGCGAGCCCCAGTACCTGCCGGGTCTCCAGCGGGTCGATCACCCCGTCGTCCCACAGCCGGGCCGTGGCGTAGTACGCGTTGCCCTGCTGCTCGTACTGGGCGCGGATCGGGTCCTTGAACGCCTCCTCCGCATCGGCGGGCCACTCCTCGCCGCGCGCCTCCAACTGGTCCCGCTTGACGGTGGCCAGCACGGACGCGGCCTGCTCGCCCCCCATCACCGAGATCTTGGCGTTGGGCCACATCCACAGGAAGCGGGGTGAATAGGCGCGACCGCACATGGAGTAGTTGCCCGCGCCGTACGAGCCGCCGACGACGACGGTCAGCTTCGGCACCCGGGTGCAGGCCACGGCCGTGACCATCTTGGCGCCGTGCTTGGCGATGCCGCCCGCCTCGTAGTCCTTGCCCACCATGAAGCCGGAGATGTTCTGCAGGAACAGCAGGGGGATGCCCCGCTGGTCGCACAGCTCGATGAAATGGGCGCCCTTCTGGGCCGATTCGGCGAACAGGATGCCGTTGTTGGCCACGATGCCGACCGGGTGGCCGTGGATCCGGGCGAAGCCGGTGACCAGCGTCGTGCCGAACTCCGCCTTGAACTCGGCGAAGCGGGAGCCGTCCGTGATGCGGGCGATGATCTCCCGGACGTCGTACGGGGTGCGGGAGTCCACCGGCACCGCCCCGTACAGCCCGAACGGGTCCGCCTTGGGCTCCTCGACGGGCTCCACCGACCAGGGGAGCGGCCCGCGCCCGGGGAGGGTGGACACGATGTTCCGCACGATCCTCAGCGCGTGCGCGTCGTTCTCCGCGAGGTGGTCCGTGACGCCGGAGACCCGGGAGTGGACCTCGCCGCCGCCCAGCTCCTCGGCCGTGACGACCTCACCGGTCGCGGCCTTCACCAGCGGCGGGCCGCCGAGGAAGATCGTGCCCTGGTTCCGCACGATCACGGCCTCGTCGCTCATCGCGGGGACGTACGCGCCGCCGGCCGTGCAGGAGCCGAGCACCGCCGCGATCTGCGGGACGCGCGCCGCGGAGAGCCTCGCCTGGTTGTAGAAGATCCGGCCGAAGTGCTCGCGGTCGGGGAAGACCTCGTCCTGCATCGGCAGGAAGGCGCCGCCCGAGTCGACCAGGTAGACGCACGGCAGCCGGTTCTCCAGGGCCACCTCCTGGGCGCGCAGGTGCTTCTTCACCGTCATCGGGTAGTAGGTGCCGCCCTTGACCGTGGCGTCGTTGGCGACGACGACGACCTCGCGGCCGCCGACCCGGCCGATGCCGGCGATCACCCCGGCCGCCGGGGCCTGCCCGTCGTACATGCCGTCGGCCGCGAGGGGCGCCAGCTCCAGGAAGGGCGAGCCCTGGTCCAGGAGCGTGTCCACCCGGTCGCGCGGCAGCAGCTTCCCGCGCGCGGTGTGGCGCGCCCGGGCCTTCTCCCCGCCGCCGAGCCGGGCCGCCGCCAGCTTCGCGCGCAGGGTGTCGGCCAGGGCGTGGTGCGCCGCCTCGTTGGCCTGCCAGGCGTCCGAGGCGGGATCTTCCGCACTCGTCAGCACAGGTGCTTGCCGCATCGTGTCGTGCCCCCTGTCAGAGCATCGTTCGTGTTAATGGGCGTTAACCCACGCCGTCCAGGTTAACGATCGCTAACAGCCTTGTCTAGAATCAGTGGCATGAGCACCAGGACCGACGCTCCGACCCGTCGCGAGCAGATCCTCAAGGAGGCCGCGCGCCTCTTCGCCGAGCGCGGCTTCCACGGCGTCGGAGTCGACGAGATAGGCGCCGCCGTCGGTATCAGCGGCCCCGGGCTGTACCGCCACTTCCCCGGCAAGGACGCGATGCTCGCCGAGCTGCTGGTCGGCATCTCCGGCCGGCTCCTGGACGGCGGCAGGCGTCGGGTCGCCGAGGCGGACGGCGCCCCCGAGCAGGTGCTCTCCTCGCTCATCGACGGGCACATCGACTTCGCCCTCGACGACCGCCCGCTGATCACCCTCCACGACCGGGAGCTGGACCGGCTGCGGGACAGCGACCGCAAGCTGGTCCGCCAGCTCCAGCGCCAGTACGTCGAACTGTGGGTGGACGTGGTCCGCAAGCTGCACCCGGGGACCGGCGAGGGCCAGGTCCGGGCGGCCGTCCACGCCGTCTTCGGCCTGCTGAACTCCACCCCGCACCTGGGCTCGTACGGCAACGGGCTGCCGGGCCGCGCGGCCATGGAGGACCTGCTGCGCAAGCTCGCCCACGGGGCGCTCGCATCGTTGTCGTAGGGGATGGCCCCCGGCGGCCGGCGGCGTCCCGGGTGTCCGGCCATCGGGACGCCGGGCACGCTCCGCACACCTGGCGGCACAATGGGCGCATGCCGATACCGAACCGCGCCGCCCTCGTCGACCATCTCGTCCGCACGCGTATCGCCGGAGACGTCGCCACCCCGCGCGACAACAACCTCTCCCACTACCGCAAGCTCGCCAACGGGGACCGCCACTACTGGCTGGGCCTCGAGCTCGGCGACCGCTGGAGCGACGAGCAGGACGTCCTGGCCGTCATGGCCGAGCGCTGCGGCGTCAACGACGACCCGCAGTACCGGTACGGCCAGGACACCATCGACCCCGAGCTGACCGTCGACGCCCTGGACCGGATGGCGGCCCGGCTGAAGCAGGCCGCCGCCGGACGGGAGTCGGTCCTCTTCGCCACCGGCCACCCCGGCGGGCTGCTCGACGTCCACCGGCAGATCGCCGACGCGCTCAGATCCACGGGCTGCGAGATCGTCCGGATCCCCTCCGGGCTCAGCGCGGACGAGGGCATGGTCCACCAGTTCGCCGACGTGGCCGTGCTGGAGCGCGGCGCGACCCTGTGGCACACCCATTCCCCCGCGCCGATGGCCGCGATCCTGGACGGGCTGGAGCGGGACGGACGGGCCCGGCCCGACCTGGTCGTCGCCGACCACGGATGGGCGGGCTGCGCGGGACAGCGGGGCGTCGACGCGGTCGGCTTCGCCGACTGCAACGACCCGGCCCTGTTCATCGGCGAGGCGGAGGGCACGGTCCGGGTGACGGTCCCGCTGGACGACCATGTCACGGACCCGCGCTTCTACGACCCGATGACGGCGTACCTCCTGGACGCGGCCGGTCTCCTCTGAGCCCCGGCGGTTCCCCGGCCGAGGCCGGCCGCACCTGGTGCACGGCCGGCGTCGGATCGAGGTACACCCGGCGGATCGCCGGGAAGCGCTGGCGCAGCTGCTCCTCGGCGTCCTCGCACGCCCACTCCACCTGCTCCGCCGAGGCGACGTCCCGGAAGTTCACCTTGGCCGCGATCAGGATCTCCGCCGGCCCCTGGACCAGGGTCGTCAGCTCCAGTACTTCCACGATGTGCGGGACCGTGAGCAGTTCCTCGTGCACGGCCCTCCGCATCCGGGGCGGCAGCGGCCGGCCGATGAGCAACTGGGCGTTGCTGCGGCCCAGCACCCAGGCCACGTACACCAGCAGCAGGCCGATGAGGACCGAGGCGATCCCGTCCCAGACCGAGGAGCCGGTGAGCTGGGCGCCGGCCAGTCCGCCCGCCGCGAGCAGCAGCCCGCTCAGCGCGGCGGAGTCCTCCATGACCACGGCCTTGACCGCCGTGTCGGGGGTGTAGCGCAGATAGCGGCGCGCGGGCGTGCCGAAGCGGGCCGCCTCGCCGCGGATCTGACGGACACCGGTCCGCAGCGAGTAGCCCTCCAGCACGGCGGCGACGGCCAGGACGACGTACGAGGGCAGCGGATTGCCGAGCTTCCCGCCCTGTACGAGGGTGTGGACGCCGTCGTAGACGGAGAAGACCGCGCCGCCGACGAAGGTGGCGACGGACGCCAGCATCGCCCAGATGTAGCGCTCGGGGCCGTAGCCCAGCGGATGCTCCTCGTCGGCGGGCTTGGCGCTCCGCCGCAGAGCGGTCAGCAGCAGCACCTCGGTCACGGTGTCGGCGACCGAATGGGCGGCCTCGGAGAGCATCGCGCTCGATCCGCTGATGACGCCCGCGACGGCCTTGGCGACGGCGATGCCGAGGTTGGCGAGCGCCGCCACGATCACGGTGAGGGTGCTCTCCGGCGCCTTGACCGGTTCGATCCGCTCGGGCGCGGGCACGGGGGCGTCGGCCGGCCCGCCGGGCACGCGCGGTGTCCCCGACGGGTCGCCGGTGATCTCGTCGCTCGCCATGAGGGGAGCGTATGTCCGTTATGACCCCCTCGCTCGGGCGCGGCGCCGCACCCCGGAGTGCCATCCGCGCATTCGGGTGCGGCCCGCCGGGTGCGGTCCCGAGGAGCCGCTCCGCGATCGCCGCCGCTGCCGCCCGGTGCCAGACTGACGACGAACCTCTTCGTTCGCGGGCCTGCCGCCGCGGTCGCCCGGCGGGCCGCGGCGGCAGAAGGCCGGGCCGGTGCGCTCCGGCGCCGCGGGCGCGCACTCCGACGATCGGCAGGCGGTGAGGCGTTGGCCGACTATCTCCTGGTCCACGGGGCCATGCACGGCGGGTGGTGCTGGCGCCGGGTGCGCGATCTGCTGGCGGCCCGCGGCCACCGGGTGCTCACACCGAGCCTCACCGGCCAGGGGGAGCGCCACCGCCAGCTCACCCCGGAGGTCGGTGTCGCCACCCATGTCGAGGACCTGGCGGCGCTTCTCTGGTACGAGGACGTCACCGACGTCCGCCTGGTGCTCCACAGCTACGCGGGGATCCTGGCCGGACCACTGGCCGAGCGCGCCGGCGAGCGGCTGGCCTCGGTCGTCTGCCTCGGGGCGTTCCTCGTGCGGCCCGGCCAGTGCCTGCTGGACGTCGAACCGCCCGACGTGGCCCGGCGCTACCGCGAGCAGGTCGCCGGGTCGGGTGACGGCTGGTACCTGCCCGCCGACGCCTCGTTCCTCGCGCAGTGGGGCGTCCGGGACCCGGAGCTGAGCGGCTGGGTGGGGCCCCGCCTCACGGACTTCCCCTTCCGCTGCCAGACGGACCCCGTGCACTTCGACCCCGGCCCGCTCGACGCCCTGCGCCGGGTGTGGGTGCGGCACACGGAACCGTTTCTGCCGAACCTTCAGCCGTCCCTCGACCTGGCCCGCTCCGGCGGCTGGGAGCTCCGGACGATCCCGTGCGGGCACGACATGATGCTGGAGGCGCCCGAGGCGACGGCCCGTCTGCTGGAGGACGTCGCGGGCGGGGACTGAACGGGGCCGTACGCGACGGGCGTCGCCGGCGGTCTCGGACGCGGTCAGTCGTGCGGGACGCGGACGACGCCCTCCTGGATCACCGAGATCGCCAGCCGCCCGTCCTGGGTG
Organism: Streptomyces sp. WMMC940; assembly: GCF_027460265.1. NCBI lineage: Bacteria > Bacillati > Actinomycetota > Actinomycetes > Kitasatosporales > Streptomycetaceae > Streptomyces > Streptomyces sp. WMMC940. Next base: position 4,890,085 of record NZ_JAPZBC010000001.1, read on the forward strand.
TAGATGCGGGCCTGGCCGAGGCCGCGGCCACCGTGCGCGCTCGGCGACTCCTGGTCGTACAGGAGCCACTCGTCGGCGCGGAACGGGCGGTGGAACCACATGGCGTGGTCCAGCGAGGCCCCGACCACGTCCCCGACCGCCCAGCCGCCGCGCCCGTGGGCCAGCAGCACCGAGTCGAGCAGCGTCATGTCGGAGACGTACGTGGCGAGGCATACGTGCAGCAGCGGGTCGTCCGAGAGCTTGCCGTTGGTGCGGAACCACACCTGTGAGTGCGGCTCACGCCGCTCACCGATGCTCGCGTAGGGGGGCCGGCCGACGTACCGGATGTCGACCGCGGCACGGGCCTCGAGCATGCGCCGCACGATCTCCGGGTGAAGGGTGTTCCCCGCGTACTGGGGCAGCCGCTCGGCGGCGGTCGGCAGGCTCTCCGGGTCCGGCGCGTCGGGCATCACCGCCTGGTGGTCCAGCCCGTCCTCCCAGGCCTGGAAGGACGCCGAGAGGTGGAAGATCGGCTGGCCGTGCTGGACGGCGACGACCCGCCGGGTGGTGAAGGACCGGCCGTCGCGGATGCGGTCGACGGTGTAGACGATCGGCGCGCCCGGGTCGCCCATGCGCAGGAAGTACGCGTGCAGGGAGTGCGCCGCACGGTCCTCGGGCACGGTGCGGCCCGCGGCGACGAGCGCCTGGGCCGCGACCTGTCCGCCGAAGACGCGGGGCACGATCGTGGGACGCGAGTGGCCGCGGAAGATGTCCTGCTCGATCCGCTCGAGGTCGAGCAGATCGAGCAGGTCGTCGAGAGCCTCGCTCACAGGGTCAGAGACCCATCGACTTGGCGATGATCGACTTCATGACCTCGCTGGTGCCGCCGTAGATCCGGTTGACGCGGTTGTCGGCGTAGAGGCGGGCGATCGGGTACTCGTTCATATAGCCGTAGCCGCCGTGCAGCTGGAGGCAGCGGTCGATGACGCGGTGGGCGACCTCGGTGCAGAAGAGCTTCGCGGAGGCGGCCTCGGCCGGGGTCAGCTCGCCCGCGTCCAGCGCCTCCAGGGCGCGGTCGGCGACGGCCTCGGCGGCGTCCACCTCGGCCTGGCAGGCGGCCAGTTCGAACTTCGTGTTCTGGAAGGACGCGACCGTCTTGCCGAAGACCGTGCGGTCCTGCGTGTACTCCTTGGCGAACCGGATCGCGGCCTTGGCCTGCGCGTAGGCGCCGAAGGCGATGCCCCAGCGCTCCGACGGCAGATTCTGGCCGAGGTAGTGGAAGCCCTTGTTCTCCTCGCCCAGCAGGTCCTCGACCGGGACCTTGACGTCGACGAACGCCAGCTCGGCGGTGTCGGAGGTGCGCAGGCCCAGCTTGTCCAGCTTGCGGCCGATGGAGTAGCCCTCGGACTTGGTGTCCACCGCGAAGAGGGAGATGCCGAAGCGGCGGTCGTCCTCGCGCGGGGCGGAGGTGCGGGCGCAGACGATCACGCGGTCGGCGTGGACACCGCCGGTGATGAACGTCTTGGCGCCGTTGAGGACGTAGTGGGTGCCGTCCTCCGACAGCTTGGCCGTGGTCTTCATGCCCGCGACGTCCGAGCCGGTGCCCGGCTCGGTCATCGCCAGCGCCCACATCTCCTCGCCGGTGACGAACTTCGTCAGGTAGCGCTTCTTCTGCTCGTCGCCGGCGAGCATCTTGATGTACGGCAGGGCGAGCAGTACGTGCACGCCGGAACCGCCGAAGTTGACGCCCGCACGCGCGGTCTCCTCGTAGAGGACGGCCTCGAACTTGTGGGTGTCCAGACCCGCGCCGCCGAACTCCTCGGGCACGTTGATGCCGAATATGCCGAGCTCACCGAGCTTGTAGTAGAAGTCGCGCGGCGCCTGGCCGGCGGCGAACCACTCGTCGTAGACGGGGACGACCTCGGCCTCGATGAAGGCACGGACGGTCTCCCGGAACGCTTCGTGGTCCTCGTTGAATACGGTCCGGCGCACGGACGCCTCCTCGGCACGGTGTCGGGTGACTGGCTGGGCACAGACGAGCACACAGAGCTGTCTAAGCGCTTGCTCAGATTAAGTTACCCGGCGGTTGTTGAAACTGTCCAGAGTGATGAGGGGCACGTGCGGGGCGGCGGCCGGATGTGACGACGGCCCCGTCACACGACGGGGCCGGGGTGGAGCCCATTCGCTGCCCTGGTGGCCGGGGAGGGTGGACGGGCGCCGGATCGAGCCGCTGTCCTTCGCGACCACTACTCTGGCGGCGGAGAGGGGTCGGCATGCTGTTGAGATTCCGCACAGCGAACGTGCGGTCACTGCGCGACGAGCAAGAGCTGACGTTCGTCGTGCCCGAAGACGACCCGGGCGCCTCCGCACGCTCGGTGAGGCTCGCGGGTGAGCAGTCACTCGCCGTGCTTCCACTGATCGGCATCTTCGGAGCCAATGCCTCCGGAAAGTCGAACGTGCTGGCCGCGATGACGGACATGCGTGCCGCCGTCATGAACTCGTACGCACGGTGGGCGGCCTTCGACGGGACCGCGCGCATTCCCTTCGTCCTGGACGGCAAGGACGGGCAGGAGTCGGCCAGCTTCTTCGAGGTGGACCTCGTCCTGAACGGCGTGCGCTGGACGTACGGCTTCGAGCTCGGGGCGGAGCGCGTCGAGGCCGAGTGGCTGCACAGCTATCCCCGGGGCCATCGGCAGGTGTGGCTGGACCGCGACGCCGCCCGCGCCAAGGCCTACGACTGGCCGGGAAACCGTGTGAAGGACCGAGCAGGACTCGAGCGGCGCACCCGGCCCAACGCCCTGCTGCTGTCCACGGCCGGCACGGACAACCATCCGCAGCTGACCCCGCTCTTCCACTGGTTCCGCCGCAACCTTTGGCTGATCAACCCTGAGGACGAGCGCGAGCAGCGCGAGGCCTTCACGACGCGGGAGTTGACCGGCAGCCGCGCGCGCCGCATCAACGAACTGCTGCGGGTCGCGGACCTCGGAATCACCGGTGCGGAGATCGTCCAGGAGGGCCGGGGGCCTGCAACGGTCAAGCTCACCCACCGCTCCGCCGCAGGAGACGTGGCCTTCGACTGGACTCAGGAGTCCTTCGGCACCCGCTCCTGGTTCGCTCTGCTCGGTCCCCTGCTCCTCGCCCTCGACGAGGGCGCCGTCCTGCTCGTCGACGAACTGGACGCCAGCCTGCACCCGCGCTTCGCCGCGGAGGTCGTCCGGCTGTTCCACGACCCGCAGGCGAATCCACGGGGGGCACAGCTCGTCTTCACCTCGCACGACCCCTCCGTGCTCAGCACCCCGAGCGGCGGCCGGCTGTTGGAGCCCGGACAGGTATGGCTGACGGAGAAGGACAAGGAAGGCGCGACGGACCTGTACCCGCTGACGGCGGCGTCCCCGGGGGAGGACGAGGACCTGATGAAGTCCTACCTGGCGGGTGCCTTCGGTGCGGTGCCCTCTCTTCTGGAGGGTCAGATCGCGCGGCGGCTGCTGGCGGCGAACGAACGGGAACGCGAGTACGAGGCGGAGCGGAGCGGTAGCTGATGGCGCGCACGAGGGGGAAGGACTCGCTGGGCCCTGCGAAGAAGGGCGAGCGACGTCGGAAAGTCGTGCACGTCTTCACCGAGGGCAGGGTGACCGAACCCGAGTACATCAAGATCGTCCGGGAGCGGGCGGGTACGAACGGCATCGAGGTCCGTATCGCCAACCAATCGGCCCCTGGTTCGCAGCGCAAGCCGATCAAGCTCGTCGAGGCGGCGGTGCGGCTGATCCGCGAGGAGACGCGAGCGGCCAAACACAGCGGCCTGGAGAAGAAGTACTGGCCTGCGGTCTGGTGCCTGTTCGACCGCGATCAGCACGATCACATCGACGCGGCGCTGAAGGAGGCCCGTGAAGCCGGCGTCGAGGTTGCTTTCTCGCACCCGTGCTTCGAGGTGTGGAGACTGCTCCACCACAAGTCGGTGACCGGCACCTTCGGCGGCGTCTGTGACATGGCGGCGGACAGGCTGCCGTTCGCGGGCAGCGCGGCGAACATCAAGACGGTGCTGCCGGAGCAGATCCCGTCGGACAGCTTCGCCGAGGCGAAGAAGCGGGCGCGGAAGATGAACGAGGCGCATGCGGAGCATGTGCCGAAGAGCCTGCGCGATCCGTACACGGATGTGTTCGAGTTCGTCGAGAAGGGGCTCGGGATCACCGCGTACTGACGGAAGCGGGCCGAATTCGGGCGATCGTTTTCACCCCGGCCCGGGATCGCCGTAGGGTTCCTACGTCATATCGGGTCGTAGGAAGACGGGTTCGTGGCCAAGCTCACGCTCGCGCAGTTGGAGCGCCATCTCTTCGCCGCCGCGGACATCCTCCGCGGCACGATGGACGCCTCCGAGTACAAGGACTACATCTTCGGTCTGCTGTTCCTGAAGCGGGCCAACGACGAGTTCGAGGCGGCACGCGAGCGGATCAGAGAGCAGGCGGAGAACGAGCTGGGCCTGGCTGGGGAGCTGTTGGACAGCTTCCTGGAGGACGCGGCCCCCTACAGCGACCGCGGTGTCCTCTTCGTCCCCAGGAACGCCCGCTGGAAGTGGATCTCGTCCGGCACCCACAACATCAACGAGGAGCGGCTGCGGCCCGCGCTCCAGGCCCTTGAGGGGCAGAACGCCAAGCTCAAGGGACTGTTCGACCAGCTCGACTTCAACCGCATCGGGGGCTCAGGTGCCGCCGCGGGTGCGGCGAAGCTCGCCGACCAGAGACTGAAGCTGCTGATCGCGCACTTCGGGCGGGTCCGGCTGAGGACGGAGGACTTCGAGTTCCCCGACCTGATCGGTGCCGCCTACGAGTACCTGATCAAGGAGTTCGCGGACTCGGCCGGCCGCAAGGGCGGCGAGTTCTACACCCCGCGTGCGGTCGTCCGCATGATGGTCGAACTGCTGGACCCCCGAGACGGCACGCGCATCTACGACCCGTGCGTCGGATCGGGTGGCATGCTCATCCACGCCAAGGAATACGTGGAAGAGCGCGGCGGGGACGCCACGGACATGTACTTCGCCGGCCAGGACGCCAACAGCGGTTCCTGGATCATGTCCACGATGAATATGGTGCTCCACGGCGTCAGCACCCGCTTCGACCTGCGGACCGGTGACACGCTGTCCGAGCCGGCGCACACGCCGAGGTCGGATGCCGACCGGTTCGACGGGGTGCTGAGCAATCCGCCGTTCTCGATGGACTACTCGCTCACCGACTTCCCGCACAGGGCGGAGCGGGCGAAGTACGGCGAGACGAGCGAACGCGGCAAGGCCGACCTGATGTTCCTCCAGCACATGCTCTGGATGACCAAGCGGGAGGGGCGCGGCGGCATGGTCATCACGGTCATGCCGCACGGCGTGCTGTTCCGGGGCGGCGGTGAGCGGGACATCCGGTCCGAGCTGATCGAGCAGGACGCGATCGAGGCGGTCATCGGCCTCGCCCCGAACCTCTTCTACGGCACCGGCATCCCCGCCTGCATCCTGGTGCTCCGCCCGCCGGGCAGGAAGGACCCGAAGCGGGAGGGCCGGGTCCTCTTCATCAACGCGGACCGCGAGTTCCACTCGGAGCGGGCGCAGAACGTGCTGCTGCCCGAGCACGCGGAGAAGATCGTCACCACGTTCCGGGAGTACGAGGACGTGCCCGGCTTCGCGCGCGTGGTCGAGCGCGAGGAGCTGCGGGAGAACGACTACAACCTCAACATCCGCCGCTACGTGGACAACACGCCCCCGCCGGAGCCGCAGGACGTGCGGGCGCACCTGGTGGGCGGGATGCCGCGGGCGGAGGTCGAGGCGAAGAAGGAACTGCTCGACGCGTACGAGATCGGGCTGGAGGACCTCTTCGCCGAGCGCGAGCCGGTGGACCCGGCGTATCTGGACTTCCTCCCGGAGTGCGAGCGCCCGGACGCGGCCCGGCTCGCGGAGCTGGCGCGCCCCCGCGAGGACGCGCTGCGGGCGGCCTTCGCCAAGTGGTGGGAGGAGGAGGCCCGTCATCTGGAGGCGGTGGCCGCCACGCCCGAGCGGCTCGCGGAGCTGACGGCCTCGGAGCGCAAGGCGGCGCTGATGGCCGTACGGGGGTCGCTGATCGGGTCGTTCGTGGAGCGGCTGGGCGGTATCGGCCTGCTCGACCGGTACGCGCTGGCGGGCGCGGTCGCGGGCTGGTGGTACGAGGCCAAGTACGACCTGCTGGCGTTGTCGGAGAACGGCTTCGCGGGGGTGCTGGACGGCTGGGTCGAGAATGTCGAGACGCTGCTCGCGCCGGAGCAGGACCCGAAGACGAAGAAGCTGCGCAAGCGCACGGCTGCGGAGCGGCGCCAGGCGTACGACCACAAGGTGGTCGCGGCGATCGCGCCGGAATTCTTGACGGAGCTGGCGGAGGCGGATGCGCGCAAGGCCGAGCTCGACGCGCGTTGGAAGGAGCTCAACGCGGAGCCGGAGCCGTCGGAGGACGGTGAGACTGAGGGTGACGAGGACGCTGTCACACGGGGTCAGGTTGAGCTGAGCGCGGAGCAGCTGGCGGAGCTGGCGTACGTGAAGAAGGAGCGTACGAAGGCCGCGGCGCGCATCAAGAAGCTTGAGGCGGAGTTCTGGTTCACGCCGTGGCCGGACCCGACGAAGCTGGCGGAGGACCCGCCAAGGCTGGTCGCCGCCCGGAAGCGGTTCGCGGAGGACCCGGAGGGGGAGCGCCGGGTCGTCATAGAGGTTGTGCGACAAGAGCTGAGCAAAAGAGTCGACGACCTCACACAGGGTCGACGCCAGGAACTTGTGCGGTCTTATGGAAATTGGCAGAAGAAGTATGGACTCTCCTTCGAGGAGATCGAGCAGCAGCTGAACGGAACGGCAGCAGGGGCCATCGCGAACAATCCCTGGTCCCAGCAGAGTGCCTGGTATTCGATGTCGAACCACGTGGGGATGGATGCCGATCGTAATGCCGTCGCCGACCTCCTTCACTCACTGATTGATGCCGAGAAGGACGTTGAAGGGGTCCTAGCCAAACTGGACATTGATGAACTGCTCTTGCTGCTCCCGATGGTTGACCTCGGTGCGGCGAGCCGGGTCCAGCGACGTCCGCTGCGCGAACTGGTCTCCTTGGCGAGGGCTGGAGGCGTCTACCAGTCGGGGAGCCGGTCCGGAGTGCCTGTCATTCGGCCATCCGGCCTGACCGATCGTGAACTGAGGTCGGCCGGACTCCAGCCTCCCATGGATGGACTCTCAGCCAATCCAGAGCACCGTGAGGCGATGGTGAGCCCTGAGGACGTCCTGCTCGCTGCCGTCGACCCAGAAGGGCGGAAGTTCCGTGCTTCGGTATGGCGGGGGCAGCGGGAGCAGGCGACGTACAGTAGCAGCGTCGTATGCCTCAGGCCCGATGTCAGGCGCCTCGTCCCAGACTATCTCGTGGCGTGGTTGATGCTTCCGACGTCCCAGAAGCGAATCTACGAGGTGGCACGGTCCGCAGACAGTGTGCGTGTCATGCATCCGAGCCGACTGCTCGACGTCGAAATAGAACTGCCGAGCATGGATGAACAGAAGGCCTTCGTTCAACGCCTCACCAGGCTGACCTCGAAAAAGCGGGTGCGCCGTGCCCAGCTCGCGAAACTTCACCGCGTGAAGGAGACCCTGATGAGTAACCTTACGCACTCGGAGAATGAATGACCGCGTTCGGGATCTCAGGCGGTCAGCTCTCCGTTCTTGACGGCTGTGACGAACGAGGACCAAGTGCCTGAGGGAAAGACCAGCGCGGGACCGTGTGGGGTCTTGGAGTCGCGGACCGGGACGCCTGACGGGTGGCCGTCCAGCACCTCGACGCAGCTGCCGGCGTCGGACCCGCTGTGGGAGGACTTGCGCCAGCCGGTCAGCCGGGACGCGTCCGGGATGGTGCGCTTAGCCATGCTTGTGGTCCTTCGCTGCTGCTTTCATAAGGGCGAGCGACTCCTTCAACGGCAGTGCGTCGCTCAGGGCAAGATCGTAGGCACCTTGCAGCTGTTCGACCAGGGCTGGGGCGTCGTGCACCCTGCCAATGTGTAGGCCCTCCGTATAGGCGACCGGTGGCTGGTCTTCGAACCACATCAGCGTCAGCATGCTCTGCAGCAACGGGTGGTGCCCAAGCGACAGCGGCAGGACGTGTACGCGTACGCGCTTGCACTCTGCCAAGTGCATGAGGTGGGTGATCTGCTCCGCCATCACCTCAGCGCTGCCGATCGGACGCCGGAGCACTGCTTCGTCGATTAGCGCCCACACTACGGGCGTCACGGGGTTGGCCAGGATCCTCCCTCGCTCCAGGCGTGTGACAACGGTCCTGTCACATTCCTCTTCACTTCTGGGAGGGAAGGCAGAACCGAGAACCGCACGTGCGTAGCGCTCCGTCTGGAGGATGCCCGGTACGAAGGAGAGGGCGAACTCTCTGATGTTTGTCGCTTGTTGTTCGAGATGGAGCGCTGCAGCGAAGCGATCGGCGACCGCCACGTCCTCCTGCGGCAGGAAGCTGCTCAGTACATCCCCCGTGTCCAGCGCCCGGTCCAGCCTCCTCGCGTCCTCCTTCGACGGGATGCGGCGGCCCGCCTCGATGTGGGCGATGTGCGAGCGGGTCATGATCGCGGCATCCGCCAGCTCCTGCTGTGTGAGGCCGGTGGCTTCGCGTTGGGCCTTCAGCCACTCCCCGTAGGTGTTGCTCATCGTCAACTCCCTTGCGACAAACGCTCTGTCACACCGAACCCCCTGGTCAGGGTAGCCCGACCAGTCCCAGGGTGTGAGTGAATCGCTACAGAGCGGGTTCACCGGGCGGGATCGCCCGGGAGAGCCGCAGGCGCAGACCCCCGCGACCGCGGTGAACGGTCCGGGGGCGTGGCCCTCAACTAACCAGGAGTTGACGACGTGTTGCACTGTATCGCCCGACTGATCGACCCGCTCCGGAGGCTCCCGTGGCCTCCGCCAGCCGTAGACCACTGCCCCGCGCCCCGGCCGCCGCGTCCGCCCCGCCCCACCCGAGCCCCCGCCCCGTACTACCGAGGGGAGGACAGCCCCCTCGTCCGCCCCTATCTCCTCGCACACGAGCGCCGCGAGGCCGAGGCCCGCCGCCAGAGGGCGCGTCGCCCCCTCCGGCTCGCGGTCCACCGCGTCGACATCGGCCCGCGCGTCATCCATGTACGGGAGGCGGCGTGAGCCGTCACACCACGGAGGTTCTTCGCCTGCTCCCCTGGACCGGGGCCGAGGGCAAGCCCTGCTACCTCATCGGCGACGGCGACGGCCATGTCTCACGGCTCGCCGACAACATCGAAAGCCTGCAGCTCGGCATGGCCGCCGATCTCCTCGATCACACCGACGACCTGCTGAGCGACCGCTCCGCCACCCCCGAACAGCTCCGCTATGTCATCGCCCGCCTTGCGGAGTCCCTGCGCGACGTGCACCGCATCGCGCGGAGTCGGGGTGCCCGGCACACCGTTCCCAGCCGCGCCGACCACCCCGAATAGCAGGCGGCCCAAGCTTGTGTGCGACGTAGAGAAGTGCTGAGAAATAATTGCGTGGACAACGAAACGGCATCCCGGGTCGCGGTTGAGTACTTCATGAGTCGAGTCCCGGAGGCGGAGTCCTGGAAGGTGCAAGGGCCCGTGGAGGGGGAAAGTGCCACAGAGTGGGTGTTCCTTTTCCGGGCGCGGGGGTCGGGTCCCGATGGGGAACTTCGAGTGACGGTCCACAAAGAGACCGGTGAGTGTGCCCTGACCTGGCCCTCTGAATGAGCGCACCGCTCCGCGCGGTGTACTGGCGATAAGGGCCGCCCGGCATATCCAGGGCCGACATGGGGGAGTGGGGCACTTCCGCACGGGCCGGCGGTCACTCCGCGATGTACGTGCGGTAGACCCAGCGGTAGACCGGCAGGCGTTCGCCGTGCAGGGTGCGGTGGCGCTGCGCGAACTCGAAGTGCTCGTAGGCGTTGTGGCGCGGGATCTTGATCGGCTCCGAGCACCCGCCGGAGGGCAGGGGCCAGACCTGGGGCAGGTCGTCGGGACCGCCTTCGAGGAGCACGAGGTTCGAGGGGCTCATGGTTCGTCTCCGTCGGCCTTGCACGGGTGGGTTGGGCTGAGGAGGGGAGGGAGCGGTGCCGGGTTGCGTGTGCGAGCCCCGGCGGGCCGGACCCGCCCCTCCTCACGGCTCAGGACTCCGCGTGGTCCTCGAGCGTGAGGCCCATGTGGCCGGCCAGTCCCACGGCGAGGGCCGCGAGTGTCGGGTGCTGGTAGACGAAGTTGCCGGCGATCTTGATGCCGAGTCCCGCTTCGAGGCGGGTCCGCAGCTCCAGCGAGAGCAGCGAGTCGAATCCGAGGGACTTGAGAGGGGTCTGGGGGTCGAGGACGGCGCCCTCGCCGAGCCGGAGCACCGCGCGTATGTGGCCGGCGAGGTACTCCTCCAACTCGGCGCGGCGGGCGAGTCCCGGGGGGAGCGAGGCGAGCCTGCCGCGGATGTCGGGGGCGGTCCCCGGCTCGGCCTGCGCGGCCCGGTCCTCGGTGAGCAGGCCGAACAGCGAGGACCGCAGGACCGCCGGGAGGATCCAGGTACCGGGCTCACCGGGGATGACGCCGGTCCGGGTGCGTCGGTGCACGAGCAGGGTGCCGAGCGCCTGGAGCCCGTTCTGCGTGGGGATGGTCCGGTAACCGCGGTCGGCGAAGTCGACCGCGGCTCCCGTCTCACCCCAAGGGCCCCAGTTGACGGCCAGCGTCGGCAGGCCGCGTCCGGTGCGCCAGGCGGCGAACCCGTCGAGCCAGGAATTGGCGGCGGCGTATGCCCCCTGCCCCGGGTTGCCCAGCAGGGACGCCATCGACGAGTAGACGACGAACCAGTCGGGGGTGTGACCGGCGGTGGCTTCGTGCAGCCGCCACGCTCCCACCGCCTTGGGGCGCCAGACCGCCGTCAGCTGGTCGTCGGAGATGTTGGTGATCACGGCGTCGTCGAGCACCATCGCGGCGTGCACCAGGCCCCGCAACGGCAGTCCGCCCTCGGTGGCGGCGGCCACGAGGCGTTCGGCCGTACCCGGCTCGGCGATGTCGCCGAGGACGGTGGTGATCCGTGTGCCGGCTGCCCGCAGCTCGTCCAGGACCGCCGAGGTGGATCGCGGCCCCGCCGAGCGGCCGTTGAGGACCACGTGGCCGGCGCCCTGCGCCGCGAGCCAGCGGGCCGTCTCCAGGCCCACACCCCGCAGCCCTCCGGTGACGACGTAGGAGCCGTCGGAGCGGACCGGGGACGGCTCCCGGTCGGTGCGTGCGAGGGTCTCGCCCCGCTCCGGGACGGTCAGGACGATCTTGCCGATGTGGCCGGCACCGGCCATCAGGCGGAACGCCTCCGTGGACCGGTGCAGGGGATACGTCCGGTGGGGCAGGGGGGCGAGCCGTCCCGAGGAGATCTCGGCGAGCACCTCGCGGACCACGGCGGCGAACACCTCGGGCCTCTCACGCTGCAGCTGGATGAGGTCGACGGTGCTGAGGGTGATGTTGTTGCGGAACGGACCGAGCCCGACGGGGGCGTCGGCGAGGATGTCCCGCACACCGAGCTCGACGAACCGGCCGAAGGGCCGCAGGGCTTCGAGTCCCGCGCGGATCCCCGGCCCCGACAGCGAGTTCAGGACGACGTCCACGCCTTCGCCGCCGGTCGCCGCGCGCGTCTCCGTGCCGAAGCCGGTCGATCGGGAGTCCATGACGTGTTCGATCCCCATGTCGCGCAGATGCGCGCGCTTCTCGGGCGAGCCCGCCGTGGCCAGGATCTCGGCGCCCGTCATACGGGCGACGGCGACGGCCGCCAATCCGGTTCCGCCGGTCGCGGAGTGGATGAGGACCCGTTCGCCCGCGGTGAGCCCGGCGACGCGGCGCAGCGCGTACCAGGCGGTGGCGTAGGCGGCAGGCAGCGCCGCCGCGGCGGTCGGGCCGAGTCCGGCCGGCACGGGGGCGATCGATTGTTCGGGCACGGTGACGAAGGAACCGAAGGCGCCGCCCCGGAGATCGACGGCGAGGACCTCGTCGCCGGGGCGGACGGTTCGCACGTCCGGCCCCACCGCGGTGACCGTCCCCGCGCATTCGAAGCCGATGCGGTTCCTCGCCTCGTCGTCGACGGCCAGCAGCCCCATCGCCGTCAGGACGTCGCGGAAGTTGACGGCTGCGGCCGCGACCCTCACCTCCACCTCCCCGGCTCGTGGAGGCGTCCTGCCCCCGGCGGCCAGTTCGAGGCCGTCCAGGTCGCCGAAGCGGCCGACGCGCAGGCGGAAGCGGTCCGTGCCGTAGCGGACGGTCCGCGTGGTCGCCAGGGTGCGTTCGGCCTCGGTGAGCGGTGCGTACTCCAGCCGGGCGACGTGGCGGCAGCCGCTGCGCAGGGCGACCTCGTCCTCCGGGCCCGCTTCGAGCAGTTCGGCCGCCACGTCGTGCAGTGTGGTGTCCCCCGGATCGGCGTCGAGATGGGTCGCGCGCAACTCCGGGTGTTCGTAGGCGAGCACGCGTACCACCCCGCGAAGGGCGCACTGCGCGGGGTCGCCCGACTCCGCGGCCCGCACGGTCTGGGCCCCGCGGGTGACGACGAACAGCCGCGGCGGGCCCGTGAGGTCGGCCAGCACCGCCTGGACCGTGCCGAGGAGCCGGCGCGTGCGGAGCAGCCCCTGCACGGCGGGTTCCGGGCTGTCGGCGAGGGGTGGGCAGAGCACCACCACGGCGTCGGGTTCCGCCGCACGCCCGGTCGGCGTCTCGGCCCATGCCCCGGACAGCGCGTGGCTGAAGGGCCCGAGGACGCCGTCACCGACGTCACCGCCGTCACCCCCGTCGCCGAGACTCCCGTCGCCGGGCGGGACGTCGAACACGCGGGCCCTCGCCCCCGCGGTGCGGAGCCGGTCGGCCAGCTCCGATGCGGAGCCGTCGCCTTCTCCGACGACGAGCCAGTTCCCCGGCGCGGGGGAGGCCGTGACCGCCTCCGTTCGGGGAGCGGCGTGCCACCGGGGCTCCAGGAACCAGTGGTCGACACGTCCCGTCTCCCCCGTCCCGGGCGGCCGGTGGCGTAAGAGCCGTAACCCCTCGACCGCCACTACGGGCCGGCCCGCCTGGTCGAGAAGGTGGAGGTCTCCGGTGACACCGTTGTCGTCGTCCTGCGTGACGCGGCCGAGGCAGTAGACGGCTGTCGCCGGGTCGTCGAGGATGCGCAGCGACTCTGCCCCCACGGGGAGGGCGAGTCCCGGATCGCGGTCCTGGAGCAGTCCGGCCACAAGGGTCTGGGCGCAGCAGTCGACGAGAACGGGGTGGACGCGCAGTCGGTGCGGCGTGCGTGTCGCGGGCGTGGGCACGGCGACGCGGGCCCAGCTGCTCCTGCCGTCGGCCGATGTCCTGAGGCTCGTGATGCCGGTGAAGGCGGGCCCGTGCTCGATGCCCCGGGCCCGCATACCCGTGTAGAGGGAGGCGGGGTCGATCACGACGGGATGCTGTTCGGGCAGCTTCGTGAGCGGCGGAACCCGGGGTGGTGGTGTGGGGCCGGGGCGGTGCAGCTCGGCGGTGGCAAGGAGCGTCCAGGTGCCCTCCTCACCACGTGCGTGGATCTCGCAGCGCGCGCGGCCCGTTCCGGTCGCCGTCGCGCTGGTGACCAGCTCGGTGTGCGGGTCGAGCCGCAGCAGTTCCAGGAAGCGGATGCCGGTGACGTGGACGTCCGGCTCTGGTGCGTCGAACATCTCGCAGGCCGCCGTCGCGGCGATGGCGCAGTAACCGGCGCCGGGGAAGACGGGATTTCCGCGGACCTTGTGGTCGGTCAGCCAGGGGACGGCTTCGGTGCCCGCGTCCGCCTGCCAGAAGTGGTGGACGCTCTCTCCGGGGACCTCGGAGTGGGTGCCGGGCAGCGCTGCCGCCACCGGGGAGGCCGCAGTGGTGGTCGCGGAGGTACCTGCCGCGGCCGGGTCGTGCACCCAGTGGGGTTGCCGGTCGAAGGTGAGGCCCGGCGCGTCGCAGAGGTCGCCCCCCGCGTAGAGGACGGACCAGTCGACCTTGACGCCGGTGCAGTGCAGGGCGGCGAGCTGGGTGCGGAAGGTGGCCGTCTCGTCCTCGTCCCGCCGGAGGGTGGGCAGGACGACGGGGTCGAGCAGGCTGCCCGGCAGGCTCTCGGTGACCGAGCGGGTGACGACGGGGTGGGGGGACACCTCGACGTAGACGCGGTGCCGGTCGGCGCCGGCCGCGGCGATGGCGGAGGCGAACTGCACCGGGCGACGCAGGTTCGCGCACCAGTAGGCGGCGTCGAACGCCGGCGCGCGGCGGTGGTCCTTGTGGACCGTCGAGTAGAAGGGGACGCGGGGCCGCTGCGGCGTCAGACCGCGCAGCGACCTCCAGAGGTCGGGGAGCAGCGGGTCCACCTGGGGGGAGTGCGATGCCACGTCCACGGCGACGACATGGGCGGGAACGCCCCGTGCTTCCCAGGCGGCGACCAGCTCCGCGATCTCGCGCGGGCCGCCGGCGACGACCGTGGACCGGGGAGCCCCGAGGACGGCCACGCAGACCGCCCCGCTCACCCCTGCCCGGTGCAGTTCCCGCTGGACCGACCGCGGGTCCAGGCTCACCGTCGCCATGGCGCCGGAGCCCGCGATGCGCGCCAGCAGCGAGGAACGACGGCACACGACCTTCACCCCGTCCGCGAGGGTGAGTCCTCCGGCCGCCACCGCGGCCGCCACCTCTCCCATGGAGTGGCCCACGACGGCCGCTGGCTCGACCCCGTACGCCCGCCAGAGGGCGGCGAGCGACGTCTGCATGGCGAAGAGCAGGGGCTGCACCTGCGCCGGGCCGGTGGCCGTCGCGCTCCCCGACACCGCGTCGAGGACCGAGAAACCCGCCTCGGCCGCGATCAGCGCGTCCGCCTCCGCCAGCGCTGCGGCGAAGGCCGGTTCCCGCTCCAGCAGCCCACGCCCCATCGCGGACCACTGCGAGCCGTGCCCGGAGAACACCCACACCGGTCGGCGGGAGACCCGGGCGGGGGCGGTTCCCGTCACCACGTGGGGCTGGGCATGACCGGCTGCGAAGCTCCTCAGGGAGCGGACCAGGGCGTCGTGCGAGGAGGCCACCACGCCGAGACGGCCGCGTCCGGCGGACCGCCTCAGCGCGAGGGTGTGAGCGATGTCGCCCAGCGGTACGTCCCCCGCGGCCTGCTCGACCCAGTCGGCGAGCCGTTGCGCCGCCGAGGGGAGGACCCCGGGTGACCCGGCGGGCACGAGGAAGACGTCTGCAGCCGGTGCCCCGGGACGACGCGGGGCGCGAGAGCGTCGAGGGCCGGGCTCCGGGGCCTGCTCGAGTACGACATGGGCGTTGGTGCCGGAGTATCCGAAGGAGGAGACCGCGGCGAGCCGGGAGCCGCCGACGGGCCAGTTCGTCGGCGCCGTGGGAACGAAGAAGCGTGTGCCCTCGGCTGAGACCGCGGGATTCCACCTGGTGAAGTGCAGGTTGGGCGGCACCGCTCCGTGCCGGAGGCACAGGACGGCCTTGATGAGGCCGACGATGCCGGACGCCGGCTCCAGGTGCCCCACGTTGGTCTTCACGGATCCGAGGGCGCACCTGCCGCGCCCCGTGCCGTAGACACGGGACAGGCTGGAGAACTCGATCGGATCGCCCACCGGCGTGCCTGTCCCGTGGGTCTCGACCATCCCGAGGTCCCGGGGGTCGACACCGGCGCGTTCCAGGGTCCGGCGGAACAGGACGGCCTGGGCGTCCGCGGAAGGCGCGGCCAGCCCGTCGGAGTTGCCGTCCTGGTTCACGGCCGAGCCGCGTATCACCGCCAGTATTCGGTCCTCGTCCCGCCGGGCGTCCTCCAGGCGCTTGAGAACGACGACTCCGCACCCCTCGCCGCGCACGAAACCGTCGGCGGCGGCGTCGAAGGTGTGGCAGCGGCCGGTCGCCGAGAGCATGCCCATCCGCGCGAAGGACCTCGTCGTGCGGGAGCCGAGCAGGAGGTTGACGCCTCCGGCGAGAGCGAGCCGGCACTCGCCCTCCGCCAGTGCCCGACAGGCGAGGTGCAGTGCCACGAGTGAGGAGGAGCAGGCGGTGTCGAGGGCGATGCTCGGTCCGTGCAGTCCCATGAGGTAGGAGATGCGGCCCGCCGCGACGCAGTGGCCGTTGGTCAGGAGGGAGCCCTCGACTTCCAGGGGCTGACCGGCCAGACCCTCGTAGAACTCGTTGTAGCTGATGCCCACGTAGACGCCCGTGGTGCTCCCGGCGAGCTGCTCGGGCGGCAGCCCGGCGTGTTCCAGTGCCTCGCTGGACACCTCGAGCAGGAGGCGGTGCTGGGGGTCCAGCACATCGGCCTCGCGGCCGGAGACGCCGAAGAAGCCGGCGTCGAAGCCGGCCACGTCGCGGAGGTAGCCCGCCTGCCGGGCAACCGGTCCCGCGGAGTCGACGCCGGCCGGGAGGCGTTCCGGTCCCCGCTGCCGTGCGCGTGCGGCGGAGGGCGCTCCGACGGCGTCCCGTCCGTCGGTCAGCAGCCGCCACAAGGCGGCCGGGGAATCGGCGTCGCCGGGAAGCCGGCACCCCAGTCCGACGACGGCGATCCGCTCGTACCCTCCGTTGCCGGCGTGCCTGTGCTCGACCATGTGGGCCTCCCTGGTCCCGTCGGTGACGGGTTCGGATTGACGTGCGACGGGAGTGGTGGCGCCTGGTGCTCAGTGCGACGAGGGGGCCTCGGCACGTCCGAGCAGCATGGCGCTCTTCACACCGCCGATCTGATACGTGAAGTTCAGTGCGTACTCGAAGGCGAGGGGGCGCGTGCTCGTGCCGGGCACGGGGTCGAACACCAGACCCTCGGCCGGTTCCTCGCAGTTGGCGGTGGGGCAGACCTGGCCGCGTTCCATCATCAGGAGGGTCAGCGCCGCGCCGAGGCAGCCGGCGGGGGCACCGTTGTGTCCGAAGCAGCCTTCCTGGGAGGTCATCAGCAGGTCCGCCGCGGCCGGCCCGTACAACTGCCGGACGGCGTTCACCTCGAAGGCCGTGACGAGGGCGTCGCCGTCGCTGCCACCGTGGACGTAGGGGATCTGCTCGATCGACCAGCGGTCCCCCAGACAGGCGCGGACGGCGGCCACCAGACCCGAGCCGCTCTCGTCGCTCGTCAGCGGATTGGCCAGTCCGTCGCGTGTCGTGGCCTGGCTCAGGATCCGGCCGTATGCGTGCGCCCCCCGCCGCTCGGCGTGCTCGCGGCTCTCCAGGACGAGTGTCGCCGAACCCTCGCCGTAGTTCACGCAGTCCGCGCGACGGTCGTACGGGCGCATCAGACGGTCGAAGGAGGGCAGGAGGGCGGGCTTGCCGGCCGCCCGCCGGGAGGCGTCGGCCTCCTGGGCGATGCGCAGGAGGACCTGGGCGTTGCGGACCAGCTCCACGTCGAAGACATCGACGCCGGTCACCACCGCGAGGTCCACCACGCCGGCGGCGATCATGCCGCGCGCGTGACCGAGTTGTACCGCGGAGGACGCGCACCCGCAGGAGACGGTGTAGCACGGTCCGGTGGAGCGGGTCACCGCACTCTGCACCAAGGCGACGTCGGAGGGGGTGACCGCGAGCTCCGTCCCGATGAACAGGTCCATCGCGCCCAGCGGGCCGATCACCGCGGGGTCGGCCTGCATGACCGCCTGATAGCTGGCGACCTGGGCGTCCACCCCTCCCCGGCCGGCCAGAATCGCGGCCCCGGCCAAGTCGCCCGCATCCAGGTCCAGTCCGGCGTCCAGAGCGGCCTCGGCCAGCGACACCAGGCCGAATCGGTGCGCGGAGGTGAAATGGCGGGAGAAGACCCCGGGGAGCTCGGGAAAGCGCTCCTGGAACGCCGCTTCGGAAAGGCGTACCGGACCGTGGTGGACACCGTCGTGCAGGAGGCAGGTCCGACCGTGGGCGGCGACGTCCCACACCTCGTGCGCGGTGAAAACGGGATGCTCGTCTCCCGGCAGGCAGAATCCCATTCCGGTGACGACGGTCTCCCGGTCTCCCGGGAATTCCCGCGCTGCCGTCGCCCGACCGCTCATGGCGCACCTCCGGATGGATCGAGGGGCGGCACGGTGAATCCACGCCGCTGCAGAGCTGGGCCGGGACGTGATCGAGAAGGTCATTCAGGGGGTTGAGCCGGATCGGCAATCAGCCCGAGGCGCGCTCGAATCAGCGGTCGATTGCGTCGGGGCGTGATATTCGGGGCAGCCGATCCGTGCCATGACGATCTTTGGGAACCGCCCGGCGGTTCTCCCTGATGGAGCCACATTCAGGGTAGGGGTGTAACGGTGAGTTACCCACCCTTCGGTATCCCGGCGCTCGAAGCGCGGGATACCGGAGTTCGTGCGCCTATATTCCACCGGCGTATGCCCAGGGGTAAATCAGACAACGATGTCAGATAAATCCGATAAGCAGATCATAAGGATTTTTTGTTCGGCTTCCTTCAGCTTCCCCTCGGCCTTCCCTCGGCCTTCTCCCGGTCCTGCCTCGGCCTTCCTCCGGCCGTGACGAAGTCAGCTGTACCGCAACGCGAACCACAGCTCCATTCGTACGTCCGCGTCGTCCAGGTCCGCGCCCAGCAGCGAGCCGCACCGCGCGATGCGCTGGCGGACGGTGTTGCGGTGGACCCCGAGGGCCACCGCCGTACGGTCCCAACTGCCGTGGAGGGAGAGCCAGACCCGCAGTGTCTCGGTGAGTGCGGGGGAGCCGGCGACCGGCGCGAGCAGGGTGCGCGCGTGGACGGCCGCCTCGTCGGGCGCGACCAGCTCGCCGAGGCCCGCCTCGCGCTGGCGGGCGAGCGGGACGCGGTTGGCCTCCGCGCGGCGCAGGGCGCGGGCGGCCGCGGTGTCGGCGGTGCCCAGCTCCTCCGCCGTGGCCGGGGCGCTCACGCCCAGGGTCCAGCCCGGCTGCGCCTCGACGCGCCGGTCACCGGAGAGCAGGACCCGTACGGTCTCCCCGTCCGTGTCCACCAGTGTGCTGCCCAGAGCCGCGCCGAGGGCCGAGGCGGCGATCCGGTCCGGCTGCCCCGGCCGTGTCCCGTGCACCACCGTCCAGGGGCCGGGTCCGAGGTCCCGGGCGACCTCCGCGGGCGTGCCGCCGAGCAGCAGCCTCACCAGTGCGGTGGTCCGCCCGCTCGCGTCGGCTCCCCGGTGCGGCGCGGTGAGCAGGGACAGCAGGACGACGGCGACCCCGGCGACGGTGTGCCCGCCCGGTTCGCGCCCCTCGGCGGCGACTCCGAGGACCAGGCCCTCACCGCCGCCGAGCGCGTAGGCCGCGAGGTGCGTCTCGCCGACGGTGTCGGTCGCCGACGAGGGTGCCCGGCGCGCGGCGCCCGGCGTGCCGGGTTCCGTCCGGGCGGCGGCAGCCCGGACGGCCGGGGGAGTGGCCGCTTCCTCGGCGGGCTCCTGGTCCTCGGGTTCCGGGCTCACCACCCGCGCCAGCCGCCCCAGGGCCTCGCGTGCCTCCCGGGTCGGTGCCCGTCCGGCCACGTGCAGGGCCGAGCCGTCCGGCGCCAGCAGCACCGCCCAGCCGCCGAGGCGGGAGGCCAGCTGCTGCAGCACCGCCGGCACCGGGTCGGGGCGGGCCGCCGCGCCGGCGAGACCCTGCTGGGCCTCGCTCACCCGGCGCACCTCCCGGAGCCGGGCCTGCGCCATCAGGCCCCAGACGGCGCGGGCGATCGCGGTGAACGGGGTCTGCGGCGGCACCTCGAGCAGCGGTAGCCGGTGGCGCTCGCACGCCGCGACCAGCGCCTCCGGGACGGTGTCGTACACCGGAGCCACCCCGAAGCCGATCGCCGCGCCACCCGCCTCGACGACCCGCGCCGCGTACATCTCCGGGTCCTCCAGCAGGACCCCGGCCGTCAACAGCAGCTCACCGCCCAGGAGGTAGGGGTACGGGTCGGCCATCTCCGAGGTGTGCACCCACTGGATGCGGACGCTGTCCGCGCCATCCGGCTCGGGGGCGCCCGCGACGAGCCGTAGCCCGAGCTCCTCCCGGGCCAGCAGTGCGGCCAGTGGTACGGGCGGGGTCGGCGGGGCTGAAGGGGCGGCCTGGGGGGCGGTGGGGTCCGGCATGGTGGACGTTCCATCCCTGATCGTCTTCGAGAATGGAGGAAACGTACACTTCATCGTCGCTTTTCGGCCACCTATCGTCGAGTCGTCCAGCGGCCGCGGGTACGGGCGGATGTCCCCGCGGAGCAGCCGCTGCGTCTCCGTGCACTTCTGCACGACCTGCACTTCTGCACGACACGCCACCGAGGTGAGAGCGAAGGAGGGCCCCATGGCCGTCGACTACGCAGTGATCGTCGTCTATCTGGCCGGCATGCTGGCCATGGGCTGGTGGGGGATGCGCCGCGCCAGGTCCAAGAGCGAGTTCCTGGTGGCCGGCCGCCGACTCGGACCCTCGATGTACTCCGGCACCATGGCCGCGATCGTCCTCGGCGGCGCGTCCACCATCGGCGGCGTGGGCCTCGGTTACAAGTACGGCCTCTCCGGCGCCTGGATGGTCTTCACCATCGGCCTCGGGCTCCTGGCCCTGTCGATCTTCTTCTCCGCCCGTATCGCCCGGCTGAAGGTCTACACCGTCTCCGAGATGCTCGACCTGCGCTACGGCGGCCGGGCCGGACTCATCACCGGTGTGGTCATGTGGGCCTACACGCTGATGCTCGCGGTCACCTCGACCATCGCCTACGCCACGATCTTCGACGTCCTCTTCGACATGAACCGGACCGTCGCGATCGTCCTCGGCGGCTCGATCGTCGTCGCCTACTCCACGCTCGGCGGCATGTGGTCGATCACCCTCACCGACATGGTGCAGTTCGTCGTGAAGACGATCGGCGTGCTGCTCCTGCTGCTGCCCGTCGCCGTCGTCAAGGCCGGCGGCTTCGCCGAGATGAAGGCCCAGCTGCCCACCGAGTACTTCGCCCCGTTCGGCATCGGTGGCGAGACGATCTTCACCTACGTGCTCATCTACACGTTCGGCATGCTCATCGGCCAGGACATCTGGCAGCGCGTCTTCACCGCCCGCGACGACAAGGTCGCCCGCTGGGGCGGCACGGTCGCCGGCACGTACTGTCTCGCCTACGCCCTCGCCGGCGCCGTCATCGGCACCGCGGCCAAGGTGCTCTACCCGAACCTCGCCAACGCCGACGACGCCTTTGCCACGATCGTCAAGGACGAACTCCCGCTGGGCGTGCGCGGACTGGTCCTGGCCGCCGCCCTCGCCGCCGTGATGTCCACCTCCTCCGGCGCCCTGATCGCCTGCGCGACCGTCGCCAACAACGACATCTGGCGGCGTCTGCGAGGTGCCGTCACGCGGCGGGCGGACGGCGAACCGCACGACGAGGTCAAGGGCAACCGGATGTTCATCCTGGTGATGGGCGTCGCCGTGATCGGTATCGCCATCGCCCTCAACAACGTGGTCGAGGCCCTGACGGTCGCCTACAACCTGCTCGTCGGCGGACTGCTGGTGCCGATCCTCGGCGGACTGCTGTGGAAGCGCGGCACGGTCCACGGCGCCCTCTCCTCCGTCGTCGTCGGCGGACTGGCCGTCATCGCCCTGATGGGGAAGTTCGGCATCCTCGCCAACGAGCCCATCTACTACGGCCTGCTCGCCTCCCTCGTGACGTACGTCGTCGTCTCGCTGGCGACCAGGCCCACCGACGAGGCGGTCCTGGCCAACTGGCGCGAGCGCCTCGCGGGCCGCGACCCCGAGGCCGAGCAGCGGACCGCACCGGAGTCGGTCCCGGCCACCCCGTGAACCCGGTTACAGTCAAACGACTGCAAACCGACGGATAAGCAGAAAAGCGCAGGAAGAAGAGGCATGGTCATGAGCAGCAACGAGACGCCGCGCGGCCCCATCGACTCGTCCCGCATCCCGCGGTACGCCGGACCCGCGACGTTCGCCCGGCTGCCCCGGCTCGACGAGGTCGGCAGCACCGATGTCGCCGTCGTCGGCGTGCCCTTCGACGCCGGGGTGTCCTACCGACCCGGCGCGCGCTTCGGCGGCAACGCGATCCGCGAGGCGTCGAGGCTCCTGCGGCCGTACAACCCGGCCCAGGACGCCTCGCCCTTCGCGCTCGCCCAGGTGGCGGACGCGGGCGACATCGCCGCCAACCCGTTCAACATCAACGAGGCCGTCGAGACCATCGAGGCCGCCGCCGACGACCTCCTCGGCACCGGCGCCCGCATGATGACCCTCGGCGGCGACCACACCATCGCGCTGCCGCTGCTGCGCTCGGTCGCCAAGAAGCACGGCCCCGTGGCGCTGCTGCACTTCGACGCCCACCTGGACACCTGGGACACCTACTTCGGCGCCGAATACACCCACGGCACCCCGTTCCGCCGCGCCGTCGAGGAGGGCATCCTCGACACCGAGGCCCTCTCCCACGTCGGCATCCGCGGCCCGCTCTACGGCAAGCAGGACCTGACCGACGACGAGAAGATGGGCTTCGGCATCGTCACCTCCTCCGACGTCTACCGCCGCGGCGCCGACGAGGTCGCCGACCAGCTGCGCCAGCGCATCGGCGACCGCCCCCTCTACATCTCCATCGACATCGACTGCCTCGACCCGGCGCACGCCCCCGGCACCGGCACCCCCGAGGCCGGCGGCATGACCTCCCGCGAACTGCTGGAGATCCTGCGCGGGCTCGCCTCCTGCAACCTGGTCTCCGCCGACGTCGTCGAGGTCGCCCCGGCCTACGACCATGCCGAGATCACCTCGGTCGCCGCCTCCCACACCGCGTACGAGCTCACCACGATCATGACCCGCCAGATCGCCGCGTCGAGGAACGACAAGTGACCCACGACCACGACCTCGTGCTGCGCCCCACGGCGCGGCAGGTCGCCGCCGCGCTCAACCCGCCGGCCGGCCGCAACGGCGGGGACCTCGTCGTCGAGGCCCTGGCCGGGCTGGGCGCCACCACGGTCTTCGGACTGCCCGGCCAGCACGCCCTCGGCATGTTCGACGCGCTGCGCCGCTCCGACCTGGAGTACGTCGGACTGCGTGTGGAGAACAACGCGGGCTTCGCCGCCGACGCCCACGGCCGGATCACCGGGCAGGCCACCCCGCTGCTGCTCTCCACCGGACCCGGCGCGCTCACCTCGCTGGCCGCCCTCCAGGAGGCCGCCGCGGCCAGCGCACCCGTCCTCGCGATCTCCAGCCAGGTGCCGAGCCCGGGCATCGGCGGCGGCCGGCACGGCTATCTGCACGAACTGCGCGACCAGAAGGCGTCCTTCCGGGATGTCGTGAAGTCCGTGCACACGGTGCGTACCGCCTCCCAGATCCCCTCGGCGATCGCCGCCGCCTGGGAGTCCGCGCTGACCGCCCCGCACGGGCCGGTCTGGGTGGAGATCCCCCAGGACGTGCTGCTCGCCGGGACGACCCTGCCGGTCGTCACGTCCCTGGACGCCACCCCGCACGACCTCGTGCCCCGCCCGGAACTCACCGCCGTCGCCGCGCACCTGCTCCAGAACGCCGAACGCCCCGCGATCATCGCGGGCGGCGGTGTCGTACGCTCCGACGCCTCAGGCAAGCTGCTCGCGCTCGCCGAGAAGCTGGACGCGCCCGTCGTGACCACCTTCGGCGGCAAGGGGGCCTTCCCCTGGGAGCACCCGCTGTCGATGCAGTCCTGGCTGGAGGACCGGCATACCACCGACCTCCTGGAGGACGCCGACGTCCTGCTCGTCGTCGGCTCCGGCCTCGGTGAACTCTCCTCGAACTACCACACGTTCGCGCCGCGCGGCCGGGTGGTCCAGATCGAGGCCGACCTCGGCAAGCTGGAGTCCAACCACCCCGGGCTCGGGATCCACGCCGACGCCCGGATCGCGCTCACCGCGCTGCTGGAGACGGTGGAGGAACGCCGTGACCCGTCGGCCGCCGAGCGGGTCTCCGCGCTGCTGGCGAAGGTCCGGGAGCGGATCGCCGGCCAGGAGCTGACCCTGGAGCAGGAGGTGCTCGCCGCGGTCCGCGAGGCCCTGCCGGACGACTCCCCGAGCTTCTGGGACATGACGATCCTGGCCTACTGGGCCTGGTCCGCCTTCGACGCCCGCCGGCCGAACACCATGCACTCGGCGCAGGGGGCCGGCGGCCTCGGGTACGGCTTCCCGGCCGCCCTCGGCGCGGCCGCCGCGGACCGCACCAGGCCGGTGCTCGCGGTCTCCGGCGACGGCGGCGCGATGTACTCGATCGCGGAGCTTGCCTCGGCGAAGCAGTACGAGCTGCCGGTGACCTGGCTGATCGTCGACGACGGCGGCTACGGCATCCTGCGCGAGTACATGACGGACGCCTTCGGCGAGGCCACCGCGACCGAACTGTCCCGCCCGGACTTCGTGGCGCTCGCCGAGTCCTTCGGCGTACCGGCCGTGCGCACCACCACGCAGTCGCTCCGCGAGGACCTCGCCAAGGCCCTCGCGCAGCCCGGCCCCTCGGTGGTCGTGCTGCCCGCGGTGCTCAGGATGTTCGCGCCGACGCATCTGTAGGAGGGCGCTCCGGGCGCTCCTCGTGGGCGGGCACGGGACGACGCGGCGCGCGTCCGCTCGCACTCGAGGGCGCGGCGGCGCACCCGGTCCACCCCAGGGGTGGACTCGCGCCCCCTTCAGCGTCTCTTCCGTCGCCTTCCCGTGCTCGAGGTCCCTCCGTCGGTCCGTTTCCCCGGCCGCAGCCGCCGTCTCCCGTACAACCTTTCGGAGGCTGCGGAGTCATGTGAGTCGTGAAGAGACACTCCGTACCCCGCCGCCGCAGAAGTGGGGCCCTCTGCGCGGCAGCCGCTCTCGGTGTCCTCGTGCCGGTGACCGTCGGCGCCACCCAGAGCACGGCGGGCGCGGCCACCCCCGCCGTGGCCTGCACCTCGCAGAAGGCCGGACTCGCGGCGAAGCTCGTCAAGGACATCACCGCCGCCCTCGAGGGACGTGCGTCCACGACCGCGGTGCTCGTCAACGACCGGGTCACCAGGACCAGTTGCGTGCTCCGCCCCGACCAGAGGTTCGACTCCGCAAGCGTCGTCAAGACGACCGTCCTCGCGACCCTGCTCTGGGACGCGCAGAAGACAGGCCGGCAGCTCACCGCCACGGAGAAGTCACGCGCCACGGCGATGATCACCAAGTCGGACAACGACGCCACCAGCGCCCTGTGGCGCCAGCTCGGCCTGACCAAGATCAAGGGCTTCCTCGCCGCCTCCGGCATGACCAAGACCGTGCCCGGCGCCAACGGCTACTGGGGGCTCACCCAGATCACCGCCCGTGACCAACAGAGACTGCTCGCGATCCTGACGGCCAGGAACACCGTCCTCACCGACGTCTCGCGCGGTTACGCGCTGCAGCTGATGCACGCCGTCGTGCCGGACCAGCGCTGGGGCACACCCGCCGGCGCCCCCTCCACGGCGAAGATCCACGTCAAGAACGGCTGGCTCCCGCGGGCCACGCAGGGCTGGCGCGTCCACTCGATCGGGGCCTTCACCGGCTCGGCGCACAACTACCAGCTCACCGTGCTGACCCACGACAACAAGACCATGAACGACGGCATCGCCACCATCCAGGCCGTCGCGCGCGCCGTCCACAGGGATCTCAACCCGACGGCTCCGGCACGGCTCGGCTATGTGCCGACGGACACCCCGCAGGAGTCGGTACCGGCTGTCCCGGGACGCGCGGCCCAGGACGCGGTGTCCGCGAACCCGGCGCTCCGGTAGCGGGACGGGCCCCCTCCACGCGGGAGAACGGGCCCGCGCCCGCACCCACGCGGGCGCGGACGCCCGTCGAGCCGCGTGCTCATGAACCCGTGGCCCATGAGCACGCGCGCCGGGAACGGTCCCTGGTCCTAGGACCAGGGACCGTTCTTTCACCGGGCCGCGTCGCGGCGGGATGAAATCGGGCCCGGCCCGCGTTGGTGCCTTCCGGCAGATCAGGACGACGGGGAGGCAGCTGGTGACGGCGGCGGCAGAGCGATCGTGGGCACGGAGACTGACCGGTTACGCATGGCGCTACCGGCGGAACGTCGTGCTGGCGCTGGGCTCGTCACTGGCCGGCATGGCGGTGATGGCCATCGTCCCGCTGATCACCAAGGTCGTGATCGACGACGTCATCGGGGACCACTCACGTTCACTGGGCGTCTGGACCGGACTGCTGATCGCCGCGGCGCTGGTGGTCTACGCCCTCACCTACGTCCGCCGCTACTACGGCGGCAGGCTCGCCCTCGACGTCCAGCACGACCTGCGCACCGACATGTTCCGGACGATCAGCCGGCTCGACGGACGCCGCCAGGACGAGCTGTCCACCGGCCAGGTCGTCGGCCGTGCCACCAGCGACCTCCAGCTCATCCAGGGCCTGCTCTTCATGCTCCCGATGACCATCGGGAACTTCGTGCTCTTCTTCGTCTCCCTCGGCGTCATGGCATGGCTGTCGCCGCCTCTCACCCTGGTCGCGCTGGCCGTCGCCCCGGCTCTCTGGTTCATCGCCAGACGCAGTCGGCTCAAGCTCCACCCCGCCACCTGGTACGCGCAGCAGCAGGCCGCCGCGGTCGCCGGGGTCGTCGACGGTGCTGTCTCCGGGGTCCGGGTCGTCAAGGGTTTCGGCCAGGAGGACCAGGAGACCGGCAAGCTCAGGGACGTCAGCCGCAGGCTCTTCGCCGGCAGGCTGCGCACGGTCAGGCTGAACGCCGTCTACACCCCGGCCCTGCAGGCCGTGCCCGCACTCGGGCAGGTGGCGATGCTGGCGGTCGGCGGCTGGCTGGCCACGCGCGGGCAGATCACCCTCGGGACCTTCGTCGCCTTCTCCACCTACCTCGCGCAGCTCGTCGGACCCGTGCGGATGCTCGCCATGGTCCTGACCGTGGGCCAGCAGGCGCGGGCCGGAGTCGAGCGCGTCCTGGAGCTGATCGACACCGAGCCGGCGATCAAGGACGGCACCAAGGAACTCCCGCCCGACGCCCCGGCGACCGTCGAGTTCGACGACGTCGGCTTCTCCTACGGGGAAGGGGAGGGCGCCCGGCCCGTCCTCGACGGCTTCTCCCTGGAGATCCGGTCCGGCGAGACCGTCGCCGTCGTCGGTTCCTCGGGCAGCGGCAAGTCCACGGTCTCTCTGCTGCTGCCGCGCTTCTACGACGTCACGCACGGCGCGGTCCTCGTCGGCGGCCACGACGTCCGCGAGCTCACCCTGGAGTCGCTGCGGGCCGCCGTCGGACTCGTACCGGAGGACAGCTTCCTCTTCTCCGACACCGTCCGTTCCAATATCGCCTTCGGAAGGCCGGACGCGACGGACGAGGAGATCGCCCAGGCCGCGCGGACGGCCCAGGCGGACCGTTTCATCGGCGAGCTGCCGCACGGCTACGACACCAAGGTCGGCGAGCAGGGTCTGACCCTCTCCGGCGGCCAGCGTCAGCGGATCGCCCTCGCCCGCGCGATCCTCACCGACCCCCGGCTGCTGCTGCTCGACGACGCCACCTCCGCCGTGGACGCCCGGGTCGAGCACGAGATCCACGAGGCGCTGCGCGGGGTGATGGCCGGGCGCACCACCCTGCTGATCGCCCACCGCAGGTCCACCCTCGGCCTCGCCGACCGCATCGCCGTCCTCGACGGAGGCCGGCTCGCCGACATCGGAACCCACGAGGAGCTGCAGGAACGATCCGCGCTGTACCGGCGGCTGCTCACCGACCCCGACGAGCTGGGCGGGGTCTCCCCGGGCCACACCCCGCCCGTCGAGATCCCGGAGGACCGCACCCTCCGCGCCGAGATGGACGCCGAGTTCGACGCCGAGCGCGGCATCACGCCCCCGCTCTGGGTGCGCAAGGAAGAGGAGGAAGAGGACCAGGCGGCCGGCGCGACGCCCGAACTCCTCGCCCAGGTCGCGGCGCTGCCTGCCGCCGACGACATCCCGCAGGTCGACGAAGTCCGGGCGGTGACCCCCGAGGACAGCTACGACCTGCGCAGACTGCTGCGCGGCTTCGGACTGCCGCTGCTCTTCAGCCTGCTGCTGGTGGCGCTCGAGGCGGGCATGGGCCTGCTGCTGCCGGTGCTGATCCGGCACGGCATCGACGACGGTGTCGAGCAGGCCGTGATGACCGCGGTCTGGGTCGCCTCCGCCCTGGCCCTGCTGACGGTGCTCGTGCAGTGGGTCGGCCAGATCGGCGCCACACGGATGACGGGACGTACGGGCGAGCGCATCCTCTACGCCCTGCGACTCAAGATCTTCGCCCAGCTCCAGCGGCTCGGCCTCGACTACTACGAGCGCGAGCTCACCGGCCGCATCATGACCCGCATGACCACGGACGTGGACGCGCTCTCGACGTTCCTGCAGACCGGTCTGGTCACCGCGTTCGTCTCCGTCGTCACCTTCTTCGGCATCATGGTCGCCCTGGTCGCGCTCGACCTCCAGCTGGCCCTGGTGGTCTTTGCGACGCTGCCCGTCCTCGTCGTCGGCACGTACTTCTTCCGCCGGCAGTCGGTGAAGGCGTACGAGCTGGCGCGGGAGCGGATCAGCGTCGTCAACGCCGACCTCCAGGAATCGGTGAGCGGACTGCGCATCCTGCAGGCGTTCCGGCGCGAGCGGTCCGGCAACCGGCGGTTCGCCGAGCGCAGCGAGAGCTACCGCGAGGCGCGGGTGCGCGGGCAGTGGCTGATCTCCGTGTACTTCCCCTTCGTGCAGTTGCTGTCCTCCGTCGCCGTGGCGGCCGTGCTGATCGTGGGTGCGGGCCGGATCGAGGCGGGCACGCTCACCACGGGAGCTCTGGTCGCCTATCTGCTCTACATCGACCTCTTCTTCGCCCCGGTGCAGCAGCTGTCCCAGGTCTTCGACGGCTACCAGCAGGCCACCGTGTCGCTCGGCCGGATCCAGGAGCTGCTGCGGGAGCCGACGTCGACGAAGCAGCCCCGCGAGCCCCTGGACGTGCCGTCGCTCCGCGGTGACATCGCCTTCGAGGACGTTTCCTTCGCGTACGCCGGCGACAGCGACGCCGGCGCCGGGGGCGGGGGCGGGGGCGGGGGCGCGGAGGCGGCGCTCAGCGGCGTCGACCTGCGGATCCCGGCCGGTCAGACGGTCGCCTTCGTCGGCGAGACGGGCGCGGGCAAGTCGACGCTGGTGAAGCTGGTGGCGCGGTTCTACGACCCGACGAGCGGACGCGTCACCGTCGACGGCACCGATCTGCGGGACCTGGACCTCACCTCCTACCGGCACCGGCTCGGCGTCGTGCCCCAGGAGGCGTACCTCTTCTCCGGCACGGTCCGTGACGCAATCGCCTACGGGAGGCCGGGGGCGAGCGACGCGGAGGTGGAGGCCGCGGCCCGTGCCGTGGGTGCCCACGACATGATCGCCACCCTGGAGGGCGGCTACCTCCACGAGGTCGCCGAGCGCGGCCGCAATCTCTCCGCCGGCCAGCGCCAGCTCATCGCCCTGGCCCGGGCCGAACTGGTCGATCCGGACGTGCTGCTGCTCGACGAGGCGACGGCGGCGCTCGACCTGGCGACCGAGGCGCAGGTCAACCAGGCCACCGACCGGCTCACCGGCCGCCGCACCACGCTGGTCGTCGCACACCGTCTCACCACCGCCGCCCGCGCGGACCGGGTGGTCGTCATGGCGCACGGCCGGGTGGTCGAGGACGGCACGCACGACCGACTGCTCGCGCGGGGAGGGCGCTACGCCGAGCTGTGGCGGACCTTCATCGGCGAGGAGGAGCCCGCACCGGCCCGGTCCTGAGCGGACGCGGGGGCCGGCGTCGATCGGTCTGGGGGGCTTTGGGTGGGTGCGTGCCCGGATCCGGCCCGCCCGAGCGACGGTTCCCGCCCTTCCGGGGTCCGGACGGCAACCGTCCGGACCCCTGCTGCGTCGTACGTCAGTACGGCTTGGTGCGGGAGGGGAGAAAGCGTGTTCGGGAAGCTGTTGAGGCATGTACTCGCCGTGCTCACGGTCGTCGGTGCCCTCGCCTTGCCCGGACCGGGGGTCCAGCGGGCGGAGGCCGCATCCGTCTGCTCCGGCCGTCCCGTGAAGGCGGTCGGGTTCACCACGGGAGAACTGCGCATCTTCAAGAAACGGAATCTGGTCTGCGCCCTCACCGTCGCCAAACGGCCCGGCGCCGCGCGGGCGATGTCGGTGTCCCTCCAGCCGCGCGGCGGGCGCGCCGTCGTGGACAAGGGGCGGTTCACCCGGCAGGCGGGGCCCGTCACCGTGCACGCCCTCAACCGCTGCGTCCGGGTGTCCGGTGCGGTCGCCGGAAAGCGCGCCTCGACCGGCTGGATCCTGTGCTGAGGGTGCGGTTCCGCACTCTCGTTCAACTCGCCCTGGCCATAAGCGCATTGCCCCGCTAGGTTCGCCGCGACCGCTGTGAACCAAGGGGAGTGCGTGCATGCGGAAAACACTGAGATGGCTGCTGTCGCTCGTGGTACTCATGGGTGGCGCGGGGACGACGGCGAGCGCGGCCACCGCCGCCGAACCCGCCATCGGCTCACCCACCGCGTCCAAGGGCGTCACGCCCCAGGACATCAAGGGCCGGATCCTCGCGATTCCCGGGATGAGCCTGATCGAGGAGAAGCCGTACCCCGGCTACCGCTACTTCGTCCTCGACTACACCCAGCCGGTCGACCACCGGCGCCCGTCCAAGGGCACGTTCAAGCAGCGCATCACCGTGCTGCACAAGGACACGACCCGGCCGACCGTCTTCCACACCAGCGGCTACCACGTCGGTACGACCCCGCGCCGGCGTGAGCCCACCCAGATCGTCGACGGCAACCAGGTCGACCTGGAGTACCGGTTCTTCAGCCCGTCGCGGCCCGACCCGGCCGACTGGTCCAAGCTCGACATCTGGCAGGCCGCCAGCGACCAGCACCGTGTCTTCACCGCGCTGAAGAAGATCTACGGCAAGAAGTGGATCGCCACGGGCGGCTCGAAGGGCGGCATGACCGCCACGTACTACGAGCGCTTCTACCCGCGGGACATGGACGGTGTCGTCGCCTACGTCGCACCGAACGACGTGAACAACAACGAGGACTCCGCCTACGACCGGTTCTTCGAGAAGGTCGGCACCGCCGAGTGCCGCGACAAGCTGAACGCGGTGCAGCGCGAGGCACTCGTCCGCCGTGACTCACTGGAGGCGCTGTACGTCAAGTACGCGGCCGACAACGGTCACACCTTCAAGACGATCGGCTCGCTCGACAAGGCATTCGAGGCCGTCGTCCTCGACTACGCCTGGGCCTTCTGGCAGTACAGCCTGGTGAGCGACTGCGCGTCGGTCCCCGTCGCGGCGACCGCCTCGGACCAGGAGATCTGGGACAGCGTCGACGCCATCTCCGGCTTCTCCTTCTACACCGACCAGGGCCTGGAGCCGTACACGCCGTACTACCACCAGGCGGGCACCGAACTCGGCGCGCCGGCCATCGAACTGCGCCACCTCAAGGGCCTGAGCCGCTACGGCTACCAGGCACCGCGCAACTTCGTGCCGCGGGAGATCCCCATGCGCTTCAAGCCGTGGGTGATGGACGACGTGGACAGGTGGGTCCGTCACCACGCGCGGCAGATGCTGTTCGTCTACGGCGAGAACGACCCCTGGGGTGCCGAACCGTTTCGACTGGGCAAGGGCGCGCGTGACAGCCATGTCTTCACCGCTCCCGGTGCCAACCACGGTGCCAACGTCGCCGGTCTGAAGGCGGACCAGCGGGCGAAGGCCACCGCCCGGATCCTGGAGTGGGCGGGCGTCGCCCCGGCCGCCGTCCAGGAGGACCCGGCCAAGGCGAAGAGGCTGACGAAGCCGGACACGAAGCTCGACAAGCAGGACATCGAGCGGGAGCCGATGCTGCGTCCGTGACCGTGACCGTGACCGTGACGGATGCCGGTTGTGGGAACGGTCGGCCATCGGATATCGGTGGTTGCTGATCGGTGACCGTGGCCGGGAACCTGGCGACTGGCGAACTGGTGATGTCGGCTGGTGGCGGTGGCCGCTCTGGCGAACGGCGAACGGCGAACGGCGAACGGCGAACGGCGGGCTGTGTCCCGTCGCGGACGACCCGCGATGCGCGGTGTCAGAGGCGGCGGGCACAGCCCACCGGTTTGCGGCCGGCGGGCAGTTCCACGAACAGATCCGTCGACGGCGGGCACTGGGAACGTCCGTCCACGGCCGACGCCACCCTGAACTCGGGCCGGTGCTCACCGGATCCGTCGCAGGCGGTCTCCTTCACCTGGCCCTGGCGCGAGGTGTGGAGGCAGTCGCCGACGACCGTGTGCGGTCCGCCCCCGCCCCCGGGATCGCCGGGATGCGGCGGCTCCAGATTGCGCATGCAGGCGTAACCCCGCGGCACCGAACCGTCGCCGTCCTCGTCGAGCGCCGGCCGGTGCTCCGAGATGTGCAGCACGAAGTCGGTCGTGTCCGGGCAGTCCGGTGTGTCCGTCCGCCGTCCGTCGTGACGGGCGATCACGCGCGCCGCCGCCTTCTCGCTGGTGCAGGGCACTTCACGGACATCCGCGCGGCCCGGGCCGCTGCAGCTCCCGGGCCCGAGGTACAGCGGTCCGTGTGCGGACGGCGCCGAGCTCTCGCGCGGCGTCTGTGGGCCATCGCCCCCGGCGCCTGCCGGTCCAGGTCGGCAGCAGACGAGCACCGCGCAGACCACCCCCACCCAAAGACGCCGTACGTGCATGGATCCCCCTGCTTGCCCGCTCCAGCGTGGCCCGCCGGTGCGGGCGCACGCCAGGGGAGCAGGGGGGCTTTTCACAGCGTGGGGGGTGTGCGCCGGTAGCGCGGCCTACGCCGCGCTACTCCCGATATCTCAGGCCGTGTCCGACCGGGTACAGCACCTGCGTCGGGTCGTCGGCTCGCTGCACCGGTACGGGAAGGCGGCCTTCGGGCTCGGCCCGGCCCGCGATCACCCTTACCGCCGCCCGTAGTTCGACGTCGGTCCAGCTGTAGGTCGCGAGCGAGGCCGCGAAGCCGGTGCCCGTCAACTGCGCGATGTCGTACGGGTTCCGGATGGCGACCGTGACCACCGGGACACCCGTGGCCACCAACCGGGAGACGAGGGTCCGTTGCGGACTGGTCGCCGAGACGTTGTACGTACCGACGACCACGACGTCCTTCCCGGCCGCCGCGGCCACCGCTTCCTCGATCCTCGCGGCCGTGGGGGTGATGCCGGTGGACAGCGCCGTCGCGGTGAAGCCCAGTTCGGTGAAGCCCTTTGTGAGCGTGGCGGTCGGGGGCCCGGTCGTCCCGGACGGGGAGGCCGGATCCGCGCCGACCACGAGCACATCGCGGTGTCTGCGGCGGGACAGCGGCAGCAGACCTGCCGGATCGGCGAGCAGTGTGGTGGTGCCCTGGGCGATCCGGTCGGCGGCGGCCAGATGGGATCGCTTGCCCACGGTGCGGTCCACGCCCTGGCGGGTGACGAACGGCTGCCGGAAGAGGCCCAGTTCGTCCTTCAGCAGCAGAATGCGCAGGATCGATTCCTCGATGCGCTGCTCGGTCAGCTCACCGCTCCGCACGGCCTCCAGGACGGCGTTCCAGGCGACGCCCAGGTCCGGCGGGTTGAGCAACTGGTCGCAGCCGGCCTTCAGGGCGAGCACCGGAACCCGGTCGTCGCCGTACTTCTGCCGTACGCCCGCCATGTCGAGCGCGTCGGTGACGACGACCCCGTCATACCCGAGTTCCTCGCGCAGTATCCCCGTGAGGATGGGGCGGGACAGCGTCGCCGGGTCCTCGCTCGGGTCGAGCGCCGGGACGACGATGTGCGCCGTCATGATCGAGCGGATGCCCGCGGCGATCGCCGCCCGGAACGGCGGAGCGTCCAGCTCGCTCCACTCCTCGCGGGTGTGGTGGATCGTCGGCAGCGAGTAGTGGCTGTCGGACACGGTGTCCCCGTGCCCCGGGAAGTGCTTGGACGTCGCGGCGATGCCCGCGCCCTGGTAGCCCCGCACCTGTGAGGCGACCAGCCCCGACACGGCCCGGGGGTCGGAGCCGAACGACCGCACGCCGATGACCGGGTTGGCCGGATTGACGTTGACGTCGGCGACCGGCGCGTAGTTTTGCCGGATGCCCATCGCGGCGAGTTCGGTGCCGGCGATCCGGGCGGCCTTCCGGGCGTCGGAACGGGAACCGCCCGCCCCCAGTGCCATCGCGCCCGGCACGAGCGTGGCGGGCTTGCCGACCCGGGCGACGATGCCGTGCTCCTGGTCCGTGGAGATCAGCAGCGGAACGGGGGTGGGCTGGGCGAGTCCCGCCCGCTGGATGCCGTTGGACAGCTCGGCGATCTGCTGCGGGTCACGGGTGTTGTGGGCCCAGACGAAGTAGATGATGCCGCCGACGTGGTAGCGCTCGATCAGTTCGGCGGCCGAACGGACCCCGATCTCCCTGAGGTTGGCGTCGATGTCGACCTGGTCGGGTGCGTTGGCGGAGTGCCCGTACACCCGCATCACGAAGAGCTGTCCGACCTTCTCCTCAAGGCTCATCCGGGAGATGAGCCGCTGGAGACGGGCGCGAGTGGGGCCGCGGTCGGCTGAGCCCGCGTGTGCGGGGCCGGAGGCGAGGGCTGCGGCCGCGGCACCTACGGCGGTGGCGGCGAGAACGGAACGTCTGGACGGCGCGGTCCGGTCGGGCACTGGTGCTCCTTCCCTGAAGGAAACTTCCAAGGGTCACGGATATCCGGAAAGTAACTGCCAGTCAAGGGAATCGGCCGGACGGGCGCACGGCCGCGGCGGCAGCCGAGTCGCGACGGTTCAGCGAGGCGTGGAGGAGGGAGCGCGCGGATCAGCGGGCGTGGACAAGCGGGCGCGTGGACAAGAGGGACCGCCACCGGAGCTGGGAGGGGGCGCACCGGTGGCGGCGTGCCGCAGGCCGCAGGCGGCCAGGGAGGGAGTCAGCGATCGCAGCCAGCAACGAGGGCCGACGACGCCGCTCTGCGGTGACTCGTCCGCGGCACGGCACTTGGACGCCTGGTTCCCGTCGTGGGTTCCCCGCGCTCCGAGATTTCCTGGTTGCGTCGTGGGGGCGGGGTGACCGTGTGCCGAGCGGGTCGGGGCGGTCACGACCCGGGGCGGACCTGCGGCGCCGACCCGGTGTCGGGTGGCGGGCGATCACGGACTCAGCGCCACTCCTGCACGTCCACGACCGTGCCCGCCGTCAGATCCGGATGCCCCCAGAAGTCGCCGACCTGCGTGGCGACGACGAGCACCGGGCGCCCCTGGGCGTCCAGGTGCGCCGTGAAGAACCCGAAGACCCATGACGGCTCGGCGACCAGATCCCGCGGAGGCGCCAACCGGACCAGCTCCGTCCCGTCCGCCTCGTACACGACCGCGTTGTCCGTGGGCGTGTACGGGGTGTCGTCCAGCGCCTCGACGACGATCACCCGGCCGTCCCACGCCACTGCCGCCTGGGTCGGTCCCGCGAAGTCCTTCTGCACGATCCCGCCGCCATGCGTCCAGCGGACGACGCGATCACCGTGGCTCCAGCCGGTGACGACCGGGTCCCGGCCGTTCCGGGCACGAGCGTTCGCGGCCTGGGGGTCCGCGGCCCGGGCGTTCGGGTCCTGAGGGTTCCGGCTCATGGGCGGTCTCCATGGGCTTCACGCGGTTGCCGATGAACTTCAGCCTACTGCGGGCGGCCCGTCCGGCGATCTCCACCGGTTCCGGCGGCCACCGTGTGCCGGCCGGTCTTTCGCCGTCCTGGTCCGGCACGGGTCAGCCCCGACCCCCGTCTGCCACCCGGGTGGGACCCGGTCCTGCCCTGCACCCGTCCGCCGGCCATGCCTGGGTCCTGCCTGGGTTCGGTCCCGGGTCCCGCGTCGGTGAGCCCCTGCCCTGCGCTCTTTCGGTGCTTCCGTCCCGTCCGGCTCTTCCGTCCCGTCCGACTCTCCCGTCCCGGCGTCCGGCATCGTCTCGGCGTCCCGGCCGCCCCGCATCGCTCAGGCCCCGGTCCCGCA
The DNA here is from genome assembly GCF_027460265.1 of Streptomyces sp. WMMC940. Classification (NCBI taxonomy): domain Bacteria; kingdom Bacillati; phylum Actinomycetota; class Actinomycetes; order Kitasatosporales; family Streptomycetaceae; genus Streptomyces; species Streptomyces sp. WMMC940. Next base: position 4,925,897 of record NZ_JAPZBC010000001.1, read on the forward strand.
TGGGGCCCCGGACCTGCCGGCCCGGCATGGGCAGGCAGGCCTCCCTGAGCCTGCTCTGGCCCGGGGCGTGGCCAGGGCCGCGCACGTCGCCGGACCGGAGGGTTCAGGAGCGCACCAGCGACTCGAGGTGCTCCCGCCCCGCCGCGAGTATCCCCGGCAACTCGGCCGTGCCCGGGTGCCAGCGCCTCTCGTACTCCCAGCACACCCAGCCGTCGCCGTCCGCGAGCGCCAGGCACTCACCGAGGGGCAGGACCCCGGCGCCCAGCGGCAGCGGCGTGAGGTCCTCCGCCGAGGCGACGTCCTTGACCTGGACGCAGCCCAGATAGGGCCCGAGCGCCGCCCGGGTCGTGACGGGCGGTTCCTCCTCCAGCCATGGGTGCAGCACATCCCACAGCGCTCCCACGTGCTTGTGCCCGACCTGGCCCACGATGCGGGAGACCGCGATGCCCGTGCGATGCGAGTCATGGGTTTCCAGCAGGACCCGCACACCCGCGTCGGCGGCGGTCTCGGCCGCCGCGGCGAGCCGCCTGGCCGCCGCCGCATCGGCGGTCTCCTGGGGCTGGTCGCCGCCCCCGGGGAAGACCCGGACGAAGGGAGCCCCCAAATCCTTTGCCAGCAAGACCAGTTCTGTCAGCTCCTCGCGAATCGCCGCCTCGTCGCCCGCAGCCGCGACCTGGGCGTAGCCGGCGACCGTCACGATCTCCACGCCCGCCCGGGCGAACTCGTCCACGACCGCGGCCCGTTCGCGTATCCCCATGGCCAGGTTGACCGGCTCCTCGGGGTGGGTGCGCAGCTCCACTCCCTGCCAGCCCGCCGAGGCCGCCAGGGAGGCCACCTCCGGGACGGGCATGCCGGGAACGCCGAGGGTCGAGAAGGCGAATCTCACGTGGGCGATCCTTCCTGGAGGGGCAACCGCCAGTCCTGGCCGACCAGGTCGGCGCCGTATGAGCGGTGCGGCTTCTCCGCGACGAGTGTGAATCCCGCGCGCTGGTAGATGCTCCGGGCGGCCGTCAGGACGTCATTGGTCCAGAGCACCAGTTCCCGGTATCCCACTTCCCGGGCGAAATCCACGACCGCGCCCACCAGCCGCTCCCCGAGGCGGTGGCCGCGCGCCTCGGGCTCGACCAGCAGCAGCCTCAGCCGGGCGGTGGACGGGGCCTCGTCCCGTACGCACATCACGGAACCGACCGGGCGGCCGTCCAGCTCGGCTATCCACACCCGTTCGAGGTGGGGATCGTGGTCCTGGGCGAAGTCCGCGACGATCCGGGCGACCAGCCCTTCGAAGTCCGCGTTCCAACCGTACTCCGCCGCGTAGAGCGCGCCGTGCCGCTGGACGATCCAGCCCAGCTCCCCGGGCACCGGGTCGCGCAGCACCGGCCCCTCGCCACGCCCCTGCCGGTCCGGCCGGACCTCGCCCAGTATGTCGCGCACCGTGCGCATGGCCTCGGTCAGCCGGGGCTGCTCCACGGCCGGAACATCGGCCAGCAGCCTGCCCACGGCCTCCCGGGAGCGCTCGTCCAGCAGGGCCGTCGCCTCTCGCCCGCGTGGTGTCAGCGTTATGCGCTGCCGCCGCGAGTCCTCCTCCGACGGGGCCCGCTCGACCAGGCCGTCACGCTCGAACTTGCCGAGCAGCCGACTCAGATAGCCCGCGTCCAGGGACAGCTCCAGCCGGAGGTCGGCGGCGTCGGTCCGCGGGGCGTGGGCCAGCTCGTACAGCACCCGCGACTCGGTGAGCGTGTACGGCGTGTAGAGGTGCTTGCTGTAGTCGAGCGCGCCGATGAGGTTGGTGTAGAAGCGGTTGAAGGCGCGAATCTCCTGGACGGCCATGACCGAACCCCCGACCTTTCCTTTGACTGAGTCAAGGCTAGGTTCGGGCAATGACGCCCGGCAAGGCCTGTGGACAACTCCCGCCGCCTCCGCCGCGCCTACCCTTCCGCACCGGGGCCGCAGGGCGCGACGAGCCCCACGCGCCGGGCCTCCTCCTGGCGTACCGCCGCCTGCCCTTCGGGTCGTGCTCCCGTCAGTCCTTGCGCGGCGGCGCCGTCGACGTCCGCGCCATCAGTTCCGCGCCGATCGTCGCGATGCCGCCCGGCGGCGGAGCCTCCCTGCCCATGGCGAGACGGCCCGCGCGCACCCCTGCCTCGTGCAGCGGCAGCCGTACCGTCGTCAGTGCCGGCACCGCGTCCACCGAGAACGGCAGGTCGTCGAATCCGGCCACCGAGACGTCCTCCGGGATGCGCAGGCCCAGGTCGCGCAACGCCGCGCAGGCACCCAGTGCCACCGTGTCGTTGGCCGCGACGATCGCCGTCAGACCGGGATCACGGCGCAGCAGTTCCAGCGTGGCGTCGTAGCCCGAGCGCCGGTCGTACAGGCCGTGGATCGTCAACCGCTCCTGATCCTCCGGCACGGATCCGGCCGCCCCCGCGCCCCCGGCGTAGGCCGCCGTCGCCGCTTCCAGCGCCGCGCGATGGCCTTCGAGCCGGTGCCGTGTGGTGGTGCGCCCGGTGGGGCCCGCGACATACCCGATCCGCCGGTGCCCAAGGCCGATCAGGTGCTCCGTGAGCCGTCGCCCGCCGCCCCGGTTGTCGAAGGCGAGCGTGGCGGTGACGGCGCCCCCGGAGACGGGTGGGCGGCCGCAGAGCACGACCGTCGTCCCCGCGTCCGCGAGCCTCCCGAGCTTGGCCGCCATGGCGGTGAGGTGGTCCGGGTCCTCCGGTGCCCCGCCCGTGAGGACCACCGCGGCCGCCCGCTGCCGCTGCAGCAGTGTCAGGTAGGTCAGTTCGCGTTCCGGGGAGCCGCCCGTGTTGCACACCACTGCCAGTTTCTCGCCGCCCGCCCGGCCCGAGGCGCCCTCGCCGATCGCGGTCTGTGCGGCGCCGGCCAGGATCCCGAAGAACGGGTCGGCGATGTCGTTGACGAGGATCCCGACCAGGTCGGAGGTGGCCGCCGCGAGTGAGCTGGCCGGCCCGTTGAGGACGTAGTCGAGCTCGTCCACCGCCCGCAGTACCCGTTCCCGGGTCGAGGCGGCGACCGGGTAGTTGCCGTTGAGGACCCGGGAGACGGTCGCCGGGGAGACCCGGGCGCGAGCCGCCACATCAGCCAGCGTGACTGTCATCGCTTTCCTCCGAGGGGGATCCGGCCGGGCCCTTGTCCGGGTTGCTGTCCGCAGGCTAGCGTCATCACTGGTAGAAAGCGCTTGCTATGACCATTTCGCCGCCGTTTCGAGCAATCGGGGAGACATGGAGGCACCTTCGTGACACGCAGGACGGTGCGGATCGCCATGAACGGCGTCACGGGGCGGATGGGGTACCGGCAGCACCTCGTGCGCTCCCTCCTCGCGATACGCGAACAGGGCGGGCTCGGCATCGGCGACGGTGCGGTCCTCTGGCCCGAGCCCGTCCTGGTCGGCCGTCGTGAACACGCCCTGCGCGAGATCGCCGACCGCCACGGCCTGACCGAGTGGTCGACGGACCTCGACGCGGTGCTCGCCGACGGGACGGTGGACGTCTACTTCGACGCGCAGGTCACCTCGGCCCGGGTCGACGCGATCAAGAAGGCGATCGCGGCCGGCAAGCACGTGTACACCGAGAAGCCCACCGCGTCCGATACCGGCGCAGCCCTCGAACTGGCACGTCTCGCACTGGCCGCCGGCATCCGGCACGGCGTCGTCCAGGACAAGATCTTCCTGCCGGGCCTGCTGAAGCTGAAGCGCCTCGTGGAAGGCGGCTTCTTCGGAGAGATCCTCTCCGTGCGGGGGGAGTTCGGCTACTGGGTCTTCGAGGGCGACTGGCAGGACGCCCAGCGCCCCTCCTGGAACTACCGCTCCGAGGACGGCGGCGGCATCGTCGTCGACATGTTCCCGCACTGGGAGTACGTGCTGCACGAGCTCCTCGGCCGGGTGACGAGCGTCCAGGCGCATGTCGCCACGCACGTCCCGCAGCGCTGGGACGAGCGGGGCAAACCGTACGAGGCGACGGCCGAGGACGCGGCGTACGCCGTGTTCGGGCTGGCGAACGGTGTCGTCGCCCAGATCAACTCCTCCTGGGCGGTCCGCGTGCACCGCGACGAACTGGTCGAGTTCCAGGTGGACGGTACGCACGGATCGGCGGTCGCGGGGCTGCGCCGCTGCCGCGTCCAGCACCGCAGCGCCACGCCGAGGCCCGTCTGGAACCCGGACCTGCCCGCCACGGAGCCCTTCCGCGAGCAGTGGCAGGACGTCCCGGACAACGCCGAGTTCGACAACGGGTTCAAGGCCCAGTGGCAGCTGTTCCTCAGGCACGTCGCCCTGGGCGAGCCCCACCACTGGGACCTGATGGCCGGTGCCCGCGGGGTGCAGCTCGCCGAGCTTGGACTCGAGTCCTCCGCGGAGGGGCGACGTCTCGACGTTCCGGAGCTGACGCTGTGACGGTCCGGCTGCCGCCGCGGACGGCACGGACACGCTCGTCCTGGTCTCGGGCGGCCTGCCGTCCGGCAGCCGGGACCTGCCCGGTGCCCGGGAGCGCGTCGCGGAGGGGATCGGGGTCCTCGCCCCGTATGCGCGGGAACGCGGTGTGCGTCCCGCGATCGAGCCGCTGCACCCGATGTTCGCCGCGGACCGCTGTGCCGTCTCGACGCTCGGACATGCGCTCGACATCGCCGAGCGGTTCCCGGCCGAGGAGGTGGGCGTCGTGGACACCTACCACGTCTGGTGGGACGACCGGGCGCCCGCCGACGTGGCGCGGGCCGGCGCCGAGGGGCGGATCCGCTCCTTCCAGCTGGCCGACTGGGTCACCCCGCTGCCGGCCGGGGTCCTCAACGGACGCGGACAACTCGGTGACGGCGCGGTCGATCTGCGCGCCTGGCGCGAACGGGTCGACGCGGCGGGCTATGCGGGACCGGTCGAGGCGGAGCTCTTCAACGAGGGGCTGTGGGAGCGGGACGGTGTCGAGGTCCTGGCGGAGACGGCGATGCGGTACGTACGCCACGTGCTGTAGTGCGGTCTCTTCCTCCTGTCCGGGTGCCGGCCGTGCCGCGCCCGGGGAGACGCCCTGTTCGCCGGAAGGGGCGTCAGGGCTTCTCGGGGCCCCGCCCGGCAGATCGCCGAGAACGTCGCCGACGCCGACCCCCGAGGCTCCCGGCGCACCGGGAGCGGTCCCGGTCGACCGGCGGTTCGCCGCGCGCCGGGTGAGGACGGTCGGCACGACCGGGATCAGCAGCTCGAAGGCCTTGCCGACGGTGGCCACGGGAACGCCGGTCCGCTTGGCCACCGCCGCGGCCGCGGGCCTGGCCAGCCGGGCCGGCACACCGGCCATGAGGCCGCCGCCGAGCCCGCCGCCCAGCGTGACGACGCCCTGGAGGGGAGGCTCGGTCAGTTCTCCGAGGGCGTCGCGTACTTCACCGGCCTGATCGGGTGTCTCCGCGGCGTCCTTCAGCTCGCCCGAGAGCGTGGACACCGAAGTGCCCACGACGGCCGCGGCCGCGGTGGTGTCGGTGCCGAGCGCGTCCGCGACCTCCTGGAGCCGGTGGTCCCCGAGCTCGGCCAGGACGTCCTGTTGAAATGACTCGTCACTCATGCCGGAGACGCTAGGTCTCCCTCCATGCGTCGGCATTTCGAGATTCCGGAAGAACAACTGCCCGCAATCGTGCAACCCTTCCGGCGTGACGCGGGTCGTACTGGGCGTCAGGGCTCCTGGGGAGGGATTCCGGGGGGATTCGGAGGGGCTCTGAGGGTGGGGGAACGAGGGGCCCGGTCGCTCGACCGGGCCCCCTATGCCCCGGGCGGTTGGCCTCATCCCGTTCCGAGAGCGCCGGCCGCCGGGTTCTCCACAGGCCGGGCACGTTGTCCGAGCCGGGCGGTAGCGTCGTCGCATGTCCAATCTGGCAGTGCTCGAAGGGGTCCTGGAGCGGATCACCTACGCCAACGAGGAGAACGGGTACACGGTCGCCCGGGTCGACACCGGACGCGGCAGCTCCGACCTCCTCACGGTGGTCGGCTCGCTCCTCGGCGCGCAGCCGGGTGAATCGCTGCGGATGGAGGGCCGCTGGGGCTCCCACCCGCAGTACGGCAAGCAGTTCACCGTCGAGAACTACACCACCGTCCTGCCCGCCACCGTCCAGGGCATCCGGCGCTACCTCGGCTCCGGCCTCATCAAGGGCATCGGGCCCCGCATCGCCGAGCGCATCGTCGACCACTTCGGCGCCGGCACCCTCGACGTCATCGAGCAGGAGCCCGGCAGGCTCGTCGAGGTCCCCGGCCTCGGCCCCAAACGCACCAAGATGATCGGCGTCGCCTGGGAGGAGCAGAAGGCCATCAAGGAAGTCATGGTCTTCCTCCAGGGGGTCGGCGTCTCCACGTCCATCGCCGTGCGGATCTACAAGAAGTACGGGGACGCGTCGATCTCCGTCGTCAAGAACCAGCCCTACCGGCTCGCGGCGGACGTCTGGGGCATCGGCTTCCTCACCGCCGACCGGATCGCCCAGGCGGTGGGCATACCCCACGACAGCCCCGACCGGGTCAAGGCCGGCCTGCAGTACGCCCTGTCCCAGTCCACGGACCAAGGGCACTGCTACCTCCCGGAGGAGAGGCTCATCGCCGATTCGGTGAAGCTCCTCCAGGTGGACACGGGACTGGTGATCGACTGCCTCGCCGAGCTGGCGGCCGAGGAGGAAGGAGTGGTCCGGGAACAGGTCCCTTCGCCCGAGGGCGGGGACCCGGTCACCGCGGTGTACCTCGTGCCCTTCCATCGCGCCGAGCTGTCCCTCGCCGCCCAGCTGACCCGGCTGCTGCGCACGGACGAGGACCGTATGCCGGCCTTCCGGGACGTGGCCTGGGACAAGGCACTGGCCTGGCTCGCCGGGCGTACGGGCGCGGAGCTGGCGCCCGAGCAGGAGCAGGCGGTCCGGCTCGCCCTCACCCGGAAGGTGGCCGTCCTGACCGGCGGCCCCGGCTGCGGCAAGTCGTTCACGGTCCGTTCGATCGTCGAGCTCGCCCGCGCCAGGAAGGCCAAGGTGGTCCTCGCCGCACCCACGGGAAGGGCGGCCAAGCGGCTCGCAGAGCTGACCGGCGCCGAGGCGTCCACCGTCCACCGGCTCCTGGAGCTCAGGCCGGGCGGAGACGCGGCCTACGACAGGGACCGGCCGCTCGACGCCGATCTCGTGGTGGTCGACGAGGCCTCCATGCTGGACCTGCTGCTGGCCAACAAGCTCGTGAAGGCCGTGGCGCCGGGCGCTCATCTGCTGCTGGTCGGCGACGTGGACCAGCTCCCGAGCGTCGGCGCCGGGGAGGTCCTCAGCGATCTGCTCGCGGACGGCAGTCCGGTCCCGTCCGTCCGGCTCACCCGCATTTTCCGGCAGGCCCAGCAGTCGGGCGTGGTCACCAACGCCCACCGGATAAACTCCGGCGCCCAGCCCGTCACCCAGGGGCTGAGCGACTTCTTCCTCTTCGTCGAGGACGACACCGAGGAGGCGGGCCGGCTCACCGTCGACGTCGCCGCCCGGCGGGTCCCCGCCCGTTTCGGGCTGGACCCCCGGCGCGATGTGCAGGTCCTGGCGCCCATGCACCGGGGCCCCGCCGGCGCGGGCACCCTGAACGGTCTCCTGCAGCAGGCGATCACCCCCGCCCGCCCCGATGTGCCCGAGAAGCGGTTCGGCGGCCGGGTCTTCCGCGTCGGCGACAAGGTCACTCAGGTTCGCAACAATTACGAGAAGGGGGAAAACGGAGTCTTCAACGGCACGGTCGGCGTGGTGACCTCGCTCAATCCGGTGGATCAGCGGCTGACGGTGCTGACGGACGAGGACGAGGAGGTGCCGTACGACTTCGACGAGCTGGACGAGCTCGCCCACGCGTACGCCGTCACGATCCACCGCTCCCAGGGCAGCGAGTATCCGGCGGTGGTGATTCCGGTCACCACCGGGGCCTGGATGATGCTCCAGCGGAACCTGCTCTACACGGCCGTCACCCGTGCGAGGAAGCTCGTCGTGCTCGTCGGCTCCCGCAAGGCGATAGGGCAGGCGGTCCGCACCGTCTCGGCAGGGAGGCGCTTTACCGCACTCGACCACAGGCTGACAGGTGGAGGGTTCGTGGGAAAGATCACCTAGCACTTCCGGAACCGGGGCGAAGGGGGCAGGATGAGCAGGCTGGGCGGCACTGAGTGCCGCTGACCGGCCGAATGGTCGACCCCGAGTGCACTCTCCTCAGCCAAATGGGGGATGGTAGAGACAGTCAGGGCACCTCGAAGAAGAGGCACTACGTCGGTGAGGGATGACGTGAGCGACAACTCTGTAGTACTGCGGTACGCGGACGGTGAATACACCTACCCGGTGGTCGAGAGCACCGTCGGCGACAAGGGCTTCGACATCGGGAAGCTCCGGGCGCAGACCGGTCTGGTGACCCTGGACAGCGGTTACGGCAACACGGCCGCCTATAAATCCGCGATCACCTACCTCGACGGCGAGCAGGGCATCCTGCGCTACCGCGGCTACCCGATCGAGCAGCTGGCCGAGCGCTCCAGCTTCCTCGAGGTGGCCTACCTGCTGATCAACGGTGAGCTGCCGACCGTCGACCAGCTGGCGGCGTTCCGGGGCGAGATCACCCAGCACACGCTGCTGCACGAGGACGTCAAGCGGTTCTTCGACGGCTTCCCGCGCGACGCCCACCCGATGGCCATGCTCTCGTCCGTGGTCAGCGCGCTGTCGACCTTCTACCAGGACAGCCACAACCCGTTCGACGAGAAGCAGCGCCACCTCTCCACCATCCGGCTTCTGGCCAAGCTCCCGACGATCGCCGCCTACGCGTACAAGAAGTCGATCGGTCACCCGTTCGTCTACCCGCGCAATGACCTCGGCTACGTCGAGAACTTCCTGCGGATGACCTTCTCGGTCCCGGCGCAGGAGTACGAGCTGGACCCGGTCGTCGTGGCCGCACTCGACAAGCTGCTCATCCTGCACGCGGACCACGAGCAGAACTGCTCGACGTCCACCGTGCGTCTGGTGGGCTCCTCGCAGGCGAACATGTTCGCCTCCATCTCCGCCGGCATCTCCGCCCTGTGGGGCCCGCTGCACGGTGGCGCCAACCAGTCCGTGCTGGAGATGCTGGAGGGCATCGCGGCCACCGGTGGCGACGTCGACACCTTCATCCGCAAGGTGAAGAACAAGGAGGACGGCGTCCGCCTGATGGGCTTCGGTCACCGGGTCTACAAGAACTTCGACCCCCGCGCCAAGATCATCAAGGCTGCCGCCCACGATGTGCTCTCCGCCCTGGGCAAGTCCGACGAGCTGCTGGACATCGCCCTGAAGCTGGAGGAGCACGCGCTGTCCGACGACTACTTCGTCGAGCGCAAGCTGTACCCGAACGTGGACTTCTACACCGGTCTGATCTACCGGGCCATGGGCTTCCCGACCGAGATGTTCACCGTGCTCTTCGCCCTCGGCCGCCTTCCGGGCTGGATCGCCCAGTGGCACGAGATGATCAAGGAGCCGGGTTCCCGCATCGGTCGCCCGCGCCAGATCTACACCGGCGAGGTCCTGCGCGACTTCGTCCCGGTCGAGGCCCGCTGAGGCCTGCTCGGCAGGTCCGTCGCGCCCCGGTGCGACCGAGTCCCTCACGCAGAGAAGCGCCCCGCTGCCGATCCCCCCACGGGTCGGCAAGCGGGGCGCTTCCCATATCCCCGGTGCGGATTCCCCCCACGGGATCCGGCCGGGCGTCTGCTGGTGTCCAGCAGAAGCTCTTCGCGACGCGGTCTGCCGGGGTACGCATCTACGGGAGGGCCGCTCAAAGCTCCCCGGTCGTACGTGCCCCGGCCAACGCTTGCCTGGGACGTCCCCCAAGACATCCCATGAGCGTCCCCCAAGACGCTCTGGCATTGCCCACTTAGACTCGCGAAGAGCCCGAATGGTTACCCATAAATATCTGTGATCTGGGTCTCTTTGTGAAGGTCCTGTGTACCACGTGAAGGATCGCAGATGCAGCCTCACGCTGACCACGGAAACGGATGAGTAGGTCTGGCAATTCCCGAGACCGGGATTCGGCGGGCCCCGGACGGCCGGCGCAGCGTCGCCGGAGGCCCGGCAGGGGCCGCGTGGGCGGGCTGGGCCCGGCAGGGCTCCCTCGCGGGGGCGAGGGGCCGGGTCGCGGCCGGTGGGGGGCAGGGCCGCCTTTGATGTGCCGGAAAAGGCGAAGCCGCCCCGGGTGGAGGTTCGGGGCGGCAGGGGGTGGTCGAGGATTCCCCGGCGGGGCCGGTGCCGGCCGAGGGGATGAGGTGTTCGGCCGGGCCGTGCGGGGACGTCAGGCCTCGCCGACGAGCTCGTAGCCCGCTTCGTCGACCGCGGCGCGGACGGCCGCCTCCTCGAGCGGCCCGGTCGAGACCACGGTGACCCGTCCGGTCGCGGCGACGGCCGTGACGGACGTGACGCCGGCGATCGCGGAGATCTCCTCGGACACGGCGCCCTCGCAGTGGCCGCACGTCATGCCCTTCACCAGGTAGACCGAGGTGCTGCCGCTCGGCTCGGTGCCCGCCGTGCTGCCGTGGCAGGAACTCGTGGGTGAGCAGCAGGAGCCGGTGGCCTCGATGGTGCCGGTGGTCGTCTCGGCGGTCATGGCGTTCTCCTCTGTGCGGGTGGGTCGCTTCGCGGTCACTTCGTCAGGCGAAGGCGTGGTGCGTCAGGGGTCGCGGGAGTGCGCGACTCCCCGACACCCGATCCCATTTTATACCCCTAGGGGGTATCAATGCGAGTGTCCTCCGGCTGTGGGGCGGTGTCGACGAGCGGCTGGAGGTAGCGGTGCACCATGGTCTTCAGCTCGGTCCTGTATGCGTCGCGCTGTGCTCCCTCGTGGGCGAGGATCAGCTCCAGTCCCGCCTTGACCACGGAGAACGTCATGTTCGCGACACGGCTGAGCTCGGCGGGTCCGGCGTCCGGGAGGAAGTCGCCGAGGATCTGCTCGACGCGCTCGAGCAGCGCCGAGTGCACGGCGTCGTGCTCCTCCGTGATCCGGCCGGGGATCTCGGAACCGTGCATGAGGACGGCGAAGGCGGGGTTCTCGCAGTTGAACTCGATCAGTGGATCGAGGACCGAGTCGAGCAGTTCGTCGAGCGGGAGGCTCGGGTCGAGGCTGTCGAACGCGGCGCCGTGGGTTTCGCGCCAGCGCTCCATCAGTCGACCGCCCAGCTCGACGGCGATGGCCTCCTTGTTCGGGAAGAACTGGTACAGCGTGCCCGGTGAGACGCCTGCCTCGCGGGCGATGGCGTTGGTGCTCGCGGCGGTGTAGCCGCTGCGGCAGAACACCCCGGCGGCGGCTTCCAGGAGCTGTGCGATCCGGCGCTCGCCCCGCGCCTGGCGGCGGCGCGGCTGCGCGGACCCGACGTGTTCCCCGGCGTCCGGTGCCTCTGGCATGTGAACCACCAATCCCCAGTCCTCCGGGCTCGGTTGACAAACGCGAGTGTGCGCTCGCATTCTTGTGGAACGCGAGCGATGACTCGTGTTTGCCAGTCTATGGCAATGGCCGACCCGTGCTGCCTCCCGCGCGGCACCGGTCTCGGGGGAGGGGAACGCCACCCGATGTCCGACGTCAACCACGAGCCGCGCCCGGGCGGCTGGACCCGCTTCGTCACCGCGCGACCACGTCTGTCGCTGCTCCTCGCCCTCGTCGTCACCGCCCTCGCCGTCTTCGCGGGCGGCGGGGTCGCCGACCGGATGGGCAGCGGGGGGTGGGAGGACCCCGACGCGCAGTCGACCTATGCGACCGAAGCCCTCGACCGCGAGTTCCCCGCCGCGCGGCCCAATCTGCTTCTCCTCGTCGGCACCGGTCCCGAGGGTGTGGACGATCCGTCCGTCGCCGCCGAGGCCGAGCGGCTGACCGAGCGTCTGACGGGTGAGGAGGGCGTGACGGGCGTCAGCTCCTACTGGCGGACCAAGTCCCCCGCCCTGCGCGCCGAGGACGGACGTGAGGCACTCGTCGCCGCCCGGATCGAAGGCGACGAGAAGACGGCCGCGGGGGTGCTGGAGCGCATCGCGCCCGAATACCGGGGCACGCACGGGCCGGTGCAGGTCTCCGTCGGCGGGCCGGTCGCGGTCATGCACGACATGGAGACGATCATCCAGGAGGACCTTCTGCGTGCCGAGCTGATCGCGCTGCCGGTGACGCTGGTCCTGCTCGTGATGGTCTTCGGCAGCGCGGTCGCGGCCCTGTTGCCGCTGGGCATCGGCATCGTCGCCATCCTGGGGACGAACGCCGTGCTTCGCGGACTGACCGAGTTCACCGACGTCTCGGTCTTCGCGCAGAACCTCACCACGGCCCTCGGCCTCGGACTCGCCATCGACTACGCCCTGTTCATCGTGCGCCGCTTCCGGGAGGAACTGGCTGCCGGGGCGCAGAGCCGGAAGGCCATCGCGATCACCGTCCGCACCGCCGGCCGTACGGTGCTCTTCTCGGCGCTCACGGTGGCCGTGTCACTGGCCGCGATGCTGGTCTTCCCGCAGTACTTCCTGCGGTCGTTCGCCTACGCGGGGATCGCCGTGGTCCTGTTGGCCGCCGCGGCCGCGCTCGTGCTGCTCCCCGCTGCACTGATGCTCCTCGGCGACCGCGTGAACGCATACGACCTGCGGAAGCCGTTCCGTCGCGGTCGCCCGCAGGGGGCGGGAGAGGCCGGGCTGCCGCACTCCGAAACGAGCTCGGCGGCGGACGCCGACGGGGTGCGCTGGGCCCGGCTGGTGCGCCTGGTGATGCGCCGGGCACCCGTCTTCGCGGTGGCCACCACCGCCGGGCTGGTGCTGCTCGGACTGCCCTTCCTGGGGGTGCGGTTCGGGCCGGCGGACGACCGCCAGCTCCCATCCGGCGCGGAGTCGCATGTCGTGCAGCAGCACATCCGGGACGGATTCCCCGGAAGCCCGGGTGGTGGCCTCGACGTCTTCGCGGAGGGCCCTGCCACCCCCGCGGAGTACGCCGGATACCGCGAGCGCGTCGAGGCCCTTCCTGGCGTACTGCGTGTCGACGGACCGCTGGTCTCCGGTGAGCACGCGGTGTTCACGGTGCTGCCGGAGGAGGAGGCCGTCGGCGAGGAGTCCCAGCGGCTGGTCCGCGATCTCCGCGCGGAGTCCGCCCCGTTCGAGACCTCCGTGACCGGCGCGGCGGCGATGCTCGTCGACTCCAAGGACGCGATCGGTGAACGGCTGCCATGGGCCGCGGCGATCATCGCCGTCGTCACCCTCCTGCTCGTCTTCCTACTCACCGGCAGCGTGCTGATCCCACTTCAGGCCGTGGTGCTCAACGGGCTCAGTCTCACAGCGATGTTCGGGGCCGTGGTCTGGGTCTTCCAGGAGGGGCATCTCTCCGGCCCGCTCTCCTTCACCGCCACGGGCGCGATAGAGACGACGCTTCCCGTGCTGATGTTCTGCGTCGCCTTCGGGCTCTCCATGGACTACGGCGTGTTCCTGCTCTCCCGTATCAAGGAGGAGTACGACCGCACCGGCGACCACGAGCACGCCGTGGCTTTCGGGCTGCGCCGCACGGGAGGACTGATCACCGCAGCGGCCGTGATCCTCGCGGTGGTGATGGTCGCGATCGGCACCTCGCGGGTGAGCAACACCAAGATGCTCGGCCTCGGCATCGCCCTCGCCGTGCTCATGGACGCCATGGTGGTGCGCAGCCTGCTGGTCCCCTCGGTGATGAAGCTGACGGGCAGGGCCACCTGGTGGGCCCCGACCCCGTTGCGGGCGCTCCATGCGAGGTTCGGCCTCAGCGAGGGCGGGATATCCGGGCCCGTCCCGGCGGACTCCTTCGCCCAGGAGCGCGACGCCGAGGAGCGGGGCGGGCTCTCCCCGACTGACGGGGGCGGCACCGCCGACGGGGAGGACGACCGCCACGGCGACCGTGACCGCGACGACGTCCCTGTGGGCGGTTAGGTTCGAGCCGGGCCCGGTGGCAGTGCCGGCGGCACATGAGCGGGTGGCGCACGAGCCGACGGGCCTGAGCCGGAGCGAGTGAGGGGGCGCAGGACCACCTTCGTTCCGGTGAGGTCGGCTCGACGGAGAATCCGCCGGTCGTCGCTCGGTCACCGGAGGACGCTCGGAAGGGCGTGGTGCGAGGGGTGAGCAATGTGCCCGTCGGGCCCCGCACACGGGGATGCGGGGCCCCGGGTCTCAGTTCCTGCGCCCCCTGTTGCCGGGGCGGTTGGCCACCCAGACGCGGATCGTGTCGGCGTACCAGTAGGGCTTGCCCGACTCCACATGGTCCGGTGGGGGCAGGAGGCCGTGCTTGCGGTACGAACGGACCGTGTCCGGCTGCACCTTGATGTGCGCGGCGATGTCCTTGTAGGACCAGAGTCTTCTGTCCGTCATCTGTGGCACCTCCCTGTACGTGCCGCAGCGGCGGCCGGGGGAGCCGTCGGGGGAGCTGCGGCGCGGGCACTGGCGATCACTCGGCCTGTGCCCGTTGAACGACGCAGAGTGACGACAGGGGAGGGGTTGTCGAGGTCCTGTGACGCAAGGCCCGCGTAACGGAGACATGTGTGACGAACCGGGGACTGTTGTGACATGACGGAGGTGAAGAGGCGGAGGGAACAGGGGTTCAGGCGCCGCAGGACCGGAGGAAGCGCCGGGTGCGTTCGGCGATGGGGAACGGCTTCTCCGGCGGGCAGGGGTACATGTCCTGCTCGACGATGGCGAAGAGCTCGGCGTCGAGACGCTGGGCCGCGGCCAGTACCGGCTCCAGCGCCGGCACTCCGGCCGGCGGTTCGCACATGACCCCGCGCGCCACCGCGGGACCGAACGGCACCTCGTTCGCGACGACTTCGGCGAGGATCTCGGGGTCCACCTGCTTGAGGTGGAGGTAGCCGATCCGCTCGCCGTAGGTCTCGATGAGCTTGACGCTGTCGCCGCCGCAGTAGGCGTAGTGGCCCGTGTCCAGGCAGAGCGAGACCAGGTCGGCGTCGGTCGCGTCGAGGAAGCGGCTGACGTTCTCCTCGCTGTCGATGTGGGTGTCCGCGTGGGGGTGGACCACGATCCTCAGTCCGAAGCGGTCTCCCACCTCCTGCCCCAGGCGTTCGGTCTGGGTGGTGAGGTGGTGCCATTGTTCGGGCGTGAGGGTCCGGTCCTCCAGTACCTCGCCGGTCCTGTCGTCGCGCCAGAAGGACGGGATGACGACGAGGTGGTCCGCGCCCATGGCGCGGGTGAGGGCGGCGATGCCGGCGACATGGGACCAGGTCTTCTCCCAGACGGCCGGGCCGTGATGCAGTCCGGTGAAGACGGTGCCGGCCGAGACCTTCAGCCCGCGGGACGAGGTCTCCTCGGTGAGCCGCGCGGGGTCGGTGGGGAGGTAGCCGTACGGGCCGAGTTCGATCCATTCGTATCCGGCCCGTGCCACCTCGTCGAGGAAACGCCGCCAGGGGACTTGACGGGGATCGTCGGGGAACCACACGCCCCAGGAGTCAGGGGCCGACCCGATCCGGATGCGGTTGAACGAGGCTGCGGAGGAGGTCATGGCGGCCAGCTTTCCGGCCGCCGGAGAAAGGTGTCAAGCTTTCGTCCGAATGTAAGGACAAAATGTTGACAGTGCTCAGGGAAGCGGGCTAGACCAGGGGACAGCCGGGCGTGGAACCGAAGGGACACGTATGCCTCAGCCGTACGACGTCATCACGATGGGCCGGATCGGAGTGGACCTCTATCCCCTTCGGTCCGGGGTCCCGCTGGCGCAGGTCGACACCTTCGGGAAGTTCCTCGGGGGCTCCGCCGCGAACGTGGCGGTCGCCGCGGCCCGCCTCGGCCGGCGCGCCGCTGTCGTCACCCGTACCGGCCAGGACGCCTTCGGGGACTATCTCCATCAGGCGCTCCGGGAGTTCCGGGTCGACGACCGCTGGGTGACCGCGGTGCCGGGGCTGCCGACCCCCGTGACGTTCTGCGAGATCTTCCCGCCGGACGACTTCCCCCTGTACTTCTACCGGCAGCCCAAGGCACCCGACCTCGAACTGCGCGCCGACGAGCTGGACATGGACGCCATCGGTGCGGCGCGGGTCTTCTGGGTGACCGGCACCGGCCTGTGCGCGCAGCCCAGCAGGGAGGCCACGCTCGCCGCGCTCGAGCACCGGGCGAAGTCCGGGACGACCGTCTTCGACCTGGACTGGCGGCCCATGTTCTGGGACAGCCCCACCGCTACGGCGGCGGACGGGGCCCGGCCGTACTACGCGAAGGCGCTCGCCCGCGCCACCGTCGCCGTGGGCAATCTCGAGGAGTGCGAGATCGCCACCGGGGAGCGCGAACCGTACGCCGCCGCCCGTGCGCTGCTCGCCGGCGGGGTCGAGTTGGCCGTGGTCAAACAGGGCCCCAAGGGCGTGCTGGCCGTGCACGACGACGGCACGGTCGCGGAAGGGCCGCCGGTGAAGGTCGACGTCGTCAACGGACTCGGCGCGGGCGACGCGTTCGGTGGGGCGATGGTCCACGGACTCCTCGCCGGCTGGGAGTTGGAGCGGGTGATGCGGTTCGCCAACGCCGCGGGGGCGATCGTCGCCGCCCGCCTCGCCTGTTCGTCGGCCATGCCCTACGCCGCGGAGGTGGACGCCCTTCTCGACGGCCACGCACCGGCTCCCGAGGCGGCCCCCGGCCCCGGGGCGGATCCCGGGCCCGGGGCGGATCCCGGGCCCCGGCCCGGCACGGACGGCGGTCCCGGAACCGCGGCGGCGCCCGGGGCGGCGTCGTGACCCGCGTCGCCCTCAGCGACCTCGTCAGGATCAGGGTCCGCCACCCGGAGGCCGTGGCCGAGGCGGCGGCCCGCCGCCGACGGCGGGCCCTCGTCGGCAGCAGCGGCCGACTGATGATCGTCGCGGCCGACCACCCCGCCCGCGGCGCGCTCGCCGTCGGCGACCAGCGGTACGCGATGGCCAACCGGCTGGGGCTCCTGGAGCGTCTGTGCACCGCGCTCGAACGCCCCGGCGTGGACGGCGTTCTCGCCACCGCCGACATCCTGGAGGACCTCCTCCTGCTCGGGGCACTCGACGACAAGGTCGTCATGGGATCGATGAACCGCGGCGGTCTCGCCGGGGCCGCCTTCGAGCTGGACGACAGGTTCACCGGCTACCGCGCCGAGGACCTGGCGCGCCTCGGCTTCGACGCGGGCAAGCTGCTCCTCCGCATCGACTACGACGACCCCGGCTCCCTCGCCACCCTGCACTCCACCGCGCGCGCCATCGACGAGATGGCCGCCCGCCGGCTGCCGGTCTTCGTCGAGCCGTTCATATGCCGCCGCGTCGACGGGGTGCTGCGCAACGATCTCTCCGCCGAGGCGGTCACCCGTTCCATAGCCATTGCCTCCGGCCTCGCCGGCACCTCGGCGTACACCTGGCTGAAGGTCCCCGTCACGGAGAACCCGGACGACATGGCACGGGTGATGGAGACCTCGACGCTCCCCGCTGTGCTGCTCGGCGGCGACGTGGGCGACACCGCGGGCGGGCAGGCGGCGGCGTACGAGAAATGGCGCGGAGCGCTGCAGCTCCCCACGGTCCAGGGACTGGTGGTGGGCCGTTCACTGCTCTATCCGGTCGACGGCGACGTTCCGGCGGCGGTCGACACGGCCGTGGGCCTGCTCTAGGGGGTACGGAGAACTCATGGATCACAGGGACACACCAGAACGGCATCTGCGGGCCGGGACCGCGGCCGGCGGGCCGTACACGCTCGACATCGATCCCGGGAGCGCCGGCTGGGGGTACTCCGCGCTGCGGATCCTGGAGCTGGCCCCCGGTGCCTCCCACCTGCTGGAGACCGGCGACAGCGAGTGGATCGTGCTGCCGCTGGTGGGCGGGTGCTCGGTGCGGACCGAGGGCACGACCATGGAACTGCGGGGCAGAGAGAACGTGTTCGCCGGAGTCACCGACTTCGCGTACGTCCCGCGCGACGCCCGGGCACTGATCGCCTCCGGCGCGGGAGGCCGCTTCGCCCTGGCAGGAGCGAGGTGCGAGCGACGACTCCCCGCTCGCCGCGGCCCCGCGCCGGAGGTCCCGGTCGAGGACCGCGGTTCGGGCACCTGCGCCCGCCGTGTGCACAACTTCGCCGCCGCCGGCACCTTCGACTGCGACCGCCTCATCGCCGTCGAGGTGCTGACCCCGGGAGGCAACTGGTCCTCGTACCCGCCGCACAAGCACGACGAGCACCGTCCCGGCGAGGAGACGGAACTCGAGGAGATCTACTACTTCGAGATCGAGGGCGAGCACGGCTTCGGCTACCAGCGGATCTCGCCGTCCCGTCCCGGGGGCACGGATCTGCTCGCCGAGGTCCGCAGCGGTGACGCCGTCCTCGTCCCGGACGGCTGGCACGGCCCCTCCATCGCCGCTCCCGGCCACGGCATGTACTACCTGAACGTCATGGCCGGCCCCGGGCCGGAGCGCGCCTGGCGGATCTGCTTCCACCCCGACCACACGGAGGGCTACCGATGAGCGGACCGAGGCTGACCGTCGCCCAGGCGCTGGTGCGGTTCCTGGCCCGCCAGCACACCGAGCGCGACGGCCGCAGGCAGCGGCTCGTGGGAGCCATGTGGGGCATCTTCGGCCACGGCAACGTGGCCGGAATCGGCCAGGCCCTCCTCGAGTCCGAGGACCTGCCCTTCGTCCAGGGGCGCAACGAGCAGGCGATGGTGCACGCGGCCGTCGGTCACGCCCGCCAGTCCAACCGCCTGTCCACGCACGCAGTCACGACCTCCATCGGCCCGGGCGCCACCAACCTCGTGACCGGGGCCGCTCTCGCCACCGTCAACCGGCTGCCGGTCCTGCTCCTCCCCGGCGACACCTTCGCGACCCGCCCCGCAGACCCCGTCCTCCAGCAGCTGGAGGTCCCGTACGCGGGCGATGTGTCGGTCAACGACTGCCTCCGCCCGGTGTCGGCCTACTTCGACCGGATCACCCGTCCCGAGGCGCTGATCCCGGCGGCGCTCGCCGCGGCGCGGGTCCTCACCGACCCGGCTGCGACCGGAGCGGTCACGCTCGCGCTGCCCCAGGACGTGCAGGCGGAGGCGTACGACTGGCCGGAGGAGTTCTTCGCCGAGCGCGTCTGGCACGTGCGTCGGCCTCAGCCGGATCCGGAGGAGCTCTCCGCGGCGGTCCGCGCCGTACGGTCCGCGCGGCGGCCCCTGGTCGTCGCGGGCGGGGGAGTGCACCACAGCAGGGCGGAGGGTGCCCTGCGGACCTTCGCCGAGGCCACCGGGATCCCCGTCGCCTCGACACAGGCCGGGAAGGGCTCACTCCCGTACGACCACCCGGCGGACGTCGGCGGCATCGGCCACACCGGCACCGCCGTCGCCGACGAACTCGCGGGGACGGCCGACCTGGTCATCGGTGTCGGCACCCGCTACACCGACTTCACGACCGCCTCGGCGACACTCTTCGGCCGCCCCGGTGTCCGCTTCCTCAACCTCAACATCACCGGCTTCGACGCCCACAAGCTCGCCGCGCTCCCGCTCGTCGCGGACGCCAGAACCGGACTGGAGGCCCTGACCGAGGCTCTGCGCGGACACCATGTCGAACACGGCTACGAGACGGAGTACGCGGACGGCAAGGAGCGCTGGGAGCGTCGGGTCGGCGCCGCGTACGAGGCGCCCGACGAGGACGGCCGCCCCACCCAGACCCAGGTCCTCGGCGCCCTCGACGGCCTGGTCACCGGTGACGACATCGTGATCAACGCGGCCGGCTCGCTCCCGGGCGACCTCCACAAACTGTGGCGGACGCGCTCCCGCGACCAGTACCACGTGGAGTACGGCTACTCGTGCATGGGTTACGAGATCCCGGCGGCCATCGGGGTGGCGATGGCCGCTCCCGGGCGGCCCGTGTGGGCACTCGTCGGAGACGGGACGTATCTGATGAATCCCACCGAAATCGTCACAGCGGTCCAGGAGAACGTCCCGATCAAGGTGGTCGTCCTGCAGAACCACGGGTACGCGTCGATCGGCGGACTCTCCGAGGCGGTCGGCTCCGAGCGGTTCGGCACCGCCTACCGCCACCGGGAGCCGGGGGCGTCGCAGGCCGGCGGGTCGGGAGGGCCCGGGGGAGGCGCGTACACGGGAGAGCCCCTCCCGGTCGACCTCGCCGCCAACGCCGCCTCCCTCGGGATGCGGGTCATCCGCGCCAGGACTGTGCGTGACCTGCGCGAAGCCCTTGCCGAGGCCCGTGCGGCGGACCGCCCCACATGTGTCTACGTCGAGACCGAAACGGCAGACACTGTGTCGGGCGCACCCCCGGCACAGGCGTGGTGGGATGTTCCTGTGGCCGAGACCGCGACCCGGCCGTCGGCGGTCAAGGCCCGGGAGGAGTACGACCGGCAGGTCGCAGCCCGGCGCCGCCATCTCTGAGGGACCCGAAGGAGCTTTCCGTCATGACGAAGACCGTCAACCACTGGATCGGTGGCAAGACCGTCGAGGGCGCGTCCGGCACCTGGGGACCGGTCACCGACCCGGCGACCGGTGCCGTGACCACGCGGGTCGCGCTCGCGTCCGTCGACGAGGTCGACAGCGCCGTCGCCTCGGCCAAGGCCGCCTTCGAGACCTGGGGCACCTCCTCCCTGGCCCAGCGGACCTCGATCCTCTTCCGCTTCCGCGCGCTGCTCGACGCCAACCGCGACGCGATCGCCGAGCTGATCACCGCGGAGCACGGCAAGGTCCACTCGGACGCGCTCGGCGAGGTGGCCCGTGGTCTCGAGATCGTCGACCTGGCCTGCGGTATCACCACCCAGCTCAAGGGGGAGCTGTCGACCCAGGTCTCGAACCGGGTTGACGTGGCGGCGATCCGCCAGCCCGTGGGTGTCGTGGTCGGCATCACGCCCTTCAACTTCCCCGCGATGGTGCCGATGTGGATGTTCCCGCTCGCCATCGCCTGCGGCAACACCTTCGTCCTCAAGCCCAGTGAGAAGGACCCGTCCCCGGCGCTGAAGATCGCCGAGCTGCTTGCCGAGGCGGGTCTGCCGGACGGAGTCTTCAACGTCGTCCAGGGCGACAAGGCGGCCGTCGACCGGCTCCTGGAGCATCCGGACGTCTCGGCGATCTCCTTCGTCGGCTCCACACCGATCGCCCGTCACATCCACACCACCGCCTCGGCGAACGGCAAGCGCGTACAGGCGCTCGGCGGTGCCAAGAACCACATGCTCGTCCTGCCGGACGCCGACCTGGACGCGGCCGCCGACGCCGCCGTGTCGGCCGCCTACGGCTCCGCGGGCGAGCGCTGCATGGCGATCTCCGCGGTCGTGGCCGTCGGCGCGGTCGGCGACGAGCTCGTCGACAAGATCCGCGAGCGGGCCGAGAAGATCAAGATCGGCCCGGGCAACGACCCGACGTCGGAGATGGGTCCGCTGATCACCAAGGCGCACCGTGACAAGGTCGCCTCGTACGTCCACGGCGCCGCGGGTCAGGGTGCCGAGGTCGTCCTCGACGGCACGGGCCACACCGTCGACGGCTACGAGGACGGGCACTGGATCGGGCTGTCGCTCCTGGACAAGGTGTCCACCGACTCCGACGCGTACCGGGACGAGATCTTCGGCCCCGTCCTGTGCGTGCTGCGCGCCGACACCTACGAGGAGGGCCTCGCGCTCATCAACGCCTCGCCGTTCGGCAACGGCACGGCGATCTTCACCCGCGACGGCGGCGCCGCCCGGCGCTTCCAGTTGGAGGTGCAGGCGGGCATGGTCGGCGTGAACGTGCCGATCCCGGTCCCGGTGGGCTACCACTCGTTCGGCGGCTGGAAGGACTCGCTCTTCGGCGACCTGCACGTCTACGGCAACGACGGCGTGCAGTTCTACACCCGCGGCAAGGTCGTCACGACCCGCTGGCCGGACCCCTCCGAGCCCCACGGCGGCGTCGACCTCGGCTTCCCGCGCAACCACTGACGGCCCGCGCCGAACCTCGGCGCCATCCGGCCCGTGACGCCACGCGGCCCGTGCGGAACCCTCACCCGTGCGGGCCGCCTGCGGCGTCACGGGCCGGATGGCTTTCGGCGGGCCCGCGCGGGGGTTCGCCTGCGTGGAAGCGGACTTCGCGCGTCCAGCGTTCCGAAGGCGCCCGGGGGAAACCATGGGCGTTGCCTCGGCTCGCAGGTGCCGTTCGAGCGCCATGACCCATCCGCGCACCGGATACGGGCACCTCACACCGAGACCATGTGCACCGTCCACCAGGCGTACCGCCCCTGCGATCGGCGTGCCCGCCGCACGGGAGACCGGTCCCCGGCCCCGCCTGGAAGCGGGATCGGAGGACGAGCGTCGCCCCGCCGCGTTCGTAGGGTGCCCCCATGAGGCCTTCCTCGACATGCCCGTCGACGCCGGACTCCGACCGGCAGGGCGTGCCGGGGTGCCGATCGCCTCGCGGCGGGCCGGACGGTTGAGGGGCCGCCCTCGCAGCAACCGCGGCACGACCTCACACGCGGGGCCCGCGACCGTGCTCCGACGGCGTCACGCGGGCGGCTACGAGGCCCAGGGCGGCCGCGGCGACGGCGCTGCCGATCGCGATCCACCGGAGTACGCCGTCGATCGCCTCGGCAAGACCGACACTGCTGGTGCGGACTTCGATCAGGGTCGCGCCGGCGGCCACACACATGCCGGCGACCCCGATGACGATGGCGAGTTCCACGCCGGAGGCCTGACCGGCCCGTTCGGAGGGGACGACGGCCTGGGTGCCGCTGCTTCCCATCGTCCACCCCATGCCGTATCCGAATCCGGTCAGCGCGAGACCGGGAACGTAGGACCGGAAGCCGCCGCCGAGCGACACGAGGAAGAGGCCGAGCGCCCCGACCAGGGTCATGACGCCCATCGTCCGCGGCACGTCGAAGCGCTCGCCGAGCCGCCCGGAGAGCGGCGCCGCCACGCCCGCGGCGACGGATGCGGCCAAGAAGATCATTCCGGCCGCGAGCGGCGTGTGCCCGGCGGCCTGCTGCAGATAGATCGTGACGCCGTACATGGCCAGGACGAAGGAGATGTTCGCGACGGTCGCCATCAGCGTGATGACCACGAAGGGCTTGTTGCGGAAGAGGTCGAGCGCGACCAGCGGCCAGCGCGCCACCCGCTCCCGCAGTACGAACCCGGCCAGGAGCAGCACCCCGGTCGCCGCGACACCCACCGTGACTCCGGCGGGCCAGGCTCGCAGACGGTCCACCGTGAGCGTCACGAGAGCGATGCCCAGGGTCACCATGACCAGGCCCGGCAGGTCGATCGAGCGGGGCACCGTGGTGTCACGCGACTCGCGTACCCCGGCGACGACCACCGCGATGGCCGCAGCACCCACGGGGACGTTGACGAAGAGCACCACTCGCCAGCTCAGCAGCTCCGTCACCCCGCCGCCGAACACGGGACCGAGGGCGAGGGCCAGGGCCCCCACTCCGTAGGCGTTCCCGATGGCCCGCATCGTCCGGTCGGGTGGATAGGCGTCGGTGATCACGGCGATGGCGAGCGGGAACAGCACCCCCGCTCCGGTGCCTTGGGCGATCCGCATCACGATCACGGCTTCGGGGGTGGAGGCGAGACCGGCACCGAGTGAGCACAGGGAGAAGACGACGAGGCCGATGATCAGCATCCGCCTGCGGCCGACGATGTCCCCGAGTCTGCCGCCCGGGATCAGTGCGGCGGCCAGCGCCAGCATGTAGCCGCTGATCACCCATTGGAGGTCCGTGGTGGTCGTGCCCAGGTCCGAGGCCATCTGGGGCAGGGCCAGGTTCAGCGCCAGGAAGTCGAGCTGCACGACGAAGATGCACAGCGAGGAGGCGATCAGCGTCAGCCTGGGACGCGATGGCCGGGAGCCGGATTCGTGCGGGTGCGGGGCGGTCTTGCCGGTACGACGCTTCCCGTGCGGCTGACCGGAGTCCATGGCGTTCTCCCGTGCGGCTGTGAACACGGGCCAGCCGGGTACGGGCGAAGACGGCTGGTCCGATTGACCCGTGTCGTGGAGTGTTCACTATGCAAGACACGGGTGGTGTTCGGCCGTATTTGCTCCGCATTTCGGAGAATGCCGCGTACTTCGCGCATGTGTTGGTGTGCCGCTCCGGCCGTCCGGGGTCGGACCGGAAGCCGTGCGAGGGGTGGAAGGCCCCCGGCCGAGGCGGCCGTGAGCGTCGCTCGCCGCGGATCACGCCGTCGTTCCCCCGGCCGACGTTCCGCTGCGGTCGGAGGCCCTGCCGTATCGCTCGCTGCGACCGGGACGCGCCGGGAAGGTGTCGGCCCGGTTCGCGGACGAGCGGACCGGGCGCATCGACGGCGTGACCACGCTCGCGCACGAGTGCCACGCCCGGGTGGCCGCGGGGATCTCGAAGCCGTACGACGGCTGATGCCCGAGGAGCGGGCCCACCCCGGAGGGGAGGGGCTCCTCGGGCATCTCACGGCCGCTGCTCCGGCACGGCCCGAGCCGTCGCCGTAGCGGCGGGGACCGCCCTGGTCGGGATGCCGGACGGGGCCGTTGGTCCCGGCCGGGCCGCCGGGATCAGAACAGCGAGTGCAGCAGCTTGTTCGGGGACCCCGAGCGCGGATCCGTGACCTTGCCGCTGGTCGCGTTGTTCACGAGGGCGTCGCGGACCTGTGCCGGGGACGCCGTGGGGTTGTTCGCCAAGTGGAGCGCGGCGACACCCGCGGTGTGCGGGGTGGCCATCGACGTACCGGAGATGGTGTTCGTCGCGCTGTCGCTGTCCTTCCACGCGGAGGTGATGTCCACGCCGGGGGCGAACAGGTCGAGGCACGACCCGTAGTTGGAGAACGAAGCCCGCCGGTCCGTCCTGTCCGTCGCGCCGACCGTGATGGCCTCGGGGACGCGGGCGGGCGAGTAGTTGCACGCGTTCACGGGGATGCCGATGAGGATGCCGTTGCCCGCCGCGATCGAGTAGCTGACACCCGAGGCGATGGACCGCTTCACCGCGTTGTCCAGGGCGGCGCTGGCGCTGCCACCGAGGCTCATGTTGGCCACGGCCGGCTTGGACGCGTTCGCCGTCACCCAGTCGACGCCCGCGATGACGCCCGCGGTCGTACCGGAGCCGTCGCAGCCCAGGACGCGCACCGCGATCAGGCTGACGCCCTTGGCGACCCCGTACGTCCTGCCGCCCACGGTGCCGGCGACATGCGTGCCGTGGCCCTGGCAGTCCTGGCCGTTCCGGCCGTCGCCGACGGTGTCCGTGCCGACGCTCGCCCGGCCGCCGAACTCGCCGTGCGAGGTGCGGATGCCGGTGTCGATGATGTACGCGCTCACGTTCGCCGCCGTCGCGTTGTACGTGTACGTCGACGACAGCGGCAGACCGCGCTGGTCCACGCGGTCCAGGCCCCAGGTCGCGTTCGGCTGGGTCTCGTTGAGGCGGATGACGCTGTTCTGCTCCACGTACGCGACCCGCGGGTCGCCGGCGACCCTTTCGGCCTCGGCCTTGGACATGGAGGCGGAGAAGCCGTTCAGCGCCGACCGGAAGACGTGCTTGGGGGTCACATCCTCGTCGGCGGCGAATTCGGAGACGCGTGTGCTGCCGTCCTTCAGGACGACGATCCAGCTGTTCTGTACGGCGGTTGCAGTGGGGGCGAGACGGAGATCGCCGAGCGGCGCACTGTGCGCTGTGGGGGTGACGGCGAACTGGAGACCGGCCGCGACGACGGCTGCGGAGAGCAGCGCGCCCATGCGTATGGAGCGGCGGGCAGTGAATCTCATCTCGTGCACCTGACCTCTCTCTTTGATCGGAACACGACAAGCATCCGCGCGGCGGTGCGGATGCCGGCACAGCGTCTCGTGAGGTGGTGCGGCACACAAGGGGTTGTTACCGATGGGTTGGAGCAAAAGCCCTGGTGGCATGGGCAATTTGGCGGACATCGGCGACATCTGCACGGCGCACACGGGCATGTGCGGCCCCATCACGTACCGGGATGAAACAGTCGGAAGTGGCATGCCGTGAAGTGCCGGTCGAAGACGGCGAATCCACTCCGCTCAGGACGTCCCCGGGCCCCGGCTGGAGACCGCCCGGCTCGTTGCGCCCACCTGGTGCGTGGCGTTCAGCGCCCCGGCACGCACGCGCGCCGGGGCCGTTCGCACACCCGCCCCCGGGTTCCGCGTACCGCGGCTGGTGTACGGCGGGGGCGGCCGGTACTACCGGAGGAGGTCATGGAGTTCCGACCGGCGGCAGCGGCAGCCGGGCCGGCCGTCCGCTTATGGTTTCGGGCATGAGGATCCGACTCCCCGGACGAGCCGTGCTGACCCGGCGCCGAGGCCGATGGCTCGCGGCCGTCGCCGCCTTCGCCGTGCTCGCGGGTGCGGGCACCTGGACAGCCGCGGCCTCGGACGACGAGCCCGCCGTGCACCGCGAGGACCGGGTGCTGACCGTGCCGGGCGCGAGGATCGACACCTCGTACTTCACCTCCGGGGGCGGCCGCAGGCCCGCGGTGCTGATCGGACACGGCTTCGGCAGCAGCAAGGACTCCGTACGGCAGCAGGCGGAGGCGCTGGCGAGGGACGGCTACGCCGTCATGACCTGGTCCGCGCGCGGCTTCGGCAAGTCCACCGGCGTTATCGGGCTCAACGACCCCGAGCACGAGGTCAAGGACGTCTCACGACTGATCGACTGGCTCGCCGGGCGACCGGAGGTGGAGCTGGACGCCGAGGGCGACCCCCGCGTCGGGGTCACCGGGGTGTCCTACGGAGGCGCCGTCGCCCTGCTCGCGGCGGGCCACGACCGCAGGGTCGACGCCATCGCTCCGCAGATCACGTACTGGAACCTCGCCGACGCGCTCTTTCCGGACGGCGTCTTCAAGAAGCTCTGGGCGGGCATGTTCTTCACGGCCGGTTCGGCCGGCGGGTCGGGGCTCGTTCCCGACGCCGGCGAACAGCCCGCGGATCCCGCCGGGGCCGGAGCGGGCAACGGCAGGGCCCAGGACGGCGAAGCCGGCACGGGTGCGGGCACCGGAGCGCCGACGCGGCCCGGCGCCACGGGCCGTGACGACGGCCGCGCCTCAGCCGGGCGGTCCGCCGCGGCCTGCGGACGTTTCGCGCCCGCCCTGTGCGCCATGTACGAGCGAGTCGCGACCAGCGGCAGGCCCGACGCCGAGGCCCGGACTCTGCTGGAGGCCCGCAGTCCGTCCGCGGTGGCCGACCGGATCAAGGTCCCCGCGCTCATCGTCCAGGGACAGTCCGACTCGCTCTTCCCGCTCTCCCACGCCGACGCCATGGCCGAGGCGATCGCCGGCAACGGCGCGCCCGTCGCCGTCGACTGGATCGCCGGCGGACACGACGGCGGCGACCTGGAGACGGCACGGGTCCACGGACGGATCTCCGCCTGGTTCGACCGCTACCTGAACGGCGACAAGGCCGTCCACACCGGCCCCGTGTTCCGCGTCAGCCGAACCGGCGGCGTCGACTCCACCGACGGACGGGCGACCCTGCGCGGAGCCGCGGCCGATGCGTACCCGGGCCTGGGAGCGGGACGCCGCGAGTTCGGACTGGTCGGCGGGACGCAGACCTTCCGGAACCCCGCGGGGGCCAACCCGCCGGGGATCTCCACGGTGCCCGGACTGGGCGGTGGGCTCTCGCGGTTCTCCTCGCTCGGCGTCGGCCTCTCGCTCGACTTCCCCGGACAGCACGCCCGCTTCGACTCGGCGCCGCTCGACCGCCGTACCCGGATCACCGGCTCGCCCACCGTCCGGGTGAAGGTCGGCTCGGACAGCGGGGAAGCGGTCCTCTTCGGCAAGGTCTACGACGTCGGCCCGGACGGCCGGCAGCAGGTGCTCCCCGCTCAGCTCGTCGCCCCGGTCCGGATCGAGGACGCCGAGGCCGGCCGGACCGTCGAACTGACGCTCCCCGCGGTGGACCACGAGGTCGAGGCCGGCCACCGCCTCCGGCTCGTGCTCGCGGCCACCGACCTCGCCCACGCCTCACCCGCCGCCCCGGCGGCGTACTCCGTCACCCCCGCCGGGCCCCTGAGCGTGCCCACCGCACCCGGAGTCACCACTCAGGCGGCCGGTACGCCCTGGTGGGTGTGGGGCCTCCCCGCGGCGGGCGCGTCGATCGCGGCGGTTCTGCTGCTCACCGCGCACCGCCGGACCACGGCGCCCGCCCCCGACCCCGGACTCGCCGACGTACCGCTGCAGATCACCGCACTCACCAAGCGGTACGCCGGGTCGTCCGACCGGTACGCGGTGCGGGACCTCTCCTTCCGCGTCGAGAAGGGCCAGGTGCTCGGGCTCCTCGGCCCGAACGGCGCCGGAAAGACCACCACGCTCCGCATGCTGATGGGACTCATCACCCCCGACGACGGCGAGATCAGGGTCTTCGGACACGCCGTCAGGCCCGGGGCTCCCGTCCTCTCCCGGGTCGGCGCCTTCGTCGAGGGCGCGGGCTTCCTGCCGCATCTGTCCGGCCGGGAGAACCTGGAGCTGTACTGGCGGGCCACCGGCCGCCCCGCCGAGGACTCCCACGTGGAGGAGGCCCTGGAGATCGCGGGCCTCGGCGACGCCCTCGCCCGCGCGGTCCGCACCTACTCGCAGGGCATGCGGCAGCGCCTCGCCATCGCGCAGGCCATGCTCGGACTGCCGGATCTGCTCATCCTGGACGAACCCACCAACGGACTGGACCCGCCGCAGATCCGCGAGATGCGGGACGTGATGATCCGGTACGCGGCCGGAGGCCGGACCGTCATCGTCTCCAGCCACCTCCTCTCGGAGGTCGAGCAGTCCTGCACGCATCTCGTCGTCATGGACCGCGGCCGCCTGGTGCAGGCGGGCCCCGTCGCCGACATCACCGGCGCCGGCGACACCCTGCTGGTGACGACGGCCGAGGAACCGTCGGCACCGCTCGTGGAGAAGATCGCCGCACTGCCGGGGGTCGGATCCGCCGTCCGCGCCGACGGAGGCGGCGGCGTGCTGGTCCGCCTCGACGGTGCGAGCGCCGCAGCCCTGGTCGCCGAACTCGTCCGGCTGGACGTGCCGGTGACCGGAGTCGGGCCGCACCGTCGACTGGAGGACGCGTTCCTCACCCTGATCGGAGGAGCATCCGCATGAGCACCACCCCCGTGCGGCCCGGCACCCGCGCGGCGAGCGTGCCGACCGCGCCCGGCTACCGGGCACGGCGCACCCTGCCGCTGCGCGTCGAAGCGGTGCGTCAGCTGAAGCGGCGGCGGACGCTCGTGATGGGCGCGATCCTGGCGGCGCTGCCGTTCGTGCTGATCGTGGCCTTCGCGATCGGCGGCTCACCCGACGAGCGCGGCGACGGCGGCGGCCGGATCAACCTGATGGACACGGCGACCGCTTCGGGCGCCAACTTCGCGGCCACCTGCCTGTTCGTGTCGGCAGGGTTCCTGCTGGTGGTGCCGGTCGCGCTGTTCTGCGGCGACACCGTGGCGTCCGAGGCGAGCTGGTCGTCCCTGCGGTATCTGCTGGCGGCTCCCGTCCCCCGGTCCCGGCTGCTGTGGTCGAAACTGGCGGTCGCGCTGGGGTTCAGTGCGGCGGCCATGCTTCTGCTGCCGTTGGTCGGTCTGGCGGTGGGGACCGTGGCGTACGGCTGGGGGCCCCTGCGGCTGCCGACCGGCGGATCGCTGGCGACGGCCGACACGCTGCCCAGGCTCGCGCTGGTCGTCGCGTACATCTTCGTCTCCCAACTGGTCACCGCCGGACTCGCGTTCTGGCTGTCCACCAAGACCGACGCACCGCTGGGAGCGGTCGGTGGCGCGGTCGGGCTGACGATCATCGGGAACGTCCTGGACGCCGTGACGGCGCTCGGTTCGTGGCGCGACTTCCTGCCGGCGCACTGGCAGTTCGCCTGGGCGGACGCCCTCCAGCCCCAGCTCGAATGGGGCGGGATGCTGAAGGGCACGGCGGTCTCCGTGACCTTCGCCGTGGTGCTGATCGCCCTCGCCTTCCGCGGGTTCGCCCGCAAGGACATCGTGTCCTGAGCGGCCCGGCCGCCCGTTCCGTGCGGGGCGGGACGCCCTGTGCGTCCACCGCGGCAACCGTCCGACCACGGGCGGCCGTTGCCGCATCGAGACCCATCCGCAACGCGTTCGTCTGATCCGTCGGACCGCCCCGGACGTCACATTCACAAGTGCCGACGATTTCAGGGGGCGGAGCATGACGGCCTGGACGAGGACGCGACCGACGGAATCTTCGACGGAGTCAGGGGCACCTGCCCGTACCACGAGGGCGGCACTGGCGGCGCTTCTCGCCGGGGCCGTGCTGCTGACCGGGTGCGGCGCGGGGGCGCAGGCCGACCGCTCCTCGGCGGACGGCGGCCGGTACGGCGCGGACGGCGTTCCGGCGCCGATGGCACCCGACGGCGGCGGTCGTGCCGCCGAGGGCGACCGGGACGCCGGGGCGGACGGAACGCAGGGCGGGGAGAAGCGCGACGCGGTCCCCGCGCCGGACCTCGTGTCCACCTTCGCCCTGGACGTGGACACGGCCTCCTACGGCTACGCCCGCCGGGCCCTCGCCGGCGGCCGGCTGCCGGAACCCGGCTCGGTGCGGCCCGAGGAGTTCGTCAACAGCTTCCGCCAGGACTATCCGCGGCCCGAAGGCGACGGTTTCTCGGTGACCGTGGACGGTGCGCGGGTGGAGAGCGGGGAGGGCGGGGACTGGTCGCTGATGCGGGTCGGACTGGCCACGCGCCCGTCGAGCAGGACCGCCGAGCGGCCCCCGGCCGCGCTGACGTTCGTCGTCGACATCTCCGGGTCGATGGCCGAGCCGGGCCGGCTCGACCTGGTCAAGGAATCCCTGGGCATCCTCACCGACCAGCTCCGCGACGACGACTCCATCGCCCTGGTGACCTTCAGCGACGAGGCGGAGACCCGGCTTCCGATGACCCGCCTCGACGGCAACCGCGACCGGGTCCACGAGGTCGTCGCCACCCTGGAGCCGACCGACTCCACCAATGTGGAAGCGGGCGTCAGCACCGGTTACGACGTCGCCGTCGAGGGCCGCAGGCGCGGCGCCAACAACCGCGTCGTGCTCCTCTCCGACGCGCTCGCCAACACCGGCGAGACCGAGGCGGACGCCATCCTGGAGCGGATCGCGAGGGCCCGGAAGGAGTTCGGCATCACGCTCTTCGGCGTCGGGGTCGGCAGCGAGTACGGCGACCAGCTCATGGAGCGCCTCACCAACCGCGGTGACGGACACACGACGTACGTCTCCACCCCCGCCCAGGCCCGGAAGGTCTTCGTCGACCAGCTCCCCGCCCACCTGGAACTGCGCGCCCGTGACGCCAAGGCACAGGTCGCCTTCGACCCCGGGGCGGTCCGGGAGTTCCGCCTCGTCGGATACGAGAACCGGCACGTCGAGAACGAGGACTTCCGCGACGACCGGGTGGACGGTGGCGAGGTCGGCCCCGGCCACGCGGTCACGGCGCTGTACGCGGTGCGGCTGAAGGAAGGCGCCTCCGGTCGCGTCGCCACGGCGACCGTACGCTGGCTCGACCCGCGCACCCGGGCGCCGCACGAGGCGACAGGCACCGTCGAGGCGGCCGGACTCACCGGCGATCTGTGGTCGCGCGGCACCCCGCCACGCCTCCAGGTCAGCGCCGCGGCCGCGTACTTCGCCCAGCGGCTGCGGGGTGCGGAGACCCCCGGCGCGCCCCGGCTGGGTGTCCTTGCGGAACGCGTGGCAGGACTGGCGAGCCGCACGGAGGACGCCTCCGTGCGCCGGCTCGCCGAGTCGATCCGCAGCGCGGACGAGTTGCTGGGCTGAGGACTGGCAGGCGCGGGGCCGGACCGGGTGGCGAAGGTCACCCGGTCCGGCCCGCCGGCTGTCGCCGCTCGCCTCCCCCGACCCCACAAGTGGGCTGCGGCGCATGGTCGTTCGGGTCATGATGAGCACCATGGCCGACCTGCTGCTCGCCCTAGCCGTCATCGCGACCGGTCTGTACGCGGGCTTCATGCTGATCTTCCAGACGGGTGTCATGCCCGCCCTCGCCAGGCTCCCCGACGACCGCTTCGTGCCCGCGATGCGGCGCATCAACGAGGAGGTGCCGCGGCCGGTGTTCCTGGTGGTGTTCCTGGCCGTCGTCGTGTTCCCGGCCGCCGCCCTCGCCGTGCCGGGCGAGGACGGCTCGGCCACCCGGATGTGGCTGGTGCTGACGGCGCTCGTGTGCGCCGCGCTGAACCACCTGGTGACCATCGCCGGGAACATCCCGCTGAACAACGCGCTGGCCTCCTCGGGATCGTCGCCGGACTCCGAGGTCCGCGCCGCCTTCGAGAGCAGGTGGAACCGCCACCACCGGATCCGTACCGCCCTGATCCTCGGCGCGTTCGTCCTCCTCGTCGGCGCGACGCTGGTCTGACGCGAATCCGACGGTGAGACCCGGCCCGGCACCCCGACGCCACCGCGGCCGCCACTCAGCGGCCGGGCAGTGCCTCCCCGCACCGGCTGCAGTACCGGGCGCCGGACTCCGCCGCCAGGCGCCCGCACCCCGGACAGACCCGGTCCAGCAGACAGGCGGCGTCGCCGCCCTCGGACGGCGTCGCCGTCCTGATGGCGAGTCCGGGGCGCCTGCGGTGAACGCTCAGCTGCACCAGGCCGCCGGGCCCCGCGCGGAGCGCCCGCCGGCTGCCGCGCGGCAACCAGACCACCGAGCCCGCGACCACGTCCTGCGGCCTGCCTTCCAGTTCGAGCACTCCGTCACCGGCGGCCACGTACAGCAGCACATCCAGGTCGGGTTCCACATGCCCGGCGATCCGGCCACCGGCGGGCAGCCGCACCAGGTTCGCGTCGAGCTGCCGTGACTCCTCCGCCAGACGCCACAGTGCGCCGGCCCGGTCCGGTGGCAGATCGCCGGTCAGCTCGGTCAGCAGTGCGAGCACGCCTGGCCGGGGAGTGGGCGCCATGTGTCGTTCCTCCTGCGCTCGTGTCCCCACCGGATCCTTCCGGACCCCAAAGCCCGGAATGGTACCCCGTGTTGCGCGTCCGCCCGAGCCGAACAAGCCATGTGTGCCGACCGCCGGAGGGGCCCCGCGGGAGGGCGCCCGCCCGGCCCGCACTGCGCCGGGCGGGTGAGCCGCCCCGCCGTGGCCGTGCCGTGGTGACGCCGCCCTGAACGGGGATGCGCATACGGTCGTCCCGTGTTCTACTCCGTCCGCCCCGACACCGGGGCCCCGAGCCCCGGCACGGATCCGTGCCGGGACGCGGCGACCCGTACCGGGCGCCGGCCGCGGATCGCCTCCGGGCCGGACCGCGGATCCGAGCCGGGAGACCCCTGGGACCCGGGCCCGCGCCCACGGCGGAGCCGGCCCGCCACGACGGGTGAGCCCGCCGCGCAGCGTCACGTGAGGCACCGGGCACGCCCGACTCCCCGTCCGTACGCCGACCATCCGAGGAGCAGTCATGTCCCGTCCCCTCCACTCCCGAGGAGTGCGGCGCATCACCCTGGACGCCGACGGCCTGCCGCTCTCCGCCCTGCTGGCCGTCCCCGCGGGCACACCGCGCGCCACCGTCGTCGCCCTGCACGGCGGGGGCATGAACGCCGGCTACTTCGACGGCCAGGCGGACCCGGACCTGTCCCTGCTCACCCTCGGCGCCCGCCTCGGCTACACCGTCCTCGCGCTGGACCGCCCCGGCTACGGAGCCTCCGCCGAACGGCTGCCCGAGGGCCAGACCCTCGCCGAGCAGGCCGCGACGCTGAGCGCCGCCCTGCACGGCTTCACCTCCGTCCACCCGCACGGCGCGGGCCTGTTCCTGCTCGCGCACTCCTACGGCGGCAAGCTCGCGCTGACGGCGGCCGCGCGGGCCGTCCACGACCGGCTGCTCGGCCTGGACGTCTCCGGCTGCGGCCACCGCTACGACGTCGCCCCGGAGGAACTGCCCGACGAGGGGGCCCACGGAAGCCGCAGGCTGAACTGGGGACCGCTCAGCCTGTACCCGCCGGAGACCTTCACCACCGCGGCCTCGGTCGTGGCCGGGATGCCGGTCCGGGAGCGCACGGAAGCGGCGCGCTGGCCCGAGGAGTTCCCCGCCGTCGCCGCCGACGTACGCGTACCCGTCCGGTTGACGTTCGCCGAGTTCGAGGCCTGGTGGCGCCATGACGACGAGGCGGTGTCCGAGCTGACCGCACAGCTCGCCGCGCCGCGGATCGTGGTGGACCGGCTGCCGGGCGCGGGGCACAACATCAGCCTCGGGTGGGCGGCGCGCGCCTACCATCTGCGGGCGCTGGGCTTCCTGGAGGAGTGCCTGCAGTCCGCAGGCGGCGGCCGGGACGCGTCCGGCAGGCCGCCCGAGCCGCACGCGGCGGCGGTCTGATCGGTGACGGGCCCGTTCCGGTCGCTGGCGGTACGCAACTTCCGGCTCTTCACGGTCGGCCAGGTCGTGTCGGTGGCCGGCACCTGGATGATGATCGTCGCCCAGGACTGGCTGGTTCTCGCCCTGACGGACGACTCCGCCGGTGCGCTCGGGATGGTGACGGCCCTGCAGTTCGCCCCGCTGCTCCTCCTCACCCTCTTCGGCGGTCGCCTGGCGGACCGCCACGACAAGCGGTTGCTGCTGACGGTGGCCAACGCGCTCTCGGCGGTCCTCGCCCTGCTGCTCGCCGCACTCGTGCTGGGCGGGGAGGTGCGCCTGTGGCACATCGGCCTGTTCGCACTGGCGCTCGGCGTCGTCAACGCGGTCGAGGTGCCCGCCCGGGTCTCGTTCGTCAGCGAGATGGTCGGCGCGGAACTGCTGCCGAACGCCTCGGCCCTGAGCGCCGCCTATTTCAGCACCGCCCGGGTCGTCGGGCCGGCCCTGGCCGGAGTGATGATCGCCGCCCTGGGGACGGGCTGGGTGATGCTGCTCAACGCGGCGAGCTATCTGGCGACGGTGGTGGCGCTGCGCATGATGCGCCCGCAGGAACTGCACCGCGGCGCCCCGGAGACCCGGGCGAGGATCGTCGACGGGCTGCGTCATGTGCTGGTCCGGCCGGACCTGGTGCTGCCGCTGGCGCTGCTCGCGGTCGTCGGACTGTGCGGGCTGAACTTCCAGTTGACCCTCCCGCTGCTGGCGAAGACCGTCTTCGGCGCGGACGCGGATGCCTTCGGGCTGCTGACCACGGCGTTCGCCGCCGGCTCGCTCGCGGCGGCGCTCGCCACCACCGCGCGCCGAGACCGTCCGTCGGGCCGGACGGTGGTCGTGTCGGCGCTTCTGTTCGGCGCGCTGGAGACGGTGGCCGGATGGTCGCCGGGTTTCGTGGCCGCCATGGTGCTGCTCGCGCTCACCGGTTTCGCCTCGATCTACTTCGTGCAGGCGGCGAACCACCGCATCCAGCTGGGCAGCGATCCGCGCTACCGCGGCCGGGTCATGGCGCTCTACACCCTGATCGTCCAGGGGTCCACCCCACTGGGCGCACTGGGTACCGGCTGGCTGGCCGAGCGCTTCGGCGCGCGCTCGGGGCTGGTCGTGGGCGGCCTCGTGTCACTGGCCGCCGCGATCGCGGCACTGCTGGTGGAGCGCGCGACGGCGCGGGAGGCAGCGGCGGGGGCGCAAGCGGACCGGACCGGAGCGGCGGGTGCGGCACCTCCGTCGCCGGAATCACCGGAGGCGGCCGAGCCTCCTGGCCCGAGGGAGCGGGACAGGACGGTCTGACCCTCCGGCGTGCTGGGCAGGTGCCCGGCCGCCGGGCACCGTCCGCCGAGCGCGGCGGGCGGGGTCCCGCCCGGGGCCTCCGTCCCGGGCGGACGGATCCACATCCCCCTCCGTGCGGGAGTGGCCGTGCGGCGCCGCCCGTACGCATACCCTGCCTTCAGCGCACCGCCTCAGCAGCCGACCGGGGGACCCCACGTGAGCGACCAGCCGAACCGGCGCGAGCCCGTGCCGTCCACCTCCGCCTGCCGCCCCCGGCAACCCGCGGGCCTCGGGCAGCGCGGCTCGGGCGGAAAGCCGTTCCTGTACGTCGTCGTCTGCGCCGCGGGAATCGCGGGGGGCGTCGGCAAGCTCATCACGGCGGCACAGGAGCGGAACTGGGACGTCGGGGTAGTCGCCACTCCCCAGGGCCTGGACTTCATCGACCGGAACGCCGTCGAGACCCGGACCGGCCACCCGATCCGCTCGGCCTGGCGGCGGCCCGGCGACCCCCGCCCGCTGCCTCCCCCGGACGCGATAGCGGTTGCCCCGGCCACCTTCAACACCATCAACAAGTGGGCGGCCGGGATCTCCGACACCCTGGCGCTGGGCATCCTGTGCGAGGCGTACGGCTCGGGCGTCCCGATCGCCGTGCTGCCGTGCCTGAACGCGGCCCAGGCGGCTCATCCCGCCTACCGGCAGAGCCTGGAGCGGCTGCGGGGGATGGGCGTGCTGATCGGTTCCCACGAGCCGTCCGCGCGGCCCGAGACGGGCGGTGCCGACGTGTTCCGCTGGGAGGAGGCGCTCGAACTGCTCACGCCGAAGCCTGCTCCCTGAACGCGGACCATGCGCTCGCGCCGCGAAGTGGCCGCCTTGGAAGGGCAACGCGCCCCCGGCGGCATCCCGGGGTGGAGCGCGCCCGGTGGCCCGGCGCTTACGCGTCCACTACCACCCGCCCGCTAGGGTGCCTCTGACCAGCAAGAAGGCCCTCCCAGTGGGAGGGCCTGCGGGCCGTGCACGCTGTGCGCCCCCGGCAGGACTCGAACCTGCGGCCAAGCGCTTAGAAGGCGCCTGCTCTATCCACTGAGCTACGGGGGCCCGATGTGGCCTCGGTGGCCTGGAGCCCCTGGTGGGTCGGCCGTGACCTTGCCGGGACAAGGATAGGGCTCCGATCGCCCTGCCCCGGATGCTTCACCTGCGTGGCACGATGTGGAGGTTCAGTGAAGCGAACCGATAATCGCAGGCAGATGCGATTCTTGCAGCGCTTTTTTCACGTCACACCTCGGGTGTTGTGCACTCGTTATGCCTGCGCCCCACTCGTCCCTTCTGTCCCGTCCGTCTGATCGGCGCGCAGGGGGGCTCATACGCTTCAAAAAACCTCCAAAATTGGGCATTCTTCGCATGTGGTGACCATGGAAGTACGGCCTCAGCTCATCGACGCACTCTCCGCCCTGCGCGACCGAGTCGCAGCCGTGCGTCTTCCACTCCCCCTTCCAGGTGCTCCGCGGGCGCGGCAGACGAGAGCCGAGCTGCTCGCGCAGCTCGACGACTATCTGGTGCCCCGGCTGAAGGACCCCGACGCGCCGCTGCTCGCGGTGGTCGGCGGTTCGACGGGAGCCGGCAAGTCCACCCTGGTCAACTCCCTTGTCGGGCGGCGGGTGACCGAGGCGGGGGTATTGCGGCCGACGACGCGCACGCCCGTGCTCGTGTGCCACCCGGACGATCGCCACTGGTTCGCAGACATGCGCGTACTGCCGAACTTCACCCGCGTATGGCTGCCGCAGCAGGACGAGACGGAGCAGTCGCCCGGAACCGCGCGCGGCAGGACGAAGACCAAGGGCAAGCCCGAGGAGAGGGCACTGAGGGTCGAGACCGCGGCGTCGCTGCCGCCCGGGCTGGCCCTGCTCGACGCGCCCGACATCGACTCCCTCGTCGTCGAGAACCGGATCATGGCGTCCGAGCTGATCTGCGCCGCCGACGTATGGATCATGGTCACCACGGCCTCCCGGTACGCGGACGCGGTCCCCTGGCATCTGCTCCGCACGGCCAAGGAGTACGACGCCATGCTCGTGACGGTGCTCGACCGGGTGCCGCACCAGGTGATCAACGAGGTGTCCCGGCAGTACGCGGCACTGCTCACCAAGGCCGGGCTCGGGCACGTACCGCGCTTCACGATCCCGGAGCTGCCCGAGTCCGCGGGTGGCGGCCGGGGGCTGCTCCCGGACACCGCCGTCGCCGCGCTCCGCGACTGGCTGGCGCACCGGGCCCTGGATCCCGCCGCGCGCCAGCAGACGGTCGTCCGTACCGCCGCCGGGGTCATCGATTCGCTGAACGCCCGGATGCCGGAGCTCGCGGGGGCCGTGGCCGCCCAGTACGCGGCCGCCGTGCGTCTCTCCGCGGCGGTCGAGGAGGCGTACGGCGTCGAGACCGAGCGGGTGCGCGAGCAGGTCCGGCGCGGATCCGTCCTCGCCGGTGACGCGCGCACCCGATGGCGGGGTTGGCCACGCGACAGTTCGGCCTGCGAACTCCTCGACGCGCTGGCGGAGAGCCTGACAGCCCTGCTGCAGTGTGCGGTCGCCGCCGCCGACGAGCGGCTCCAGGAGGCATGGAGGCGCGAACCGGCCGGCCCCGCGCTCGCCCGGCACTCACGGGCCGACGGGGAGACGCCCGAGCGCATCGGCATGGCCGTGCGGCGCTGGCGGCGCGTCATCGAGGAACTCGCCGAGGAGGAGGCCCGCGCGATGGAACGCTCCGCCGCACCCGACTCCGAGACGGTCGCCGCGCTGCTCGCCACCGCGCTGCTCGGCGGTCGGCGGGCCAGGGCCGCCGGGGAGCTGCTGGCGGAGCGGATGGGTGCCCAGGGCGCGCTCAGGCTGCGCGACAGGGGCGGGGAGCTGGTGACCACGTACATCGAACGTGTCATGAACGAGGAGCGCGACCGGCGCCTCGCGCCGCTCGACTCCCTCGAACTGTGCCCGGAGCCGCAGGCCGAGCTGATCGCCGCGCTGTCCGTACTGCAGAAGGAGAGGTGACCGCGGTGACGGCAGTCACTGGTGAGACCGAGGACCGCCGCTCGTCGGGCGGAGCCGGGAGCGGGTCCGGGAACGCGTCCGGAGCGCAGGACGAGCCAGGGGCCAGAGGTGATGCCGCGGCCGGGGCGGCCCCGGGGCGCCGTGGCCGCCCCGGCGAGGAGGCCCGTCCCGAGGATGAAGACCCGTCCGCCGGAGGCGGCGAGCGGGCGCGGGTCGACGGGGCCGAGGGCGCCACGGACCCCGCGTCGCGCGCCGAGGGGAAGCGCGAGGGCGGCCCGGAGGCCGGCGCTCCCGAGGAAGGCGACGGAGAGCGATGGGACGACGGCCTGATCGCCCGCAGGGCCGTCGACCCGACCGATCCCGCAGGTGACCACGGCTCGCTCGTCGGCGGCGAAGGGCACGTCCCCATCGGCGGCCCGTACGCCGCCCCGCTGCGCGGCAGGCTGGACGCGCTCCGTGAACTCGTCGGGCTCTCCCGCACCCGCCTCGACGACGAGGCCCTGGCGGAGGCGGGCCGCGTGCTCGACGAGGCGGCGGCGCGGCAGCAGTTGTCGGCGCGGCACACCGTCGTCGCCATCGCGGGCGCCACCGGCAGCGGTAAGTCGACCCTCTTCAACGCCCTGGCCGGGGTGCCGATTTCGGAGACCGGGCTGCGTCGGCCGACGACGTCCGCACCGATCTCGCTCAGCTGGTCCGAAGGCGCCGCCGGGCTTCTCGACCGGCTCGCCATCCCGCCCCGGCTGCGTCGCAGGCCGCTCGCGGGCGGAAGCGGCGACGAGGCGCTCCAGGGCCTCGTCCTGGTGGATCTTCCCGACCACGACTCGGCGATGACGGTGCACCGGGAACAGGTGGACCGGGTCCTCAAGCTCGTCGACGCGGTCATCTGGGTCGTCGACCCGGAGAAGTACGCGGACGCGGCGCTCCACGAGCGCTATCTGCGGCCGCTCGCGGGGCACGCCGAGATCACCTTCGTCGTCCTCAACCAGATCGACCGGCTGCCGGGCGATGCCGCCGACCAAGTGCTGGACGACCTGCGCAGACTGCTCGACGAGGACGGGATGGCGGTCGGTGAGCACGGCGAGCCGGGCGCCACCGTGCTCGCGCTGTCGGCTCTCACCGGTGAGGGCGTCGGTGAGCTGCGAGAACTGCTCGGCCGACTCGTCCAGGAGAAGTCCGCCGCGGCTCGCCGCGTCTCCGCCGACATCGACGCGGCGACCGGTCGGCTGCGGTCCATGTACGTCGCCGACGGGCGGCCGGGTCTCAGCGAGCGGGCCCGGGACGACTTCACCGCCCGGCTGGCGAACGCGGTCGGCGCCACCGCCGTCGGCGAGGAGGCCGAACGCCGGTGGCGCAGGAACGCCGGGAGGGCCTGCGGGACGCCGTGGCTCCGGCTGTGGCGTTGGTACGAACGCGTCCGCATGCCCGGCGGGGGGCTGCCCCAGCCCAAGCAGCCGGCGGAGGAGGAGCTCACGGCCCGTCAGCGCGTCGAGCAGGCGGTGCGGACGGTGGCCGACGACGCTGCCCACGGGCTGCCGGCCCCGTGGGCGCAGGCGGTGCGCGAGGCGGCGGTGCGCGGTGCGGAGGGGCTTCCGGAGGAGCTCGACGACCTGGCCGCCGAACTGGGCACGCCCAGCGGCCGTCTGCCGCGTCCGGCGTGGTGGCCTGCGGCGGTGTTCGTTCAGGTGTGCATGACGCTGCTGCAGGTCTTCGGCGGGCTGTGGCTGGTGGGCCAGATCATCGGGGTGCTGGAGCCGGGACTGCTCCCGCCGGTTCTGGTGATGCTCGCCGGGATCATCGGCGGGCCGCTGGTGGAGTGGGCGTGTGCGGCGGCCGCGAAGGGGCCCGCGAGACGGTACGGGCAGGACGCGGAACGGCGCTTGCGGGAGGCGGCGGCGGCGTGCGGCAGGGCGAAGGTGCTCGATCCGATCGCCGCGGAACTGCTCCGCTACCGGGAGGTGCGGGAGCAGTACGGGGTGGTGTCGTTCAGACGCTGAGCGGGT
This sequence comes from Streptomyces sp. WMMC940, assembly GCF_027460265.1. NCBI lineage: Bacteria > Bacillati > Actinomycetota > Actinomycetes > Kitasatosporales > Streptomycetaceae > Streptomyces > Streptomyces sp. WMMC940. The sequence continues at coordinate 4,966,371 of NZ_JAPZBC010000001.1, forward strand.
CTTGGGCCGTCGCGTGCGGAGGTCGGCTGCCGCACGGCGGCGGGCGCCGCTTCCGCGACGGGGCGACGTACCGGTGGCGGTCCGCGCAGGGCCGGCGGAGACGGTTCCGGAGCGACCGGGACACGGCCGGGGCAGCCGGGGAGCGGCCGTCGGACGGCCGTTCAGGAGCACCCCGTCACCCGGGAGGGCGGCGGGGTTCTCCACAGTCGGGTCCGTGTCCACAGGCGCCAGCGGGAATGCGCCCGGCGGCGCAGCATGGATCCGTCGGCGCAGCGGCGCGGACTCCGGAAGCGGACAACGAGGCAGGGGGATCGTCATGAGTGACGTGATGGTGACGCTGGTGGGGAATGTCGCGACGGCCGTGGACTACCGGGAGTCGGCAGCCGGGGGCAGGGCTCGCTTCCGGTTCGCCGTACCCTCGCGGCGGTGGGACCGTCAGCGGGACGGCTGGACCGACGGACCCACGAGCTTCTACACGGTGTGGGCCTGGCGTGCGCTGGGTGCCAATCTCGCGGCGTCGGTCGCGGTGGGCGAACCGCTCGTCGTGCACGGGCGTCTGAGGGTGCGCGAGGAGGAGTGGGAGGGCAAGCTCAGGACGTCGGTCGACGTCGACGCCGTGGCGGCCGGGCACGACCTGACGCGAGGGACGTCGGCATTCCGCCGTGTGACGAGTACGGACGCACAGCTGACGGATCGTCGTGCAGTAGCGTCGGGCGGCACGGCTCCGCCTCCCGTCATGCCGTCAGGAGCACCACTGCGTCCGACGCCATGGGCGCCACCGGCGAACCCGACCGTGCCCGGGCCCTCGGAGGTCCCGGTCGTGGGCGCTCAGCACGCGTCGGCCGTCCCGTCGATGCCACCGGCAGCGGGCGGGGCGACCGAGGCGGACCCGTTCAGCTCGGGCATGTCCGGCTCGGTGGGCCGGACTCGCGCCCCGTCCCTTGCTGCTTCGGCGACGGCGACGGTGACCGGGGGCATGCGGAGTGCCGAGGCGGCCGGGGGCCATACCGCATCTGCTCGTTCCGGCCCGGCATGTGCTCCGGGAACCGGAACCACGCCCGGAGCCCGCGGCTCGACTGCGGCCGATGTCCCCTGACCGCCCCGAGCGGGCATTGCGGAGATTTGTCGACAGCCGAACGGGGGATGCGCCGACGGCGATAACGATTCCGATTCGGAATGGTTATCTGACGGTATGACGGGGGACCGAGTCGCACCACGTCCTTAGGATTCCTCAGTACTCACGGGGCACTTGAGTCTGCCGGCGAGGCAATCCCCCCACGCACCCCACGCGAAAGGGCCTCGCCCGAAGGGGAATTCTGTGTTTACTGCGCTCTCTGTACGCGGGCGGGGCGCCGCCCGGCTCGCCGTGACGGCCCTGGTGTCGGGCCTGTTCGCGGCCGGCGCCCTGGCCTTCGCCGGACCGGCCGCGGCCGAGGACATCCCCCAGCACCAGGGTGGGGTGTCCGCGACGCTGGACGGCCTGACCACCTTCGACCGAGCCGTCCTGCACGACGGCGGACAGCGCCACGAACTCTCTGCCGGACTGTTCGAGATGACCGTCGACGGTGGGGGCAGACTCAAGACCTACTGCATCGACATACACAACCCGACGCAGGAGCAGGCGAAGTACCTGGAGACCCCCTGGGACCAGACCTCGCTCGGCGCCAACAGTGGTGCCGGGAGGATCCGGTGGATCCTGCAGCACTCCTATCCGCAGGTCGACGACCTCATGGCACTGGCCGAACGGGCGGGCACGGGACCGCTCACCGAGCGGACCGCGGCAGCCGGAACACAGGTGGCGATCTGGCGGTACTCGGACGGCGCCGAGGTCGAGGCGCTCGACCCCGCGGCGGAACAACTCGCCGACTGGCTGGAGAAGAAGGCCAAGAACGTCGAGGAGCCCCGTGCCTCGCTGAGCCTGGAGCCGAACGCGGTCTCGGGGAAGGCCGGCGGCCGGCTCGGGCCCATCACGGTCCGCACCGACGCCGACCGGGTGACCGTGACACCGCCCGCGGACTCCGCGGCCAGCGGCGTCATCGTGACGGATGAGGCCGGCAAACCCGTCACCACCGCGGTCGACGGCAGCAGGCTGTACGTCGACGTGCCGGCCGGTGCCACCGACGGCACGGCCGCTCTGAGCCTGCAGGCCACCACCAATGTGCCGGTGGGGCGGGCGTTCTCCGCGGTGACCAAGAGCCAGACGCAGATCCTGGCCGGCTCCAGCCGTTCCACCGTCTCCGCGAGGGCCACCGCCACCTGGGCCACGAAGGGACCGATACCCGCGCTCACCGCGAAGAAGAACTGCGCCGGGGGCGGAATCGACATCACCGCCACCAACAGGGGCGACGAGAAGTTCACCTTCGAGCTGCTGGGGCTCCAGCACGCGATAGCACCCGGTGAGTCCCGCACCGTGACCGTCCCCGTGCCCGAGGACCAGGCCTACGACTTCACGATCACGGGGCCGGGCGGCTTCTCGAGGAACTTCAAGGGCGTGCTGGACTGCAGGACCACCGGCAGCGCCGGTCCCGTCACGGACGAGCCGGAGCCTCGACCCAGCGCGGCCTCGGCAGGCGGCACGGCCGTCGACGAGAACCTGGCGGCGACCGGCGCCTCCGGCGCCACCCCGATCATCGCGGGCGTGGCCATCGGGCTCGTGGTCATCGGCGGCGCCGCGGTCCTCTTCGTACGCAGGAAGAAGGCCCCCTCCGCGGAGGATTGAGCGTCCGACGGCACGCGTCCGGCGGAAGGTCCTGACGGCACCGACGGTTCGGGCGCCCCGGTTCCGGGGCGGTGCCCCTCCGTGACGAGGGCGGGGCACTCCCCGCCGGTGGTCTGCGAGGACTCGCGGCCGTCATGCACGCGGCACCGTCCGGCCCGGGGGCCGCACCGGGGAGCGAGCAGCTCGCCGCCGAAGGACAGCGACCCTCGGGGGCGCTCTGGCGTCACCCGCTGAGATCAACAGCACCGGACACCGGCGACCGCACCCGTCCCGGCGCGGATCCAATCCGGGCCCCGCACTCCACGCGTGCACCGGCGTGGCTGGTGGATGCGATCCGGGTCACCGTGCAGCCGCCGGGCGGATGAGGCAAGTCGCCGAGACCGCAGTGGCCGGGTACTCGCCCTTGCTCAGGGCCGGCTGAGGCCGGTCAGGGCGCTGGTTGGGGGCCGATGGCGACGATCGGTGATGGACCGACCACGCGGGTCATGGGCGAAGGGGCAGGTCAGAGGCGCTTGGTCGGACGGGTTTCGTTCCCGGGGTGGCGGTCAGGCAAGATGGGGTGTATCTGCCCACTCACTGATTGCCGGACGGTTTCTCTTGGCTGAGTACATCTACACCATGCGCAAGACGCGCAAGGCGCACGGCGACAAGGTGATCCTTGACGACGTCACGCTGAGCTTCCTGCCCGGTGCGAAGATCGGTGTGGTCGGCCCGAACGGCGCCGGTAAGTCGACCGTGCTGAAGATCATGGCCGGTCTTGAGCAGCCCTCCAACGGTGACGCCTTCCTCTCGCCCGGTTACAGCGTCGGCATCCTTCTGCAGGAGCCCCCGCTCGACGAGAGCAAGACGGTCCTGGAGAACGTCCAGGACGGTGTCTCGGAGGTCAAGGGCAAGCTCGACCGGTTCAACGAGATCGCCGAGCTGATGGCCACCGACTACTCCGACGCGCTGATGGAGGAGATGGGCAAGCTCCAGGAGGACCTGGACCACGCCAACGCCTGGGACCTCGACGCGCAGCTGGAGCAGGCCATGGACGCGCTGGGCTGCCCGCCCGGCGACTGGCCGGTCACCAACCTCTCCGGTGGCGAGAAGCGCCGCGTCGCACTCTGCAAGCTGCTGCTGGAGTCTCCCGACCTGCTGCTTCTCGACGAGCCCACCAACCACCTGGACGCCGAGTCCGTCCAGTGGCTGGAGCAGCACCTCGCCAAGTACGCCGGCACCGTCGTCGCCATCACCCACGACCGGTACTTCCTGGACAACGTGGCTCAGTGGATCCTCGAGCTGGACCGCGGCCGTGCTCACCCGTACGAGGGCAACTACTCCACGTACCTGGAGAACAAGTCCGCACGTCTCAAGGTCGAGGGCCAGAAGGACGCCAAGCGCCAGAAGCGCCTCAAGGAAGAGCTGGAGTGGGTCCGCTCCAACGCCAAGGGCCGCCAGGCCAAGTCCAAGGCGCGACTCGCCCGCTACGAGGAGATGGCCGCCGAGGCGGAGAAGACCCGGAAGCTCGACTTCGAGGAGATCCAGATCCCGCCGGGCCCGCGACTGGGCAACGTCGTCGTCGAGGTCGAGAACCTCAACAAGGCCTTCGGCGAGAAGGTCCTCATCGACGACCTGAGCTTCACCCTGCCGCGCAACGGCATCGTCGGTGTCATCGGCCCGAACGGCGCCGGCAAGACCACGCTGTTCAAGATGCTCCAGGGCCTGGAGAAGCCGGACTCCGGCCAGATCAAGGTCGGCGACACCGTCAAGATCAGCTATGTCGATCAGAGCCGCGAGAACATCGACCCCAAGAAGACGCTGTGGGCCGTCGTCTCGGACGAGCTGGACTACATCAACGTCGGCCAGGTCGAGATGCCCTCCCGCGCGTACGTCTCGGCGTTCGGCTTCAAGGGCCCGGACCAGCAGAAGCCGGCCGGCGTGCTGTCCGGCGGTGAGCGCAACCGCCTCAACCTGGCGCTCACCCTGAAGCAGGGCGGCAACCTGCTGCTCCTCGACGAGCCGACCAACGACCTCGACGTCGAGACGCTCTCCTCGCTGGAGAACGCCCTGCTCGACTTCCCGGGCTGCGCCGTGGTCGTCTCCCACGACCGCTGGTTCCTCGACCGGGTCGCCACGCACATCCTGGCGTACGAGGGCGACTCGAAGTGGTTCTGGTTCGAGGGCAACTTCGAGTCCTACGAGAAGAACAAGATCGAGCGGCTCGGCCCGGACGCGGCTCGCCCGCACCGTGCCACCTACAAGAAGCTCACCCGGGGCTGAGGCAGGCAGCAAGTGGCTCGGCACATCTACAGTTGTCCCCTGCGCTGGTCGGACATGGACGCCTTCGGGCACGTCAACAACGTGGTCTTCCTCCGCTACTTGGAGGAGGCCCGCATCGACTTCATGTTCCGGCTGGCACCGGGGAACGGCTCCCCGTCGTTCTCCGGCGGGTCCGTCGTGGCCCGTCATGAGATCGACTACGTACGCCCGCTCGTGCACCGCCACGAACCGGTGACCGTCGAGTCCTGGGTGACGAAGGTCGGCGCGGCGTCGCTCACGATCGCCTACGAGATCAAGGACCCGGACCAGGTGTACGTCCGGGCCTCGACCGTCGTCGTCCCGTACGACCTGGCGGCCGGGCGTCCGCGCCGTATCACCGCCGAGGAGAAGTCCTTCCTCCAGGAGTACCTGGACGAAGGCGTGAAGGACGCGCTCGCGGCATGACTGCACCCGTGCAGACCCTTCGGCTGGCCGATGTCCGGGAGGCGGCGGACCTCGCCGCCTTCCTCGGGCGGCTGATCCACTACGACCGCGCCGCCGCCGTGCGGCTGCAGGCCGGCGGGGGAGCGCTCGCCGTTTTCGGCCGGCCGCCGTCGTTCGAGGTCCTGGCGATCCGGACGGCGCGGCTGGCGGAACCGGTCGAGCTGGACACGACCGTGTCCGCGGGTGAACTGCTGGAGTCCGTCGAGGGCTCGGCGCTCGCCGTACCGCCCGCCGTCACGGGTCCGCCGTGGGCGGGGGTGCTGCCTCCCCGCGGAGGCTGGCGAGAGCTCCCGGGGCTGCCCGAAGTCGACCGGATGCGGGGCGCGGTGGCCGCCGCGGTCGCCGAATTCCGTTCACGGGACGAGGCGTTGCCCGTCGAGCGGCGCACCCGCGCCGAGCGCGACCGGATCGGCCGCGAGATCTGGTCCCGGACCCTCGACGAGACGGGCCTGCCACTGCGGGCCGTGCACGCCGCCCAGTCCCTGGGCTTTCTGCGCCCCACTCCGGACGGAGTCCCGGGCGCCGCGCTCCTGACCTCCGGCGGCTGGCTCCGGCTGCGCTCGCCGTTCGGCTCGGTCGCGGTACGCAGGGCGGGGCTCGGCGCGCTGAACGTCACTCCCGCCTGACCCGGAGAACCCCCGGACCGGTTCCGGGCCGTGCCCCGCCGGGTTCCGGGCAACGCCCCGAAGTGGCCGCGGCCCGCCCCGGCCCGGCCTGCGCCTGGCGCACGCGTCCGTGGCCCGTGGTCCCGTGTGCCCCGCCGGGTTCCGGGCCACCCCCGAACCGTCCGGCCACGTCCCGAACGTCCGGCCACCCCCAACCGTCCGGCCACCCCCAACCGTCCGGCCACCCCCAACCGTCCGGCCACCCCCGAACCGTCCGGCCACGCCTTGCCCCGGCCCGGCCAGGACCCCGGCCCGGCCCGGATCTTGACCGGCCCGCGCCCGGCGCACGCGTCCGTGGCCCGACGTCTGCCAGCCTCCGGCAGCGGTCCGTCGTGCCTCCCGTATTCGTCAGCCGTCCCGCTTCGGACCCGGTCCCGCACCGCCCCCGTCCCGGCCGATCGACCCACCCGGTCCCGCCCGGCTGTATGCCCGCTCCGTCGTCCCCGCACCGGGATCCGATCCGCTCCCGTCCGGCCCCGGTCAGTCGCCGCGCGGCACCCAGCGGTGGGTGAACCGGCTCGACAGCAGGCCGCCGGCCACGGTCGCCCCCGTGCAGAGCACCACGGCCGTCACCAGCCCGCCGGCGAGCAGCGGGAGCGGGGAGTCGCCCGACGGGGCCAGGAACGCGAGGTTGACCGCTCCGAGCAGCCCGGCGAACGCCGTCGCCAGTGCCAGGGCACAGGCCGTGGGCACGCCCATGCCCCACCACGCGGTCCGCAGATGGAACCGTACGCCCGAGGTGTAGCCGGCCAGCGGGCGCAGTTCGTCCGCCCGGTCGAGATAGGCGTGCAGCAGCCCCGCGGCACCGGTGAGCGCGAGGAGAACGAAGCCGGGTGCGGCGATCAGGACGACCCAGCCGGCGATACGTGCGCGGGCTGTCGCGCCGATGACGTACTCGTCGCCCGGCACCACCACCGACGGAGCGGCGAGCGTCGCGAAGGCCGCCCGGCTGACGTGTTCCCGGCCGTCGGCCCTACGGGTCAGCACGACGTAGTCGCCCTTCCCGCCCGTCAGCCGGGCTCGTGACGCCTCCGACCGCACGTTCACCTCGCCGGAGCTCATCCAGCGCAGCGCCTCGGTGCGGGCGGTGCGCTCGCGGAACACCCGCACGGCCGGGGCCGGCTCGGCGCCTGGGCAGACGGACAGGGGAGCCAGCGCCGCCAGATCGCGACAGTGTCCCATGAGCACCGGTGGGGCGCCCTCCCCGCCCGGTGCCAGGCGCAGCACACGGTCCCCGGCTCCGAGGGCCGACAGGAACCTCGCCCGCGCCTTCTCGTCGCCGGCCCCCTCGGAGACATGGAGCAGCTTTCCGTCCAGTCGCCGGGCGAGTGACGTGGCGTGGCGGGCTTCGGACGTCAACTCCGTGATCAGGACCTGGACCTGGGTCAGCAGGCCCAGGAGCACGGCGAGCGAGGCGCAGGAGCGGGCGATGACCGCGGGATGGGCCGCTGCCCAGCGCCCTCCGATCAGCCGGGCGGCGTCTCCCCGTCCGCGTACGGTCAGCCGTACGGCCGCCCGGGCCGCGGCCCGTCCCAGCAGCGGCGGAAGCCCGGCCATGGCGAGGACCAGGCCGAGAATGAAGATCCGGACCCCCGTCTGATGCCCGATCACCGCGCCCCACAGGGCCAGGAGCGTGCCGAGGCCGCAGAGACGTCCGGGCCAGGCGGACGGCCGGTCCCGTCCCGGCCGTGGCCGGTTTCCCCCGGCGGGACGGACGCGCAGGTGGAGTGCCGCGAACGACAGGCACAGGGCCGCCAGGACCGGCAGCAGGGCGAGCGGGAACCACAGGCGCAGCGGGGCGAGATCGGCTGCCGCGATCGCGTGACCGGTGACGGGCAGCCGTACGCCGGTCAGGGTCACGGCCATCAGGGGTACGGCCGCCGCCGCGGTGCCCAGCGCCAGGGGGCGCAGGCACTCGCCCACGGCGATCCGTGCGCGTACGGACCGCCCGGCGCCGATGGCGTGCAGGACGGCGAGCCGCCGGTCGCGCTGTCGGGCGCCGAGACGGGAGGCGGTGACGAGCAGGACCGCGACGGGAAGCCCGAGCAGGGGAGCGATCAGCAACCGGACGTCGGACTCCGCGCGGTCGAAGGTCTGGCTGGCGAAGTCGGACGCATCCGGGAGCGGTGTGCCGTAGCCGACGATGCCGGAGATGCCTCCGGGGCCGGGGGAGAGCGCGGTCCCGGGTGGCGGCCTCCGGTACACGAGGAACTCGGAGGGCTCGGCGAGTCCGTCCGCGGCGATGGTTCCGGCCTGCTTCCCGTAGCGCGTGGACGCCGCCGGCAGGGCTTCCAGCAGGGCGGGGGAGACGAACGCCTCGCCCGGTTCCGGCCGGCGCGGCAGGCCCGGTGGCAGCGGGGCGTCCGCGACGAGGGGTTCGATCGTGACGACGGAGAAGCTCCTGTCGCCGACGACGTCGCGGCTGTCCCACCACCGCGCTGTGGGGAGTGTGCCGGGCTCGGCCGCGGCGCGTAACGGGTGGCGGGCCGACGTCCGCAGGTCGCGGCCGTCGTACGCGGCGTCGGTGACCTGCAGTCCCCAGACCAGCAGGGTGGCGCCCATCGCGGCGAGCACCAGGCAGAGCGCCTGGAGGACGTGGCGCGGATCCCGGCGCACCGGGGACAGCCGGCGTCCCAGGGCGAGCAACTGGGCCGTGGCGCCTCGCCGGGTGGTCCGCGTCATGCCCCCGCCGTCGTCGTGTCGTGCGCGGTGCCGGGTGCGGAGTCGCGCAGCGTGCCCTCGCGCAGGGTCAGCAGACGGTCCGCGCGGTGGGCGACCACCGGATTGTGGGTCACCAGGACCAGCGCGCAGCCGTACCGGGCGGGTAGCCGGAACAGCATGTCGCAGACGTCCTCGGTGGTGCGTTCGTCCAGGGAGCCGGTCGGTTCGTCGGCGAGGACCAGCGGTGGTCGTGTGGACAGGGCCCGGGCCACCGCGACGCGCTGGCGCTCCCCGCCCGACAGCACGCTCGCGGGCGAGTCCGCGACCTCTCCGACGCCGAGCTCACCGAGGAGGGTCTCGGCGGTGCCGTAGGCGTCGCGCCGCCTCCTGCCGGCGATCAGCAGGGGGAGCGCCGCGTTCTCGACCGCGCTCAACTCCGGTAGCAGTTCGCCGAACTGGTGGACGAAGCCGATGGTGCGCAGACGCCACGCCGCGGCCCGCCCGGGCCGCAGCGCGGAGATGTCCGTGCCGTCCACCCTGATGGTCCCGGCCTGCGGGGTGTGCAACCCGGCGAGGCACGACAGCAGCGTGGTCTTGCCGCTGCCGCTCGGCCCCATGACGGAAAGGGACGTCCCCGCCCGGGCGCTCAGGTCCGCATCGCGCAGCAGCGTGCGCCTGCCGATCGCGCAGGTGAGGCCGCGGACCTCCAGAGTGGGCGCGGCCATGGCTACGGGTGCTGCTTCCAGGCGGAGCAGGCGTCGGGGAACACCGGGATGTTCTCGCACGCCTGGATCCGGTGGACGGGGTACGTGCCGGTCGTCGAGGTCCTGCAGTACCCGTCCCTCTCCTCCACCCGGGCGACCGTGTCGGGGACGGTGCGCTTGAAGTTCGCGTAGACGTTGAAGCCGTCGACCTCCCGGTCGCAGACTCCCGCGGCCTTGTGGTTGTAGGTGATGAACCCGAAGTCGTCGCCCTGGTACACGTAGAAGTTGTCGCCGTACGCCGCGCGCGCTCCCAGCAACGCCGTCGTCGTGCCGATCAGTACCGCGCCCACTCGCAAGGTTCCCCGACGCACGTCGAAGCCTCCACAGGAAGAGGGCACCCGCCGGATGCGGATGCCCGTTCGATGTGTTGCGGCTGTGAACTTATGGGGTGTGTGCGGTGAGCGGGTACGGGCCGGGACCGAGACGGCCGGAAGTCGGCGAGCTGTGGCCTGAAGTGACCGGACGGTGACGCTTCGTGCGGGAGGCCCGGGGGTCGGTCCGAGCGTCAGCCCGCCGTGTTCACCATCGAGGCGGCGGCGTACGTGAGGTAGTTCCAGAGCTGACGCTCGTGCTCCTCGGAGAGGCCGAGTTCGTCGACCGCGACCCGCATGTGCCTGAGCCAGGCGTCGTGCGCGGCCCTGTCGACGGTGAACGGGGCGTGGCGCATGCGCAGTCGGGGGTGACCGCGGTTGTCGCTGTAGGTGCGGGGGCCGCCCCAGTACTGCATCAGGAAGAGCGTGAGGCGCTCCTCGGCCGGGCCCAGGTCCTCCTCCGGGTACATCGGCCGCAGCAGGGGGTCCCCGGCGACGCCCTCGTAGAAACGCCGCACGAGGCGGCGGAAGGTCTCCTCGCCGCCCACCTGCTCGTAGAAGGTCTGCTCCTGAAGTGTGCCCCGCGGAATCTCGTTCACCGCTCCATGGTCTCAGACGGGCCGGACGAGGACGCGGGGCCCAGGAACCCCGGACCGAAGTGCACTCCGGTCCGGAAGTCCCCGTCCGGGGTGCTCGCCTCCCGTACCGGCCCGCAGGACAGTGGAGGCATGGGTGCGGACCGGGACGCGCGCACGGTACGGGACCCCTACGCCGGGCCCGCCGCCGAGGTGCGCGCGGCGCTGGTGCGGAGGATCGCCGCGGCCGGCGCGCTGCGGGACCCGGCCTGGCGTGCGGCTTTCGCGGAGGTTCCGCGCCATCTGTTCGTGCCGTACTACTACGTGTCGACCTTCGCCGGGTACGAGCGGCTCTGGTCGGGCGACTCCGAGCCGGACCGCCGCGAGCGCTGGCTGAGGGGCGCGTACTCCGACGGCCCGCTCGCCACCCGCGTCCGCGACGGCGAACTCGTCTCCTCCAGCAGCCAGCCGTCCCTGATGGCGCGGATGCTGGAGGCGCTGGAGGTGGAGGACGGGCACCGCGTGCTGGAGATCGGCGCGGGCACCGGTTACAACGCGGCACTGCTGGCGCACCGGCTGGGGGACCCGCTGGTGACGACCGTCGACCTGGACCCGGAGATCGCCGAGGCCGCGCGCCGCCATCTCGCGGCCGCCGGCCACCACCCGGCCGTGATCACCGGTGACGGTGCGCGCGGCTGCCCGGGGCGCGCCCCGTTCGACCGCATCATCGCCACCTGCGCCCTTCCGTCGGTACCGCGGGCCTGGCTCGAGCAGTGCGTGCCGGGTGGACTGCTCCTCGCCCCGCTCGCCAACGGGCTGGTCGCGCTGCGGGTGCGTGACGAAGGCCGCGCGGAGGGGCGCTTCCTGCACACGCCCGCGTACTTCGTCCCGCTGCGCGGAGGCGGGCCGGTGAGGACATCGGTCCCGCATGTGGGCGGGTTGCCGAGGCGCGTGGCGGAGAGCGAGCAGTTCCGCTTCCTGCTCACGCTGACCGCGGGCGTGCTGGATCCGCACGAAGCGCTCTCGCTCTGGCAGCGCGAAGGCCGGCCGGAGCGGGAGCGCTTCGGGGTCACCGTCAGCGGAGACAGCCAGTGGGCGTGGCTGGACGACCCCGAGGGCCCGTACGCCTGGACCCTGGGCGCGACCGGCCCCGACCGGTGAACGCCGTCGTGAGCGCCGTCAGCCCCGACGGATGGTGATCGTCGTCCAGGCGCCCACGTGCACCCGGTCGCCGTCCCGCAGGGGGACGGGGACGTAGGGCTGGATGGGGTCCTCGGCGCCGTTCACCGTCGTGCCGTTCGTGGAGTTCTGGTCGACGACGGCCCAGGAGCCGTCGGGCTGCTGGACCAGCACGGCGTGCTGGTGCGAGACGCCCGGGTCCTCCGGCGGCACCGACAGGTCGATGTCGGGCGACTCGCCGGTGGAGTGCCGGCGGCGGCCGATGGTCACCTCGTTGCCCGAGAGCGCGAGCTGCTGCTCCGGTGAGTACGCGGGCAGGTTCAGCCCGGCGGCCTCGGGGCCGCTGCGCTGCATCATCGCCATGAAGTACTCGCGGTCGGGCGCGATGACCGCGGTCCAGCCCGCGGGCTCGTACGGTACCTGCTGCGGAGGGGGCGCCGGGTGCTGCTGTCCGGGATGGTGCGGAGCGTGCTGCTGCGAGGGCGGGGAGATCATCCAGTCGTCGTCACCGCCGCCCTGCGGCCGCTGCGGCGGGGCCGGAACGGCCTGCGGGAAGCCGGGAGGGGCGGGCGGGCCGGCGGGGAACCCCTGCTGCTGCGGAGGCGGGGCCGGCCTGCTGAACTCGGGCGGCCCCGGGGGCCGGTGCCGCCCGGGCGACTCGGAGACGTCCGAGGAGCCGGACGTGCCCGGCTGGGGGAACGGCGGCGGGGCCGGCGGTCCGGCCTGTGGCGGCCGGGGTGCCGGGGGTTCGCCGCCGATCGGCTCGGCGGGCCGGTTCATCTGCGAGGGCCGCGAGCTCTGGTAGTCGAACGGGTCCGGTGGGCGCGGCGGCTGCTGGGCCTGGAAGCCGGGCGGCAGGTTCAGACCGGGCGGCGGCCCGCCGGGCCCGCCGGGTCCGCCCGGGCCGCCGGGTCCCCCTCGGTGGGGCGGGGCCACGGGGGTGTACGACGTCGCCGTGTTCGTGAGGAAGTTCCAGCGGCACTCCTCGCAGAAGGGTGCCATCGGCTCGCGGGGTGTACGGCACTGCGGGCACAGCTCCGCCTGGGCCGTGGCGTTCGGGTCGCCCGGCCCCGGGTAGCCGTAGCCCGGCGCGGGCGGCGGCGAAGGAGCCGGCGGGGGAGGAGGCGGCGGAACCGCGCCCGCCGGAGCCCCCGCCCCGGCCATGCGATGGCCGCAGACCTCGCACCAGTCGTCGGAACCCGACTGGTGTCCGTTCGGGCAGGTCGGCATGTCGGCGCTTCCCCCTCTCCTCCGTCCGGCCGGCGAGCCGGACACCTTTTGCTCTTCGTCGTTTCTCGACCGCTGTCGGCTGGTCCGTGTTCGCCGCGTGTCTACTTCTTCACGCGAACTGTCTTCGTGGAGCGCGTTTCGAGTGTCATCTCGTCCGCTTCCGTGACCCTTGCCTTCAGCCGCACAGTACCCGTCGCCGCGTCGACGACGTCCACCACCTTCGCCAGCAGCTTTGCGGTGTCCTCGTTGCCGGAGGCCGCCGCGAGCATGACGGCGCGGCCGAGTTTCGCGGTGGCGTTGTCGAAATCTCCCGACTTGCGGGCATCCAGTCCCTGTTGAATGACCTCCGCCAATTCGGCCTGGCCGGTGTAGTGCGCGACCTGGGGACTGATGGAGGTCGAAGCCGCCACGTCGTCGGTCCACACCGCCCGCACGAGCCCCTGGGCGAGGGGTCGCGGGGTGCCGTCGGCCGGATCCGGAATGATCAGGGAGGCCCGTGCCGCCAGCATCTCCCGGCCGACGCCCGCCTCCGGCACCCGCACGCACACGTGGTAGTCGCGGGACTCGTCGCCCCACGAACCCGTCGGATAGTCCCCGGCGCGCGGCCCCGCGTCCGTGCGCCGGCCGGTCAGGTCCTCGACCGTGGGTGCCACCTGCTTGACGAACACGATCTCAGCGCCGACGGGCGTCCAGAGCCGCAGTGCCACGTCCGCGACCTCCTTGCCCATCGCGTTCTCCATCATCCGCGTGAAGTCGGCGGCGAGCCCCGACGGGTCCGCGACGATGTCGGCCGTGCCGAGCAGCGCGGAGGCGATGCCGGTGACCTCCTTGACCTCCCAGTCCGTGCCCACGCCGCGCGCGTCGCAGGTGAACCGACCCGCGCAGGCGTCCAGCGCGGCCCTCAGCTCCTCCGGCGCCTCGTGCTCGTTGCGCCCGTCGGTGAGCAGGATGCCGTGCCGGATGGACACGTCGGCGTCGCCGAGCAGCCGGTCGGCCAGCCTCAGCCAGGTGCCGATCGCGGTTCCGCCGCCGGCGCTCAGTCTGCGCAGCGCCTCCTTGGCCTCGGCCCGTGTCGTCGCGTCGGCGGTCGCCAGCCGCCCGCCGCCCGGGTACACCTCGGCGGCCACGTGTGTGCCCGAGACCACGGCGAAGGCCGTGCCGTCGCGCAGGGTGTCGATCGCCGCGACCGTGGCGTCGCGCGCGTTGCGCATCTTCGTGGCCGGATAGTCCATGGAACCCGAGCAGTCGACCATCACGACCACGGCGGCTTCCGTCCGCCGCCCGGGTATGGACGAAGGGGAAGCGGAAGCTCCGGCGATGGGAAGGCCACCGCTCGTACCGCCGCCGGTGGAGGTGACCGTCACGATCGCGTTGACCTCGCGCCCGCCCTCGGGCAGGAACTCGTTCTGGTACACCTCGACGGAGAACCGCGGCACGTTCGACTTGGAGAAATTGGCCATCTGAACTGGCTCCTCGAGGCTCAGCTGGGCAGACAGACAGGGTGAAAGGGTGCCGAACGGACGCAGGGGCGAGGGGATATGGCCTTGTTCAGGCCGATCCTGCCCCCTGTCGCGGCACGGCGAACGGGAGCAGGGCCACTGTTACGTTGTCGTGGCCCCCGCCGTCGAGCGCATGGCCGACGAGGACCTGCGCCCCGTGGAGCGGACGGCCCGCCGCGTCGGGTGGCAGGACCTGTGCCATCTCCTCCGGCGCCTCCGCGTAGTTCCACAGCCCGTCCGTGCAGACCACCACCACACCGGGGCGGTCCGGCTTGAACGAGGCGGTGTGCGGTTCCAGTTCGTAGGCGTCCGCGCCGAGCCACCCGGTGATCGCGTGCGCGCGCTCGTCCGCGTAGGCCTCTGCCTCGCTCATCAGACCGGCGGAGACCATCTGGGCCGCCCAGGAGTCGTCCTCGGTGAGCCGCGCGGGCGGGCCGCTGCGGTCGTCGGGGACCCAGTACGCCCGGCTGTCGCCGACCCAGCCGACCACGAGCAGTTCGCCGGCGGCGACGGCGCCCACCAGCGTGCACGCCGGAGCGTTCTGATGGCGGTGCGGGTCGTGCTCCATGGCCGCGCCGGGCTCCGCCGCCAGGGAGTTGACAGCGGAGGCGGCGGCCAGGATCGCCTCGTGCATGGCCTGCTGCGGATGCGTGCCCCGGGGCAGCGATGCCAGCAGGTGCTCGTTGGCCGAACTCGCCGCGGCCGAGGACGCGTCGTCGGGCCGGGTGGCCGAGGACACGCCGTCGCAGACGATCGCGATCACAGCCGGGGAGCCGTCGGGCAGGGCCGTGGACGACACCGCGAACGAGTCCTCGTTGCGGTGGTGCCGCAGCCCCCGGTCGCTGACCGCGGCCACCGAACCCAGCTCCTGCTCCATGTGGTCGCGCTCGCGCGGCTGGGCGTGCCCGCAGTTCTCGCAGTAGCCGTCGTGGTCCACATGCCCCGCACGGCACGCGACGCAGAGCTTCACGCCGGGCGGGGGCACGGCGGAGTGCCCGCCGGAGTGCCCGGCGGCGCGGGGGTCGGGCGCGGTCGGCTCGAAGTCCCCGGAGCCGGAGCCGGAGCCGGGGCTGAGCGGTGCGGGGCCCGGACCGGCGGCCGGGGACGCCCCTGGGGCGGCGGCGACTGCTCCGCCCGGCGCGGCCGGCCCGAACCGCGCGGCGGTGCCGGCTTCCTGTGCGGCCGGGCGTGCCGGTGCGACGGCCGGTGCGGCCTCCGGGCCGTCGAAGCGGACCGGCGTCGCGGGCAGTTCACGGCCGCCCGAGTCCGTACCCGGCACCTCACCGGGCCGCTGCGGCGTCCCCGGCCGGCCGGAGTCGTCCGCCCCGGGAGCCTCGGGCCAGTGCACGTGCGCACCCGTCGCGACCGTGGGGCCGTCCCGCGGCGGCTCGGGTACGGCCGACAGGTCGTACCCGCACGCTCCGCAGAACAGATCGCCGGATTCGAGTGGTTCCTCGCATCCAGGGCACTTCGACCGGGCCGCCTGTTGGGGCATCTGCGGCGTCATTCGCTCTCACCTCGCCTTGATGTGCCGGGCGCGCCTCGGTCCTTCCGCCGGAGGTCCGGGGACCTGTCCCCGCGACAGCACAGCATCACACCCACGTCCGGGGGCGGTAGCGGTTGGCCCGCTCCACCAGTTCGATGCGCTCCTCGCCGTTCGTCGCGAGCCGGGCGAGCACCCGGAACGAGCGTTCAAGGCCGAACCGCAGTCCGCGTTCGTCCAGTTCGCTGCCGAGCAGGACAGTTCTCGCCGGCCGGGCGCCGGCACTGCCGGAGAGTACCCAGTCCAGCGCCGTACCCAGAACCTCCGTCGACAGGCGCTCGCGGCGCAGGGCGTCCAGTCCGAGCCGTTCGAGTGCGGTGACCTGGTCGGCGGCGGCCGTCAGGTCGTCGATGAGCGGGTCCTGCACGGCGCGCCGCCGCAGCCGTGCCCGTACCGCAGCGACCCGGGCGGCCGTGTAGTGGATCGACGCCTCCGGGACGGAGTCCAGCGTGCGGACGGCCGCGGCACGGTCGCCGGCCGCGAGCTGCACCCTGGCGAGGCCGAACGCGGAGCTCACATGACTCGGATCGGTGGCCCACACCAGGCGGTAGTACTCGGCGGCGTTGTCCAGCTGGCCCAGCACCTCGGCGCAGACGGCGAGCGCCAGCTTGGGGGCGGCCTCGCCCGGGAACGCGTCGTAGACAGCGTCGAAGGACAGTGCGGCCGTCTCGTCGTCGCCGGTGACGAGCGAGGCGACGCCCCGGTACCAGACGACCCGCCAGTCGTCGGGGTGCCGGGCCTCGAGATCGGCCAGCGAGTTCGTCGCGGAGGTGAGCTCCCCCGTCTCCAGCCGCGCCCGGAGTTCGCGCAGTCGCAGCTCCACCGAGCTCGTGGGCGCGCCGTGCAGTGCGGCGATCAGCTCTGCGGGCGCGGAGGCCATCAGACCGGCGAGGAACCCCGCGTTGGGGTCGTCGGGGTCGACGCGGGGGACCGGCAGTGCCAGTGCGGTCGCGCGGACGTCGAGGTCCGCGAGGTGCGGCAGCGGGGCGGACGCCCGCTGACCGGGCCGTGCGGACGGTGCCGCCTGCGGGGGGACACCGGCCGGGATGGGCGGGTGGGGACGTGGGCCGGCCGGGCCGGTGTGCCCGGGGAGGCCCGCCGTTGCCGCGCCGGCGGCACCCGGTACGGCGGCGGCGTACGGATGGGGCCCGGGCGCCTGGACGGGTACCCGTCCGTCGGGCGCGGCCGACTGCCCAGCCGCCCCGCCGAAAGGCCCGGGTGCCTGCGGGGCGTTGGCCGCGGGGGGTGTGCCGCGGCCGCGGCGAGTGGGCCGCCGGGCGCCCAGCACCGAGACCTCGCCGTGGAGCTCCGCGAACAGCTCCGTGTCCGTGACGCGCAGCTCCGGGCCGAACAGGGTCGACAGCGAGGGGCGCGGTCGTCCCGTCTGGAGCGCCACGACCTCTCTGAGCACACCCGTCAGCTGGTCCGCCATTTCCTGCGCGGAGGCGAACCGGCGGGCCGGGTCGGGGTCGGTCGCGCGGACGAGGAGCCGGTAGAACGACTCGTACGTCCGGAACACCTCGATGTTGTCCGGGTCCGGGAGGGAGTCCACGAACACGTTCGTGTAGCCCTGGAAGTCGAACGTCAACACCGCGAGGGTGCGTGCCACCGTATAGAGGTCCGACGCGACGGACGGTCCGGCCTCGGCGACCTCCGGCGCCTGGTAGCCGACCGTGCCGTAGATCGCCGACTCGTCGTCGTCCATCCGCCGCACGGCGCCCATGTCGATCAGCTTGAGCTGGTCCTCGGTCTGGATGGCGTTGTCGACCTTGAAGTCGCAGTACAGCAGGTTCCGGCTGTGCAGGTGGCCGAGCGCCTCCAGAGCCTCGATCCCGTAGGCGCACGCCTGCTCGACCGGCAGCGGGTCGCGCCTTCCGTCGGGTGCGCGCCGCTCGTTGGCGATCTCCTTGAGGGACTTGCCGCCGACGTACTCCATGACGATGTAGCCGTCCATGGAGCCGGTCCGCTGGTCCAGGTGCTCGACGAAGTTGTAGATGCGGACGATGTTGGAGTGCTCGATCTCCGCGAGGAAACGGCGCTCCGAGATCGCCGCCGCCATCGCGTCCTGGTCGCCCGTGTCCAGCAGGCCCTTGAGGACGACCCAGCGGTCGGACACCGCCCGGTCGATGGCGAGATAGATCCAGCCGAGGCCGCCGTGCGCCAGACAGCCCATCACCTCGTACTGCCCGTGCACGACGTCCCCCTCGCGCAGCTTCGGCACGAACGAGTAAGGGTGGCCGCACTTGGTGCAGAAGCCCTCCGTGCGGCCCGCGCGGTCGCCGCGGGCGCGGCCCACCGGCGATCCGCAGTCACTGCGGCTGCAGAATCGCTTCCGCTCGGGGACCTCGGGCTCCGCCATGGCCGCGGAACGCGGGTCCGGGCGCGGTACGTCCGGAACCGAGACCAGCCCGGCTCCGAGCCTGTTGCGGCCCGAGGAGGAGGCCGAGGACCCCGAACTGCGGACCGACACCGAGCGGCCCGAGCCGCTCCCCGACAGCGATCGGGAAAGGCGGCCCGAGACCGACCGCCGTGACGTCGAGGAGCGCGACGACCGGGACGACCGGGAGCCCGACGCCGAGCTCCGGGGCTCCGAACGGCTGTTCCCGCTCCGGCCGCTACCGCCGCTCCGCCCGCCTCCCGTGATGCCGGTGGGCGGCGACGACAGCGCGCCGTTCCTCGCGACGACCGGGGCGAGTCCGCAGGTGTCGCAGTACAGCTCGCCGTCGCCGACGTCCTCGTACGCGCCCTCGCAGCCGGGGCGCTGGCATGCGCTCGCCGCCGTGCCGGGGGCTCCGCCGCTCGTGGTCGGAGGCGTGCCGCGCCGCCCGGCCTCGGGGGCGAGTCCGCAGGTGTCGCAGTACAGCTCGCCGTCGCCGACGTCCTCGTACGCGCCCTCGCAGCCCGGGCGGCTGCACTTCGTCAGATCACTCACGGCTCCCCCTGCCTGCTCGCCGGCCCCGTCGCCGGTGCCGCGGACGGGAGCCGCGGGGCGACGGTGACCTGTGCGCGGATCACGATTCCCCCTGCCGGCCGAAGCCGTCCACGGTGCCCGACTGCCGGGGCACCAGGACCTCGGCCGCGGCCCGCTGGTAGCGCAGGACCGCCTGCTCGGCGGCGCGCAGATCGCACGGAGCGCTCCACAGCATCCGGCGCGCCGCGTCGTACCGCTCGATCAGCAGCGGGTCCTCGGCCATGCCGTGCCGCGCGACCTTCGCCTTGTACGCGTCGAGCCGGCCGCGCAACTCCGCACGGACCGCGAGCGGAGCGGTCACGGCCGTCAACGACTCGCGTGCCCGCATCAGTTCGTCCTCGGCATCCCGCTCCAGGGACTCGAGCAGCGGGGACAGCCGGTGCCACTGGGCGTGCCTGCGGTACTCCGCTGCGGTGGCCAGCCGCTCCTGCAGCACGGTCGGCGGGCCGCTGACCGCGGGGACCTCGGACGCCGCGATCTTGGCCAGCACCTCACCCCGCGCGGCACGCGCCTCCGTGAGCGTGCGGTCCGCGCGCGAGAGCACGTCCCGCAGCCGCAGCAGCCGGGTCTCCGAGTCCTGCCGCACCGCGAGGACCGCCTCGATCTCACGCCGGACGTCCTCCAGCGAACGCGCGGCGCGGTCGTAGCGTCCCGTGTCGGGCCGGCCGCCGCCCGGCGCCGAACTCGCCGTCGCCGGCGACCAGAACGCCAGCGGGTCCGACACCACCTGAGCCCGGAGCGCGGACAGTTCGTGGGTGATCGACTCCAGCTCGTCGCCCGCCGGGTGCTCGCCCGGCCGCACGCCCACCGAGTGGGCCAGCGAACGGGTGCGTTGCAACTCCGCGGCGAGGAGGTCGATCCGCGCGGGCAGGGCCGACCAGACCGTGTCGGCGGCCACCACCACGTCCAGGGAGCGGGCGTACAGCGTGTTCATCCGGCTGACCAGGCCCTCCAGCGTGAAGCGCTCGGAGAGCTTGGCCGGGCCGGTCACCGACGGCGCGGGATGGGCCGCGGAGCTCGCGACGGTGACGCCGGCGCCGCGCAACCGGTCCGTGAGCGCCACCAGGTCGTCCCGGCTCGGCCAGCGGCGCCGCGCCCGCAGTTCGCGCGCCGAGCGCAGCGCTCCCGCGTACGCGTCGAAGTAGCCCCACAGCAGGGTGATCGCCTGCTCGGTGGAGGCCCAGCGGTCCTTGGTGACACCCGTCAGCTCCGCACCCTCCAGGAGCCTGCGGCCCGCGTGGTCCTGGAGGGCGAGGAGCGAGGTCTCGATCGCCTCGTGCTCCTCCCCGAGCCGCGCCAGCGCACGGTCCACCTCGTCCCGGTCCATTACCGGCCCGGGGGGTCCCGCGACGCCCATCGATCACCTCTCCGCTCGTGTACTCGGATCCACCGCCGGACGTCCCGGCCGGCCCGGCTTTCCCGCCGGGTGGCCCGCTTCCGCCGGCTGTCTTCCCAACGGTCTCAATTGTCCCGGTACTTCGGCGCCGGGGGACCCGGTATTCCGGGCAGGTCCTTCTGCAGCCACTTGGCGTACGCCTGCGTCCAGGGGCCCGTCCGGTACTCCTCCAGCACCTTGTTGACCCTGCGGACCAGGTCGTCCCTGCCCAGTCTGGTGGCCACGCCGTAGTACTCGGTGGTGAAGGGCCTGTCGCCTTTGAGTTCGACGGATGGGTCCTGTGCCGCCTGTCCCGCGGCGAGGGCCGCGTCCGTCACGACCGCGTCCACCTCGCCGAGCTGGAGCCGGACCAGGCAGTCCAGTTGGTTGGGGACCGTGAGCCTGTCCCGGTCGCCGGGGCCCTCCTCGTCCTCGTCCCTGAAGACCGCTCCGTGCGGGTCCTTCTCCAGCGCGTCGTACGCCGTCGAGCCCTCGGCCGAGCACACCCGCCGGCCCTTGAGGGACCCGTCGAAGCCGGTGATCGCCGACTGCCGGGGGGCGAGCACCTGCTGGCCGGTCTGGAAGTAGGCCGTGGAGAACGCGACCTGCTTGATCCGGGCGCAGTTGATGGTCATCGTCCGTACGACGAGGTCCACCGTGCCGTTGTTGAGCGCCGTGATCCGCTGGTTGGTCGGGACAGCCCGGAAGATGATCTTCTCGGGATCGCCCAGGATGTCCCGTGCGATCGCCCGGGCCAGATCGATGTCGAAGCCCTCCAGGCGGCCGTCCGCCCGCCGGTAGCCCCAGCGGTAGCTGTTCTGGTCGACGCCGACGATCAGCTTGCCGCGCTGCTTGATCTCCCCGATCGCCGGGCCGTCCGCCGAGGACGGCCGCAGGGACGCCTCCGGGCTCGTGCAGTCGTCCGCCTTCGCGGGCGGTACCGCCGCCGGATCGGCACCCGGGGTCACCCCGGACGGCGGTCCCCCGTGCGAGAGCGGCACCAGGGTGAGGGCGGCGGTCAGCGCACAGGCCGCCGCCATCCCGGCGACGCCGCCCCAGCCGCGCAGCCGGCCCGCGAGGCGCCCCCGCCGGAGCGGAAGGCGCTGCCGGGCATCCGCGGCGGTCCCGGCCCGCGGTGTCACGTCCGGTGCCCCGTCCGGCATCGAGTCAGCCATCCCTCCCCCTCTCACCGGTACTCCGAAAGCCTGCGGCCGACGCCCAGGACGGCGCCGGCCGCCGCGAGGACGGCCAGTACGGCCGCGCCGACCGGCAGACCGGCCAGCGCCGCCCGGCCACCCTCGGCGGACTCGGTGAACTCGGCCTGCTCGTGGGCCAGTGCCTTCTCCAGCGCGGCGTCCACGCGGTCGAAGCACTGGCCCGTGGAGCCCTCGCTGCCGATCACCTTGGCCAGCGCGCCGTCGTAGTCGCCCGCCCTGTCCGTCTCACCCGCGTCCTGGTGCCGGTTCTTCCACTCCGACGCCGCCGAGACCGCGTCGGCGACCGGCGTACGGCCCTCGCCGTCGTCGGCGAGTCGCCCGGCGCGGTCGAGCGAGGCGGTGAGACTGCCCATGCCCGCCGTGTAGTCCGTCTCGTACTTGTCGCTCTTGCCGTCCGCGGTGAGCACCGCACCGCGCGCGACGAGGGTCAGGTTCTCGTTGGCCCGGGCCTTGAGGCTGCTGATCCGGGCGTCGTTGAGGACCTTCAACGACTCCTGCCCCTTGGCCCGGGCCTCGTCGAGCCCAGCCCTGGCGACGGCGTGCCCGATTCCCAGCCAGAGCAGCACCACCGTGGATGCGGCGGTGGCCGCGAGCAGCCCGTGGTTGAACACCCGGTTCGTACGCCGGTAGTTGCGGCGCTGCGCCCAGACCAGTCCGCCGAGCGCCACCACTCCCAGCCCCAGCGACAGGAAGGGCCACGGCCGGGCGTCACCGTGGTCGTCTTCGAGCCGGGCCGTCTCCTCCTCGTACAACTTCTGTGCCGCGGGGAGCAGTTCCGTGGTCATCAGCTGGTTCGCGTAGCGCAGATAGGCGCCGCCGAGGGGGAGGCCCTGGCGGTTGTTGGCCCGGGCCCGCTCGACCAGTCCCGTGTAGCGGGGGAGCTGTTCGTTCAGCGTGGCGATCCAGCGGCGCGAGTCCGTCGAACCGTCCGTGTTCCCGGCGGCCTTCACCAGCAGCCGTGAGGCGCTGGCGATGTCCGCGCGGTAGCGCTCCCGCACCGCCTCGGGCTCCTGCGCGCCGGCCAGGAAGCCGCTCGCGGCGGCCGTGTCGGCGTCGGCGAGCGAGCGGTAGATGCTGGCCGCGTCCGCGCTGAGCGGCTGGCTGCGGTTGACCACGGCGTCGGCCGACGAGGCGCGGTCGGTGATCTCGAGGGCCGTCACGGCGCCGAACGCCACGACCAGCGCGGCCAGTACGGCGCCGATGATCCGCAGCCGGCCCGGCTCCGTCGTCGCGGCGGCGCGCAACCGCTCCGTCGTCTCCGCCCAGGCGCTGCGCCGCGCGGGCGGCCCCGGCGGCTGCCCCGGCGGCGGCGCCGACCGGTCGGCGGAGGGGCCCGACCCCGGGCCGAGCGGTGGTCCCGGCTGTGCCGGGACGTGCGGCACCGGTGGTGCGGGCGGGCCTGCCGCGCTCGGCATCTGTGTCACTTGACCTCCCCCTCGGTCACTGACGGCATCCCACCTCCCGCGGGCGAGGGAGGACGGCTTCCGGCCAGAAGTATGGCCGCGGGGGCGGACATTCCACACCCAGGATTCACTGGATCTTGTGTCATCCCGCGTGTCGCGTCAATGCCGCCCCCTGTTCAGCGCCCCGTCCGTGAGTACGCCTTCAGCGTCCCTCTCATGAGTACGTCGCCGACGGCGGATCGGTTCCGCCCGGTGGGCCGGCCGCGTCGGCGTGCGTGGGGTGTGACCGCGTGCGTTCCCTTCTTCCGCGGGCCGCCGGCGCACGCCCCGGCTCGTGGCCGGACGTCCACTCCCGGGGGAACGCCCGGCCCTCGTACCGTGACCGCAGCCGGGCCTGTGCCCAGGACGGTGCGCCGAGGTGGTCGAGTCCCAGCAGCGCCGCGCCGAGGACGGGCGGTGCGGTCACCACGGAGAGGACGGCCTTCGGCGCCCGGGCGGCGAGCGACTCGGCGATGCCGCCGTCGAGCCGGGGGTGCCGCGCCGCCAGCACACCGCCGCCGAGCACCACCGGGACCTCCTCTTCCAGCAGCCCGAGCCGGCCGAGCGCCACCGTGGCCATCAGGACGACCTCGTGGGCGAGCCGGTCGACGATCGCGCAGGCGACGGCGTCTCCGGCGGCCGCCGTCGAGAACAGGACCGGGGCGAGCTCGTGCCGCCGGCCGGCCGCGATCCGCCTCAGATGCAGTGCCTCGATGAGCGCGTACATCGACGGCAGCCCGAAGTGCCCGGGCAGCGTCCGGACGAGTTCGGTCGGCTCCCCACGCCCGTCCTCGGCCCGCGCGGCGAACCACAGGGCCTCCTCCGCGAGGCCCGAGCCCCCTCCCCAGTCCCCCGAGATCCGGCCGATGGCCGGGAAGCGCGCGGTGCGGCCGTCCGGCGCCACGCCCACGCAGTTGATGCCGGCGCCGCAGACGACGGCGACGCCCCTGGGCTCGTCGGTCCCGGCCCGCAGGATCGCGAAGGTGTCGTTGTGGACCTCGCCCGTCCCGCCCCAGGGGCGGGCTCGTACCGCCGCAGTCAACTCGGCCTCCTCGACGGGGAGATCGGCGTTGGCCAGACAGGCGGAGACATGGGCGACGGATCGGATCCCGGCGGCGGCGAGGGCCTGCCGAACCGTGCCGTCCAGTGCGTCCAGCGCCGCCGCGACCCCCACCCGCGGCGGCTGGAACCCGCCGCCGCGGGCCGTGGCCAGGACCGAGCCCTGCGCGTCGACCACCGCCACGTCGGTCTTGCTGTTGCCGGCGTCGACTGCGAGGACGGCGGCCGGGGGACCGCCCGCCGCGGAGCCGCGGGCTGCCGGGTCGTTCACGCCCGGGTCGTTCACGCCCGGGTCGTGCGCGCCCGGGTCGTTCACGCCCACGGAAGGTGCTCCCGGTTGTGGGCGACCAGCCGCTCGGTGAGCGCCTCGGCGTGTTCGTACTGGCCGATCAGGGGGTGGGCCAGCAGCGCCTTGAACACCCGGTCGCGGCCGCCGCGCAGGGCCGCCTCCAGTGCCAGCTCCTCGTAGGCCGTGACGTTCGCGATCAGCCCGCCGCACAGAGGCCCGACGTCCGGTAGCGGCAGCGGAGCCGCGCCCTTGGTGCCGACGGTGGCCTGCACCTCGACGACGGCGTCGTCGGGGAGGAACGGCAGGGTGCCGTTGTTGTACGTGTTGACCACCTGGTGGGGGCTGCCCGTTCCCCCGAGGAGCGACGCGACGAGGTCGACGGCGGCCTCCGAGTAGTAGGCGCCTCCCCGCTGGGCGAGCAGTGCGGGCTTCTCGTCCAGCGAGGGGTCGCCGTACATCTCCAGGAGCCGCTGCTCCATCGCCGCGACCTGGGCGGCCCGGGACGGCTTGGTCCGCATCTCCCGGACGACCGCGTCGTGCGCGTAGAAGTAGCGCAGGTAGTACGACGGGACCACGCCGAGGCGGTCCAGGACCTGCCGCGGGAGCCGCAGGTCCCCGGCGATGGCGTCGCCGTGCTCGGTGAGCAGCCGCGGCAGCACGTTCTCGCCCCCCGGACCGCCCAGCCGCACACCCGTTTCCCAGGTGAGGTGGTTGAGGCCCACATGGTCCAGGTGGACGTCGCCCGGGGAGACGTCCAGCAGCGCGGCGAACTTCCGCTGCAGGCCGATCGCCACGTTGCACAGCCCGACCGCCCGGTGGCCGGCCCGGAGGAGGGCGCGGGTCACGATCCCGACCGGGTTGGTGAAGTCGACGATCCACGCGTCGGGTGCGGCGCGCCGCACCCGTTCGGCGATGTCCAGCACCACCGGGACGGTGCGCAGCGCCTTGGCCAGGCCGCCGGCGCCGGTCGTCTCCTGTCCGACGCAGCCGCACTCCAGTGGCCAGGTCTCGTCCTTCTCCCGCGCGGCCTGGCCGCCGACGCGCAGCTGCAGCAGCACGGCGTCGGCGCCCGCCACGCCCGCGTCCAGGTCGGAGCTGGTCGTGATGCTCCCAGGGTGGCCCTGCCGGGCGAAGATCCGGCGGGCGAGGCCGCCGACCAGGTCCAGCCGTCGGGCGGCCGGGTCGATCAGCACCAGCTCGCCGATCGGCAGGGTATCCCTCAACCGGGCGAATCCGTCGATCAGTTCGGGCGTGTAGGTGGACCCGCCACCCACGACCGCGATCTTCGCCCGCCGGGGGTTCGGGGGGTGTCCCCCGCTGGATTGCCGCATGCGTGTCAGCCCTTCACTCCGTTTGGTGCGACTCCCTCGACGAAGGTCTTCCGTGCGAGGAGGAACACGGCGATCACCGGTGCCGTGATCATCACGGTCGCGGCCCTCGTCGGGTTCCGGTCCGTCTGGTGCGCGCCCTTGAAGGACTCCGATCCGTGGGAGGGCGTCCGGGGCGGGGTTCTCCGAGGCGTGGATCCGCGGGCCGGAGCAGGCCTTCCAGCAGGAGGAGGAGTGGAACAGCGCCACCGCGGCGCTCGCCGGCCCCGCCATCGGCAGCACGATCCGCACCGTCGTGCCGGCGAGGCGGTCGCGGCGAGGGCCACGGCCGTGGAGCGGAGTCTTACGGGCAGCACCACGGTGTCTCCCTGGGGGTGGGGGCGGACGGGTCGGGGATGCGTGGAGTGCGGGATGCGGGTTCGTGACGCGGGGGTGCGGTTCTCGGGTCGCGGTTCAGCGGGAGGTGTCGAAGACCTCCTCGCGGGTGGCGGCCAGGGCGCTCTCCAGGGCCCCGCGCAGCACCGGGTGCTCCTGTACGGCACCGATGGCGAGCCGGGGTCCGGACGGGGCCAGCTCGGCGAGTTCCGACCGGACCCGCTCGCGCAGAGGTTCCCCGCCGGCCGCGACGAGCGGTCCGGAGAGGACGACGAGTCCGGGGTCGAGGACGGCGACCAGGGAGGCGAGGCCGGTGGCGAGCGCGGTCGCGAAGGTGTCCAGGAGGACGCGGTACGGCCCCTGTCCGGCAGCCGCGGCCCGCGCCAGCAGGCCGGCCGCCACCTCGTGGTGCGGGCCCTGCGGGACGTCGGCGATGCCCAGTTCGCGGGCCAGCCGGGGCACGGTCCGGGCACCGGCCAGCTCCTGGAAGCCGCCGCTGCCGGCCTCGGAGACCTGCCGCACGAGCGGAGTGCCGGGCACCGGCAGGAAGCCGATCTCGCCCGCGCCGCCGGTGAATCCGCGATACAGCCGGCCGCCGATGACGAGCGCGGCTCCGAGCCCCTCCTCGTTCCACAGCAGTACGAAGTCGTCCTGGCCGTGGGCGGCTCCGAGCCGCTGCTCGGCCACGGCGACCAGATTGACGTCGTTCTCGTACTCGACCGGCATGGGCAGCGCGGCCGCCAGTTCGGCGAGCAGCGTGGGGGAGTGCCAGCCGGGCAGGTGGGAGGCGTACCGCAGGCGCCCCGTGGCGGGGTCGAAGGCGCCCGGGGTGCCCACGACCAGGCGGTGTACGTCGCCCCGGGTGATCCCGGCGGCCTTCACCGCGCCGTCCAGTGCCTCGGCGACCTGTCCTACGACGCTCCCCGACCGCCGCCCTCGGGTCTCGGTGACGTGCTCGCCGACGATCGCGCCGGTGATGTCGGCGACGGCCGCGCGGACGCGCCGGCGGGTCACGTCGAGGCCGGCGGCGAAGGCGGTGCGGGCGTTGATCGCGTACAGCTGGGCGTTCGGCCCCGGACCGCCCTGGGTGGTGCCGGTGGCGACGACCAGCCCGGCGGCCTCCAGTCGGGCCAGCAACTGGGACGCGGTGGGTTTGGACAGGCCGGTCAGCCTGCCGATCCGGGTGCGTGAGAGCGGGCCGTGCTCCAGCAGCAGGTCGAGCGCCGCCCGGTCGTTCATGGCGCGGAGCACACGGGGGGTCCCGGGGGTGGTACCGGCCACGAGGCACCTCACTTTCCTGCGCGAACCGTTAGGAAACCTTCCTGTCTACTCGGAAACCTAGGTCGCCGTCATGGGCTCGTCAATACCCGGTGACCTCCGGCGGGTGCGGTATGCGGAAGGGCGTTCCTCACCCGCCGTTCCTCCGCGGCCCCCACCGATCCGCTCCCCGACGCGTGAGCGGGTCAGGGGGGTGGGGGCGGCACCGGACCCCCGGCGCGCGCCAGGGGACTCACCACCCCCCGGCGCGCGACGAGGGCGTGTTGCGCTGCTGACCTGTGTGGAACGGTCTCCGCTGGTTGCGTGCTCTCGACGTCGGCCCGGTGTCCGGGGCGCGGCGCCCGGGCGTCATGGCCCGTCCGTCGCCCCGCCCCGCGTGGCCGACGCGAGGGACTCCACGGTCCAGCGCTGGTCGCTCCGGTCGTCCACGGAGCGGAGTTCCAGAGGGACGGGGCTCTCCACCCATTCCGGATCGGGGACGAGCGCGACCGTCGGGGCGGACTTCGGCCGGATCGCGCCCGCGGGTTCGACGAGGAAGGCCATCTTGTCCAGCTTCTCCGGGTTGTCCGAGGAGCACGGTCGGATGCCGACCCCCGCTCCGTCCCCGTCCGCCTTCAGGCAGAACGTGGGGTCGTCGCGGTTGTGAAGCCGTCCCTGCGCGTCCAGGGCCCACTGCTGAGTGAGGGCCTGGGTGCACGGGGCCGCCACCGCGCCGCCGCGCTTGGTGAGCACCCCGTCCTCGATGTCCATGCACAGCCCGCTGCCCTTGTGCACGATCCGTCCGTAGTCGAGGTCGCCGGGCGGAACCGTGCTCCCCGCCCCCGGCTGTGTGGGGCCGGTTGCGGCGTTGCTCGGGGCTGCTGCCGAAGCGGACGGGCGGCCCTCGCCGCGGTCGGCACCCGTCTCCTCCCCGGAGTGACGCGCGGCGATGAGCAGAAGGGGAACCGAGACGGCGGCCACCGCGGCGACGGCACCGGCAACGCGCGCCCCGCGCCTCGGCGGGCGCCGTGCGTGGGCGGCACCGTGCGCCGGGCCGGGGTGTTCCCCCGCGTACCCGGATTCCGCCCCGCCACTGGGCGGCGGGGCGGAATCCGACGTGTGCCGCCCCTGGACGACGGCGGACGCGTACGCCGCTCCGTCCCGGTCGAGCAGCCCGTCGGCCAGCGCCGTGCGGAGGTCGTCGGAGAGCAGGATCAGTTGCGTCAGCAGTCCCTCGCACGCGAGGCATGTGTCGAGGTGAAGGGCGAGGTCGCCGCAGTGCGGACTGTCGTCCGCGACCGCCGCGGCCTCGACGAGGCGCCGGAAGCCGTTGCAGCGGGTGTCCCCGGCGCGCTCCGCATGCGCCTGGAGGAAGGCGTCGCGCAGGGTCTTCCGGGCCTTGGCCCGGAGGGCGGGGACGACGTCCGGTGCCACCCCGACGTAGGTCGCGACCCTCTCGTCCGGCTCCTGGTCCACGAGCGAGTACCACAGGACGCCCCTGGCGACCTCGGGAAGGGCGAAGAAGCCGTTGCGGAGCGTCTGCTTCTCCCACGACTCCGCCGGCGTGCCGTCAGGTCGTCCGCCGCCGCCCTCGCCGTGGTCGTCCGCCCAGGTGAGGAAGGAGGGCCTGAGCAGGGCCCGTCTGCCGGTCCGGGCCCAGCTTCGGGCTGTGTGGTGCACGTGCGTCAGGACGAAGTGGCGCCAGGTGCCGAAGGGGTCGATACCCGAGCGGGCTGCCTCGGCCGCCCGCTCCAGCGCCTCGTGTGCCAGCCGGTCGGCGGCCGTCCGGCCCCGGGTGCACAGCTGCGCGCAGATGACCGCGTACGAGAGGTGACGCTGCTTCAGTTCGTCCTCGGGGCTGTGGCCGGCTGCGCCGCGTGAGCGGATGCGCTCGGCGAGTTCCGTGTCCGTCGGCTCCGCGCGGCCACCGCCCCAGGACACCGTTGTCGAACCGACCTTCTGCAGCCTCGGCATCGGGCCCCTCACTTGCTGCGCCGCTCCGCGTCCGATGTGCTTCGGACGCCGCAGAGGGGCGGTCGTTACGGGGGAACGGTCTGGTCCCGCTCAACTCCTGGACCCCGTAATGCGGTTGGGAGGCCTTTATGATGAAGGACCGGGCTCGCCGGCGGAAGGTGTTTCCGCTGGTAAGTTCCCTGTGCGGCGTGGAATGTGCGTGATGTCCGGGGATCTCAACGGCGGCCCGGGGCGCTCGCTCGGTCCGGTGCGGTCTGCCGGTCCCACCCGGTCCCCGCACGGCTCGTCCACACCCTTCCAGATCTTGATCACAGGGGACGGAAGGGCGGATCTCCCGAACGGAGAGTGCGATCCGCCGCAGCGGGCCGTTCGTGACGGTGCCCGCTCACCTTCGAGTCGGCTCGCCCCGCACAGCCGGTCGGGCACCCGATGCGGCGCGGCGTGCTCGCAGGCGTCTTCGCACCCAGTCACCGGTCTCCCCGACGAATCCGAGGAGAGCGGCGGAGGCGGCACACGCCGTCGGGGAGGCGGGCCGGCCGATGGCCCAGCCGATGAGCCACAGGCCCAGGGCGAACAGCAGCCACCACGCGATGAGGGATCCGCCGAGCCGCCACCGGCGGGAGCGGCCGCTCATCGGGCGGTGGCCCCGGCGTCCCGGGTGGTGAAGGCCACCGTCGTGCATTCCGCGACGGCCGGTGCGCCGCCGAGGGCCGTGGCGGGCCCGGCCGCGGCGGGGCGGGGTGTCGCGTCCACCGGTGCGACCTCGTAGCGGGTCAGGGGCGCCCTCCCCCGGGGATGCGTCGGCGCCGGGAGGGCGACCTGCCGCCGGGGTGCCCGGCCCGTGGGCGGAGCCACGCCGGTGGGCAGGAGCGTGAGGGTGAGGACGGCCAGGCCGGTCCACTGCCAGATCACAGGTCGTCGGTTCCCATCGCAGAGAGGCCAGGCCGATTCCGGCCGTCCTCGGTGGCGAGCAGGATACGGCAGGCCCCGCTCCTCCGGCGGGCCCGATGCCCGGAGCAAGGGGCCCTCCCCGCGGAAGCGGTGCCAGCGGGAGCGGGAGCCGCGCCTCGTGGTGCCGGAGCGCCCGCTCCGGCCGTGGCGCTACTTCGACAGGGGCGCCGAAGGCGTGATCGGGGACGCCGCCACCGACTGCGGCGACGTGGCGGAGGCGTACGCGGACGGGGCCGCCACGCCCGCCGTCGGGTCGCTCGTCTGCTCCCCGTCGGCCTGCTGCGGCAGTCCGCCGACGATCCGGACACCGGCCTCGTCGAAGGTGCGCTTGATGCGCCAGCGCAGCTCGCGCTCCACGCCGAGCGCCTTGCCCGGCATCGTCTTCGCGGCGACGGAGACCGTCATCCGGTCGATCAGCACCTCGCTCAGGCCGAGGACCTCGACCGGGCCCCACAGCCGCTCGTTCCACGGCTCTTCCTTGGCCATCGCCGTCGCCGCCTCCTCGATGAGTTCGCGCACCCGGCCCAGGTCCTCGGCCGGCCGCACGTTCACCTCCACGGAGGCGGTCGACCAGCCCTGGCTCAGATTGCCGATCCGCTTCACCTCGCCGTTGCGGACGTACCAGATCTCGCCGTTGTCGCCGCGCAGCTTCGTCACGCGCAGGCCGACCTCGATCACCTCGCCCGAGGCGACCCCTGCGTCGATCGTGTCGCCGACGCCGTACTGGTCCTCGAGGATCATGAAGACGCCGGAGAGGAAGTCGGTGACCAGGTTCCGCGCGCCGAAGCCCAAGGCCACGCCCGCGACACCCGCGGAGGCGAGCAGTGGGGCCAGGTTGATGTTGAGGGCGCCGAGGATCATCAGACCCGCCGTGCCGAGGATCACGAACGAGGCGACCGACCGCAGCACCGAACCGATCGCCTCGGAGCGCTGTCTGCGCCGCTCGGCGTTGACCAGCAGTCCGCCGAGTGCCGTGCCCTCCATGGCCTGGGCGCTGCGGTTCATCCGTTCGATGAACTTGGTGAGCGCGCGGCGGACGGCGGTGCGCAGCATGATCGCGATCACGAGGATGAGCAGGATCCGCAGGCCCACGTTCAACCAGGTGGACCAGTTCTGCTCCACCCATCCGGCGGCTTCGTTCGCCCGGTCCGCGGCCTCGTCGAGACTGACGGGCGGCGCGGACGGATCGACGGCCAGGAACACTGCGGAACCTCCGTGTGTGCGATCGGCGGACCATCCACACTATCGGGGCATACGACGTGCCTCCGGCGTTCTCCACAAGGGAGAGACGAGCCTCACCCGGGGAACCTCCCGGTGTGGCCGAGCGCACACAGAATCCCTCCGGCCCGTTACGGGTACGTAGTGGCGCTTCGACCAGGCATGAGGAGAGACTGAGTACAGATCGTCCCGGCGCGAGCCACGCGCCGCCGGCGTACAAGGAGGCATCCGTGCCGCATGTCCTGGTCCTCAACGCGTCGTACGAGCCGCTCGGCGTCGTACCGCTCCGCCGCGCGCTCGTCCTCGTCCTCGAGAACAAGGCCGTCTGCCTCGAGGAGTCCGGCGCCTTCATGCACAGCGCGACCCGGGTGATCCCCGCGCCCAGCGTGGTCCGGCTCAAGCGTTTCGTCCGGGTCCCCTACCGGGGGCCCGTTCCTCTGACCCGCCGTGCGCTGTTCGCCCGCGACGGGGGCCGCTGCATGTACTGCGGTGGCGTCGCAACCAGCGTCGACCACGTCATTCCGCGCAGTCGCGGCGGTCAGCACGTCTGGGACAACGTGGTTGCGGCGTGCCGCCACTGCAACCACGTCAAGGCCGACCGGCACCTGCGCGAGCTGGGCTGGCGGCTGCGGCACCAACCCGCCCCGCCGAGCGGCCTCGCCTGGCGCATCATCGGCACCGGGCACAGGGACCCGCGCTGGCTGCCATACCTGCAGCCATACGGCGCGGACGACGCCATGGCCCGGATCGACGGCATATCCGCCTGAAGGTCCGGGCCACTGTCGTGCGCGCGCTCCGGGCCGCCGGGCGTGCGCCCGTCCGCGCCCGACGCCGACACGGACGCGCGCCGATCAGGGCGTGCCGCCGCCCTGCTCCGACACCGCGTACGCCTCCACCGACCACAGCGAGTAACCGAAGCGGGTCGCCCGCCCGTCGCCCTGGACCCGGACGAAACGGGTTCCCGGCGCGTCCATCCGGACCGACTCCCGGCCGCCCCTGCCGTCGCGGACGGTCGCGGCGGTGCGCCAGGTGCGCCCGTCGGCCGAGACCTGGATGCGGTACCTCGCCGCATGGGCGTCCTGCCAGTGCAGCACCACCTGGCCCAGCCGGGCCGGCCGGGCCAGCTCCGCCTGCCACCAGGCGCCGTCCTCCGCGGGGGAGGACCAGCGGGTGCCGGGGTCGCCGTCGGCCGCCGCGGCGGCCGGGAAGTCCGGCGTCTCGTCCCCCGAGGACGACGCCACCGCCGTGCGGAACAGATCGGGGCCGCCGGTCGCCGGATAGGCCCGCACGGTCAGCGTGCTCTCCTCCCCGCCGAAGGCGAACGGCACCTGGTACTCGCCCGCCGGAGTCCCCGGGGGGACCGTCACCTCGACGGGCACGGTCGTCCGCCTGCCGCGCGGTGCCCGCACCTCCTTCGGCACGGCCACGGTGATGCCCTTCGGGGCCTTGGCGGTGAGCGCGCCGCGCACCTCGTCCGGCCGCTGAGCGGCGACGAACGCCTCGGTGCGCTGCGGGCCGCCGCCGATCGGCGCGTCCAGCTCGTCCCTGCCGAGGGCCAGCCGGGCCCGGGGCTCGTCGGCGAACCACGGCACGAGCGCGTGCACCGCGGGCGCCTGCGGTGCCCCGGTGATCCTGAGGGCGTCCGCACGCAGCCCCTGCAGACGGCTCTGGGTCCAGCCGGACGGGGCGAGCCCGCCGAGCGGCCGCCAGCCCTGGCCCGGCACGTGCGCCTCCAGCGTGCCCGTGGCGCCGTCCGCGCCCGGTTCGGTCATCGCCGTCACGGCTTCCACGGGCCGGGCCCGGTCCAGCCGCACCGTGTACGCGTCGCCGGTGCGGGTCACCGGGCCGGGCCGGCGGTCCGCGCCCGTCCACACCGCCGACTCCTTCGCCACCCGGGTGAGGAAGGGATCGAGCACGCCCTTGCCGACGGTCACCCTGCCCGTGCCGATCTGCGAGCGCACGGGGGCGAGCGCCAGCGACGCCCGCCAGGCGGCTTCGCCGTCGCCGCGCGCCTGGGCCTGAAGCATGTCGACGGCGAGTTCCCCGGCGGTGCCGTAGCGCGCCAGCTGGTCCAGCCACGGTCCCACCTCGGAGTCCAGCGGGGCCAGCCGCTCCGGGGCCTCCCGCATCACCGTGAAGGCCGACCGCAGCCGACGCGCCGCCTCGTCCCTGGCCTTGGCGTCGGTCGTGGTCCGCGAGCGCCAGAACTCGGCCAGCAGGGGCTGGAGATACGCCGATTCGGTGGGGCTGAGGACGGACGAGGAGTGGTTCCCGGCGAGCGCGCCGAGCGCCTCCCTCGTCCGAGGATCGCCGCCGGCGAGGTCGTCCAGCGCCGCACGCCAGGACTCCTGGGGCCGGTAACCCTTGGGGTTCCAGGCGTAGTCGGCCGCCGTGAACAGCGGGATCCGGGAAGCGGTCGCCTGCTCCATGGCGTTGACGAGCACCGCGGCCGAACCGGACGCCACGGCCGGCTCGCGTCCCGTGTAGGGCCCGAGGAAGATGCGGCCCTGCGCGTAGTCGTTGACGGGGTAGTTGTCCATCGTGACCATCGGGTGTCGGAAGACCTCACGGGCTCCGGCCAGTTCCCGTCCGGTGATGGTGCGGGGCACGACCCCGACCCCCGTCCAGGCGACCTGGACGCCGGGGTCCAGCAGCGAGGCGAGCGCGGTGCGGTACTCGGTCGCGCCGTCCTGGTAGAACTCCGTCGGCATCACCGTCAGCGGTTCCGAGCCGGGGTGGCGGTCGGCGAGGTGCCCGGCGATCTCCCCGGCGAGCCGTGCGTGCGCCCTGGCCGCGGCCTCCGGGCCGGAACCGAAGGCGTCGGGGTCCCGGTCGCAGTGCCACTCGCTGTAGCTGACGTCCTGGAACTGCAGCTGGAAGGCGCGTACCCCGAGCGCCCACATCGCGTCGATCTTGCGCTTGAGCGCTTTCACGTCGTCGTCCGAGGCCAGGCACATCGACTGGGCGGGGGCGACGGCCCAGGCGAGCGTCACATGGTTGCGCCGGGCCCGCTCGGCCAGCTCGCGGAACTCGGCGCGCTGGGCGGCGGGGTACGGGTCGCGCCAGCGGGTCTGCCGGAACGGGTCGTCGCCCGGCGCGTGGAGATAGCGGTTCTGCTTGGTGCGGCCCATGAAGTCGAGCTGCTCCAGGCGCTGTCGATGGCTCCACGGGCGGCCGTAGAAGCCCTCGGTCACTCCGCGTACGGCCGTGCCGGGCCAGTCCCGCACCGCCACACCGGGCACCGTGCGGTCCCCGACGAGCTGCCGCAGCGTCTGTGCCCCGTGGAAGAGCCCGTCCGCTCCCACTCCGTCCACGGCGACGGTGTGGCGTCCGTCCACCCGGCCGGTGCCGATCCGGTAGCCGCCCGCGGGCAGATCGGCGCGTTCCGGCACGCGCAGGGCGCGCAGCGCGTCGAGTGCTCCCGATCCGCCGAGAAGGAGCACCGTCCCGCGGCCGGGCAGCTCCGTGTGGACGGTCCGCACGCCCGCGGCGCGCAGCGCCTCGCGCACGGTCCCTACGGCATGGGGGTCGGCGTCCGGGGCCGCGAGGAGCGTCACGTCCTCGCCCAGCGGCACCGCCGGGCCCGTGGTCCTGAGCACCTGGGGCCGGGGCCAGACCGGGGGCACCGGTCCGGCGGCCTTCCGGTCGGGGGCGGCCGTGCTGGCGGAGCCCGGTACGTCCGGGGCGGCGGCGGCCCCGGGGGCCGTCCCGAGCAGTCCGCCGATCACGGCGACGGCGACGGCGGTGGCCGTCTGCTTCCTGTGCCCGAACCGCACGTCCGGTCTCCCCTCGACTCCCCGTGCCCCACGGTGCCCCACGAAACGGGTTCGAGCCCACCATCGCTGCGGTGAAGGTGTCAATGCGACTGACGGTTGTGTCGTATTTGCCCATCGACGCGCGAGAGTCGCGACCGGCCGGATCAACTCCCATGCGTGGAGCAGAATGTGACACGGAACACGTTGACGAGAGGTGTACGTCTGCGGCCGCGCCCACTGGGTAGGGCTGCCCATGTCCTGTTGCCCCACCGTGAGGAGGCCCTCCGTGGCCGCACCCGCACAGCTTCTGCTCCCCGCCCTGTCCAAACCGGTGCCCGGCCCGCTCACCAGCGAGCCGCCGCTGACCTCCGTACCGCCCCTGACCAGCGAGCCTCCGCTCGCAGACGCCGGTCCGCTCACGAGCGAGCCCCCGCTCGCGGCCGCCCTGCCGCTGACCAGTGAGCCTCCCCTCGTCGACGCCGCCCCCCTCACCAGCGAACCCACCGCCACCGGCGACGCCGGAGGCTCGGAGTCCCCAGGAGTCTGAATGGGCCTGGCCCGGCTCGCCGCGCTGCACGGTGTCGCCACCACGTACTCGCCCTCGGCAGGCGTCAGCGTCCCCGTCCCCGACTCCACGGTCGTCGCGGTGCTCGCCGCCCTCGGCGTGGACGCGGCCACGCCGGACGCGGTCCGCGCGGCCCTCGCGGCAGCCGAGTCCGCCGCAGGGGAGCGGCTGCTCCCGCCGACCGTGGTGGCGTGGCTCCCCGTCACCGGGCCGCCCCCCGTCGCAGTCCCGCCCGGCGCCCGGGTGCGCGTCGACCTGGAGGACGGCGGCCTGCTGGAATGGCGCGAACTCGTCCCCCAGGCGCCCGCGCCGGGCACCGCCGGTACACCGTCCGGCGAGCGGCCCGCTGCCGGAGGCGGCTCCTCCGCCGCGCACGGCTGGGCGGAACTGCCCACCGGGGTGCACCGGCTGACCGTGCGCACGAGCGGCGGGCGCACCGGCAGCGCGGTGCTCGTCGTCGCCCCCGAGGCCGTGGGCCGGCCCGCCGGACGGGTCCACGGCTTCCTGGTCCAGCTCTACTCGCTGCTTTCCGGCCGCTCCTGGGGCATGGGCGACCTCGGGGACCTCGCGGAGCTGGCGTCCTGGGCGGGCCGCGCCCTCGGATGCGGGTTCGTGCAGGTCAACCCGCTGCACGCGGCCGTGCCCGGCACGCCGACCGATCCGTCCCCGTACCGCCCCTCCTCGCGCCGGTTCCCCGACCCCGTGCATCTGCGGATCGAGGACATCCCCGAGTACGCGTACGTCACCGGCCAGGACCGGTTCCGGCTGGACGCGCTCCTGGAGAAGGCCGCCGAACTGCGCGCCTCCGTCCTGGAGAAGGGCGCGCTGATCGACCGCGACGCCGTGTGGCGGCTCAAGCACCGGGCACTGGAGCTGGTCCTGCGGGTCCCCCTCGGACCCGGCCGCTGGGCCGCGTACTGCGCCTTCCTGGCCGAGCGGGGCCGGGCGCTGGACGACCACGCCACCTGGTGCGCCCTCGCCGAGGTCCATGGCTCGGACTGGCACGCCTGGCCCGAGGGCCTGCGCGATCCGCGCTCCCCGGAGACGGCCCGCGCCCGCGGGGACCTCATGGACCGCGTCGACTTCCACTGCCGGCTCGCCTGGCTGACCGACGAGCAGCTGGCCGCGGCCGCGGCGGCGGCCCGGGACGCCGGGATGGCCGTCGGGGTCGTGCACGACCTCGCGGTCGGCGTGCACCCCGGCGGCGCGGACGCCTGGGCCCAGCAGGACGCCTTCGCCCCGGGCATGTCGGTGGGCGCCCCGCCCGACGCGTTCAACGCCCGGGGCCAGGACTGGGGTCTTCCTCCGTGGCGGCCCGACGTCCTCGCCGCCTCCGGTTACGCCCCCTACCGGGGGCTGGTGCGCGGACTCCTGCGGCACGCCGGCGCGCTGCGGCTCGACCACGTCATGGGCCTGTTCCGGCTCTGGTGGGTCCCCGTCGGGGCCGAGCCCACCGAGGGCACGTACGTCCGCTACGACGCCGAGGCGATGCTCGCCGTCCTCGTCCTGGAGGCCCACCGCGCCGGGGCGGTCGTCATAGGGGAGGACCTCGGCACCGTCGAGCCCGGGGTCCGCGAGGCCCTCTCGCGCAGGGGCGTGCTCGGCACGTCCGTCCTCTGGTTCGAACGCGACTGGGCCGGCAGCGGCCGGCCGCTGCCGGCGGAGCACTGGCGCGAGGGCTGCGTGGCCACGGCCACGACCCACGACCTGCCGTCCACCGCGGCCCGCCTCACGGGCGAGCACGTGGCGCTGCGCCACCGGCTGGGCCTGCTCACCCGGCCGCTGGACCAGGAACGCACGCGGGACTCCGCCGAGGTGGCCGAATGGCGCGCCTGTCTGACCCGGCTCGGTCTGCTTCCCGAGGGCACCCACGACGAGGAGGGCGAGATCCGCGCCGTGTACCGGTTCCTGCTGCGCACCCCGGCCCGCATGGTCGGGGTCTGGCTGCCCGACGCCGTCGGGGACCGCCGGCCGCAGAACCTGCCCGGCACCTGGGACCAGTACCCGAACTGGCGGCTGCCCGTCGCGGACGCCGCCGGCCGCCCGATGACCCTGGACGACCTGGCCGCCTCGCCGAGGCTGCACGCGCTCATGGAGGTGTTCCGGCCGGGGGCCGCTCCCCGTACGGGCACCCCGGACGCGCGGCCGTCCTAGCCGTTCGCTACGTTTGCACCGTGGACAAGAAGAACGCCCTGCGCGCCGGCGCCGTCGCGGCCGGTACGACGCTGATGATGCTGCTCATGTCGTCCCCCGCGCTCGCGCTGACCCGCGACGACGGCGACGACCCGGGTACCGGCCTGAGCGTGGCCGAGACGCTCGGTCTGTTCGTCGTGGCGCCGATCGCGCTGTTCGTACTGATCGCGGGCCTGGTGATGGTCCTCGACAAGTCCGACAGGCCCAGGAGGAAGCAGGCCTGACCCCTGACGCGAGGCCCGGGACACCGGGCGGGCGTCGCGCAGCCGGCGCCGCGCCGCGGACCTCCGAGGGCGCCGCACGGTACGCGCACCGTGCGGCGCCCTCGTCCGTGCACCGGCGTGTCGTGGCCGGTCGGACGCGGCGGCGTGGGAGCCTGCCGGGGGATTGCGCCATACGGGGGGCCTGATGACGCCGGCGAACGCACCGTCCATCGTCTTTGTGCACGGAACACGCTTCAGCGCGGGTCAGTGGAGCCCGCAGCTGGCCGCGCTCGGGGAGGAGTTCCCGGTCGCGGCCGTCGACCTGCCCGGCCACGGCGCGCGCGGCGGCGAGCCCTGGAGCCTGAGCGCCGCGACGGAGGTCATCGCCGGCGCGGTCGACTCGCTGGATCGCGGGCCGGCCGTGGTCGTCGGGCACTCCCTCGGCGGGTACGCCTCCCTGGAATTCGCGCGCCGCCGCCCGGAGCTGCTGCGCGGGCTGGTCCTCGCGGGGGCCAGCGCCTCGACGCGCGGCCCCTGGGCGGCGCCGTACCGCTTCGTCGCCGGGCTGGTCCCGCGCCTTCCTGCGGACCGGCTGGCCCGGTGGAACGACCGGATGCTGCGGCGGCTCTACCCGCCCCGGGTGGTGGAGGCGACCATCCGCTCCGGTTACGCGTTCCACACCCTGCCCGACGCGTGGGGCGAGGTGCTGGGCCGCTTCGACGCGGGCGCGATGCGCCATGTGGCGGCCCCGGTGCTGATCCTCAACGGAGAGAAGGACACCGTCTTCCGGTCCGGCGAGCGGGACTTCGCCCGCGCCCATCCCGACGCGCGCGTCGAGCTGGTCCCCCGGGCCCGCCATCTGGCGAACTTCGACGACCCGGCGGCCTTCAGCGACGCAGTCCGCCGCTTCGCGCGGCAGCTCGCGGCCGGCGGCTGAGGGGCCGCCGACGCCCTGCCGGAGCGGCGGCTTCGGCAGGGCCGCGCCGGGCAGGGCCGTGGGGCCGACGGTACGCAGCCGTCGGCCCCGTGTCCCTGCGCCCCGCGCCCCCGCGCGGTCCGCGCCGGGGACGGAGTCACAGTCCGCCGGTGAACAGCAGCCGGTTCGGCGATCCCCGGGTGATGCTCTTCACGACGTTCTTCGTGGACTGGGCGACGAGCCAGTCCGCGACCTCCTGGGGGCCGGCCGCGGGGTGGGCCGCCTTGTAGAGCGCGGCGACGCCGGCCACGTGCGGGGCGGACATCGACGTGCCGTTCATCGTCGTGGTGCCACCGCCCATCCGCGCGGACCTGATGTCGCTGCCCGGTGCGTAGAGTCTGAGGCACTGCCCGTAGTTGCTGTAGTCCGTCTCGGTGTCCCCCGTGTCGGTCGCACCGACCGCGAGGGCGTTCGGCGCGCTCGCGGGCGAGACGCCGCAGGCGTCCTCCGCGGAGTTCCCGGCCGCGACGACGGGCAGCACGCCGCTGTCGAAGACGGCCTTGGCGGCGGCGTTGGCGGAGGGGGACGTGGAGCCACCGAGGGAGGCGTTCAGCACGGCGGGCTGCCGGGCGTTCTTCGCCACCCAGTCGAGGCCGGCGATGATCCTGGACCAGGCGCCCTCGCCCTCGCAGTTGAGCACGCGCACGCTGACCAGGCGGGCCTCGGGCGCGACTCCGTGGATCGCCCCCGCGGCCGTCCCCGCGACATGGGTGCCGTGGCCATCGCAGTCCTGGCCGCGGCGGCCGTCGCCGACGGCGTCGAACCCGAGGGCGGCACGGCCGCCGAACTCGATGTGGTCGTAGTCGATCCCGGTGTCGACGACGTAGACCGTGACGCCCTTGCCCGTGGAGGCCGCGGTGAACTGCCCGTCCAGCGGCAGGGCCCGCTGGTCCGCCCGGTCGAGCCCCCAACTCGCTGCCTGCCTGCGGAGGGCGGCGGCACCGCGCGGGTCCGGGAGCCGGTCCAGGGACGGGACCCGCGGACCCTCGGGGAGCCGGCGCGCGGACACCCGCGCGTCCTCCTCCACGGCCGCGACGCCGGGCGCGAGCCGCATGGTCTCCAGCTGGTTCGCGTTCAGCGTCGCGGAGAATCCGCGCATGGCACGGTTGTACGTGTACCTGCGCTTCACGCCCGCGTCCCGGGCGACCGCGACAGGGTCGGCGCCCTCGCGCAGAGCGACGATGTAGCTGCCCTTCACCGGCTCGGCCGACCGGTACAGCGGGGCGGGGGTCGGCCCTTCCGTATCGGCCTGCGCGGTCACCCCGGGGGCGGCGGCGGACACGGCGAGCAGCAGAGCGGCGGCCGCGCGGCGCGCGAACAGTCGCATGGATACTCCCATCCGATCGACGTTGATCAAGTCACCGTTTTTTCGACCCGGCCGCGCCGCCGCTTGAGCCCTTGTCAGCCGATCGCCCGGACGTGGGCGCGGATCTCCCCCGACTGCTGCCACTCACCCGGGGGCGGGGCGCCCACCCGGGTGACGGCCCGTCCGGGCGGGGTGTCCCGCGTGGACGGCGATGGCGGGGGCGGTCCCGGTCCGAGCGGGCCGAGTGCGCGATCGCCGGCCTGCCGCGCGTCTCAGCCGTACGCCTCGTGCCGCACACGTGGTCCCCGGGACCGTACGGACGGCACGTCCCTGCCGTTCGCCCCCTGCCGGTTCGTCCTCTCCGGTCGTGTCCGCCCGGTCGCGCCCGAGGCCCGTCGAGGTACGCCGGAAGGTCCGTCGAAGGGTCCGTCCACGGTTGTTCGTGTTTGGTGCGGTTACCGGAAAGTTCGGTTTCGCAATCAACTACAACTTTGCTTGTTCTTGGTGGGGTTGGCGTGGCTATTGGGACAATCTCGCGTTCACAGGCGGTGATTGCGGCTTGGTCAGGGCGCCCGAGTCCCGGGCGTGGCAGCGCAGTTCACCGACTCCCCACACAGCGTGAAAGGCACCAGCATGACGATGAGTCACGCCCTGAGCCGGGGCGTCCGGGCACTCGCCGTTGCGACGGCAACCTGTGGAGTCCTCGTGGCGGCCACCTCCACGGCGGCCGCGGACGACGGGCCCACCCGCGAACTCCTCAGGACCGACTGCGAGTCGGGCGTGGGCAAGTGCAGCTTCAACGACCCGACGCTCGGCAAGGCGTACCTCGGAGAGTTCCGCCAGGTCTCCGACTCGCTCTTCAACTGCAGTACGTCCCCCGCCACCCAGTCGATGACGTGGACCGACTCGGTCGGTTCCACGGACTCGGTGGGCGTCTCGGTCACGGCCGGCGGGAACATCGCGGGCATAGTGGACCTGAGCGTGACGGCCAGCTACGACCACAGCTGGACCAGCACACACACGGAGAGCAGCTCGCTGAACATGACGGTGCGGCCGGGAGAGGTCGGCTGGATCTCCCGGGCCCAGGTGATGCAGCGGGTCTCCGGCACCTGGCAGACCCACTACGACAGTCCCAAGTGGGGCCACTACTACTGGTTCTGGGGCGACACCATCACCGGCCCGGCCAAGAACGGCACGGACGGCAAGAGCAACGCGGTGGTCGTCAAGAGCCGCAAGATGACCGCGGCGGAGAAGAACTCCTGCTGGGCGGGCTCGAAGGCGGGCCGGGCGTTCGTCAAGCAGCACTGACGCATCGGGTACGGCCTTGAGCGCGGGGCCGGCACCTCCGGGTGCCGGCCCCGCGCGATCGTGGGTTTCACGATCCCGCCGACGGGCGCGGCGTCTCGGGGGACGCCGCCGGCGGACCGGCGGGCCGTGGCGGAAAGCGGTGGTTCAGTCGGCCACCGCCTCCAGGAAGTACTCGTGGGTCCCGAGGTCGAACTCTCCTTGGCGCTGTGAGTCCCCGCGACGCCGAAGGCGCGCTCGTCGACGTCGACGTCCTTGCCATCGGGACCGGGTGCCTTGTGCACGTCGGGCCGCTGCCCGTCCCTCCGAGCGGCCGGGCCCGCTCATCCGCCCGCGAGCGCTTTCCGCAGGACGTCCGCGAACTCCCCGGGCCGCCCGAGGAATCCGCCGTGGTCGCCCGGGAACTCGACCGGCAGGACGCCCAGGCGTTCGGCCAGGGCCGTCGAGGTCCGGTACGTGACCAGGCCGCCCGAGTCGGCGCCGATGCCCACGACGACCCGCACGGGACCGGACTCCAGCGCCGCGAGATCGGGCCGGTACAGGGCCGTGTGACGCAGCTCGTGGGCGAAGAAGCGGACGCTGTTGGCCAGGTCCCGCTCCGAGGGCTCGCCCTGCGGAGGGCTGGGGGCCTCGTCCCCGCCGAGGTCGAAGCCCGCGTTGGCCATGAACTTCGTCCAGGCCGCGCCCACGCCGTCCCGGTGGAAGGTCTCGATGAGGTCGTCGGTCGCGGCGCGCTGCTCGGCGGCGTCGGGAAGGAGCTCCAGCAGGGGCGGTTCGTGCGCCACGAGCGTCCGCACCCGGCCGGGGTGCCGGGTGGCCAGCGCGAGCCCCGTGACCGCACCACCGCTGCTGCCGAAGACGTCCGCGACCTCGGCGCCGAGCGCGTCCAGGATCGCGGCGACGTCGTCCGCCCGCAGCTCGGGGGTCGAGTCCTGCCCGGGGTCGTCGAGGCGGCTCCGGGAGATGCCGCGCGGGTCGTGGGTGACCACGGTGCGGTCCCCCGCGAGGGCGTGGGCGAGGGGCGCGAACTCCCCGGCGTCCATGGGCGCCCCCATGACCACGACCAGCGGCCCCGAGCCGCGGATCTCGTAGTACAGGCGCCCGCCGGGGACGTCGAGGGTGTGGGTGGTGGTCATGTCCGGTCGTCCTCCCTGAAGCCGTGCGGCCGCGGTCGCGGTGCCAGGGGTATGACTCCCGAGGCCGGGAGAACTCATCGCCGCGGGCGGGGCGGACCCCGGCCCGGGGGCAGGGCGCCCGCGGGACGGTATCCGTCGACGGGGGCAGGGCGCCGCGCCCCCGGCGGACGAGCGTACGGCGGGTCGGTTGGGCCGATACGCGCGGGAGGGCGCCCGGTCCGATGGGTCATCGCTCCCGTCCGCAACACCACCCGGTCCGTACGGCTCAGGGGCGTACCGTCGGGGCCGTACTCACGGCTGCGGCCCCCGCTGTCGGGTCGTCGCGCCGCCAAGGGCCCCACCGCACCGCTCCCGCCGTCGCCGGCGGTCTGCTCAGGACGCCTCCTGCGTCATCGCGAGACTCTGCAGGTACCGCATCAGCGTCATCAGCACGTCCCTGCTCGACGACCGCTGCCGGGCGTCGCACGGCACGATCGGCACCGAGTCCGGCAGGTCGAGTGCGCCGCGCAGTTCCTCGATCGGGTACTCGGGCGCGTCCGGGAAGGAGTTGACGGCCACGACGAACGGCACGGCCCGCTCCTCCAGCCGGCCGATGACGTCGAAGCTGACCTCCAGCCGCCGGGTGTCCACCAGGACCACCGCGCCCAGCGCCCCCTCGAACAGCCCGCGCCACAGGAACCAGAAGCGCTCCTGCCCCGGCGTGCCGAACAGGTACAGCACCAGTTCCTCGTTGACGCTGATGCGCCCGAAGTCCATGGCCACGGTCGTGGAGGTCTTGCCGCCGATGCCCGAGGTGTCGTCGATTCCGACTCCTGCCTGGGTCATCGTCTCCTCGGTGGTCAGCGGCCGGATCTCGCTGACGGATCCGACCAGCGTCGTCTTGCCGACCCCGAAGCCGCCGACGATCACCACCTTGACGGCGGTCGCGGCCGTCTCGGGCAGTGCGTCCTCGCTCCGCGGCCCGATCGTCGGCGCCGACTGCTCAGAGCTTTTGAAGTCCATCGATCACTGCCTCAATCAAAGCGCGGTCGGGGAGTCTGGCGGGTGGGACGGGCGCGCGGGCGACCACCCGGTTGTCGGCGAGGAGGTCGCCGAGAAGGACGGTGACGACACTGACCGGAAGCCCCGTGTACGCGGAGACCTCCGCGACCGACAGCGGCGACTGGCACAGCTCGAGGATCGCCGCGTGCTCCGGCTGCTGACCGGGCTTCGGCCGGGACCTGGCCACGATCAGCGTGACCAGGTCCAGTTCGACGGGGGCGGACGTGCTGCTGCGGCCGCCCGTGATGACGTAGAGCCGCTCGGGACTGGCCTCCTCCCAGTTCCCGCCGCCCGGGTTGCTCACCTGGCCACACCGTCCTGGCGAGGCGGGCTGCTGAGGTGGTCCCCGATCCGCAGCACCAGGTCGCGCATCCGCTGGCCCATGAGCCCGGCGTCCACGCCCTCGTCGGCGAGCACGGCGAGGAAGGCTCCGGCGCCCGCGGCCATGAGATAGAAGAAGCCGCCGTCCATCTCGATCACGACGAGCCTCATCCGGCCCTCGCTGCGCGGGAGTTCCGAGCCCACCGCGGCGGCGAGCGACTGGAGCCCGGCGCACGCGGCGGCGAGCCGGTCCGCGGTGTCGGTGTCGGTGCCGTACTGGGCCATGCGCAGACCGTCGGCGGAGAGCACGACCACGTGCCTGGTCTGCGGCACGCCTTCCGCGAGGTCCTTGAGCATCCAGTCCATATTGGCCTGCTGCTGAATCATGGCTGCGTGTTCCCCTTGCTGGCGTCGGTGGGCTCCCCGGACAGACCGCTCTGGAAGGCGGCCAGCCACATTCCGGGCTGCACCTGCGGAGTGGGCTCCTGCTCCGGAGCCGCGTTCGGCGTGGACGACGCCGGCGTGGTGGGTGCGGCGGGCGCGACGGCGGGTGTCTTGCGGCGCCGCTGGGGCAGGCCGTTCGGGGCCCGCTCGACCA
Organism: Streptomyces sp. WMMC940; assembly: GCF_027460265.1. Taxonomy (NCBI): domain Bacteria; kingdom Bacillati; phylum Actinomycetota; class Actinomycetes; order Kitasatosporales; family Streptomycetaceae; genus Streptomyces; species Streptomyces sp. WMMC940. Next base: position 5,011,117 of record NZ_JAPZBC010000001.1, read on the forward strand.
CCACCGGGTCCGGCTCGGAGGCCACCGGACCGGTGGCGGGGCGCCGCGGGACGGGAACCTGGGTGGCCGAGGCCACCGGGGGGACCGCGGCCGCCTGGGGCGCCGGCGCTGCCTGGACCGCCTCGGGCGGGAGCGTCGTCCGGGGGACGGACGCGGCCCCGATGCCGTGGGCGAGACCGGTCGCGGTCGCGGTCGTGGTGATCAGGTCCTGCGGTACGACGAGGACCGCGCGGACACCGCCGTACGCGGACGGCCGCAGCGACACCTGGAAGCCGTACGCCTGCGCCAGCCGCCCGACCACGGCGAGGCCGAGACGGGGTGTCTCGCCGAGGTCGTTGAGGTCGATGCCCTGCTGGGCCTGGCGCAACATCCGCTCCGCCCGCTTGCGGGCCTCCTCGCTCATGCTGACGCCGCCGTCCTCGATCTCGACGGCGATGCCCGACTGGACGTCGACGGCCGTCAGATGGACCTTGGTCTGCGGCGGGGAGTAGCGGGTCGCGTTGTCGAGGAGTTCGGCCAGCGCGTGGATGAGCGGCTCGACGGCCGGGCCGGTGACGGCCACCTCGGAGACGGAGTGCAGTTCGACGCGCTGGTAGTCGATGATCCGCGACATGGCGCCGCGCATCACGCTGTACAGGGGCACGGCCCGGCTCCACTGGCGGCCGGGCCTGGTGCCGCCGAGCACGGCGATGGAGTCGGCGAGGCGGCCGATCAGCGCGGTGCCGTGGTCGAGGCGGAGCAGATCGCCGAAGACGTCCGGGGACTTGCCGTGCCGGTCCTCCATCTCCCGCAGCTCCTGGGCCTGCTGGTGGACGATGGCCTGCACCCGGCGTGCGATGTTCACGAAGGCGCGCTGCGCGGACTCGCGCAGGTCCTCCTCCGCGACGACGGCGTCGACGACGGTGCGGACGACGGCCTGGTGGGCCTCCGGGGCGTTGAGCGAGGCGAGCACGTCCTCCGGGAACTCGCCCCTGCGGAGCCGTTCCACGACTTCCGGCAGCAGGGTGCCGGCGAGGTGCGCCGTCTGGGAGGCCTGGTGGGCCAGTACGGAGTCGCGCTCCGCGACGGCGCGCCGCAGCGAGTCGATCACCCTGCCGCGGCGGGCGGCCTCGGCGCCGACGGCGGCGACCAGGACGGCGGCGACGGCGCCGATGACCGCGACGGGGACACGGGCCGGAGCGGGGACCAGCATCACCGTGACCACGGTGGCGACGACTGTCAGCGCGGCGGGCAGCAGCCACCCGAAAGCGGCCGCGGATCGCGGGCTTCCACTTCCGGGCGACGATTCCTCACGGATCATCAGCACCCTTAAAAATCATCTGAACGGAAACGATCATATGGCGACGGTGAGGGAGCATAGTCGTTTCAGAGCACGGCTGTTGACGCCGGGTCACACTTCGGACACAGCCTTGTTGGGGCTTGTCGGACATGCGCAAGGGCGCCCCGGACCCGATGGCTCCGGGGCGCCCTCCCATGCGCCGTACGAGGCTCGCGGCCCCGCAGGTCAGGACGCTGCCGCGTCCGCAGCGCGGGCCTTCAGCGCCCGCTCGACACCCGCGCGGGACTCGAGGACGAGTCGCCGCAGCGCCGCGTTCGGAGCGGCTGAATCCAGCCATGCGTCCGTCGCCTCGAGCGTCTCCGCCGACACCTGGAGCGCCGGGTAGAGACCCACGGCGATCTGCTGGGCGACCTCATGGGAACGCGACTCCCACACTCCCTTGACCGCCGCGAAGTACTTCTCCGTGTACGGGGCGAGCAGCTCGCGCTGGTCGGTCTGGACGAAGCCGCCGATGACCGCCTCCTGCACCGCGTTCGGCAGCGTGCCGGACTCGACGACCGACTCCCAGGCCTCGGCCTTGGCCTCCGGCGTCGGACGGGCCGCCCGGGCCGTCGCCGCGTGCCGCTCACCGGCGGCCGTGCGGTCCCGCTCCAGCTCGGCCGCGATCTCCTCCTCGTCGTAGACCCCGGTGGCCGCCAGCCGCTCCAGGAACGCCCAGCGCAGCTCCGTGTCCACGGCCAGTCCCTCGATCGAGTCCCGGCCCTCCAGCAGGGCCTGCAGCAGGTCCAGCTGCTGCGGGGTGCGCGCGGTCGCCGCGAACGCCCGCGCCCACGCCAGCTGGTGGTCGCTGCCGGCCTCCGACGAGCGCAGGTGCGCCAGCGTGGCGTCCGTCCACTGCGTCAGCCCCGTCTCGCGCCACTCCGGCGCCGCGTACAGGTCCAGGGCGAGCTTCACCTGTCGGTGCAGCGACTGCACCACGCCGATGTCCGACTCCTTGCCGATGCCCGACAGCACCAGCGACAGGTAGTCGCGGGTCGGCAGCTCCCCGTCGCGGGTCATGTCCCACGCGGAGGCCCAGCACAGGGCCCTGGGCAGCGAGTCGGTGAAGTCGCCCAGATGCTCGGTGACGGTCCTGAGCGACTCCTCGTCGAGACGGACCTTGGCGTACGTGAGGTCGTCGTCGTTGAGCAGCACGACCGCCGGTCGGCGCTTGCCCACGAGCTCCCGCACCGCCGTGAACTCGCCGTCGACGTCCAGCTCCACGCGGTCCGTGCGCGCGAGCTTCCCGGCCTCGTCCAGGTCGTAGAAGCCGATCGCGATGCGGTGCGGGCGCAGCACGGGCTCGCCCTTCGCACCCGGCGGCAGCGCCGGGGCCTCCTGCTTGACCGCGAACGAGGTGATCGTCCCGGCCGCGTCGGTGTCGATCACCGGCCGCAGGACGTTGATCCCCGCGGTCTCCAGCCAGGCCCGGGACCAGGTCTTGAGATCGCGGCCGCTGGTCTCCTCCAGCGCCGACAGCAGATCCGTCAGCCGGGTGTTCCCGAAGGCGTGCCGCTTGAAGTACGCCTGTACGCCGCGGAAGAACTCGTCCATGCCGACGTAGGCGACGAGCTGCTTCAGCACCGAGGCGCCCTTGGCGTAGGTGATGCCGTCGAAGTTGACGAGCACGTCGTCCAGGTCGCTGATCTCGGCCATGATCGGGTGGGTGGACGGCAGCTGGTCCTGCCGGTACGCCCAGGTCTTCATCGAGTTGGCGAACGTCGTCCACGCCTGCGGCCACTTCGAGCCGGGCGCGTACGCCTGGCAGGCGATCGAGGTGTAGGTGGCGAACGACTCGTTCAGCCACAGGTCGTTCCACCACTCCATGGTGACCAGATCGCCGAACCACATGTGCGCCAGTTCGTGCAGGATGGTCTCGGCGCGCGTCTCGTACGCCGCGTCGGTCACCTTCGAGCGGAACACGTACTGGTCGCGGATGGTCACCGCGCCCGCGTTCTCCATCGCGCCCGCGTTGAACTCCGGCACGAAGAGCTGGTCGTACTTCGCGAACGGGTAGGCGTAGTCGAACTTCTCCTGGAACCAGTCGAAGCCCTGCCGGGTGACCTCGAAGACCGCGTCCGCGTCCAGGAACTCGGCGAGCGACGGACGGCAGTAGATGCCGAGCGGCACGCTCTGCCCGTCCTTCTCGTAGGAGCTGTGCACGGAGTGGTACGGACCGACGATCAGTGCGGTGATGTACGTGGAGATCCGCGGGGTCGGCTCGAAGTGCCAGACGTTGTCCTTGGGCTCCGGCGTCGGCGAGTTGGAGACCACGGTCCAGCCCTCGGGCGCCTTCACGGTGAACCGGAAGGTGGCCTTCAGATCCGGCTGCTCGAAGTTCGCGAACACCCGGCGGGCGTCCGGGACCTCGAACTGGGTGTAGAGGTAGGTCTGCTGGTCCACCGGGTCGACGAACCGGTGAAGCCCCTCGCCCGTGTTGGTGTACGCGCAGTCCGCGACGACCGTCAGCTCGTTCGGGCCCTCGTGCAGATGACGCAGCGCGATCCGCGAGTCCCTGAAGACCGCGGCCACGTCCTGCGGGTGGCCGTTCAGCACGACCTCGTGCACCGCGGGCGCCACCAGGTCGATGAAGGTCTCCGCGCCGTGCTCCGCGGAGTCGAAGCGCACGGTGGTCACGGACCGGTAGGTACCGCCCTCCTGCGCCCCGGTGAGATCGAGGTCGATCTCGTACGAGTCAACGGTGAGAAGGCGCGCCCGCGCCTGTGCCTCTTCGCGGGTCAGGTTTGTGCCAGGCACCCGGTCATCTCCTCGCTTCTGCGTCCTCGGTATGTGACGTTTCGGCCCATCCTTCCACGGGCCCCCCGCGGCCCGCCCGTCCCCCGGTCGGACTCCCCCGCGGGGCCCTTCCGGTGCCCCTCCGCCGGACCACCGGGCCGGCCCCGCACGACGACGGGGCGGGGTCCCGTGCGCTCGGCACGCGACCCCGCCCCGCGGTGCGGCGGGCGGATCAGCCCTTGAGCTCGTCGGCCACCAGCTCGGCGATCTGGACCGCGTTCAGCGCGGCACCCTTGCGCAGGTTGTCGTTCGACACGAACAGGGCGAGACCGTTCTCCACGGTCTCGTCGACCCGGATGCGGCCCACGTACGAGGCGTCCTTGCCCGCGGCCTGCAGCGGGGTCGGGATGTCCGAGAGCTCGACGCCCTCCGCGCCCGCCAGCAGCTCGTAGGCCCGCTCCACGCTCAGCGGACGCTCGAAGCGTGCGTTGACCTGCAGCGAGTGCCCGGAGAAGACGGGGACGCGGACGCAGGTGCCGGAGACCTTGAGCTCCGGGATCTCCAGGATCTTGCGGGACTCGTGGCGGAGCTTCTGCTCCTCGTCGGTCTCGTGGGAGCCGTCGTCGACGATCGAACCGGCCAGCGGGAGCACGTTGAAGGCGATGGGGCGCCGGTAGACGCCCGGCTCCGGGTACACGACGGCCTCGCCGTCGTGCGTCAGCTCGGCGGCCCGCTCGGCGACGGCCTTCACCTGGCCGTCGAGCTCGGCGACACCGGCCAGGCCCGAGCCGGAGACGGCCTGGTAGGTGGTGGCGACGAGCGAGGCGAGCCCGGCCTCCCGGTGGAGCGGCTTCAGCACGGGCATCGCGGCCATGGTCGTGCAGTTCGGGTTGGCGATGATCCCCTTCGGGCGGTCCTTGACCGCGTGCGGGTTCACCTCGGAGACGACGAGCGGTACCTCGGGGTCCCGGCGCCAGGCGGAGGAGTTGTCGATCACGACGGCACCCTGGGAGGCGACCTTCTCGGCGAGTGCCCGGGAGGTCGCTCCGCCGGCCGAGAAGAGCACGATGTCCAGGCCGGAGTAGTCGGCGGTGGCGGCGTCCTCGACGGTGATCTCCCGGCCCTGCCACTCGATCGTGGACCCCGCGGACCTGGCGGACGCGAACAGCCGCAGCTCGTCGGCCGGGAACTTCCGCTCGGCGAGGATCTTGCGCATGACCGTGCCGACCTGCCCGGTGGCTCCGACGATTCCGACCTTCACGGGGACTCCTCCGTACGCTTGTGCAGCCTGCATGGCCTGGGTGTCTTCCATGATGCGTCTGTCCACGGCCGTTTTGTCCAATCCATTGTCCGAGGGGCGGGACGCATGGCCTTCCTCACACCCGAGGGGGCCCGCACGCACGGAGGGCGGGCGTCCCGCCGGACGCCCGCCCTCGTGACCAGGTCATTCCGTTACGGAACGACCTTCTCGATCACCACGCTGCCGGTGCCCGCGGCGGTGCCGCGCGCGTTCAGCAGCCGGACCTCGCCGAAGAACCGGCGGCCCTCCGGCGCGGGGCCGCCCACCAGCACCTCGGCGGAGACCTGCGCACTCGCGCCGTTGGCCAGCGAGACGCTCTTCGACCCGTCGACCTTCACGGTGCCGAGTGCCGAGGAGAAGTACACGTCCTTGTAGTCGTACGTGGTGCCGCCGGGCGCCACCGCGTAGCCGTCGACGAGGATCGTGTACGTACCGGCGGCCGGGTTGGTCAGGGACACCGACTCCTCGGAGTCGCCGTCCGCGGACTGGCCGACGAGCCTGCCGTCCTTGAGGACCGCGAGGTCCAGGTCGGCGCCCTTGTCGGAGGTGTTCCCGATGACGACGTCCAGCCGCTCGACGCCCGCGCCGATCGTGACCGTGGACACCTGGCGCTCGTCCTGCGCGATGGCCGGCGTCGCCGTCTTCGCGGAGCCGAGCGAGCCGCCCTGCAGCTTGCCCTCCAGCGCGGCCGCGTCGTTGGTGACCGTCCAGTCGACCGTGGCGGGCGTGCCGACCGCGGCCTCCGGGAGGGTCTTCACCGCCGGGTCGAAGGTGGCGCCGAGCAGGGTGACGTCCAGCTTGTACGGGTTGTCCAGCGCCGGGGACGTACGGCGCGACTCGACCTCGATCTCCCAGACGCCCGGCTGCGGGTTCGCGTAGGAGCGCACGTCCGGGCGGCAGGTGTTGGCCGGGTTGTCGTAGTTCGCGTAGCAGACGGTGGACGCGGTGCTCTCGAAGGCCACGCCGTACGGGTGGACCGAGATGAACCGGGTCTGGCTGCCCGCGGCGAGACCGCCGAGCGCGACCTCCAGCGTCCTGGCGCCCTGCGGCACCGTGACGAAGTAGGACTTGGCGCTGTTGCGCTGCACCGACCCCTTGGCGGAGTAGGAGAAGCCGGGCTTCACCAGCTCGTTCGAGGCGACCACGGTGGTGAGGATCTGCTTGTCGACGCCTTCGGTGCGCTCGTCGTCCACTTCCAGGATGGCGCTGTGCACGCCGGTGGAAGCGGCCTTGGCCTGCACCTTGACGGTGACCGGCTTGTTCAGCGGCAGGTCCACCTCGTCGTCGCCGAGGATACGGAACGTGCCGTCGTTGTTACGGAAGTCGAGCTCGTGCTCGACCGGCCGGTTCGGGCCGCTCGTGCGCGTGATGGTGACGTCGTACGTCTTGCGCTGGCCGGGCTTCAGCCCGCCCTCGCGGTCGTAGATGCCGGCTCCGAAGCCCGCCTCCGGCTTCAGCAGGTGGTCGAGCGCGGTGTCGACCGGTGCCTTCACCGAGTACGCGTGGGCGGTGGCGCCGTCCCGGATGGACTCCCAGGCCTCCTCGACGTCGATCAGGCCCGCGCCCTGCTCGTGCGCCTTCACTCCGGGGATGCGCTTGGCGGTGCTGGTCAGCGCGGTCCGCAGGGTGAGCGGGGAGAGCTTGATGTGGCGCTGCTTGGCGGCGGAGATGAGCAGCGCGCTCGCGCCCGCGGCCTGCGGCGAGGACATCGACGTGCCGTTCAGCATGCCGTAGCCCGCGGGCAGGCTGTAGCCGGCCTCGGCCACCGGAGCGCCCGCCTGCCAGGTCGGGATCGTGTTGACCGCCGAGCCGGGAGCGGAGATCGTCGGCGTGAAGCCGCCGTTCTCCGTCGGGCCGCGGGAGGAGAAGTTGAACATGCTGTACCGCTTCTTGACCTGCGAGCCGTAGTTGGCGGCCCAGGTGCTGCGGGAGATCGCCGCGCCGACCGAGACGACCTTGTTCGCCAGGCCCGGGTCGCCGATCGTGTTCACGCCGGGGCCCGAGTTGCCGGCCGAGATGACCAGTTGGACGCCGTAGGTGTCGATCAGGCGGTTGTAGAGGAGGGCGCGCGCGTTGTCCGCGTCGTCGCCGCGGTCGCTGTCGTCGTAGTTCAGCGCGGGCAGACCGCCGATGGACATGTTGACGATGTCCACGCCGCGGTTGACGACCAGGTCACGCATGCCCTCGAGCAGCGCGATGTTGGTGCAGCCGCCGCTCCAGGTGCAGGCACGCGAGGAGACCAGCTTGGCGCCGGGCGCCGCACCGTTCATCCGGCCGCCGAAGAGGCCGTTGGCGGCGGCGATGCCGGCCACGTGGGTGCCGTGCGAGCCCTCGACGACGCCGATGTTGACGTAGTCGGCGAACTTCCCGGCCTCGAACTCGACGTCCTTGCGGATCTCCACCACGAACGGGATGCGCTCGGCGATCTCGGTGGCGGGGTCGTCGGTACCGAAGTACCCGACCTGGTGGCCGTTCCTGTACGGCTTCATCGCGACGTCGTTGGTGAAGTCGGAGTCGTCGTTCAGGTCGACGCGGACGGTGCCGGCGGCGGCGTCGTACAGCACGCCCCACTTGTCGGTGGTGTCGCCGTCGCGGTTCAGGTCTCCGGCCATGTCGCCGCCGAGGGTGGCCCGCTCCTCGAAGACGCTGAACCGGTGCTCGCCGGCCGGTGCCTTCCAGCTGCGGTCGCCCACGGTGAACACGGGGCCGGTCACCCCGGTGTCCATCCGCCGCCAGGTGCCGTCGCCGTCCCTCGCCGGGTCGGTCGCGGTCACCCAGTCGACGATCTTGCGCTCGCCGGTGGTGGTCTTCTGCAGGGCCGGGTGGCCCAGGTCGATCCCGGAGTCGAGGATGCCGATGGTCACACCGCGGCCGTCGGCCCGCCGGTGGTCCTCGACGAACTCCACCGCGCCCGTCTCGTGGGACGGGTTGTACGGGTTCTTCGCGGGGGTCTTCCTGCCCGGCGCCGGGTACGTGGCCGACTTCGAGGCGGAAGCGGTACCCCTGGCGCCCGCGTCCGGCCTCGGATCGTCCAGCTTGATCTCGCGCTGGAGGTCCATGCCCTGGACCGTGGCGAGTTCTCCGGCCTTGCCGAGGGCGCTCTTCGCCCTGGCGGTGGGGAGCGTGACCCGGACGTAGCCGAGCTTGTCGTCCTTCTGGCCGACGACGGCGCCGGGAACGGCGTCCAGCTGGCCGGCGACCTGCTCGGTCCGGCCGGGAACGGTTGCGACCATCACGGTGACGGTCTTCTGGCCCTTCGCCTCGGCTTCGGCGAGGAGTTGGGCGTCCGCCTGGCCGAGCTTGTCGGCGGGCGTCTCGGCGGTCTTGACCGGGCCGCCCGCCGGGTCGTCCACCGAGGTGGCGGCGAAGGCGGGGGCGGCGCCGGTGGCCACCAGCGCGGCCACGAGGCCTGCGGCGGCGGCTATCCGGGCCACGCGTCTTGGCCCGGATATGGAGCCCTGGGACTCGAGGGTTGTCATCAGCATCCCTGTTATGTGAAAGAAGGGTCCGGAATGCGGTACCGGATGACCGCTCAGCCTTTCGCAAGTGACAGGGGTTTGTGGAGAGTTGACAGAGGCGGGATGCGGTGATGGCGGACATCCGCCACTGGCGGAACATGCGCCATGGGGGGCGAAGGGGTGGATAGCTCACCTATCCGCCCGTCAGGTCGTTCAATAATGGACGGTTTTTCCGTATCGGCCGTCGGATCCCGCGTCGGCCGTCGGATTCGGCGCCGATGTGTCCAGGGCGCGGGGCAGGGCCTGCGGCGCCCGGTGCGTGCGATCGCAAGGCGGAGGATCATCCTCGTACCGGACGTACCTGGATGACCCCCGCAACGCCGCGTGGGGGCACCTCCCTTGCCCGAAGGACTACGGGGAGTGCGTGCCAGGCGTCGCGGGCCAGGAGGGACTTGCGCAACACTCCCTCTAGCGGGGGAGCACGACGACATACGGCGTCGGCTCCCGGTCCGAGGCGGCCATCAGAGCCGTACGGAGGACCATCGCCTGCTGCACGGGGACGTCCCGCAGCTTCCCGGGGCCGATCCGTACGACGGTGATCCCGAGCCGCTCCAACTGCTCGCGCCGACGGCTGGACGCGGACCACTCCGGGTCCGCGTCCGGCCCGTCCGGGACGGCCGCGGGGCGCGGGGCGCGGGTGTCCAGTTCGACGGCGACGGCCTCCTCGGGCCAGTACGCGTCCACGCTGCCCAGCTGAGGGCCGCCCGGCAGACGCAGATCCACGTTCCACACCGGTTCGGGAAGTCCGTACAGCCGTACGAGGTCGTAGAGGCGGCCCTCCGCGACCGTACGCCCCTCGGCGAGGAGGAAGTCGACGGCGTTTACGACGTGGGGGCGGGACAGCAGCCGCGATCGCGTCAGCTCGGCCACCACGGCGCCCGGTTCGCAGTGGCCGGAGCGCACGGCCTCGGTCAGCAGTCGGCGCACCGCCCCCGGGTCGGTCAGCCGTGCGACGGCGTCGGCCAGCGCACGCGCCACGGGGGCGACGGGCAGTCCCGTCACCACGTCCGGCCTCGGCATCGCGTGGGTGCGGATCAGTCGTGCGCAGCCGGCCGAGCGCAGTCGCCGGGTGCGCGGTACGAGCACGTCGATGCGCTCCAGCGCCATCAGGGACGGCGCGGAGGCGAACCGGTGCAGCGCGAGCGCCGCCAGCCCCGTCACCATGACCTCGCCCTCGTCGGGGCGGCCGGCGTACGTCACCGCGGCGTGCAGCCGCTCCTCGCTGGTGGGCGTCCCCGGGTGCAGCAGGAAAACACCGGGCAGGAGCTGCTGCCAGGGACCGCCCGGGCCGCATCGCTCGGCGACGCGCTCGGCGGCCACGCCCCGGGCGCGCAGCTGCGCGGCCGACAGCACGCGCCGCCGCACATCGGAGAGGTCGCTCGACGGGCGGGGGGACAGAGGCGTGTTGTGGTTCATGACCCGCCAATTCCCGCGCGGACGAGGGCCCCTAACCGCTGTTACACAGCCGTCGACAATTCCGGACATCCCCGTCCTAAAGTACGGACGTTCGAATGCCGATCAGTTCTGCCGATCGGGCGTCCCCGCCGGCTCCTGGGCCCGGCGGGGGGAGCCGGTGTCAGCGGCCGTCAGCGGCCGGCGGCCGCCGCGTCGCAGGACTGGGCCCGCAACGCGCGGGCGAGGTCGTCCCGGGACTCGAGCACCAGCCGGCGCAGCGCCGGGGGCGCGTCCGTGTGGGAGCCGAGCCACGCGTCAGTCGCCCGGAGTGTGGCCTCGTCGTCCTGGAGGTCGGGGAAGAGTCCGCGGACCACGTCCATGCCGATCTGGATCGACCGCTCCGCCCAGACCCGTTCGATCGCCGCGAAGTACTTCTCGGCGTACGGCGCGAGCAGTTCTCGCTGCGACGCCTGGGCGAAGCCCGAAATCGTCGCCTCCACCAGCGCGTTGGACAGCGCGTCCGACTCCACGACCTGCGCCCACGCCTGGTCCTTGACCGCGGCGGAGGGCCGCGCGGCCAGGCAGCGCACCTGGTGGCGCTTGCCGGACGCGGTGTCGTCGCGGGCCAGCTCGGCGGCGATCGCGGTCTCGTCGGCCACCCCGTGTGAGGCCAGCGGCTCCAGGAACGCCCAGCGCAGCTCCTGGTCCACGTCGAGTCCGTCGATCTCGGCGCTCCCCTCCAACAGGCCCTGGAGCAGCTGGAGATCCGCGTCCGTGGCGGCCACGGACGCGAAGAACCGTGCCCAGGTCAGCTGGTGCTGGCTGCCCGGCTCCGCGAGGCGCAGCTCCCGCAGCGCGCCCTCCGACAGCCGCCGGCCGCCCTCCTCTCGCCACTCGGGCGCCGCGTAGTGGACGAGGGCGGTGCGCGCCCAGGCGTGCACCATCTGCAGTACGCCGATGTCCGACTCCCGTCCGGCGAAGTCCAGGACGATCCCGGCGAAGTCCCGCGCGGGCATCAGGGCGTCCCGTGTCAGGTTCCACAGCGCCGACCAGCACACCGCCCGTGCCAGCGGGTCGGTGACCGAGCCGAGGTGGCCGCGCAGCGTCTCCAGGGAGCCCTCGTCGAACCGGACCTTGCAGTAGGTGAGGTCGTCGTCGTTGACGAGCACCAGCGCCGGACGTTCCCGGCCGGCCAGCTCCTCCACGACCGTCCTGGTCCCGGTGACGTCCACCTCGGCGCGGGCGTAACGCACCAGCTCGGCGCCCTCGTGCCGGTACAGGCCGACGGCCACCCGGTGCGGCCGCGCCGGGGACGGGGCGGCGGACGCGGTCCCGTCGTCCTGCACGACCGCCAGCTCGGTGATCCGGCCGCCCGCGTCACAGGTGAGCCGGGGCGTCAGCGTGTTGACCCCCGAGGTCTCCAGCCAGGAGCGCGACCACGCCTTCATGTCCCGGCCGGAGGTCTCCTCCAGCACCGACAGCAGGTCGTCGAGACGGGTGTTGCCGTAGGCGTGGCGCTTGAAGTAGCGCCGCGCGCCCTCCAGGAACGCGTCGGGTCCCACGTACGCCACGAGCTGCTTCAGGACCGAGGCGCCCTTGGCGTAGGTGATCCCGTCGAAGTTGAGCTTGGCGTCCTCCAGGTCGTGGATGTCCGCGGTGACGGGGTGCGTGGACGGCAGCTGGTCGGCCCGGTACGCCCACGCCTTGCGGTTGTTGGCGAACGTCACCCAGCCGTTGTCGAAGCGGGTCGCCTCGACCAGCGAGAACGCCCCCATGAAGTCGGCGAAGGACTCCTTCAGCCACAGGTCGTCCCACCACTGCATGGTGACCAGGTCGCCGAACCACATGTGCGCCATCTCGTGCAGGATGACGTTCGCCCGGCGCTCGAAGGACGCCTGCGTCACCTTGCCCCGGAAGACGAACTCCTCCCGGAAGGTCACACAGCCGGGGTTCTCCATCGCGCCGATGTTGTACTCGGGCACGAACGCCTGGTCGTACTTCCCGAAGGGGTACGGGTAGTCGAAGTGGTCGTGGAAGAAGTCCAGGCCCTGTTTGGTGACCAGGAAGATGTCGTCCGCGTCGAAGTGCTTGGCCAGCCCCTTGCGGCACATGGCGCCGAGCGGGATCTCCAACGTCCGCCCGTCGTCGAGGGTGCGGGTGTAGAGGTCGGACTCGTAGTGGTAGGGACCGGCGACGACGGCCGTGATGTAGGTGGAGATCGGCTTGGTCTCCGCGAACCGCCAGGTCCCGCCCTCGCGGGACTCCACCGCGCCGTTGCTCCAGACCGTCCAGTCCTCGGGCGCGGCCACCTCGAATCGGAACGGTGCCTTCAGGTCCGGCTGCTCGAAGTCGGCGAAGACCCGTCGGGCGTCGGCGGGCTCGTACTGCGTGTACAGATAGACCTCGCCGTCCTCCGGATCGACGAACCGGTGCATCCCCTCGCCGGTCCGGCTGTACGCGCACTGCGCGTCCACCACCAGGACGTTCTCGGCCTGCAGGCCGCCCAGGGCGATCCTGGAGCCGTCGAAGACCTCGGCCGGGTCGAGCTCGCGGCCGTTGAGCGTCACCGCGTTCACCGAAGGGGCGACGAGGTCGGCGAAGGTGCTGTCGCCCGCGCCGGTGCGCCGGAACCTGATCGTGGTGACCGAGCGGAACGTCCGCGGCTGTGCCTCCTCGCCCACCGCGGTCGCGGACCGCAGGTCGAGGAAGACCTCGTACCCGTCGACCGACAGCAGCTCGGCCCGGGTGCGGGCCTCGTCGCGGGACAGATTCTCTCCGGGCACGTCCACTCCTTCGTGTCTCGTTCGGACAGGACCGATCCTCGCACGCGCTCGTGACCGGGGGCATCGGGGAATGCGGTCGGCGAGCGCCGGTGTTCAGTCCCCGGAGCGCGCGCCCATCACGAGTACGAGGAGTGACATGTCCGACGACAGGACCCCCGCCGACTTCTGGTTCGACCCGCTGTGCCCCTGGGCCTGGATGACCTCCCGCTGGATGCTCGAGGTGGAGAAGGTACGGCCGGTGGAGGTGCGCTGGCACGTCATGAGCCTGGCGGTGCTCAACGAGGACCGGCTGGACGAGCTTCCCGAGGAGTACCGGGAGGCGATGCGGAACGCCTGGGGTCCCGTGCGCGTCGTGATCGCCGCCCAGCAGAAGTTCGGCGACGAGGTCGTCGGCCCCCTCTACACCGCCCTCGGCACCCGGATCCACAACGAGGGCCGCGGGATCACGCCCGAGGTGGTCCTGGAGGCACTGGAGGCCGTCGGCCTCCCGGCCGTGCTCGCGGACTACGCCGGTTCGGACGCCTACGACGCCGAGCTGCGCGCCTCCCACGAAGAGGGCATCTCCAAGGTCGGCCAGGACGTCGGCACGCCCGTGATCGCGGTGCCCGGGTCGGACGGCGAGCAGATCGCGTTCTTCGGCCCGGTCGTCACGCCGGCGCCCAAGGGCGAGGAGGCGGCCAGGCTGTGGGACGGCACGCTGATGGTGGCGTCGATCCCGGGCTTCTACGAGATCAAGCGCACCCGGACGAAGGGTCCCGACTTCTCCTGACGCGCCCGCCGCCCGGCCGGAAACGGAAGGACCCCCGCGAGTCACTCCCCAGAGCCCTGCCCGGGAGGTGCCCCATTCGCGGGGGTCCTTCTTCTTTCCGCCTGCCGGTGAAGGTTGAGAAGACGATCACGAGCAGGACGACCTACGGCCGTGACGGGGCCCGGGTCACGGGGTGATCAGCGGGGTGCGGTCCTTGGCCTCGGCGTAGCGCTTCGCCACGTCCTGCCAGTTGACGACGCCCCACATGGCGTCGATGAAGTCCACCTTCTGGTTCTTGTACTGCAGATAGAAGGCGTGCTCCCAGGCGTCGAAGACCAGGATCGGCACCGAGCCCTGGCCGACGTTGCCCTGGTGGTCGTAGACCTGCTCGACGATCAGCCGGCCGCTGACCGGCTCGTAGGCGAGCACGCCCCAGCCCGAGCCCTGGGTGGTCGCGGCGGCCTTCGACAGCTGGGTGCGGAACTTGGCGAAGGAGCCGAAGGAGTCGGTGATCGCATCCGCCAGCTCGCCGACGCCGTCCGCGGCGAGCGGCTCGCCGCCGCCGCCCTCCTTGGGCGCGGTCATGTTGTGCCAGTAGATGCTGTGCAGGATGTGGCCGGAGAGGTGGAACGCGAGGTTCTTCTCCAGGCCGTTGATCGAGCCCCAGGCTTCCTTGTCGCGCGCCTCGGCCAGCTGCTCGAGGGTGTCGTTGGCGCCCTTGACGTAGGCGGCGTGGTGCTTGTCGTGGTGCAACTCGATGATCTCCGGGTTGATCACCGGCTCCAGCGCCGCGTAGTCGTACGGGAGTTCAGGAAGCGTGTACATGGCCATGTCCGAGCCCTCCGACTGCTTATTGCAACATGTTCGCAACTGCAGGCTAGCAGCAAGAGGGGTCGGAACCTGATCAGCCCTTCGACCTGGTGCGCGTCGGGCGTCGTGGCGGGGCGAACGTTCCCTGATGTGGCACCGGCGCCGGGCGCCGCAGGGGATCGCGGCCAGGCCGGAGAAGTCGGTGACGACGGCGTCGACACCGAGGGCGAAGTGCCGTGCCGTACTCCGCGAAGGCGTCGCCGAAGGCCACCGGATCGTTTCCCGGCGCACGTCCGCCGTACGCGCCCGCGGTCGCCCTCCCCCTTCGCACGCGCCAGGACCCCCGGCCCTTCCGGGCCGGGGGTCCTGGGCGCGAACGGCTCGCGCCGGCACCTGCCTTGCGGTCCTGCCGGGCTGACGCCCTACTTCTTGGCGGCCTCCGCGGCGGGCACCGCGTCCCGCTCGGCGGTCCCGGCGGCGGCGCCGCTCCCGCTCGTCGCGCCGATCTCGTGCTCGGCCCTGCGCCTGCGCTGGACCACCGCGCCGGAGGCGGCAAGCACCAGCGTCATCAGACCGGTCGCCATCAGCTGGTCACGGGTGTCGGGCTGGCGCAGCATCAGGACGAAGATGGCGAGCATGCCCGCGATGGCGACCCAGGTCAGCACCGGGAACAGCCACATCCGCACCACGAGCTTCTCGGGGGCGTCGCGCTCCGTGCGGCGCCGCAGCACCAGCTGGGAGACCGCGATGAACAGCCAGACGACGAGGATGACCGCGCCGATCATGTTCAGCAGCCACGGGAAGACGTCGTCCGGACGCCAGTAGCTGAGCAGCACGCACAGGAAGCCGAAGACGGAGGAGACCAGCACCGCGATCCTCGGCACCCCGCCCGAGACGCGGCCGATCGCCTTCGGGCCCTGGCCCCGCGCGACCAGGGAGTACGCCATGCGGGAGGCGCCGTAGATGTTGGCGTTCATCGCGGACAGCAGCGCCACCAGCACGACGATCTGCATCACGAGACCGGCGCCGGGGATGTCCAGGTGGTTCAGCGCGGTGACGTACGGGCCCTTGTCGGGGTTGGCGACGTCCGGGTCGTCCCACGGCACCAGCGTGACGATGACCGCCATGGAGCCGATGTAGAAGAGCGCGATGCGCCACATCGCGGTGCGCACGGCCCGGGCGACACCCTGGACCGGATGCTCGGACTCGGCCGCCGCGATGGTCACCGTCTCCAGGCCGCCGTACGCGAAGACCGACGCGAGCAGACCGATGACCAGCCCCTCCGCCCCGTGCGGCAGGAACCCCCCGTCGCCCGTGAGGTTGGCGGTGCCGGGCGCTTCCGTCCCGGGCAGCACACCGAGGATGGCCAGGCCGCCGAGGACCAGGAAGAGAGTGATCGCGCCGACCTTGAGCGCGGCGAACCAGAACTCGAACTCGCCGAAGTTGCGCACCGCCGCCAGGTTGGTGCCGCAGAACACCAGCATGAACAGCGCGACCCAGGCCCACTCCGGGGTACCGGGCAGCCAGCCGCTGACGATCTTCGCCGCGCCGATGCCCTCCAGGCCGACCGCGACGGACAGCAGCACCCAGAACGACCAGCCCGCGGTGAAGCCCGCCCAGGGGCCCAGGGCCCGCTCGGCGTGCACGGAGAAGGAGCCGGAGGCCGGGTTCGCCGCGGACATCTCGCCGAGCATGCGCATCACCAGCATGACGAGCAGGCCGGACGCGGCGTAGGCGATGACGATGGACGGGCCGGCGGCGGCGATACCGGCACCGGAGCCGACGAAGAGGCCGGCGCCGATCACACCGCCGAGGGCGATCATCGACAGATGGCGCTGCTTGAGGCCGTGGGCGAGCGACGAGCCGGCTTGGGTGCCGGCGGGTGCGGGCGCCGAGGTCCGAGACATGGGCGTGCCTGTTCATGAGCGGATGGGGAGTGGCCCACAGTCTGGGGCGCGTACCGCTCACCGAGCATCGATGACCGCTATACGGACAGGATGCTCACACATTGTGAAGAACTAGGCACGCTTCGCCCGCATGTCGCGCAACTCCCGGAGTCCCGCCGCCAGCAGCACCAGCGCCGTCGCCGCGGCCGACCACAGCACCTGGGGCCGGGCGGCCCCGTCTCCGAGCATCAGCACGAGCACGGCCACGATCCCGGCGAGCGCCACCCAGGTCAGCCACGGGAAGCACCACATCCGCAACGTCAGCTTCTCCGGGGCCTCGCGCTCGATCCGGCGGCGCAGCCGCAGCTCCGACACGGCGATCAGGCCCCATACGAACAGCAGCACCGCGCCGACCGCGTTCAGCATGTAGAGGAACACGGTGTCCGGCCACTTCAGATTGAGCAGGACCGACACGAAACCGAACGCGACGGACGCGAACACCGCCCGGCGCGGCACCCCGCCGCCGGAGACCCTGAGCAGCCCCGCCGGCGCCTCGCCCCGCTCGGCCAGCGAGAACACCATCCGCGACGAGCCGTAGAGATTGGCGTTGAGGGCGGACAGCAGCGCCACGAACACCACGACGTTCATGATCTGCCCGGCCCCCGGCACCCCGACCGCGTCCAGGACCGCGACGTACGGGCTCTGCCCGGGCTGCATCGCCGTCCACGGCAGCACGGTCACGATGACCAGCATCGAGCCGACGTAGAAGAGGAGGATGCGCCACACCGCGCTGCGCACCGCGCGTCCGACCGCCCGCGCCGGATCGTCGGACTCCGCCGCCGCGATCGTCACGACCTCCAGCCCGCCGAAGGCGAAGACCACGGCGAGGACCCCGGCGACGACGCCCGCCCACCCGTTGGGCAGCAGGCCGCCTTCCCCGGTGAGATTCGCCAGGCCCACCGGCTGCGTGTCCGGCAGCAGGCCGAAGACCGCCAGGGAGCCGAGGACCAGGAACAGCACGATCGCGCCGACCTTGAGCGCCGCGAACCAGAACTCGAACTCGCCGAAGTTCTTCACGGCCGCCAGATTGGCCACAGTGAAGACCACCATGAAGATCAGTACCCAGGTCCACTGCGGCACGCCCGGCACCCAGCCGTTGGCGATCGTCGCCGCGCCGGTCGCCTCCACGGCGAGCACGACCACGAGCAGGAACCAGTAGAGCCAGCCGACCGTGAATCCCGCCCAGCGGCCGAGGGCCCGCTCGGCGTGCACGGAGAACGCGCCGGACGCGGGCATCGCCGCGGACATCTCGCCGAGCATCCGCATCACCAGCATGGCCAGCGCGCCGGCGAGGAGGTACGAGACCACGATGCCGGGGCCGGCGAGCGCGATGCCCGCACCGGAACCGACGAACAGCCCCGCCCCGATCACCCCGCCCAGTCCGAGCATCGTCAGATGGCGCTGCTTCAGCCCGTGGGAGAGGGGTTCGGCCTCGGCGACCAGTGGGCGGGGCGGTGCTTCGTGCATGTGCTGGGGACTCTCGGCTGCGCTGGGTTTTGGCAAGAACCTACAGTCTTCCCGAGCGTCGCCCGCTTCACCAAAACGGCGTCGCTGGTCCACCACCTCAGTGACGAGCATCACGCGCCTCCGGCGCTTGCCTTCCTCCTTTTGTGTGAACTCCACCATGCGGCCTCCTCGGCCTTTGTCATCGGCCGACGGTGATCGATCGTTCACCGCTGGGCTAACGTCGCCATGTCCACAACCACGTCATCACCCACTACGCGCCCTCGCACCCGGAGTACCGATGAGCACTGCTGCCGCTTCCGCCCCCCGCCCGGGGCTGGTCCTCGCCGATCTGCTGCCCGCCTCGCGCGCCAAGTCCGCGGTGGACGCGGCCCTGGTCGTCGGCGGCGCCGCGCTCACCGGTGTCGCCGCGCAGATCTCCGTCGCCGTGCCGGGCTCCCCGGTCCCGGTCACGGGCCAGACCTTCGCCGCCCTGCTCGTCGGCACCGCGCTCGGCGCGCGCCGCGGTTTCCTCTCGCTCGCCCTGTACGCCCTCGCCGGAATGGCGGGCATGCCGTGGTTCGCCGAGGCGTCCTCCGGCTGGACCATGCCGTCCCTCGGCTACATCCTCGGCATGCTGGTCGCCGCCACCGCGGTCGGTGCCCTCGCCCGGCGTGGCGCGGACCGCTCCGTCCTGCGCACCGCGGGCGCGATGGTGCTCGGCTCCGCGATCATCTACGCGGTCGGCGTGCCCTACCTGGCGCTCGCCACCGGAATGACGCTGCCCCAGGCCGTGGCGGCCGGCCTCACCCCGTTCCTGATCGGCGACGCGCTCAAGGCCGCGCTCGCGATGGGCGCGCTGCCCGCCGCCTGGAAGTTCGTCGGCCGCCGGGGCTGATGCCGTGGTTCCACCGGATGCGGTCTCGCCGGGGCGTGAGTCCAGGACCGGCCCGAGGGGCCGGGACGTGGAAGTACACCCCGGCGGGCGTTTCCTGCGTCCCCTCGATCCGGGTCCTGGGGTGTATGGGTCCGCCCCCGGCTGGGGGCCGGGGGCGGGTGGTGGGCTGTCTCGGGTGTGAGGGTGTGTCAGCCGAAGCAGCTGGGGACGGGATTCGGGCTGCCGGTGCAGTTGGTGGGGACGTTGTCGATGATGCGGACCTTGCCGTTGGCGGTGACGATGCCGCTGTTGTGGATGCCGCCGGCGGGCGCGTCGGACAGGTTCTTCTTCACCGTGGTGTCGGTGAGGTTGACGGTGGTGCCGTCCTCGACGAAAAGACCGCCGCCTCGCCTACCGTCGCCAGGGGCCTGATTGCCGGCGATCTTCGTGCCGCGGATCGCGACCTCCGAGCCGGCCTCCCCGGTCGCGATGCCGCCGCCGTCCCCGTCGACAGCGGTGTTGCCGGTGATCTCACTGTCCTCGATCACGGCGTCGTCGTCGAGGATGATGCCTCCACCGTTCTCATCGCCGATCACGGCGTTGCCTTTGATGACGCTGTTGCGTACGTGGAGCCCGCCGTTCTCGTGGTCGATGCCTCCACCGTTGCCGTCGTCGACGTTGTTGCTGATGGTGGTCCTGTCGATCTCTGTCAGACCTGCCTGGTTCTCCACGCCGGAGCCGAAGTTGTGGCTGATCAGGCTGTTACCGATCTTGGTGGTCCCGCCGTCGTTCGAGACGGTTCCGTCGCCCTCGGCAGTGTTGCCGGTGATCTTGGTGTCGGTGATCTGCAGCTTGCCCGAGGCGTTGAAGATGGCGCTGCCGAACTCTGCGGAGTTGCGGGTGAGGACGCTGTTGCGGAGGGTGGTGATGCCCGCGTTGAAGACGGCGCCGCCGTTGTCGAGGCCGATGTCCGCCACGGAGTTGTCGGTGAACGTGACACCGTCGGTGTCGAGTCGTCCTGCGGCGTTGACGTTGATGGCTCCGCCGTCGCCGTCCGGCTTGCCGCGGGTGAGGGTGAGGCCGCGGAGTCTGAGGTCGCCGCCGGCTGAGACCTGGAAGATGCGGAACTGGTCGGCGTTGGCGGCGCGGGCGATGGTGGCGCCGTTGCCGTGGATGGTGATGGGCTGGACGATTCGGGGCAGGCCGTTGCCGTCCTGGTTGGCGGTCAGGGTGTAGGTGCAGTCCTTGGCCAGGTGGAGGGTGCCGCCGGTGTTCTCGTTGAGCTCGACGAGTTCCGCGATCAACTTGTTCGGGTCGCATGCGACGGACTGCTTGTCGAGCCTCTCGCTTCCCGTGTCCTCGGCGTCCCTCTTGTCGTGCTCCTCGCCGTCCTCGTTGCTCCCCTTGTCGCGGTGCCCGCGCTCGCCCTTGTCCCCCCTGTCGTCGCGGTCATGGTCCTTGGAGTGGTCCTGGTCGTCCTCGGGCATGCCGTCGCGGACGGGGGCCGTGGCGGGCTTCGCGTCGGAGGCCCCGGCGTCCGGCGTGCCTCCATGGATCGTGGCACTCGTCACGGTGATGACACCGGCCGCGGCGAGAACCGCGACCTTCCAGTGACGGCTCAGCGCCTCACTCATCGAACGATGCAGGGCGCCCGTCCCCGCTCTCGTGTCCTCTGCCTCAGACATCCGATGTCGCTCTCCCTTTGTGTGACGAACCATCACGTACCTGCCCGCAAGGGGTGAAGTGCGGCCCATCGAACCATGAGAAAAGGCGTAAATCAGACAATATGACTCTTATGGGAGTGTCGGCCCGGCCTGTTGCTTCCAGCCCGTCCCCGGCTGGTCGTACCCCTTCATCGCCGCCCGGACCCGAGCCGCACCTTCTCGTGCCGGTTCCCGGGGTGCCGTCCGGTTCGGGCTCCCGTCGACGCGGCGGGGGTGACCGCCGCCACCTGTGCCACTCGGTGGAAGACGTCCACGAGGGGTGGTGGCGTCCGGGCGATCCGGGCATCCTCGTCGTCCGCGATGCCGGCTGCGACGCCCCGCGCCCGGCCCACGGCTGTTCTGCGTCCCGATGAGCTCCCGCCGACGTGCTCGGACGGCTGTGCTTGCGGCGGGGGATGCGCCGCCCCGCTCCGTGCGTGACCGCACTCTCGCAGGGTGGCCGGATTCCTGGGTAAGGCCCGGAGTTCCTCCTGGCCAGGCTGGGGTGCCGGGGGTGATTGCGGCGGCCGCGGTGCAGGCCGCCGAACGGCGAGGGCCGGCCGCCACGGCCGGGGCCGGATCCCCCTTGTCTGCGGCGCCGCTCCACCCGGATCGGCCGGCATGGTGAACTCCACCTCATCAAGGGCACGTTGATCCGTCTCGGAGTCGACCACCCGTCCGGTGACGCCACCCCGGTGCAGGTGTGTCCGAGGTCCCTGACCCGGTGAGCACCTTCGTCGTTCGTGGTACGGACCCCGGCGACGAGTGGTTCGGCGGGTCGGGGCCCCGGCCGGGCCGCTGGATCCGGCGAGGGATCCGGCGAGTTCCTCGCGCAGCCGCAGCCGCAGCCGCAGCCGCAGCCGCAGCCGGGACGTCACGCGTGCCAGGGCGGACCGGCGGCGTCGGGCACGCGAGAACCGTTGAACCGTAGGTAAGCACGACCTGCCTGCGGATCGTGATGACGGGCACGCCGCTGCGTCACTCTCCGTGGCTGGTCGGTCATCCGACAGTGCCGTCGCCGGACCCCGCTGACGGCTGCCGCGCCTCGCGCGTGCCACACTCGGACCATGCGCGTGTACCTCGGCTCCGACCATGCCGGCTTCGAACTCAAGAACCACCTCGTCGAGTGGCTCAGGGCCCACGGCCACGAGCCCGTCGACTGCGGCCCCCACATCTACGACGCCCAGGACGACTACCCGCCGTTCTGCCTGCGCGCCGCCGAGCGGACTGTCGCCGACCCCGGCAGCCTCGGCATCGTGATCGGCGGCTCCGGCAACGGCGAGCAGATCGCCGCGAACAAGGTCAGGGGCGTCCGGGCCGCGCTGGCCTGGAGCGTGCAGACCGCCGCCCTTGGGCGTGAGCACAACAACGCCAACGTCGTCGCGGTCGGTGCCAGGATGCACACGACCGACGAAGCCACCACCTTCGTCGAGGTCTTCCTCAAGACCCCGTACTCGGGCGAGGAGCGTCACACCCGCCGCATCGAGATGCTCGAGCGGTACGAGGCCACCGGCGAGCTCCCCCCGATCCCGGCCCACCACCCCCAGGAGCCGACCGCCTGATGCCCGAAGGGCACACCATCCATCGACTGGCCGCCGACTACCGGGAACGGTTCGGCGGCCGGTCCGTGCGGGTCACCAGCCCGCAGGGCAAGTTCGCCGACTCCGCGGCGCTGCTCGACGGCACCGCCCTGGAGCGCACCGAGGCCCACGGCAAGCACCTCTTCCTCGGCTTCGGCGGCTCCGACGGCGGTGAGTGGATCCACATCCACCTCGGCCTGTTCGGCAAGGTGGACTTCGGCGACGCGCCCGCGCCGCCGCCCACCGACACCGTGCGCCTGCGGCTCGCGAACGCCGGGTCGTACGTCGATCTGCGGGGCCCCACGGCCTGCGCCCTGATCACGGACTGCGAGAAGGCCGCGATACACGCGCGGCTGGGCCCCGACCCGCTCCGGCCCGACGACGGTCCCGAGCGAGCCTGGGCGAGGATCTCCCGCTCCCGCACGACGATCGCCGCCCTGCTCATGGACCAGAACGTCGTCGCGGGCGTCGGCAACGTCTACCGCGCGGAAGTGCTCTTCCGGCACGGCATCGATCCGTACCGCGCGGGCAGGGATCTCACCGAGCGGGAATGGCACGCCCTCTGGGGGGACCTGGTCGGCCTGATGCGCGAGGGCGTACGGAACAACCGCATCGACACCGTCCGTCCGGAGCACATGCCGGAGGCGATGGGCCGGCCGCCGCGCGTCGACGACCACGGCGGCGAGGTCTACGTCTACCGCCGGGCACAGCTGCCCTGCCACATCTGTGGCGGCGAGATCCGCACCGCCGGTCTCGCCGCCCGCAATCTCTTCTGGTGCCCCGGCTGCCAGCCCGCCTAGTGCCACATCGCCGCGGTCGACCGGGAGGGTCCCGACGTCCCTGGCATCGGACCTAGAAGCCGTGCGGCAGCCACGGCGCCACGTCGGACGCGAAGGCCGTCGATGCCTCCGCCAGCGCGCCACCGCGCAGTTCGCGCACCCGGCCCGCCCCCGCCAGCGACGAAAGCGTCACCCCGCCCAGATAGGCGGCGCCCAACTCCCGCACGTTCAGGGACAGATCGGCCGGGCCTGCCGTACGCTCGCACGACGCCCCCTTGGCGTCCCCCGAGAGGCGCCAACGGCCCCCGTTCCAGGGGCAGAACGCGTCCTCGACCTCGAGGACCACGTCCACCGGCGTCCGGTACGTCCGCGCCTCCAGTGCCGCGCCCACGTCGACCAGCCGCGCGTGCAGCGAGTCCCGCACCCGGACACCGCAGCGCCGGACGTCCGAGACGAGATGCAGCAGCGGGTCGTCCACCGGCCGGTTTCGCGCCCGGATCCGCGACGTCAGGTCGACGCCGAAGAGGAAGCGCCACAGCGCCGCGTACGCAGCCGGGTCCAGCGCGTCGATGTCCCGCAGCAGGAGCGAGCCGTTCGGCCCCGAGGCGTCCCACTCAGGCTTGTTGTGGAAGCGGACGTAGCCCACGACCTCGCCGTCCCGTTCGGCGAGGACGCACTGCATCGCCGAGGCGCCCTCGCGTTGGGCGGGCGGGTCGAGCAGCGGAAGCCGCTCCCAGCCAGGGGTGCGCGCGAGCATCCCGGGCCGTGAGCCGAGCGTGCTCCGGTACAGCGCCTCGCACGCCTCCGCCGACTCCGCGGCGGGGGCGAACCGCAGCCGCACGTCGTCCGTCCCGGGCGGCGCGGTGATCCGCGCACGCACGGTGTCGATCTCCAGATTCAGCTGGTGGGTCGCGATGCCGTATCCGAACCGGCCGTAGATCTCCGGCTCGGAAGCCGTCAGCAGGGCCAGTGGCTCACCCAGCGCACGGACGTCGTCGAGCTGGCGCCGCATCATCGACGTGAGCACCCCGCGTCGCCGGTGGGTGGCGGCCACACTCACCATCGTGACCCCGGCGGCGGGAACGAACGCGCCGCCCGGGACCGACACCCGGAAGGAGAACGCCCCGGCCGTGCCGACCCAGTCTCCGCCGTCCAGTACGCCGAGCGAACGCTCGCACTCCGTGAGTTCGTTCCAGAGCTCGCGTTCCGACGGGGACTCCGGGACGCCGCCGAAGGCGAGCTCCAGCTTCCCGTACCACCGGTCCCACTCCTCGCGACGGAGTACCCGCAGTTCAGTCGTCATGCGCCATGCCTACCAGGGCACCGCGTCCGGTCGCGACCCGATTTCGAACGCAATGTCATGGGGTCCCCCTCCACGCCGGACGAGGGTGTGGATAGGGTCGCCGACGATGGCACGTGGCGCTGCGGACTCGTACACGGCCCGGATGCGCAAAGCGACGCACCGGGCCCGCACGACGCTGCGCAGGTCCGGGGTCGACTACTTCCGCGGCGACGGCTCCGACTGGATCGCGCTGGCCGGGCTCCTGCTGACCGTCCCGGCGATCGCCTGGGGAACCATCCTCATGCCGGTCTGGTGCACGCCGGCCGCCCTCGTCCTGCCGATCGTCGCGGGCGGACTGCTGCTGCGGCCCGCGAGCCTGCTCGGGCTCTACGCGGCCGCGGCCCTGGCGCTGATCGTCGAGTCACTCGTACTCGGCCCCTACACGGAAGGGCCGGCCCGGGTCACCCCGGGGACGGTGCTGGTGGTGGCGGCCTGCGGACTCTTCGGTCTGCTCATCGCCCAGTTCCGCGCCCGCGTCGGGGTGCCCTGGCGGCGGGGCGGCACGATGCTCTTCGACCTGCGCGAACGGATCCGGGTACAGAGCGCCCTGCCGCGCCTGCCGCAGGGCTGGCACCGCGAGATGGCCCTCCGCCCGGCCGGCGGCCAGTCGTTCTCCGGGGACTTCGTCGTCGCCGCCCGCACCAACGGCGGCCGCACCCTCGAAGTCGTCCTCACCGACGTCTCCGGCAAGGGCATGGACGCCGCGTCGCGCGCCCTGCTGCTGTCCGGCGCCTTCGGCGGGCTCCTCGGTTCCCTCCCACCGCACGGCTTCCTCCCCGCCGCCAACGGCTATCTCCTGCGCCAGGACTGGGACGAGGGCTTCGCGACCTCCGTCCACCTCGTGCTCGACCTGGACTCCGGTGACTACGAACTGCTCTCCGCCGGCCATCTGCCCGCACTCCAGCTCCACGCGGGCACCGGCCGCTGGGAGGAGCAGGCAGCGGAGGGCCCGCTGCTCGGAGTGTACGAGGGCGCCCAGTTCGACCCGGTCAAGGGCACTCTGCGCCCCGGCGACGTGCTGATGCTCTTCACCGACGGCCTCGTCGAGGCGAACGACCGGGACATCGCCGAGGGCATGGACCGGCTCACCGGCGAGGCCGACCGCTATGTGGCGACGGGTTTCGAGGGGGCCGCCTGGCACCTCATCGAGGCCGTGGCGAAGGACGTCAACGACGACCGGGCCCTGCTGCTGATCCGCCGGGAACCGTGACCCCGCGGCCGGCGGGGCGCCCGTAGAGTCGGGCGCATGCCCAATCTCACGCTCGACCAGGTCGAGGCGATCGCCCGGGACGCCCATGCGCACCAGACCGACAAGGCAGGACGGCCCTACACCGAGCACATCCGGGCGGTGGCGGAGGGAGTGAGGACGCGGGGCGGCACCGACGAGCAGATCGCCGCCGCCTGGCTGCACGACGCGATCGAGGACGACGCGCTGTCGCGCGAATGGCTGGCCGCGGCGGAACTCCCGCAACAGGTCAAGGACTTGGTGGACGCCATGACCAAGCGCCCGGGGGAGGACGCCGAGTCGTACGCCCGGCGCATCCTCGCCACACCGGGCGCCCGACTCGTCAAGGAGGCCGACCTCGCCCACAACGCCGATCCGGACCGGCTCGCCCTGCTCGACGAACCGACCCGGGCCCGGCTCAGCGCGAAGTACGCGGCGATGAGGCGGCTGCTCGGCCTGACAGCCGGGTGACGTCCCGCCGGAACGCCCACGACAGTTCGGGCTCGGTCGCGAACCGCAGCGCACGCCGCACCGGCGGGGTGCAGAACAGCGTCACCGCCGCGGCCGTGGCGAGCGTGACCGCGACCGCCCCGGCCGGCTCCGCCAGCCACGGGTACTGCGCCACCAGCCCCAGGTAGTCCAGGGACTTCACCAGGAAGCCGTGGAGCAGGTAGCCGCAGATGGTGCCCGCGCCCAGCACGGTGAACCACGTCCTGCGACGCGGTACCCAGGCGAGGAAGGCGGCCGTCAGCAGCAGCGCGCAGCCGAACAGCCCGAAGGTCATCAGCGGCCCCGCCCACCACGGCGCGTCCAGCTCCTCGGCGCTGGTGGAGCGGTAGAACCAGCCCATCCGCACGTCCGGCGCCACCCAGTAGGTGAACACCGCCGCGGCCGCGACCACCGGGAGCGCCAGCAGCCGCACCTCCCGGCGCCGCAGCATCTGGAAGTGCTCCGGCCGCATCGACAGACCCAGCACGAAGAAGGGCAGGAACTGCAGGATGCGCTGGAGGTCGAGGTCCTGGCCGATGCCCGGGGTGAGTGAGCCGAGCGACGCGATGACCAGGGCCACCGCCAGCGGATACTTGATCGAACGCCACAGCGGCGTCGACAGCCGCCACACGAAGAGCGCGATCAGGAACCACGTGAGGTACAGCGGGTCGGTCAGGCTGAAGGGGTACTGGGGGTCGTCGTCCGCCCACCGCTTGAAGAGGGTGTAGGCGACCTCGAAGACGAAGAACGGCACCACGACACCGCTGACCAGCCGCTTCAGCTGGTCGGGGCGGGCCTGGAAACTCCGCGAGAAGTAGCCGGAGATGATGATGAACGCCGGCATGTGGAAGGTGTAGACGAACATGTACGCCGCCCTGGTGGCGCGGCTGCCGTCCATCACCGGCTCCCAGGCGTGCGCCACCGCCACCAGCACGATGGCGAGGTACTTGGCGTTGTCGAAGTAGGCGTCGCGTCTCTTGACCGGCGCCGCCTGAGCCTCCTGCGCCACCGGAGCCGGTGGGGCGGGCGGTGTCGCTTCGGCCGTCGCTGTCCTCCCGGGGAGGGGCTCCGGCTCACGGTGGGCGTCGGGGACGCGGTCCCTCTGCAATCCATTCGGAGCGTGGAACATTCGAGGCACCTTAACCGGGTCCAATGGAATTCGTAAAACCCACCGGGAAGATCTCCTGTATTCGTCACCGACACGACCATCAAACGTCCGATATGCCCCAATTAATCCTGCTTAAACGGGGTGAAACGTCGCAGCCCAAGGCATCGGTGAATTTCCTCACCGGTATTGTCCGAATTTCCTGTGACCCGCATGTGTGCATTTCGCACCGCCCGGGTAGCGGTAAGCGGTGACGCGCCGCCGCCCATCCGTCGGCGCATCGTGATGTGATCTGATCCATGTGCCGATGGTCCATCAGGCGGTCACCGCCGCCCGGCTGTTGGTGGCACGATGGTGGGGCGGGGGTGTGTGCGGGGCCGTATGCCCCCCGGTGGGCAAGGCGGACCGACCGAGGGTGTGATCAGTTGTGGCCATTTCACTGTCTGTGGTGCTGCTGTTGGCGATCATCCTCGTGGTGATGATCCGTGGCGGTTCGATCAAGGCCGGGCCCGCGATAGTCGCGGCGCTCTTCGGCTTCTTCCTCGCCTCGACCGGTATTGCGCCGTCGATCAACAACTTTCTGAACTCGCTCGCGGATTCGATCAACGCGATCAGATTCTGAACGCATCTCACTCGTCTTCTTCCGTCGATCGCCCCCGGCTCCGCACCGGGCCCGGACGACGGTCGGGGGCGGTGCGGAGCCGGGGGCGTACTCGCGGAGCACGTCAGGGTGCCGGGAACGCGTCGGGGTCGGACCGGAAGACATCTTCCGGTCCGGCCCGAGTCGAGTGGAGCGGGCGACGGAAGCCCACGCCCGGACCCCGCGTCCGGCCCGCGGAGCTAGCCGCTGGAGGACTTCCTCGGCGGCCTGCGGCGGCGGAAATCCGGCTCGCGTGCGAGAGCCGCGGCTGAACGGGCGCGCGAGGAACGCGCGGACCCGGCCAGGGGCCGGGAGACGCCTCAGGGCCAGGCCGAGGATTCCTCCTCCGACCTGGCCCTGAGCCATCTGGAGCGGGCGACGGGAATCGAACCCGCGTAGCTAGTTTGGAAGACTAGGGCTCTACCATTGAGCTACGCCCGCAAGCGCCGCGCCGCAGGTCGTGGTGGCCGCGGCACGAAGAGCATCGTAGCGGGTCCCCGGCGTCCGTCGCACACCCATTGCCCGCGGCCGTGCCCCCGCCGCCCCGAACGGCACCGTGCGCCCCGGGAACCCGCGGGAAAAGGGGGCTGACCACCGCCTGGGGGCATGTACCCTACGTGTCGCACCGACGGGGTGTGGCGCAGCTTGGTAGCGCGTCCGCTTTGGGAGCGGAAGGCCGTGGGTTCAAATCCCGCCACCCCGACCAACATCGCGATCACGCCTGGGCCAAGATCGCATTGTGGGGCTGATCCCGCTTGCGGTTACTATGCAATCTGTGTGCCCGTGTGTCTGACCGAGCGTCCGAAGCGCCGGGCCCGATCCGCTGCGCCGCCGCCGGACGACACTCCGTGGTGGGCCCAGCAGAACCCCAGAATTCAGCCATCAAGGAGACCGAAACCGTGAAGAGCGCCGTGGAGACCCTGAACCCGACCCGGGTTCGGCTCACTGTCGAGGTGCCCTTCGAGGAGCTCAAGGACAGCCTCGACGCGGCGTACAAGAAGATCAACCAGCAGGTCACGGTCAAGGGCTTCCGCAAGGGCAAGGTCCCGGCGCGCGTCATCGACCAGCGGTTCGGCCGCGGCGCGGTGCTGGAGGAGGCCGTCAACGACGCGCTCCCGAAGTTCTACACCGAGGCGGTCAACGAGGCGGAGATCAACCCGCTCGGCCAGCCCGAGGTCGACATCACCGAGCTGAAGGACGGCGAGACGCTGAACTTCACCGCCGAGGTCGACGTCCGCCCGGCCATCGAGATCCCGGACTTCTCCGGCATCGAGGTCGAGGTCGACGCCGTCGAGGTCTCCGACGAGGACGTCGAGAAGTCCGTCGACCAGCTGCGTACCCGCTTCGCCTCCACCTCCCCGGTCGAGCGCGCCGCCGCCGACGGTGACGTCGTGACGATCGACCTCGAGGCCAAGGTCGACGGTGAGGTCCTCGCGGACGGCGTCGCCGACGGCGTGCAGTACACGATCGGATCCGGAGAGCTCCTCGACGGCATCGACGAGGCCGTGACCGGCCTGGAGGCCGGCGGCGAGGCCACCTTCGCCTCGCAGCTGAAGGGCGGCTCCGCCGAGGGCAAGGACGCCGAGATCACCGTCAAGGTGACCCAGGTCGCCGCGCGCGAGCTCCCCGAGCTGGACGACGAGTTCGCCCAGATGGCCAGCGAGTTCGACACCCTCGAGGAGCTGAAGGCCGACAGCCGCAAGCGCCTGGAGAACATGAAGCAGTACGACCAGGCCACCCAGGCCCAGGAGCGCGTGCTCGAGAAGCTCCTGGAGCTGGTCGAGGTCCCGGTCCCCGAGAAGCTCCTCGAGGACGAGATCCGCACCCGCAAGCACAACCTGGAGCACCACCAGCTCGGCCAGATGGGACTCGACCTCGCCAAGTACCTGGAAATCCAGGGCAAGACCGAGGAGGAGTTCGACGCCGAGACCAAGGAGCAGGCGGTCAAGGGCATCAAGACCCAGTTCGTCCTCGACGAGCTGGTCTCCAGGGAGAAGCTCAACGTCAGCCAGGAGGAGCTCACCGAGCACCTCATGCGCCGCGCCGCCTCCTCCGGCATGTCCCCGGACCAGTTCGCCCAGGCCGTCGTCGAGGGCGGCCAGGTGCCGATGCTCGTGGGCGAGGTCGCCCGCGGCAAGGCTCTCGCCACCGTCGTCGAGGCCTCGACGGTCAAGGACACCAACGGCGAGGTCGTCGACATGAGCGACGACGAGGACGAGGTCGAGGAGGCCACCGAGGTCGCCGCCGCGGCCACCGGTGACGAGGAGAAGTCCGGGGCCTGAGCCTGGACTCCCGCCGGGACACGGGCGCGCCGAGCCGCGCCGCCCGCCCCTGGCGCCGATCCGTACGACGGGCCCGGAGCCGCGCACGCGCGCGCCCGGGCCCGTCGCCGTCCCCGGCAGCGCCACAGCCACCCTCGGGGAGGCGCGGGGACGAGCAGGCGCGGACCGTGCCGGCCGCACACCCGCGGGGCGTATTCATACCGGCGCGCGCCCCCTAGCTTGCGCTGCCAGCGAACAGTTCGGGAACCGGGATGGCGCCCGCCCACCAGCGCGTTAGGGTCCATGAATACGAGGGCAGGGGACTACCCGCCCGCGGGGATCGCCCCGCCCCCAGGTTCCAAGACGCTGAGACGGCCGCAGCCGTCAGAGACGAGCAGGTGGATTACGTGACGATTCTGATGCCTAACGCCGCCGGTGAGCCGTCCATCGGTGGAGGCCTCGGCGACCAGGTCTACAGCCGGCTGCTCGGCGAGCGCATCATCTTCCTGGGTCAGCAGGTGGACGACGACATCGCCAACAAGATCACGGCCCAGCTCCTTCTCCTGGCCGCCGATCCGGAGAAGGACATCTACCTCTACATCAACAGCCCCGGTGGCTCGGTGACGGCCGGCATGGCCATCTACGACACCATGCAGTACATCCCGAACGACGTCGTCACCATCGGCATGGGCATGGCCGCCTCCATGGGCCAGTTCCTGCTCACCGGCGGCACCGCCGGCAAGCGCTTCGCCCTGCCGCACACCGACATCCTGATGCACCAGGGCTCGGCCGGCATCGGCGGCACGGCCTCGGACATCAAGATCCAGGCCGAGTACCTGCTGCGCACCAAGCAGCGCATGGCCGAGATCACCGCCCGCCACTCCGGCCAGACCGTCGAGACGATCATCCGCGACGGCGACCGCGACCGCTGGTTCACGGCCGAGGAGGCCAAGGACTACGGGCTCATCGACGAGATCATCTCCGCCGCTTCGGGCGTTCCCGGCGGCGGCGGCACCGGCGCCTGAGTCCGGCCGCCGGGGGCCCGTGCCCCCGGCCCCGGGCCGCGCCCCGGCCGCCCCCCGAAGCCCCAGCCCACCGAACGCCACCAGGATGGTGAACACGACCATGAACCAGTTCCCCGCAGCCTCCGCGAGCGGCCTCTACACCGGCCCGCAGGTGGACAACCGCTATGTCGTCCCCCGCTTCGTCGAGCGCACCTCCCAGGGCGTGCGCGAGTACGACCCGTACGCGAAGCTCTTCGAGGAGCGCGTGATCTTCCTCGGGGTCCAGATCGACGACGCCTCCGCCAACGACGTCATGGCGCAGCTGCTGTGCCTGGAGTCCATGGACCCGGACCGCGACATCTCCATCTACATCAACAGCCCCGGTGGCTCCTTCACCGCGCTGACCGCCATCTACGACACGATGCAGTTCGTGAAGCCGGACATCCAGACGGTCTGCATGGGCCAGGCGGCGTCCGCCGCGGCCGTGCTGCTGGCCGCCGGCACCCCCGGCAAGCGGATGGCCCTGCCGCACGCCCGTGTGCTGATCCACCAGCCGTCGTCGCAGACGGGCCGCGAGCAGCTCTCGGACCTGGAGATCGCGGCCAACGAGATCCTGCGCATGCGCGAGCAGCTCGAGGAGATGCTGGCCAAGCACTCCTCCACGCCGATCGAGAAGGTGCGCGAGGACATCGAGCGCGACAAGATCCTCACGGCCGAGGACGCGCTCGCGTACGGCCTGGTCGACCAGATCGTGTCGACCCGCAAGAGCGCGGCCGCAGCGGCCGCCTGACGCCGAACCTGCCCTTGGCGCGGTACACGTCAATGTGAACCGCGCCAAGGGGGGCCCGAACCGGGGGCCCGGCAAGGTACCGTCGGATATGAGGCACCAGGAGCCGCTGAACCAAGCGCTCCCAGGCGAAGGGGAAGCACCTCGTGGCACGCATCGGTGATGGCGGCGACCTGCTCAAGTGCTCGTTCTGCGGAAAGAGCCAGAAGCAGGTGAAGAAGCTCATCGCAGGCCCCGGGGTGTACATCTGCGACGAGTGCATCGACCTCTGCAACGAGATCATCGAGGAGGAGCTCGCCGAGACCTCCGAGGTGCGGTGGGAGGAACTCCCCAAGCCCCGCGAGATCTACGAGTTCCTCGAGGGTTACGTCGTCGGGCAGGAGCCCGCGAAGAAGGCCCTCTCGGTCGCGGTGTACAACCACTACAAGCGCGTCCAGGCCGGCGAGAACGGTCAGGGCCGGGACGACGCCATCGAACTCGCGAAGTCCAACATCCTGCTGCTGGGTCCCACGGGCTCGGGCAAGACGCTGCTCGCCCAGACCCTGGCGCGGATGCTCAACGTCCCGTTCGCCATCGCCGACGCCACGGCGCTGACGGAGGCCGGGTACGTGGGCGAGGACGTCGAGAACATCCTGCTGAAGCTGATCCAGGCGGCCGACTACGACGTCAAGAAGGCCGAGACCGGGATCATCTACATCGACGAGATCGACAAGGTCGCCCGTAAGAGCGAAAACCCGTCGATCACCCGGGACGTGTCGGGCGAGGGCGTCCAGCAGGCCCTGCTGAAGATCCTGGAGGGCACGACGGCCTCCGTACCGCCGCAGGGTGGACGGAAGCACCCGCACCAGGAGTTCATCCAGATCGACACGACGAACGTGCTGTTCATCGTGGGC
This sequence comes from Streptomyces sp. WMMC940, assembly GCF_027460265.1. Taxonomy (NCBI): domain Bacteria; kingdom Bacillati; phylum Actinomycetota; class Actinomycetes; order Kitasatosporales; family Streptomycetaceae; genus Streptomyces; species Streptomyces sp. WMMC940. Next base: position 5,043,799 of record NZ_JAPZBC010000001.1, read on the forward strand.
GGCGCCTTCGCCGGCCTGGAGAAGATCATCGAGTCCCGCGCCGGTGCGAAGGGCATCGGCTTCGGTGCCACGATCCGCTCCAAGCGCGAGATCGACGCCAGCGACCAGTTCCAGGAGGTCATGCCCGAGGACCTGGTGAAGTTCGGGATGATCCCCGAGTTCATCGGCCGTCTCCCGGTCATCACCTCGGTCCACAACCTGGACCGCGAGGCCCTGCTGAAGATCCTGGTCGAGCCGCGCAACGCGCTGGTGAAGCAGTACCAGCGCCTCTTCGAACTCGACGGCGTGGAGCTGGACTTCGACCGCCCGGCCCTCGAGGCCATCGCCGACCAGGCCATCCTCCGCGGCACGGGCGCGCGCGGACTGCGCGCCATCATGGAGGAGGTCCTGATGTCGGTGATGTACGAGGTGCCGTCCCGCAAGGACGTCGCCCGCGTCGTGATCACCGCGGACGTCGTCCACAACAACGTCAACCCGACGCTGGTGCCGCGGATCGTGAAGAACGACGGCCGCCACGAGAAGTCGGCGTAGCCGACACGCACACACGAAGGGCGCCTGCCCGGTTCCTCCGAACCGGGCAGGCGCCCTTGTGCGTTGCCCGTTGCAGGGGATCAGACCTTGCTGCGGGAGCCGTTGTACAGCTTCGCGGTGAGGTCGGCGACCTCGTTCTGCGGCACGGCCTTGCCCCCGGCGCCCAGGATCTGCGACAGATCGATGACGTTCACGCCGGCGATCGTGCTGAAGTCCGCCCACGCGCACATGGGCACCTCGAACGTCTTGGCGCCGACGCCCGCCGACGACGTGTCGCCGGTGGGGGTGAGCCTGGCGGTCCGGCACTTCATGAGGGCGCCTTCGAACCCCGCCGGTTCCACGGCGGAGGGTTCGCCGACGAACTCGACCTTCACGTCGTCGGATCCGTCCTCGTCACCCTCCTCCAGCTTCTTGAACCAGCCGTCCAGGGCCTTCTCCGGGTCGTCGATCTCGCCCCAGAGACCGGTCAGGCTCATCGCCTTGCCCTTCATCGGCTGGCCGGGGTCACCGGCCTTGTAGCTGGCGCCCGCCTGCTGGGCGTCCTTGATGCCGAGGAGCGTCTCGGCCTCCGCCTTCTCCTTCGCGGAGAGCTTCTCCGGGCTGTCCTTGTCCTTCTTGAACTCGCCGACCGACGCCGCCGGCGTCAGCTTGTAGCCCTTGGTGTCGGCCGCGACGTCCGAACCGCCCGCGCCCGACGTGAACCACCAAACACCTCCCGCGATCACCGCGAGTGCCACGACGACACCACCGATGACCAGGCCGTTCTTCTTGCCGCCCGGCTGGGACGGCGGCGGGGGCGGGTAGGCGCCGGGGCCCGCGCCGTACGGGGGATGACCTCCTGGGCCCTGCGGCCCCGGAGGTGCCCCCAGGGGCGGCTGGCCGTACGGCCCGGGCTGCGGGGCCTGGGGGTAGCCGTAGCCGGGCTGCTGCGGGGGGACACCCTGCGGAGTCTGCTGGGGGTAGCCGTACCCGGGCTGCGGGGCTCCCCCCGGGCCCTGCGGCGGCTGGCCGTAAGGACCCGGCTGGCCGTACGGGCCGGGCTGCGGGGGCTGACCGCCGTACGGGCCCGGCTGGTTGTAGCTCATTTCTGGGTTCCCCTCCAGATGCTCAATGCGTTCCGAACATCCTGGCGGAATCCCACCGGCCCCATGGCACCGGGACCCACACCGTTACCGAACATTCCCGTTTCAGAACGGGACCGTGACACCTCTAAACTGTGGCCCGTGACCGAGAACACTCAGCAGCAGCCAGCCAGCCCCCCCGAACTGCCGACCCAGTACGCGCCGGCCGAGGTAGAGGGGAAGCTGTACGAGCGCTGGGTAGAGCGCGGTTACTTCGAGGCGGACGCGAAGAGCGACAAGCCTCCGTACACCATCGTCATCCCACCGCCGAACGTCACGGGCAGCCTCCACCTGGGCCACGCCTTCGAGCACACGCTGATCGACGCCCTCACCCGCCGCAAGCGCATGCAGGGCTTCGAGACGCTGTGGCAGCCCGGCATGGACCACGCCGGCATCGCCACGCAGAACGTCGTCGAGCGCGAGCTCGCCAAGGAGGGCAAGTCCCGGCACGACCTCGGCCGCGAGGCGTTCGTCGAGCGCGTCTGGCAGTGGAAGGGCGAGTCCGGCGGGCAGATCTCCGGCCAGATGAGGCGCCTCGGCGACGGCGTCGCCTGGTCCCGTGAGCGCTTCACCATGGACGAGGGGCTGTCCCGGGCCGTCCAGACCATCTTCAAGCGGCTCCACGACGACGAGCTGGTCTACCGCGCCGAGCGCATCATCAACTGGTGCCCCCGCTGTCTGACGGCCATCTCCGACATCGAGGTGGAGTACCAGGACGACGACGGCGAGCTGGTCTCGATCCGGTACGGCGAGGGCGACGAGTCCATCGTCGTCGCGACCACCCGCGCCGAGACGATGCTCGGGGACACCGCCGTCGCGGTCCACCCCGAGGACGAGCGCTACAGGCACCTCGTCGGCCGCGAGATCGAACTGCCGCTCACCGGCCGCCGCATCCCCGTCGTCGCCGACGAGCACGTCGACCCGGAGTTCGGCACCGGCGCGGTCAAGGTGACGCCCGCCCACGACCCGAACGACTTCGAGATCGGCCGGCGCCACGACCTGCCGAACCTCGCGGTCATGGACGAGCGCGCGGTCATCACCGCACACGGACCCTTCCAGGGCCTGGACCGCCTGGAGGCCCGCTCCGCCATCGTCGGCGCACTGCGCGCCGAGGGCCGGATCGTCGCGGAGAAGCGCCCGTACGTCCACTCCGTCGGCCACTGCTCGCGCTGCAAGACCACCATCGAGCCGCGGCTGTCCATGCAGTGGTGGGTCAAGGTCGGCCCGCTGGCGAAGGCCGCCGGGGACGCCGTCCGCGACGGCAGGGTCAGGATCCACCCGCAGGAGATGGAGAAGCGGTACTTCGACTGGGTCGACAACCTCCACGACTGGTGCATCTCGCGCCAGCTGTGGTGGGGCCACCGCATCCCGGTCTGGTACGGCCCGGACGGCGAGGTCGTCTGTGTCGGCCCCGACGAGGAGCCCCCGTCCGGCGAGGGCTGGCACCAGGAGACCGACGTCCTCGACACCTGGTTCTCCTCCGGCCTGTGGCCCTTCTCCACGCTGGGCTGGCCGGAGCGGACCGAGAGCCTCGCGAAGTTCTACCCGAACTCCGTCCTGGTCACCGGCTACGACATCCTCTTCTTCTGGGTCGCCCGGATGATGATGTTCGGCCTCTACGCGATGGACGGCACCCCGCCGTTCCACACCATCGCCCTGCACGGCATGGTCCGCGACCAGTTCGGCAAGAAGATGTCGAAGTCCTTCGGCAACGCGGTCAACCCGCTGGACTGGATGGACAAGTACGGCTCCGACGCGCTGCGTTTCACGCTGGCGCGCGGCGCCAACCCCGGTGTCGACGTCCCGATCGGCGAGGACTGGGTCCAGGGCTCGCGCAACTTCGCCAACAAGATCTGGAACGCGACCCGTTTCGCGCTGATGAACGGCGCCACGGTCGAGGGCCCGATGCCGGCGTCCGAGCAGATGTCGGCGACGGACCGCTGGATCCTCTCGCGGTTGAACTCGGTGGTCGCAGAGGTCGACGCGTACTACGAGGACTACCAGTTCGCGAAGCTGTCGGACACCCTCTTCCACTTCGCCTGGGACGAGGTCTTCGACTGGTACGTCGAGCTCTCCAAGACCACGTTCATGGGCGGCGGCGAGCCCGCGAAGGTCTCCGCCCGCGTTCTGGGCGAGGTCCTCGACGTGACGCTGCGCCTGCTGCACCCGGTGGTGCCGTTCGTCACCGAGACGCTGTGGACGACGCTCACGGGCGGCGAGTCGGTCGTCGTCGCCGACTGGCCCGGGGCCGTGTCCGTTCCCGGCGCCGAGGCCCCGGGCGGCTTCCGCGACGTCGCCGCCGAGCGGGAGATCGAGCTCGTCCAGCGCGTCGTCACCGAGGTCCGCCGGTTCCGCTCCGACCAGGGTCTGCAGCCCGGCCAGAAGGTCCCGGCCCGGCTGGCGCTCGACGGCACCGCACTCGCCCCGCACGAGGGCGCGATCCGGCAGCTGCTCCGGCTGCAGCCGGAGGGCGACTCCTTCCACGCCACGGCCACGCTCCCGGTCGCGGGCGCCGAGGTCGCGCTGGACCTGTCCGGCGTGATCGACGTGGACGCGGAGCGCAAACGCCTCGCCAAGGACCTCGCCGCCGCCGAGAAGGAGAAGGCGCAGGCCACCGCGAAGCTCGGCAACGAGGCGTTCCTCGCCAAGGCGCCGGACAACGTCGTGGACAAGATCCGCGGCCGGCTGGCCAAGGCCGAGGACGACATCGAGCGCATCGGAGCCCAGCTGGCGAACCTGCCGCAGGGCTGAACCGCCGAAACGCACGAGGCCCCCGGCGTCAGCCGGACCGTACCCGGAATCGGGGGCCTCGGCGTCGGGGCCCACACCGCCGCGGACCTTGGACGGATGGAGGGCTTGTCGCACCTGTTCGCCGTCCCGGCCCCGCCGCGCAGCCTGGCGCCTCCGAACGAGCGGCCGCAGACGCCGTTCACTCGGGGCGGCCGTAGAACCCGGGTCCGGGACGCGGATCCGCGCGGGACGCCCGCACCGCGTGCGGGCGCCGCGCCGACGGGGCCGGTGGCGCGCGGCGGGAAGGGCAGGCGGGCGCCCGGCCCGCACGGGCCGGGCCCTGGGTCCCGGTGTCGGCGGCGCTCCGTAGACTGTCAGGCGTGAGCGACCAGCAGCCAGAGCCCTTCGACGAAGCCGGCGACGAGTTCGACGCGATCGTCGACGCCGAGACCGACCGCGACCCCGATCTGGCGGTGATCGAGGCTGGCAGCCGTACGCTGCGCACCCAGGCCGGGCTGCCGCAGGGAGAGCAGGTGCCGAGGCGGCCCGCCGACCCGGAGGTGGACAAGGCGCTCCGCGAGGTCGAGCAGGAGCTCTCGGGTCGCTGGGGCGAGACCAAGCTGGAGCCCTCCGTCAGCCGGATCACCGCGCTGATGGACGTGCTGGGCGAGCCGCAGCGCGCGTATCCGTCGATCCACATCACGGGCACCAACGGCAAGACGTCCACGGCGCGCATGATCGAGGCGCTGCTCGGCGCCTTCGAGCTGCGCACCGGACGGTACACCTCGCCCCACGTCCAGTCGGTCACCGAGCGGATCAGCCTGGACGGCGCCCCGATCGACGCCGAGCGCTTCATCGCCACGTACCGGGACGTCAAGCCTTACGTGGACATGGTCGACGCCGCGCAGGAGTACCGTCTCTCCTTCTTCGAGGTGCTCACCGGCATGGCGTACGCCGCGTTCGCCGACGCGCCGGTGGACGTGGCGGTCGTCGAGGTCGGCATGGGCGGCAGCTGGGACGCGACGAACGTCATCGACGGTTCCGTCGCCGTGGTCACCCCCATAGACCTGGACCACACGGACCGGCTCGGCGCCACACCGGCCGCGATCGCCGGCGAGAAGGCGGGGATCATCAAGCAGGGCGCGACGGTCATCCTGGCGCAGCAGCCCGTGGACGCCGCGCAGGTGATGCTGAAGCGGGCCGTCGAGGTGGATGCCACGGTGGCCCGTGAGGGCATGGAGTTCGGTGTCGCGTCGCGGGAGGTCGCGGTCGGCGGGCAGCTGCTGACGCTGCGCGGTCTCGGCGGCGAGTACGAGGAGATCTTCCTGCCGCTGCACGGCGCCCACCAGGCGCACAACGCGGCGGTGGCGCTGGCCGCGGTGGAGGCGTTCTTCGGCATCGGCGCGGAGCACGCGCGGACGCTGGACGCGGAGACCGTCCGGTCCGCGTTCGCCTCCGTGGTGTCGCCGGGCCGGCTGGAGGTCGTGCGCCGCAGCCCGACCGTCGTCCTGGACGCCGCGCACAACCCGGCGGGCGCGCGGGGCCGCCGCCGAGGGCATCACGGAGTCGTTCGGTTTCTCGCGGCTGGTCGGCGTGGTGGGCGCGAGCGCCGACAAGGACGTGAAGGCGGTCCTGGAGGCCTTCGAACCGATCTTCACCGAGATCGTCGTCACGCGGAACTCCAGCCACCGGGCGATGGACGCCGACGAGCTGGCGGCGATCGCCGTGGAGGTGTTCGGGGACGAGCGGGTGGTCGTGGAGCCGCGGCTCGACGACGCGCTGGAAGCGGCGATCACCCTCGCCGAGGAGGAGGCGGAGTACTCGGGCGCGGGGGTCCTGGTGACCGGCTCCGTGATCACGGTCGGCGAGGCCCGGCTGCTGCTGGGAAGGGACTGAGGCCATGCGTACGCTCTGCGCGTCCACACTGATCGGCGAGTTCTTCGTGATCGGTTTCGCCGGTCTGGTGGCGATGAAGGACCCGGATCTGTCCCTGGCCGCCGTGTGGACGGTGAGCGGCGTCGCGATGGTGCTGTCGCTGCTGCTGTGCGGGACGGTCACCCGCCCCGGTGGGGTGCAGCTCGGCTGGGCGCTGCAGATCGGCCTGGTCGCCAGTGGCTTCGTGGTTCCGATGATGTTCGCCCTGGGTGCGGTCTTCGCAGGCCTGTGGTGGGCCTCGGTGCACTACGGCCGCAAGGTGGACGAGGCCAAGGCCCGCTGGGCGGAACAGCAGGCCGGGGCGGGTTCGGCAGAGCCTGACGCTGTGTGACGGGTGCCTGAGGGGGCCCTGTAGCCTCTGAGGCACCAGCCAGACCGTTCATCCTCCGGACTCCCTCATCCAGGAAATCCCGGGACCCGCACTCGAAGGAGCCCCAGTGAGCCAGCGCACGCTCGTTCTGCTCAAGCCCGACGCCGTACGCCGCGGCCTGATCGGCGAGATCATCGGCCGTATCGAGCGGAAGGCGGGCTGGCAGATCACCGCGCTGGAGCTGCGCGAGCTGGACCAGGACACCCTGGAGCAGCACTACGGCGAGCACCGGGGCAAGCCGTTCTACGAGCCGCTGGTCGCCTTCATGTCCTCCGGTCCGGTCGTCGCCCTGGTCGTCGAGGGCGAGCGGGTCATCGAGGGCGTGCGTGCCCTGGCCGGTCCGACCGACCCGATCGCGGCCGCGCCCGGTTCCATCCGCGGCGACTACGGCACGATCGTCCGGGAGAACCTGATCCACGCCTCGGATTCCGAGGAGTCCGCCGCCCGTGAGCTGAAGATCTTCTTCCCGGGACGCTGAGGCCCGCCTCGTCCCCCGGTTCACCGCCGGGTTCTCGCTGACCGGCAGTCAGCCGTACAGCGCCCGGACCCTGGGGCGACCGAAGGAATTTCGGTCGCCCTTCGGCATACGTGGCGCGATACAGGGAACGCATCGCTCCGACTCGTCGTCACCCTTATTGAGGCGGGGCCCAGCGCGCGGAGTCGGCGCAGGCGGCACTACGATGGAAGCCTTCACGCCACAGCACCCGCGCATCACCCTCCTCGCCTGCCTGAAAAGCCATCAAAGCTCGATTTGGGAAGGCCCGACGCATCCTCATGGGACACAAGGGGAACTCTATGTCGTTCATCGGCCGTGACATGGCTGTCGACCTCGGGACCGCCAACACGCTGGTGTACGTCAGGGGTCGGGGGATCGTCCTCAACGAGCCGTCCGTGGTCGCCATCAACACCAACACCGGCGGCATCCTCGCCGTGGGGGCCGAGGCCAAGAAGATGATCGGGCGCACGCCCGGCAACATCGTCGCGGTCCGCCCGCTGAAGGACGGCGTGATCGCCGACTTCGAGATCACCGAGCGGATGCTCCGCTACTTCATCCTCAAGATCCACAAGCGCCGGTGGGCGGCCCGTCCCCGCATCGTGGTCTGCGTGCCCTCCGGCATCACCGGAGTCGAGCGCCGCGCGGTGATCGAGGCCTCCACCCAGGCCGGTGCCCGGCAGGTGCACATCATCGAGGAGCCGATGGCGGCCGCGATCGGCGCGGGCCTCCCGGTCCACGAGGCCACCGGCAACATGGTGGTGGACATCGGCGGCGGCACCACCGAGGTCGCCGTGATCTCCCTCGGAGGAATCGTCACGGCACAGTCCATCCGGGTGGCCGGGGACGAGCTGGACAACGCGATCATCCAGCACGTCAAGAAGGAGTACAGCCTCCTCCTGGGTGAGCGGACCGCGGAGAGCATCAAGATCACCATCGGTTCGGCGTTCGACCTGGACAAGGACGAGCACACCGAGATCCGCGGCCGCGACCTGGTCTCCGGTCTGCCCAAGACCGTCGTCATCTCCGCGGCCGAGGTCCGCAAGGCCATCGAGGAGCCGGTCAACGCGATCGTCGACGCCGTGAAGACCACGCTCGACAAGTGCCCGCCGGAGCTGTCCGGCGACGTCATGGACCGCGGCATCGTCCTCACCGGCGGCGGCGCGCTGCTGCGCGGTCTCGACGAGCGGCTGCGCAGCGAGACGGGCATGCCCATCCACATCGCCGAGGACCCGCTGGACTCGGTGGCCCTCGGCTCGGGCAAGTGCGTCGAGGAGTTCGAGGCGCTCCAGCAGGTGCTGGACGCCCAGCCCCGCCGCTAGCGCGGGACCCACGATCGGCCGTTCGGGTCAGGCGGACCCGTTCGGCCGGTCGTTCGTACAACAGCACACGGCACGACGAACACAACACGCACCACAGAGCTCGGCATTCACATTCCGACGAGGAAGGCACGGCCGCCGCACGTGAGGGACACGAAAGAGAGCCGGCTGCTCCTGGTCCTGCTGATCGCCATCGCGTTCGCACTGATCACGGTGGACATCCGCGGCGGCGAGGAGTCACCGGTCGACGGCGCCCGGCAGGCCGCCGCCGCCGTCTTCGGACCGGTCGAGAACGGCGTGGCCTCCGCCGTCGATCCCGTGGGCAATGCCATAGGAGCGATCCGCGACTCGGGCGAGCGGCACGACCGCATCTCCGTCCTCGAGCGCGAGAACGCCGCCCTCAAGGCGAGACTCGGCAGCGACGACCGCAACCGCAGCAGGGTCCGCCAGCTCGACAGCATGCTGAAGAAGGCGGCCAACGGGCAGTACGGCATCAAGGGCGCCGAGGTCATCGCCATAGGAGCCGCCCAGGGCTTCTCCTGGACGGTCACCATCGACGCCGGCTCCGCGGACGGCATCCAGCGCGACATGACCGTCCTCAACGGCGACGGCCTCGTCGGCCGGGTGACCACCGTCGGCCCCAACACCGCGACCGTGCTCCTCGCCAACGACCCGGACTTCACCGTCGGCACCCGGATGGAGCGGACCGACGAACTGGGCTTCGCCACCGGCCAGGGCGACCGGCCGCTGTCCGTGCAACTGCTCAACGGCAAGGCGAAGGTGCGCAAGGGCGACCGGCTGGTCACCTTCGGCTCGCAGGCCGACAAGCCCTTCGTGCCCGGCGTGCCGGTGGGCGAGGTCGTCCGCGTCGATCCCTCCGGCGGCGCCCTGACCCGCAACGTCTTCGTGCGGCCGTACGCCGCCTTCACCAAGCTCGACATCGTCGGGGTGGTCGTCCAGGCACCCCGCACCGACCCGCGCGACATGGTCCTGCCTCCCAAGCCCAAGCCGACTCCCACGCCGACGGTGACCGTCACGGTCACCCCCTCCGCCGACGGCGACACCCGGGCACGGAGCCAGGGCTCGGAGGAGCGGGACCCGGGCGGGGCAACCCCGCAGGCCGACAGCACCGAGGCCGTCACCGGCCGCGACGACGAGTAGCAGGAGGAGCTGAACACCATGCGCTTCAACCGGACGCTCCTCTCCGCGACGCTCGTCGTGGTGGCGCTCGTCGTCCAGGTCACCGTCCTCGCCCGGCTCCAGCTCCCCGGAGCCGTCCCCGATCTGCTGCTGCTCACCGTCGTCGCGCTCGCGCTCGTCTACGGCCACACCAGTGGCGCCCTCATCGGCTTCGGCGCGGGACTCCTCGCCGACCTCGCCCCGCCCGCCGACCACGCCGCCGGGCGCTACGCCCTCGTGCTCTGCGCCATCGGCTACCTCGTCGGACTGGCCCGGCCCGAGAACGGCCGGCTGACCTCCGCCACCGGCCCGATGGTCGTGGTCGTGGCGGCGGCCGTCGGGTCGACCCTGCTGTACGCCGGCGTCGGCGCGCTCGTCGGCGACACCGCCGCGCGCCATGTCGGCCTCGGCTCACTGCTGTTCACGGCGGCCCTGTACGACCTGCTCCTCGCGCCGTTCACCGTGCCGCTGATCATGGCGCTCGCCAGACGCGCCGAGAACGATCCGCTCGCCGAGTCCCCGGCCGGCACCAGCGACGTCTCCAGCGGCTGGGCCACCTCCGGTACGGGACTGCGCATCGGCCGCCAGCGCGGCGGGCTGCGGATCAAGGCGGCCAGGACGCGGGCCTCCCGCGCCGGCCGCATCAGGGGAGTCAAGCGACTGTGACCGAGGGGGTATCGGCAGCGTGAGCAACATTCCCGAGACCGGACGGACCCCCCGCGTCCAGATCCGGCTCATCGTCATCCAGGTCCTCGTCTTCTCCCTGTTCGCCACGCTCGGCGGGCGCCTCTGGTACCTGCAGATCCGCAACGGCGACGAGTACACGAACGAGGCCAGGAGCAACCACGTCCAGCAGGTCGTCCAGCCCGCCGTCCGCGGCTCGATCCTGGACGCCAGGGGCGTGCCCCTGGCCGACAACGAGACCCGGCTCGTCGTCTCCGCGTCCCGCACCGACCTGATGAAGATGAAGGACGACGGCAAGGGGGTGCTCACCCGGCTCGCGGCCGTCCTCGGCATGAAGCCGAAGGACGTCATGGACAAGGTCCGGCTCTGCGACGCCGAGACCCCCCAGCCGTGCTGGAACGGCTCCCCGTACCAGCCCATCCCCGTCACCGACGAGGCCACCACCCAGCAGGCCCTGCAGATCCGCGAACGCGCCGAGGACTTCCCCGGCATCACCGCGGAGCCGATGGCCGTGCGCCGTTACGTCGCGCCCGGCAAGGCCAACACCGCTCAGGTCCTCGGCTACCTCTCGCCCGTCACCGACGAGGAGATCGAGAAGGCCAAGGACACCGACTCGCCGTTCCTGCGCTCCGACCAGGTCGGCCGCTCCGGACTCGAGCGCACGTACGACAAGGACCTGCGCGGCAAGGCCGGCGTCACCCGCTACGAGGTCGACAAGCTCGGCCGGGTCATCGGCCTGGCCCAGGCCGACAAGGCCGAGCCCGGCGCCAACGTCGTCACCTCCATCGACGCCCGCGTCCAGGCGGTCGCCGAGTGGGAGCTCAACAACGCGATGAAGGAAGCCCGCAAGGTCTTCGACGACAACACCGGCACCAACTACAAGGCCGACTCGGGCGCCGTCGTCGTCATGGAGGCCAAGACCGGCCGCGTGGTCGCCATGGCCTCGCTGCCCACCTACGACCCGAACGCCTGGGTCGGCGGCATCTCCGCCAAGGACTACGCGAGGCTCACCGGCAAGAAGTCCAACTTCCCGCTGCTGAACCGGGCGATCCAGGGCCAGGCCGCCCCCGGCTCCATCTTCAAGGTCATCCCCACCACGGCGGCGGTCAACGCCGGCTACGACTTCAACGGCCGCTACCCCTGTCCCAGCTCCTACTCCATCGGCAACCAGGTCTTCAAGAACTTCGAGTCCCAGGGACACGGCAGCATCACCCTCGGCCAGGCCCTCGAGGTCTCCTGCGACACCGTCTACTACGCCCTCTCCCACCAGCAGTGGAAGAAGGACGGCGGCCTCAAGCCGAAGAAGAACCCGGCGGACTGGTTCTACAAGACGGCCCACCAGTTCGGCCTCGGCGCCGAGACCGGCATCGACCTCCCCAACGAGGTCACCGGCCGCGTCCCCGACCGCCGCTGGAAGCAGAAGTTCTGGGAGGCCAACAAGGACTACTGGTGCAAGATCGGCAAGAAGGGCGGCGACTACATCCAGCAGCTCTCGTACGAGAACTGCCTGGAAGGCAATCTGATGCGCGCCGGTGACTCCGTGAACTACTCCATCGGCCAGGGCGACACCCTCGTCACCCCGATCCAGATGGCCACCATCTACGCGGCGATCTCCAACGGCGGCACCATGTGGAACCCGACCGTCGGCAAGGCGGTCGTCAGTGCCGACGGCAAGAGCGTCCGCGAGATCAAGCCCAAGTCCCACGGCAAGCTGCCCATGAACGCCAAGACGCGCAAGCTGATGAACGAGGCACTCGCGGGAGTCGCCACCCGCGGTACCGCCGCCTGGCGGTTCGGCGGCTGGCCGCAGGACAAGATCCCGATGCACGCCAAGACCGGCACGGCCGAGGTCCACGGAAAGCAGACGACGTCCTGGTTCGCCACGTACACCAAGGACTACTCGATCGTCATGACCATCTCCCAGGGAGGCACCGGCTCCGGCGCCTCCGGCCCCGCCGTGCGCAACATCTACAACGCGCTCTACGGGCTGGACATGGAGGGCAACCAGGACCTCAAGAAGGCCCTGCTGCCGCAGCCCCAGAAGGCGCTCCCGAAGATCCAGCCCGACGGCTCCATCGACGCGCCGAAGATCACGCCGTACGTGCCGGCCAAGCCCGAGTCCGAAGAAGAGGACACCGCCCTCGCCGGCCCGCCCGCGGCCACCGGACGGAGGGACTGAAGCATGGCCGGACCCCATGGCTTCTCGGTCTCGCGCTACGCACCGGAGCGCGGTGGCCTCGCCAAGCTCCTCGCCCGCGACTCGATGGTCCGCCGGCTCGACTGGCCCATGCTCGCCTCGGCGCTCGCCCTGTCGCTGCTCGGCTCCCTGCTCGTCTGGTCCGCGACCCGCAACCGCACCGAGCTCAACCACGGCGACCCGTACTACTTCTTCCTGCGCCACCTGCTCAACACCGGCATCGGGCTCGCCCTGATGGTCGGCACCGTCTGGCTCGGGCACCGCACCCTGCGTGGTGCCGTGCCCGTGCTGTACGGCATCTCCCTGGTGCTGGTCGCACTGGTGCTCACCCCGCTCGGCGCGACCATCAACGGCGCCCACGCCTGGATCGTGCTCGGCGGGGGCTTCTCCCTCCAGCCCTCCGAGTTCGTGAAGATCACGATCATCCTGGGGATGGCGATACTGCTGGCGACCCAGGTCGACGCCGGCGACCAGCTCCATCCCGACCACCGGACCGTCGCCAAGTCACTTGGCCTGGCGGTCCTCCCCATGATCATCGTGATGCTGATGCCGGACCTCGGCTCGGTCATGGTGATGGTGGTGATCGTCCTCGGCGTGCTGCTCGCCTCCGGCGCCTCCAACCGCTGGATCTTCGGACTGATCGGCGCGGGCATCGGCGGCGCCGTCCTCGTCACCGTGCTCGGCCTGCTCGACGAGTACCAGATCAACCGCTTCGCGGCGTTCGCCAACCCCGAACTCGACCCGGCCGGCGTCGGTTACAACACCAACCAGGCACGCATCGCCATCGGCTCCGGCGGGCTGCTCGGCACGGGCCTGTTCAAGGGCTCCCAGACCACCGGCCAGTTCGTGCCCGAACAGCAGACCGACTTCGTCTTCACCGTCGCCGGCGAGGAGCTCGGCTTCGTCGGAGCGGGCCTCATCATCGTCCTGCTCGGCGTCGTCCTGTGGCGCGCCTGCCGCATCGCCCGCGACACCACCGAGCTGTACGGCACGATCGTCGCCGCCGGGATCATCGCCTGGTTCGCGTTCCAGTCCTTCGAGAACATCGGCATGACCCTCGGCATCATGCCCGTGGCCGGACTGCCGCTGCCGTTCGTCTCCTACGGCGGATCGTCGATGTTCGCGGTGTGGGTGGCCGTCGGACTCCTGCAGTCCATCAAGGTGCAACGCCCGATGTCCGCCTGAGTTCCTCCGCCCCTCCCGGTCCACCGCACCGACCGCACCGGCGGCCGTACCTCACGACCCACGGCCGCCGGGACGACTAGATGAATACCCGGCGGATAGATTCAACTCATGGCGGAGACGAAGCGGGAAATCGAGCGGAAGTACGAAGCCACATCCGAGACCGAGGTCCCGGACCTCACCGGCGCGGCCGGGATCGCGGACGTCGTCGAGAAGGGCGTGACCGAGCTCGACGCCGTCTACTACGACACCCCCGGCCTGCGGCTGGCCGCCGACAGGATCACGCTGCGCCGCCGCACCGGCGGCGCCGACGAGGGCTGGCATCTGAAGTTCCCCGTCGCCACCGGCATCCGCGAGGAGATCCACGCACCCCTCCGCGACTCGCTGCCGCGCACCCTCGCCGGACTCGTCCGCTCCCGCACCCGGGACACCCCCCTCGTCGCCGTCGTACGTCTGCGGTCCTCCCGAGACGTACGCCACCTCGTCGACGACCGGGGCAGGCTCCTCGCCGAGCTCTCCCTCGACACCGTGCACGCGGAACGCCTCACACCCGGCAACGGCACCGCAGGATGGACCGAGATCGAGGTCGAACTGGCCGACGACGCCGACCCCGCCCTCCTGGACCGCGTCGAGAAGCGCCTCCGCAAGGCCGGCATCAAGCCCGCGTCCGCCCCGTCCAAGCTGGCCAGGGCCCTCGCCGACACGGAACCCGACCCGGCCGCGGCCACCGGCGCCAAGGCCGCCTCGGCGGCCGCCCGGCAGGCGGTCACCGCCGCGGAAAGCCGCGACGGCACCGACGCCGCCCACCCCGAGGAACTGGCGTCGTCGCGCCACGCCGACGCGTTCGCCCCCGAAGGAGGCGAACGCGCCCCCAAGGCCCCCGAGGCCGCCAGGAGCGTCCGCCACCGGGGCGCACGGCTGGGGCCCGCGCACGCCGGCGAACACGTCCTCGCCTACCTGCGCGAACAGCGCGACGCCCTCGTCGCCCTCGACCCGGCCGTACGCCGCGACCTCCCCGACGCGGTGCACCAGATGCGGGTCGCCACCCGCCGTATGCGCAGCGCCTTCAAGACCTTCCGGAAGATCATCGACCGGACCGTCACCGACCCGGTCGGGGAGGAGCTGAAATGGCTGGCAGGCGAACTGGGCGCCGCCCGCGACCAGGAGGTCATGGCCGAGCGGCTGCGTGACCGCATCGACGCACTGCCCCGTCAGCTGCTCCTCGGCCCCGTCCGCAGCAGGCTCCGGATCTGGGCCACCGCCCACCGCGCCGACGCCCGCCGCCGTTCCGTCGCCGTGCTCGACACCGAGCGCTACCTCACCCTCCTCGACACCCTCGACGCACTCCTCGACGAACCACCGTTGCTCCCCACCGCCACGGCGAAGCCAGCGGCCGCACTTCCCAAGGCGGTGCTCAAGGACTACGACCGGCTCGCCGGCCGTGTCGAGCGCGCCCTCGGTCTCCCCGCCGGCCACGACCGCGACCTCGCCATGCACGACGCCCGCAAGGCCGCCAAGCGGGCCCGCTACGCGGCCGAGGCCGTCACGCCCGCCCTGGGCAAGTCCGCCAAGAGGTTCGCCAAGCGCATGAAGGCCGTCCAGACCGTCCTCGGCGACCACCAGGACAGCGTCGTCACCCGCGAGACCCTCCGCGACCTCGCCGTCCAGTCCCACGCGGCCGGCGAGTCCGCGTTCACCTGGGGACTGCTGTTCGGACGGGAGGAGGCCGCGGCCGCCGACCGGGAGCGTGAACTGCCGGAAGTCTGGGAGGAGGCCGCCCGGCCCGAGCTCCGCGCGGCGCTCAAGGGCTGACCGCGCCCCGGACGGCCCGGGGCCGCCCTCCGGTCGGGTTACGCTTGAGAGTCGCCCCTGCCCGTCCACGAAGGTTCCTGATGTCTGCCGAGTCGGTCTTCCCACAGCTCGAAGCTCTGCTCCCGCATGTGCAGAAGCCCATCCAGTACGTCGGTGGTGAGCTGAACTCCACGGTCAAGCCGTGGGAGAGCTGCGATGTGCGCTGGGCGCTGATGTACCCGGACGCCTACGAGGTCGGACTGCCCAATCAGGGCGTCATGATCCTCTACGAGGTACTCAACGAGCGCGCGGGCGTTCTCGCCGAGCGCACCTACAGCGTCTGGCCGGACCTCGAGGAGCTGATGCGCGAGCACGGCGTCCCCCAGTTCACGGTCGACAGCCACCGCCCGGTCAAGGCCTTCGACGTCCTCGGTCTGAGCTTCTCCACGGAGCTCGGCTACACCAACATGCTCACGGCCCTCGACCTCTCCGGCATCCCGCTGGAGGCCAAGGACCGCACGATCGACGACCCGATCGTCCTCGCCGGCGGGCACGCGGCCTTCAACCCCGAGCCGATCGCGGACTTCATCGACTGCGCCGTGATCGGCGACGGCGAGCAGGCCGTCCTGCAGATCACCGACATCATCCGGGACTGGAAGGCCGAGGGGCGCCCCGGCGGCCGCGAGGAACTGCTGTTCCGACTGGCCAGGACCGGCGGCGTCTACGTCCCGGGCTTCTACGACGTCGAGTACCTCCCCGACGGCCGCATCGGCCGCGTCGTGCCCAACAAGTCCGGCGTGCCGTGGCGCGTGTCCAAGCACACCGTCATGGACCTCGACGAGTGGCCCTACCCCAAGCAGCCGCTCGTCCCGCTCGCCGAGACCGTCCACGAGCGCATGTCCGTCGAGATCTTCCGCGGCTGCACCCGCGGCTGCCGCTTCTGCCAGGCCGGCATGATCACGCGCCCCGTCCGGGAGCGGAGCATCACCGGCATCGGCGAGATGGTCGACAAGGGCCTCAAGGCGACCGGCTTCGAGGAGGTCGGCCTGCTGTCGCTGTCCTCCGCCGACCACAGCGAGATCGGCGACATCGCCAAGGGCCTCGCGGACCGGTACGAGGAGGACAAGATCGGTCTGTCCCTCCCCTCGACCCGCGTCGACGCGTTCAACGTCGACCTGGCCAACGAGCTGACCCGCAACGGCCGCCGCTCCGGTCTGACGTTCGCCCCCGAGGGCGGCTCCGAGCGCATGCGCAAGGTCATCAACAAGATGGTGTCGGAGGAGGACCTGATCCGCACCGTCGCCACCGCCTACGGCAACGGCTGGCGCCAGGTGAAGCTGTACTTCATGTGCGGCCTGCCCACCGAGACCGACGAGGACGTGCTGCAGATCGGCGACATGGCGGTCAACGTCATCGCCAAGGGCCGCGAGGTCTCCGGTTCCAACGACATCCGCTGCACGGTGTCCATCGGCGGCTTCGTGCCCAAGCCGCACACGCCCTTCCAGTGGGCCCCCCAGCTCTCCGCAGAGGAGACCGACGCCCGCCTGGAGAAGCTCCGCGACAAGATCCGCGGCGACAAGAAGTACGGCCGCTCCATCGGCTTCCGCTACCACGACGGCAAGCCCGGAATCGTCGAGGGCCTCCTCTCCCGCGGCGACCGGCGCGTCGGTGCCGTGATCCGCGCCGTCTACGAGGACGGCGGACGCTTCGACGGCTGGCGCGAGCACTTCTCCTACGACCGCTGGATGGAGTGCGCGGGCAAGACGCTCCCCGAGTTCGGCGTGGACGTCGACTGGTACACGACCCGCGAGCGCGCCTACGAGGAGGTCCTGCCCTGGGACCACCTGGACTCCGGTCTCGACAAGGACTGGCTCTGGGAGGACTGGCAGGACGCGCTGGACGAGACGGAGGTCGAGGACTGCCGCTGGACGCCGTGCTTCGACTGCGGGGTGTGTCCTCAGATGGACACGGCCATACAAATCGGGCCCACCGGCAAGAAGCTGCTGCCGCTGACCGTGGTCAAGTAGCACCGCTGTGACAGCCCGGCCCGGGGAGAACCCCGGGCCGGGCTGTCGCGTCCCCTCGGCCGTGGGTCCGACGAGGCGCGAGCAGCACGCCGAGGCCGGTCCGGCCGTGCCGCTCAGGATCCGGTGCGATCGTGGTACGCGAACGCCGTGGCCCCGGCGAGGCGGGCGGCCACGGAGGCCGGGAGCGCCGTACGCCGGGCACGCCGTGACGCCCGGCGTACCGGGGGGGGCGGGCCCGCGAGGCCCGGGCCGTGGGAACCCGCACCCGTCCGGGCGCGTAACCTGGGTGGTGCGCAACACACACCGACTGTCCCCGGCGCGGCGCCCGGGCCCGAGACCTCCCCGCGCAAGCGGGGGTGAACCGGGCGGGCCGCCCTCAAGGGGTCCGAAGGCCACAAAGGGCGGCGCAGGAAGGCGACCGCCCCGCACCGAGGAGAAGAACCACTGGGCAAGCGACAGCCCGAAGGCCCGCCGCCCGCACCCGCGGTGCAGCGCATCCGACTGCGCTACACCAAGCGCGGCCGCCTCCGGTTCACCAGCCACCGCGACTTCCAGCGCGCCTTCGAGCGTGCGCTGCGCCGCGCCGAGGTGCCGATGGCGTACTCGGCGGGCTTCACCCCGCACCCGAAGGTGTCGTACGCCAACGCCGCCCCCACGGGTACGGGGTCCGAGGCCGAGTACCTCGAGATCGCGCTGACCGATCACCGTGATCCGGCGAAGCTGCGTGAGCTCCTCGACGAGTCGCTGCCCGCCGGGCTCGACATCGTCGATGCCGTCGAGGCCCGGACGTCCGGGTTGGCCGACCGGCTGACGGCGTCCGTGTGGGAGCTGCGGCTGGACGGTGTCGCGGTGGAGGAGGCCGAGAAGGCGGTCGCCGCGTTCCTCGCGGCGGACGTCGTCGAGGTCCGCCGCAAGACGAAGAACGGGATGCGGACCTTCGACGCCCGTGGTGCGGTGGCCGACCTCCAGGCGAGTTGTCCACAGCCTGATAGGCCCGTGGACGGGCCCTGTGCGATACTGCGGCTGGTTGTTCGGCACGTGACACCTGCCGTGCGACCCGACGACGTCCTGTCCGGTCTCCGAGCTGTGGCCGACCTGGCGCCGCCGGTCCCCGCAGCGGTGACCAGGCTGGCGCAGGGGCTCTTCGACGAGGAGTCCGGCACGGTGACCGACCCGCTCGCGCCCGACCGCGAGGCAGTCACGGCCGCCCCGGCCGATCGCTCAGGGGTCGCCGGAGCCGCCGCGACGGCGCCCGCTGGTACCGGTTCCGCGTAGGGGCAGTCGTTGTAGCGCCGCCCTCGTACTCGGGAGCCACCTGGGTCGGGCAGCGCAATGACCAGGAGACTTTCGCCAGGCCGTGCGTACATCGCGTACGGAACCGGCGAGCCAGACATACAGCTCCCGTGCGGCGCCCGCGCCCCGGACGGAGGCCCCGCACTCATCACGCGGGACGTGCCACCGGACCGGATCGAGGCTCGGCGCCCGGGGGCGTGACGGGAGAACCGCCCGCATGCTCGAACCGAAGGACCCCGGAATGACCGGGGACACCGAAGAGAACGACAACTCCACCCCCAGTGACACGCTGCCCCCGCGCCGCCGTCGTGCCGCGTCGCGGCCGGCGGGCCCGCCCGTGGGTTCCGCGCAGGTCGAGACCGTCGCGGATGTGACCGCGTCCCTCTCGGACGCCATACCGTCCGCGGAGGACGGGGCCGCCGTGGAGGCGCCCGCGCCGCGTACCCGCCGCCGGGCGACGCGCAAGGCCACCGCGCCCGCCGGTTCACCGGCCCCCGCCGAGGCTCCCGAGGCCGCCGCTTCCGTACCGGAGCCGGCCGCCCGGGCCGAGGAATCCGCCGCTGCCGCCGAGGCCGCCGTGGAGGCGCCCGCGCCGCGTACCCGCCGCCGGGCGACGCGCAAGGCCACCGCGCCCGCCGGTTCACCGGCCCCCGCCGAGGTCGTCGCAGAGCCCGCTTCCGCCGAGGCGCCCGCGACCTCGCCTGCTCCGGCGCGCACGGCCGAGGCCGTGGCCGCCGACGAAGACATCGAGGAAGGTGCCGTGAGCGAGACCGCCGCGGAAATCGGGCCCGCCGAGGCCGCCGCCGAGGCGCCCGCGCGCCGTACCCGCCGCCGGGCGACCGCCCCCGCGGGCGCGCCGGAGCAGGGCGAGACCGCCGCCGGTGCCGTCGAGGCGCCGGCTGCCGAGGAGAGCGCGGAGGAGGCGCCGCGCGCTCGTACGCGTCGTCGTGCCACGCGCCGGGCGACCGCCGCCGCGGGCGCGCCGGAGCAGGGCGAGACCGCCGCCGGTGCCGTGGAGGCGCCGGCTGCGGAGGAGAGCGCGGAGGAGGCGCCGCGCGCCGGTACGCGTCGTCGTGCCACGCGTCGGGCGACGGCTCCGGCCGGTGCGCCGGAGCAGGTGGAGGCCGCCGCTGAGGACACGTCGGTGGCGGGCGAGGGCCTGCCCGAGGACGCCGTCGCGCGCATCACCGCCGACGAGGCCGAGCTGGAGGCCGCCGAGAAGGCCGCTTCCCGAGGCCGGGGGCGCCGCCGGGCCACCGCCGCGCAGTCCGCCGCCGAGCCCGCGAAGGACGAGCCCGCGAAGCCCGCGAAGGGCGAGAAGCGCGAGGAGAAGGCTGAGTCGGCCGCCCGCGGGCGGCGGTCCGGCAGGCCCGCAGTGCCGGTGTTCCAGGCGCCGGTCTTCACCGAGCCGGTGTTCCAGACCCCGGAGACGGCCGCGGCCGCTGCCGCCGCCGAGGCCGCCGCCTCCGACGAGGACGAGCAGGAGACCGCCGAGGCTCCGGCCGCCGAGACCGCCCCGCGCCGCCGCCGTCGCCGTCGGGGCGAGTCCCCGCTCGCCGTCGAGACCATGGAGACCGAGCCCGCCGACGAAGCCGAGGTCGAGGCCGAGGAGCCGGCAGCCGAGGACACCGAGGACACCGAGGAGTCCGACGACTACGAGGGCCGTCCCTCCCGCCGTCGCCGCCGTGGCGGCCGTCGCCGTCGCCGCGGCGAGTCCGCCGAGGCCGCCGAGTCCGGGACCGACGAGGAGCCGGAGGCCGAGGAGGGGGAGTCCGGGGCCGACGAGGAGCCGGAGGCCGAGGGCGACGAGGACGAGCAGGACGCCGCAACCCCGTCCGCCGCCGGCACCAGCAGCAGCCGTCGTCGCCGCCGTCGCCGCCGTCGCAGCGGTGAGACCGCCGAGACCGAGCCCTCCAGCGACGAGCCGGAGCGCACGGTCGTGAAGATCCGTGAGCCGCGTCCCAAGGCGGAGCCGGCCGACGAGGTGCAGTCGATCAAGGGCTCCACCCGGCTGGAGGCGAAGAAGCAGCGCCGCCGTGAGGGCCGCGAGCAGGGCCGCCGCCGGGTGCCGATCATCACCGAGGCGGAGTTCCTGGCGCGCCGCGAGGCCGTCGAGCGCGTGATGGTCGTCCGGCAGCACGGGGACCGCACCCAGATCGGCGTACTCGAGGACAACGTGCTCGTCGAGCACTACGTCAACAAGGAGCAGTCGACGTCGTACGTCGGCAACGTCTACCTGGGCAAGGTGCAGAACGTCCTGCCGTCGATGGAGGCCGCCTTCGTCGACATCGGCAAGGGCCGCAACGCGGTCCTGTACGCGGGCGAGGTGAACTTCGAGGCGCTCGGCCTCGCCAACGGTCCGCGTCGCATCGAGACCGCGCTGAAGTCCGGCCAGTCGGTTCTGGTGCAGGTCACCAAGGACCCGATCGGCCACAAGGGCGCCCGGCTGACCAGCCAGGTCTCCCTCCCCGGCCGGTACCTGGTGTACGTGCCCGAGGGCTCGATGACGGGCATCAGCCGTAAGCTCCCCGACACCGAGCGGGCCCGGCTGAAGACCATCCTCAAGAAGATCGTTCCCGAGGACGCGGGCGTCATCGTGCGCACCGCCGCGGAGGGCGCCAGCGAGGACGAGCTGCGCCGTGACGTCGAGCGGCTGCAGGCCCAGTGGGAGGAGATCCGGAAGAAGGCGAAGAGCGGCAACGCCCCGACCCTTCTCTACGGTGAGCCGGACATGACGGTCCGGGTCGTCCGCGACATCTTCAACGAGGACTTCTCCAAGGTCGTCGTGAGCGGCGACGAGGCGTGGGAGACCATCCACGGCTATGTGTCGCACGTGGCGCCCGACCTGGCGGACCGGCTGCAGCGCTGGACCAGCGAGACCGACGTCTTCGCGGTGCACCGGATCGACGAGCAGCTGATGAAGGCGTTGGACCGGAAGGTCTGGCTGCCGTCCGGCGGCTCGCTGGTGATCGACAAGACCGAGGCGATGGTCGTGGTCGACGTCAACACCGGCAAGTTCACCGGCCAGGGTGGCAACCTCGAGGAGACCGTCACCAGGAACAACCTGGAGGCGGCCGAGGAGATCGTGCGCCAGCTGCGGCTGCGGGACCTCGGCGGCATCGTCGTCATCGACTTCATCGACATGGTGCTGGAGTCCAACCGAGACCTGGTGCTGCGGCGCCTGCTGGAGTGCCTGGGCCGGGACCGCACCAAGCACCAGGTGGCCGAGGTGACCTCGCTGGGCCTGGTGCAGATGACCCGCAAGCGGGTGGGCCAGGGGCTCCTGGAGTCGTTCTCCGAGAGCTGCGTGCACTGCAACGGCCGCGGTGTGATCGTCCACATGGAGCAGCCGTCGGCCGTCGGCGGCGGTGGCGGCAAGCGGAAGAAGCGCGGCCGCGGTGGCGCCGAGCACGTCCACGAGCACGAGGTGGTCGTCGAGGCGCCGGGCGCCGAGGCCCCGCCGAGCGAGGCCGAGGAGGCCGAGACCGAGGCCGAGGTCGCGGCGGAGGCCGCGGCGCCGTCGGCCCTGCCTGAACCCGCCTTCGCCCCCGACGAGGAGCTGTACGGCAGCGCCGCCGAGGCCGAGGCCGCCGCGTCCCGCCGTGGCCGCCGGCGGGCGTCCCGCAAGGCGACGGCCCCGGCCGGCGCGCCGAAGCAGGCCGAGCCGGTCGAGGCCGGGGTGAGGCCGGCCGAGCCGGTCCGGGACGAGGAGACCGCCGCGGCGGCCCCCGCCCCGGCGGGTGAGCCCGAGGCCGCGCCCGCCCCGGTGGAGGAGCCCGCCCCCGCGGGCCGTTCCCGCCGCCGGGCCACCCGCAAGGCGTCGGCTCCGGCCGGTTCCCCGAAGGGCAGCGAGGCCGCCGAGATCGTGACCGAGGCAGCCGAGGCCCCGGCCCCCGCAGAGACGCCTGCCGACCGGGCTCCGGAGGCGCCGGCCGAGGAGGCCCCCCTCGCTGCTCCGCCGCGTGCCCGTCGCCGGGTGACCCGCAAGGTCACCGCCCCGGCCGGCTCGCCGTCCGGTGCGGACGACTCCGCGGTCGTGGTGGTGGCCTCCCCGGAGCCCGAGGCGGAGGCCGTCTCGGCACCCGGGGAGGAGCCGGCGGAGGTCCCGGCCAAGAAGGCGGCCCGCAAGACCGCCAAGAAGGCCACGGCGAAGAAGGCCGCCACGAAGAAGACGGCGGCCAAGAAGACCACCGCGGCGAAGAAGACGACCGCCAAGAAGGCGACCAAATCGGCCGCCAAGAAGACCGCCGCCGCGGAGCAGCAGAGCCTGCCGACCGTGACGGCATCGGCGGAAAGCTGAACAATCCATGGCTGGTGGTTGAACGTTCGTGTCCCGCCCCTGCGGACTCAGGGGCGGGACACGTCATTTGTTTCGCAATTGATGCCTGGGCCTGTTAACGGCCCAGAAATTGCCTGGGAAATCCCTGATAATGTGACGGCGGTCGCTGCCGTGCCGAGGACCCACCCGGAGACTACGGTCGGTGACCGGCCCGGTTAAGGGACAGACCGGTCCCAGCATTCCTCGGTAGGGCGTCGGCCATCACGCCGGAGGGGTTCGCGCGGCCCGAAGACGCCCCGCAGACCCCGGACCTCTGCCACAAAGAGCTCTCGCGGTGTTCAAGGAGGACGTCCAATGCCGAGCAGCAACGCGCAGCCCATCCCCGCTGCCCGCCCGGTCATCGGTGAAGAAGAGATCGAAGCAGCCGTACGCGTACTGCGCAGCGGCCGGGTGGTCCAGGGCCCCGAGGTGGCCGCGTTCGAGGAGGGCTTCTCGGAGCTCGTGGCCGGCCGCCACTGCGTCGCCGTCAACTCCGGCACCTCCGCCCTGCACCTCCTTCTGATGGCTCTCGGCGTCGGCCCGGGTGACGAGGTGATCGTCCCGTCGTTCTCGTTCGCCGCCTCGGCGAACTCGGTCCGCCTGGTCGGCGCCGACGTCGTCTTCGCCGACATCGACCCGGACACGTACTGCCTCTCCCCGGCCGCCGTCGAGGCCGCGATCACCCCGCGGACGGCCGCGATCATGCCGGTGCACCTGTACGGCCACCCGGCCGCGATGGACCAGATCATGGCCATCGCCGACAAGCACAAGCTGGCCGTCGTCGAGGACGCCTGCCAGGCGCACGCGGCCGCGCTGAACGGCACCCCGGTCGGCGCCTTCGGCTCCGGCGGCACGTTCAGCTTCTACCCGACCAAGAACATGCACAGCCTCGAGGGCGGCATGATCTCCACGGGCGACGCCCAGGTCGCCCGCACCCTGCGCCTGCTGCGCAACCAGGGCATGGAGCAGCGCTACGCGAACGAGATCGTCGGCGCCAACATGCGCATGACCGACGTCTCCGCCGCCGTCGGCCGCGTCCAGCTCGCGAAGCTGCCCGGCTGGACCGAGCAGCGCATCGCCAACGCCGCGTACCTCTCCGAGCACATCACCGCCTCGAACGTGGTGACCCCGGTCGTCGCCGAGGGCGCGCGCCACATCTACCACCAGTACACGGTCCGGGTCCGCGGGGACCGCGACGCCGCCATGGCGAAGCTCACCGAGGCCGGTATCGGCAACGCCGTCTACTACCCGACCCCCATCCACCGGCTGAAGCCGTACTGGGAGCCGGACCAGAAGGCCGGCCGTGACTGGGACCTGCCCGAGACCGAGCGGGCGGCCGCAGAGGTCGTCTCGCTGCCCGTCCACCCCTCGCTCACCGAGGGCGACCTCGAGCGCATCGTCACCGCCGTGAACGCTCTGGGAGAGAACCTGTGACTGCCGCTGCTCTGCGGGCCGGCCTGATCGGCCTGGGGTCCATGGGACGCCACCACGCCCGCGTACTGGCCGGGCTCGACGGCGTCGACCTCGTCGCCGTCGTCGACCCCATGGGGGACAAGAACGGCTGGGCGCAGGGCGCCCCCGTGCTGTCCACCGTCGACGAGCTGATCGCGCTCGGCATCGACTACGCCGTCGTGGCCTGCCCGACCGCGCTGCACGAGGAAGTCGGCCTGAAGCTGGCCGGGGCCGGCGTCGGCGCGCTGATCGAGAAGCCGGTCGCGGACACCGTCGAGGGTGCCCGCCGGCTGGTCGAGGCCTTCGAGTCGCGCGGCCTGGCCGCCGGTGTGGGCCACATCGAGCGCTGCAACCCGGCGCTGCGCAGCCTGCGGTCCCGTCTGGAGGCCGGCGAGCTCGGTGACGTCTTCCAGGTCGTCACCCGCCGCCAGGGCCCCTTCCCGCACCGCATCGCGGACGTCGGCGTGGTCAAGGACCTCGCCACCCACGACATCGACCTGACGGCCTGGGTCACCGGCCAGCAGTACACGTCGATCGCCGCGCACACCGTCTCCAAGTCGGGCCGCCCGCACGAGGACATGGTCTCGGCCGTCGGCAAGCTCTCCGACGGCACGATGGTCAGTCACCTCGTCAACTGGCTGAGCCCGCTCAAGGAGCGTTTCACCTCGGTCACCGGCGAGCGCGGCTGCTTCATCGCCGACACCCTCACCGCGGACCTGACCTTCTACTCGAACGCCGCCGTGGCCACCGAGTGGGAGGCCCTGCAGGCCTTCCGGGGCGTCTCCGAGGGCGACATGATCCGCTACGCGATCCCGAAGCGCGAGCCGCTCCTCGTCGAGCACGAGCTCTTCCGGGACGCGGTGCTCGGCAAGTCCCAGGACATCTGCACGCTGCGCCAGGGCCTGCGTACCGTCGAGGTCGCCGCCGCCGTCATCGACTCCGCCAGGAGCGGTGCCACCGTGCAGCTGAACCCGGAGGGCGTGGCCAGTTGACCACCCCTGACGTCACCGTCGTCGTGGCCGTCTACAACACGATGCCGTACCTCACCGAGTGCCTGGAGTCGCTGGTGAACCAGAGCATCGGGGTGGACCGCCTGGAGGTCGTGGCCGTCGACGACGGCTCGACCGACGACAGCGGCCGGGAGCTGGACCGTTTCGCGGAGCGGTACCCCGGCACCGTGAAGGTGATCCACCAGGCCAACTCCGGTGGCCCGGCCGCGCCCAGCAACCGTGCCCTGGAGGTGGCCACCGGCCGTTACGTGTACTTCATCGGTTCCGACGACCACCTCGGCAGGGACGCGCTGAAGCGCATGGTGGCCTGTGCCGACGAGCACGGTTCCGACGTCGTCGTCGGCAAGATGGTCGGCACGAACGGGCGTTACGTCCACCAGGCGCTCTACAAGAAGAGCGACCCGGACGTCAGCCTGTACGACTCGGCGCTGCCGTTCACGCTGGCCAACACCAAGCTGTTCCGGCGCGACCTGGTCGAGCAGCACAAGCTGCGCTTCCCCGAGGACCTGCCGGTCGGCAGCGACCAGCCGTTCACGATCGAGGCGTGCGTCCGGGCGCGGAAGATCTCCGTCCTCGCCGACTACACGTACTACTACGCGGTCAAGCGCGGGGACGCCAGTAACATCACGTACCGCGCGAACCATCTGGCGAGGCTGCGCTGCACCGCCGAGATCATGAAGTTCACGGCCGGGCTCATCGAGGCGGGCCCCCGGCGTGACGCGGTGTTCAAGCGCCACTTCACCTGGGAGCTCGCGAAGCTGATCCAGGACGACTTCCCGGCCCTCGACAGGGAGACGCAGATCCAGGTCTGCGCCGGCGTCGCCGCCCTCGCCGACGACTACTTCACAGAGCCGCTCCGCGACTCGATGGACGTCAAGCGCCGGGTGCGGATCGCGCTGGCCCAGCGCGGGGCCGTCACCGAGCTGATCCGTGCCATCGAGGAGGAGGCCGCCCGGGGAGCGCCTCCGCTGCTGCTGGAGCACGGCCGGGCGTTTCTGCGCTACCCCGGGTTCCGCGACCCGGCACTCGGCCTGCCCGACCGGCTGTACGAGGTCATCGGCGAGCCCGTGCCCAGGCAGCTCGCCGCCGGTACCGGGCTGGTCTCGGCGTGGTGGGAGCAGCAGGGCCAGGAGCTGGCCGTGGCCCTCTCGGTCCGCGTCCCCGTCACGGGTGAGACGGACCACGCCGTCATCCGCCTCGCCGACAAGGCGATGCCGAAGAGCGCCGACAAGCCGGGTGCCCGCAGGCTGCCCGTCGGCACCGGACTCCCCGCTCCGGCGGGGGAGCTGAGCCGCACCACCACCGACGACGGCACGGGGACGGTGCTCACCGCCCGCATCCCGATCAGGCCCGTCAGGGCCAAGCTCGGCGTCCGCGCCTATCTGGACGTGGCAGGCTCGACGTACGAGGTCCCGGTGCGGACCCTGGACCGGCCCCTGCCCCTGGCACGGCGCTGGCGCGAGAAGGTCCCGTACCGTGTCTCCGCGAACGCCAACGCCAAGGGACGGCTCGTCATCACCACGGCTCCGCTGTGGGAGCCCTCGTCGTCCGGCGAGCGCAGCCGGCTGCGTCACCTGATGTCCCGTGTGAAGAGGAAACTGACCCGATGAATATCTGTGTAGTCGCGCTCGGCAAGATCGGGCTTCCGCTCGCCGTGCAGTTCGCCGCCAAGGGCCACAAGGTCATCGGCGCCGACGTCAACGAGAAGGTCGTCGAGCTGGTCAACGCCGGCACCGAGCCCTTCCCCGGCGAGCACGACCTGGACGTCAAGCTGAAGCAGGCCGTCGACGCCGGACTGCTGTCCGCCACCACCGACACCGCCGCTGCCGTCGCGCAGTCCGAGGCCGTCGTGGTCGTCGTCCCGCTGTTCGTGGACGCCGAGGGCACCCCGGACTTCGGCTGGATGGACGCCGCCACCGAGGCCATCGCGAAGGGCCTCAAGCCCGGCACGCTCGTCTCGTACGAGACGACCCTGCCGGTCGGTACCACCCGTACTCGCTGGGCGCCGATGCTGGAGCAGGGCTCGGGCCTCACCGCGGGCAAGGACTTCCACCTGGTGTTCTCGCCGGAGCGCGTGCTCACCGGCCGGGTCTTCGCCGACCTGCGCCGCTACCCCAAGCTCGTCGGCGGCGTCGACGAGGCGTCCACCGGGCGCGGTGTGGAGTTCTACGAGCAGGTCCTGGACTTCGACGAGCGCGACGACCTCCCGCAGCCGAACGGCGTGTGGGACCTGGGCACCGCCGAGGCCTCCGAGCTCGCGAAGCTCGCCGAGACCACCTACCGCGACGTCAACATCGGTCTGGCCAACCAGTTCGCCCGGTTCGCCGACAAGAACGGCATCGACGTCAAGAAGGTCATCGAGGCCTGCAACTCGCAGCCCTACAGCCACATCCACCAGCCGGGCATCGCCGTCGGCGGCCACTGCATCCCGATCTACCCGCGGATGTACCTGTGGAACGACCCGGAGGCGACCGTCGTGCGCTCGGCCCGCGAGGCCAACGCCGCCATGCCGGAGTACGCCGTCGACCTGCTGGCCGCCGCCTACGGCGACCTGAGGGACGTCAACGTGCTCGTGCTCGGCGCCGCCTACCGCGGTGGCGTCAAGGAGACCGCCTTCTCCGGCGTCTTCGGCACCGTCGAGGCCCTCAAGGCCCGTGGCGCGGTGCCGTTCGTCTCCGACCCGATGTACACCGCGGAGGAGCTGTCCGCGCACGGACTCACCCCGCACCAGGGCGAGAAGGTCACCGCCGCGGTCCTCCAGGCCGACCACGCCGAGTACCGCGAGCTGGCCGCCTCCGACCTGCCGGACGTCACCGTCCTGGTCGACGGCCGTCGCACCACCGACCCGGCCCGCTGGCAGGGCGTCCGCCGCGTCGTCATCGGCGGCTGACGGACGGCCCGCTCCGTACGCGACGACATCCGGCCCTGCCCCGCGCACCCGTGGGGCAGGGCCCGCCTGCAGGAAGGTTCCCATGACCTGGTTGATCACCGGTGGCGCCGGCTTCATCGGATCGCACGTGGTGAAGGCGATGACGGAGGGCGGCGAGCGCGTCGTCGTCCTCGACGACCTGAGCACGGGCCGCGCCGAGCGGCTGCCCTCCGGGGTACCGCTGGAGATCGGTACCGTCCTCGACCGCGACGCCGTCGACCGCGTCCTGCGCGACCACGCCGTCACCGGCATCGTGCACATCGCGGGCAAGAAGCAGGTGGCCGAGTCGGTCGCGAAGCCGCTCCACTACTACCGGGAGAACGTGGAGGGCATGCGGGTCCTCCTCGACGCGGCGGTCGCCGCCGGGGTGGGCCGCTTCCTGTTCTCGTCCTCCGCGGCCGTCTACGGCATGCCCGACGTCGACCTCGTCACCGAGGACACGCCGTGCGCGCCCATCAACCCGTACGGCGAGACGAAGCTCGCCGGTGAGTGGCTGGTCACGGCCGTCGGCAGGGTCCACCCCGTCGCAACCGCCTCGCTGCGCTACTTCAACGTCGCCGGCGCGGCCACGCCCGAGCTCGGCGACGACGGCGTCTTCAACCTCGTCCCGATGGTGTTCGAGCGGCTCACGTCCGGCGAAGCGCCGCGGATCTTCGGTGACGACTACCCGACGCCGGACGGCACCTGCATCCGCGACTACATCCACGTCGAGGACATCGCCTCCGCCCATGTCGCTGCGGCACGCCGGCTCGCCGCCGACCCGGACGCCCGGCTGATCCTCAACATCGGCCGCGGCGAGGGCGTCTCGGTCGCCGACATGGTGGGGATCATCCAGGACGTCACCGGTCTCGAGGGCGTCAAGCCCGAGGTCACGGACCGCCGGCCGGGCGACCCCGCCCGGGTCGTCGCCTCGGCCGACCGCATCCGCGAGGAGCTGGGCTGGAGCGCGCACCACGAGGTTCGGGAGATGGTCGAGTCGGCGTGGGCGGGCTGGCAGCTGCGCCACCCCTAGCCGCGTGCGGCGGGCGGGCAGCGCTGCCGAAGGCACGCGGGCGGCACGCCGGCGAGGAGCACGAGGGCGAAGGGAAGGGCCCCGGGACGAGTCCCGGGGCCCTTCCTCGATTCGCTCTCTCTACCGGTCCTCGAGGAACAGCTTCTCGAAGTGCTTGCGTACCACGGGCCAGTCCCACGCGGACAGCGCGTGCTCGGCCGCCAGCTTGCCCGCGTTCCGCCACGCCTCCTCGGTGGCCGTGGCCTCCAGGATCCGCCTCGCGGCCTCCTCGGGGGAGCCGACGACCCAGCCCTCGGGGTAGAGGGTCCTGGCGCTGTTGGGCTTGCCGGCGTAGAACGGCCAGTCGCGGACGACCGGGACGGCGGCGCTCGCCGCGCCCTCCATCAGGCCCACGTGGCAGCCCTCGCGGACCGAGGAACTGATGATGGTGCCGATCTCCTGGAGCTTGGACGGAACGTCGTCCGTCGGGCCCAGCCGGACCACGGCGCCCGACTCCTCCAGAGGAGCCAGCTCCTTCTCGAACTCGCGGCGGTACTCGCGCGTCGCCCGGCTCGTCTTCGGGTCCATGTCCCCGCCGACCAGGATCAGCCGGTAGCGCTCGTCGTGGCGGCGCACCCGCTCCAGTACGTCCACGGCCCACTTCGGGTCCTTGGCGACCTGGCTTATCCCGATCAGACCCAGGTTGAACCGGGCCTCGGCGGGCTTCGGCCGGGCGAAGCCGGACAGGTCCATCGCGTTGTCGACGATGTGGAAGCGAGGTGCCCGGTCGCCGCGCAGCTGCGGGACCAGCGACACGGCCAGGTCCTTCACGTGCGGGGCGACGAAGACGAGGTCGTCGATCCGCGAGAAGTCCGTCATGTGCGGCCAGCGCGTGAACGCCTCGTAGCTGTGCAACCGGACCACGATCCGGGTGTCGCCCGGGTCGATGGTGGTGAGCATCCCCGCGGGGCCCACCGACCAGTCCAGGAAGACCGTGTCGGCCCAGTCGAGGTACGGGCGGAACAGCCGCTCCACCTCTTCCTGGTAGTCGCTGGTGCCGCCGGACAGCCGGTCCTCCAGCATCCGCCGGCCCGCCCAGGCGATCCGCTTCAGGTGCTTCGACGCGGCCAGGTCCAGGAACCGCAGCTCGACGCCGGGGTGGTCGCCGAAGTGGTCCAGGACGTGGTGCAGGAAGTTGTCGTTGGCGCTGGTGGTGACCAGCAGCCGCAGCGGACGGTCCGTGGGCGCCTTCCTGTACGGCGTCCTCCGGCCCTGCGGGCGGCTCAGCGCCTGCATCGCCTTGGAGCGGTACAGCGGGGCGACGAAGCCCTCCGCGTCCTTCGCCAGCGGCGAGGACAGCTGGTCGATGTGCAGCACCCGGTGGAAGCCCAGGAACAGCGCACGGTCCAGCGCCGTGGCCGCCTGCTCCGTGCGGCCGGCGGTGAACTCCCGGTCCGCGAAGGCGAGCTGGGCCGCAACCGCCTTGCCGAGATGACGCGGGCTGAGGCCCTTGGTGATCTCCTTCATCACGCCCTCGTCGAGGAGCTGCGCCTTGAGCCCGAGGTCCGGGATCTTCGACGCGGCATCGGCGAGCGCTATGGCGGCGCCGCTCGTACGGCCCGCCCACTGCATGCCCTCCGCGACATAGCGGGAGGTCGCGGCACGCACCCTGGTCGGCACACCGGGGGCGGTGACGGCGGTGCGCCACAGCCGGGCACCGACGGTGGAGCGCATCACGGGACGAGCCGTCGCGGTACGCATCACCGCGGCCGGCAGCCCGTCCACGGACCGGCGGACATCGCGGGCGACGGCGTCCAGCGGCGGGATGACCGAACGGCGCTGCACGCTGCCGCCCTGGGACGTCAGGCCCTCGACGGCCTTCAGGCCGGGCGCGAGCCCGAACATGGCGGCGGCGCTGCGGTTGTACTGGGCCAGCCGCCACACGGTGTACACGGCGCCCGGGTCGAGAGCGACCATGACGTCGGCCTTGCGGGCGCGCTCGCGCAGCCACGAGTCGCGCTTGGACTGCATCCACACCCGCATGCCCAGCGGGGACGTGCGCGCCTTGCGCCGCAGGGCCTGGCTGCGGTGCGCGACGCTCCGCGGCAGCTGGTGCAGCCCGGTCAGCTCCAGCGCGGCGACCTCCTCGGCGGAGGACTCCAGGTGGAACGTGGCCGCGAGGTGCACCCGCGCGCCCAGGGCGTTGAACTTGCGCACCGAGTCGGCGAGCACGCCGAACTGCGGCTTGGCAGCGGCGACGAACAGGACTTCGGTCACGGGGTGGGTCCTCCGGCGACGGTCGACTTCTCGGCGAGGGGCGCCACGTCCCCGGTGCCCGGCGCGGCGGCCGGGGTGCCGGCGGGCTCGACGTCCCGCGCGCCCGGTGCGGCGTACTTCGCCGTGAAGTCCTCGACGAGGTTCTTCACGGCCACGGTCATCAGCGCCTCACGGGTGAACTGGTCCGCGTGGGCCATGGCCTCGGCGTGCACCTCGTCGCTGGTCTCCACCGCCATGTGGGCGGCCCGGACGAACGACTCGGTCAGGCCCTCCTCGTCGATGCCGACGGCCCCCGTCCACAGCGGGTGCCCGCTCAGCACGTTCGACGCGTCGTGCTCCACGACGTGTGCCGACACGATCGGCAGACCGGTGGCCATGTACTCGTACACCTTGCCGGAGGTGACGTAGCGGCCGCCGATCAGGATCAGCACCATGGCGTCCCAGCCGGAGTAGATCGACGCGACCTCGGCCTTGGCCGCGGGGCCGCCGAAGTGGACGCCGTCGGCCTCGGCCTGCTTGAGGATCTCGGTGTGCCGGTTGGCCTCCCGGCCGGCACCGTTGCCGATGTGACCACGCACCTCGAAGCGGGCGTTGGCCAGCAGTGGCTCCTTCTCCCGCGCCGCCTTCCAGGCGTTCAGCACCGTCTCCAGGTGCTGCGGGGTGAAGTTGACCGTGCCGAGGTAGCCGAAGACCAGCCCGGACTCGGGGTCCGGGGCGTGGGCGCGGCCCGGGGAGCTGTCGGCGTCGTAGCCGTTGCGCACGACGTGGACGCGGTCGGCGAAGTCGGGGTAGCGCTTGCGGTAGTGGTCGGCGATGGGGTCGTTGACCACCCACAGGGAGAGGGCCTCGTCGAGGATCCTCCGCTCCCAGCGGCCCTCCTCGGAGTCGGGCCCGAAGGCCTCGACGCCCTCGATGACGTCGATGGACCAGCCGTCGCGGAAGTCCACCGCGTACGGGACCCGCTTCTCCTCCCACAGCTTCCAGGCCGCGGCGAGGTTCACGTACGGCACACAGCTGGCGAGCAGCAGATCGGCCGGGTGCTCCTCGTGGATGCGCAGGACCGCCTGCTCCAGGTCGGTGCGCCACTCCCCGAAGTTGGGCTCGGGGAACGGCTTCATCTGGCGGCGGCGGAGCTTGGCGACCCAGCCGTTGGGGTTGAGCGCGCGGGCCTCGTCGTAGAGGCGGATGTCCGTCTCGAGATCCTCGCGCGCCAGGGGCAGCTCGACGATCTTGACCTTGGGGTCGACCTGGTCCAGCAGGGTGAGGTCGACGCCTGAGTCCCGCTCCCAGGACTCCTGGGCGACGTTGACGACGGTCACGTCCCAGCCCACGTTGATGAACTGGTTCGCGGTCTCGCGCATGCGGTAGGCCGAGCTCTTGGCGGCCGGCGGGAACCCGATGGCGAGGTAGATCACATGAGGCCGCTTGCCTTCGGCGGGCAGCCCGGACCCGGGAGACGCTGACATAGTCGGTGACGCTAGCACGGTGACATGTACGGATTCGGGCCACCTGGTCGCCGCGTCGCCCGTCGCGGGCGCGCGGCGCGGGGCCTCTTCTCCGTCACGCGTGCCGGCTGCCCCCCTTCCACTCTTCCATGATCCGGACAACGTTCTGGGCGGCCCGGCCGTCGCCGTAAGGGGCGCCGGGGTCGGCGGTCGGCACGGCGCGGGTCACCGTCGCGGCCCACTCCTCGGGGGAGAGGGCGTGCGGGTCGGGAACAAGGACGTTCCAGCCCGTCTCGACGGTTTCCACCCACTCGGTCTCGGGGCGGACCGTGGTGCAGATGCGCTCCAGCAGGAAGGCCTCCTTCTGCAGACCGCCGGAGTCCGTGACCACACCGGTGGAAGCGAGCACGGCGGCGACCAGACCCGCGTACGGCAGCGGCCGGCCGACGTGCACGCTGCCCTGGGCCAGGTTGATGCCGTGCGCCTCGGCGCGGGCGACCAGACGCGGGTGGGCGAGCAGCGCCACGGGGACCGGCAGCTTCGCCATCGACTCCAGGATGGCGGAGAGCCGCTCGGGGTCGTCCGTGTTGTCCGGGCGGTGCAGCGTCGCCAGCAGGAACGGCTGCGACGGGTCGATGCCCTCGGGCAGCGCCGGAGCGGGGTGCTCGCCGGCCCGCACGGCGTCCCGGATCCGCAGGCAGATGTCGACCATGACGTCGCCGGCGAGCCGGGCCCGGTCGGCGAGGCCCTCGCCCGCGAGGTGGCGCATGGCCTCCTCGGTCGGGGCGAGCAGCAGGTCGGCGCAGTGGTCGGTGAGGACGCGGTTGTGCTCCTCCGGCATCCGCCGGTTGAAGGAGCGCAGGCCCGCCTCGAGGTGCGCCACCGGGAGGTGCATCTTCACGGCCGAGAGCGCGCCGGCGATCGTGCTGTTGGTGTCGCCGTACACGAGGACCCAGTCCGGCTTCTCGCGTTCCAGGACCGGGTCCAGGGCGGAGAGCACGGAACCCGTCTGCACACCGTGGCTGCCGGAGCCCACGCCGAGGTGCACGTCGGGGTCCGGGATGCCCAGGCCGTCGAAGAAGACGTCGGAGAGGTCGGCGTCGTAGTGCTGCCCGGTGTGCACGATGAAGTGCTCGTGCTCGGTCTCCGCGAACGCCGCCGCGATGGGGGCGAGCTTCACCAATTGCGGACGGGCTCCGACGATGCTGATGACTTTCACTGAGCACTCTTCTTCTTGGTCAGGGCGTGGGCAGGCGTGTCACGGTCTCACACTGCTCGTAATGGTAGGCAATCAGGACACTGACCAGGCCCAGGGCCGTGGGACCGCACCGGGCGGAGGCCGTGTGCATGCAAAGGTCAGAACGCCCCCGGCGATCATCGAAGCGACCGCATAACGATTTCGTGAAGCGTGTGCGTAATTCAGGCGAAAACGGGTCACCCGGGACCGTCCGCTCCGGCGGCCGGTCCCGGGCGGCCGGGCGGAGCGGCGCTCAGTGTCCGTCGGTGACGACGTCCCCGGCGTACACCCAGTAGCCCTTGAGGGCCCCGGAGGAGATCCGGCACATCGGTCGGCCGTTCACGACCGACCGCCGGTCGAAAGGTGCTCCGGAGGGTTTGTCGAACGTCACGGTCCGGGTGGCGGTGACACCGCGGTCCCGGCCGTAGCGGTGGCAGGTCACCTTGCCGCCCGCGGGGAAGGACAGCGTCCGGCCGGGCCGGTACTCGGTGGCGAGGTACTCCCCGAGCAGGTAGCACCTGGGGTAGGACTCGCCGGCCCACCAGCCGGCGTAGGGGCCCGAGTCGATCCGGTAGGCCACCCCGCGTTCCTTGATCCGGCGGCGGCGGTTCGCGGTGGCCCGGCTGGTGCGGGGCAGGCTGACGGTCCTGCGCGCGAGTTCGGCGTCACCCTTCGACGCGACGAAGTCGCCCTCCGTGTCGGTGTCGTAGCGGTACAGCGTGTGCGTGCCGGCCGCGAGGACGACGGGCGAGCCCTCCGGCAGGAAGCCCGACGGGTGGTCGTCCGTGAGCAGATCGCTCATGTGGGCGAAGCGCGGACTGCCGGTCTGCCAGTGCAGCTGCCGGTACAGATCGATGTGGTGCTGGTGGTACGAGGGCGTCGGAATCCGGTGCGTCAGGCAGTAGTACGAGGCCCAGCGCGGGTTGCGCAGGGTGGGGAAGTAGTGGTCGACCGTGGAGCACGCCCCGTCGTACAGGCGGGCCGCCAGCGCGTTGCCCGTCATCCGGGCGTAGTCCCACAGCCCGAACATGGCGAAGATCATGCCGTTGTACGTGCGGTCCGACGTGCCGGGCGCGTCGACCGGGTACTCCTGGATCCACAGATAGCCCGCGGCGTCCTTGTTCACCACCCACGGGTCGCCGTCGTCCCCGCGCAGCAGCGATGCGAACGCCCCGTCGGCGGCGGTCCGGTACAGCGCGCGCTCCTCCGGCGTGACCCCGTCGAGCAGGGACAGCTGCACGAAGAGGCTGATCGCCTCGCCCTGCGCCATCCCCGAGTACCAGGGGGCCCGGTAGGAGATGCCGCTGTGGGTGCCGTGCGTGAAGTCGAACGGGTACGGGAAGTACCACGCCCCCCTCGCCTCGACCCGGGTGTCGATCAGGCGTTTCGCCTGGGCCTTGGCGCGCCTCAGGTACAGCGCCCGGCGGTCCGGGTCCTCGGCGGTGCGGTACGCGGCGGCACAGCCGAGGCCGAACTGGATCTGGGTGACGGGCTGGTCGTACCCCGGGGCCGACCTGTTCGGGCGGTACATGATGACCCCGTCGCGGTCGAGATAGGTGTGCGTGGTGTCCGGCGTGACGCCGGACCAGGGCGTCGGCCGGTTGCGCCAGGGCCGCATCCGCTCCGGTGGATCCACCGCGCTGTATCCGCTGCTGTGGAAGGTGAACGGGAGGGCGTCGGGGACCGCGGCGCGTACGGCCGCCCGGACGGGCGGGCCGTCCGCACGGGGGACGCGGACGGAGGGCGCGGGGGGAGTCACCTTTCCTCCCGAGAGCTGGTCGGGCAGGGGCGGGAGCGGCGGGAGCGTCGCCTTGGGGAGGGGCTGCGCCGGGGAGACGGCACCCGGGGCGGCCTGCGCCGCGTTCGCCCCGGCGCCGGCTCCCGTGAGGGCGACGCCGAGCGCGGTGCCGCCGGTGAGCCGGATGAACCGCCTGCGGTCCAGTGTGGAACCTTCCGGTGCGGAACGGTCCCGTCGGGTGCTGCCGCTCTCGGCCATGCCTGAAGCCCCCAGGGGAAGATCGGCGATGGCTGCGGATCCTATGGGGACATTCCGGGCGGAAGTCATGACAGACACGCGAAAGCCGGGAGGCCGACTCGATCGGATGGCCGAGCCGGTCTCCCGGCGGTCACGCGGTTGCCGAGCGACGCGTCGCGCCGCCCCGGCCCGCGGGGGTGCACGCGGGGGCGGAGAGGCCCCGGACGGGCTCCGGTCAGCGCTCGGTGAGCACGCCGTCCTTCTCCTCGTACAGGGCGCCGGTCTGCGGGCACTCCCACACGCCCGGCTCGCCCTCGCGCTCGGTCAGCCGCACACCGGCCCGGCCGACCCAGCCGATCCGCCGCGCCGGAACTCCGACGACCAGGGCGAAGTCCGGCACGTCCTTCGTCACCACGGCACCGGCGGCGACCATCGACCAGCGGCCGATGCGGACGGGAGCGACACACACCGAACGCGCGCCGATCGAGGCACCGTCGGCGATCTCCACACCGACGGCCTCCCAGTCGCCGCCGCGCTTCTGCTTGCCCTCGGGGTCGACGGAACGCGGGTTGTGGTCGTTGGTGAGCACCACGGCGGGACCGATGAAGACGCCGTCACCCAGCTCGGCCGGCTCGTACACCAGCGCGTAGTTCTGCAGCTTGCAGTTGTCGCCCATGCGCACGCCGGTGCCGACGTAAGCACCCCGGCCGATCACACAGCCCTCGCCGAGGCGGGCGCCCTCGCGGATCTGCGCGAGATCCCACACGCTGCTGCCGGCGCCGATCTCGGCGGTCTCGTCGACCTGGGCGCTGGGCTGGACCCTGTAGTTCACTTCACTGCCTTCCGGTGTCTGGCTTCCGGCCGAGCATACGGGCCGCCCGCCCCGGACGTGCGGCCGAGGCGGGCGGCCCGCCTCGGCCGCTCACGCGACCCGCGACGGCAGGTGAAGGCGCCCTCCGGAGCGGTGTCAGGCGCCGTCGGCGATCACCTGGTTCGCGGGCACCCAGTAACCGGCGAGCTCGCCCGCGGAGATGCGGCACATCGCCCGGCCGTTCACGATCGACCTCCGGTCGAAGGCCGCGGTGGTGGCCGTGGCGTACTTCAGGTTCCGGGTCGTGCCCACGGCGCCGTTGGTGCCGAACCTGTACGCCACGATGTCCGTGTTCGTGCGGAACGTGAGCGTGCGCTGCACCCGGTAGTCGGTCGGGAGGTACTCACCGCGCAGGAAGACGTTCGGGAACGCCTCGCCGATCCAGTAGCCCTTGTACGCTCCGGCGCTGATCTGGTACCAGATGCCCGCGCCCTTGATCCGTCGCCGCATGCTCACCGGGGCGCCGGTGGCCTTGGCGAAGGTGACCTTCTTCGTGGACAGGACCTTGTCCGGCGCGGCCAGGTTCTTGTCGTAGGACCCGTCCGGCTTGGCGGCGATCTTGTAGAGCGTGTGCGTGCCCTTGGCGATGGCGATCGCCGCGCCGGCGGGCAGGACGTACGGCGGGAAGTCGTCGATCAGCAGGTCCATCTGGTTGGCGAAGACGACGCTGTTCGTCTGCCAGTGGAGCTGGCGCCACAGGACGATGTGGTGCGGGTGGTACGAGTCCGTCGTGATCCGGTGGGTCTGGCAGTAGTAGGAGATCCCGCGGGTGTTGCGCAGCAGCGGGAAGTGCCGCGCCATGGTGGTGCACGCGCCGTCGTACAGCTGGGCGGCGAGCTCGTTGCCGGTCGCCTGGTAGTAGTCCCAGAGCCCGAACATCGCGAAGACCATGCCGTTGTAGGTGTAGTCACCCGTGCCGGCGGCCTTGAAGGGGTACTCCTGGATCCACAGGTAGCCCGCGCGGTCCTTGTTCACGCACCACGGCACGCCGTTGTCGCCCCGGAGCAGCGAGGAGAAGGCGCCGTGGGCGGCGGTCATGTAGAGGGTGCGCTCGGCCTCGGTGACCCCGTCGAGCTGGGCGAGCTGCACGAAGAGGCTGATCGCCTCGCCCTGGGCCATGCCCGAGTACCACGGTGCCTTGTAGTCGACTCCGCCGTGCACCTCGTGCCTGAAGTCGAACCCGTACGGGAAGTACCAGGCGCCGCGTGCCTCCACGCGCTTCTCGATCAGGCGATCGGCCTGGGCCTTGGCGCGCTGGAGGAAGACCGCCTTGCGGGCCGGGTCGTTCTCGACGCGATAGCTGGTGATGCAGCCGAGGCCGAACTGGACCTGGCCGACCGGGTGGTCGTAGCCCACGCTCCCGTTGTTCGGGTGGTACAGGTAGGCGCCCTTGGCGTTCAGCCGGTACAGGCCCGTGGGGGTCCTGTTCTCCCAGCTGACCGGCCTGTTCCGCCATGGACGCAGCGCCTCCGGCAGGTCCTGCACCATCGTGAAGCCGTTCCGCTTGAAAGTGGCCGCGCAAGCCGAGGAGTTCGGGGATCTTCGGACAACTGGTCGAGGGCGGTGGCGGCTTCAGCCGCCGCGCTGCCTCGCCGCCGCCACGATCTGCGCCCCGAAGACCAGCGCCAGCAGGGAGAACAGGACGGAGCGCAGCGGGCCGACGCCGGGGGACCACCAGGCCCAGGCCGCGGCCGGGGCGAACAGGGTCAGGGCGAGCAGACGCGGCAGCCACCAACGCTTCGGACGTGGCGGCGGAGCGGCGCCCGGGGACCGGACCAGCAGGCGTTCCGGGTCGTTCGCGAGGGTGTCGCGCATCCCGGAGAGGAGACCGCGGCGCTCCAGCAGCCCGGTTCCGGGCACACCCGCGAGCGGGTCGGCGAGTCGGCCGAAGCCGGCCGGCAGCGGGGGCAGGCCGAGGGCGGTGACGAGGTCCGCCTGGCGGCGCGCCGGGGCGGTCGAGGAACGCAGCAGCCCGGTGAGCGGCCGGGGGTCGGACAACCCGAACACCCGGGCGAGCACCTCGGCCGTGGCGGACGCGGCCGCGTGGTCGGTGACCGGGGCGGACGGGTCCCAGGTGTGGGACGCGGCCTTCCTGCCCCGGTGCAGCAGCGTGAACCCGGCGAGGTCCCCGGTCCGCCGCAGCACCAGCGTGGGCCACTTCTCACCGGTGGTGAAGGTGCCGGCGGCGCCGGTGAGGCTGTCCTCCCCGCCGATCAGGGCCGCCCGCCGCCCGGCCGGCTCGTCCGGCGCCGGTGCCACATAGCTCGCCGAGCCGCCCGCCGGGGCGATCCGCAGCGGCACCCCGCACATCAGTGCGGCCGACGCGACCCGCGCGGGCGGGGCCGCGGCTATCGCCAGCAGATGGACGGCGAAACGTCCGGGGGGCCTTTCGCGGCTCCGGGGCATCGACTCCGGCGGTCGGGAGAAGAGGGGAGTGGATCCCGCGATACGCATGCGCACCCCGGTGCGGAACTCCAGGAACTCCCGCCTCGGCTCCCCGAAGTGTCTCCAGGGGTGCGAGCGGGCCTGCTCGCCGATCGCCCTGAACACGTCGAGCGCCTCGTCGAAGCGCCGGGACCGGACCAGCATGAGCGCCAGCTCGTTGCGGAAACCGGCCGCCTCGGGGTCACCGTGCCCGTAGAAGGAGGAGAGGCCGAGCGCCCGGTCCACGGCCGCGTCGATCCGGGAGCGGTCGACCGGCCCCCGGCCGCCGGCACCGGCGACGACGTCGTACTCGATCGCGGCGGCCAGCGGCAGGGCGTGGAGCTTCGAACCCGGCAGGGCACGGGCGGCGGCGCGCTCGGCGAAGTCGAACATCTCCTCGTGCGAGCCGTGCCACCTCGCGCACAGGTACTGCAGCGCGGCGGCGTGGCAGCCGTGGTGGTGCGGGGCGCGCGCGGTGGCCTCCGCCCAGTAGGCGTCGAAGACCTCGCGCGGTGCCCGGGCGCCCGTGGCGTGGGCGAGGGCGATCCGCCACGGGACCGGGTCGTCGGGATTGAGCTCGGCCGCCGAGCCGAGCACCGGGACCGCGTCCCCCAGCAGCGCGAAGAACGCCCGGAGCCGGTCGGGCGACATCTGCCGGGCCCCGACGCCGGCGCGGACCGACCACGCCCTGCGCAGGGAGAGGTCGGCCCTGACCAGCGTCGCGTCCGGGTCCTCCGGCGCCTCGCCGAGCCAGCCGTCCAGCCACCCGGGGCTGTGGACGGCGGCGTCGGCGAACTCGCCGACGTAATGGCTGCGCCGTTCCCACTCGGCGCCGAGCCGGGTCGCGGCCAGCAGTTCGCGGGCCGGTCCGTGGTCCCCCGCGGTCGCCGCGGACACGGCGTCGCCCAGCGGAGCGGGCCGCGCGTCGAGGACCACCGCCTCGTCGGGCGGCAGATCGGCGCCGACGGCGGGGCCGTGCCGGAGCAACCGGGGCATGGTGAGGAAGGAGCGCAGGAGCACGAGCGCACATTCAACAACCTCACCGGCCCGGGCGGCCAGAGGCTGCCGGACCGGGGAGCGGGGTCGGGCGCGGGCCTGCCTGCGGGAGGCGGCGTTCCGGGGGAGCGCCGAGGGTGCGTCCGGGACGGCACGGGAAACGCCGCGAAGTCGGTCGGCGCACGGCTGATGACACAGCCCCTCACAGAGCCCGCCGTGCGGCCCGTGGCGGCGCGCGTGACCGGTTCCCCGCGGCCCCGTGGCCTCCCTGGGGCTGGTTTGACCCCCTGCGGCCCTGCCCGTAACCTTGACCGTCGGCGTGTTTCCATACGCCAGCTTCTGAGCACCTCCCTCCGGGTCCGTGACCCGGAGAGGCCGTCCATCCCTTGCGGACTGTCCGGGCCCCGGCCCGTGCGGGCGGCTGGCATCAGGGGTTCCCGTTACGAGCGAGAGAGAGATCCGCGTGTACGCCATCGTGCGCAGCGGTGGTCGCCAGCACAAGGTTGCTGTCGGCGACATCGTTGAGGTTGACAAGATTTCCACTGCCAAGGTCGGCGACACGGTCGAGCTCTCGACCCTGCTCGTTGTCGACGGCGACGCCGTGACCAGCGACCCGTGGGTGCTGGCCGGGATCAAGGTCCAGGCCGAGGTCGTGGACCACCACAAGGGCGCCAAGATCGACATCCTGCGCTACAAGAACAAGACCGGCTACCGCCGTCGTCAGGGCCACCGCCAGCAGTACACGGCGATCAAGGTCACGGCGATCCCCACGGCTGCGAAGTAAGGGACTGAGGAGAGATGGCACACAAGAAGGGCGCATCGTCCACCCGGAACGGTCGCGACTCCAACGCTCAGCGGCTCGGCGTGAAGCGCTTCGGCGGTCAGGTCGTCAACGCCGGTGAGATCCTGGTCCGTCAGCGCGGCACGCACTTCCACCCGGGCGCGGGCGTCGGCCGCGGCGGCGACGACACGCTGTTCGCGCTGCAGGCCGGTGCCGTGGAGTTCGGCACCTTCCGCGGCCGCAAGGTCGTGAACATCGTTCCGGTCGCCTGACCGGAGTTCTTGCGAGGGCGGACCACTTCCCCGGGCGGGAAGCAGGTCCGCCCTTCGCTTGTTGACAGACAGACATGTCCGCACGGATCGCCGTGCTCCGCACTTCGCCACTTTCGTACTGGAGGCACAGGACCATGACCACCTTCGTGGACCGCGTCGAGCTGCACATCGCCGCGGGTAACGGAGGCCACGGCTGCGCCTCCGTACACCGTGAGAAGTTCAAGCCCCTCGGCGGGCCGGACGGCGGCAACGGCGGACGCGGCGGTGACGTCATCCTGACCGTCGACCAGTCCGTCACGACCCTGCTCGAGTACCACCACTCGCCGCACCGCAAGGCGACCAACGGCAAGCCCGGTGAAGGCGGCAACCGCTCCGGCAAGGACGGCCAGGACCTCGTGCTGACGGTGCCCGACGGCACCGTCGTCCTCGACAAGCGGGGCAATGTGCTGGCCGACCTGATCGGGCACGGCACGACGTACGTGGCCGCCGAGGGCGGTCGCGGCGGTCTCGGCAACGCGGCGCTCGCCTCGGCCCGCCGCAAGGCGCCCGGCTTCGCCCTGCTCGGCGAGCCCGGCCGGTCCGGCGACATCGTCCTGGAGCTCAAGACGGTCGCGGACGTGGCACTCGTCGGCTACCCGAGCGCCGGAAAGTCCTCGCTGATCTCGGTGCTGTCCGCCGCCAAGCCGAAGATCGCGGACTACCCCTTCACCACGCTCGTGCCGAACCTCGGCGTCGTCACCGCCGGCTCGACCGTCTACACCATCGCGGACGTGCCGGGCCTGATCCCCGGCGCCAGCCAGGGCCGCGGCCTGGGCCTGGAGTTCCTGCGCCACGTCGAGCGCTGCTCGGTGCTGGTGCACGTGCTGGACACGGCGACGCTGGAGTCCGACCGCGACCCGGTCTCCGACCTCGACGTCATCGAGGAGGAGCTGCGGCACTACGGCGGTCTGGACGACCGTCCGCGGGTCGTCGTGCTGAACAAGGTCGACATCCCCGACGGCAAGGACCTCGCGGAGATGATCCGGCCCGACCTCGAGGAGCGCGGCTACCGGGTTCTCGAGGTGTCCGCGGTCGCCCGCACCGGGCTGAAGGAGCTGTCCTTCGCCCTGGCCGACATCGTCGCGAAGGCGCGTGCGGCCAAGCCGAAGGAGGAGGCGACCCGCATCGTCATCCGCCCGAAGGCGGTCGACGACACCGGCTTCACCGTCACGCAGGAGGAGGACGGTCTCTTCCGCGTACGCGGCGACAAGCCCGAACGCTGGGTCCGCCAGACCGACTTCAACAACGACGAGGCGGTGGGTTACCTCGCGGACCGGCTGAGCCGCCTCGGCGTCGAGGAAGAGCTGATGAAGGCCGGTGCCCGTGCCGGTGACGGTGTGGCGATCGGCCCCGAGGACGACGCCGTCGTCTTCGACTGGGAGCCCACGATGATGGCGGGCGCGGAAATGCTCGGGCGCCGCGGCGAGGACCACCGCTTCGAGGCTCCGCGCCCCGCTGCGCAGCGCCGCAAGGACCGCCAGGCGGAGCGCGACGAGGCCACGCGCGAGTACGACGACTTCGAGCCGTTCTGATCCGAGCCGTTCTCATCCGGGTCGCGCTGATCGGGACCGTTCCGAGCCGGTCCGATCCGGGCGTCGCTCCGTTCTGAGGCCTTCTGATCGGAGCCGTTCCGATTCGACGCGTGGCGTCGGCCGGGGCCGGGGGCAGCTGCCCCCGGCCCCGGCCCGCTTTCGGGCCCGGCCCGATCCGTCGGCGCGGACCCGGCCACCGCGGTCCTCTCGGCGCGCACGAGCGGGCCACCGGCGCATCCGGAGCCGGCCCCGTGATGCACCCCCGCGACCGTCCACCTCAGGCCCGCGTCCGCGTCCTGGGCCGTTCCGTGGCGCCGTGCCGACATGCCCCGCGGAGGGGGGAGATGTCCCCTCCGTTCAGATCCGTGCGGTGGCGCAACCTCCTCCCCGATATCACCGTCTTGTTCGCGGGGGTGGGGCAGCAAGGTGCCCCAGCACGGTCGAACGGAGCGTTGATGAAGGTCTCCTTCCTCATCCACACCATCTACGGCATCGGCGGCACCATCCGCACCACGCTCAATCTCGCGGAGGAGCTCGCCGGACGCCACGAGGTGGAGATCGTCTCCGTGTTCCGGCACCGGGACGAGCCGCTCTTCGCGATCGACCCGCGGATCACCGTCGTCCCCCTGGTGGACACCCGGCCCTCGTCCCCCGGCAACGAGACCCAGCACCCCCTCGCGCTGCAGCCCGCCGAGCGCATTCCCGCCCACGAGGCGCGGTTCGGGGAGTACAGCAGGCTCACCGACCAGCGTGTGTGCGAGCACTACGCCGTGTCCGACGCGGACGTGGTCATCGGCACCCGCCCCGGACTCGTCGCGTATGTCGCCCAGTTCGCGCCCGCACGCGCCGTGCTCATCGGGCAGGAGCACATGACGCACCATCACCACAAGCCCGAGCTGCGCGCCGAGATGCGCCGGCACCTCGCAGCACTCGACGCGTTCGTGGCCGTCTCCGAGGGCGACGCCGCCGTGTGGCGGGAGCGGATGCCGCTGCCGGACACGCGGGTGCTGGCCATACCGAACAGCGTCCCCGAGCCCACGGTGCCCGTCTCCGACCTCGGTGGGACGACCGTCGTCGCCGCCGGCCGCCTCGCCGCGGAGAAGCAGTACGACGTCCTGATCGAGGCCTTCGCCGAGGTCGTGGCCGTGCGTCCGGAGTGGACCCTGCGCATCTGCGGCTGGGG
Source organism: Streptomyces sp. WMMC940 (assembly GCF_027460265.1). Classification (NCBI taxonomy): domain Bacteria; kingdom Bacillati; phylum Actinomycetota; class Actinomycetes; order Kitasatosporales; family Streptomycetaceae; genus Streptomyces; species Streptomyces sp. WMMC940. Next base: position 5,088,383 of record NZ_JAPZBC010000001.1, read on the forward strand.
CAAGCAGAAGGAACGCCTCCGCAGGCGCATCGACGAGCTCGGCCTCTACAACAGCGTCCATCTGATGGGGCCCCGCTCGCCCATCGAGCCGGAGTGGGTGAAGGGCGCCATCGCCGTATCCACGTCGCGCCACGAGTCCTTCGGCATGACGCTCGTGGAGGCGATGCGGTGCGGACTGCCCGTCGTCAGCACCGACTGCGACTACGGCCCGCGCGAGATCGTCGCGGACGGCGTCGACGGCCTGCTCGTCCCCGTCGGCGACCGCAGCGCCGTCGCCGCCGCCCTCCTCCGTCTCATCGACGACGAGCCGCTGCGCCGCCGTATGGGCTCAGCGGCCCGGTCCCACGCCCGCCGCTTCGACCCGGGCCCGGTCGCGAAGCAGTACGAGGAACTGTTCGCGGACCTCGGCGCGGGCACCCGTGCGCACACCGGGGGGCCCGCACCCGCCGTACCGGGGGACGACCGGACGGCCGCCTGCCCGCTCGTGGACTGTGTCGCCGAGGAGAACGGCGATGTGACGGCGACTCTGCTCGGCGAGCGCGCCGGGCGACCGGATCTCGTCTGCGTCCATCCCGACGCCGCCGTCCCCGACCGGGTCTTCCCCTTCGACGCGTCCGGCCGTGCCGTGATCCCCGTCGACGCCGGCCCTCGCCGAGGGCGTCTGGACGTGCCACATCGCCCCGCCGCCGGACGGCACGGTGCAGGAGGACGCCTCGGGCCGTCCCCGGCTCGTCGCCCGGGCCGTCGACCAGCGCGGAGCGATGCGGGCCGCCGAACGGGTCCGGCCGGGGGAGCCCGTGCGCACCCTGGTCCCCTACGTGCGGCACGGCGGACTCGCCCTGCGCTCCTGGGTGCGCCAGGCCCACGCCGAGTCCGGCGAGATCACCGTCGGCTCCCGCGGTATCACCGTGTCCGGGCGGCTGCTCGGCCAGGTGCGGCCGGTCGGGGACCCGGTGCTCCTGCTGCGCCGCCGCGGAGCGGACGCCCGTGAACTGGAGTTCCCCGGTACCCGCGTGGGGGCCGACGGGTTCCGCTGTACGATCCCGCTCGCCGCGCCGGTCGCCGTGCACGCCTCGGCCCACGACGTCTGGGACCTCTGGCTGCTCCCCGCACCGGGGGCCGCGCCGGTCCGGATCGGCCGGGTGCTCGACGACGTGGTGGAGAAGGGGAGCGTCTTCCCCTATCCCTCCGTCGACGTGCTCAGGAAGCGTCCGCTGGCACGGGTGCGTGCGCTCGTGGACGGGCTGCTTTCCCGGGCTCGCGCGCAGGTCACGGTGAAGATGTTCTTCAGCGCGGGAAACGAACTCGTGCTCAATGTCATCGATAAAACGATGAAGTAACGCTGCGCCACAGCCTTGGCCTGTGGTATCTGTCACCTCTTCTTCCGGTTCGCCCCCCCGCAAGCCCCTCTGACCGCAGGGTGAACAGGGGGTTTCCGGGCGGTGTGGACACCTTGAGGACCGCCTTGCGGGACGGTCACGCAGAGTGCGACCATCACACCGTCCCCAGTCATCGCAAGGTAGAGGTTCGTCTGTGTCCGTGCCGCACGAAGCCAAGCCCCGCACCACAGCAGTCGTGCTCGCCGGTGGTACCGGCCAGCGCGTGGGGCTCGCGATCCCCAAGCAGCTGCTGAAGATCGCCGGCAAGGCCGTCATCGAGCACACGCTGTCGATCTTCGAGCAGGCCGAGGCGATCGACGATGTGATCGTGCTGATGGCGCCGGGTTTCGTGCCCGACGTGGAGAGGATCATCGCGAAGGCCGGGCTGACCAAGGTCCGCCGCGTGATCGAGGGCGGCGCGACCCGGAACGAGACCACCGAGCGTGCGATCGAGGCCCTCAGCGAGGGTCTCGCGGAGGGCGAGGACGCCAATGTCCTCTTCCATGACGCGGTGCGTCCGCTTCTGTCACAGCGAGTGATCGCGGACTGCGTCAGCGCCCTCGACCGCTACCAGGCCGTCGACGTCGCCATCCCCTCCGCCGACACCATCATCGTGACCCGCACCCACGGCGAGGACGGCGAGTTCATCACCGACGTGCCGGACCGTTCGCGGCTGCGCCGGGGCCAGACGCCGCAGGCGTTCAAGCTCTCCACGATCCGCCGGGCGTACGAGATCGCCGCGGGTGACCCGAACTTCCAGGCGACCGACGACTGCAGCGTCGTGCTCAAGTACCTCCCGGACGTGCCGATCTACGTCGTCGCGGGTGACGAGTACAACATGAAGGTGACGCAGCCGGTCGACGTCTTCATCGCCGACAAGCTGTTCCAGCTCGCCTCCACCGCCGCGCCGCGCCAGGCCGACGAGGCCGCTTACCGCGAGCTGCTGGCCGGCAGGACCCTGGTCGTCTTCGGTGGTTCGTACGGCATCGGTGCGGACATCGCGGCCCTCGCCGAGGAGTACGGTGCGAAGGTCTACGCGCTGGGCCGCTCCACCACCGGCACCCATGTGGAGAACCCGGAGCACGTGGACGACGCCCTCTCCAAGGCGTACGCGGAGACCGGGCGCGTGGACTACGTCATCAACACCGCGGGCGTGCTGCGCATCGGCAAGCTCGCCGAGACCGACAACGCGACCATTCAGGAAGCGCTGAACGTCAATTACCTGGCACCCGTCCAGATTGCCCGTGCCTCTTACAAGTATTTGGCGGAGTCCAAGGGGCAACTGCTCCTCTACACCTCTTCCAGCTACACCCGGGGCCGCGCTGAATACAGCCTTTACTCGTCGACCAAGGCGGCTATGGTGAATCTCACCCAGGCCCTCTCCGACGAATGGGCGGCCGACGGAATCCGGGTGAATTGCGTCAATCCCGAGCGCACGGCCACGCCGATGCGCACCAAGGCGTTCGGCCAGGAGCCGGCCGGCTCGCTGCTGTCCTCCGAGGCCGTTGCCCGGACCTCGCTGGACGTGCTGCTCTCCGAGCTGACCGGCCATGTCATCGACGTACGCCAGCAGGACCCCACCCGTGGGGCGAGCGAGGCCTCCGGGTTCGAGCAGGCTCTGGCAACCGTCCTGGACCGCCAGGAGGATGTGTAATACTTCTCCATCAAAGATCTTATTCGGGCCTCTGAGATCGCTTCCGCGATACAGAGGCCCGAGTTAGTGAGGGCCCGCCTTCACGATTTCCTCCAATGTGAATCAAACGGCACCTTTGGAGCAGGTACTACGTGATTTCGACCGCCATTCGCCTGGCACGTGTGGGTAGCCGGTCAGAGCTGGCCGCCGCGGTCCTCATGGGGCTGAGCTATCCGTGCTTGATGATCGCCGCGCTGATCCCGGACATCTGGATGTTCGCGGCGGCCGCGGCCGTGACCTATGTCTCCGACTGGTACCTGCACCAGCGCGGCAGTTACCTGGTCAACCGCCTCAACAAGGTCCGGGCCGGTCTGCCGATCCGCTTCCTGCTCCGTGAGCTGCTGCTGATCCTGCTGCTCGCCCGCGCGGGTCTCGCCGAGGAACCGCTGTTCTACGCGGCGGTCGCCTGCTTCCTGCTCTTCTACGGCCTCCAGGCGCCGCACGGCGCGCTCACCACCCTGATCCGGCTGCGCCGGACCATGCCGGTCGTCACCCGCAACGTCGACCTCCACGCCGTGCGCATCCCGGACGCCCCGCCCCGCGCCCTGCTGCACCGCTCCGGCGAGAAGATGCTGCACCTGGACATCCCCGCGATGGGGGGCGTCATCGTCGCGGCGGCCACCGGGCACGACGTCGTCGGCTATGCCGGTACCGCCGCCGGCATCGCCCTCGGTCTCCTCTACACCGCGGCGCTCGTGCCGTATCTGCGCCGCAGGCGACGAGTGCCCTCCGGGCCGGCCGTCCTCAAGGCCGTCCAGAAGTGGCTCGGCGAGTACCAGCCCACCGTCGCGCTGTACTTCTCCGGCTCCGAGGACTCCGCGTACCAGGTCAACATGTGGCTCGAGACCATGGAGCAGCTCGACGGCCGGCCGATCGTCATCATGCGTGAGCGGAGCCTCGTCGCGAAGCTCAACGAGACCGCCGTTCCCGTGCTGTGCATCCCCGGCGGCCAGCACCTGATGGCGATGAGGTTCGACTCGGTCCGCGTCACGCTCTACCCGGCCAACGTCGGCAAGAACATCCACATGCTGCGCGTCCCGACCATGAAGCACGTCTTCATCGGCCACGGCGACAGCGACAAACTCGCCAGCGTCAACCCCTTCTCCAAGGTGTACGACGAGGTGTGGACCGCGGGCCGGGCCGGCCGCGACCGGTACGCGCTCGCCGACGTCGGCGTCCGCGACGACGACATCGTCGAGGTCGGCCGCCCGCAGCTGGCCCCCATCGAGTCCTGGACGGGCACGCCGAAGAACCCCATCCCCACCGTCCTCTACGCCCCCACCTGGGAGGGCTGGGACAACAACCCCGGCAACACCTCCCTGCTGCTCGCCGGCGAGAACATCGTCCGGCGGCTGCTGGAGGCGGACCCCCCGGTACGCCTGATCTACAAGCCGCACCCGTTCACCGGCATCCGCAACAAGAAGGCGCTCGCGGTCCACGAGCGGATCACGGCGATGGTGCGGAAGGCGGCCGCCGAGCGTGCCGCCGACCCGCGCTGGGCCGACCAGGCCGCGGCAGGAAGGGCCGAACGGGCCGCCGCGCGCGCCGGGCTGATCCGGATCGAGGCCCGGCTCGCGGAGCTCACCAAGCCCGGCCGCTCCGGCGGCGACCAGGCCGAGGAGTCCCGCGTCTCCCTCGCCGACCCCGTGCGCCTCGCCGAGATCAAGAGCCTGCGGACCGAGTGGAACGCCGCCTACTGGCGCTCCTTCGGCTGGTGGGAGCACACGATCGTGACCGGCGCCCAACCCACCCTCTACGACTGCTTCAACGAGTCCGACGCCATGGTCTCCGACATCTCCAGCGTCGTCTCGGACTTCATCGCCAGCGGCAAGCCGTACGCGGTGACGGACTCCGCGGAACTCGGCGCGGAGGAGTTCAGGCGCCAGAACACCGCGGTCCGCGCGGCGGTCGTCCTGTCCAACGGCGCCGAGGAGCTGGACGGTCTGCTGTCGGCCGTCGCCGACCCGGCGGCCGACAGCCTCGCCGACGCGCGCGCCGAGCTGAAGAAGTACCTCCTCGGGCCCGACGAGCCCACGTCGATCGAGCAGTTCGACGCCGCCGTGCGCGCCCTCGCGGTCAAGGCCGAGGCCCGCAACGCCGGCGTGGAGCAGCGCATCGGCGAGCAGGAGATCGGTGAGCTCGACCGCGAGTCCGACGCGGGTGGGCAGAGCACCGAGACCGGGGGCAACGGCGTCGCCGAGGCCGACGGCGCGGAGGCGACGGCCACCGCGGCCCGCTGACCCGGCGGCCGAGCACCGCCCACCGGCCCGTGAGCGGCCCCGCGAGGGGCGCGTTCACGGGCCGGTGCGCGTCGCGGGACCCGGTGGGCGAACGGCCCGGCGCGCCCGGCCCCGCCCTGTCCGGGAGCATGTCCAGCCGGCGAAACGGAAGCGCGCCGACGGCCGTGACTGACATAGATTCGCCACGTGACAGTGGCAAGGCAGTACGTGACGGAAGCACGCAGGATCGTCGTCAAGGTGGGCTCGTCCTCACTCACCACGGCCTCCGGGGGACTCGACGCCGACCGGGTGGACGCCCTCGTGGACGTGCTGGCCAAGGTCCGCAGCGGCGGCGAGAAGGAGATAGTGCTCGTCTCCAGCGGCGCCATCGCCGCCGGACTCGCCCCCCTCGGGCTGGCCCGCCGTCCCAAGGACCTGGCCCGGCAGCAGGCCGCCGCGAGCGTCGGCCAGGGCCTGCTCGTCGCCCGCTACACCGCCTCCTTCGCCCGCTACGGCGTCCGCGTGGGGCAGGTGCTCCTCACCACCGACGACACCAGCCGCCGCGCCCACTACCGCAACGCCTACCGCACCCTCGACCAGCTGCTCGCCATGGGGGCCGTTCCGGTCGTCAACGAGAACGACACGGTCGCCACCGACGAGATCCGCTTCGGCGACAACGACCGGCTCGCGGCCCTCGTCGCGCACCTCGTCCGCGCCGATCTGTTGGTCCTGCTGTCCGACGTGGACGGCCTCTACGACGGCGACCCCGGCAAGCCCGGCACGTCCCGGATCGAGGAGGTCCGAGGACCCGCCGATCTGGCGGGCGTGGAGATCGGGTCGGCGGGCAGGGCCGGCGTCGGAACCGGGGGCATGGTCACCAAGGTCGAGGCGGCACGGATCGCGGCCGCGGCCGGCGTCCCGGTGGTCCTCACCTCCGCATCCCGCGCCGCCGACGCCCTCGCCGGGCGCGACACCGGCACCTACTTCCGCCGCACCGGGCGGCGTTCCGCCGACCGGCTGCTCTGGCTCGCCCACGCCTCCACCCCGCAGGGCGCGCTCACCCTCGACGACGGAGCCGTCCAGGCCGTCGTCGAGCGCAGGAAGTCACTGCTGCCCGCCGGAATCGCGGCCGTGGACGGCGAGTTCACCGCCGGGGACCCGGTGGAGCTGCGCGACGCCGACGGCAGGGCCGTGGCCCGCGGACTGGTCAACTTCGACTCCAAGGAACTCCCCCTGCTGCTCGGCCGCTCCACCCGCGACCTCGCCAGGGAACTCGGCCCCGCCTACGAGCGAGAGGTCGTACACAGGGACGACCTCGTTGTCCTGAACCCCTGACGTCACCCCTGAAACGGCTGAAAGTCCGGCCTTCCGGCAGGGACCTTCATCAAAACCGCCCCGCGCCCGGCCCCGGACTGGTCAACTTTGTCAGGGGGGTAAGGCGGGGTTCGGCACCACGACGCATCGACAGGAGGCCGCCGGTGAGACGAGCGCGCCCAGGGGCGGCGCCCCGTGGGACACGGGCAACGACCCACGCCCGCAGGTCCGTGGGGGAGCAGCGGGCCCTGAGCAGTGTGGACGCGGGGGCCGACTTCGAGCGATCCGCGGACCTCGACCCACGGGACGGCCTCACCCCCGCCGGCGGGGCCCTCCGAGGGGAGCACGAGGCCGGCGAGAACACCGCGCCGCACGGCGACGAGCGGGCCGTCTCCCGGCTGTGGCACATCACCCTCTGCGTCTCGGGCGCGGAGACGCCGTTGAAGGAGGTCAGGCGCGGACTGGAGCAGCTCGCCCACGACCACCCCTTCCTGCTCACCAGCCGTTACGCCAACGACCACGCCGAGATCCGCTACTGGGAAGAGGCCCGGGACCTGCACGACGCCGCAGCGGTGGCCCTGCGCCTATGGGGCGAGCACCGCTCCACGGCGAAGCTTCCGCCGTGGGAGATCGTGGGCCTGGAGGTCATCGACCGCGAGACCTACCACCAGCGCATCGCCGAAGGGTACGGGCCGCCCCCGGCCACACCCGTCGGCGTCCACCCGTTCTGACGACCGCGGGCCTCGCGGGGCCGGTGCCGGGGAGCCCGACGCCGGCACCCGGAACCGTCACCGTGACCTGCCGGCCTCCGCCGCCGGAAGAGGGCTGTCCGGTACGGGGCCCGGAACCGCGCCGGGCCCGGTGCGGTACCAGCGCCCGGTCCGTCACGTCTCGCAGTGCGGGATACGTGAGGGATGCCCGCTGAGTGCGCATTACCCTGCGGGCATGACCTCGCTTTCGCCGTACGACAACCTGACCCCGGTCACCCGGGCCGCCTACCGTGCCCGCTCCGCAGCCGCCGACATCGCGCCACTTCCGCGCGCGGTCAAGGACGACGCCCTGCTGGCGATCGCCGACGCCCTCGAGGTCCGGACGAGCGAGATCGTCGAGGCCAACGCCGAGGACATCGCCCGCGCCCGGGAAGCCGGCACGAGTGAGGCGATCATCGACAGGCTCACCCTGACCCCGGAGCGGGTCCGGGCCATCGCCGCCGACGTGCGGCACGTCGCCGCGCTGCCCGACCCGGTCGGTGAGGTCGTCCGAGGCTCGACCCTCCCCAACGGGATCGATCTCCGCCAGGTCCGTGTCCCCCTCGGCGTGGTCGGCATCATCTACGAGGCCCGGCCCAACGTGACGGTGGACGCCGCCGCGCTCTGCCTGAAGTCCGGAAACGCCGTGCTGCTGCGCGGTTCCTCCTCCGCCTACTCCTCCAACACCGCCCTCGTGAGGGTCCTGAGGGACGCCGTCGGAGGCTCCGGGTTGCCGGCGGACGCCGTGCAGCTCGTCCCGGGGGAGAGCCGCGACTCCGTACGGGAACTGATGCGCGCCCGCGGTCTCGTCGACGTCCTCATCCCGCGCGGCGGGGCCTCCCTGATCCGGACCGTGGTCGAGGAGTCCACCGTCCCGGTCATCGAGACCGGCACCGGAAACTGCCATGTCTACGTCGACGCCGAGGCCGACCTCGACATGGCCGTCGAGATCCTGATCAACTCCAAGGCCCAGCGGCCCAGCGTCTGCAACGCCGCCGAGACCCTCCTCGTCCACCAGGACATCGCGGGGATGTTCCTGCCCCGGGCCCTGGACGCCCTCGCGGAGGCCGGCGTCACGATCCACGCCGACGAGCGCACCCTCGCCCTCGCCGAGGGCTCCAAGGCCACGGTCGTGCCCGCCACGGCCGAGGACTGGGAGACCGAGTACCTGTCCTACGACATCGCCGCGGCCGTGGTGGACTCCCTCGACAAGGCCGTCGAGCACATCCGCCTGTGGTCCTCCGGGCACACCGAGGCCATCGTCACCACCTCCCAGGCGGCGGCCCGCCGGTTCACCCGGTTGGTGGATTCGACGACGGTGGCCGTGAACGCGTCCACCCGCTTCACCGACGGGGGCCAGTTCGGTTTCGGCGCCGAGATCGGGATCTCCACGCAGAAGCTGCACGCCCGGGGTCCGATGGGACTGCCCGAGCTGACCTCGACCAAGTACATCGTGACGGGTGACGGTCACACCCGGTGACGGAGGGGCGCGGTCAGTTGCCCGCACTCCCTGCCGAAAACCCACGGCCAGGTCTACCCTGAAGTCGTGCCGGACGACGTGGGGGGCAGGCCGTTCCCGGACGGCTGGGAGCCCGACGACGACCGCGGAGGCGCGGACCAGGACTTCGCCTCCGTGGTGTTCGACGAGGACTTCGTACGGGCGGCCGAGATCCATGAACCGAGCGCCGTGGAGCGGCTGCTCGCGGCCGCACAGGCACGTGCCGAGGCCGAGGCGGCCCGCGCCCGCTCCGGGGTCGGCCCGGCCGACGACGACCTCTACGACGACGGCTACGGCCCCGCGGGCGAACACGGCCGGGAGCGCGCCTACGGGGACCTCGACCCCGACGGTCCCGACCGCTACGCGGACCCCTACGGGCCGCACGGCGGCGCGCTGCGGCCCTACCGGGGCTCGGCCCGCTGGCACCGGCCGGTGGCCTGGGTCCTCGCCGTGGTGATGGGCGTCGGCATGGTCGCCCTCGCCTTCACGGCCGTGTACCGGGGAGCGGCCGCGAACCGCCAGGACCGCGTCCCGACACCCGCCACCACCACCGGTGTGGACGCGCCTGTCAAGGGCGACGTCCCCGACCGGGTCACGGGCCCCTCCGCCTCGGCCCAGTACTCCGCGCCTCCCGTCTCCGCGGCCCCCCGCACGCCCTGACCCGGCGCGTCCCGTCCCGCGCATCGGCGCCCGGCGGTTCCCCGCGCGCCGCAACCCGGCCCGCGGCAGCGCGTTTACGCGACCCTCCGCAGACCTACTCTGAAGATATGGCAGGGCGTGGAGACCCACCTGAGGGGACACCCGAGGGGCTCCCCGGCGGAAACGACGACGAGTACCGGTCCGTCGTCTTCGACGAATCGTTCGTCCGTGCTGCCCGCCTCCAGGAGTTCTCCGCGCAGGAACGGATGGGCGACCACGCCAAGGCCGTCCGCAGCCGCCCCGGACGGGGTCTGCACAACGGACCCAGGCATTTCCTGGTGCTGATGCTGCTGATCGCCATGGCCTTCGGCACCGCCGTCTACATGGGCGTGCGCCATCCCTACCGGCCGCCCGAGACCCAGCCCGTCCAAGCGCTGCGGAGCATGGTCGTCCCGCTCGCCCCCGAGGGGTCCGTGCCCGGCGGCGACCCGGCCGGACTGTACGCCCGCAGTCCCGCAGCCGACTTCCCTGTCGGAGCGGCCGGCATCACCCTTCCGGCCGTACGGCACACCAAGAATTTCTCGGACGACCAGGTGATGACCGCGCTCACCATCGCCAAGGACTACCTGGTGGCGTCCTCCCTCGACCCCGCGGTGCTCACCGAGGGCGCCGTGCGGCCGGTGCGGGTGCTGCTCGACCCGGACCAGCTGAACCAGTTCGACCGGTCGATGAACGCTCCCGAGGACGACGGGCGCCACGCGGCGACCGGCTGGCTCGTCCGCTTCGACCCGGACAGGATCACCCTGGCCGCCCCGGAGGTGCGGGTCCGGGGCACGCTGGCCTTCGCCGAAGCCGGCCCCGACGCGCTGGAGGTGACCTCGGACCACACCTTCGCCTACGCGGTGCGGCCCGCGGGGAAGGAGACCGGTACGCCCACCGCCGCGGACGGGGAGGCCGTGGACAACGCCTCTCTCTTCACCGTCCGGCGCCAGCTGCACTTCCGCTTCGACCGCGACGACCTTCGCACCCACCGGGCCGAACTGCTGCTCAGCCATGTGCAGGCCGGTCCCATGTCCTGCTCGGCCGACGCGGCCGCCGTGTTGGAGCCAGTGCCGGCGGGCCGGCGGGCGACCGGCGAGGGACCGGCAGGCACCGACCCGTACGACACGGGCCGCGCCGTCGCCGCGGTCTGCGGGACCCTCGTGACCGGCACTCAGCCCTCGGGCTGACCCGTCGTCCCCGGACCGCCGTCCTTCGGAGAGTTCCCGTGGCCGCCGCCACGGTTCCCGCCCGCCGCCGGGCCGGTGAACCTGTCGCGCAGCCGGCCGCCCAGGTCGCCCGCGCCGCCGGCTATGTCGCCGACCAACTTCATCAGCGGATCCTTGCTGCTGCGCACCGAGTCCGCGTAGTGCGAGGCGGACTCGCGGAACGAGTCGGTGACGGAGGTTTCCTTGTCCTCCGTGCGCCGCGGGTAGTGGCCGTCCATGATCCGCTGGTAGTCGCGGCTCTCCGCCCACTTCTTCAGCTCGGCGGCGCGCACGGTGGTGAACGGATGTGTCCTCGGCAGCATGTTGAGGATCTTCAGCACGGAGTCCCGGAGATCGCCCCCCGCCTCGTACTCCTCGGCCTGCTCCAGGAAGGCGTCCACGTTCATCTCGTGGAGGTGGTTGCCGCCCGCGATCTTCATCAGACCGCGCATCGAGGCCTGCAGATCCTGGCCCACCAGCAGTCCTGCCCGGTCCGCGGACAGCTCCGACTTGCGGAACCACTCCCGCAGCGCGGTCACGATCGCCATGACCGCCACATTGCCCAGCGGGATCCAGGCCACCTTCACCGCGAGGTTGGTGAGGAACAGCAGGATCGTGCGGTAGACGGAGTGGCCGGAGAGGGCGTGCCCGACCTCGTGGCCCACGACCGCCCGCATCTCCTCCTCGTCCAGCAGCTCCACCAGACCGGTGGTGACCATGATGATCGGCTCGTCCAGGCCGATGCACATGGCATTGGGCTTCGGGTCCTGGGTGACGTACATCTGCGGGACCTTCTCCAGGTCCAGGATGTAGCAGGCGTCGCGCAGCATCGTGTGGAGGTGCGCGAACTGGGCGTCGCTCACCCTCACCGAGTCGGAGAGGAAGAGCAGCCGCAGACTGCGCTCCGGCAGCAGCCCGCTCAGCGCCTTGAACACGGTGTCGAACCCGCTCAGCCTGCGCAGGGCGACGAGCGCCGAACGGTCCGCCGGGTGCTCGTACGCCCGTGAGGAGATCCCCGGGAAGCGTGTGCGGTGCCTGCCCGGTACGTTCTCGGAACTGCTGTCGGTCATGGTGCCCCCTGGTTCCTCATGCGTCCTGCCGTCGTCGCGAGTCGTGCCCCGTCCCCCCCGACAGACCCCACACTAGGCGCTGGGGTTGCGATGCGGCGGGGGCTGTGGACAACTCCGCCGGGCCCGGTTTCCACAGGGCGGAGCCCGCCCGGCGGACACCGCGCGCGCCCGTGGAACCGGGACTGCGAAACCGACAACGACTGAGTCGGCGTGAGGGTGCCCGGAGCGCACGCATACGATGTGCCCGAAGTCTCCGCTCCGACTCCGATCGATAGGGCCTGCAGAAGATGAGTCTCGCCAGCACCGCCGCCACCCTGGTCACTCTCGCCGAGGGAGCCGAGCACGGTGGCAGCCACCAAAGCCTCAGCCCCTACCTCACCGGTTTCGGCGCGCTGGGCGCGCTGCTCCTGCTGCTGTGGATCACCACCCGCTTCAACCGCGACCGCTGAGACGGATCCGAACGGCCGTGCCAGTAGGCTCTGCACGCATGGGACAGCAGGAAGCGCCTACGACCGGCCGCGGAAAACGCCGACTCGGCGTCATGGGCGGGACGTTCGACCCGATCCACCATGGACACCTGGTGGCCGCCAGCGAGGTGGCGGCCCTGTTCCACCTCGACGAGGTGGTGTTCGTACCGACCGGACAGCCGTGGCAGAAGAGCCACAAGGCGGTGTCGCCGGCGGAGGACCGCTATCTGATGACGGTCATCGCCACGGCTTCCAACCCGCAGTTCTCCGTCAGCCGCATCGACATCGACCGCGGCGGACCGACGTACACGATCGACACGCTGCGGGACCTGCGGGCGCTCAACACCGACTCGGACCTCTTCTTCATCACCGGGGCCGACGCGCTCTCCCAGATCCTCACCTGGCGGGACGCCGAGGAACTGTTCTCACTCGCGCACTTCATCGGTGTCACCCGGCCGGGTCACGACCTGACCGACGACGGGCTCCCGAAGGGCGGCGTCTCCCTCGTGGAGGTGCCCGCGCTGGCGATCTCGTCCACCGACTGCCGGGCGAGGGTCGCGCAGGGCGATCCGGTCTGGTATCTGGTGCCGGACGGTGTGGTGCGCTACATCGACAAGCGCCAGTTGTACCGCGGCGAGTGAGCCACGGAGAGGGGCACCGGTGAACGACCAGCAGAACCCGTACGACCCGTACTACCCGCAGCAACCGCAGATCATCGGCTACGACGAGTACGGGCAGCCGGTCTACCAGCAGCCCCAGCACGACCCGCAGTCCCACGGTTACGACGCGTACGGCCGGCAGTCCCGGGACCGGCACCAGTCGCAGTACCAGCAGCCGACGCCCCCGGCGTCCCAGGGGTACGGCTACGACCCCTACGCGCAGCCTCAGCAGCACCCCCAGTCGCAGCAACCGCAGTCGTACGACCCGTACGGCCGGCAGCAGCCCGGTCCGCACCCGCAGTCCCAGCAGCCGCAGGAGGGCTACGGCCACGACGGCTACGGCCACGACGGCTACGGGTACGACACGGGCCGGCAGGCCGCCGTCGACACCACCGGGCAGTGGAGCGTCCCGCCCCAGCAGCAGCCCGCCGCCCCGCAAGGGTCCGGCGAACGGCTCCGTCCGGCTCCGCCCGGTCCGGACCGGGGCGCCCCCGCCGTACCCGGACGGCGCCGCCCCGCGGGCGGCGGCGACGGGGACTACCGCACCGAGCAGTTCTCCTTCGTGGAGGAGCCGGACGAGGACTCCGAGGACGTCATCGACTGGCTGAAGTTCACCGAGAGCCGCTCCGAGCGCCGTGAGGAGGCGAAGCGGCGAGGGCGCAACCGGACCGTGGCGCTCGTCGTCGTCCTCGCCCTCGTGCTCGCCGGCGGCGTCGGCTACCTGTGGTACGCGGGCAAGCTGCCCGGCACCTCCGACCCGGCGGGCGCGCAGACCACCGCGACCGGCCCGCAGAAGCGGGACGTGATCGTCCTGCACCTCCACAACACCAAGAAGAAGGGCACCTCGACAGCCCTCCTCGTGGACAACGCCACCACCAAGCAGGGCACCACCGTCCTGCTCCCGAACTCGCTCTCCGTCGCCGACGACGAGGGGAACGCCACCACTCTCGGCAAGTCCGTCGACGAGGACGGCACAACCGGCACGCGCGAGTCGATCGGCAACCTCCTCGGCACCCGGATCAGCGGCACCTGGCGGCTCGACACCCCCTTCCTCGAGAACCTCGTCGAACTGGTCGGCGGCATCGACATCACGACCGACACCGTCGTGCCCGGCGCGAAGAAGGGCGAGGCACCGTTGGTGAAGAAGGGCGAGAACCAGACGCTCAACGGTCGCATGGCCGTCGGCTACGCCACGTACCGCGCGCCCGGAGAGGCCGAGGCCGACCAGCTCCAGAGGTTCGGCCAGGTCATGTACGGCGTGCTGCGGAAGATGCCGAGCGACGCCGAGGCCGCCACGGTGACCGTCGAGACGCTGGCCCAGATCCTGGACCCGTCGCTCCCCGAGAAGGATCTCGGGGCGTCGCTCGCGAAGCTCGCCGAGCACGCCAAGGGCGGCGACTACAAGACCGCCGTGCTGCCCGTCCAGGACGACGGCAGGCTCAGCCAGGAGGCGAGCGACAGCGTGGTCAAGGACGTCCTCGGCGGCCGTGTGAGCGCACCGGAGCAGGGCGCGGCGGTCCGCGTCGGCGTCCGCAACGCCAGCGGCGACGGCGACGCGACCGAGAGCACCAGGATCGTCCTGGTGAACGGCGGCTACGCGTTCGTGGACGCCGGCGAGGCGGAGCCGGAGTCGTCGACGCAGGTCGTCTACGGTGACGCGACGCAGAAGCAGAACGCCGTCGAGGTCGCCAAGACGCTGGGCCTGGACGAGAGCGCGGTGGAGAAGGGCAAGGCTGCCTCGAACGCCGACGTGCTGGTGGTCCTCGGCCAGGACTACGAACCCAGGTGATCCGCCGCCGTCGTGAGTCGCGGGGCGGAGGGCTCCGCGGGCCCGGGTGATCCGGTCCCGCGCCTCCGGGCGGTCCGGCGGAGGGTGCGGAGCGCTGCCGCGGTGAACGGCCGCGTGGGTTGTCGGTGGTCCGTGAGACCCTGGAGGGGTCCCGACCGCCGACGAAAGCCTGCTTGTGACCGCTACGGACCGTTCCCTCGAGCTCATCAACGTCGCCGCACAGGCGGCAGCGGACAAGCTCGCGCACGACATCATCGCCTACGACGTCAGCGATGTGCTGTCGATCACGGACGCATTCCTCCTCGCCTCCGCCCCGAGCGACCGCCAGGTCAAGTCGATCGTGGACGAGATCGAGGAGAAGCTGCTCAAGGAGCTCGGCGCCAAGCCGGTGCGCCGCGAGGGCGACCGCGACGCGCGCTGGATCCTGCTCGACTACGTCGACGTCGTGGTCCACGTCCAGCACAGCGAGGAGCGGGTCTTCTACGCCCTCGAGCGGCTGTGGAAGGACTGCCCGGAGCTTCCGCTGCCCGAGGACGCGCTGAAGACGCGTGGCAAGGCGGAGGAGCACGCCAGGCTCAGCGGGGACGGCAGCGGATCGGACGGTGAGCTGAGCTGAGCCGCAGCGACACCGGCAAGGGCCGCGGCCGTCGCATCGTCCTGTGGCGGCACGGCCAGACGGCCTGGAACCTCGAGCGCCGGTTCCAGGGTTCCACGGACATCGAGCTGACCGAGACCGGCGTCAACCAGGCACGCCGGTCCGCGCGGCTCCTGGCGTCACTGAAGCCGGACGCGATCATCAGTTCGGACCTGAAGCGGGCGGCGACGACGGCCGACCAGCTCGCCTCGATCACCGGTCACGAGGTCACCCACGACTCCGCACTGCGCGAGACCTACGCGGGCGTCTGGCAGGGCCTTACCCATGAGGAGATCGTCGAGCGCCACGGCGAGGAGTACGCCGCCTGGAAGCGCGGCGAGCCCGTGCGCCGAGGCGGCGGTGAGCTGGAGACCGAGGTCGCCGACCGGGCCTCGCCGGTCGTGCTGCGCCACGCGGACAAGCTGCCCGACGGGGGCACGCTCGTCGTCGTCAGCCACGGCGGCACCATCCGCACGACGATCGGCCGGCTCCTGGGCCTGGAGGCCCACCACTGGGAGGGCCTGGGCGGCCTCTCCAACTGCTCCTGGTCCGTCCTCGGCGAGGGCGCCAGGGGCTGGCGCCTGCTGGAGCACAACGCGGGCACCCTCCCCGAGCCGGTCCTCGGCGACGACGACTGAGCAGGCCGTACGGCAGGGTCCGTGGGCCCGCTCCATCGCCGTCCCGTGCGGGAAGCACTCGGTGGCCCCTCAGGATCGCTTCCGAGGGTGCTCAGGGTGCCGGGCGGCCGCGCTCCGGCACCTCCCGCCGGCGGTCGCGTGGCCCCTCCTGGACCACCGGCGGGCCCGGTACGGACCCGCCCCGGGCCCGCCGGACGGCCCGAGACCGGTCGGATTTCACTTTCCGGCTGGTCACAGGCTAAGGTTCTTCTTGTTCGCAGCGCGGAGCGCGAAGAACGCAAGGGGCTATAGCTCAGTTGGTAGAGCGCTTGCATGGCATGCAAGAGGTCAGGAGTTCAATTCTCCTTAGCTCCACAAGCACCACCATCCGGATCCCGTCCCCCGCAGGGGGCCGGGATTTCGTGTTTCCGTGGCCCGTTGCGCGCCCTCGACCCCACGGTCGTGGTGATCTCCGGAACGATGACGCACCGGTTCGCCGACGCCGATGACCCCCATGCCCCGCCATGGCAGAATCGGGACGGCTGAAGGGGGATGAAGGCCTGGACGGGAGGGAGAGGCGATGCCCGGAGGCGGCAACGAGGAGAACGACGACCAGCTCCTCGCTGCGGATGCCCGTGCCGCCCTCAGCTGTCCTTCATGCGGTTCGTCCCACGTTGCCCAAGTGCTCGGCGACAACGGAGGTATCTCGTACGTGTGCACCGCCTGCGGCCACAGCTGGAGCTGAATGATGGGTGCACACCGGAGGAAGTGCGACTGGTGCGGCAGCGGCACGCCGATCGTCCGGGACATGGACCCGGTCAACCCCGAGTACCAGTACTGGTGCGAGGAGTGCGCGCGGGCACTGATCATAAAAGGCGACCCCATCGAGACCTACCGTGAGCTCGAGGGGGAGCCGATCTACGGACGGCTGCTCGACGAACACTGCACGCTCAAGCGCTTCTACTCCTTCGCGACCGCCTGACGCCCCCGAGCCTCCGCCCCGCACCGCCGAGCCCGCCGCACGGCGACGGCCGCGGGCGCGGAACTGCCGGGAGGGTCATGCCGCCCGGACGCGGGGCGAGTTCGGGCGGCAGGGGTCGCGGCGCGCCCACCACGACGCGTACGAGCGTCGGACCGTCCCGGCGCCGTGGAAGGCGGCCGGTTCGCGGCCTCTCGGGCGAACGGGTCGACAAGGAACATTCCGGCCGCGTGTCGCGCCCTTCCGGACGCCGCGAAAGGCAGAGGCAGGCGCATGCCGCGCCGAGGGCGCGTGTGTCGAGCCTTCGGACGGAGGGGGGCTCGTCGCGATCACGGTCGTGAGAGCGGACGGCATCGCCCGTGCCGGTGGGACCGGAAACGATTTGGTGAACCACCGGGGGGACCGTGTAATGTTCTCTGTGTCGCCGCGGGGGAGACCCGAGGAAGTGAAGGGGCCGACGGCAAGGGGCTATAGCTCAGTTGGTAGAGCGCTTGCATGGCATGCAAGAGGTCAGGAGTTCAATTCTCCTTAGCTCCACAGAAGCTCGTCAGGGCACACGGAAGAGGGCCATCCGATCGGATGGCCCTCTTCCGTGTCTCAACCCTGGCCGCTGCCAAGCGCCTTGCGGTCACCGCCGGGCGGCAGGGCCGGCTTGCTGCCCCGCGGGGCCGGCGCCTGCTCGATGCGCAGCGCCAGGGCGGGACAGCGGCGCACGCCACGCTGCGCGCGCCCCCGCAGATGCATCGGAACCGCTGCCTCCGCCACGGAGGGGTAGCCGTCGGCGCCCATGCGGATCAGCTCCGGCACGATCTCCGCGCAGATGCCGTGGCCCTGGCACAGCGTCCAGTCCACCGCGAGCTTCTCGCCGCTCGGGATGGACTCCTGAGCCTCCTGACCGCCGGGCCCGGGCAACGGCAGGACGCCGACGGTCTCCCGGCCGCAGCCGCCGTGCAGGACGTGCGCGGCCAGGTCGTCCGTGAACGCCGACAGCGTCGACGAGAAGAACCGGGCGGAGCCGTCGGGGTGCTTGCACGCCCCCCGGCCCTTGACGGCCTGCGTGACCTCGCGCAGCGCCTCCAGGGCGGCCGGCCCGCCGCCGTTGATCACGTCCGACAGGCCGCCGGCCGCCGCGGGCAGACCGAGCTTGCACGGGCCGCACTGGCCCGCCGTCTCGGCCGCGAGCCAGTTGGCCACGCGCTGCGCCTCGCCGAGCGGGCATGTCTCCTGGCCGATCGGGAGGATCGCGCCGGCGCCGAGTGCCCCGCCCACATTGGCCAGCGACTCCCGCGAGATCACGGCCTCGTGGGTCGCGGCGGCGTCGATCCAGTTGCCGTGGTAACCACCGGTCAGCACGCCCTGGGGCACCGGCGGGGCACCCGCGAGCTGCAGCACGTACCGCATCGGCACGCCCGTCGGCACCTCGATCACCATGGGGCGCGCGACCGCCCCGGAGACCGTCAGCATCACCGTGCCCGGTTCGTTCTCCAGGCCCGTGTGGCCGTACCTGCGGGCCCCGATCCGGGCGGCCACGGCGAGCTGTGCGAACGTCTCCGCGTTGGACAGCAGCGTCGGCGCCCCGGCCACACCGGACTCGGCGGCGCGCTCACGGCGGCCGGGAGGCAGCGCGGGGCCGCCGTTGATCGCCCGGATGATCGCCGAGGCCTCGCCGGAGACCATGCGCTCGGGGTTGCGCTGCACCCGAGCGCGCAGCTGCTGTCCGCGCCGGTCGGAGAGGCCTCGCTCGGCCAGCGCCGCTCGTATGGAGATCTCCGTGGAGTTGCGGGTCACCGCGACGATCAGGGTGCGGGCGCCCAGGGCCTCGGCGGCGAGCAGCGCGCCGTCCAGGATGAGGTGGGGTGCACGGTTGACCATCACCGTGTCCTTGCGGCAGGCCGGTTCGTCCTCACTCGCGTTGATCACCACGACGGGCCGCACACCCCGGCGGATGGCGGCCTTGGCCACGGCCCGCAGCTTCTGGGCGAACGGGAAGCCCGCGCCGCCGCGGCCGCGCAGGGATATGTTCTCGGCCAGCTGGGCCAGCCGCTCGCCGCTCATGGGTTCGAGCGGGCCGTGCACCTTCAGGTGCATGGCCAAGTCGAGACGCTCGACCAGGTCGAATCCCTGGGTGAGCTGGGGCAGGCCGACGACGCGGACTTCCGGGACATCGGGGAGGGGGGCGTTCACGGTCGTTCTCCTGCAGGTGCGTTCCAAGGTTCCCCGGCCGTGGGCGGATACAGCGGGCCGGGCGGCGGCTGGGTCTCGTCGAACGAGCCCTGGAAGGGCTCGGCGGACGGGATGCCGTCGTAGCCGCCGGGGGTGCCGGCGGTGCCGTACGGGGAGACGGGGTCGTACCCGGCGCCCGGCGACGCCGCGTACGCGTCGCCGTACGGGGAGGTCGTGCCGGTGTCGTACGGAGCCGACACGGGCGGCGGGGGGAAGGCCTGGGCCGGCGGCGGCGGGGACGGCGTCGGCCAGCTCGGGGGGCGGGGGGAGGAGTCGTCGGGGACGACCGGCAGCTCCTCGGTCATGGGGATGCGCTCGGCGAACGGCACGTCGTCCGAGGAGCGCCCCTGCGGCGCCGTGGGGCCACCGGTGCGCGGGGAGGGGTCACCCGCCCGGGAAACGGCGCGGTAGGCGGCGGAGATCCCCGTTCCGGGACCGTCGCCGGACGTCGGCCCGCCCATCGCCTGGCCGGCGCCGGGGAAGGACCCCGTGGCCGTGGCCGGCTCGGACGCGGGGGCCGGTGCCGTGTCGTAGAGCTGCTGGGTGGCCTCGTACAGCTGCGGGGAGGGGGCGGCGAGCCGGCGGGGCCCGCCACCCGAGACGCCGAGCGGCTGCCCCAGCGGGGACCCCAGCGGTGAGCCCAGCGGGTCGCCGAGGTCGGCGGCGGCGCGCGGGAAGTCGCGTTCGAAGCGCGCCTGGGGCTGCGCGGGAATGCCGGACGTACCGGGGAGGGGCGCCGACGCCATGTCACGCACGCTCTGTTCGGTGGCTCCGGGGACATCGCCGGACGTGCCGGTCAGGTTCATGATCCGCTCGACGAGCTGCCGCTTCACCGGCAGCGGCAGCAGCCGCAGCGAGACGGCGGCGGCGACTCCGAGCAGCGCCAGGCTGTACATCACGGTCACCCAGCCGGCGGCGGGGCGACCCGCGTAGAGGCCGTGCACGAGAGCGAAGCACCAGGCCGGGTAGGCCAGCATGTGCAGTGCCCGCCAGCGTCCCGCGAAGCGGCCGTTTCCGGCGAGTGCGCTGCGCGCGGCGCCGGTCGAGCCGGCGACGACCATCAGCAGGCCGGCGAGCGAGCCGAAGCCGATGAGCCCGGACGTGCCGGTGATGCCGAGGCCGAACGGTACGAGGGCGCCGATCAGTTCGACGTGGTCGAGCGAGACCTTGACCGTGGCGTGCAGCAGCAGGAAGCCGAGTGAGGCGACGGCGGTGCTTCTGTGGATGGCCTGGGCGAGCAGGCGGTGGCGTGTGGAGAGGAACACGCGGTCGGTGGCGATGAGGCCCCACGCGACCGATGCGGTCAGGGAGACCAGGGACAGCACGCCGGCGGCGAAGTCCAGCGCGGCTCGGAAGGCATCGTTGCCAACGATGGCGAGCAGCGGGACGAGCACGAGAGCGGCGGCGATCAGTCCGCCCTGCGCCTGGCGGCTCAAGCCCGGTTCACCGGGCGACGAACGGATCTTGCGACGAGGGTTCATGGGGGCTCCGAATGGTGCGGGAAAGCGGTCCCGTCGTCGCACTCTAAGTGGCGTCATACCAATGGGTACGAGTTTTCGAGGTTTAGTGGTCAGCCTGACCGACAACTGACTCTGGGGTTGCCCCGGATAGGGGTGATACGCCGAGTAACTCGGGCTGTCCGAAACGGTTCTTCACTCATGTGGGCGATGCTCTCTACTCACCCTGCGGGACTCCGCCTCCCTCCGGGAGTGTTCCGGTGGAGCGGACGACGCCTGGCAGGCCGGACATACGGGGCCCCCGGCTCCGGTTCCGGGACAGGGCCGTGGCGCGGTGTTCCCGCCGGTCCCCGCGGCGCCGCCCCTTCCCCGGCGGGCGGACACTCCGTGCGGCGGGAAGGCGGCCTGCTGTACCCTGACGCCATGCGTGCCGTACGCCTTCTGCTTAGCGAGCCGCGCTGATCAGTCCCGACCGGTGATCTCCCGGTCGGAATCGGCGCGGCGTCCCCTCCTGTGCGAGGGGATTTTTCGTTTCAGGCAATCGCAGGCAGAGACGATCGATGGAGCTTTAAGGATCATGAGCGAGACGAATTCCGCCCCCGTGGCCCCCGGCACGGGTGGGTCCACCTCCGCGGAGGCGGCCGCACCCCACCGCTACACGGCGGCCATGGCCGCCGACATCGAGGCACGCTGGCAGGACTTCTGGGACGCCGACGGCACGTACGAGGCACCCAATCCGAGCGGTGATCTGGCCGGGGACGCCGACCTCGTGGCCCGCCCCAAGAAGTTCATCATGGACATGTTTCCGTACCCGTCGGGTGCGGGCCTGCACGTCGGCCACCCCCTGGGCTACATCGCCACCGATGTCTACGCCCGGCACCAGCGCATGACCGGGCACAACGTGCTGCACACCCTGGGCTTCGACGCGTTCGGCCTGCCCGCCGAGCAGTACGCCGTCCAGACGGGCACGCACCCTCGCGTGTCCACCGAGGCCAACATCGAGAACATGAAGATCCAGCTGCGCCGGCTGGGCCTGGGGCACGACAAGCGCCGGTCGTTCGCGACGATCGAACCGGACTACTACAAGTGGACCCAGTGGATCTTCCTGCAGATCTTCAACTCCTGGTACGACGAGGACGCCGGGAAGGCCCGCCCGATCGACGACCTGGTCGCCCAGTTCGAGAGCGGTGAGCGCGCCACCCCGTCCGGGCGTCCCTGGAGCGAGCTGAGCGCCGTCGGCCGCGCCGACGTCCTGGGCGGCTACCGCCTGGCGTACGCCTCGGACGCCCCGGTCAACTGGTGCCCCGGGCTGGGCACCGTGCTGGCCAACGAGGAGGTCACCTCCGAGGGCCGCTCCGAGCGCGGCAACTTCCCGGTCTTCAAGGCCAACCTGCGGCAGTGGAACATGCGCATCACCGCGTACGCGGACCGGCTGCTGGACGACCTGGACGCGCTGGACTGGCCGGAGGCCATCAAGCTGCAGCAGCGCAACTGGATCGGCCGCAGCGAGGGCGCGCGCATCGACTTCACCGTCCACGGACACGACGACGCCCGCATCACGGTCTTCAGCACCCGTCCCGACACCCTGTTCGGCGCCACCTACATGGTGCTGGCGCCCGAGCACGACCTGATCGACTCGGTCCTGCCCGCCGAATGGCCCGAGGAGGCCCGGGGCAAGGACGCCTGGACCGGCGGCGCGGCCACCCCGGCCGAGGCCGTCGCCGAGTACCGCAAGCAGGCCCAGACCAAGAGCGATGTCGAGCGCCAGACCGAGCACAAGGACAAGACCGGTGTCTTCACCGGCGCCTACGCCGTGAACCCGGTCACCGGCAAGCGCATCCCGGTCTTCGTGGCCGACTACGTGCTGATGGGCTACGGCACCGGCGCGATCATGGCCGTCCCCGGCCAGGACGAGCGCGACTGGGAGTTCGCCGAGGCGTTCGGCCTGCCCATCGTCCGCACCGTACGGCCCCCGGAGGGCTGGGAGGGCGAGGCGTTCACCGGCCAGGGCCCGGCGATCAACTCCTCGAACGACGAGATCTCGCTGGACGGCCTGGAGGTGACCGAGGCCAAGGCGAAGATCACCGACTGGCTGGTGGCCAAGGGCATCGGCGAGGCGACCGTCAACTTCCGCCTGCGGGACTGGCTGTTCAGCCGGCAGCGCTACTGGGGCGAGCCGTTCCCGATCGTCTACGACGAGGACGGTGTGGCCCACGCTCTGCCCGAGTCGATGCTGCCGCTGGAGCTGCCGGAGGTCGACGACTACTCGCCGCGCACCTTCGACCCGGACGACGCCGACACCCGGCCCGAGACCCCGCTGTCGCGCAACGCGGAGTGGGTCGACGTCGAGCTGGACCTGGGCGACGGGGTCAAGCGGTACCGGCGCGAGACCAACACCATGCCGAACTGGGCCGGTTCGTGCTGGTACGAGCTGCGGTACCTGGATCCGCACAACGCCGACAAGCTGGTCGACCCGGCGATCGAGCAGTACTGGATGGGCCCCCGCGAGGGGCAGCCGCACGGCGGTGTGGACCTGTACGTGGGCGGCGCCGAGCACGCCGTGCTGCATCTGCTGTACGCCCGCTTCTGGTCCAAGGTGCTGTTCGACCTGGGGCACGTCTCGTCCGCCGAGCCGTTCCACAAGCTGTACAACCAGGGCATGATCCAGGCGTACGTCTACCGGGACGCCCGCGGTTTCCCGGTGCCCGCCGCCGAGGTCCGGGAACACGACGGCAGGTTCGTCCACGGTGACGAGTCCGTCAGGCGCGAGCTGGGCAAGATGGGCAAGTCCCTGAAGAACGCGGTCACCCCGGACGAGATCGCCGCCGAGTACGGTGCAGACACCCTGCGCCTGTACGAGATGGCGATGGGCCCCCTGGACGTCTCCCGTCCCTGGGACACGCGTGCCGTCGTCGGCCAGTACCGGCTGCTGCAGCGTCTGTGGCGCAACGTCGTCGACGAGGCCACCGGTGAGGTGACCGTGGTGGACGCGGAGCCGGACGAGGCGACCCTGCGCGCCCTGCACAAGGCCATCGAGGGCGTCGGCCAGGACATGGAGGCGATGCGCTTCAACACCGCCATCGCCAAGATCACCGAGCTGAACAACCACCTGACCAAGACCGGCGGCCCGGTCGCCCGCTCGGTGGCGGAGCGCCTGGTGCTGCTGATCGCGCCGCTGGCCCCCCATATCGGCGAGGAGCTGTGGCGCCGGCTGGGCCACTCCGGCTCGGTCGTCCACGAGGCCTTCCCGGTGGCCGACCCCGCGTACGTCGTGGACGAGACCGTGACGTGCGTCGTGCAGGTCAAGGGCAAGGTCAAGGCCCGTCTGGAGGTCTCCCCGTCGATCGGTGACGGGGAACTGGAGTCGCTGGCCGTGGGCGACCCGGCGGTCGTGGCCGCCCTGGGGGGCGCGGGCATCCGCAAAGTGATCGTGCGGGCGCCGAAGCTGGTGAACATCGTCCCGGCCTAGCCGGGACCGCTCACGGGCCGGGCCCGGCAGTCCGCCGGGCCCGGCCCTGATCTTTCCCCTACGGGCAGGTTGGGGGTTCCGCCGGAACCCTCGGCCCGCCCCTTCCGTTTACCGTGGGAGGACACACCGCATACGACTCGGAGGGGCGCCCATGGAAGCCGTCATCCTGATCCTGGCGCTGCTCTTCGTCGCCTTCGTGACGCTCGGGGTGTACGTGGGCGTCAAGGCGCTCGGTGCGGCCAAGCGGGGTGTGGACCGCACGATCGGCCAGGCACGGCGCACCGTCGAGGACACGGCGCTGCGGGCGAAGAGCTTCGGGCAGGTCGGCGTGGCCGGCGAGCTGGCCCAGCTGAGGCTCCGTCTGCGCACGTCGATGAGGGCCACACAGGAGGCCCTGCACGCGGGCGTCGCCGAGGACGCGTCGCTGCGGGAGTCGATCGGCCTCTTCGAGCGGCTCAGCGTGCACGGGCGGGAGCTGGACGAGGAGCTGCGGCGGCTGGAGCGCGAGCCGGACCGCGGCAGGACCACGGAGCGGCTTCCGCAGCTGCGTGAGCGGGTCGAGCGGATCACGCACTCCGCGGAGTCGCTGCGCTGGGCGGCCCGGGACCGGGCGCGGTCGTTCGCCGAGGACGACCTGGAGTCGCTGACCGCCCAGATCGACGTGGAGGCGGGAGCCCTGCGCGACTGGTCGCGCGCCGAACCGGTGTGGCCCGAGCAGGCCGCGGAGCCCGGGCACCCGCAGCCGGCACAGGGACCGCAGGCATCGTCGGGGCGGGCTCCGCGGCCTTCGGCGGCCGCGACGGGCCCGGAGCAGACCTCGGGCGAATCGGAGCCGGGGGGGACGGGTGCTCAGGAGCCCCGGGCGATCCCGCCACGGGACCCCCGGCTCTCGATGAGGTACTCGTGGGACAAGTCCGCCCGTCCGGAGACCTCGAACTAGAACACGGAGCTCGCCGTTCGCAGACGTCGAACCAGGACACCGAGCTCGCCGAGGGCGCGTTCCCGGTGGGCGCCGAACGCTCCGCCGGACGGCCGGGCTGCCCCGGACGGAGGCCGTCCGCCGAACGGAAGCGCGTGGTGGGGCGGGGTCGGGCTCCCGTGCGGCGGCTCCTGCGGGTAACCTCCCGCTCATGTCCCGCCATGTCGCGATCGTCACCGATTCCACGGCCTACCTGCCGCCGCAGACGATGGAGTCGCATGGCATCACAGCGGTGCCACTGACCGTTGTGCTGGGGAACCGAGCCCTCGAGGAGGGCACCGAGATCTCGGCCCGTTCCCTCGCCCAGGCGCTCCAGAAGCGCCGTGCCGTGACCACGTCCCGGCCGAGCCCGGAGACCTTCGCGGCCGCCTACCGGGCCGCGGCGGAAACCGGGGCGACCGGCATCATCTCGCTCCATCTGTCCTCGGAGTTCTCCGGCACCTACGACGCGGCGGTCCTGGCGGCCCGGGAGGCACCCGTCCCGGTCAGCGTGGTCGACACCGGCATGGTGGCGATGGCGCTGGGATTCTGCGCCCTCGCCGCGGCCGAGGCGGTGGACGCCGGTGGCTCCCTCGACGAGGCGGTGGCAGCGGCCGAGAAGCGCGCCGCGGGCACGTCCGCGTTCTTCTACGTCGACACCCTCGACTATCTGCGCCGGGGCGGCCGTATCGGCACCGCCCAGGCGTTGTTCGGGTCCGCGCTCGCGGTGAAGCCGTTGCTGCAGTTGGAGGGCGGCCGGATCGAGCTCAGGGAGAAGGTGCGCACGGCCTCCAAGGCGATCGCCCGGCTGGAGGAGATCGTCGCCGAGCGCGCCGGTACGGGACCGGTGGATGTCGCGGTGCACCATCTCGCCGCGCCGGAGCGGGCGTCCGCGTTGGCGGAGCGGCTGCGGGAGCGGGTGCCGAATCTCGGGGAACTGCACGTCAGCGAGGTGGGCGCGGTGATCGGCGCGCACACCGGGCCCGGACTGCTGGGGGCAGTGGTCTCACAGAGGTGAGGGTGCCGCGATGGGCCCGTGCGTGCAGGGTGGTGGTGCGGGGCGCGGGTCGTGCCGTGGGCTTGCCGGTCCGGTACCGTCTCGTTGCTCCGGAGAGTGACCGAGTTTTCCACAAAGGCCCGGTTTTCCACCGGAATTGAGGCTGCCCAGCAAGGTCGAGCGGAGATGCCTACCGTCGGATGGCATGAGTCACCGATCACGCTCTGCGACCAGCGGCCCGGGCCGTGAGCCTGCCTCGGACGGTCGTGTACGCCACCGACGGCAGCGGCCGCGCTCCGGGAGCCCCCCGGTGTCGGACCCATCCGCCCCCTCGCCTGCGGACACGGCGCCGCCGACGGCGGCGCGGTCACGCGCTCACGCCCTCTTCCGGACGTCCGGCGCGCCAGGGACGGTGACCGGCCCGCCTGCGCGCTCCTGGGGGCCCGCGGCCGCTGGGCCACCGGCGCCGGATCTGACGACGGCCGAGGCCGAAGGTGTGCCGGACGTCGCTGCACCCCCCGTGCCGGGCCGCGTCCGGTCCGTGCCGCCGGCCGGCTCGCGTGTCCTCTCAGGAGAGGGCCGAGCGACCGCTGGCGGGCCGTCGCTGCCGGAGCGGACACGGCTGGCCCTGGCCGAGCGGATGCCGTCGTGGGTGCGGCTGCGCTGCGGGCTGGAGCCGAGGGCACTGGCCGCTCTCGCGGTGGTCCTGGTCCTGGGGGTGGGCCTGGCGGTGCAGCACTTCTGGTCCGGGAAGCCGGAGCCGGTGCGCGCGTCCCAGCTGGTCGGGGAGGTCCCGCCCGCTCCGGAGGTGACCCGGCCCGGGCCCTCGCCGGGCCCACCGCCCGCGCGTGAGCCCGCCGGGCGCATCGTCGTCGATGTGAGCGGCAAGGTCCGGCGGCCGGGCGTCCTCCGCCTCCCGGTGGGGTCCCGGGTCGCCGACGCGCTGCGGGCGGCGGGCGGGGTGAAGGAAGGCACCGACCTCACCGGCCTCAACCGGGCGCGGGTGCTCACGGACGGCGAGCAGGTGGTCGTGGGTGTCCCGCAGCCTCCCGGCCCGCAGGGGCCGCCGGGCGGGGCTGCCCCGGGCGCGGGACCACTGAGCCTCAACACCGCCACGGTGGAGCAGCTCGACACCCTGCCGGGTGTGGGCCCGGTGCTCGCCCAGCACATCCTGGACTACCGCACCGAGCACGGCGGCTTCCGCTCGGTCGACGAACTCCGCGAGGTGACGGGGATCGGCGACCGCCGGTTCGCGGACCTGGAACCGCTGGTGCGGCCGTGACCCGGGCGCCCGCGGATTCCCCCGAGTCCCGGCCGGAGGCGGTCGGACCCCGTGAGGAAAGCCCGGCCGATCTGCGTCTGGTGCTTCCCGCGCTGGCCGCCTGGGGCGCGACGGCCCTCGCTCTGACGGCGCGGCCGCCCTGGCCGGGCATGACGGTGGTCGTCTGTGTCGCCGTGGCGGCCGCGCTCCTGTTGTCCCTGACCGTCCGGGCGGCACGCCTGCGTTCCTGGCAGGGAACCGGCAACAGGGTCGCTGCCGCAGCCGTGCTGCTGTGCACCGCCGCCGGTACGGCCGCCGGGGCACTGCGCGGCGCGGATCTGCACCGGGGGCCGGTGCCCGACGCGGCGCGGCAATACGGCCCGGTCACCGCCGAGTTGACCGTCACCAACGATCCGCGCACGACACGGCCGAGGGTGGGGGGCGATGGGGCGGCACAGACCGCAGTCCTGCTGGAGGGACAGGTCGTCCGGGTCACCACGCCGGAGGGGGAGTCCATCACCACCAGGGCGCCGGTCCTGGTGATCGTCCGGCCCGGCGAAGCAGCCCGCCCATGGCTGGGTCTGCTGCCGTCGACCAGGGTCACCCTCACCGCCCGGGCCGAGCCACCGGCGGAGGGAGAGGGCCGGTTCGCGGCCGTACTGAAGGTGCGAGGCACGGGGCCGCCCCGCGTCACGGGGCCGCCGACCCCGGCGCAGCGCACGGCGGGGGACCTGCGTGCGGGGCTGCGGCGGGCGACCGAAGGGCTTCCACCGGACGCACGTGCACTGCTTCCGGGGCTCGTCGTCGGCGACACCTCCCGCATCGGTGCCGAGCTGCACGAGGCGTTCAAGGCGACTGATCTGACACATCTGTTGGCGGTATCCGGCAGCAATCTGGCGATCGTCCTGTTCCTGCTCATCGGCCCACCGGGTCGCGCACTGAGAGCGGAACGAGGCGGTCTGGCACCCCGGTTGGGCATCTCACTGCGCGCTACAGCACTGTCCGGCGGCGCACTCACCCTGGGTTTCGTCGTCGTGTGCCGGCCGGAACCGAGCGTGCTGCGTGCCGCGGCCTGCGGGGCGATCACCCTGCTGGCCATCGGTACCGGCCGGCGCAGATCCCTGCTCCCGGCGCTGGCGGCGGCCGTGTTGCTGCTGGTGCTCTGGGACCCCTGGTCGGCCCGCACCTATGGGTTCCTGCTCTCGGTGCTGGCGACGGGCTCCCTGCTCACCATCGCCCCGCGCTGGAGCGCGGCGCTGCGCCGGCGCGGAGTGCCGGGACGAATCGCGGAGGCTCTCGCCGCGGCCGCGGCGGCGCAGGCGGTGTGCGCGCCTGTCGTGGTCGTGTTCGCCGAGCGGATCAGCCTGGTGGCGATCCCGTGCAATCTCCTCGCCGAACCGGCCGTGGCGCCCGCCACGGTGCTGGGGTTCGCGGTGCTCGCCGCGGCGCCCGTCTCGACAACGGCCGCGGAGCTGCTTGCGCGCTGTGCCGGCTGGCCGGCCGGGTGGATCGCCGGAGTCGCCCGCACCGGGGCCGGCCTGCCCGGGGCGCAGGCCGAGTGGCCCGGCGGCTGGTGGGGCGCTCTGCTGCTGGCCGCCGTCACCGCCGCGGGGCTGCTGTTGGCCCGCGGCCTGGCCCGGCGGCCCTGGCCGGCCGTGGGGTGCGCCCTGCTGCTCGTACTCGCTGTGCTGCGGCCGCCCCCACTGACCAGGATCGTCACCGGCTGGCCGCCGCCGCGCTGGTCGTTCGCCATGTGCGACGTCGGGCAGGGCGATGCCACGGTGCTGTCCGCGGGCGAGGGGTCGGCCGTCGTCGTGGACGCCGGGCCGGACCCGGCACTCGTGGACCGGTGCCTGCAAGAACTGGGCGTCAGGAGTGTGCCGCTGCTGTTGCTGACCCACTTCCACGCCGATCATGTGGCGGGGCTGCCCGGCGCGCTGCGGGGCAGAACCATCGGTGCGATCCAGACGACGTCCCTCGAAGAACCGCGTGACCAGGCCGAGTTCGTGCGCCGGACCGCGTCAGCCGCGGGCGTGCCGTTGATCCGGCCCGGGCGGGGGGAACGACGGCGTGCGGGAGGGCTCACCTGGCACGTGCTGTGGCCTGCCCCCGGCCCCGCACCGGGCCCCGGTGCCAAACCGCGGGAGCCGAACGACGCGAGTGTCACGCTGCTCGTGCGCACGGACAGCGGTGTGTCGCTGCTGCTCCTCGGGGATCTCGAACCCCCGGCGCAGCGAGGGTTGATACGGGCCCACCCGGCCCTCCCACGCGTCGACGTTCTCAAGGTCGCCCACCACGGCTCGGCGTACCAGCACCCCGCCCTGCTCGCCGCGGCCCGGCCGAGGCTGGCGTTGATCTCCTGTGGCCGGGACAACCCGTACGGGCATCCGTCGCCCCGGACCGTCTCCGCACTGCGGTCGCAGGGCGCCCTGGTGATGCGCACCGACACGGAGGGCTCGATCGCCGTCACGGGCTCCGGCAGGGGTCTGCGTGCCGTGGTCAGCGGGGCCCGGGCGCCGTGAGCTCCTCACCGCGGATCGGCAGGTGCGCGGCCTGGTGCGCCGTCCCGGGAGGGTCCCGACCGCCTGGTCGGCCCGTTCGGGCCGTCGGGCCCACACCGACCAGGCGCCTGTTCGGTCGGCCTGGGGGCGGGCCGGCCCGGCCCCCGGTGGGAAGTTGCCCTTGGTCGGTTCGGTCGAGGGGTGGGGTCGGTGGTCCGGTCCTTGGCGGGGTCCGGTCTCGGTTGGTTCGCTCCGGGGCCGGGTCCAGCAGGTCGGAGCCGGCAGGCTCGGTCCGGTCCTGGTCGGGTGCCGCCGGCCGATCCGGGTGGTCTCTCGTCCGGTGAGGGCTGTCCTCCGGTCAGTCCAGCCAGCGGCCCTCGCGCATCAGCAATCGGCCGGGCTGCTCGTTATCCTCCCGCCAAGCCTTGACGGTGTGCGGAGTGATCCGCACGAAGACCCACTGGGCCCCGCCGCGTGGGTCCCAGCCGAGCTTCGCGGAGAACGCGTCGCCGGAGCCGGGCGGCAGAGCGTCGCATTCCTCGACCTCGGCCGCGCCGGCGATGTGCACCACGTCCGTGGCATGGCCGACGGTGACGACGGCCTCGCCGCGCGGAGTCAGATTGCGGGCGGTCGGGGTGTTGCGCCGGGTGCACATCAGCAGCCTGCCCCGGTCCCACAGGAACCACAGGGGCACGAGCGTGGGCATGCCGTCCGCCGATGCCGTGGCCACCCAGGCATCGCGGTCGCCGGCCAGCCGGTCGAGGGCGTCCGTTCTGCGCTGCGCCCGACTCCGGGCCGGCTCGGGGTTCGTCATGGCCCGGAACGGTACGAGGCAGGCGACTTGCGGCGCTTCGGGCCGCGGACCGATCTGCCTCAGCCCCGCGTCCTAGGACCCGTGGCGCATGGCGGGGCGTCCCGCCTTCGGCACAGACTGCTTGCATGGACACCCCATCGCAGCCCTTGCCGACAGAGACCGTCGACGCCTACCTCGGCCGTATCGGGGCCGAGCGTCCCCACCGGGCGGACCGGGAGGCCCTGCGCGAGTTGCAACAGCGGCATCTGCGTTCCGTACCGTTCGAGAACCTCTCGATCCACCTGGGGGAGAACGTGGTCCTGGAGGACAAGCCGCTGTTGGACAAGATCGTCGGGGCGCGCAGGGGCGGGTTCTGCTACGAACTCAACGGCGCGTTCGCCGCGTTGCTGCGCGGCCTCGGCTTCGGCGTCACCCTGTTCCAGGGCCGGGTCTTCAAGGGGGACGGGCAGCTCGGCATCCCGTACGACCACCTCGCCCTGCGTGTGGAGACCGTCGACGGCGGCGGGCCGTGGCTCGCCGACGTGGGCTTCGGTGATCACTGCCACTACCCGCTCCTGCTCGACGAACGGGGCGACCAGCGCGATCCGGCCGGCACCTTCCGCATCGCCGAGGCGCCGGACGGCGACCTGGACGTGCTGCGGGACGGGGAGCCGCAGTTGCGGCTCGACCAGCGGCCGCGGGAGCTGGCGGACTTCGAGGCCGGTGCCTGGTACCACCGCACCTCGCCCGCCTCCCACTTCACCCAGAAGCTCGTCTGCTCCCGGCTCACCGACGAAGGCCGGATCACCCTGTCCGGACGCAAGCTCGTCAGCACGGCGCGCGGTGAGCGCACGGAGCGGCAACTCGGTGACGACGCAGAGGTCCTGGCCGCGTACCGGGAGCACTTCGGGCTGGCGCTGGACCGGGTGCCGGAGGTCCGGCAGCCCCGTGCGGGGGACACGGCACAATGTGGCGGTGAGTGATGTGAGACATGTGCTCGTCCTGCCCGACCGCGACGCCGCCGAAGAGGTCATCGAGGCGATCGGGGACCACTTCGGCGTGCACGACGAACCCCAGTTGGTGCGGGACGCCCTGGCGGGGGAGGACGACGCCGAGGACGCTCAGTGGCTGGTGGTCGTCGAGGACCCGGAAGGCCGTCTGAGCCCCGTCGAACTGGACGACTTCGTGGCCGACTGGGACGGTTGGCGGGAGGAGCCCTGAGCCCCCGCACGGGCGTCCCCTCGGCCGGAGGTGGGCAGGTGGGTCCCTGAACCGGCACCCGAGCCGCTGGACCCCACCGATACCCGCTGGAACCGCCCCGCCCGTCGGAAGGCCGCCCTTCCTTCGGGTCCTTGCGAGCCCTCCGGCGCTTGACCCCGCGGTCCTTCCGGCCTCTCCTGTTCCTGCGTTCCCTGCGTTCCCTGCGTTCCCTGCGTTTCATTCCGGCCCCCTCCGCCACCCTCGGCCCTTTCCAGTCCCTCCGGTCCTTGCGTTTCCCCCCGGCCCCTGTGTTTCCCCCGGCCCTTGCGTTTTCTGCGGACGCCTACGGTTCCTCCGTGCCTCCGAGCCCGGTCCCTGTGCACGGGATTGGGTGCCCCGCCGCCCCCGGGCCACAGGGCAGGCGGCGGTGTCGGTGGCCCGTGGGATGCTGGACCGCGATGGCCACCAGGAAGAACACGAACGACGACCCCCTCGCCCCCGTCACGATCGCGGTGGGCCAGGAGGATCTGCTGCTGGACCGCGCCGTGCAGCAGGTGGTGGCGGCCGCTCGGGCCGCCGACGCCGACACGGACGTCCGCGATCTCGCCCCCGACCAGCTCCAGCCCGGCACGCTCGCCGAGCTGACGAGTCCCTCGCTCTTCGCCGAGCGCAAGGTCGTCGTCGTGCGGAACGCGCAGGACCTCTCCGCCGACACGATCAAGGACGTCAAGGCCTATCTCGCCGCACCGGTCGAGGAGATCACGCTCGTCCTGCTGCATGCGGGCGGCGCCAAGGGGAAGGGTCTGCTGGACGCGGCACGCAAGGCCGGCGCGCGTGAGGTGGCGTGTCCCAGGACGACCAAGCCCGCTGAGCGACTGACGTTCGTGCGCTCCGAGTTCCGCACGCTGGGACGGTCGGCGACCCCCGAGGCGTGCCAGGCCCTCGTCGACGCCATCGGCAGCGATCTCAGGGAGCTGGCGAGTGCGGTCTCGCAACTGGTCGCCGATGTCGAGGGCACGATCGACGAGGCCGTCGTCGGCCGTTACTACACCGGGCGCGCGGAGGCCTCCAGCTTCACCGTGGCCGACCGCGCGGTCGAGGGCCGTGCGGCCGAGGCCCTGGAGGCGCTGCGCTGGTCGCTCTCGACCGGCGTCGCACCGGTCCTGATCACCAGCGCGCTGGCTCAAGGGGTGCGGGCGATCGGCAAGCTCTCGTCGGCGCGCGGCGGCCGGCCGGCCGATCTCGCGCGCGAGCTGGGCATGCCGCCCTGGAAGATCGACCGGGTCCGCCAGCAGATGCGCGGTTGGACGCCCGACGGTGTCGCCCTCGCCCTGCGCGCCGTCGCCGAGGCGGACGCTGGGGTCAAGGGCGGTGGCGACGACCCGGAGTACGCGCTGGAGAAGGCGGTGGTCACGGTCGCCCGCGCGGCCCGCCTGCGCCGCTGACCCACCGAACGTCTCGCGGCCGCTGCCTCGGCCCGTTCCCCCGTCTCGGCCACGTCCCTCGCCCCTGCGTTTGGCGAAGACCTCGCGACCCTCGCTCCTCGGACCTTGCCTCGCCGACTCCGGCCCCGTCCGCTCCTGCGGTGGCGCTGCTGACGGCGCCGTAGGTCCCGGCCACGCCTCCCCGGCCGTCGACCCACCTCACCCCGACCGAATCCCACCCGGCCCCCACTGGGTCCCCACCGTCGGGCAGCGGGCTCGGCCCACATCAGCGGGGGAGGGCACGGGCGTGCCGGTGAGCCCGTATGCCCGTGGGGCGTGGCGTGAAGCGGGCGGGCGGGGACGGCGCCGTCGCTCCCGGGCCGGACGCCGAGAAGACTTCCGATGCGCGGGGTCGGGGAGCGAGGTCCTGCGCCGGACCCGTCGCCGCTCAGTGCTTCAGTGCCTGCCACTCGGAAGCCAGCACGGCCCAGAGCTGCTTGTCGTAGCGCACGCCTTCGTAAGGCCATGCCTCGCGGCGCACTCCCTCCAGCGTCATGCCGAGCCGCTTGGCCACCGCCGAGCTGCGGTCGTTGTCCGCCCGGCAATGCCACTCGGCCCGGTACAGCCCGCGGGACGTGAAGGCCCAGTCCAGCAATGCGCCGCACGCCCGGGTGACCAGACCGTGGCCCTCGGCCGACGGCTCGAGCCAGCAACCGATCTCGCAGGACCCGAGGGCGGTGTGGAAGTCGGTGAACATCACGCCGCCGACCAGTACCCCGTCCCGCCGGATGCCGTACAGACGGGCGCCGTCGTCAGCCTGACGTTCGGCGTACCGCTTGAGTGTGGCCCGTGCCCCGTCCACGTCGTCGGTGACGAACGACGCCCCGACCCACGGACGAATGTGCTCGCGAGCCCGGTCCAGATGGTCGGCGAACTCCTCGGCATGGCGGATCTCCAGCGGACCGAGGCGGACACCGTCGCACAGCGGCAGCGAGAACATGAGAGGCCTCCCCATTCACACAACAAGCGTTATGGGAATGTACCGTGGCGGCATGCCACGTACCAAGGGAGATCATGAGGGCCGCCGACGCGACGTCTCCGCGGCGGTCTGGCAGGTCATGGCCACGCGAGGCTTCGCCGGCCTGACGCTGCGCGCCGTCGCCGCCGAACTCGGTGCGACGACCGGCCTGGTCACGCACTACTTCCCCACCAAGCAGGCCTTGGTGGGGTACGCCCTGGAACTGCTCGAACAGCGCACCCTCTCCCGCCCCCGCCGTCAGTCGGGCGAGGGACTGGCAGCCCTCAGGGCCGCGCTGCTGGACATCCTGCCGCTGACCCCGGATGCCGTCGACGGCAACCGGATCTGGGTCTGTTCCTGGGATGCCGCGCTCTCCGACCCCGGCCTCAGCGCCGACTACGCCCGCAAGTACGCGCAGGGTCGCGACAGGTTGACCGAGCGGGTGGCCACGGCTCAGGAGCTCGGTGAACTGTCACCCGGCAGCCCCGCGCACATCGCGGCCGGCGCCCAGTGCTTCGTCCTCGGTCTGGTGGTCCAGGCTCTGTTCGATCCGGCGGGGTTTCCCCCGCAGCGGCAGGTCGAGCTTCTGGACGGCTACCTGGCGGGCCTGAGCACCCGCGCCGACGCGGCATTGGCCGGAGCGACGCCAACGGCTGGCTCGACGACAACGGCATCGAATCCATCGACGGCATCGACCTCCTCGACGGCATCGAATCCATCGACGGCATCGACCTCCTCGACGCCTACGGCAACATGGACGGCCCGGCGCGATCCCGGCGGAGCCCTCTGAGCGACGGTCGGTCCGCGAGCTGCCCGGCCGCCTTCACCGGAAGCCGAAAACCCCGCCTTCCCGAACCGGGGAAGAACGGGGAAGCGGGGTCCTCGGGTCCGGCCGGAGCCGGGAAGTCGGTGGATTCGCACCCGCGTGGCGAACGCAGGCCGCGTGCGAATCCGGGGTGCCGGTCCGGGGACGGATGAGAGAGGGCCCGTCTGGTCCGGTCCGGCGATCAAGTCGTCCGGCGGGTCACCCCGAGGGGGTCGCTGCCGGAGGTCCCGGGGTCACCCCCGGGGCGGGAGCTCAGCCCTGGAGGGAGGCAACCTTGGACGCCAGCGCCGACTTCTTGTTGGCGGCGGCGTTCTTGTGGATGACACCCTTCGAGACGGCCTTGTCGAGCTTGCGGGACGCCTCACGAGCGGCCACGGTGGCCTTCTCGACGTCGCCGGCGGCGACAGCCTCGCGGGCCTTGCGGATCGCGGTCTTGAGCGAGGACTTGACGGCCTTGTTGCGCAGGCGCGCCTTCTCGTTCGTCTTGTTCCGCTTGATCTGGGACTTGATGTTCGCCACGAAAGAGCCTTTTCAGGATTGATGATCTTTGAAGGCGTGTCCCGCACCCATGACCTTCGGGGGACGGCCCTTCCGAGGACACGACTCTTCGGAGCACATGACCCTTCCGGGCACGGGAGGTGCCTCCGGAGAGGACACACGAGACACAGCTGGCCAGACTACCAGCGCCTCTCCGACCGGCCCAAACCGAGCGCAGCCCCGCAGCCATGGGACCATGGAGGCTGCGTATCGATCCGACATCGACCCGAGACGAGCGCTCGGCGCTCAAGAATCAGGACCCTGCGTGCCCGCGACCCCTACCAATGTGCCCGAGCCGAGCCGTACCGACCCGGCGCTGATCCGCAACTTCTGCATCATCGCGCACATCGACCACGGCAAGTCCACGCTTGCCGACCGGATGCTCCAGCTGACCGGCGTGGTCGAGCAGCGGCAGATGCGCGCCCAGTACCTCGACCGCATGGACATCGAGCGTGAGCGCGGTATCACGATCAAGTCCCAGGCCGTACGACTGCCCTGGGCGCCCACCACGGGCGACGGGCAGGGCCGGACCCACATCCTCAACATGATCGACACCCCGGGCCACGTCGACTTCACCTACGAGGTCTCCCGGTCGCTCGCGGCGTGCGAGGGCACGGTCCTGCTGGTGGACGCGGCCCAGGGCATCGAGGCGCAGACCCTCGCCAACCTCTACCTGGCGATGGAGAACGACCTCACCATCGTCCCGGTGCTCAACAAGATCGACCTGCCCGCCGCGCAGCCCGAGAAGTTCTCCGAGGAGCTCGCCAACCTCATCGGCTGCGACCCCTCGGACGTCCTCAAGGTCTCGGCCAAGACGGGCCTCGGTGTGGAGGCGCTGCTGGACCGTGTGGTGAAGGACGTGCCGGCCCCGGTCGGCGTCAAGGACGCCCCCGCCCGCGCGATGATCTTCGACTCCGTCTACGACTCCTACCGCGGCGTCGTGACCTATGTACGCGTCGTCGACGGCCAGCTCAACAAGCGCGAGCGCATCCGGATGATGTCGACCGGCGCGACCCACGAACTGCTGGAGATCGGTACCAACTCCCCGGAGATGCTGGCGGCCGACGGCCTCGGCGTCGGCGAGGTCGGCTACCTCATCACGGGTGTGAAGGACGTCCGCCAGTCCAAGGTGGGTGACACGATCACCCAGCAGACCAAGGGCGCCACCGAGGCGCTCGGCGGCTACAAGGACCCGAAGCCGATGGTGTTCTCGGGCCTGTACCCCCTCGACGGCTCGGACTACCCCGAGCTGCGTGACGCGCTCGACAAGCTGCAGCTCAACGACGCCGCGCTGGTCTACGAGCCGGAGACGAGCGCCGCCCTGGGCTTCGGCTTCCGCGTCGGCTTCCTCGGACTGCTCCACCTCGACGTGATCCGCGAGCGCCTGGAGCGCGAGTTCGGCCTCGACCTGATCGCGACCGCCCCGAACGTGGTCTACCGGGTGGTCATGGAGGACGGCACCGAGCACACCGTCACCAACCCCAGCGAGTTCCCCGAGGGCAAGATCGCTGAGGTGTACGAGCCGGTCGTGCGCGCGACCATCCTCGCGCCGAGCGAGTTCATCGGCTCGATCATGGAGCTCTGCCAGAACCGCCGCGGTGTTCTCCTGGGCATGGACTACCTCTCCGAGGACCGGGTCGAGATCCGTTACACCCTCCCCCTCGCCGAGATCGTCTTCGACTTCTTCGACCAGCTGAAGTCCAAGACCCGGGGCTATGCCTCGCTCGACTACGAGCCCACCGGCGAGCAGGGCGCCCAGTTGGTGAAGGTCGACATCCTGCTCCACGGCGACAAGGTCGACGCCTTCTCCGCGATCACCCACAAGGACCAGGCGTACGCGTACGGCGTGCGGCTCGTGGCCAAGCTCAAGGAGCTCATCCCGCGGCAGGCCTTCGAGGTGCCCGTCCAGGCGGCCATCGGCTCCCGGGTGATCGCCCGCGAGACGATCCGGGCCATCCGCAAGGACGTGCTGGCCAAGTGCTACGGCGGTGACATCTCCCGCAAGCGGAAGCTGCTGGAGAAGCAGAAGGAGGGCAAGAAGCGGATGAAGATGGTCGGCTCGGTGGAGGTGCCGCAGGAGGCGTTCATCGCCGTGCTGTCCAGTGACGATTCCGCGGGCGGCAAGGCGAAGAAGTAGTCCGCGGGTCACGCGAACGCACCAGTCGTCCCCGTTCGCCTGCCGCGCCCCACAGGCCCGTGCGCTCCCGGCGCACGGGCCTGTTCGTTATCAAGCGGCAGCCCGCAGCCCCTTACGTGGCGCAGCGTGGCGCTCTACCCTGATCAGGCCCCGATGGTTACTCGCGAGTTAAACAACTGTGACCAGTCGGGCAATCAGCCAGTCATGCAGCAATGCCGCAGCAGGCCCGGAGGATGTCGTGAGCGACACACAGAACCCGATCGAGAACCGACCGCCCTCCGTGGCGACGCTCTTCGTCCAGCGCGTGGCGGCCACTCCCGACGCGGAGGCCTACCGCTACCCCGTCCCCGCCGCCTCCGGGCAGGGGCCCGACGACTGGAAGTCGCTGAGCTGGCAGGAGGCCGCCGAGCGGGTCTACGCCATCGCGGCCGGACTGGTCGAACTGGGTGTGCGCGCCGAGGAGCGGGTGGCTCTCGCCTCCTCCACCCGGGTCGAGTGGATCCTCGCGGACCTCGGCATCCTCTGCGCGGGCGCCGCCACGACGACGGTGTACCCGCAGACCAACGCGGAGGAGTCCGCGTACATCCTGGCCGACTCCGAGAGCAGGGTGCTGATCGCCGAGGACGCCGCGCAGGTGGCCAAGGCCCGTGAGCGGCGCTCCGAGCTGCCCCATCTGAAGCATGTGATCGTGATCGACGAGGCGGGCGCCCAGCCGGCCGAGGGCGACCCCGACGGCTGGGTCCTGTCGCTCTCCGCCCTCGAGGCGCGCGGTGCCGACTACCTCACCAAGAACCCCGCCGCGGTCAAGGAGCGGGTGGAGGCGATCACCTCCGACCAGCTCGCCACCCTCATCTACACCTCGGGCACCACGGGCCGCCCCAAGGGCGTCCGGCTGCCGCACGACAACTGGTCCTACATGGCCAAGGCGATCGCCTCGACCGGTCTCGTCACCCAGGAGGACGTGCAGTACCTGTGGCTGCCGCTCGCGCACGTCTTCGGCAAGGTGCTGACCTCCGGCCAGATCGAGGTCGGGCACGTCACCGCCGTCGACGGCCGGGTCGACAAGATCATCGAGAACCTCCCGGTGGTCCAGCCGACGTACATGGCGGCCGTGCCCCGCATCTTCGAGAAGGTCTACAACGGCGTGGCCGCCAAGGCACGGGCCGGGGGCGCGGCCAAGTACAAGATCTTCCAGTGGGCCGCCGGCGTCGCGCGCGCCTACGCCAAGGAGTCCCAGGACAACTACCGCCGCACCGGCACCGCCTCCGCCTCCTTCGGCCTCACCGCGAAGCACAAGGTCGCCGACGCGCTCGTCTACTCCAAGCTCCGCGAGGCCTTCGGCGGGCGGCTGCGCGCCGCCGTCTCCGGCTCCGCCGCCCTCTCGCCCGAGATCGGCTTCTTCTTCGCCGGTGCCGGCATCCACATCCTGGAGGGCTACGGCCTCACCGAGTCCAGCGCCGCCTCCTTCGTGAACCCCGGCGAGGCGTACCGCACCGGCACCGTCGGCAAGCCGCTGCCCGGCTGCGAGGTGCGCATCGCGGACGACGGCGAGATCCTGCTGCGCGGTCCCGGCATCATGGAGGGCTACCACGGACTGCCTGACAAGACCGCCGAGGTCCTGGAGTCCGACGGCTGGTTCCACACCGGCGACATCGGCGAGCTCTCCCCCGACGGCTACCTCAAGATCACGGACCGCAAGAAGGACCTGATCAAGACCTCCGGCGGCAAGTACATCGCGCCGGCCGAGGTCGAGGGTCAGTTCAAGGCGGTGTGCCCGTTCGTCTCGAACATCCTGGTGCACGGCGCCGACCGCAACTACTGCACGGCGCTCATCGCGCTCGACGAGGCCGCCATCCTCGGCTGGGCCGAGGAGAACGGCCTCGAGGGCAAGTCGTACGCTGAGGTCGTCGCCGCACCGCAGACCGAGCGGCTCGTCGACGGCTACGTGCAGCGGCTCAACGAAACGCTCCAGCGCTGGCAGACCATCAAGAAGTTCCGCCTGCTGCCGCGCGACCTCGACATCGAGCACGGCGAGCTGACGCCGAGCCTGAAGCTGAAGCGCCCGGTGGTCGAGCGCGAGTACAAGGACCTCATCGAGGGCATGTACGAGGGCGCCCGCGAGGCGTGACACCACCGCTCGGCGGCCCGTCGCCCGGCTGCGCCGCGACGGGCCGCCGAGCCGTTCCCGGACTTCACGGCGGCCCCGCGATCCGTCCACCGCCTGCTCACGATCCCGCCCGGCCTCCTTCCGTCCACCGCTCGTTGGTGGCTCCGCCCGGCCCTTCCGCACACCGCCTGCTCGCGACCGCTCCCAGCCCCCCGCTCCCCCGAACGGTCCCACTTCGGTGACTCCGCGCTTATGGGTGCGCCCGGTCTGTCACGCTGTCCCTGTCGTCCCTGCCCGGTGGGCGGTACGGCAGGGAAACAGAGCGCACAGACCGGGCAGCCAGACAGACCGGACAGGAGTCGCCGCGTGGGGTCCGTTCCGATGCAGCAGGAGACCACTCACCGTTCGGTGCAGCTGCTCCCGCGGCGTGGCGACGTACGCCCGGTGGCTCGCACCAGCCTGCCCGGGAACCCCCTCGCCGCGTCCGCCGCCCGCCGCTTCATCCGGGCCGCGCTGGCCGACTGGACCCGGCACGGGACGGTCACCACGCGCGGTACGGACCGGCTCTCCGACGACGCCGTACTGGTCGTCAGCGAGCTCGCCACCAACGCCGTCGTCCACGCGGGAACCGGGGTCGAGGTGCTCGCCCGGCTCGACCCGGCCACCGACGACGACCCGGCGGCCCTGGTGATCGAGGTCTCCGACCACCATCCGGCGCGGGCGGTGCGCGGCGACGGCCACGAGCAGGAGGGCGCGGACCCGGGAGAACCGGATCACGGGCGCGGGCTCCACCTCGTCGCCACGCTCGCCGTGTCCTGGGGGATCACCTACCGGCCGGGCCGCAAGACGGTCTGGGCGCGCCTGCCGCTCGACGGCTTCGACGGCGCGGCCCTCGCCGCCCAGGGCGGCGAGGCCCCCCGGAAGCGCGGGGTCCGGGCGGCCGAGATCCTCGCCCCCTCCCCGCGCAGAAGCGTCCGCGACGACCGCGAGTGGGTCGGCCGCGGCGCGCTCTCCTTCCTCGCCGAGGCGTCCGACCTGCTCGCCGGGCAGCTCGACGAGGACATGGTCGCCGCCCTCGCCGGACAGCTGCTGGTGCCCAGGCTCGCCGACTGGTGCGCGGTCTGGCTGGACGGCGAGACGGGCCCGGCGCCCCGCCCCGCCCGGGTCTGGCACGCCGACGAGTCCGCCATCGAGGGCCTGCGCGAGGCACTGGCCGGGGGCCCGCCCCGGTTACCGGGAGAGCCGCGAGGGACCGCCGTACCGGTCCCGGCCGCCTGGCCGCCCGCCGGCGCGGGCAGTGCGGTCGCGTTCCGGCTGACCGTCGGCGCACGGCCGCTCGGCACCCTGCTGCTCGGCCGCGAGGCACCACCGGGCGTCCCCGACGAGGCCATCGCGCTGCTGGAGGACTTCGCCCGCCGCGTCGGCCTCGCGATCGGCGCGGCCCGCCAGTACACCCGGCAGGCCACGATCAGCCGGGTCCTGCAGCGCGGCCTCCTGCCCGCCCAGGTCGCCCGCATCCCCGGCGTCGACAGTTCCCTGGTGTACGAGCCGAGCGACGAGGGTCTGGCCGGGGGCGACTTCTACGACATCTTCCCGGCGGGCAGCGGCGGGCGCTGGTGCTTCATGCTCGGCGACGTCCAGGGCAGCGGGCCGGAGGCCGCCGTCGTGACCGGCCTCGCCCGGCCCTGGCTGCGGCTGCTCGCCCGCGAGGGCTACCAGGTCGCAGGCGTCCTCGACCGGCTGAACGGCCTGCTCCTCGACGACGCGCTGGAGGCGGCCGAGGCGGCGGCGCTGATGGCGGCCCGGCCCGCGTTGGCCGGTACGGCGGATGCCGGCTCCGCGACCGGCCACGAGGGCCCCCAGTCCCGGTTCCTGTCGCTGCTCTACGGCGAGCTGACACCGCTGCCGGGGGGCGGAGTCCGCTGCGCCCTCGCCTGCGCCGGCCACCCCCTTCCCCTGCTGCTGCGCCCCGACGGCACCGTCCGCCCCGCCGCCGCGTCGCAGCTCCTCCTCGGCGTGGTCGAGGACGTCGCGTACGAGAGCCAGACCTTCGAGCTGATGCCCGGCGACACTCTGCTGTGCGTCACCGACGGGGTCACGGAACGACGGTCCGGGCAGCGGATGTTCGACGACGCGGACGGGCTCGCCCAGGCGCTCGCCGGCTGCACCGGTCTCACCGCCGAGGGAGTGGCGGACCGGATACGCCGGGCGGTGCACACGTTCGCGGAGGCCCCGCCCGACGACGACCTCGCGCTGCTGGTGCTCCAGGCCCGCTGACCCCCCGGCCCGCTGATCCCCCGGCCCGTCGATCCTCGGGCCGCGGGCCGGACGGGCGTCGCCCGCCGTCGTCGGGGCACCGCGCGCGTACCGGACAATGGGATGCATGCCTTCCGCACTGCCTGATGGTGAGCCCATGCCCGTCGACGGGGCGCTGCCCCCGCACGCCCTCGCGGGCGCGGCCGGCCGGCCCCTCGGGTTCTATCTGCACGTTCCGTACTGCGCCACGCGCTGCGGCTACTGCGACTTCAACACGTACACGGCGAGCGAGCTGCGCGGCACCGGCGGTGTCCTGGCCTCCCGCGACAACTACGCGGACACCCTCGTCGAGGAGATCCGGCTCGCCCGCAAGGTCCTCGGCGACGACCCGAGGCAGGTCAGGACCGTGTTCGTGGGCGGCGGGACCCCCACGCTGCTGCCCGCCGACGATCTCGTCCGGATGCTGGGCGCCGTCCGCGAGGAGTTCGGCCTCGCCGACGACGCGGAGATCACCACGGAGGCCAACCCGGAGTCCGTCGACCCGGCCTACCTGGCGGAGCTGCGTGCCGGCGGCTTCAACCGGGTGTCCTTCGGCATGCAGAGCGCCCGGCGGCACGTGCTGAAGGTGCTCGACCGCACCCACACGCCCGGTCGGCCCGAGGCCTGTGTCGCGGAGGCCCGGGCGGCGGGTTTCGAGCACGTGAACCTCGACCTCATCTACGGCACGCCCGGCGAGAGCGACGACGACTGGCGCGCCTCTCTCGACGCGGCCATCGGCGCAGGCCCCGACCATGTGAGCGCGTACGCCCTGATCGTGGAGGAGGGCACCCAGCTGGCCCGCCGGATCCGGCGGGGCGAGGTGCCGATGACGGACGACGACGTCCACGCCGACCGCTATCTGATCGCCGACGAGGTCCTGGCCGGCGCCGGGTACGAGTGGTACGAGGTCTCCAACTGGGCCGGCTCGGAGTCCGGGCGCTGTCTGCACAACGAGCTGTACTGGCGCGGCGCCGACTGGTGGGGCGCGGGGCCGGGTGCCCACAGCCACGTCGGCGGGGTGCGGTGGTGGAACGTCAAGCACCCCGGCGCGTACGCGGCGGCGCTGGCGGAGGGCCGTTCGCCCGGCGCCGGGCGCGAGGTCCTGCCGGGCGAGGACCGGCGGGTGGAGCGGGTGCTCCTCGAACTGCGGCTGCGCGAGGGCTGCCCGCTGGACCTGCTCCGGCCGCAGGGCCTGGCGGCCTCTCGCCGGGCCCTGGAGGAC
Source organism: Streptomyces sp. WMMC940 (assembly GCF_027460265.1). NCBI lineage: Bacteria > Bacillati > Actinomycetota > Actinomycetes > Kitasatosporales > Streptomycetaceae > Streptomyces > Streptomyces sp. WMMC940. Next base: position 5,131,761 of record NZ_JAPZBC010000001.1, read on the forward strand.
GGCCTGCTGGAGCCGGGGCCGTACGAGGCGGGCCGGGCGGTGCTCACGCTGCGCGGCCGGCTCCTGGCGGACGCGGTGGTCCGGGACCTGGTGGACTGACCGGCCCGCCCCGCTACCGGCCACGGCCCCGCACGGTCCCGACCCGGGGCACGCCCCGGTCCCGCCCAAGGCCCCGCCCTGGTCCCGCCCCGCCTCGGCCTGCGTCCCGGCCCCGGCCGGTTCCCGCCGCGTTCCCGGCCCGGCATGGCCTCGGCCCGCACCGGCGTACGTCCCGACCATGGCCCCGGTACCGGCCTGCGTCCCGGGCCCGCCCCCCACGGCCCGATCCCGCCGCGGTCCCGGCCCGCCTCGGCCTGCGTCCCCGCCTGCGTCCCCGCCCGGCCCCGGTACCGTGTCCGGCCCCGGTACCGTGTCCGGGCTCCTCAGGCCGTGACGAAGTCGATCAGTTCCTCGACCCGCCCCAGCAGCGCCGGTTCCAGGTCCTTGTAGCTGTTCACCCGCGACAGGACGTGCTGCCAGGCCGCTCCCGTGTTCGGCGGCCAGCCGAGCGCCCGGCAGACACCCGTCTTCCAGTCCTGCCCCCGCGGCACCGACGGCCAGGCGGGGATGCCCAGCGACGACGGTTTCACCGCCTCCCACACGTCGATGTACGGGTGGCCGACCACCAGGACGTGCGGGTCCGTCACCGACTCCGCGATGCGGGACTCCTTGGAACCCGGCACCAGATGGTCCACGAGCACGCCCAGCCTGGCGTCTGCGGCCGGGGCGAACTCGGCGACGACGGCGGGCAGATCGTCGACGCCCTCCAGGTACTCGACGACCACGCCCTCGATGCGCAGGTCGTCGCCCCAGACCTTCTCCACCAGCTCCGCGTCGTGGCGGCCCTCCACGTAGATGCGGCCCGCGCGGGCGACCCGGGCGCGGGCGCCGGGCACCGCGACCGATCCGGAGGCCGTGCGGGTGGGCCGCGCGGGCGCTCCGGACGAGGGCCGCACGAGGGTGACCGCCCTGCCCTCCAGCAGGAAGCCCCGCGGCTCCATCGGGAACACCCGGTGCTTGCCGAAGCGGTCCTCCAGCGTCACCGTCGCCGCCTCGCACCGGATCACCGCACCGCAGAAGCCCGTGGAGACCTCCTCGACCACCAGGTCGGGTTCGGCGGGGACCTCCGGAACGGGAGCGGACCGCTTCCACGGGGGTGTCAGACCGGGACTGTAGCTGCGCATCCGCCAGACGCTACGACACCCCGAACCGCTACGACACCCCGAACCGCCGCGCCAGTTCATCGCGTTGGGCGCGTACGAACGCGGCGTCCACCGCCGCCCCGTGCCCCGGCACGTACAACGCGTCCTCCCCGCCCAGCGCGAGCAGCCGGTCCAGCGCCGCCGGCCAGCGGGACGGGATGGCGTCCGGCCCGGCCTGCGGGTCGCCGGACTCCTCCACCAGGTCGCCGCAGAAGACGACCTCGCGGTCGCCGGGCACCAGCAGCACCAGGTCGTGACGGCTGTGGCCCGGCCCGACGTTCGCCAGCATCACCTGGCGGCCGCCGAGGTCGAGCGTCCACTCTCCGGAGACGACGTGCCGCGGGACGACCAGGGCCTCGGTGGCCCGGGCCGCGTCCTCCGGCGGCATGCCGTGACGGATCGCGTCGTCGCGCAGCACGGCCCGGTCCCGGACCAGGAGGCTGTCGACGCCGACCGCGCCGTACACCTCGGCCCCGGGGAAGGCGGCCGTGCCGAGCACATGGTCGAAATGGGGATGGCTGAGCGCGATATGCGTCACACGCCGGCCGCCGAGGAGGGACTCGGCCTGGGTCCGGAGCTCCGCCCCCTCGCGGAGCGTCGAGCCCGTGTCGTACAGGAGCACCGCACTCTCGCCGGCCACCAGGCCCACCGTCGCGTCCCAGCCGGGCAGGCGCCGCCGCCCGACGCCGCCGGCGAGCCGTTCCCAGCCGAAGTCTTCCCAACGGACGTCCATACGGCGACGCTATCCCGGAGCGACCAGCGGCGTCATGGCTCGTCGTGACGGGGTAGGGTGCCCGGCCGCCCTTGCTAGGGACGTACCTCCCGGCCGTACACTGGGCCCGGGAAAACTGGCACTCAGCGAGGCCGAGTGCCAGACCAGGGCCGAAGGACGCCGAGGAACCACAGCTGGAGGTGTGCGCCATGCTCAGCGAACGCAGACTCGAGGTGCTGCGCGCCATCGTCCAGGACTACGTGGGCACCGAGGAGCCCGTGGGCTCCAAGGCCCTCACCGAGCGGCACAGGCTCGGGGTCTCGCCGGCGACCGTGCGCAACGACATGGCGGTGCTGGAGGAGGAGGGCTTCATCGCCCAGCCCCACACCAGCGCCGGCCGCATTCCCACGGACAAGGGCTACCGCCTGTTCGTGGACAGGCTCGCGGGCGTCAAGCCGCTGTCGTCCCCGGAGCGCCGGGCGATCCAGAACTTCCTCGAGGGCGCGGTCGACCTCGACGACGTCGTCGCCCGCACGGTGCGGCTGCTGGCGCAGCTGACCCGGCAGGTCGCCGTCGTCCAGTACCCGTCGCTCACCCGCTCCACCGTGCGGCACGTGGAGCTTCTGGCGCTCGCCCCGGCCCGGCTGATGCTGGTGCTGATCACGGACACCGGACGGGTCGAGCAGCGGCACGTCGACTGCCCCGCGCCGTTCTCCGACACGTCGCTCGCCGACCTGCGGGCCCGGCTCAACAGCCGCGTGGTCGGACGGCGGTTCACCGATGTGCCGCAACTGGTGCAGGACCTTCCGGAGTCCTTCGACCTGGAGGACCGCGCCACGGTCTCCACCGTGCTCTCGACCCTCCTCGAGACACTGGTCGAGGACACCGAGGAACGGCTGATGATCGGCGGCACCGCCAATCTGACGCGCTTCGCGCACGACTTCCCCCTCACCATCCGGCCCGTGCTGGAGGCGCTGGAGGAGCAGGTCGTGCTGCTGAAGCTGCTCGGTGAGGCCAAGGACTCGGGCATGACCGTACGGATCGGGCACGAGAACCTCCATGAGGGACTCACTTCCACATCCGTCGTCGCGGTCGGCTACGGTTCGGGCGACGAGGCAGTCGCCAAACTCGGCGTGGTCGGACCGACCCGCATGGACTACCCCGGAACGATGGGAGCGGTACGCGCAGTGGCACGTTACGTCGGACAGATCCTGGCGGAGTCGTAAGTGGCCACGGACTACTACGCCGTACTGGGCGTACGCCGCGACGCATCGCAGGACGAGATCAAGAAGGCCTTCCGGCGGCTCGCACGGGAACTCCACCCGGACGTGAATCCGGATCCGAAGACGCAGGAGCGCTTCAAGGAGATCAACGCCGCCTACGAGGTGCTCTCGGACCCGCAGAAGAAGCAGGTCTACGACCTCGGCGGCGACCCGCTGTCCGGCGCCGGAGGCGGCGGCGCGGGCGGCTTCGGCGCCGGTGGCTTCGGCAACTTCTCCGACATCATGGACGCGTTCTTCGGGACCGCCTCCCAGCGCGGGCCGCGGTCGCGGACGCGGCGCGGCCAGGACGCCATGATCCGGCTGGAGGTCGAACTCAACGAGGCGGCGTTCGGCACCACGAAGGACATCCAGGTCGACACCGCCGTCGTCTGCACGACCTGCTCGGGCGAGGGCGCCGCACCCGGTACGTCGGCGCAGACGTGCGACATGTGCCGCGGCCGTGGTGAGGTGTCGCAGGTCACCCGGTCCTTCCTCGGTCAGGTCATGACCTCGCGGCCGTGCCCCCAGTGCCAGGGCTTCGGGACAGTCGTCCCGACCCCGTGCCCGGAGTGCGCGGGCGACGGCCGGGTCCGGTCGCGCCGCACCCTGACCGTGAAGATCCCGGCAGGCGTCGACAACGGCACCCGCATCCAGCTCGCCGGTGAGGGCGAGGTCGGCCCGGGCGGCGGCCCCGCCGGCGATCTGTACGTCGAGATCCACGAACTGCCGCACCCGGTCTTCCAGCGCCGCGGCGACGATCTGCACTGCACGGTGACCATTCCCATGACGGCGGGCGCGCTCGGCACGAAGGTGCCGCTGGAGACGCTCGACGGCATGGAGGAGGTCGACATCCGCCCGGGCACCCAGTCCGGCCAGTCGATTCCGCTGCACGGCCGCGGTGTCACCCATCTGCGCGGCGGAGGACGCGGCGACCTGATCGTCCACGTCGAGGTGCAGACCCCCTCGAAGCTCGACCCGGAGCAGGAGCACCTGCTGCGGGAGCTGGCGAAGCTGCGCGGCGAGGAGCGGCCGACGGGCCAGTTCCAGCCGGGGCAGCAGGGGCTGTTCTCCCGTCTCAAGGACGCGTTCAACGGCAGGTGAGCCGGGCGCGCGCCGCGCACCGGCCCCCGGCGGGGCGGTGTCCCGCCGGGGGCCGGGCGGCGCGGGGCCGTCCGCATCCGGAGCGGGGCCGGCCCGTCGGGCCGACCCCGCTCGCCCGTTCCCGTGGTCCGTCGCGGGCGCTCGTGGGAGAGCCCCCGGAAGGGGCGGAGGCCGGGATTCGGACGTGGCGGCCGGACGTGGCACCATGCGGGCATGTCCTCCGCGCTGACCGATCTCTGCCGTTACCCGATCGTGCAGGCCCCCATGGCGGGTGGCGCCTCCTGTCCGGAACTGGCCGCCGCCGTGTCCGAGGCCGGAGGGCTCGGGTTCCTGGCCGCCGGGTACAAGACCGCGGACGGGATGTACCAGGAGATCAAACAACTCCGCGGTCTCACCGGGCGGCCGTTCGGCGTGAACCTCTTCATGCCGCAGCCCGCCTACGCCGACGCGGCGGCCGTCGACGTCTACCGGCACCAGCTCGCCGGAGAGGCCGACTGGTACGACACACCGCTCGGGGACCCCGACTCGGGCCGGGACGACGGCTACGAGGCCAAGCTGGCCATCCTGCGGGACGACCCCGTACCGCTGGTGTCGTTCACGTTCGGCTGTCCCACCCCTGCCGCCGTCGCCCGGCTGAAGCGGGCCGGGACGCTCACGGTCGTCACCGTCACCACGCCCGAGGAGGCGCTGGCGGCCCAGAACGCGGGCGCCGACGCCATCTGCGTCCAGGGCGTCGAGGCCGGCGGCCACCAGGGCACGCATCGCGACGATCCCAACAACGACGGCGCCGGTATCGGGCTGCTCGCTCTGATCGGGCAGCTCCGCGAAGCCGTACCGCTGCCCGTCGTCGCGGCCGGCGGCATCATGCGCGGCAGCCAGATCGCCGCCGTCCTGGCCGCCGGGGCCGCGGCCGCACAGCTGGGCACCGCCTTCCTCGTCTGCCCCGAGTCCGGCGCGAACGTGCTGCACAAGCAGGCCATGACCAGTCCGCTGTTCAACAGGACCGAGCTGACGAGGGCGTTCTCGGGCCGCCCCGCCCGCGGCCTGGTGAACCGGTTCATGAGCGAGCACGGGCCGTACGCGCCCGCCGCCTACCCCGAGGTGCACCACCTCACCTCCGGCCTCCGCAAGGCCGCCGCCAAGGCCGGTGATCCGCAGGCCATGGCCCTCTGGGCCGGCCAGGGCCACCGCCTGGCCCGTGACCTCCCCGCCGGCCGGCTCGTCGAGGTCCTCGCCGCCGAGACGGCCGCGGCCGGCTCCGCCCTCGCACTCCGGAACCCCGCATGACCGCCCCCGTCTTCCTGGTCGAGGACGTCCGTACCGGTACCGTCACCCTGGACGGGCCCGAAGGCCGGCACGCCGTCTCCGTGCGCCGACTGCGCGTCGGCGAGGAGGTCGTCCTCACCGACGGCCGAGGCACGGGAGGCTACGGCACCGTCGCCGCCGTCGAGGGCAAGGACCGCCTTCACGTCTCGGTCACCGCAGTGCGCGAGGAGCCGGAGCCCGCGCCCCGGATCACGGTCGTACAGGCCCTGCCCAAGGGCGACCGCGGCGAACTCGCCGTCGAGACGATGACCGAGACCGGCGTCGACGCGATCGTGCCGTGGGGGGCCGCCCGCTGCATCACGCAGTGGAGGGGTGAGCGCGGCGCCAAGTCGCTCGCCAAGTGGCGCTCCACGGCCCGTGAGGCGGGCAAGCAGTCGCGCCGGCTCCGCTTTCCCGAGGTCGCCGGGGTCGCCACGACCCAGCAGGTCGCACGGCTGCTCGGCGAAGCGGACCTCGCGGTCGTGCTGCACGAGGAGGGCGCGGAACCACTCGCCACCGCGCAACTGCCGTCCGCCGGGGACATCGTGCTGGTCGTGGGGCCCGAAGGGGGAGTCTCCCCGGAGGAGTTGGCCACCTTCGCCGAGGCGGGCGCCAAGCCCTGCCGTCTGGGCCCGAGCGTCCTGCGGACCTCCACCGCGGGCACGGCGGCGTCCGCCCTGCTGCTCGGCCGCACCGGCCGCTGGTCCTGAGCCGCAACGCCCACCACCGGCCTCCGGATCCGCGGGCCCGAAGCCGGGTTCCCGTCTCGCCGGCCCGAACCGGGTTACCGCCATCGGCGTGTCGCGAAAGTGGCGTCACCCGCCGGGAAGACGGTCCGCGGCCGGGTGCAGGTGCCCTCGCGGGTGAGGGACAAGGATCGCGGCACGTGCCGTCCCGGAGCGGATGCCGCGGCGACCGGAACCGGACGGTGCCGTCGACGACCGGCCCGCGTACGCGCCCGGGCGTCACCCACACGGCCCACGGTACGGGGCCGTTGGCCGCAAACGGACTACCGCGCCCCTCCCGCCCCTGGCACGCTGCCGCCCATGACGGCCCCTTTCCGCGCCCCCCTCCGCCTGCTCGCCACCGCCGTCTGCGCGGCCGGGACCGCGTCCGGCCTCGTGGCGTGCGAACCCGGGACGTCCGGCGGCCTGAGCGCCATGGCGGTGTCGTACACCACCGACATCGCGGGAACGCGGGCCCTGGAGAACGAGGGCGTACGCGTCCGCTGGCTCAGCTGCGCGGCCCGGCTCGACAGCGGCGCGAGCGCCTCGCCATCGGCCCGTGCGGCGGCCGGTGTCGACTGCGAGGGCGAGACCGACGACGGCGGGAAGATCACCATCGGCGGCACGGTCACCCAGGAGATCGGCGGCCGGTGCGTGCACGGCGACCTCACGGCGAAGTCCGACGGCCGCCGGGTGTTCCGCGCCTACGTCCTCGGCGACTGCAACGCCCCCGTGCCCACTCCCGCCAGGACACCGGCGCCGCCTCCCGCCCCTGGGGACGGCGGTGCACCGCGCCCCACGGTCACCGTGACCGTCACCGTCACCGAGACCCGCACCCCCCTCGCATAGGGGTCCGTACCACCCCGGGTGCCGCATCGGGCAAGGTGCGCCCCGTCGCGACGCCCGGCACGGCGACTCGCGGCGTCGCCGAATCGACGAACAGGCCCACTACGAGGTCGATCCGGCGCCTTGCGGCCCTTCCCCTCGGCCCGGAGGGTCGGGGGAGACCCCGTGCACCGGACCCCGCGCCTCGACGGGCAGACCCCGTGCACCGGACCCCGCGCCTCGACGGGCAGACCCTGCCTGACGCGGCACCCGAACGGGCGGGACCCGGCCGCACCTCTCGCCGGTGAGGCCGCGCCTTCGCCCGGTCGGGCCCCGCACCTCCGCCGCTCGCGGGCCGTGCCCCCGGCGCGCCGGGCAACGGCGGCGGCCCGGTCCGCACGGCGGTACCCCCCCGGAGGCGTACCCCGGCACCGATACGATGCAGTTCCACTGATCGTCGGAAGTGTGAAGGGGCCCGGACCATGGCGGGAGAACCGCAAGCCGACTGCCTGTTCTGCAAGATCGTGGCGGGGGAGGTACCGGCCACCGTCGTCCGCGAGACGGAGACGACCGTCGCCTTCCGGGACATCAACCCGCAGGCGCCGACGCACGTGCTGGTGATCCCCAAGGTCCACTACCCGGACGCCGCCACGCTCGCCACGGCCGAGCCGGGCGTCGCCGCCGACATACTGCGCGAGGCCGCCGAGGTCGCCGCGATGGACAAGGTCGACGCCTCCGGCTTCCGCATCGTCTTCAACACCGGCGCCGGTGCCGGCCAGACCGTCTTCCACACCCACGCCCACGTCCTCGGCGGCCGCGGGCTCGAATGGCCGCCCGGGTAGAGCGCCACCGACAGGCACGGAGCCCACCTTGTCCGTACGCGAACTGGTCGTGCTCGGCACGGCCAGCCAGGTCCCCACCCGGCACCGCAACCACAACGGCTATCTGCTGCGCTGGGACGGCGAGGGCATCCTCTTCGACCCGGGCGAGGGCACCCAGCGGCAGATGCTGAGGGCCGGGGTCGCCGCGCACGACATCGACCGGATCTGCGTCACCCACTTCCACGGCGACCACTCCCTCGGCCTCGCGGGGGTGATCCAGCGCATCAACCTGGACCAGGTGCCGCACCCGGTCACGGCCCACTACCCGGCGAGCGGGCAGCGGTTCTTCGAACGGCTCCGCCACGCGACGGCCTACCGCGAGACGGTCCGGCTCACGGAGGCCCCGGTCGGCGACGGCGGAGTGCTCGCCGTCACGCCTTCGTACACGCTGGAGGCGCGCCGCCTCGACCATCCCGTCGAGTCCTTCGGCTACCGGCTGACCGAGCCCGACGGCCGCCGCATGCTGCCGGGGCGCCTTGCCGCCCACGGCATCAAGGGGCCCGACGTGGGCCGCATCCAGCGGGAGGGCGCCCTCGGCGGGGTCGCGCTGGAGGACGTCAGCGAGGTGCGGCGCGGACAGCGGTTCGCCTTCGTCATGGACACCCGGCTCTGCGACGGCGCGCACGAGCTGGCCGAGGGCTGCGACATGCTGGTGATCGAGTCCACGTTCCTCGACGAGGACGTCGCGCTGGCCGTCGACCACGGTCATCTCACGGCGGGACAGGCGGCCCGCGTGGCGCGCGATGCGGGCGTAAGGCACCTGGTGCTGACACACTTCTCGCAGCGCTACAGCGAACCCGACGAGTTCGAGCGGCAGGCCCGTGCCGCCGGCTTCGAGGGCGAACTGTCCGTGGCCCGGGACCTCGTACGGGTCCCGGTCCCCAAACGCGCGGCCTGATCCACCCGCCGACGTCCGAGCGAGCACCGATGTCACTCATCCCCAAGGCCGAACTGCATCTGCACATCGAGGGCACCCTCGAACCCGAGCTGGCCTTCGCGCTGGCCGAACGCAACGGCGTCGACCTGCCGTACGCCGGCACCGACGCGCTGCGCAGGGCCTATCTCTTCAGCGACCTGCAGTCCTTCCTGGACCTGTACTACGGGCTGATGGCCGTCCTGCACACCGCGGACGACTTCACGGAACTCGCCGACGCGTATCTGGCGCGAGCCGCGGCCCAGGGGGTGCGGCACGCCGAGGTCTTCTTCGACCCGCAGGCCCACACGGAACGCGGCATCCCGATCGGCACGGTCATCGAGGGCCTCGCACACGCGCTGGACCGCGCCGAGGAGCGGTACGGCGTCTCGACCCGGCTGATCATGTGTTTCCTGCGCGACCGGTCGGCGCAGTCCGCGATGCAGACCCTCGACGCGGCGAAGCCCTATCTGCACCACATCACCGGTGTGGGTCTCGACTCGGCCGAAATGGGGCACCCGCCGTCGAAGTTCCGCGAGGTGTACGCGGCGGCCGAGTCCCTCGGCCTGCGGAAGGTCGCCCACGCCGGGGAGGAGGGGCCGCCCGCGTACGTGCGCGAGGCGCTCGACGTGCTGGGCGTCGAACGGATCGACCACGGCCTGCGGTCCGTGGAGGACCCCGAACTGGTCGAGCGGCTGGCCCGCGAGCAGATCCCGCTCACCCTCTGCCCGCTGTCGAACGTCCGCCTGCGCGCCGTCGACACCCTGGAGGACCATCCGCTGCGGGCCATGATGGACGCCGGTCTGCTCGTCACCGTGAACTCCGACGACCCCTCCTACTTCGGCGGCTACGTCGGCGACACCTTCCACGCGGTGCGCGAGGCGCTCGGGCTGACGCAGGAGCAACTGCGGGAGCTGGCACGCAACTCCTTCCGCGCTGCCTTCCTGGACCACGACGAGGCGCGCCGTGAGCGCTGCCTCGCCGAGGTCGCCGGCTACGACTTCGATCGGGAGTGACGCGGGGCCCCGGCGGGTGAGCCCGCGCACCGGCGGCTGTGCGGGCTCACCGGTCGCCGGGCCGGGCCGGGTGCGACCGTGGTCGGCCGGGCGGCGGTGGACGGCTCGGCCGAGTGGTCGTCCCACCGGGCTCCGGTGCCCGGCCTGCCACGGGGCCGGACCGAGTCGGCGCCGCCCTGCCGGGCGGGTGCCGATCCCGCCGCACCCGCGCGTGCGCCGCGCCCAGCGGTGCCCTTCGGCCGAAGACCGTGTCCTATGTGGTGAGTCGGATGAGTCGTTTGTAGCAGCAGAGGGCGGCGGCGAGGCCGAGGAAGGCCAGGTAGTTGCGGGGATGGCACTCGTAGCGGTGGTTGAGTCTGCGGTAGCCGGTGAGCCAGGAAGGCCCCGGACCTGATCGGCCGCGACTTCACAGCGCGTGAGCCGAACACGAAGTACGTCGGCGACATCACCTATCTCCCGCTGGAGGGCGGGAAGTTCCTGTACTTGGCCACCGTCATCGACCTCGCCTCACGCCGCCTGGCCGGATGGGCGATCGCGGACCACATGCGCACCGACCTCGTCACCGACGCCCTGTCCGCCGCCGAACGCACCCGCGGCAGCACTCAATGAGCAGTTACTGTTGATCCAACAGGCCGGTGTTGCGACGACCGATTGAGTCCGGGCAGTACACCAGCCGGGTCTTCGCAGACGCCTGCCGCCGGGCCGGCGTCCGCCAGTCCATGAGCGCGATCGGCAGCTCGGCGGACAACGCGCTCGCCGAGTCCTTCAACGCGACGTTCAAACGCGAGACGCCCCAGGGCCGAAAGCACTGGTCCACCGAACGCGAGGCCCGTCTCGACGCGTTCCACTGGCTCAACCGCTACAACACCCGACGCCGTCATTCCCACCTCGGACAACGCAGTCCCATCGCCCACGAGACAGCCCTCGGCGCAACATCAACTACCCTGACCCAAGCCGCATAGCCCGTGCCCAGGATTCCGGGTCAAGGCCCGATCTTCACAGTCCGAGGGGATTGGCACCGGGCCACGTCCCCCACCAACGGCGATCACGACTCCGTGAACGATCCCGTGATCGACCTCACCTGTCCCGAACTTCTACGGCTATTGCGGGCCTTCGTCCTGCCGAAGCCCGCGACCGACCCCGCCATTCCCTATTCGTCGCGCTGTCCGTGCCGCGCCGTCGGCACACCGTGCGCCAGGTGCGAGAGCACCAGTACGGCCCGGCCGATGTCGGCCCCCTGCCGCCCGAGCTCCACGGCGTATCGGGTCAGGACCCAGTTCTCCCGGGCCAGTTCCGAGGCCGGCAGCCCAGACCTCCGCCGCGCCGACTGCTCGTACCGGGCGAGCTCCGCCCGGCGCAGCAGCATGGAGATGATCTGGCCGTCGAGGTCGTCGAGCAGCATCCGGATCTCCCGTCCGTCGGTGTGCGTCGGGGCGGCCGCCCGCCATCGTGCCACGGGTGCGGTCACAGCAGGTCCAGGGGATCGGCGCAGACCTTGGTGACGAACGCGAGCCGGCCGATCGCCTCCCGGGCAAGGGCCAGCGCCCGCTCCGCGGTGTCGGCGTGGGCCCGGGCATGCGCCAGTCGGGAGTCGGAGCTCTGCAGGCCACCCAGCGTGCGCCCTGCCGTCCCCAACAGCTCCAGCTGAACGCCCTCGGCCTGCGGCCCCTCGGCGCCGGTGATCTCGACGAGCGTGCCGGTCGCGGGCGCGCCCGCGAACCAGATCGCCTCGGCGCGCGGGACACGCGCCGGGTCGGAGAGCGTCTCCCGTACGTCCGGCAGCACCTTCTCGCCGACGCACTGGCGCAGTTGGTACTCGACCAGGTCCACGCCCGTCGCGTCGGTGACCATGCTCCAGATCTCGTCGCCGCCGACCCGCAGGTGGGTCTCGATGATCCGAGGCCCGGCCTCGGTGAGCACAATCTCGGTATGCGTCGGCCCGGACCCCACGCCGAGTGCGTCCAACGCTACGGTGACGTAGGCCTGGATCTCCACCCGCTGCTCCGGCGCGAGCGGGGCGGGCATGACGTGGCCGAGTTCCACCAGGCTCACGGGGTCGGAGTACTTGCGGGTGACTGCGACAACCACGTGCTCGCCCAGCTCGGAGAACGCCTCCACGCTGTACTGGTCGCCGGTGAGAAACTGCTCCGCCACGACCTCGACGGGCTCGTCCGTGCCACGCGCCCGGGCGAAGGCCGCCTCCGCCTCCTGGGCGGTGCCAATCACCGAGACACCCGTGCTGGCCGTGCCCCGGCGGGGCTTGACGACACACGGGTAGCCGTGGGTCGCAGCGAAGGCGCGCAGCTCTTCCGGAGTCTGCACCTCGGCGGACGGCACGGTCTCCACGCCGGCCGCGGCCAGCCGCTCGCGCATGGCGTACTTGTCGAAGACCACCCGGACGGTCTCCCGATCGTGAGTGGGCACGCCCAGTGCCCGGCCCACCTCGGCGGCGATCTCCTGGCACTGGTCGCCGAAGGTTCCGATCCGCGTGACCGGTTCGAGGGCGTGAACAATGCGGGCGAGTTCGATCCAATGCGCGACGGGCGCGTCCACGCCGACCGCGAGGATCCGGGCGTGCCCGAGGGGCTCCTCCAGCTTGGCCAGATGTTCAGGTCGGCACAGGACACTGGTGGTGACGGTGTGGCCGAGCGCGTCGCCGCGGGCGCGCATCCGGCCGGGGATGTCGTATCCGTTGCCAAAAACCAAGACGTGTTCTGTCATGGTGACGCTCTCTGTTCGTGGGATGGGCGGACCCGCTGTCACGTCGGATCCGTGGTCACGGCGATCTTCCCGGCAAGTCGTTCGGCGAGGACGACGGCGGCCTCGGTGTCGGCGGCGGTGACCAGGATCTGGCCGGTGCGGTCCCAACTGGCCTCCAACGGGCCGACGGTGTCGCCCACGGACACGGCCACGTCCACCCCGAAGACCCCCTCGTGCGCCCGGACCTCCTCGACGCCCTGGACACCGGTGACCCGCCCCGGCGCGGCGGTGAGGAAGCGAGTCGCGGCGGCGGCGCGGGGCTCCGGCGGTGCTTCCAGGGCGGGCAGCACGCCCGTGGCCCAGCCGACCGTGTACGCCTCGATGTCGACGCCGTACGCGGCCTCGACGAGCTCCATGATCCGGTCTCCGCCGGGCCGGGCGTGGGACTCGATCACCCGTGGCCCGCGAGTGGTCAGTTTCACCTCGGTGTGCGCGGGACCGTGCCGCAGGTCCACCGCGTCCAGGAACTCCGTCACACAGGCGAGGAGGGCCGCCCTCTCCGGCTCGGCGAGCCGGGCGGGCAACGCGTGCCCGGACTCGACGAAGTTGCCGTGGGTGGCCTTCTCCGTTACCGCGAGCGGCACATGCCGGCCGTCGAAGCTCAGCGACTCCACACTGAACTCCCGGCCGTCCAGGTACTCCTCCATGAGGAACCGCCCCATGGGGAAGTAGTTCGCGAACTTGTGGTCCGTACAGCCGCGCAGCCGGACGACGTCCCGCCAGGCGTCGTTGATCTCGTCCGGCCCGCGCACCAGCCGCACGCCCAAGCTGGCCGCCGCGTCGACCGGCTTCACGACGAACGGGTACCCGTGCCGCTCCCCGAACTCATCCAGGCTGTCCAGCCCTTCGAGCGGCGTGGCCGCCACGGCCCCCGGCCGTCCGGTGAGATGCGCGCGCATCGACTCCTTGTCCCGCATCAGCCGGGCGCAGTGGTGACTGACACCCCGCATTCCGAGCGTCTCAGCGATGAGTCCGACCGGTTCGACGCCGGGTTCGGTGATGGTGGCGACACCGTCGAATCCGTACACCTCGTGGGCAGCCGTCACCAGCGGGCGCAGCACGGACCAGTCGGTGTAGTCGACCAGCAGGGCGGCCTCGACCAGGGCTGCGTGCTCGGGCCGGTACTCCTCGGGGCGCTGCACGTTGACCACGCGCAGGCCCAGGTCACGGGCCTTGCGCACGGTCTCCACCCGGCCGCCGATCACCAGCAACGTGCGGCTGTCCGCAGTCATCGGCTCCTCCTCAGTCCTTCACCAGTGCGTTGTCGGACATGCCGAGCGACCCGGTCCCGGCCGCGGCGTTCCTCGCGGCGAGGGCGCGCTCGCCCCAGCGCACCACCGGCACGGTCGCGAGGCCCGCGGCGACGAACAGCGCGCCGAGCAGGATCCAGCCGGGTGCACCCCAGTAGACGAGCAGCCCGGTCAGCGCGAGCGGTCCGACGATCTCGGCGATGGTGAGACCGGACCCGAAGAAGGCCTGGTACTGGCCGTGCTTGCCGTCTGGCGCGAGGCCGAAACTGATCTCCCAGGTGCCGGCCATCTGCACCATCTCGCCCATCGTCTGCACCGCCGCGGCGGCGACCAGCAGCAGTACTGCCGTCCAGGCGGAACCGCCGCTGCCGGAGAAGGCGAAGACGACGCAGCTCGCGCCGAGCAGCAGGGCGCCGCGCACTACGTACCGTGCGGCGCTCGTAAGGCCGGTGACGCCGCGTGCCACCCGTACCTGGAAGAACACCACGGCGAGGGTGTTGATGATGAACATCACCGACAGGACCCACGGCGGGGCCTCGGTGTGTCCGACGATCCACAGCGGCAGCGCCACGTCGATGAGCGGCACGTGCAGCACGAGAACGAGGTTGAGCAGGCTGATGGCGACGTACGGACGGTCCTTGTAGACCGGCTGCGGTTTCTCGCCCTTGGCGGGCGCGGGCGATGGCGGAACCGACGGCACGCGCGACAGGACGAGGGCCGCCATCGCGAAGGCGGCCGAGTTCAGCGCGAAGGCCGCGAGATAGGCCCCGCGTGAGTCGAACAGAAGCACGATGCCGCCGAGGGCGGCGCCCACCGACAGGCCGGCGTTGTAGCTGGCCTGCAGGACGGCACGAACCTTGGTGAGCTGCTCCTTCGGCACCACTCCCGCGAGCAGGGCCTGCTGGGCGGCGGAGCCGCTGCGCTGGGCGACCGCGTACAGACTCGCCGACAGCACGAACAGCGGGAAGGATCGGACGAACAGATACGAGCCGACGGCGAGGGCGGCACAGGCGAAGAAGATGACAGCGCTCCGGCGTACTCCCGTCCGGTCCGCGAGGTGCCCGAGCGGCACGCCGACCACCAGCGCCACCGTCCAGGCGATGGTCAGCCCCAGGCCGAGCTGGGCCGGGGAGAGTCCGGCGACCGTGGTGAAGAACAGGGCGGCGGTGACGTAGTACGCGCCGTCGCCGGTCCTGCTGATCAGCTGGGCGACGGCCAGGGTGCGGGGTGGTCCGGGCGGGGGGACAAAGCTCTTCTTCATGTAGCTCCTCCGGTGGCCCGCCGGGTAGCGGTCGGGCGGTCGTGCGGGTACGAGTGTGTCGTGACGCCCCTAAGGGGTGTGCTCGATCGGGCCGAGCGCTTCCACCGCGGTCTCCAGGTGGGCCACCTCGTGCGTCGCGGAGAGCGCGAAACGGATGAGTCCGGTGCCCTTGGCGACGGTTGGGAAGAAGGCGGGCAGGACGAGGATCCCGGCGGTCCGCAGCCGGCGCGCGGCCTCGAACGCGGCGGCCTCGGTGCCGAAGTGGGCGCCGCGGATCGGCGAGCGTTGGCCGGCGCTGACGAGCCGCCCCTCCGTCAGCTTGTCGAAGTGCGCTGCGTTGGCCCACAGCCGCTCCTGGAGCC
Organism: Streptomyces sp. WMMC940; assembly: GCF_027460265.1. Lineage (NCBI taxonomy): Bacteria > Bacillati > Actinomycetota > Actinomycetes > Kitasatosporales > Streptomycetaceae > Streptomyces > Streptomyces sp. WMMC940. The sequence goes on from NZ_JAPZBC010000001.1 coordinate 5,147,375, forward strand.
GCGCCACCTCGCCGTTCAGGTGCAGTTCGGCGGCGGCGGCATCGGCGGCGAGCAGCGGCAGCATGATCGAGTGCCCGAAGACCAGCGGGTTGGCGAACTTGCGCAGGACCCGTACGTCGTCCTGCGAGGGCAGGACGACGAAGCCGCCCGCGCCACCGAACGCCTTGGACAGCGAACCGACCAGCATCACGTTGTCGGGCAGTCCGCCCTCGAACGCCTCGTACGCGTATCCCGCGCCCCGCGCCCCGTCGATGGAGATACCGTGCGCGTCGTCTACGTACAGCAGTCCGCCCGCGCGGCGCAGCGCGTCGGCGAACCGGACCACGTCGACGAGCCCGCCCATGGAGCCGACGCCGTCGACGAGCGCGATGGGCGTGCGGCCGTCTGCGACCGCCTCGGCCAAGCGCCCAGCGAGGCTGTCCGGGTCCGACAGGTCGAACCGGCGGACGGGGCCGATCTGCTCCATGACCCCGCGCAGCACCTGCATCGAGGCGTGGGCGGTCTTCTCGACGAGGAAGAGCGGACCCCGCTCGGCAACGGGATATCCGGGCAGCGCGCCGTTGCCCAGCAGAGGCAGCACGCCGAGGTGGACATTGCTGACGGAGGTGAAGGGGACGACGGGCTGGCCGCCGTAGATCTCGCCGAGAAGTTCCTCGAGCTGCCCGAGGTACATCGGGCGCATCCGGTTGCGCGAGGACGAGAAGTGCGCGCCGAACCGGAGGAGGGCGTCCTGCGCCGCCGCGACGAGCGCCGGGTGCTGCTCCAGGCCCAGGTACGAGCAGGAGACGAACTCGACGGCCTCGCTACCGTCCACCAGTTCCACCGACTTGCCCTCGCGACCGGTGATGACGTGGCCGGTCAGACCTTCGTCGAAAGCCCGGTCCAGGGAGTCGGTAGTCTTGTCGATACGGGCTGAGACCCAGTTGGCGTGCTGATCGGCGCGCTGTCCTCGGCTGGTCATACGGCCTCCTCGGGAGTGGCGGGCAGGGCGCCGGGCATACGAGTGAACAGGTCGGCGCAGAGGTCCCGGAGGTGCGGGAGCCGGTCGCCGAGGACGCCCGACAGGGCGTCCAGGTGGTGGGCGAAGTCCTCCTCGTCGCCTTCCCGGGCGAGGCCGCGCAGCCGGTCGACGCCCCGGGCGAGCGCGTCGCGGGCGCAGTCGGCGAGCGGGTTGGCGAACTGGACGTCCCAGTACACCTCGGGGGTACCGGAGGCGATCCGGGCGAGCAGCGCGAGCAGGGTCGCGTGCGGTGGCGGTGCGACGGCGGCCAGTTCTTCGATGTCGACGTCGAGTTCGGACAGGGCCTGGCCGAAGGCGAGCACGGTGGCGTGGGTGAGGGCCTGGGAGGCAGCGGCCAGCCGGTCGTGCCGCTCGGCGTCCATCCGGACGATCCGACCACCCGCCGCGGCGACCAGGTCGAGGAGTTCCTCGACGAGAGGGCCGCCGTGCAGCACGACGGAGGCCACGGGCCGGCCGGGGACACCGAGCGACGGAGCGAACATAGGGTTGAGCCCGACCGACTGGAGGCCGGGGGCATGGTCGGCGACGGCGGCGGCGATCCGGGACTTCACTGAGAGCGTGTCCGCGAGCAGCGTGTGCGACGGCAGGGCGTCGGCGAGCGCGGGCATCGCGGCGAGCGCCACCGACTCGGGCACCGCGAGCAACAGCAGGTCGGTGGCCGCCAGTTCGTCGCTCAGGGCGCGGCCGGGAGCGGCGATGTCGCCCTTGAGGTGGCGGACGCCGGGCATCCCGGCGGTCAACGGTTCGGGGTCGACCACGCAGACGTCGCGGCCGAAGTCGGCGAGCAGGGCGGTGAACAGCTGGCCCACGGCGCCCGATCCGCCCGCCACGACGCACCGCCGGATCGCCGGGTCGGATCGCTCGGCGGCGCTCACGCGTTCACCGTCCCGGCCCGGACCGGCATACTGCCGGTGGCGATGGCGGCGGTCATGATCCGCGACTTGACCAGGGTCTCCTCGAACTCGTCGGCAGGGTCGGACAGCGCGATGACCGCTCCGCCGACGCCGAACGACGCGCCGTCGCCGGTGGCCACGATCGTCCGTATGACGATGCTGAGGTCGGCGGCGCCGCCGAGCGAGAACCAGCCGAGAGCGCCCGAGTACACCCCGCGCGGCCCCTCCTCGAGACGGTCGATGATCTCCATGGTGCGCAGCTTGGGCGCGCCGGTCATCGAACCCCCGGGGAAGGAGGCCCGCACGCAGTCCACCGCCGATACGCCGTTGCGCAGTGTGCCCCGCACGGTGCTGACGAGCTGGTGCACGGGGGCGTACGTCTCCACGTCGAAGAGCTTGGGCACGTGCACCGAGCCGACCTCGCACACGGTGTTGAGGTCGTTGCGGAGCAGGTCCACGATCATCAGGTTCTCGGCGCGATCCTTCTCGCTGGCCAACAGCCCCTCGCGCAGCGCCCGGTCCTCCTCGGGGTTGGCGGCGCGCGGCCGGGTTCCCTTGATCGGCTTCGATTCGGCGACCCGGTCCGTGCCGATGGTCAGGAACCGTTCCGGGGAAGCGCTGAGGACGGCGACACCGGGGAAGGAGAGCAGCGCGCCGTACGGGACAGGGCTGATCGCCCGCATCAACCGATAGGTGCCCAGCGGGTCGAGGGTGGCGGTCGTGGAGACCGTGTTGGTCAGACAGATCTCGTAGGACTCGCCGTTGTGGATCTCCTCCAGGCACTCGCCGATTCGCGCCAGATACTCCTGCTCGCTGTGCCGCTGCACCAGCGAGGTCGCGGCGAGCGGGGTCGCCTCGGTGAGCGGCCGGCGTTCCCGGACCTTTTCGGAGGGCAGCAGCGCGAGCCGGATCTCCATGGCGTCGAGCCACTTGGTGGCCTCAGGGTCGGCCGCTTCGGTGCTGAGGCAGAGCAGGTACGTGCGGCGCTCGGCGTGGTCAACGACGACGGCCCGGTCGGCAAAGAGCAGGGCCGCGTCTGGGGTGGCGGCGGTGTGCGCGGCCGTGGCCCCGGACTCGGCCTTCAGCTCGTAACCGAGGTAGCCGACGTAGCCGAGGTTGAAGGAGAACGGCAGCCGGGCGTCGACGGGCAGCGCGCGCCGCCGCAGTTCGGCGTCGAGGTAGTCGAAGAACCCCCGGACCACGAGTTTGTGGGAACGGCCCGCACGCTCGACGCGCACGGTGCGGGTGGCCACTCGGTAGGTGACGTACTCGGCGAGCGGACCGCTTCCGTCACCGAGAATGGAGAAGCGGGAGTCGCCGTCGGCGTGGGAGCCGCTGTCGAGCCAGAAGCTGTGCGGACGGTCCCCGAACAGCTCGGTGTACGCCTCCTCCGTGTCGGGCACCAGGTCCAGAGCGCGGACGTTCAGGTGGTACGCCGACGGGGGCGCCGCCGCAGTCGGCTCCCGACGCTCCAGGGTCAGGTCGCGGAAGTTGGCGAGCAGTTCACGGCCGTACTCGCTGGAGATCGACTCGGGGTGGAACTGGACGCCCCACAGGGGGCGGCTCCGATGGCGCAGTCCCATGAGAACGCCGTCCTCGGTCCAGGCGACCCCTTCGAGGTCGCCGGAGAGCGCGGTGGCGGCGAGGGAGTGGTAGCGAACCACGTCGAACTGCGACGGCAGCCCGGCGAAGAGGTCCTCGCCGTTGTGCCGGATCCGGGAGAGCCGGCCGTGCATAGGCTCGGCGGCGTGCTCGACGGTGCCGCCGAACAGGGCGGCGATGCCCTGATGGCCGAGGCAGACGCCGAGGACGGGCAGCCCGGAGTCGAGGATCGCCCGGCTGCTCACGCCGAAGTCGCGCTCGCGGTCCGGGCGTCCCGGGCCGGGGGAAATGACGATGTTGTCGTAGTCCCCCAGGTGCAGAGTGGTCCAGTCGACGTCGTTGCGGACGACCACGGGCGGCTGCCCGTTCACCTCTCCGAGGAGTTGGTAGAGGTTGTAGGTGAAAGAATCGTAGTTGTCTACGAGGAGGGTGCGGACGGGGCCGTTCATGAGGCGTCGTCCATTGCTGGTCCGTCGATGACCAAGTCTTCGACCCGGCAGGTCTCCTCGATGATCAGGTCGTACAGGCGGCGCAGGAACGTGCCGTCGACACCGTGCTCGGCACCGAAACGGGCCGCGCGCTGCTGCACGATGCCGATCCGGTGCGGCTGCATCATCGGGACGTCGTGCTCCCGCTTGAACTCCGCGATGCGCACGCAGATGTCGATCCGGGTCTTCAAGGTGTCGAGCAGCTGTACGTCGATGAGGTCGAGTTCGGCGCGCATCCCTGCCAGACCGGCCTCGGCGCTCGAGGTCGTCGTCATGCCTGTGCCTTTCTGAATGTCGTGGTGTAACGGGGACGGTTCTCCTGGTCGTGGTGTCCCTCGGTGCCGGAGAACTGTCCGGTGGCGTGGAGCAGCCCGGGTACCACGTCGATCTGCGCGTCCCCGTGCTCGATCGCCAAGGCGCCGCCGGGCCGCAGCATCCGCGCGGCGCAGTCGACGACGGCGCGGATCACTTCGAGCCCATCGGCTCCGCCGAAGACGGCCGTCCGCGGGTGGTGCTCGCCCCATTCGGGCAGGAGCCTCGTGCCCAGGGGCACATACGGCGGGTTGGCCAGCACCAGATCTACGCGGCCGTCCAGGCCGGCGAGCAGCGCCGAGTCCGCGACGTCGCCCCGGTGCACGGTGATCGGCGTGTCGCCGTCCCTCTCCCGTGCCGCGGCGTTGCCGCGGGCACAGGCGAGAGCGGCCTCGTCCAGGTCGACCGCGTGGACGGCGGCGTCGGGGCGGGCATGGCCGACCGCGAGGGCGACCGCTCCCGATCCCGTGCACAGGTCGACGACTACAGGAGCCTCGGTCTTCTCCACTGCGGAGAGCCCCCAGGCCAACAGGAGTTCGGTCGGGAAGCGCGGGACGAAGACGTGCTCGTTCACCGTGACGTCGATGCCGCCGAGCCGGGCCCGTCCGGTCAGGTGACCGAGCGGGATCCGGCCAGCCCGCCGGGCGACAAGCGCGCGCAGTTCGCCCGCCGCCGCCGCCGGTATCGGTAGGCGGGGCTCCAGGGTGCTCTCCCTCAGGCCCAGGACGTGGGCCGCCAGGGTCTCGGCATCCTCTCGCGGGCTCCATACTCCGCTGTCGGCGAGGACGCGCTCGGCGTCCCTGAGTAGTTCTTCGAGCGGCTGGTCGACCACCTTCGTCGTCCTTTCGGGTCAGCCCTGAGCGGCGGCGTGGCTCGCCGCGTAGTAGTCCCGCAGCGCCTTGGCGATGGACGGGTGGATACGGGAGGAGGCGAGCAGCTCCGGCGGCGGCGTGAAGGTCGGGTCGAACTCGTTCGCGATCCGGGTGTAGGCCGTGCGCAGGTAGTGCTCGATGGTGAACGGCCACTCGACGGGGACGTTCCAGTTCGACTCGTAACCGGTCGCGAGCATGTGGGTGACCGTGGTCTCCACGACCTCCTCGCGGCTGACCGGCTGGATCGGGGCCCGTACCGGGCGGAACATCCCGAGGTCGATCGTGGGCTCCTCGCCGAGCAGCAGCGCGGTCATCTCCCTGGCAAGCAGCGGGGAGAGGGTGAGGCCGTCCCGGTAGGTGCCGGTCATCATCCACAGGCCGCCGAGCTCCGTCTCCCCGAGCAGCGGCATGCCGTCGAGGGCGACGGGCCGGTTGCCGACCTGAAGGGTGCGCAGCCCGCTCTCGCCGAGGTCGCGGCGGACCTGCCGGTCGGCGCAGTTGAGCAGGAACAGCACGTCGGAGATGAGCGGTGTCTCGCGCGGCTCGGGCGAGATGATGTTGGTCGCGCCTACGTAGACCTGGCCGTTGCCGCGCGGGACAACGTGCAGGCCGCAGGCGAAGGCCCGGTTGGGCGTCCGGATGACGCTGGACGGACCGGTGCCGTCCTGGGTGTCGACGAGGGCGGAGACGCCGTAGCCGCTGATCAGGCGCGGGATACGGGCGGCCTGTTCAGGGACCGTGTCGAGGACGGTCTGGGAGGCGGAGCCAGCGGCCAGCACGAGCTGCTCCGTGACGAGCAGGGTGCCGGACTCCAGCGCAACGCCGGTGACGCTGCCCCCGTTGTGCTCGACGCGGGTGGCCTGCTCGGGAACGAGCGTGCCGCCGGCGGCGACGAACGCCTTCTCCAGGCGGGTCAGGAGCTCGTGGGCGTTCACCGCGTGCTCGTTGGGCAGGAACATCGCCTGCAGTGGCCGGCCGGTGGGCTCGGCGTCGAGCCACTCGATGGCCTCGGCGTCGATGTCCTCGAACTTCTCGCCGTACTCGATGAGGGTGCTGCGGATCGCCTTGTAGTTGTGGGTGTCGATCTCGGGCAGACCGACGGCGTTCAGCATGACGACCGTGCCGTCCGCGGTCAGCAGGTCGGTGCCGTCGGAGTCGGGCGCCAGTTGGGCCAGCCACTCCGGCCACAGCTTGCTCGCCTGGTAGGCCCAGTCGAGCTTCGTGCGGCCGTAGTCGCTCTTGAGGAGGGTGGTCGTGACCTCGCCGAACGTGCCGATCATCGCGCCGGCTGCGGAGGACGCGGCCCATGGGCGGTGTGGCTGGCCGAGCACCGCCACGCGTATTCCGCGCCGAGCCAGCGTGAGGCCGAGTGACAGGCCGAGGGAACCGTTTCCGACTACGACGATGTCGTGGACTCGGTTGTCCTCGAATGTGGTTGCGGGCACCAGAATGTTTCCCTTCCGGGGGTGAAGTCGTAGGACCGCTGCGATGCGTACAGCGGGGCGTCGGGCCCGCGCTCTGTCACCGTGGCCTGGTCAGGCAAACACACAGGTGGGGGCCGCCCCAAGGCTTTTAGCTGGGTCTAAATCAGCGCCGTGGCGGAAGCGTCACGCGGCCCGGCCCAGGGAGTGCTCGGCTCCGCGGACGAGCTCTTCGCCCGTCTCGGTGAGCGAGTGGATGACCCGGCGGCCGGCCCGGTGGCTCGTGACGAGGCTGCAGCCGCGCAGCACGGCGAGGTGCTGGCTGATGGCTCCCGGCGTCACGTCGATCTCGGCGGCCAGTTCGCTGGTGGAGGCGGGCACGGCGAGGGCCACGACGACCGCCGCACGGACGCTTCCGAGGAGGGCGGCGAGGGGGCTGGTGAGGTTCTGACCGTGGTTCTGCCACAGGTCTGCGACGCCGGGCCTCGGATACACGATCATCGACTGGAGCGGCGGCAGCATGGTCAGCACTTCCGGCCCGCAGAAGATGCTGGGCACCAGGACGATGCCCTGGCCACCGAGTGTCTCGTGGAAGGTGTAGGCGCTACGGACGGTGAGCTGGTTGTCCTGCCATGCGATGCGCTCGTGCAGAGAGGAGACTACGGACGCCGACCCGGCGGACTCCATCACCCGCATCCGGGCCCGGATGTCGGACTGGAGACCGCCGTGCATCCTGCGCCAGTGCGGCTCGAGGGCTAGCGTCCAGTAGGTGCGCAGCAGTTCTGTGAGCTGCGCGATGGCCTTCTCCGGCTCGGCCAGCATTCGCCGGTGCAAGGGCTCCGCCTCCTGGCGCCACGTGGCCGGGGTGCCCTGGTCCCCGGCCATCCAGGCCACTTCGTCGACGAAGTGCTCGGGTGAGGTGGCACGCACCGCCTCGAGCTCGCCGTCGATGCCGGAGTGTGTGGCGGTGGGCGCCGGGGTGAGGAAGTCCGGGACATATCCGGTGGGGGGTATCACGGACCGCAAGGGGCGGAGGTCGACGCCCCTGAGCTTGAGACGGACGTCGTCGACCCACGGCTGGTGCTGTCTTCTGCGCTCGGGCGTGGCCAGCATCCGGAAGCTGTAGACGGTCTCTCCGAGTGGAGAGACCGAGAAGCGGACTCTCGCGACATCGCGGACGGTCACGCCGTAGCTGATCAACACTGCCCCCATTGCCTCGACGCACTGGTCAGGAGCGCCGTCTTGGGGCCATGTGCCCCGTTGCCCGCCCCCCGTATGAAGGGGGCCGACAGCACGTTAGACGACGACCATCCGCCTGACCAGCGTGGGGAGCCTCACGGAGACCGAGTGCGGTGACGACCGTGCGGCCGCGCACAGCGCGGCCGGCAGGCGAGCGGCTCTGCTCATCGCCGCGGGCTGGCACGCCAAGGGCGGCACCGGAGAGAAGACCTTCCGCTACAGCGCCACCCTGGCCATCGCCGCCCACCACCGCGACACCGACGACGCCCCGCCCAAGGCGTACCCGCAGCTGTGCCTGGGCTTCGAGCTCGACACCCCCACCGTCCGCACCGGCCCCAACGCGGTCAACGTCCTCACCCAGCTGACCGGACTCGGCCTGCCCGTCGGCATCCTGGCCCCCGACCGCGCCTACATCAACTGCATCCCCGCCACCTTCCAGACCCCTGTCCGACGGCTCGGCTACCGGCTCGCCCTGGACCACAAGGTCAAAGAACGCGGACGGCAGTGCAGCTTGCAGGGAGCCCCGCTCGTCGACGGCTCGCTCATGTGCCCGCTCACCCCCGCCCCGCTCAGCCACGCCACGACCGGCGCCGCCGACGACACCATCCGCGCCCGCGGCGCCGAACTCGCCGAGAAGATCGAGGCCCGCGAGCCGTACCAATTCAAACTCAAGTAGGGACCCGACGCCCGCCGCGATCCGCCTCCAGTGCCCGGCCACCGGCCCGTCCCCCTCGGTCAACTGCGCCCGCCGCGACCGGCTGCGGTCCCGGACCCCCGCCACGATGCCCAACCGAGTCGTCGACCTCAGTGCACCCCGGGTCCGAACCACCCACACGGCGGCCCGCCCCACCATCCAGATCCCCGACGCCGAACACTTCGTACCGCCGCCGAAGTGGACGCCCCAAGGTGTGCTGTGCGGGCTCCATCACCGTGCCCGCCGACGCTGAAGCGGCCGACTGGTGCCTGGCCAAGTACCGCCAAGACGTCCACTACCTGCACACGTCCTGGATCAACACCAATCGGCCCATCCGCAGCCACAATGAAGGCGCCAACGGGCGCTTCAAGAGCGGGAAACTCGACATCGGCAACCCCAAACGCCGCCCCGCCCCAGGGCAAGTCACCCAGGCGCTTCTCCTCGCCGTCATGCTCACGGTCGCCAACCTGACCGTCCTGGAAACCTGGCTCACCGAACGCCACGGCCCCGACGAACTCACCACCGCCGACTTCGACGCCAGCGGCCCCTGCCACCACTCGCCGATCCCGATGTGACGCATGCCCTGCCGACCGGACGTCCGCCACCGTCGCACGCCCGCTGACCAGCCTGTCGCGTCGTGCTTGCGTAGCAGACGTGATCGGTGATCTCGCCCTCCAGGGCGGACTCCAGCACCCGCTTGGTCAGCTGCTGCAGCAGCCCGCCCTCCCCGGTCAGATGCAGCCCGTCGGATCGGGCACGGTCGACCAGCATCGCGATCAACTGCTCGTCCGACACCGCCCCCGCAGCCGACTCGACGGCTGGCTCCTCCACGGCCGAGTGCTCGGTGATGGTCTCGCTCATCAGGCGTCTCCTTGATCATCGGATCCGCCGTTGATTAGACACTCCCTAAGCACGGGGCACCTGGAGCCGGGGTACCTCAGGAGGCCAGGACCTTCGCCGTTCCGGCGGGGGCGATCTCGGGCCCCGGGACCGGGATCTCCGCCAGCACCGCGGGCGCCGCCGCGGTGCGGCGCCGGACCGCGGCGGGCACCGGCAGCGGCACCGGCACCAGGCGCCGGCCCGAGGTGTGCAGGGCGACCGCGGTCATCGGTACCGCCGCGACCAGCAGGGCCGCGCAGAGCACGAGTCCCATGCCCGGGTAGCCGGCGTGTGCCGACAGCAGGCTGCCGGCCGTCGGGCCGCACGCCACGCCCAGCGACGACGCGGAGCCGACGAGGACGGCCCACCGCCCGCGGGTGTCGAGCGAGGCGGCGAGGCCGATCAGGTACGAGAGAACCACCGGGTAGACGGTGTTCCACAGGATCTCGCCCACGGCGAAGGCCACCAGGCCGCGCGCGGACGAACTGACCACGACGCAGCAGGCGATGAGCGCGGTGCCCGCGCCGATCGGGACCGCCCGCCCGAACCGCGCGCCCACGGCCCCGGCGACGAGGACCCCGGTGAGACCCGCGCCCAGCGCCACGGCGAAGACCGCGCCGACGGTGACCTCGCTCAGGCCGGCCTGGGTGGTGCCTATCCGGCCGCTCACGCCCCACAGCGCGTTCTGCGCCATCGCCCAGCAGAGCACGGCCGCCGCGAGGACCGCCCCTGAGCGGCGGTGGGGGAGCGGGTTCCGGGAGGGGCGAGGGTCCGGCAGGCCCTGGACGCCCGGCACGCTCACCCGGGCGCCGGGGCTGTCCAGCCGGCGCGTCGCCGGCCATGCCGCGAGCGCCGCCAGCGCGAGCGCTGCGAACGGCAGGGCGTGGCCGCCGCCGAGCCGCGGGATCGTCAGGTACAGCGCGCCGGCGGCCGCCGACACCGAGAGCAGACCGAGCGCGGTCACCCGGTGGGGGTCGCGCTGGGCGGCGATGCCCGCCGCCGCGACCGCGGTCGCCGTGCCGGAACCGAGGCCGCCGACCGCGACGCCGGTGACGGCCACGGGCACCGCGGACGTCAGCGCGACCGCGCCGTAGCCCGTGAAGGCGAGGAGCAGTCCGGCGCGGGCGAGGCGGCGCGGCCCGAACCGCTCGACCCGCGACGCGAGCGCGAAGCCGGCGGCGGAGGACGCCAACAGCAGGACGGAGCCGACGAGTCCGGCCTGGGTGGGGGCGAGGCCGAGTCCGGCGGAGAGCCGGCCGACCACGGTGGGAAGGAGGTAGGAGGCGAGGTAGCCGACCGCGAAGACGGCGACGATCGGCCACACGGCGCGCAGGCGCGAGGACATGGGCGTTCCCGGGAACAAGGGGGTGAAGGCATGGGGATCCACCGCGCCCCTGGGGCGAGGAGGAGGGAGGAGCGCCCGGTGTCTTCCGCACGGGAACGCGCGCCAATTTGTATCAAGCGCTCCCGGCGGCGGAGAAGCCGAGAAGATGTGATGCGGGACACATTTGGTTTGCCTCGTGACCGGTCGGGTAGCAGAGCGCCTTTTCCTTGGTCGGGTTCGGTCCTGAGCCGGGCCCGACCCGGTCCCGGACCCGGTCCGCCGGCCCTGCGCCGCGGTCCGGATCAGGCACACTGGCCTGATTCGCACAGCTCTTTGCACCACACCGCACGGCAATCCGGGAGCCACCGTGATCACGACCGACGGAGAGCAGCAACACAGTGCGCACGTCGACCCGTTGGGTGCCCTGCGCTCCGGAGGGGACCCGGCGTGCGACGTGTTCCTCACCGGTACGGTCTTCCTCGACATCGTCTTCACCGGACTGGACACCGCGCCGGTGCGCGGCACCGAGACCTGGGCGCGCGGGATGGGCCAGAGCCCGGGAGGCGTCGCCAACATGGCGACGGCGCTGGCGCGGCTCGGCCTGCGCACCTCCCTCGCCGCGGCGTTCGGCGACGACTTCTACGGCGACTACTGCTGGGACGCCCTGGAGCAGGGAGAGGGCATCGACCTGTCCCTGTCGCGGACCGTGCCCGGCTGGCACTCCCCGGTGACGGTCTCCATGGCGTACGAGGGCGAGCGCACGATGGTCTCCCACGGGCACGAGGCCCCGCTGTCCGAGACCGCCCCCGCGGCGGCGCCCCGGGCGCGGGCCGCGGTGGCCTCCCTCGTCCCCGGCCGTGCCGAGCCCTGGATCGCGGAGGCGGCCGGGCAGGGCGCCCGGATCTTCGCCGACGTCGGCTGGGACGAGACCGGGCGCTGGGACCTGCGCGGCCTGCACGACCTGGGACTGTGCGAGGCGTTCCTGCCCAACGCCGAGGAGGCGATGCGCTACACGCGCACCGACTGCCCGCGCGCGGCCGCCCGGGTGCTGGCGGAGAAGGTGCCGCTCGCCGTCGTCACGCTCGGCGCGGACGGCGCGTACGCCGTGGACGGTGCCACGGGCGAGACGGCCGAGGTCCCGGCGATCGGCGTCGAGGCGCTGGACCCCACGGGGGCCGGTGACGTCTTCGTGGCGGGCTTCGTCACCGGAACCCTCGCCGGCTGGCCCCTCGCGGACCGTCTCGCCTTCGCCGGACTGACGGCCGCGCTGTCCGTCCAGGAGTTCGGCGGCTCGCTGTCCGCGCCCGGCTGGTCCGAGGTGGCGGCCTGGTGGCAGTACGTCCAGGGCTGCGAGGACCAGGACCCCGAGGCGCTCGGCCGCTACGCCTTCCTGGCCCGGCTCCTCCCCGCCCCCGACCGCCCCTGGCCGCTGCGCCGCGCGGTGCCCACGATCGGCTTCCGGCGTCCGGTCTGACACCCTGCCGCGCTCCCGGCCCGTGGCCCTCCCGGCCACCTCCCGAGCCCCACGCGAACAGCTCCCGCGCCGGCCCCGTGCGTCCCCCCGCCGTCGGCCCGCGCCCGCGGCCTTGCGGCCCCTCCCGTCACCCGTGCCGGGTGGCGTTCCCCGCCCCATCCGTCACGGTCCCGCCCCGAGATCCCGGGCGGGACCGTGCGGGGGTCTGCCGCGGTGCGGAAAAGCGCTTCGGGACCGTCCGCGCGGGGTCGTACGCTGGTAACCCAGAGGTTGTCGAGCAGCGAGAACCCTGCAACGGGAGGTATGCGCAGGCCAGAGTGCCGGCCCATGACTCAGACACCCACAGACCAGACCCTCGCGCCGGGGCAGGCACGAGCCCACTTCACCGTCCCCGCGAAGCACCCGATGGTGACCGTGCTCGGTTCTGGCGATTCCCTGCTGCGCGTGATCGAGCAGGCGTTCCCGACCGTGGACATCCATGTCCGCGGCAATGTGATCAGTGCCGTCGGCGAAGAGCGGCAAGTCGCACTGGTCCAGCGCCTTTTCGACGAGATGATGCTGGTGCTCCGCACCGGACAGCCGATGACGGAGGACGCCGTGGAACGCTCGATCGCCATGCTTCGCGAGGAAGGCGGGGGAGCGGCGGCCGAGACCCCTTCCGAGGTCCTCACCCAGAACATCCTGTCCAGCCGCGGCCGCACCATCCGCCCCAAGACGCTCAACCAGAAGCGCTACGTCGACGCCATCGACAAGCACACGGTCGTCTTCGGCATCGGCCCCGCCGGTACCGGCAAGACGTATCTGGCGATGGCCAAGGCGGTGCAGGCCCTGCAGTCCAAGCAGGTCAACCGGATCATCCTCACCCGGCCCGCGGTCGAGGCGGGCGAGCGCCTGGGCTTCCTGCCCGGCACGCTCTACGAGAAGATCGACCCCTACCTGCGGCCGCTGTACGACGCCCTGCACGACATGATCGACCCGGACTCGATCCCGCGCCTGATGGCCGCGGGCACGATCGAGGTGGCGCCGCTGGCGTACATGCGCGGCCGTACGCTCAACGACGCGTTCATCATCCTCGACGAGGCGCAGAACACGAATCCGGAACAGATGAAGATGTTCCTGACGCGTCTCGGCTTCGACTCGAAGATCGTGATCACCGGCGACGTCACCCAGGTCGACCTGCCCGGCGGGACCAAGAGCGGTCTGCGCCAGGTCCGGGAGATCCTGGACGGCGTCCCGGACGTGCACTTCTCCCTGCTGACATCGCAGGATGTCGTCCGGCACAAGCTCGTGGGCCGTATCGTCGACGCCTACGAGGAGTACGACAGCCGCAACGGCAGCAACGGGAAGTGAAACCGGTCAGCACCATGTCGATCGACGTCAACAACGAGTCCGGCACCGAGGTCGACGAGCAGGCGATCCTCGACGTCGCCCGCTACGCACTCGCGCGGATGCGCATCCACCCGCTCTCCGAGCTCTCGGTGATCGTCGTGGACGCCGAGGCCATGGAGCAGCTGCACATCCAGTGGATGGACCTGCCGGGCCCCACGGATGTCATGTCCTTTCCCATGGACGAGCTGCGTCCGCCCGTCAAGGACGACGAGGAGCCCCCGCAGGGGCTCCTCGGCGACATCGTGCTCTGCCCCGAGGTGGCGAAGAAGCAGGGCGAGGAAGCACCGACCCGGCACTCCATGGACGAGGAGCTCCAACTGCTCACCGTCCACGGGGTGCTGCACCTGCTCGGGTACGACCACGAGGAGGCCGACGAGCGCGCGGAGATGTTCGGTCTGCAGGCGGCGATCGTCGACGGCTGGAGGGCGGAGAAGGGTCTGACCGGTCCTTCCCCGGCGCCGACCGTCTCATGAGCGCCCAGCTCGTCATCGGCGCCGTCGCCCTCGTCGTCGTCGCCTGGCTCGCCGCCTGCGCCGAGGCCGGCATCGCCCGGGTCTCCGGCTTCCGCGCAGCCGAGGCGCTGCGCTCCGGGCGGCGCGGAGCCGACCGGCTGGTCCAGGTCGCGTCCGACCCGACGCGCTATCTCAACGTCGCCCTGCTCGTGCGGGTCGCCTGCGAGATGGCGGCCGGGGCGCTCGTCACCTACGCGTGTCTGCGGGAGTTCGCGGAGACCTGGCAGGCGCTGGCCGTCGCCATCGGCGTGATGGTCCTCGTCTCGTACGTCGCCGTCGGCGTCTCGCCGCGCACCATCGGCCGCCAGCACCCGCTCAACACGGCGACCGCCGCCGCGTACGTCCTGCTGCCGCTCGCCCGGATCATGGGCCCGATCCCGCAGCTGCTGATCCTCATCGGCAACGCGCTGACGCCGGGCAAGGGCTTCCGCAAGGGCCCGTTCGCCAGCGAGGCCGAGCTGCGGGCGATGGTCGACCTCGCCGAGCAGGAGTCGCTGATCGAGGCCGAGGAGCGCAGGATGGTGCACTCCGTCTTCGAGCTCGGCGACACCCTGGTGCGCGAGGTGATGGTCCCGCGGACGGATCTCGTCGCCATCGAGCGCTACAAGACCATCCGCCAGTCGCTCACCCTCGCGCTGCGCTCCGGCTTCTCCCGCATCCCCGTCACCGGGGAGAACGAGGACGACATCGTCGGGATCGTGTATCTGAAGGACCTGGTCCGCAAGACGCACATCAACCGGGAGGCGGAGGCCGAGCTGGTCTCCACCGCGATGCGCCCGGCCGCCTTCGTGCCCGACACCAAGAACGCGGGCGATCTGCTGCGCGAGATGCAGCAGGAGCGCAACCACGTCGCCGTCGTCATCGACGAGTACGGCGGCACGGCCGGGATCGTCACGATCGAGGACATCCTGGAGGAGATCGTCGGCGAGATCACCGACGAGTACGACCGGGAGCTGCCGCCCGTGCAGGAGCTCGGCGACTCGCGCTTCCGGGTAACCGCCCGGCTCGACATCGGCGACCTCGGTGAGCTGTTCGGCCTCGACGCCTACGACGACGAGGACGTGGAGACGGTCGGCGGGCTGCTGGCCAAGTCCCTCGGGCGGGTCCCGATCGCCGGCGCCAGCGCCCAGGTCGAGCTCCCGGACGGCCGCGCCCTGCGGCTGACCGCCGAGTCCCCCGCCGGCCGGCGGAACAAGATCGTCACCGTGCTCGTGGAGCCGGCGTGAGCGGCCCGCTGACGCCCCGCCGGTTGAAGGAGCTCTGCCTGGAGCAGAACGCCGCGGTGGAGGACTTCCCCTTCGGCCCCGAGGTCTCGGTCTTCAAGGTCGCCGGGAAGATGTTCGCCCTCTCCGACCTGGCGGCCACCCCGCTGAAGGTGTCGTTGAAGTGCGACCCGGACGAGGCCGTCCGGCTGCGCGCCGAGTTCCCGGCGATCGTCCCCGGCTACCACCTCAACAAGCGGCACTGGAACACCGTCACGGTGGGGGAGCTCCCGGCCCGTACGGTCCGGGAGCTCGTCGAGGACTCCTACGACCTCGTCGTCGGGGGCCTGCCGAAGGCGGAGCGGCTGCGCCTGGACCGGCCGTGAGCCCGTGCGCCCGCGCCGGGAACGGCGCCCCGCAGCCCGACAGTCCGCAGCCGGTGCCTGCCGGGCGGGCCCGTGCATCGAACTATGCTCGTCCCATGACCGACAGCTCCGGACTCGATCCCGAAGACCGCAAGATCATCACGCTGGCGCGCAGTGCCCGTGCGCGCAACGGGGTGCCCGAGGGCGCTGCGGTGCGGGACGAGACCGGACGGACGTACGTCGCGGGCACGGTGGCGCTCGAGTCGCTGCGGCTGAGCGCCCTTCGGACGGCCGTCGCCATGGCCGTGGCCAGCGGCGCCACCTCCCTGGAAGCCGCTGCGGTCGTCGCCGACACCGACACGGTCGCCGACGCCGACCGCGCCGCGGTCCGGGACCTGGGCGGGCCGGGCACACCGGTGCTGCTCGCCGGTCCCGACGGCATGCTCCGAGCGACCGTGACGGCGGGCTGACGTGTCCCGCACCTGGGGCCGGGTCGTCCTGGCGGTCGGTCTCGTCGGCGTCGTCATCAGCGGTGTCGACTGGGCCGTGTCGGGCCGAGTGGCCTGGTCCGACGCGTTCCCGCTGTTCCTCGCCGCGGCGGCGGGCGCCGAGTTGAGCACCGGGGCGCGCCGCCGCGCCCTGCGCACGGCCGCTGCGGTCGTCCTGCTGACCGTCGGCTTCGCCGTCGGCGTCCCCGCGGCGGCCGATCTGGTCTCGGGCGCACCGGTCGACTGGCTGGACCTGACCCTCGGCGTCCTCACCGTGCTCTACGCCGTGGTCGGCACGGTCGCCCTGCTCGCCCGGCGCCGCGCGAACGGCTCGGCGCCGGCCTGACGGCGGGCGGTCCGCGGCGGACCGTCCCCGAGCCGACATCCGCCCGCGCGCCGTCCCTGTTCGACCGCCTCCGGCCGCGCACCCGTCGGGCGGGCCGGGCGCCGTACCGGCCGGCCGCCCGGTGGGCCCGGGACCGACCCTGCGCGGCGAACGGGCCTACCTGCGAAAACGCCGATCTTGAGTGGGGAAACGCCCTCGATCTTGACACGATCTGATGGGTCATCAGTCGGCGCATTTCGATTCCATTGACTTCTCCTTCCCCCACCCCGTCAATGTCGGCCACCGAGTGAAGGCCGAGTGAAGCCGACTGAAGGGGGAAGCGCATGGCGTCCCTGCCATCCACACCACGAAGACGCCGCTGGGCGGCGCTACTGGGGGTGAGCGCGCTCGTGGCCACCGGCGGCGGGTTCCTCGCGCCCTCCGCCGCGGCCCGGGTCGAGGCGGCCCAGGCGGTCGACTTCCCGACCCACTGCGTACCACCGCCGATCTCCGGCATCCCGCCCATCGACGGCACGACCAGCGCCGAGATCACCGTCGACAACGCCGCACCCAAGGTGGGCGACACGGTCACCGTCACCTACACCGTCACCAAGCCCGCCGCCGGCAACCCCGTCGACCTGGCGCTGCCCGCCGACATCATGACCCCGACCGGCAAGGTGACGCTCGGGGGAGGACAGCCCGGCAGCGTCACCGTCGCCGGGCCGAAGAAGAACCCGCCCGTCCCCGGCAAGGCACCGTTCCCGGCGTTCTCCATGACCGGCACCTTCACGGTCACCGCGCCCGGCTCGATCACCCTCTCCCCGGGCGACTACAACATCCACACCAGCTACATCATGGAACTGGACACCCCCTGCACGGTGACGAACCCGCCCGCGCCCGTCTCGCGGACGATCGTCGCCACCGAACAGCCCGGCGCCAACGAACGGTCCGTCCAACTCGGCACGGCCTCCGGCAAGCCGGGGGACCAGGTGACCCTCACCGGTGCGAAGTTCACCCCCCTCGCGGACGTCACCGTCGCCGGCCGCGCCGGCGCGGCCGAGACCGCGGACAAGGTGACCGTGAAGGCGAGCGCGGCGGGCACGTTCACCGCCCGGCTCACGGTCGCCGACAAGGCCACCACCGGAATCGTCGCCTACGAGGGCACCGCCTGGAGCGACGACAAGGGCGCGGGCCCCGCGGCGTACACCGTCCTCGACGACACCCCCGTACCCGCGAACAGCCAGCAGCTCACCACGGCCGTCGCGGCCGGCACCCTGTCCATGACCCAGGCCGGTGACACCGTCCGGCTGACCTCCGTCGACTTCGGCAGGGGCGGCGCCGCCACCGGCGACCTCCACGCGGTGACCGTCAAGGACTTCCGCGGCGGCCCCGCGGGCTGGTCCCTGACCGGCAAGGTCACCGACTTCACCGGTCCCGGCGGGAAGATCGACGCCGGCCGGCTGAGCTGGATCCCGGTCTGCGCCACCAAGGCCGGCAGCCCCAGCACCTGCGCGGCGGGCTCCGCGGGCGCCGTCGGCACCGCCGGCGCCACCCTGGCGTCCGCCCCCGACGGGGCGCTCACCGGCGGCGAGTTCACCGCGGGCGCGAAGATGACGCTGGACGTACCGGCGTTCACCGCACCCGGCGCCTACTCCGGCGTGCTGACCCTCACCCTCACCTGACACCCACGGCGGGCCGGGCGCGCACCCGGTCGGCCCGCCCCGACCCGGGGGATCCGCGCCCGTGCGAAGACTGCCCGCACTCCTCCCGCCGCTGCCCGCGCCTCTCGCGACGCTCCTCGTTCCCCTCCTCGCGCTGGCGGCACTGCTGTGCGCCGTCCCGCCCGCGCACGCCGCCGACAACGGCGAGTGGTCCGTCGAGCCCACGGCCTCCGGCCCGGGCCGCCGACCGTACTTCTACCTCTCCGCCGACCCCGGCACGACGCTCACCGACAGCGTCACCGTGACCAACAAGACCGCCGCCCCGCTGACGTTCCTGCTGTACGGGGCGGACGCCTACAACACCGAACGAGACGGCGGCTTCGCCGTGCGCGCCCGCCAGGAGAGGCAGCGCGGCGTCGGTGCCTGGACGAGGCCGGACCGGACCCGGGTGACCGTCCCCGCCCGCACCGCCGTCACCGTCCCGTACACCCTCACGGTTCCCGAGGACGCGGAGCCCGGCGACCACCCCGGCGCGCTGGTCGCCCTCGACGAACGCGTCGCCGCCGGGACGGGGGAAGCGATGGCCGTCGGCATCCAGCGGGCGGTCGGCGCCCGCGTGTACCTGCGGGTGAACGGACCGGCCATGCCCGCGCTCTCCGTCGAGGACGTCCGCTATACGCCGGACAAACCCCTTGTGCCGGGCACCGGCGGCAGCAGCGCCCTGGTCTCGTACACCCTGCACAACCGCGGCAACGTCACCCTCGACCCGAAGGTCTCCCTCCGCGCCGAGGGTCTCTTCGGCCGCACCCTCCTCGCCCGGGACCTGGACGGCGTCCCCGGCGAACTGCTGCCACGGCAGCGGATCCGGCTCACCGCGAGCTGGGCCGGGGCCCCGCAGCTCGAGTGGGGCGAGGTGACCCTCACCGCGAGCGCACGCGACGCCCGCGGATCCGGAGCGGTGTCCTTCCTCGCCGTCCCCTGGCTGGTCGCGGCCGTCCTGTTCGCGGCCGGTGCCGGGGCGCTGGTGTGGCTCCGGGCACGACGCCGGACGGTACGCGGAGGCTGAGGCGCCGCCCGGCCGCCTACCGCCGGCCCCGGCCCCGGCACGTTCGTCCTGCCGGGGGCCCGGCGACGCCCCTCACGCGCGAGACGTTCTCACCGGCGGCGGCCGGCCCGGGCGGGTCCGCCACGGGGCCGCCACGCCGGGTCCCGGACGCGACGCGGCGCCGGGCGTCCGTGCCCGTCCCGGCGGCACGTGGTACGTGACCGCCCCGAGGATCGGGGAGAATGGCCCGCATGAGCGTTCACACCCCCCGGTCCGAGGCCCCGCACCGCGCCGGCTTCGCCTGCTTCGTCGGCCGCCCCAACGCGGGCAAGTCCACCCTCACGAACGCTCTGGTGGGCCAGAAGGTGGCCATCACCTCCAACCGGCCGCAGACCACCCGCCACACCGTCCGCGGCATCGTCCACCGCCCCGACCTGAACGCCCAGCTCGTGCTCGTGGACACCCCCGGCCTGCACAAGCCGCGCACCCTGCTCGGCGAGCGGCTCAACGACGTCGTACGCACCACCTGGGCCGAGGTCGACGTGATCGGCTTCTGCATCCCGGCCGACCAGAAGCTCGGCCCCGGCGACCGCTTCATCGCCAAGGAACTGGCCGGGATCAAGAAGACCCCCAAGGTCGCGATCGTGACCAAGACCGACCTGGTCGACTCCAAGACCCTGGCCGAGCAGCTCCTCGCCGTCGACCGCCTCGGCAGCGAGCTCGGCATCGAGTGGGCGGAGATCGTCCCGGTGTCGGCCGTCGGCGACAAGCAGGTCACCCTCCTCGGAGACCTCCTCGTCCCGCTGCTCCCGGAGAGCCCCCCGCTCTACCCGGAGGGCGACCTCACGGACGAGCCGGAGCAGGTCATGGTCGCCGAGCTGATCCGCGAGGCGGCGCTGGAAGGGGTACGGGACGAGCTGCCCCACTCGATCGCCGTCGTGGTCGAGGAGATGCTGCCGCGCGAGGGACGCCCGGCGGACCGACCGCTGCTCGACATCCACGCCAACGTCTACATCGAGCGCCCCAGCCAGAAGGGCATCATCATCGGCCCCAAGGGCAGCCGCCTGAAGGAGGTCGGCACCAAGTCCCGCAAGCACATCGAGGCGCTGCTCGGCACCCCCGTCTTCCTCGATCTGCACGTGAAGGTGGCCAAGGACTGGCAGCGGGACCCGAAGCAGCTGCGCAGGCTGGGTTTCTGACGGCTCCGGCCGACTCCGCCCCGCTTCCGGTCCCGGCGCCGGCCGTCGGCCCCGGCCGCCCACCGGCGCCGGCCGTCGTCCCGGTCGCACGGCGGCCCGAGCTCCGGCCGCCGGGAGCACGCGGGAACGGCCCGGCACCTGCCCCCGGGGTGCGGCGGGGCTCCTTCCCGGGCGCGGCCCGGGGCCTCAGGAGCCTTCCTTCAGCACCCGGGTGATCAGCTTCCGCTGGGCCTCGGTCAGCCTGGGGTCGGCGCAGTACACCGTGGTCCCGTCCACCGTGAGCTGGTACTGGAAGCCGTCCGGCACCCCCACCGGCGGGGTGTCCCGGCCGTCGCCCATCGCCTGCTCGGCCAGGGCCCGCCACTCCTGGGCGTCGGGCCGCCCGGCGGTGTCGACCTCGGAGACCCGCTCGATGCCGGCGAACCCGCCTGTGCGTCGTACGTGGATGCGCATGGTTCCTGTCTAGTACGGATCCCGGTCAGTTGGCAGGCACACCGACCCGGGACCACGCCTTCACCACGGCCTCGCGCTCCTCACCCCTGCCGTAGCGCGCGGTGGCGGCCTCGACCGTCTCCCGGGCGAACTCGGCGAACGACGCGTCGACCCGCAGCTTCCCCGAGGTCATCGCGTCGTACCAGATCTGCCCGGCCCGCTCCCACGCCTTGCCGCCCAGCTGGGTCGCGAGCAGGTAGAAGGCGTGGTTGGGGATGCCCGAGTTGATGTGGACGCCACCGTTGTCCCGGCCCGTGCGGACGTAGTCGGCCATCGTCGCAGGCTGGGGGTCCTTGCCGAGCACGTCGTCGTCGTACGCCGTGCCCGGCGCCTTCATCGACCGCAGCGCCACCCCGCTGACCCGCGGCGCGAGCAGCCCGGCACCGATGAGCCAGTCGGCCCGGTCCGCGCTCTGGTCGAGCGTGCGCTGCTTCACCAGGGAGCCGAAGACGTCCGAGACCGACTCGTTCAGCGCGCCGGGCTGGCCGAAGTAGGTGAAGTTCGCCGAGTACTGGGTGAAGCCGTGCGCCAGTTCGTGGGCGATGACGTCGACCGGACCGGTGAAGTCGAGGAAGATCTCGCCGTCGCCGTCGCCGAACACCATCTGCTCGCCGTTCCAGAAGGCGTTGCCGTACTTCTCGTCGTAGTGGACGGTCGCGTCGAGGGGCAGGCCCGCGCCGTCGATCGAGTCGTGCCCGTAGGCGTCAAGAAGCAGGTCGAACGTCGCTCCGAGGCCGGCGTAGGCGCGGTTGACGGTGGCGTCCTGGACGGGCTCGTCGCCCTCGGAGCGCACCTCCGTGCCGGGCAGCGCGGTCCCGTTCCCGGCGTCGTACAGGGTGCGCTGCGGGCCGGGGACGACCTCCCGGGACGGCGCCGGGGCGCCGGTGAGGGTGGTCAGCCGGCGACCCGTGCGGTGCGCGGCGTCCGCGACGAGGGTGCGGCGCGCCGCGGCGGCGACGGCCGGATCACCGGCACGCGCCAGCTTGTCGAGCAGATGCGGCGGCACGATGCCGCAGAAGACAGGCGTGAAGGAGTCCATGTCCGGCAATGTGGCACTGCGCCATCCGGCTGTCACTGGATGCGACGACGATTAGTGAAATGGAGTGATCTAACACATTTGCCCGTTACTGATCGGTCGTCCCGCATAATGAAACGGGACCGGCGCCCGCGCCGAAGCTCGGCTAGGCTCGTCCGCATCATGCGTTTCGGGCTGCTTCTTCTTAGCCGCCGCGGCGAGGGCCTGTAGTCGTAGGCCGACCCCCTCCCCGCGGAGTCTGGTGCTGCGTTGACAGTCGGCCTCCCCCACCGCCCCAGGGCGTGGGAGGACCCCCAGCCCGCAGGACCCCGAGGAGCCCGACGCAATGTCACAGTCGCAGTGGAACGGCCGCCCCACGCCGATCACCAACACCACGCACACCCAGAAGCCGTCCGGCATGCCGATCCACAAGTACGGCCGGTACGAGGCCGTCGACATCCCGGACCGCACCTGGCCCGAGAAGCGGATCACCAAGGCACCGCGCTGGCTGTCCACCGACCTCCGGGACGGCAACCAGGCGCTGATCGACCCGATGTCGCCGGCCCGCAAGCGTGAGATGTTCGACCTGCTGGTCCGCCTCGGCTACAAGGAGATCGAGGTCGGCTTCCCCTCGTCCGGCGAGACCGACTTCGCCTTCGTACGCTCGATCATCGAAGAGGGCGCGATCCCGGACGACGTGACGATCTCCGTCCTGACCCAGGCCCGCGAGGACCTGATCGAGCGCACCGTGGAGTCGATCGTCGGCGCCAGGCGGGCCACCGTCCACCTGTACAACGCGACGGCGCCGACGTTCCGCCGCGTCGTCTTCCGCGGCTCCAAGGACGACGTCAAGCAGATCGCCGTCGACGGCACCCGGCTGGTGATGGAGTACGCCGAGAAGCTGCTGGGCGACGAGACCGTCTTCGGCTACCAGTACAGCCCGGAGATCTTCACCGACACCGAACTGGACTTCGCCCTGGAGGTCTGCGAGGCGGTCTGCGACGTCTGGCAGCCCGGCCCCGGCCGCGAGATCATCCTGAACCTGCCCGCCACCGTGGAGCGTTCGACGCCCTCCACCCACGCGGACCGCTTCGAGTGGATGTCCCGCCACCTGACCCGCCGCGAGCACGTCTGCCTGTCCGTGCACCCGCACAACGACCGCGGCACCGCCGTGGCCGCCGCCGAGCTGGCGATCATGGCGGGCGCCGACCGCATCGAGGGCTGCCTGTTCGGCCAGGGCGAGCGCACCGGCAACGTCGACCTGGTCACCCTCGGCATGAACCTCTTCTCCCAGGGCGTCGACCCGCAGATCGACTTCTCGCAGATCGACGAGATCCGCCGCACCAGCGAGTACTGCAACCAGATGCAGATCCACCCGCGCCACCCCTACGCGGGCGACCTCGTCTACACCGCCTTCTCCGGCTCCCACCAGGACGCCATCAAGAAGGGCTTCGACGCCATGGAGGCCGACGCGGCCGCCCGGGGCGTGACGACCGACGACATCGAGTGGGCCGTCCCGTACCTGCCGATCGACCCGAAGGACGTGGGCCGCTCCTACGAGGCGGTCATCCGCGTCAACTCGCAGTCCGGCAAGGGCGGTATCGCCTACGTCCTGAAGAACGACCACAAGCTGGACCTGCCGCGCCGGATGCAGATCGAGTTCTCCCGCATCATTCAGGCCAAGACCGACGCCGAGGGCGGCGAGGTCACGCCGAAGGAGATCTGGTCCGTCTTCCAGGACGAGTACCTGCCCAACCCCGTCGACCCGTGGGGCCGCGTCCAGCTGCGTTCCGGCCAGTCCACCTCGGACACCGACGGCACCGACACCCTGACGGTGGAGGCGGTCGTGGACGGCGCCGACACCGTGCTGACCGGCAGCGGCAACGGCCCCATCTCCGCGTTCGTCGACGCGCTGAACGGGATCGGCGTCGACGCGCGCGTCCTGGACTACCAGGAGCACACGATGAGCGAGGGCGCGTCCGCGCAGGCCGCCTCCTACATCGAATGCGCCATCGACGGAAAGGTCCTGTGGGGCATCGGCATCGACGCCAACACCACCCGCGCCTCGCTGAAGGCGGTCGTGTCGGCCGTCAACCGCGCCTCCCGCTGACGCCCGCCGCCACCCGCGGCCACGGACCCCGCCCCGGCACAGGGGCGGGGTTCGGCCATGTCCGGGCGATGTGACGCCCGGGTACTGACGCGGCATCCGCGATGTGGCTAACATCACGTCAACGCGGCAATGTTGCCGAAGGGTCACGGAGGTGCGACGTGCTGCCAGCCCGCGGACAGAGCGGCCGAAAACCGCACATCCACGGTCATCGTGGTCTTGGTGTCTTCGGGGTGCGCACATCGTGGAGCACCGTCGGTGACGGCGAGTTCTTCTGCCCCGAATGCGGAGGCGACCGCAACTACCGCCGCCGTACCGGCCGCCGCCGCCTCACCGTCCTCGGCCTCCCCGTGCTCCCGCGCGGCCAGGCCGGACCGGTCGTCGAATGCGCCGCCTGCCACGGCCACTTCGGCACCGAGGCGCTGGACCACCCCACCACCGGCCGCTTCTCCGCGATGCTCCGCGACGGCGTGCACACCGTCGCACTCGCCGTCCTCGCCGCCGGCGGCACCTCCTCCCGCACGGTCCGCCGGACCGCGGTCGCCACCGTCCGCGCCGCCGGGATCAGCGACTGCACCGAGGACCAGCTGACGGCCATGGTGGAGGCACTCGCCGCCGACACCGGACGCTTCCTCACCGACGCCGGACCCTGCGGAGCCGCCCTCGCCATCGAACTCCACGAGGCGCTGGAACCGCTCACCCCGCATCTCGCCCCGGCCGGGCGTGAATCGATCCTGCTTCAGGGCGCCGGTATCGCCCTCGCCGACGGGCCCTACATCCCTGCGGAACGCGATGTGCTGACCACGGTCGGGAACGCGCTGCAACTGTGCGCCGACGACACGGCGCGCCTGCTCGCCGCGGCACGCACCCCGTCCCCGTAGGGGGAGCGGCAGGTCGGCCTCGCGCGGACGGCGCCGCGAGCCGCGGCCGCCCGGTGCGTGTCGCTCCCCGGGACGCCGCGCGACGCCGGAGCGCGGCCGGTGTGGGCGTCACACGCCGCGGCCCCGTGCCGCCACGCGCGGGCCCGCCGCAGTCCCCGTGCCCCTTCCGGCGGCGGGCGCGGACGGTCCTTCCGAGCGTGAGCGGCAGGTTCTCGCCCTCGCCGCACGTGGTCACGACAACACTGGGATCGCCGAGGCCCCGGGCCTCCGCTCACGGCGAAGACGCACGTCAGCCGGATCATGGGGAGGCTCCGCGCCCGGGACCGGGCCCAACTCGTCAGCGTCGCCCACGAGTCGGGCCCGTGGTGCCCTGCGGTTGACCCGCGCCGCCGGGCCCCGGAACCGATCGGGCCGTTCCGTCATCCTGAACAGTGATCGCCGTGGGCGGGAGGACCACCGGCGCGGCAGGCGGGACACCGCGGAGCGAGGGCGGACGGAGACGCCCGGGGCAGAGCCGGGGGACTCGACTCCGGAGGCACGGCGGCGACGGGCGGCGTGGGCCGGCAGGTCCGGCGGAGATCCGCGGGCACGGCGGACCCGGCAGCCGCGAACCACGGGCGGCGCACGCTCCCGCAGCCACGGACACGCACGCTCCCGCAGCCACGAGCAGCGCGGGTGCACGCGCGTGCAGCCACGGACGGCGCGGCGGCCCACTCCCGCGCCACGGACAGCCCCGGCACACACTCGTCCAAGCACGGACGGCGCGGGCACACGCTCGCGGAGACGGACAGCGCGGGCCCCGGCGCAGGCGGAGGCGTCGGACCCGCACGGACGCCGCGGACCGACGAACGCGCCGCGGCCGCACACGTACCGCGAAGGAGCCGCGGCCGCCAGAGGGCCGGGGCACCGCAGAGGAAGGGAAGCACGGCCTTGGAACCGTCACGAGCACACCGGACCCGTCGCACACTGCTGGCCGCCGCCACGGGGGCCGCACTGGCCGCGGGACTGCCGTCGAGCGCGGCGGCGACCCCGGCGCGGCACGGCGGCGAGCCGCCCGCCGGCGACGGCCCGCGCGGCGGCACACCCCGGCCGGACGGCGTCTCCCGCAGCCTGAGCGAGCTCGAGCGGACGCACACCGCCCGGCTCGGCGTCTTCGCCCGGAACATGAGGACGGGCCGGACCGTATCCCACCGCGCCGGCGAACTCTTCCCCATGTGCTCGGTGTTCAAGACCCTCGCCGTCGCGGCCGTCCTCAGGGACCTCGACCGCAAGGGCGAGTTCCTCGCCGAGCGCATCCGCTACACCCAGAAGGACACCGAGGAGTCGGGCTACGCCGTCGTCACCGGCCGGGAGGAGAACCTCGCCCACGGCATGACCGTGGCCGAGCTCTGCGACGCCGCCATCCGCCACAGCGACAACGCCGCGGCCAACCTCCTGCTGCGCGAACTCGGCGGCCCCACCGCCGTCACCCGCTTCTGCCGCTCCGTCGGCGACGGCGTCACCCGGCTCGACCGCTGGGAGCCCCACCTGAACTCGGCCGAGCCCTGGCGCGTCGAGGACACCACCGACCCGCGCCACATCGCACGGACCTACACCCGGCTCGTCCTCGGCGACGCGCTCTCCCGCCCGGACCGGCAGCGGCTCACCGGCTGGCTGTTGAACAACACCACCAGCACGGAACGCTTCCGCGCCGGACTTCCCCACGACTGGACCCTCGCGGACAAGACCGGCGGCGGTGCGTACGGCACCAACAACGACGTCGGCGTCGCCTGGACCCCCGACGGCACCCCCGTCGTCCTGGCCGTCCTGACGACCCGGCAGCACCCCGACGACGCCGTGGACAACCGGCTCGTCGCCCGGACCGCCGAACTGCTCGCCGACGCGCTCGGCTGAGCCCCCCGGGGCGGCGTACCCTCGCAGCCCCTCCCGAAATCCCCTTCCCGATCGGGCGCATCGGCGGCGGAGAGGGCCAGAATGTGACGAACGCGTACGGCGCGGGCACGGACCAGGGCGCCGGACAGGACGGGACGGGAAACCGGGACCGGGACGGGGGGACCGTGCTGCGCACTCATGCGACGGCCGTGCTGGTCACGGGCTCGGCACTGCTGGCTGTGCCGCTCGCCCTCGCCCTGCACACCGCGGCCTGCGGCACCCTCCCCCCGGTCCTCGCCCCACTCGTCCCGTACGCCCCGCTCCTCTGGCCGCTCGCCGCCGCCGTGGCGGCGGGCGCCGCGTACACCGCCGTCCGCTGCGCGCGCACCGGGCGAAGCCCCGCCGTAGCGCCGCCCGCGGCCCCCGCCCCCGTCCCGCCGGACCCGGCGGAACTGCCCGCCGCGGCCGACCACTTCACCGGACGTGCCGTCGAGACGGACACGGTGCTGCGCATGGTCCGCGTCGGCCACCGGGCCATCGCCGTGACCGGCGCGCCCGGCTCCGGCAAGTCCGCGCTCGCCGTCCGGCTCGCCCACGAACTGCGGCCGCTCTTCCCCGACGGACGGCTGTACGCCGACCTCGGAGGCGGCCGCGGCGAACCGCCCGCCCCCTCCGCGGTACTGGCCGGGCTGCTCGCCGCCCTCGGTGCCCCGGCCGAGGAACGGTCGGGCACGGGCGCCGCCCTGGCCGCCCGCTTCCGCGGCCGCACCGCGGGCCGGCGGATCCTGCTGCTCCTCGACGACGCGGCGGACGCCGCGCAGGCCCGCGCGCTGCTGCCGGCCGGCGCGCACTGCCTGACCCTGATCACCAGCCGCGACACGCTCCGGGACCTGCCCGAGGCCGCGCCCGTCGCGCTCGGCCCGCTCACCGAACCCGACGCCCTCGCCCTCCTCTCAGCCGTCGCCGGGCCCGGGCGCACCACGGCCGAGACCGACCACGCGCGGTCCGCCGTCCACGCCTGCGGACTGCTGCCGCTCGCCGTCCGTATCGCGGCCGGCGGGCAGCGCTCCCGTCCCACCGGGCAGATACCGGTCCTCGCGGGCCGTCTCGCCGCCGAGCGCGACCGTCTCCACCATCTGCGCATGGACGACCTCGCGGTCCGCGCGGCCTTCGAAGCCGCGTACGCCGCACTCGGCGCCGACGACCGTGCGCTGCTGCGCGTCCTCGGCGCCTGCCCCGCGGCCCGGGTGACCGTACGGATCGCCGCCGCGGCGGCGGCCGACGACCCCGCAGGTGCCCGAAGCGGCCTCGACCGGCTCGCCGACGCCCAACTCGCCCGGCCCGCAGGTCCCGACGCCTACGGGCTGCACGACCTGGTCCGTCTGCTCGCCGCCGAACGCCTCGACCACGAGACGGCACCCGCCGACCGCCGCGCGGTCCTCGAACGGATCCTCACCGCCTACACCGAGGACGCCTCCGCCCACGGCGGCGGGGCGTGGGGTGCCCCGGAACAGCACGCCGTCCCCCATCTCGTCCGCACCGCCGTACGCGAGGGACTGCACGCCCACGCCCACGCTCTCGCCCTCGCCGCCGATCCCTGGCTGGCGGGGCGGCCCGGGCAGTCCCCGCGCGTCGCCATGTGGGCCGCCGTCCTCGACGCGGCACGCCGCTCCGGCGAACAGGGCTGGACGGCGCACGCCATGCGGGGCCTCGGCTCCGCGTACGCGCACGAAGGGCAGCTCGACCGGGCCGTGGACCATCTGGGCATGGCGGCCACCCTCCAGCGGCATGCCGCCGTCCGCGCCGAACACATCACCACCCGAAGGCTGCTGGGCACCGTCCTGCGGGGCGCCGGCCGGTACGAGGAGGCCCTGCGGGAGCTGAGCACCGCCCTGGAGGGCTGCCGGGCGGCGAACGACACCGTGGGCGAGGCGGAGGTCCTGCACGGCCTCGGCGTCCTCCACCTGGACCGGCGCCGTCCCGACGAGGCGATCGACTGCCTGGAGCGCGCGCTGCCCGTGCTCGCCCGGCACACCGGTGACACGGCCGGCCCCGCCGACGTCCGGCGCCATCTCGGCACGGCCTACGCCCAGGCCGGCGGTTTCGTGCCCGCCGAGCGCCATCTGCGCGCCGCCCTCGCCCTCTACCGCCGCTACGGCCTCCCGGCGGGGGAGGGCTGGACCCTGTGCGAGCTGGGGCGTCTGGAGGAGCGGCGCGGCTCCTACGGCGAGGGCGCGGAGCTGCACCGCGCAGCGCTGGCCGCCTTCGAAGCCGCGGGCCTCGGCGCGGGGGTGGCGGCGGCCGCGGAGGCGGTGGGCGACAACCTTCTGGTGCAGGGCGACCAGTTGGGCGCGGACGAGCAGTACCGCAGGGCCGCGGCCGTCCACCGGCTGCTGGGTGACCACGTCCGCGAGGCCGAGGTCCGCCGCAAACTCGGCAGCTGAGCACGGTTGTCGAGGCCCTGCGCGGAGACCGCATCGGCAGCGACGGGGACGCGGGCCCGGTGGGCGAGGCGCCTCGCCCACCGGGCCCGCGTGCCTTGTCCAAGGTCAAAGGCCCTTCACCGTAAGGGTGTTGGGTGCACCGGGATTGTGCGGGCGGCATGTGTGCATGCCATGATTCCTCCGCTGTTACTCGCCGGTAAGTGCGGGTCGCGGCAACCACCCCCCTCACGTTCCCCCGCCGGAGGACACCCCCGTGCGCCACTCCACCAGGAGACTCCTGGTCCCCACGCTGACCGCCCTCGCGCTCGCCGCGAGCGGATGCTCGGCCGCCCCCGACAGCTCCGACCTGCCCGGGACCGGGCCCACCCCCGCCGCGACCGCCGCGGCGGCGGACGGAACCGAACAACTCGACGTCGAAGCCGCCCCCCGCGGCGAGGCCGCCCCGACCGCCGTCGCCCGCCGCACCACCAAGGGCACCACCGCCGCCGCCGAGAGCGCGCTCAAGGTCGCCGCCTACGACAAACGCACCCGGCGCGCCGTCATAGCCGCCCCGCCCGCCGAACCGAACCCGCCCGGCTCCGGCAGCACGACGGCCCCGACCACCGGCCCCACCGCGGACACCCCCGTCAAGACCGGCGACGTCATCGCCAGCGCCCCCGCCCCCGGCGCCCCCGACGGCCTCCTCGCCGAGGTCACCGAGGTCCTCGGCACCACCGACCGGGGCACCGAGGTCCGCACCGCACCCACCACCCTCAGCACCCTCCTCGCCGACGACAAGGCCGACGGGCAGGTCCCCGTCGACCCCTCCACCGTCGACGTCGAACCCCTCGTCGAGGGCGTCAAGGTCTCCTGGGCCCGCACCGGAGGCGCCACCTTCGGCCCCAGCGGCAGCAAGCTGCCCCTCGGCAGCCTGCGCCTCGACGTCGGCGCGGCCCTGGCCACCGCGGACGACTCCCCCGTCTCCGCCGCCGCCTCCCTCTCCGGCTTCGTGCAGCTCTCCCCGCAGGTCGAGTTCTCCTACGACGGCAGCGCCAACGGCCAGGCCGGACGCCCCGCGCCCGGCTCCGCGTTCCTCGGCATGACCGGCGACTGGACCGCCCAGTGGGCCCTCAAGGGCCGCGCCTCGGCCAAGGCCACCCAGCGGATCCCGTTCGCCAAGCTCCACGCCGACCCCGTGATCCAGGTCGGCCCCGTCCCCGTCGTCGTCAACCTCGACCTCACCTGCTACCTCCAGGTCGAGGCCGACGGCCGCATCACCCTCGACGTGCAGCAGGACGTACGCGGCGACTTCCGCGTCGGGGGCGCCTACGCCCCCGGGGACGGCTGGACCCCGGTCAGCGCCTCCGACGTCAAGAGCACCCCGGTCCGCACCACCGTCACCGCCGCCGGCCAGGCCAGGGCGACCCTCGGCGCCGAGGCGTCCGTCGGTCTGTACGGCATGGTCGGCCTCACCGCCGACTTCGCCCCCTATCTGCGCGCCGAG
This sequence comes from Streptomyces sp. WMMC940, assembly GCF_027460265.1. NCBI lineage: Bacteria > Bacillati > Actinomycetota > Actinomycetes > Kitasatosporales > Streptomycetaceae > Streptomyces > Streptomyces sp. WMMC940. The sequence continues at coordinate 5,178,074 of NZ_JAPZBC010000001.1, forward strand.
GCCCGGGCCCGTGCCGACGCCTCGACGGACGGCACCGCGTCGGTCGCCGGCACATGGGCGCTCCACGGCGGTTTCGGCCTGAGCGGGCACCTCCAGCTCCAGCTGGCGGTCTTCGGCACGCCGATCCTCCGGCACCGGATCCCGCTGGGCAGCCTCCACCGCGAATGGCCCCTCGCGAGCGGCAAGGGCGCCCTCGCGGCCTGATCCGCGCCGGATCCACGGTCCCGGGCCGTCGGGCCCGGGACCGAACCGCCCTCCGCCCCGAACGCCTCCGAGTGCGGCGGTCCGCCTGGCGGAGGAGGCCGGTCGATGACGTCACCGCCGCCCGTGGGGGCGTACGTCGTCGACACGAGCACCGGCCGCGTCGGGCGAATCCCCGGCCCCACGGGACCGCTCGTCCGCCTCGGGCCGGTCGGCGGCGGACGAGAACGGGCCTGCGCCCCCGACGACCTGCGCATCGCCACCGCCGCGGAACGCCTCAGCGCCGCGACCGCCTCCGCGAACGCCCGCAGCCGCGGCGAGGTGCCGTAGCCCGCGCGCCCGGACGCCCGCAGGCCGTGCGCATCTCACGGACAAGGGTCCGTTTCCGGCCTGCTGTTGGCATATTCCGCCGTTCATCCTCCACGCCCACTTCACGGTGGGTAGCCTCCTCGTCACATGTCGGCCGTGCGATCAGTCCGTTCGCACCGGGGCCGGCACCCGACAGCACGCACTGATGAGGAGTGAGCGCAGCGATGGCCAATGTGGAGACCTCCCTGAAAGAGTCCATGACGTCGATAGAGGGGGCGCTGGGGGTGGCGCTCGTGGACTACACCAGCGGGATGGCTCTGGGCACCCTGGGCGGCGGCAAGGACCTCGACCTGGCGGTGGCGGCGGCCGGCAACACGGACGTGATCCGCGCCAAGACCCGCACCATGGAGCACCTCGGGCTCACCGACGACATCGACGACATCCTGATCACCCTCGGCACCCAGTACCACCTGATCCGGCTGCTCAAGGGCCGCGGAGGCAACGGCCTCTTCCTCTACCTCGTCCTCGACAAGGGCAACGCCAACCTGGCCATGGCCCGCCACCAGCTGCGGCGCATCGAGGTGGATCTCGAGCTGTAGTGCCGTGACGGTCCCCTCGTCCCCGGCTGCCCACGAATTGAAAATTTCTTCAATTCGCCAGATCCCGATGGGATCAACCCTCTGGGAGGCGGGCAGCCGGAGACGGGAGGATCGGCCCGTAGTCGTCGAGTCACCGGGAGCGATCTCATGCAGGTACCGCTGTACCAGGCCAAGGCGGAGTTCTTCCGCATGCTCGGGCACCCCGTCCGCATCCGGGTGCTGGAGCTCCTGCAGACCGGTCCGGTACCGGTGCGCGACCTGCTCACCGCGATCGAGATCGAACCGTCCAACCTCTCCCAGCAACTGGCCGTGCTGCGCCGCTCCGGCATCGTCGTGTCGATACGCGACGGCTCCACCGTCAGCTACGCCCTCGCCGGCGGCGACGTCGCGGAACTGCTCCGCGCCGCCCGCCGCATCCTCACCGAACTCCTCGTCGGACAGAACGAACTCCTCGAGGAACTCCGCCAGGCCGACGTGTGAGCGGCCCGGGGCGGCCCCCGGGACCGGCCCCCGACACAGCCCCCGGGGCGGACCCACCGAACCCGACCCGGAGCCGCCCGGCCGGTACGAGAGAATGGCCCCATGACCCTGTTCCGCGACGACGGCATCGTGCTGCGCACCCAGAAGCTGGGTGAAGCGGACCGCATCATCACGATCCTCACCCGCGGACACGGGCGGGTCCGGGCCGTCGCCCGCGGAGTGCGCCGCACCAAATCGAAGTTCGGCGCCCGCCTCGAACCGTTCTCGCACGTCGACGTGCAGTTCTTCGCCCGCGGCGGCGACCTCGTCGGCCGCGGCCTTCCGCTGTGCACCCAGAGCGAGACGATCGCCCCCTACGGCAGCGGCATCGTCACCGACTACGCCCGCTACACCTCCGGCACCGCCATGCTGGAGACCGCGGAACGGTTCACCGACCACGAGGGCGAACCGTCCGTCCAGCAGTACCTGCTGCTCGTCGGCGGACTCCGCACCCTCGCCCGCGGCGAGCACCCGCCGCACCTCGTCCTCGACGCGTTCCTGCTGCGCTCCCTCGCCGTCAACGGCTACGCGCCGTCGTTCTCCGACTGCGCCAAATGCGGCCTGCCCGGGCCGAACCGGTTCTTCTCCGTCGCCGCCGGCGGGGTCATCTGCGCCGACTGCCGTGTCCCCGGCAGCGTCGTACCCTCTGCTGAGGCGATCGGCCTGCTCAGCGCGCTGCTGACCGGAGACTGGGACACGGCACGGGCGTGCGAGGAACGCCACGTCAGGGAGGGCAGCGGACTGGTGTCCGCCTATCTGCACTGGCACCTGGAGCGCGGCCTGCGCTCGCTGCGGTACGTAGAGAAGCACGTCGAGAAGAAGTGAGTGTGACCCCCATGGCACGACGCGGAATCCTGGGACGTTCCCGCCGCGAGTACAAGGTCCCCGAGCCGCACCCGTCCGGAGCCCAACCGCCGAGGATCCCCGGCGAGCTCGTGCCGAACCACGTCGCTGTCGTCATGGACGGCAACGGGCGCTGGGCCAAGGAACGCGGACTGCCCCGCACCGAGGGACACAAGGTCGGCGAGGGCGTCGTCCTCGACGTGCTCAAGGGCTGCCTGGAGATGGGCGTCAAGAACCTCTCCCTGTACGCCTTCTCCACCGAGAACTGGAAGCGCTCCCCGGAGGAGGTGCGCTTCCTGATGAACTTCAACCGGGACGTGATCCGCCGCCGCCGCGACGAAATGGACGAACTCGGCATCCGCATCCGCTGGGTCGGCCGGATGCCCAAGATGTGGAAGTCCGTCGTCCAGGAACTCCAGGTCGCCCAGGAACAGACCAAGGGCAACGACGCCATGACGCTGTACTTCTGCGTCAACTACGGCGGGCGCGCCGAGATCGCCGACGCCGCGAAGCAGATCGCCGAGGACGTCGCCGCCGGCCGGCTCGACCCCGCCAAGGTCAACGAAAAGACGTTCCAGAAGTACCTGTACTACCCGGACATGCCGGACGTCGACCTCTTCCTGCGCCCCAGCGGCGAGCAGCGCACCTCCAACTACCTCATCTGGCAGAGCAGTTACGCCGAGATGGTCTTCCAGGACGTGCTCTGGCCCGACTTCGACCGCCGCGACCTGTGGCGAGCCTGCCTGGAGTACGCCCAGCGCGACCGCCGCTTCGGCGGCGCCGTCCCGAACGAGGAACTCGCCCGCATCGAGAAGGAACTCGACAAGACGTAGCCCGCCCACACCGCACGCGGAAACACGACCACAGCCGCACGAGAGCGGCCGTACCGCTGTGCTCGTACGGCGCCTCGGCAACCACGACGAGGAAGAGCCGCACGCGGCGGCCACGGCAGAAGGGCCCGCACCGGCAGCAGCCGGTGCGAGCCCTCCACCCACCCCGCCGCGCCCCGCGGTCACGGGTGCGCGAACGGGATCACGGGATCACTTCTTCGCGCACTCCACGCACGTACCGAAGATCTCCACCGTGTGCGCCACGTTCACATAGCCGTGCTGCGCCGCGATCGTCTCCGCCCACTGCTCCACAGCCGGGCCCTCGACCTCGACCGCCTTGCCGCACACCCGGCACACCAGATGATGGTGGTGCTCACCCGACTCACAACGCCGGTACACCGCCTCGCCGTCGCTCGTGCGCAGCACATCGACCTCGCCGGCATCGGCGAGCGACTGCAGCGTCCGGTAGACCGTCGTCAGGCCGACCGAATCGCCGCGGTGCTTGAGCATGTCGTGCAGCTCCTGCGCACTGCGGAACTCGTCCACCTCGTCCAGCGCCGCCGCCACCGCGGCCCGCTGGCGGGTCGACCGGCCGCGCACGGGGGGTCCAGCCGTCGCCACAGGTACCTCCTTACGTTCCGCCGCTCCTCGACGGCCATTCTGCCAGGCCCGCCACGGGCACCGGTCAGACCGCGGCGTCACCCGCCGGACGGCGGGTCGCCGGAACGTCCACGTCGCACTCCGTCCCCGCAGCCCCGGCCAACGCCTCGACCACCCGCGACCGCCGCCGCGCCAGCGGCGTCGCCAGCGCCGTGAACAGCAAGAACACCGCGATCGCCAGCAGCACGATCGTCGCACCCGGCGGCACGTCCCGGTAGTACGTGGTGACCGTACCGGCCAGCGTCACCGCCACACCGATCGCCACCGCCACCACGAACGTCACCGCGAACGAACGCGTGACCTGCTGCGCCGCCGCCACCGGCACCACCATCAGCGCGCTCACCAGCAGCAGCCCGACCACACGCATCGCGACCGTCACCGTCAACGCGGCCGTCACCGCCACCAGCAGATTCAGCGCCCGCACCGGCAGCCCCGTGACCCGCGCGAACTCCTCGTCCTGGCTGATCGCGAACAGCTGCCGCCGCAGCCCCACCGTCACCAGCAGCACGAAGCCCGCCAGCAGACAGATCGCCACGACGTCCTCGTCCGAGACCGTGGACAGCGAACCGAACAGATACGACGTGAGATTGGCGTTCGACCCGGTGCCGCTGAGATTCATCAGCATCACACCGCCCGCCATACCGCCGTAGAACAGCATCGCCAGCGCGATGTCACCGCGCGTGCGCCCGTAGGCCCGGATCAGCTCCATCGCCACCGAACCGACCACCGCGACCAGAGCCGCCATCCACACCGGGTTCGTGGACAGCAGGAAACCGAGACCGACACCGGTCAACGCGACATGTCCGATGCCGTCGCCCATCAGCGCCTGCCTGCGCTGCACCAGATGAATGCCCACGGCCGGAGCCGTGACGCCCACCAGCACGGCGGCCAGCAGCGCCCGCTGCATGAAGGGGTCCTGGAGGAATTCCATGATCAGCTCAGCAGTCCCGTGCGGAGCGGCTCGTCGGCCGCATGCGGATGAACGTGGTCGTGGCCGGGCAGCGCATGCTGGCCCACGGCACGCGGAGGCGGCCCGTCATGGACGACACAGCCGTCCCGCAGCACCACCGCCCGGTCGATCAACGGCTCCAGCGGGCCCAGCTCGTGCAGCACCAGCAGCACCGTCGTCCCGGCCGCCACCTGCTCCCGCAGCGTCCCGGCGAGGATCTCCTGACTGGCCAGGTCCACACCCGCCATCGGCTCGTCCATGATGAGCAGCTCCGGCTCCGCGGCCAGCGCACGGGCGATCAGCACCCGCTGGTGCTGCCCGCCCGACAGGGCGCTCACCGAGTCCCTCGCCCGGTCGGCGAGTCCGACGAGACCGATCGCCCGTCGCACCGCCGCACGGTCGCCCTTCGACGGCCAACCCAGCCTCGTCCGCGACAACCGACCGGACGCCACCACCTCCCGGACCGTCGCCGGCACCCCGCTCACCGCGGTCGTGCGCTGCGGTACGTAACCCACCCGCGACCACGCACGGAAACGGCGCAGCTCCGTACCGAACAACGACACCGAACCACCGGTGAGCGGCACCTGGCCGATCACCGACCGCACGGCCGTCGACTTCCCCGAGCCGTTCGCGCCGAGCAGCGCCACGACCTCACCGCGCTCCACGGTGAGGTCGACGCCGCGCAGCACGGGACGCGAACCCAGCGTGGCCCGGGCCCCGCGGACGGATATGACGGGCTCTGCGACGGGCTCCATGGGCTTCGCCTCCGATGCTGCTCCTGCCGAAACGGCCGGTGAAACGACTGTCACTTCGCGCCGAGCGCCTTCTGCAGCGCGGCGAGGTTGGACTCCATCACCGACAGGTAGTCGTCACCCTCGGACCTGTCCGTGATGCCCTCCAGCGGGTCCAGGACGTCCGTCCGAAGCCCCGTGTCCTTCGCCAGTGTCTTCGCCGTGCGGTCACTGGCCAGCGTCTCGAAGAAGATCGTGGACACCTTCTCCTGCTTCGCGACCGACTGGAGCTCCTTGATCCGGGCCGGGCTCGGCTCGGACTCCGGGTCGAGCCCGGCTATGCCGTGCTGGTCCAGCCCGTACCGCTCGGCGAGATAGCCGAAGGCGGAATGGGTGGTGATGAAGGTCCTGGTGGTGCTGTTCTTCAGACCGTCGGTGAACTTCGCGTCCAGCGCCTTCAGCTTGCCGACCAGCATCCGGGTGTTCTTCCGGTAGTCAGCGGCATGCGCCGGGTCGGCCTTCGCCAGAGAGTCCCCGACGCCCTCGGCGACCTCGGCGTACTTCACCGGGTCCAGCCAGACATGGGGATCGGCACCGGCGCCGTGCTCCTCGCCCTCGTGCTCCTCACCCTCGTGACCGTGGTCGTGGCCGACCTCGGTGCCGTGGTTCTCCAGCTCGGTCAGGGTCGCGGCGTCCACCGTGTGCTCGACGCCGGACTGCGCGATCGCCTCGTCGACGGCGGGCTGCACGCCCTTCAGATAGAGGACGTAGTCGGCCTGGCGGAGCTCCGACACCTGCCTGGGCTTCAGCTCCAGATCATGCGGCTCCACACCCGGCTTCGTCAGCGTCGTGACCTCGACATGGTCACCGCCGATCTCCTCGGCCAGGTACTGCATCGGGTAGAACGACGTCACCACGTCCAGCCTGCCGTCGGCCTTGTCGCCTCCGGCCGAGGACGCACCCGAGCAGGCCGAGAGCGTGACGAGGCCCAGCGCGGTCGCTCCCGCGAGGGCGGTGGTCGGTATGAGGCGGCGTACGTTCATGACAGTCATTTTCAACAAAAGTGGAAACGATTGTCAATTGAATCATCGCTTCCGATCATCCCACGACCACCACCCCCGCCCCCACCTGCGCCGGCCCCCACGGACGAAACCGGCACCCGAATCCTCCACCGAGAGAACGGAACGTGCATCACCCATCACCCGGACTGGTACAGGTCCGGCGACGACATCGGATCCGATGGCACGCCCCCCACGCATCCGATTCCGCGAACGAGGAGGCGAACCGATTTGATACAGGGGGTACGAGCGCCGGTAATCTGAAGCATTCGCACTTCGTCGTCGTAATGAAGAGAGCACCGTGGCCGCCGACAAGATCGACACGATCGTCAACCTGAGCAAGCGCCGTGGGTTCGTCTACCCCAGCAGCGAGATCTACGGCGGCCAGCGCGCCGCCTGGGACTACGGACCGCTGGGTACCGAGCTCAAGGAGAACATCAAGCGCCAGTGGTGGCGCTACATGGTCACCTCGCGCGAGGACGTCGTCGGTATCGACTCGTCGGTGATCCTGGCGACCGAGGTCTGGGAAGCCTCCGGCCACGTCGCCACCTTCACCGACCCGCTCACCGAGTGCACCTCCTGCCACAAGCGCTTCCGCGCCGACCACCTCGAAGAGGCCTACGAGGAGAAGCACGGTCACGCCCCGTCGGGCGGCCTGACCGACATCAACTGCCCCCACTGCGGCACCAAGGGCCAGTTCACCGAGCCCAAGCAGTTCTCCGGCCTCCTCTCCACCCACCTCGGCCCCACCCAGGACTCCGGCTCCGTCGCCTACCTGCGCCCCGAGACCGCCCAGGGCATCTTCACCAACTTCGCCCAGGTCCAGCAGACCTCCCGCCGCAAGCCGCCCTTCGGCATCGCCCAGGTCGGCAAGTCCTTCCGCAACGAGATCACCCCCGGCAACTTCATCTTCCGCACCCGCGAGTTCGAGCAGATGGAGATGGAGTTCTTCGTCAAGCCCGGCGAGGACGAGAAGTGGCACGAGTACTGGATGGAGCAGCGCTGGAACTGGTACACCGGCCTGGGTCTCCGTGAGGAGAACATGCGCTGGTACGAGCACCCCAAGGAGAAGCTCTCCCACTACTCCAAGCGCACCGCCGACATCGAGTACCGCTTCCAGTTCGGCGGCAGCGAATGGGGCGAGCTCGAAGGCGTCGCCAACCGCACCGACTACGACCTCGGCGCCCACTCCAAGGCCTCCGGCACCGACCTGTCGTACTTCGACCAGGAAGCCGGCGAGCGCTGGACCCCCTACGTCATCGAGCCCGCCGCCGGCGTCGGCCGCACCATGCTCGCCTTCCTTCTCGACGGCTACAACGAGGACGAAGCCCCCAACGCCAAGGGCGTCATGGAGAAGCGCACCGTCCTGCGCCTCGACCACCGCCTCGCCCCGGTGAAGGTCGCCGTCCTGCCGCTGTCCCGCAACCCCCAGCTCTCCCCGAAGGCCAAGGGCCTCGCCGCCGACCTCCGGCAGAACTGGAACATCGAGTTCGACGACGCCGGTGCCATCGGCCGCCGCTACCGCCGCCAGGACGAGATCGGCACCCCCTACTGCGTCACCGTCGACTTCGACACCCTCGACGACAACGCGGTCACCGTCCGCGAACGCGACACCATGAAGCAGGAACGCGTCTCCCTCGACCAGATCCAGGGCTACCTCGCCACCCGCCTCCTCGGCTGCTGACGTTCACCCCCGCGACGGCAACAAGGCCCCCGGTTCCGGGTACGGGACGCTGTTGGCGAATTCGGGGGCTCGCGTGACGTCGGCCTTCAAGACCCGGTTGTGGTCTTGAAGGCCGACGTTGTCGTATGGGGTGGGTGCGGATGTCGATGCAGCCGGGCGGGCCGAGTGAGGTCCCGGCGGAGACGGTGCGGGTGGCGCGGGCTGCGTTCCCCAGAGGCAGCTTGGCGATCCGGGTCCGAGACGAGTTGGGGCCGCTGTTCACGGATGAGGAGTTCGCGGACCTGTTCCCGGCGCGGGGCAAGCCTGCCTGGTCGCCGGGGCGGTTGGCGCTTGTGCTGGTGTTGCAGTTTGTGGAGGGGCTGACCGACCGGCAGGCCGCGGAGGCGGTGCGGGCAAGGATCGACTTCAAGTACGCCCTCGGGCTGGAACTGAGTGATCCGGGGTTCGACTTCTCGGTGCTGTCGGAGTTCCGGGACCGTCTGGTGGAGGAAGAGCGCTACAAGACCCGCGCCGGTGTCGAAGGCACCATCTCCCAAGCCACCCAGCGGTGCGGCCTGCGCAGATCCCGCTACCTCGGCCTCGCGAAGACCGCCCTGCAACACCAACTCACCGGGGCCGCGATCAACCTCGCCCGCATCGACGCCCATCTCACCCAAACACCCCGAGCCCGCACCCGCACCAGCCACTTCGCAGCACTTCGCCCCGTCGAGCTCACGCTCGACGGGGCGAAGTGACCGAGCCCCCGAATTCGCCAACAGCGTCCCGGGTACGGAACCGGGGGCCTTCATGCACACTGGGCCCACTCGTCGACCGCCGGCAGAGGAGGCACACCATGCCGTCCACCACCAGCAGCAAAGTCAGCAGATGGGACCAGCACGGACGCGAACACACCGTCCGCGTCCGGAAAGCAGGCGTACAGAAGGCACTCACCTGCGACACCTGCGGCTGGCGCAAAGGCGCCCAATTCCTCCCCTGGCTCAAGGCCGAGGAACACCTCGCCGAGGCCCACCAGGCCACCGTCGACCCGGGCAACCGCACCCGCAACGACTGACCCCGAGCCGGACACGACGACCCCGAGCCGGACACCACAGCCCGGACCACACTCCCCGTGCCGGCCCGGCCCCTGCGAGGGACCTTGAACGGCGGCGACCGTCAGACCCGCAGACCACGCAACAACAACTCGCACACCGCACGGAACTCGTCGTCGATCGACGGCCTCCGCCACTCCGGCGCAAACACCGGATCATGGAAACGCGCCGTCGCGTCGAACACCGCCTGCGCCACCGACACCGGATCCACGGCCTCGAACTCCCCGCCGCGCACCCCCTCTTCGACGATCCGCGTCACCTGGCTGACCAGCACCACCAGATGCTCGTCCACCACATCACTGGCCTCCGTGATCAGCACCGCGTATGTGGCGAACAACTCCGGATCGTCACCCGCCTTGTGACGCTTCGCCTCGAACAGACGCGACAACCACGCCCGCAACTTCTCCTCCGCCGAACCGGCAGGCCCCTCCGTGATCTCCGACAGCAACTCCTCGGTACGGCCCAGCCAGCGAGCCGTCACCGCCTCACGCAGCGCCGCCTTCGTACGGAAATGCCGGTACACACTGCCGTGACTCACCCCGAGGACGCGCGCCACATCGACGACCGTCGCCTTGGACGGACCGAAACGACGCAGCACCTCCTCGGTCGCCTCGAGGATGCGGTCGGCGGTCAGGGTCTCCGTGGTGGACATGGCACCGACGTTACCCTTCCCCACCGACACGACCCGGACCAGCCGGACGCCCGGCACGACATGCGCAGCAAGCACGACGGGCACCGCAGGCACGGAGCGGACGGCCCCCAGGCACAGCACGGCCGGCACGACCGGGGCCGGCCGACGGGGACCCCGCCGACCGGCCCCGGTCGTGCCCGATCACGGCCGCGCGCCGCGACACGTCAGTGCTCGCTGTCGAGATGCGCCATCTGCGCCGCCGGGTAACGCTCACCCGCCGCGGCCCCCCCGCGGAACGGCCCGCTCGATCGCCGCGAGCTCGTCCTCCCCGAACGTCACGCCCAGCGCCCCCAGCGCCTCCGCCAACCGGTCCCGGCGCCGCGCACCCACCAGCGGAACGATGTCCTCGCCACGTGACAGCACCCACGCGATCGCCAGCTGGGCGACCGAAACGCCCTTCTGCTCCGCGATCTTGCGCAACTGCTCCACGAGATCGAGGTTGTGCAGCAGATTGACGCCCTGAAAGCGCGGGCTCATGCCACGGAAGTCATTGGCCGCCAGCTTCCGGTCCCCGCTGAAGTGCCCGGAGATCAAACCGCGGGACAGCACGCCGTACGCCGTGACACCGATACCCAACTCCCGCGCCGTGGGCAGGATCGCGTCCTCGATGCCGCGGGAGATCAGCGAGTACTCGATCTGCAGATCGGTGATCGGGGCGACGGAAGCCGCACGGCGCAGCGTGTCGGCACCGACCTCGGACAGGCCGATGTGCCGGACGTGCCCCGCCTCGACCAGCTCGGCGATCGCCCCGACCGTCTCCTCCACCGGCACGCCCGGGTCGACACGGGCGATGCGGTAGACGTCGATGTGGTCGGTGCCCAGCCGCTGCAGCGAGTAGGCGGCGAAGTTCTTCACCGCCGCGGGGCGGCCGTCATAGCCGGACCAGCCGCCGTCCGGGTCGCGGAGCGCCCCGAACTTCACGCTGATCAGCGCCTTCTCGCGGGCCGCCGCCGGAGCGGCACGCAGTGCCTCGCCGATCAGCATCTCGTTGTGGCCCATGCCGTAGAAGTCGCCCGTGTCGATCAGCGTCACGCCGGCGTCCAGGGCGGCGTGGATCGTCGCGATGGACTCCGAGCGATCAGCGTCGCCGTAGAGCGCCGACATGCCCATGGCGCCCAGGCCGATCGCTGAGACCCGGGGGCCGGTGGCGCCGAGCGGACGGGTCGGGAGGGGGTGGTGCACGGGGGAGGCCGGGGTGTTGGGGGAGGTCATGGCACGGCTCCTCGGGGGAGGGGATCGCTAACGCTGACAACTATGGCATGATGACTGACAGATGTCAATATTTGTCAGTCGTCATCGATTAGTGGAGCGCGCGACGCATGCCACCAGGCCGAAAAATCGGGTGTCCGCCCCGCCCTCGACCGGTACCGTCGCCGCATGTCCTCCTTCTTCCAGATCTACGAGTGAGAGTGCGGCGGCCACCTCCCGCCCCCACCAGCTGACATCCGGATCACTTCTCACCACGATGGGAGAACCCCGTGGCCAAGGGTCGTAACAACCTCCTCGGCGTGGGCGGACAGCGCCGAAAGCTGTCCCGCGCCGACCAGCAGGGCAACGGTCCGGCGAGCCAGGCAGACCGCCGGACGGCCGCCGACCAGAAGCAGGAGCTCCTGCGCAAGATGCGCGAGCGCACCCAGGGCGCCGAGGTCGCTCTCAACGAGGCGTCCCAGGACGCGAGCGACACACAGCGCTGACGCCATCTCACGTCGAAGGGCCCGGATCACCCACCCTGGTGGTCCGGGCCCTCTTCGTCTTCGGATGCGGTCGCCCGATCCCGGGCCATGATGGAAGGGGCGTACCTACCGGAGGTGTGTGTCATGGCCGAGCAGGACCGCGGAGTGCCGCCGGAGCGGCTGGAGGACGGGCAGCTGCTGAAGGAGCTGGAGGCCATCCACCGCACCCGCCACGAGACCCTGCTGTACGGCTCCGACGACGCTCTGCAGACGCACACTTCCCGGATGGGCGCCTTGGAGGCGGAGTACGTCCGCCGCCACCCCCAGCGGGCCACGTCCCGGGCCCGGACCCGGGAGGGCGCTCGGGCCCGTACGTGCGACGAGGGCTGAGCTCAGCCCTCGGTGGCGTCGGCGGGCACCTCGAACACGCCGGTGTCGAGCTCGCAGCCGAACGGGTCGGGGATCTCCGGCTTCTCGCCGAACGGGGCCGTCCGCCGGGCCAGATAGCCCTTGGCGGAGGGCTCCCAGAACACGGTGGCCGTCTGCTCCTGCATGTCCAGCAGCAGGTAGACGGGCACGCCTGCCCTGCCGTAGACGGGGACCTTGTCCTGCCAGTCCACGAGCCGGGTCGCCGAAGAGGTGAGTTCGCATACGAAGGAGAGGGCCTCGCCGTCGACGTACCGGGAATCCGTCCGGAAGGCGGAGGGCGCGGCGGCGTAGATGTCGGGGCCGTACGCCCGTTCCTCGCCGGGGAAGGCGAACAGGAACGGAGTCGAGGACATGATGTGGCCTTGCGGGCGTTCCGGCTTCAGCTGGTCCAGGACGGACTCCATGACGGGCAGGTAGAAGCCCCGGGACCATGGCGACATGACGATGTTTCCCCGGACGATCTCTGCCCGGTAGCCGTCGGGCACCTCCATGCTCAGCAGCGTGTCGCACAGCGCTTCGAACTGCGGTGTGCCACGGGCGGCTTCTATGGTCGTCGGTCGCTCAAGCATCAGTGTCATGATGCGCCCTCCCTCGTGCCCGCGGCCAGGTTCGGCCGTGTGTGTCGCGTCGACCACTCACCGTAGCGGTGTGGCGTACCGGCGGTTTCCTCGTCCCGAGGGGGCGTACCCGCGCGTTCGTCAGCGGGTGGGCCCGGGGCGTGCCGGACGCGGACATATATGCATAGTACGGCTAACTAATGAACTTGACAGTGCGCGACAATGGTCGAATGACCACGCTCGCCCAGCCCTCGAAGCTGTCCATCGGCCCGCATGCCGTGCAGCCCCCGGTGGTGCTCGCGCCCATGGCCGGCATCACCAACGCACCGTTCCGCACCCTTTGCAGGGAGTTCAGCGGGGGCAAGGGGCTGTTCGTGAGCGAGATGATCACGACCCGGGCGCTGGTCGAGCGCAACGAGAAGACGATGCAGCTGATCCACTTCGATGCGTCGGAGACGCCGCGTTCGATCCAGTTGTACGGGGTGGACCCGGTCACGGTCGGCAAGGCGGTCCGCATGATCGTGGACGAGGGCCTGGCCGATCACATCGATCTGAACTTCGGCTGCCCGGTGCCCAAGGTGACCCGCAAGGGCGGCGGTTCGGCGCTGCCGTACAAGCGGAACCTGCTGCGGGCGATCCTGGCCGAGGCGGTCGGCAACGCGGGTGATCTGCCGGTGACGATGAAGATGCGCAAGGGCATCGACGACGATCACATCACGTATCTCGACGCGGGGCGGATCGCGGTCGACGAGGGCGTCACGGCGATCGCCCTGCACGGGCGTACCGCGGCTCAGCACTACGGCGGTACGGCGGACTGGGACGCGATCGCGCGCCTGAAGGAGCATGTGCCGGAGATCCCGGTGCTGGGCAACGGCGACATCTGGTCGGCGGACGACGCGCTGCGGATGATGCGGGAGACGGGTTGCGACGGGGTGGTCGTGGGGCGCGGCTGCCTGGGTCGGCCGTGGTTGTTCGGGGATCTGGTCAGCGCCTTCGAGGGGTCGGGTGCCTTTGCTCGGCCTTCGTTGCGTGAGGTCGCGGACGTGATGGTGCGCCATGCGCGACTGCTGGGGGAGTGGATCGGGGACGAGTCCCGTGGCGTGATCGACTTCCGTAAGCACGTGGCGTGGTATCTGAAGGGGTTCGCGGTCGGGTCGGAGATGCGCAAGCGGCTCGCGGTGACGTCGTCGCTGGAGGAGCTGCGCGCTCAGCTGAGCGCGCTGGACCTGGACCAGCCGTGGCCGTCGGGTGCGGACGGTCCGAGGGGGCGTACGTCGGGGAACAACCGGGTCGTGCTGCCGGACGGCTGGCTGAGGGACCCGTACGACTGTGCAGGTGTGAGCGAGGATGCCGAGCTGGACACGTCCGGGGGCTGACCGGGCGGCGGTTCGGGAGGCCGGTCCGGATCCGGCTGCGAGCGGGTCCGGATGGTGGGATCCGGTCGTTGCCGGCGGCGTGATTCTCGCCACCTCTGATAGGGGTTGCGCTCAGATGAGCGCTCTCGGGGTGACTGTGACTTCGGAAGGGGTGGCACTGAGTGCCACCCCTTCCGTGTTCAATAATTGAACTCAGATGCCTTGGATGGTGCTCATGTGAGCGGCGATTTTCCGCTTTCGGTCAAGCGCTCTTCGAGGGATGAAGGTGCCAAGGCTCCGGCTTTACGCATCGGTAACCTGTGATCTGCTGGCGGACGGGTGGTTACGGCCGAATGACGGACAAGTGGACGTACCCAGGTGCCTTCGATCTGGGTATGTTCCTCGCCGTCAGGGCAGCCACCGAGTCCTCGAGGAGTCGAGACCCGTGTCGGAAAACAAAGATCAGAAGTTCGTCTACGACTTCACCGAGGGCAACAAGGACCTCAAGGACCTCCTCGGTGGCAAGGGTGCGAACCTCGCCGAGATGACCAACCTCGGTCTGCCCGTCCCCCCGGGCTTCACCATCACCACGGAGGCCTGCAAGGTCTACCTCGACAGTGGTGAGGAGCCCGCGGCACTGCGTGACGAGGTGAGTGCGCACCTCGACGCGCTGGAGCAGCGCATGGGCAAGAAGCTGGGCCAGGCCGACGACCCGCTGCTGGTGTCCGTACGCTCCGGGGCCAAGTTCTCCATGCCCGGGATGATGGACACGGTCCTGAACATCGGTCTGTCCGACACGTCGGTGGAGGGCCTCGCCAAGCAGGCCGGCGACGACCGCTTCGCGTGGGACTCCTACCGCCGGCTCATCCAGATGTTCGGCAAGACCGTCCTCGGCGTCGACGGCGAGCTGTTCGAGGACGCCCTGGAGGGCGCCAAGGAAGCCAAGAAGGTCACGGTCGACACCGACCTGGACGCCTCCGACCTGAAGAAGCTGGTCAAGCAGTTCAAGAAGATCGTCAAGTCCGAGACCGGCCGCGACTTCCCGCAGGACCCGCGCGAGCAGATGGATCTGGCCATCAAGGCCGTCTTCGACTCCTGGAACGGCGACCGGGCGAAGCTCTACCGCCGTCAGGAGCGCATCCCGCACGATCTCGGCACCGCGGTCAACGTCTGCTCCATGGTCTTCGGCAACCTCGGCCCGGACTCCGGCACCGGTGTCGCGTTCACTCGCGACCCCGCCTCCGGCCACCAGGGCGTGTACGGCGACTACCTGCAGAACGCGCAGGGCGAGGACGTCGTCGCCGGTATCCGCAACACGGTGCCGCTCGCGGACCTGGAGTCGATCGACAAGAAGTCGTACGACCAGCTGATGCAGATCATGGAGACGCTGGAGACGCACTACAAGGACCTGTGCGACATCGAGTTCACCATCGAGCGCGGCCAGCTGTGGATGCTGCAGACCCGGGTCGGCAAGCGCACCGCGGGTGCCGCCTTCCGCATCGCCACCCAGCTCGTGGACCAGGGCCTCATCGACGAGGCCGAGGCGCTCCAGCGCGTCACCGGCGCGCAGCTCGCACAGCTGATGTTCCCGCGCTTCGACGAGGCCGCCCAGGTCGAGAAGCTCGGCCGGGGCATCGCCGCCTCCCCGGGTGCGGCGGTCGGCAAGGCCGTCTTCGACTCCTACACGGCCGTCAAGTGGTCCCGTTCCGGCGAGAAGGTCATCCTGATCCGCCGTGAGACCAACCCGGACGACCTCGATGGCATGATCGCGGCCGAGGGCATCCTGACCTCCCGCGGCGGAAAGACCTCCCACGCGGCCGTCGTCGCCCGCGGCATGGGCAAGACCTGCGTCTGCGGTGCCGAGGAGCTGGAGGTCGACACCAAGCGCCGCCGGATGACGGTGAACGGCACGGTCGTGGAGGAGGGCGACGTCGTCTCCATCGACGGTTCCACCGGCAAGGTGTACCTCGGCGAGGTCCCGGTCGTGCCGTCCCCGGTGGTGGAGTACTTCGAGGGCCGGATGCACGCGGGCGCCGACGACGCCGACGAGCTGGTCCAGGCCGTGCACCGGATCATGGCCTACGCGGACCGGGTGCGCCGGCTGCGGGTACGGGCCAACGCCGACAACGCCGAGGACGCGCTGCGTGCCCGCCGCTTCGGTGCCCAGGGCATCGGGCTGTGCCGCACCGAGCACATGTTCCTCGGTGAGCGCCGCGAGATGGTCGAGAAGCTGATCCTCGCCGACACCGACGACGAGCGCGAGGAGGCGCTGAAGGCGCTGCTGCCGCTGCAGAAGAAGGACTTCGTCGAGCTCTTCGAGGCGATGGACGGGCTGCCGGTGACGGTGCGGCTGCTGGACCCGCCGCTGCACGAGTTCCTGCCGGACATCACCGAGCTGTCGGTGCGCGTGGCGCTCGCGGAGGCCCGCAAGGACGCCAACGAGAACGACCTGCGCCTGCTGCAGGCGGTGCACCGGCTGCACGAGCAGAACCCGATGCTGGGCCTGCGCGGCGTCCGTCTCGGTCTGGTCATCCCCGGCCTGTTCACCATGCAGGTGCGGGCCATCGCGGAGGCCGCGGCGGAGCGGAGGAACGCCAAGGGAGACCCGCGTGCCGAGATCATGATCCCGCTGGTGGGCACGGTCCAGGAGTTGGAGATCGTCCGCGAGGAGGCCGAGGAGGTCATCGCGGAGGTCGAGGCCAGGACCGGCGTGGAGCTGAAGCTGGCGCTGGGCACGATGATCGAGCTGCCGCGTGCCGCGCTGACCGCCGCCCAGATCGCGGAGGCGGCCGAGTTCTTCTCGTTCGGCACGAACGACCTCACCCAGACCGTGTGGGGCTTCAGCCGGGACGACGTGGAGGCGAGCTTCTTCACGGCCTACCTGGAGAAGGGCATCTTCGGAGTCAGCCCGTTCGAGACGATCGACAAGGACGGCGTCGGTTCGCTGGTGCGCAACGCGGCCGCGGCCGGCCGGGCCACCCGACCGGACCTGAAGCTCGGCGTCTGCGGCGAGCACGGCGGCGACCCGGAGTCGGTGCACTTCTTCCACGAGGTGGGCCTGGACTACGTCTCCTGCTCGCCGTTCCGGATCCCCGTGGCCCGTCTGGAGGCGGGTCGCGCGGCGGCGCAGTCCTCCGGGAGCGACAGCCGCTGACGGGAGCGAGCGCCGGCGGCGGAAGCCGTCGGCGGCGCTGATTCCCGCCCCCGAACCCGGGGCCGTCGGTGGTCCTCGACCCTCACCGACCGGCCGGCGGTCCCGGTGCACCGAGGACGAGCGGGACGGGCACCTTGTGCGGAGGTGTCTGTCCCGCTCGTTTCCTTTTGGCGATTCCGGTAGCGGGCGGGTCCTGGCCCGGCGGGTCCGCCGCCGACGGGCCCTGTTGAATGACGGACCAGTAGTGCGTTTAACGGGAGCTTGATTTTCGCCATTCGTTGAGCAAAGAACAGGCGGGGCGCGGTCGACGGATCCCCACCCGCCGGCCGCGCCCCATTACCGATGCCGGACACGGAGCCGCAACCTCCGCCGACCGCCGCCAGGCGCGGAAAGCCCCCCACGGTCTTTGCCTCGCCCCTCGGTACCCGAAGGTTTCGTGCCCGACGTCGTACAGCTTTTCGGTTGACCACCCTGTTGCGCGATGCGTTTCAACTGTGGCTGAAACACCGTGGTAACGTCCTGTGATTGCATGCATACTCAGTGACGGGGGCGATTGCGGATGCAACAGTGGGGGTTCCGTGCTGCGAATCCACTTCACCGGTGAAGACCTCGCCAGGGTGCGGATGGCGGCCAGACCGGACGTTTTGTGGGAAGCGATTCTGAGTTTCCACCGTTTACGGGACCGGCGCGGCGCCACCGTCTTCGGGGAATGGCGGACGGAAACCCGGGCCCGGCTGAACGGTGAAACACGGCTCCTCGCGGCCCTCGTTCCGCAGCGAGGCTATTTCCCGGACTTCCTGACTCCGCCCGAGGCGCTGGAGGGCTTGGAGGAGGGCCTGGAGGCGGTGCGCGCCACCCCGGCGCGCAGGCTCGGTGCCGAGCTGGCCCTGCTCGCCGCGGAGCGGCCGCACTCCGTGCTCACGGGCCGGCTCGCCGGGCTCGCCGAGGGCGCGGACGGGCCGATGGGCCGGCTCGTGGGGGCGCTGCGCAGCTACCACCGGTCGGCGATCGAGCCGTACTGGCCGCACGTCCAGGCCGCGGTGGAGGCCGATCGTGCCGTGCGCGGCCGGGCCCTGCTCGACGGGGGAGCGGACGAGCTGCTGGCCTCCCTGCCGCCGATGCTGCGCTGGCGGGCGCCGGTGCTGGAGGCCGACTACCCGGTGGACCGCGAACTGCGGCTGGAGGGGCGCGGGCTGCTGCTGCAGCCGTCGTACTTCTGCCGCGGCACGCCCGTCGTCCGCCGGGACCCGGACCTGCCGCCGGTGCTGGTCTACCCCGTGACGCACACCGGGTCCCCGGTGACGTGGGAGCGGGACGGGCTGTCGCTGGGCAGGCTGGTGGGGCACACCCGCTCGGCGGTGCTGCAGTCCATCGGCAGCGGCTGCACGACGAGCGAGCTCGCCCGCAGGGCGGGGGTGTCGCTCGCCTCCGCCAGCCAGCACGCGTGCGTGCTGCGGGAGGCCGGGCTCGTGGTCACGCTGCGGAACGGGAACGCGGTGCTGCACACGATGACGCCGCTGGGCACGGCCCTGCTGAGGGGCCGCGCCCAGCGTGATCCGGAGCCGCCGGGGGTGCTTACGCCCGGAACGGTCCCGTCACCTCGTAGGTGATGCCGCCCGACGAGCTGCCGCTGGTGCCGCGCTGGCTGGAGAAGTACAGCCGCCGCCCGTCCGGGGAGAAGGCCGGTCCGGTGATCTCCGAGCCGGACTGGCCGCTGATCCGCAGGAACGGCGCGACGACGTCGTCGGGGGTGATGAGGCAGATCTCCATGTTGCCACCGTCCTCCGCGACGAACAGATCGCCGGAGGACGAGCCGGTGACGTTGTCCACGCCGGTGAGCGGGGCCGAGCCGCCCGTCACCAGCGAGTCGTCATAGGCGAGTTCATAGGTGCCGCTGGTGAGGTTGAGCTGCCAGAGACGGTTGTCGCCCTTGGTGGTGAACCAGACGGTGTCGTTGGCGTAGTGGCAGCCCTCTCCGCCGTTGAACCTCTTCGCTCCGGACACCTGGCTGCGGGTCGCGGTGGGGGAGCCGTCCGGATCGGGCACGTTCGCCCAGCTGAACGACCCGGCGGTCGCGGTGCCGGCGACCAGCACCTGGAGCGTGCCGGAGGACAGGTCGCCCCAGGTCGTGGGGAGGAAGCGGTAGAGGCAGCCGTTGGACTCGTCCTCGGTCAGGTACACCGCCTTGCGGACCGGGTCGGCGGCCGCGGCCTCGTGCTTGAACCGGCCCATCGCGTCGCGGCGGACGGCGGCCTGCACGCCCCACGGATCGGTCTCGTAGACGTAGCCGAGGCTGACCTCCTCGCACGACAGCCAGGTGTTCCACGGGGTCTTCCCGCCCGCGCAGTTGGTGCGGGTGCCCGACAGGATCCGGTACGCCCCGGTGATCGCGCCCGCCGAGGAGAACCGGACCGCGCTCGCCCCGCCGGAAGGGTTGATCTCCGAGTTGGACACGTAGATCCAGCCGGAGCCGTCGGCGAAACAGGCCCCGCCGTCGGGGGCGTTGTGCCAGGTGTACGAGGTGGAGGCGACCTTCTGCCCGGACCGGGCGATCACCCTGCTGGTGAATCCGGCCGGCAGCCGGATGCCGTTGGCGTCGGCCGAGCCGAGCGCCCCGTACGGCCCGGCGCCGGGCTGGGCCGGGGCCGCGGAGGCGGCACCCTGCCACAGCGTGCCGCCGAAGGCCGCCGCGGACGTGCCGATGACCGCTCCGCGCAGGAAGCTGCGTCGTTCCACTGTCACTCCAGGGGAAGTCGTGACTGCCCCGGCCCGCCGGGCGGCGGGACGGGGTCTCGCGCCAACGGACCATAGAAGTGAGGAGTTGACACAGCGTCAACGACGGGTGACGTGGAGGCGTCCCGGACGGGGCGGGGCGAACGGACCGCCGCGCCCGCCGCCGCGTCGCGCCGCGCTCCGACGCCCGCCGCCGCGTCGCGCCGCGCTCCGACGCCCGCCGCCGCGTCGCGCCGCGCTCCGACGCCCGCCGGACGGCGGCCCGACTCGCTCCCCGGTGGTTCAGCCCCGCATCGGGCCGACGGTCGTGTGCACCCGCCCCGCCGGGCCCGCCCGGCGAAACGGAGGTGCTGAATCCGGAAAATGTTCCCGCTGCGGCGATGAGTCCGGCGCACACCCCGGGTCTACCCCACGACGGACGACGCCCCAGGGCGCGACGACGACCACGAGAGAGGCACCCGCCATGACCCAGATGATCTTCGTGAACCTGCCGGTGAAGGACCTCGACGCGTCGAAGGCCTTCTGGGAGGCGGTCGGTTACACCTTCAACCCCCGGTTCACCGACGAGACCGCCGCCTGCCTCGTCATCAGCGACTCCATCTTCGCGATGCTGCTGACCGAGGCCCGGTTCAAGGACTTCACCAGGAAGGACGTCGCCGACGCCGCCACCAGCACCGAGGTGATCGTCGCGCTGAGCGCCGAGAGCCGCGAGAAGGTCGACGAGCTGACCGACGCGGCCCTCGCGGCCGGTGGCTCGCCGGCGAACGAGCCGCAGGACCACGGCTTCATGTACGGCCGTTCCTTCCAGGACCCGGACCACCACATCTGGGAGGTCGTCTGGATGGACGAGAAGGCCGTCGAGGGCGGCGAGTAGCCCGGCCCTCGGGCAGCACCCTCGGCGACACGCCCAGGCTGACCGCCCGACCGCCCGACCGCCCGACCGCCCGACCGCCCGGGCTCCGGCTCCCCGCGCTCGCGCCGGCAGCAGCGGCATCGGCCCGTCAACGGCGCCGGCCGGGCGGCGGTCAGTAGTAGCCCTTCTCCCCGTCGAGCAGTTCCCGGACGGTGTCCAGGTGACCGGCGTGCCGGGCGGTCTCCTCCACCATGTGGATCAGCATCCAGCGCAGGGACGCGGCGGACGACTCGTAGTCGGGGTGCCTGCCGGTCTCGTCGAGCGAGTGGGCCGCGATGATCTCGTTCGAGATCGCGCACTGCCGCTCGTAGTCCTCCAGCAGCCGTGCCAGCGGGACGCCCTCGACCCGCATGTCGGCGTCCTCCGGCGACTCGGCGAACTGCGGGCCGTCGGCGGGCCGGCCGAGGAAGAGGACCTCGAACCAGGCGTTCTCGGTCCACCGCAGATGGGAGATGAGGCCCGCCACCGTCATCAGGGGCGAGCTCGGCAGGACGGCCCGGTGGGCGTCCGCTTCCGCGAGGCCCTCGCACTTGTAGTGGACGATCGCACGCTGCATGTCGAGCCAGCCGACCAGCTGGTGCCGCTCGTCTGCCACGAAGGGGGGACGTACACGGGGAGGAGTCATGGGCGCCGACGGTAGTGGAGGACGGCTGCGGGCCGCACGTCGATTACCTTCCGGCGAGCGGAGGTTGCCTCTCGGCGGGCGTGGGTCCGGGTCCGGCGCGTGTGGGCTTCATCCCGGCGGGCGCGGGTCCGGGTCCGGCGCCGGCGCGCGTTTCCCCGGCCGGCGTGGGTTCCCGTCCGGCGGGCGCGCGTTCCCCCGCCGGCGCGGGCGCCCCGAGCGGCGGCCGGCGCCCCCCGTCGTGCCGCCGGCCGCCTCCGTGCCTGTCACTCCCCGCGCCCGGACGGCCCGTCGCCCGCCGGCACGCACCACGCCTCCGGTTCGCGCCGCGGCCGGGCACCACCCCGTCAGGCCCAGCGCACCGTGAACGCGCGCACCGACACCTCGTCGTCGTCCAGGCAGCGGCCCGTCGCCAGGTCGAACCGCTGCTTCAGCAGCGGGGAGGCGACGAACACCCGCCCGTCCGCGGCGCCCACCAGGCCCCGCGACAGGACCTGGGCGCCGGTGAACGGGTCGCGGTTGTCGATCGCGTACGGCGTCCCCGCGCGGTCCAGGAAGACCGCGGCCTGCCGCCCGTCGGGGAGCAGGGCGGCCATGCCGCGGCCCGGGGTGAGCCGGGTGATCTCGCAGACGGACAGCCAGCTGCCGTCCAGTTCGATCTGGAGCGTGGTCGGTGGTGCGTCCTGGATCGTCATCGTGCGAGCGTCCCTTCCAGGGTGAGAACGGTGAGGTCCGGCTTGATCTGGTCCCGTTCGGGGACGAACCTCACGGACGGGTCCGGCGCGTCCGGCGCGTTCACGAACGACACGAAGCGGCGCAGCCGGTCCGGGTCGTCGAGGGTCTCGGCCCATTCGTCGCGGTAGCCGGCCACGTGCCCGGCCATCATCGCCTCGAGTTCGCCGCACAGCCCGAGGGAGTCGTGCACCACGACGTCCCGCAGGTGGTCGAGTCCGCCCTCCAGACGTTCCAGCCAGACCGAGGTGCGCTCCAGGCGGTCCGCGGTGCGGATGTAGAACATCAGGAACCGGTCGATGAGCCGGACGAGTTCGGCGTCGGACAGGTCCTGGGCGAGCAGGTCCGCATGGCGCGGGGTCGCCCCGCCGTTGCCGCCGACGTACAGGTTCCAGCCGTTGGCGGTGGCGATCACGCCGAAGTCCTTCGACTGCGCCTCCGCGCACTCGCGGGCGCAGCCCGAGACCGCCGACTTCAGCTTGTGCGGGGCGCGCAGGCCGCGGTAGCGCAGCTCCAGGTCGATCGCCATCCGGACGCTGTCCTGGACCCCGTAGCGGCACCAGGTCTGCCCCACGCAGGACTTGACCGTGCGCAGCGACTTCCCGTAGGCGTGGCCGGACTCGAAGCCGGCGTCCACCAGGCGGGTCCAGATCGCGGGGAGCTGGTCCACACGGGCACCGAACATGTCGATCCGCTGGCCGCCGGTGATCTTGGTGTAGAGGCCGAAGTCCCGGGCGACCTCGCCGATCACGATCAACTTCTCGGGGGTGATCTCCCCGCCGGGGATGCGGGGCACGATCGAGTAGGAGCCGTTGCGCTGCAGATTGGCGAGGAAGTGGTCGTTGGTGTCCTGCAGCGCGCCCTGCTCGCCGTCGAGGATGTAGCCGTTGCCGAGGCTGGCGAGGATCGAACCGACGGCGGGCTTGCAGGTCTCGCAGCCGTCGCCGCCGCGGGCCTCCTCCTGCCCGTGGGAGTCGAGGAGTTCGGCGTACGAGGTGAGGCCGAGCGTGCGGACGATCTCGTACAGCTCGCTGCGGGTGTACGAGAAGCAGCCGCACAGGCCCTGGTCGGCGGCCTGCGGCAGCAGCTGGCCGATGACCTTGACGCAGCTTCCGCAGCCCGTGCCCGCCTTGGTGCACTTCTTCACCTCGGGCAGGGTGGTGTGGGCGCAGATCTCGCCCTTGGTGACGTTGTGGCAGGAGCAGATCACGGCCTCGTCGGGCAGCGCGGACGGTCCGAGCGCGACGGGAGCCCCGGCTCCGGCGGGCAGCACCAGCTGCTCCGGCGGCACGGGCGGTACCGAGCCGGTGAGCGGGCGGAGCATGCCGTAGGAGTCGGCGTCGCCGACCAGGACGCCGCCGAGCAGGGTGCCGTCCGCGCCGACGACCAGCTTCTTGTAGACCCCGGAGCGGGAGTCGGAGTAGACGACGTCCAGGCAGCCCTCAGCCGTGCCGTGCGCGTCGCCGAACGAGGCCACGTCCACGCCGAGGAGCTTCAGCTTGGTGGAGGTGTCCGCTCCGGTGAAGGCGCTGTCGGAGGTGCGGTCGGCGAGGACGTCCGCGACGGTCTTCGCCATGTCGTAGCCGGGCGCGACGAGCCCGTAGACCCGCCCGTCCGAGGCGAGGGCGCACTCGCCGATCGCGTACACGTCCGGGTCGGAGGTGCGGCAGCGCTCGTCGACGACGATGCCGCCGCGTTCGCCGACGGTGAGGCCCGTGTCGCGGGCCAGCTGGTCGCGGGGGCGCACGCCGGCGGAGAAGACCACCAGGTCGGTGGCGAGCGTCGAGCCGTCGGAGAGCTTCATCCCGGTGACGGCGGGGCCGTCGGCGACGATCTCCTGGGTGCCGACGCCGGTGTGGACGGTCAGGCCCATGCCCTCGATGGTGCGCAGCAGCGCGGCGCCGCCGCCGTCGTCGACCTGCACCGGCATCAGCCGGGGCGCGAACTCCACGACGTGGGTGTCCAGGCCCAGGCCCTTGAGCGCGCCGGCCGCCTCCAGGCCGAGGAGTCCGCCGCCGACGACGACGCCGGTGCGGGAGGTCTTGGCGTACTCCTCGATCGCGAGGAGGTCCTCGATGGTGCGGTAGACGAAGCAGCCCTCGGCGTCGCGGCCGGGGACGGGCGGCACGAACGGGTAGGAGCCGGTGGCCAGGACGAGCGTGTCGTACGTGATCGTCCGCCCGCTGCGCGAGGTGACGGTGCGGGCGGCACGGTCGATGTGCTCCGCCGGGTCGTCCAGGTGGAGCTCGATGCCGTGCCGCGCCATGAAGCCGTCCTCGACCATCGAGAGGTCGTCGGGCGTCCGGCCGGAGAAGTACGAGGTGAGCTGGACCCGGTCGTAGGCGGGGCGCGGTTCCTCGCACAGCACCACGACCCGGGCGCGGCCGGTGACGCCGCGCTCCGCGAGGGCCTCCAGGAAGTGCTGGCCGACCATCCCGTGGCCGACGAGCACGATCGTGGGGGTGGTCATCAGAGTCCTCCATCGGTGGTGAGCAGGTGGAGCAGGGGTGCTTCCGGGAGCGGGTCGTCGCCCTCCCAGGCCCGGGCGAGGGCGCCGACGGCGGCGAGGTCTCCGAGGAGAACGCCGCCGACGAGCCGGTCGCCTCGGACGACGACCTTCCGGTAGGCGCCGCGGGTGGCGTCTGCGAGCCGCACGACGTCGTCCCCGGGCCGCGGCGAGGGCTCCCCGAAGGCGGCGACGTCGAAGGCGCCGGCGGAGCCGAGGGTGAGCCGGGTGAGGGACCGGGTGCCGGTGTAGCGCGGGGCGTCCGGCCCCTGGCCCGGCACGGCCGCGGCGGTCAGGACCGCCGCCAGCACGTCGGCCTGTTCCAGGGCGGGGGTCGCCAGCCCGTAGACGGTGCCCGCGTGTTCGGCGCAGTCGCCGATGGCGTGGACGTACGGGTCCGACGTGGTCAGGGTGTCGTCGACGACGACGCCCTGGCCGACCGTGAGGCCCGCGTCCGCGGCGAGGCCCGTGCGGGGGCGGACGCCGCAGGCGAGGACGACCTGGTCGGCGTCGAGGACGAAGCCGTCGGCGAGCTCGACCCCGGTGACGGACCCGCCGTGGTGGCGCAGCCCCCGGGCGTGGCACTCGGTGTGGACCTCCACGCCGAGTCCCTCCAGGTGGCGGCGAACCAGGCCGCCCGCCTCCGGGTCGAGGTGGCGGTCCATCAGGGTGGGGCCCTGGTGGGCGACGACCACGTCCGTGCCGCGTTCCGCGAGCGCCCGCGCGGCGGAGACGCCGAGCAGCCCGCCGCCGACGACGACCGCGCGGCCGCCGGGCCGGGCCGATGCCGCGAGTGCCAGGCAGTCGTCGAGGGTGCGGAAGGGGTGGACGCCGTCCGGCAGCCCGCCGTCGAGCCCGCGCAGCGGCGGCAGCACCGGGTTCGACCCGGTCGCCAGCACCAGCCGGTCGTACACCACCGACGAGCCGTCCGCGCAGTGCACGGTCCGCGCCTCGCGGTCGATCCGTACCGCCCGCACCCCGCGCCGCACCTCGGCCGTACCGTCCGGGACCGGCGGCAGCGCGATCACCTCGGGTGCGTACCGGCCGGCCAGGACGTCGGCCAGCAGCACCCTGTTGTAGGGGGCGTGCGGCTCCTCGCCGAGCAGCGTGACGTCGCACGCCGGGGCGAGCTGCCGCGCCAGCCGCGCGCCCGCCATCCCGGCGCCGATCACCACGATCCTCGAATCCATGTACGCAGCGTGCGGTGCGGGTGTTACCCGTCCGCATCCCGGTTGTTTCCCGCGCGGAACACTGCCCTCAGCGCGCGCCCGCCCGCAGTGTGAGGGAGCGGGGGCGCCGCCGGCGGCCCGCGTTCACGGGGGAAGGTCGCTTGCGCCCAGCGAACCTCAGACGTAGCTCAAGACTCACGGGATCGATGGACGGCACACGGATCTTCTCCGTAGGGTCGCGGCCATGCCCGACATATCGCTGACCACCCTCGTCTTCCTCTGCGTGGCCGCCGCGGCGGCCGGCTGGATCGACGCGGTGGTCGGCGGAGGGGGGCTCCTGCTCCTGCCGGCGCTGCTGCTCGGCATGCCGCAGGTGCCGGCCGCGCAGATCCTCGGCACCAACAAGGCGGTCGCCATCGTCGGCACGACCGGCGCGGCGGTCACCTATGTCCGCAGGGCGCCGGTGCGGGTGGGGACGGCCGTACGGATCGGGCTCGCCGCGCTCGCCGGCTCCATGGGCGGGGCGTTCTTCGCCGCGGGCATCAGCAGCGAGGTGCTCCGGCCCGTGATCATGGTGGTGCTGCTGGGCGTCGCGGCGTTCGTCCTGCTGCGCCCGTCCTTCGGTACCCATGCGGACCGGGGACCGGTCACCCGCGCCCGGATCGCCACCGCGATCGTCCTCGTCGGCGGCGGGATCGGATTCTACGACGGCCTGTTCGGGCCCGGCACCGGCACCTTCCTGGTGCTCGCCCTGACCGCCGTGCTCCATCTGGACCTGGTCGCGGCCTCCGCCACCGCCAAGATCGTCAACGTGTGCACCAACGCCGGCGCCCTCGCGATGTTCGCCTACCAGGGGACGGTGCTGTGGCGGCTGGCCGCGCTGATGGCGGTGTTCAACCTGGCGGGCGGCATGCTCGGCGCGCGGACGGCGCTCCGCAAGGGCGCGGAGTTCGTGCGCGGGGTGCTGCTCGTGGTCGTGTTCTCGCTGGTGGCGAAGCTGGCGTTCGACCAGTGGTCGGGGTAGGGCCGCGTCGGCTCGGGGGGTGCGCGGACATGGGCGGGCCTTGCGGAACGTGCCGTTCCGAGAGCGCCGGACGGGCCGGCGGAGACGTGGCGGGCCTGGTGGAGCTTGCCGTTCCGCGCACGCCGACCAGGTGGGCGAAGGCCACCACGTTGCCTCCGTATCCGGTCCTCTCGTCGAAGGGCCCGCCGCAGGTGATCACCCGTAGTTCGGCCCTGCGCGCGGCCCCGTACACCTTCCGGTCCGGGAAGGCGTCGTTCTCGTACACCTCGACCGCGTCGACCGTGAAGACCGCCGTGCGGCCGTCCTCGCGCAGGACCTCGATGCGGTTGCCCCTCTTCAGGGTGCCCAGCTCGTAGAAGACGGCGGGCCCGTCGGCGTCGTCGACGTGACCGGCGACGATCGCGGTGCCCCGGGCGCCCGGCGTGGTGCCGCCGCCGTACCAGCCGGCCACCTCGCCCTCGTCGGCGGGCGGCACCTCGAGGCTGTCGTCGGGGGCCAGTCCGAGGCGCGTCACGGGCGCGTCCACGGCGATCCGCGGGATGCGCAGCCGCACCGGCGGTGAGGGCGGCAGCGGAGGGGCGGCGGCGTCCGTGTGCCGGCCGGTGGCGAAGGCCTCGGCGGCGGAGGGCGCGGGCGGGGTGACGGGCCTGGCGCCGTTCTGCACCAGCCACACACCGGCGCAGACGGCCACGGCCAGCAGCAGCCCCTTCGACTTCATGAGCTCCTCCGGGACTCCTCGGACGCCTGGTCCGGGAGGGGAAAACTCCCCGCCCCCGTCAGCCGGACGAAGCGTGACGGGGGCGGGGACGGCGGTACGTGGGACGGTGGAGGCCGAGCGCCAACGCTCTCCGTCAGCCCTGCGCGCCGCTCGCCCGACGGCGCAGGAACCAGGTCCCGCCGACGGCGGCCGCGGCCAGGACGGCCACCCCCGCCGTGATCTGGGTGATGTCGGGGCCGACGCTGCCGCCGACTCCCGTCTTCACATGGCCGCTCGGTTCGTGCCCGTGGGCCCGCACCACGAGGTCCCCTGCGGCCTTCGTGCCGTTGTCGCAGAGCACGGAGACCGTGTAGGTCCCCGGCTCGGTGTCCTCGGGCACCGTGAACCTGCCGACCGCGGCGTCCTTGCGGGCGCCGGGTGCCAGGTCGAACCCGTCCGCGCCGAGCGACTCGGCGTCGCCCGTGCCGTGACCGCGCTCGCCGCACGCGGTGGTGCTCACGGTCACGGCGGCACCGGCGGTGGTGCTCGAGGGGGTCAGGGTCAGTGTTCCGGGGTCCGCCGCGTACGCGGCGGGGAGGGCGGTCGCACCGACGCAGGCGGCCGTGAGCGCGAGGCCGACCAGCAGGCGGGCGGTGGTGCGCATGACGTCCTCCGGGGCGATGGCCGGTGCCGCCGGACCGGGGTGCCGGCGGCCGTTCCTACATCTCAAGAGGTAAGGCGCAGACCGCCCCCCACGCCTGCTGATGGGCGATCAGTTTCGCTCGAACCGTACGGCGTGTCGTCTTGGTTCGGGGGCGTCGTCGCAGGTCACAGGGGTGCGATTGCGCCATTGGCCGGGCGGTTCGAGGAGCCGCGCCGAACGAGTGACGCCCCCTGCGCGAGCCACGCGGGCCGCCGTCAGATGTCGTCCCAGGGGACCGTCCCGTACGCCTCGCACAACCGGGTCATCAGCTCCCCGTCCACGGCGAACCCCGTCGTGCCGATCCGGTGGACGGGCGCGAGGCCCTGTGAGTTCATCAGTACCGCCGCCGGGTACGCGCCGAGGTCCGCGAGCCGCACCTCCCGCCGCACGGACGGCAGCAGCCGCTCCAGCAGCGCCATCGTGGTCCC
Source organism: Streptomyces sp. WMMC940 (assembly GCF_027460265.1). Taxonomy (NCBI): domain Bacteria; kingdom Bacillati; phylum Actinomycetota; class Actinomycetes; order Kitasatosporales; family Streptomycetaceae; genus Streptomyces; species Streptomyces sp. WMMC940. The sequence continues at coordinate 5,206,931 of NZ_JAPZBC010000001.1, forward strand.
GCGCAGCGCCGGCGCGTCCGGCCAGACGAGCGAAGTGCCGTCCCAGAAGGCGACATTGGTGGTGTGGCCCTCCGCGACTTCCCCGCCGGGGCCGGTCAGCAGCGCGTCGTCGAAGCCCGCCAGCGCGGCGGCCCGCCCGTAGTACGGCTGGCCGACCCCGCCCGCGTGCTTGATGTGCGGGACCGGCCGCAGGAACGGCACCGGCATCATGCTCCGGGGCGTCCCCGGCATGGTCCGCGGCTCCCGCACGGTCACCACCACCGTCGGCGCGCCGCCTCCGGTCGCCGCCCCGTACACGTACACCCGCACGCCCGCGTCGCCCCGGCCCGACCCGTCGAGCGCGTGGCGCACCAGCGCCCGCACCAGGTCCCCGTCGAGGCCCGTGCCGAACAACTCGCGCGTCCCGTGGTCCAGCCGCTCCAGGTGCAGCGCCAGGCCCCGGGCCCGGCCGTCGCGCACCTGCATCGCGGTGAAGTGCCCGTAGGCGGCCTGGAGCACCGGGATCACGGCGGGATCCAGCCCGGTCGCCGGCCTGCCGTCGATCTCGATGTGCACGTTCGGCGGATTCGTCACCCGCCCACCCTAGGCCGGGCCCGCGTCGGTGCTCCTCCGCGGACCGGACCCGCGTCGGTGCTCCTCCGAGGTCCCGGTCCGGGACGCGGACCGACGGACCGGTTGCCCGGCCTCCGCCCGCTCAGTCCTCGATCAGCCGGCGGGGACCGGGGCCGTGCGCGGCCAGTTCGTCACCCGGGTTGGACAGCGCGCAGCGGTCCAGAGACAGACAACCGCAGCCGATGCAGTCCGTGAGGTTGTCCCGCAGGCGCTGGAGCGTACGGATCCGCACGTCCAGGTCCTCGCGCCAGCGTTCGGAGATCCGGGCCCAGTCCTCCCGGGTGGGTGTGCGGTCGTCCGGCAGCAGCCCCAGCACCTCGCGGATGGTGGCCAGCGGGATGCCGAGGCGCTGCGAGGTCCGGATGAACGCGACCCTGCGCAGGGTGTCCCTGCCGTAGCGCCGCTGGTTGCCGGCGGTGCGGCGGCTGGTGATGAGCCCCTCGCGCTCGTAGAAGCGCAGTGCGGACGGGGCGACGCCGCTGCGCTCCGCCAGCTCGCCGACCGTGGTTTCCCTGGCGTCCCGGGCGAGATGCGACATACCGTCAGACTATCGCTCGACTTCGACGAAGGTTTAGGTGTCCCGCCGACCGGCGTGGAGCTCACCCCGCAGGCGCCCGCCGCCGATTCCGTTCTCCCGCCCGTCCCCGTGCCCGTCGCGACGCGGTCATCCTGTCCCGTTCCCGGATCCTGTCCCCTCCCGGATCTGCCCCGCACCCGGATCCGGCTCCGTGCCCGCCGAGTCCGTGTCCGCCGAGGCACCAGGCGCCGAAGGGTGACGGTGCTGCCGTCCCGCGGGTCCCGCCCCCGTGCCGCCCGGGCGGCACGCCGGGCACGGTGGCCGTGCCCCGGGCCGGCACTGGATCACCCGGCGAGGTCGGTGGTAGACGTACGGCCGTGACCCCGGTCCTCCGCCGGGGCGCGCAGGCCGCGCGGACGTGCCCGTCCGCGCCCCGTACGAGGAGTGTTCGTGACCCGGGCCATGACCGTACTGACCACGACCGACAGCGCCGCGAAGGCCGAGGAGCTGGCGCGCGGCGCGGTGGAGGCGAGGCTGGCCGCCTGCGCGCAGATCTCGGCGCCCGTCACCTCCGTGTACCACTGGCGGAACGCCATCGAGACCAGCGAGGAGTGGCAGGTCCTGCTCAAGACCACCGAGGACCGCTACGACGCGCTGGAGGCGCATCTGCTGACCCACCACGACTACGACACGCCCGAGATCATCGCGACACCGGTCGTGCGGGGAAGCGAGGGCTACCTGGCGTGGATCGCGGCGGAGACCGCGGAGCAGGCGTGACGGGCCGGCACCGGGAGCCCCACCTGCCGTTCTTCGTCTACGGCACACTGCGTGCGGGCGAGCACAACCACGACCTCTTCCTGCGCGGGCGCACCGCGGCCGAGGAACCCGCCCGACTGCGCGGCGCGCTCCTGTACGAGGGTCCGGGCTACCCGTACGCGATCGAGGGCGACGGCGTCGTCACCGGCGAACTCGTCACCGCGGCGCCGGGCCGTTACCGCGAACTCATAGCCGTGCTCGACCACCTGGAGGAGTACTTCGGCCCCGGCGACCCGCGCAACCTGTACGTGCGGGTCGAGCGCCACGTCCACACGGCGTCGGGCACCGTACCGGCCTGGGTGTACGTGGCGGCGGGGCCGGTGGCGCGCGAACTGCGGGCGAAGGGCACACCGATCCCCGGCGGCGACTGGTCCGCGCGGGGCTGAGACCGAGGACCGTCCGTCGCTGCGCGGCACCGGCCGGCACCCCGGTCCGGTCCGGTTCGGTTCGGGCCCGTGCGCCGGCACCCCGGTCCGGTTCGGGCCCGTGCGCCCAGTGCCGGCGGGCTCGTCCGGGCGACCCGTCAGCCCGCCGCCCGCTCCAGGCGTACCGCGCAGACCTTGAACTCCGGCATGCGCGACGTCGGGTCGAGGGCGGGATTGGTCAGCGTGTTGGCGCGGCCCGCGCCCGGCCAGTGGAAGGGCATGAACACCGTGTCGGGGCGGATCGCCTCGCTCACCCGGGCCGGAGCGACGGCCCGCCCACGGCGCGACACCACTGCCACGGGCTCGCCGTCCGCTACCCCCACCCTTGCCGCGAGCTGCGGATGCAGCTCGACGAACGGACCCGGGGCCGCCGCGTTCAGTTCGTCGACCCTGCGGGTCTGCGCCCCGGACTGGTACTGGGCCACGACCCGCCCGGTCGTCAGCACGACCGGGTACTCGGCATCGGTCTGTTCGGCGGCCTCCCGGTGCACCACGGGCACGAACCTCGCCCGCCCGTCGGGCGTCGCGAACCGGTCGAGGAACAGCCGCGGCGTCCCCGGATGCGGGTTCCCGGCGGGCAGGTCCGGCTCCCCGGTGTGCCCTCGCGGCCTCTCCGCCGGCCCGTCGGGCCGCCCGCCCACCTCCACGGAGCGTCGCCCCGGTCCGGCCGGGGCGTCCGGACCGTCCACCGTTCCGGCCGTGTGCCGTGCCGGTCCGTCCGCGGGCCCCACCGTGCCCCGCCCCGGTCCGTCCGCCTCCGGGCAGGGCCAGAAGACGCCCTGCTCCTCCTCCAGCCTGCGGTAGCTGATGCCCGCGTAGTCCGCGGGACCGCCGGAGGAGGCGCGCCGCAGCTCTCCGAAGACCTCCTCCGGGTCCGTGGGGAAGCCCTTCTCGTGCCCCAGCAGCCCGGCGAGCCCGTGCATGACCTCCAGGTCGCTGCGCACGCCCGGCGGCGGCGTCAGCGCCCGGCGGCGCAGCAGCACCCTGCCCTCCAGGTTCGTCGTCGTCCCCGTCTCCTCCGCCCACTGGGTCACCGGCAGGACCACGTCGGCCAGTTCCGCCGTCTCCGACAGCACGACGTCCGCGACGGCGAGGAAGTCCAGTGAGCGGATCCGTTCCTCCACGTGCGCGGCGCGGGGCGCGGACACCACGGGGTTGGACCCCATCAGCAGCAGCGCCCGTACGTCCCGGCCGAGTGCGTCGAGCAGTTCGTACGCGCTCCGGCCGGGGCCCGGCAGCGAGTCGGGGTCGACACCCCACACCCCGGCCACGTGCGCACGCGCCGCCGGGTCGTCGAGCTTGCGGTAGCCGGGCAGCTGGTCCGCCTTCTGACCGTGCTCCCGGCCGCCCTGGCCGTTGCCCTGGCCGGTGAGGCAGCCGTAACCGGCCAGCGGCCGGCCCGCGTTGCCGGTGGCGAGGGCGAGGTTGATCCAGGCGCCGACCGTGTCCGTGCCCTTGGACTGCTGTTCCGGCCCGCGGGCGGTGAGGACCATCGCGTTCGGCGCGTCGCAGAAGAGGGCCACCGCCGAGCGCAGTTGGGGCACGCCCACGCCGGTGATCCGCTCGACCAGCTCGGGCCAGTGCGCCATCGCCGCCGCCCTGGCGTCCTCCCACCCGGTCGTGCGCTCCCGGATGAACTCCTCGTCGGTGCGGCCCTGCGCCACGACCAGGTGCAGCAGGCCGAGCGCGAGTGCGAGGTCGGTGCCGGGGCGCGGCGCGAGGTGCAGATCGGCCTGCTCGGCGGTCCGCGTACGCCGCGGGTCGACGACGATCAGGCGGCCGCCGTTGGCCTTCAGCTCCGTGAGGTAGCGCAGCGCGGGCGGCATGGTCTCGGCGAGGTTCGAGCCGACGAGGACGACGCAGCCGGTGCGCGGGATGTCCTCCAGCGGGAACGGCAGTCCCCGGTCCAGCCCGAACGCCTTGTTGTGGGCGGCCGCGGCCGAGGACATGCAGAACCGGCCGTTGTAGTCGATCTGCGAGGTGCCGAGCACGACCCGCGCGAACTTGCCCAGCGCGTACGCCTTCTCGTTGGTCAGGCCCCCGCCGCCGAACACGCCGACCGCGTCCGCCCCGTGCCGTGCGCGGGTGCGCCGCAGCCCGTCGGCGGTGACGCGGAGGGCCTCCTCCCAGGTGGCCGGTTCGAGCCTGCCTGTGGCGGGGCGTCGGACCAGGGGCCCGGTCAGCCTGACCCGGGAGGAGAGCACCGCGGGTGCCGTGCGGCCCTTGCCGCACAGGGCGCCCCGGTTGACCGGGAAGTCGTCCCGCTCCACGACCTCGACCGTCTCCCCGGACCCGCGCAGGTTCATCCCGCACTGCAGGGAGCAGTAGGGGCAGTGGGTCGGGACGAGGGCGGGGGCGGGCGCCGGGGCCGGTGCGTGGGACATGCGCTCCAGCGTGCGTCGTCCGTGTTACGGCGACGGGCCCGCCGCATTACGGCCTCGGTACGCGGCCCTCCCCGGGCGGGGCGAGCGGCCGTGAGCGGCTCAGGGCAGGGTGTCCGCCGAGGCCAGGGCCTCGGTCACGCCCGTCTCCTCGGGCCCCAGGAAGTGCGGGTCCGGCCGGAGCACGACGTCCAGCGCCGCCTTGCCGGCCGCGAACAGCTCCCGCGCGCCGCCGTAGTACCAGACCGAGTCGTGGGGCTCGGCGACGCCGACGCCGTACGACTCGATCCCCGCGGCGTCGCACAGCGCGATCGCACGCGTGATGTGGAAGCCCTGGGTCACGAGCACGGCCCGGTCGACACCGAAGATCTTCTTGGCGCGGACGCAGGAGTCCCAGGTGTCGAAGCCCGCGTAGTCGCTCACGATCCGACCGTCCGGCACACCGCGCCGGACGAGGTACGTGCGCATCGCGTCCGGCTCGTCGTACTCCGCCCGGCTGTTGTCGCCGGTGACGAGGACGACCTTGACCTTGCCGGAGCGGTACAGCTCCGCGGCGGTGTCCAGCCGGTGTGCGAGGTACGGGGTCGGCCGTCCCTTCCACAGCCCGGCGCCGAACACCACCGCGACCTCCCGCTCGGGGGCGCCTTCGACCGTGCCGGTGCGGCTGTCGGCCACCGCGTGCATCCAGGTCGCCGGGGCGAGCGCGAGTACCGACGCGAGCATCAGCGCCTGCACGGTCCGCCGCTGCCCGAGCCGGGTCCGGGGCACCAGCCTGCTCGGCAGCAGCCGCTTCGGCCCCGGTCCGCCCGGCAGGAACCCGCGTCGCGCACGCCGGTCCGACAAGGGGCCGCGCCCGACGGGCCTGCCCGGCGGAGACCCGCGCCGCACGAGTCCGCGCGGCAGCAGTCCGCGCCGCACGAGTACGCGCGCCACGAGTCCGCGCGGCGGGAACGTGCGTGGCGGGAACTTGCGCATCGATGACCCCCTGGTTCGTCGGCTCACCTCCTCCGACGTTCGGCGGGGCGCAAAGGTTCGCCCCGTCCGCGCGATGTGAGCGGGGGAACTCCCCGGCTCGTCATTTGGAAGGGCGGAGGCCGTCTGCAGATGCCGTAAACCGAGGCGGAACAGCGGTCTCCGCTCCGGCACATGGTGCCGCTGCGCCGCAGATTGCGGCATCATCGAGCCATGATCACTGTCTCCGCCCGGAACAACGCCGAGTGGTGCCACGCGATGTGCCGTGCGCACGGGATCCCCGGGGTGTTCGGTGACCGGGCCTGGACCAGCGAGCGGCGCACCCCGCCGTTCTATCCGGACGCCGTCACCCTCGCCCCGGACGCCACGGAGCGCGAGGTGCTGGGAGCGATCGACCTCACGGGGGCGGGCTGTTCGATCAAGGACAGCTTCGGGCGGCTGGACCTCTCGGCCGACGGTTTCGACGTGGCCTTCCACGCGCGCTGGATCCACCGTCCCGCCGTGCTCGCCGCACCGGTCGCACCCGACGACGTCGTCTGGCGCCCCGTACGGACCGCCCCGGACCTCGACCGCTGGGAGGCCGCGTGGTCCGGCGGCGACACGGCCCTGACCGGACTCTTCCGTCCGGGGCTCCTGTCGGACCGTACCGTCACCGTCCTCGCCGGCACCGCCGACGGCGGTAGCCGCACGGTCGCCGGAGCGGTGGTCAGCCGCAGCGAGTCCGTCGTCGGCCTCTCGAACGTCTTCGCCGCGGACGGGGATCTGGACAGGGCCTGGTCCGGCTGTCTCGCCACCGTCGCCCGCTTCTGGCCGGGCATGCCCGTCGTCGGCTACGAGCACGGGGAGGACCTGGAGGCGGCGGCCGGGCAGGGCTGCGTGCCCGGCCCCGAACTGCGCGTCTGGCTCGCGAGCTGACGCGCGCGACCGGCAGCCGTTGCCCGTATCGGTGACGCCCCGGGTGTCGTCCTCGGCCCCGGGTGTCGTCCTCGGCCCCGGGTGTCGTCCTCGCGTCCGGTGTCGTCCTCGGCCCCGGGCGTCGTCCTCGCGTCCGGTGTCTCGTCCTCCGCCCCTGGGCATCGCTGACATCCCCGTCCACCCAGCCGTGAGGCCGCGGTAAACACCCGTCATCACGGCGCAACGACGTGGCAACCTGCGCCGGTCAGTATCGGTTCATGACGGAGTCGGCACACCCTCGCGAGTCACTGGCCCCGAACCCGCTGCCCCTCGACAGCACCGCGCAGATGCTCACCCGCATCACCGCGCAGCTGGGGGCACAGCTCAGTCATGTCCAGCTCAACGGAGTGCGCAGGCCCATGAGTTCTTCCAGCCTCTCGTCCGCCGCCGCGGGCGACCCGTTCACCGCCCGGGCGGCCACCCCCGGGCCCGCCGACGCCGGCCCCGTACTCGTCGCCGTCGCCCACGGCAGCCGGGATCCCCGTGCTCTGCGGACCGTCATCCGGCTGCTCGACCGGGTGCGTGAGCTGCGCCCCGCTGCCGACGTGCGGCTCGGACACATCGAGCTCGACGAACCGCTGCTGCCGGACACCCTCGCCGGTCTGTGCGGCCGCGAGGCGGTGCTCGTTCCGCTGCTTCTCGGCCGGGGCTTCCACGTCAAGCACGACATCCCCGCCGCCGTCGCCGCCGTGCCCGGGCTCCGGGCCCGGATCGCCCCGCCGCTCGGTCCGCACCCCCTGCTCGTCGAGGCTCTCCACGACCGGCTCGTGGAGGCCGGCTGGTGCGGTCCGGAGGACGGCGGTCGCGGCGCCGGGGTGGTCCTCGCCGCCGCCGGATCACGCGACCCCGCGTCGTCCGCCGACGCCCGCAGCACCGCGGCGATGCTCGCGGAGCGCCTCGGGGGGGTGCCCGTCCTCCCCGCCTACGCCTCCGCCGCATCGCCCACCGTTCCCGAGGCGCTGCGCGCCCTGGCCGCGCGCGGCCGGCACCGGGTGGCGCTCGCCTCGTACTTCACCGCGCCCGGCAGGTTCGCCACGGCCTCGCGGAGCGCCGCGCCGTGGGTGGCGGCCGCGCCGCTCGGTGCCCACCCCGCGCTCGCCCGCCTCGTGCTGCAGCGTTACGACGAGGCCCGGCAGGCCCCGTACGCGCCGACCGACCCGCGCCGGCTGGTCACGGTCTGAGTCACGCCGGCGCCGCGGCCGGTGCCCGCGGAGTCCCGGCGCTCGTGAGGCGGGCCTGGGTAACCGGGTGGTCGTGAAATCCTGCATGCCCGCGGAGTCCGGTTGACCGTGGAGCACTGGGTGCCCGCGGAGTCCGGGCGGCCGTGAAGTCCTCCGTGTCCGCGGAGTCCGGGCGGCTGCGGAGCCCCGGGTGCCCGGGAGGCCCTCCGCTCGCGGAGTCCCGCCGTCGCGCCGTCCCGCGACGCCCGACGCGGCCGCCGCGTCGTCGGTGTCGGGCTCGGGGTCGGTTCGGCGACGCCCGGCGCGCGGTCGTCGGGCTCGGGGTCGGCGTCGGGCTCGGGGTCGGGGTCGGCTCGGCAGTGTCCGGGCACGCCCGGAGCGAGGTCGGCCCCCGGCGTGCGACGGCACACCCGGACGCCGCAAGGCGGTGCCCTCCGGGCGGACGGCACCGCCTTGCGGACACGGCCCCGGCGACTGCCGTTACCGTCGGGGGCATGGAAGGCACCACGGGCGACCGCACCGAACACCGCGCGCATCCCTGCGACCCCTGCGAGTACGACGACGCGGCCACCGCGCGCTGGGCCCCCGAGCCCGACAAGCGCCCGGGCCGCACGGCCTTCCAGCGCGATCGCGCGCGGGTGCTGCACTCCGCGGCGCTGCGCCGGCTCGCGGGCAAGACGCAGGTGGTCACGCCCGGCTCGCGCAGTGCCGCCTGGGACCCCAGTCCCCGTACCCGGCTGACCCATTCCCTGGAGTGCGCCCAGGTCGGCCGGGAGCTGGGCGCGGCGCTCGGCTGCGACCCGGACCTGGTCGAGGCCGCCTGTCTCGCGCACGACCTGGGACATCCGCCCTTCGGGCACAACGGCGAGCAGGCCCTCAACGAGGTCGCCGAGGACTGCGGCGGCTTCGAGGGCAACGCCCAGTCCCTGCGGCTGCTCACCAGGATCGAGCCGAAACGGTTCGTCCGCTCCGGCGCGGTCACCTCCGCTGCCCCAGAGTCGGGCGGCGAGCTGATCAGCGTCGGTCTGAACCTCACCCGGGCCGCGCTCGACGCGGCCACCAAGTACCCCTGGTCCCGGGGAGGCCACCCCACCGACCCCGGCTCGCCGAAGTTCGGTGTGTACGAGGACGACCTGCCGGTCTTCGCCTGGGTACGGGAGGGCGCCCCGGTGTACCGCACATGCTTCGAGGCCCAGGTCATGGACTGGTCCGACGACGTGGCCTACTCCGTCCACGACTTCGAGGACGGGCTGCACGCCGGCCACATCGACCCGAACGTGCTGCTGTCCGAGACCGAGTGCACGGAGATCTGGGCCGTCGCCATCGGCCGCTACGTCCCCGAGGAGACCGATCCGCAGGCCCTCGCGGACGCCCTCGAACGCCTCGTCGACCAGGAGTGGTGGCCGCACGGCTACGACGGCTCGGCCGTCGCCCAGGCCCGGCTCAAGGACGCCACCAGCCAGCTCATCGGCCGGTTCTGCCTGGCCGCCGAGGGCGCCACCCGTCAGACGTACGGCACCGGCAGGCTCACCCGGTACGCGGCCGAGCTGGTCGTCCCGGAGGAGGCCCGCCTGGAGTGCGCGGTCCTCAAGGCGATCGCCGACCGCTATGTGATGCAGCGCGCGGAGCAGGAGGCCCTGCGCGCGGACCAGCGCGTCGTCGTCGCCGAGCTGGCCGAGGCACTGGCCGCCCGGGCGCCCGAGGGGCTGGACCCGCAGTTCCGCGCGATGTTCGACGGCGCTCCCGACGACCGTGCCCGCAAGCGGGTGATCGTCGACCAGATCGCCTCCCTCACCGATGCCTCCGCCCGCGCCCTGCACCACCGGTTGCGCCCGCACGCCCGGTGACCGCGGCGGCCGTCCGGCCCGATCCCGCCCGCCACGGTCCCGCCGCACGCTTGCCGGCCGTGTCCACATCCGCCTCGGGCACCGCCGTCGCGGGCGACCCGCACCGCTTCGTCGAGGACCCGGGTGTACACCAGCAGGTCCACCTGGTGTGCCCGCCCGGTCGCACCGGCGGTGCGACCTCCGGGTCGGACCCGCGGCGGCCGTCCGGCCCGCCTGCGGACGGCGCCGTACCGCCGCGGTCTCGCGCACGGCGGTGCGGCCTCCCGGCGGTCCCGTGCGGACGCCCCGTACCGTCAAGGTCCTCCCGCACGGCGCTGCGGCCTCCCGGTCCGGCGATCACGGGGTCCGGAACCAGCCGTTCCGGTACGCCCACCGGAGCGCCCCCTCTTCCGCCATCACGCTCTGTGCGGGACGCTCGCAGGAAGGCGGCGTAGCGTGCTGTGTCGTCCCGGAGGACACCTCCGGGACCCCCGGCCGTGAACAGGGAGGCAACAAGTGGTCGACGCACATCGGACTTTCGTCATCGTGGGCGGGGGGCTCGCCGGGGCCAAGGCGGCGGAGACCCTCCGTGCCGAGGGCTTCACCGGCCGGGTGATCATCATCGGTGACGAACGCGACCACCCCTACGAGCGGCCGCCCCTCTCCAAGGGCTATCTGACCGGCAAGGAGGAGCGCGACGCCGTCTTCGTCCACGAGGCCGCCTGGTACGCCCAGCACGACATCGAGCTGCATCTCGGCCAGACCGTCACCGCCGTCGACCGGGAGGGCCGGTCGGTGCTCCTCGGCGACGGCACCACCGTCCACTACGACAAGCTGCTCCTCGCCACCGGCTCCGAGCCCCGCCGGCTCGAGGTGCCGGGCACGGATCTGGCCGGCGTCCACCATCTGCGCAGGCTGGCCCACGCCGACCGGCTGCGTCAGGTTCTGGCCACTCTCGGCCGTGACAACGGCCATCTGGTGATCGCCGGGGCGGGCTGGATCGGCCTGGAGGCCGCGGCCGCCGCCCGCGGCTACGGGGCCGAGGTCACCGTCGTCGAGCCCGAGCCCACGCCGCTGCACCAGGTCATCGGCCCGGAGCTGGGGCAGCTCTTCGCCGATCTGCACCGGGAGCGCGGCGTCCGCTTCCACTTCGGCAGCCGGCTCACCGAGATCGTCGGGCAGGACGGCATGGTGCTCGCCGCCCGTACCGAGGACGGCGACGAGCACCCCGCCCACAGCGTCCTCGCAGCGATCGGCGCCGCCCCGCGCACCGGCCTCGCCGAGGCCTCCGGACTGGCGCTCGTCGACCGCGAGCACGGCGGCGGCGTCGCCGTGGACGCGTCCCTGCGCACCTCCGACCCGGACATCTACGCCGCGGGCGACATCGCGGCCGTGCACCATCCGCTGCTCGGCGTCCGGCTGCGCGTGGAGCACTGGGCCAACGCGCTGAACGGCGGCCCCGCCGCCGCCCGCGCCATGCTCGGCCGCGAGGTCTCCTACGACCGGATCCCGTACTTCTTCTCCGACCAGTACGACCTCGGCATGGAGTACTCCGGCTGGGCCCCGCCCGGCACGTACGACCAGGTCGTGCTGCGCGGCGACGCCGGGAAGCGCGAGTTCGTCGCCTTCTGGCTGAAGGACCGGAAGGTCCTCGCCGGGATGAACGTGAACGTGTGGGACGTCACCGAGGACATCCAGGGCCTGATCCGTTCCGACCGCGCCGTGGACACGGACGCCCTCGCCGACCCGGGCACTCCGCTCAGCGCTGTCCCACCCGCCCCTTAAGATTTACGCGTGGCGGGAAGGATCAATGACGACGACGTGAAGGCGGTGCGGGACGCGGTCCCCATCGACTCCGTCGTGTCCGAGTACCTCCAGCTGCGCAACGCGGGCGGCGGCAACCTCAAGGGCCTGTGCCCGTTCCACGACGAGAAGTCCCCGTCCTTCCAGGTCAGTCCGAGCAAGGGCCTCTTCCACTGCTTCGGCTGCCAGGAGGGCGGGGACACCATCACGTTCGTGATGAAGGTGGACCATCTGTCGTTCTCCGAGGCGGTCGAGCGCCTCGCCGCCCAGGCCGGCATCACCCTGCGCTACGAGGAGGGCGGGTACAACCCGGCCCATCAGCGCGGCGAGCGCATCCGGCTGGTGGAGGCCCACCGGATCGCGGCCCAGTACTACGCGGAGCAGCTCGACGGCGCGGAGGCCGAGATCGGCCGCAAGTTCCTCGCCGAGCGCGGCTTCGACCAGACGGCCGCGCAGCACTTCGGCGTGGGCTACAGCCCGGCCGGCTGGGACCACCTCACCCGCTTCCTGCGCGGCAAGGGGTTCTCGGACAAGGAGCTGCTGCTCGCCGGGCTCTCCCAGGAGGGCCGCCGCGGCCCCATCGACCGCTTCCGCGGCCGGCTGATGTGGCCGATCCGGGACATCTCCGGCGATGTCGTCGGCTTCGGCGCCCGCAAGCTCCGCGACGACGACAACGGCCCGAAGTACCTGAACACCCCCGAGACCGCGATCTACCGGAAGTCCCAGGTGCTCTACGGCATCGACCTGGCGAAGAAGGAGATCGCCAAGTCCAGCCGAGCCGTGGTCGTCGAGGGGTACACGGACGTGATGGCCTGCCATCTGGCGGGCGTCACGACGGCGATCGCGACCTGCGGCACCGCCTTCGGCGGCGACCACATCAAGATCCTCCGCCGGTTGCTGATGGACAACGGCAGCGCCAAGGTGATCTTCACCTTCGACGGTGACGCTGCGGGCCAGAAGGCCGCGCTGCGGGCCTTCGAGGACGACCAGAAGTTCGCCGCTGAGACCTTCATCGCCGTAGCCCCGGACGGTATGGACCCGTGCGATCTGCGGCTCGCCAAGGGCGACGAGGCCGTGCGGGAACTGGCCGAGCCGCGCAACCAGCTGTTCGAGTTCGCGATCCGGCAGATCGTGAGGACCTACGACCTGGAAACCCCGGTCGGCCGTGCCGCCGCGCTCGACGAGGCGGCGCCGATCGTCGCCCGGATCAAGAACAGCGCCTCCCAGCACGAGGTGGCCGTCCAGCTCGCCGGACTGCTCGGCATCCTCGACACCCAGTTCGTGGTCCGCCGGGTCGCCCAGCTCGCCCGGTGGGCACGCGAGCGGGGGAGCGGCGGAGGCCCCGGACCGGCCCCGGCGCGCCACACGCAGGCGTACGACACCGCGCGCCCCTCGTCACGGCCCAGCGGGCCGGCGCTCAATCTGCGCAGCCCGGCCCACCGCACCGAGCGCGAACTGCTGAAGCTCGCGCTCCAGCACCCGGAACTGGTCTCGCCGGCCTTCGACGCCTACGGGGCCGACGAGTTCACGGCCCCGCCGTACGCCGCGGTGCGCCGGGCGATCGCCGACGCGGGCGGCGCCGAGTTCGGCGTCCCCGATCCGCCCGCCTACCTGGCCCGCGTCCGGGAGGCCGCGCCCGACGACTCCGTCCGCGCGATGGTCACCGAACTCGCGGTCGAGGCAGTCCACTCCAGGACCGTCGACGAGGGCTACGCGGGCGTCCAGCTCGTCCAGGTCCGGCTGCGCGCCGTCGACCGCCGCATCCGCGACGTCCAGGGCACCCTCGCGCGCCTCGGCGCCCACGCCGACCCCGAACAGGCCGCCGCCGTGCAGAACGAGCTGTGGGTGCTCCAGCAGTACGGCCAGTCGCTCCGCAACCGCGGCGCGGACGCGCTGTAGTCCGCACGCGCACAGGCGGGACGCGCAGCCCGGAGTCGCACGGTCCGCATGCCGCAGCCGGGCCGGCCCCTGGGGGCGGGCGTCCCGTGCGGGCCGCAGCCCGGACAGGTGCACGGTTGGGACGCGCTGCGCCCGGACGCGCGGCCCGGAACCCGGCCCGCATGCCGCAGCCCGCCTCCGCAGCCCGGAACCGCACGCCCCGCATGCCGCAGCCCGCCTCCGCAGCCCGGAACCGCACGCCCCGCATGCCGCAGCCCGCCTCCGCAGCCCGGAACCGCACGCCCCGCATGCCGCAGCGGCCTCCGCAGCCCGGACGCCCCCGCACCCCGCCCCCGTACCGGCCTGCACGCCGGTAACCGCGCGGTCACGGACCGGACGCAAAAAGTCACCGCACGCCCCTCGTGGCGGTGATGTGTCGTACCCCACACTGGGGTGCGGTGCCTGAGTCCCCGGAGCGCGGCCGGTCCACGACAGGTGGGCCACTCACCCCCGCGGATCCGCTCATCGTGTACGGGACGGACAGCGGCCCGGCCGCCGTCCCCGTCCCGCTGCCGCCTGCCCCCCAACCGGCAGCACCCAGCCTGGAGGTCGCTCCCGTGCAGACCCGGACCCTGACCGAAGCCGAACCGGTCGCGGCGGTCCCGCCGCAGAGCCGGGCGGCGCACCACCCGGAGAACGAGCCCCCGCCGCTGCCGGACGTCATGGCGGCCGAGGACGGCCCCGGGGCGGCGGAACTGCCCGAGCCGCCCGCGTCGCTCGACACCACCGGGACTCAAGAGCTGCCCGAGCTGTCCGAGACGCCCGAGCCTCGCGGGCCCGCGGCCCGCACGGACACCGGCGGGGCCGGCCCGTCGTCCGACCTGTTCCGGCAGTACCTGCGGGAGATCGGGCGCATCCCGCTGCTCACCGCCGCCGAGGAGGTGGAACTCGCCCGCCGCGTCGAGGCGGGCCTCTTCGCCGAGGAGAAGCTCAGGCGCACTCCCGACCTGGACTCCCAGCTCGCCCTCGACCTCGACCGGCTCGTCGTCATGGGCCGAATGGCCAAGCGCCGGCTGATCGAGGCCAATCTGCGGCTCGTGGTCTCCGTGGCCAAGCGCTACGTGGGCCGCGGGCTGACGATGCTCGACCTCGTCCAGGAGGGCAACCTCGGACTGATCCGCGCGGTCGAGAAGTTCGACTACGCGCGCGGCTACAAGTTCTCGACGTACGCGACCTGGTGGATCCGACAGGCCATGTCCCGGGCCCTCGCCGACCAGGCACGGACCATCCGCGTGCCCGTCCACGTGGTGGAACTCATCAACCGCGTCGTGCGGGTCCAGCGCCGCATGCTCCAGGAACGCGGCTACGAGCCCACCTCCGAGGAGGTCGCCGCCCAGCTCGACCTCGCGCCCGAACGCGTCGGCGAGGTCCTGCGGCTCGCCCAGGAACCGGTGTCGCTGCACGCGCCGGTCGGTGAGGAGGACGACGTCTCCCTCGGCGACCTCATCGAGGACGGCGACGCCGCGTCACCCGTGGAGTCGGCCGCGTTCCTGCTGCTCCGGGAGCACCTCGAAGCCGTTCTCTCCACGCTCGGTGAGCGTGAGCGCAAGGTCGTCCAGCTGCGCTACGGACTGGCCGACGGCCGGCCCCGCACCCTGGAGGAGATCGGCCGGATCTTCGGCGTCACCCGGGAACGCATCCGCCAGATCGAGTCCAAGACGCTCGGCAAGCTGCGCGACCACGCCTACGCTGACCAGTTGCGCGGCTATCTGGACTGAGCGTCGCCGTCGGAGGGCCCCTCGGCGGACCGCGCGTCGCGCGCGTCCATGCCCGCCCCGATGGCGACGCCCAGCCCCATGCCCAGCCCGATGCCCAGCCCCACGTTGTCGAAAGCGAACCCGATCGGGACCCCGAAGGCCATGCCCAGCGAGATCCCGAGCGCCACCCCCGTGCCCGACTCCTTCTCCATCCGGTCTCCCCGCTCCCCGTCGTTCCCCGTCATGCCCGTCGCTCCCGTCGTCCGCCGTGGGGCCGCGCCGCCCGTCGTTCCCGTCGTCCGCCGTGGGGCCGCGCCGCCCGTCGTGCGTCAGTCGACCTCGGCGACCGCCTGCGCGAACTGCGCCGCGTACAGCCGCGCGTACGCGCCGCCCGCCGTCAACAGCTCGTCGTGCGTGCCCTGTTGGACGATGGACCCATTCTCCATCACCAGGATCACGTCCGCGTCCCTGACGGTGGACAGCCGGTGCGCGATCACGAAGGACGTACGCCCGTCGGCGAGCCGGGACATCGCCTTCTGGATCAGCACCTCGGTGCGGGTGTCGACCGAGCTCGTGGCCTCGTCCAGCACCAGGATCACCGGGTCGGACAGGAACGCCCGGGCGATGGTGATCAGCTGCTTCTCCCCGGCGCTCACGCCGGACCCCTCGTCGTCGATGACGGTGTCGTAGCCGTCGGGCAGGGTCCGGATGAAGCGGTCGGCGTGGGCCGCCCGGGCCGCCTCCTCGATCTCCTCCCGGGTGACCTCGCGCGCGGTGCCGTAGGCGATGTTCTCCGCGATCGTGCCGCCGAACAGCCAGGTGTCCTGCAGCACCATCCCGATCCCGGCCCGCAGGTCGTCCCGGGACATCGTGGCCGCGTCGACCCCGTCCAGGGTGATCCGGCCGCCCGTCACCTCGTAGAAGCGCATCAGCAGATTGACGAGCGTGGTCTTGCCCGCCCCGGTCGGGCCGACGATCGCGACCGTCTGACCCGGCTCCACCGCCAGCGACAGATCCTCGATGAGCGGCTTCTGCGGGTCGTAGCGGAAGGACACCTTCTCCAGCGCGACCGCGCCCCGCCGTTCCTCGGGACGCGCCCCGCGGATCGGGTCGGGAGCCTGCTCCTCGGCGTCCAGCAGCTCGAAGATCCGCTCGGCCGAGGCCACGCCGGACTGCACCAGGTTCGCCATCGACGCCACCTGCGTCAGCGGCATCGAGAACTGGCGCGAGTACTGGATGAACGCCTGGACGTCGCCGATCGACAACGTGCCGGACGCCACCCGCAGCCCGCCGACGACCGCCACCAGCACGTAGTTGAGGTTGGAGACGAAGAACATCAGCGGCTGCATGATCCCGCTGTTGAACTGCGCCCGGAACCCGGCCTCGTACAGTGCCTGGTTCTGCTCGGCGAAGTCCTTCGCCGATTCCCCCTGGCGCCCGAAGACCTTCACCAGCGTGTGGCCCGTGTACATCTCCTCGACGTGCGCGTTGAGCCGGCCCGTCGACTGCCACTGCCGGACGAACTGCGGCTGCGAGCGCTTGCCGACCTTCGCGGCCACCACCACCGAGAGCGGCACGGTCACCAGCGCGACCAGGGCCAGCAGCGGCGAGATCCAGAACATCATCACCAGCACGCCGACGATCGTCAGCAGGGAGTTGATGAGCTGGCCCATCGACTGCTGCATCGTCTGCGAGATGTTGTCGATGTCGTTCGTCGCCCGGCTCAGCACCTCACCGCGCTTGGCCCTGTCGAAGTACGACAGCGGCAGCCGCGCCAGCTTCGCCTGCACGTCCTCGCGCATCCGGAACACGGTCCGGTTGATGACCCGGATCGACGCCCGCGTCGACACCAGCATCAGCAGCCCCGCGGCCGCGAACACGGCGAGCGCCACGAGCAGCACCCCGCCGACGGCCGTGAAGTCGATGCCCCGTCCGGGCGTGAAGTCCACCCCCGACAGCATGTCCGCCAGGCCGCCGTCACCGCGCTCGCGCAGCGCCTCGACGGCCTGGTCCCGGGACAGTCCGGGCGGCATCTCCCGCCCCACGACACCCGCGAAGACGAGATCCGTCGCCTTGCCGAGGATCCACGGCCCGACCACCGACAGCCCCACGCTCAGCACACCGGCCGTGATCATCACCCACAGGGCCCGCCTCTCCGGCAGCAACTGCCGCAGCAGCCGCTGCCCCGAGCCCTTGAAGTCCAAGGACCGCTCGCCGGACTGGCCCATCGTCATGCGTCCGCCAGGACCGGCCATCAGGCAGCCTCCGCCTCGGTCAGCTGGGAGAGGACGATCTCCCGGTACGTCTCGTTCCCCGCCATCAGTTCGTGGTGGCGGCCCGTGCCGACGACGCGGCCCTCGTCGAGGACCACGATGCGGTCGGCGTCGCGGATGGTCGACACCCGCTGGGCGACGATCACCACCGTCGACTCGGCCGTCTCCAGCGCCAGCGCGCCGCGAAGCGCCGCGTCGGTCGCGTAGTCCAGCGCGGAGAAGGAGTCGTCGAACAGATAGATCTCCGGCCGCTGCACCAGCGTCCGCGCGATCGCGAGGCGCTGTCGCTGACCGCCCGACACGTTCGTGCCGCCCTGCGCGACGGGGGCGTCGAGCCCGCCGTGGAGCTCGCGCACGAAGTCGGCGGCCTGCGCGACCTCCAGTGCCCGCCACAGCTCCTCGTCGGTCGCGTCGGGATTCCCGTAGCGGAGGTTCGTCGCCACCGTCCCCGAGAAGAGGTACGGCTTCTGCGGTACCAGCCCGACGGTCCGCGCCATCAGCGCCGGGTCGAGCTCCCGCACGTCCACCCCGTCGACGAGGACCTCGCCGCCGGTGACGTCGAACAGCCGCGGGACCAGCCCCAGCAGCGTCGACTTCCCGCTGCCCGTCGAGCCGATGATCGCGGTCGTCTCACCGGGCCGGGCCACCAGATCCACCCCGCGCAGCACCGGCTCCTCGGCTCCGGGGTAGCGGAAGTCGGCGGCGCGGAGCTCCAGATGGCCGTGGCGCGTCGTCTCGCGCACGGGCGCGAGCGGCGGCACGACGCTCGACCCGGTGGCCAGCACCTCCTCGATGCGCTCCGCGCAGACCTCGGCGCGCGGCACCATCATGAACATGAAGGTGGCCATCATCACGGCCATGACGATCTGCATCAGATACGCGAGGAACGCGGTGAGCGCGCCGATCTGCATCCCGCCGCCGTCGATGCGGTGGGCACCGAACCAGACGACGGCGACGCTCGACACGTTCACGACGGTCATCACGATCGGGAACATCAGCGCCATCAGACGGCCCGTCGCCATCGACACGTCCGTCAGCTCGGTGTTCGACCCGCGGAAACGCTCCTCCTCGTAGCCGTCCTTCACGAACGCCCTGATCACGCGGTTGCCGGTGATCTGTTCCCGCAGCACGCGGTTCACCGTGTCGAGCCGCTCCTGCATGGTCCGGAACAGCGGCCGCATCCTCCTGACGATCAGGGACACGGAGACGCCGAGGACCGGGACGACCGCGAGCAGCACAGCCGAGAGCGGAACGTCCAGGGAGAGGGCCAGCACGATGCCGCCGACGCACATGATCGGCGCGGACACCATCAGCGTGAACGCCATCAGCACCAGCATCTGTACCTGCTGGACGTCATTGGTCGTACGGGTGATGAGGGACGGGGCGCCGAAGTGCCCCACCTCGCGCGCCGAGAACGACTGGACCCGGTCGAACACGGCGGCCCGCACGTCCCGACCGAGCGCGGACGCGGTCCGCGCGCCGTAGTACACGGCCCCGACGTTGCACACCACCTGGACGACGCTGACGGCGATCATCAGCGCGCCGAACGTCAGGATGTACCCGGCGTCACCCCGGACGACACCGTTGTCGATGATGTCCGCGTTCAGCGTGGGCAGATAGAGGGTGGCGCTGGTCTGCAGCAGTTGCAGCGCCACCAGCAGGGTGATCGCCTGCCGGTGGGGACGCAGGAACGTCCGGAGGAGTCGTATGAGCACGCGCGGCTGTCTCTCGGTTCGGCGGCATTCTTGGAGTCGCCCCCATACTCAGGCACCCGACCACCGGGTGCCCAAGGGTTTTGGCCAAGGCCCGGTCAAGAAGGTGCCCGTGGACGACGGCCGGGGCGCCGGCACCCGGTCGCGCCCGGCCGGGGCGGAGCGCCCCGCCCGATCCGGCCCGCCACGTTGCTCGCCGGGTGACGGCGAGCCGTCCCACAGGACCCGCCCGGCCTCGTGGGGCAACGCCGGCACGGGGCGCGGCGCGTCCCGCCACGCTGAGCACGCATTCGTTCCGGCCGCTGCGGCCCGCGCCGTTCTCGTCGCCGCCGGCGGATCGGGGGCGACGGGGCCCGCGACCACCGGGCCGGCCGCGTACGGGCCGATCAACGATCCGGGGCGACGCCGAACGGCGCCCGTCGGCCGACGCGCTTCGGCACCGGGCCGGTCCGGGCCCCAGGCGCGGCCGGGCCCTGCTCGACGGGGGAGCGGACGAACCCCGGCCTCCCTGCCGCCGATGGCCGAGGACCGCGCCACCGGTCAGGGGTTGAACGCCCCCGGGTGGATCTGCTCGCGCGTCGCGGCGTACTGCTGGCGCACCGCCTGGCCGACGGCGAGCTCGTCGCCCGCCTCGAAGACCTGCGCGGCCGCGCCCTGCCAGGACGGCGGGGTGTGCGGGGAGAGCGAACCCTGTGCCGTACCGAGCGCCCACGCCGCCTGCCGGGCCGCGCCCAGCGCCGCGTAGTCGGCGGGCTGAGGCACGACGACCTGCGCGGCGAAGATCGCGGGGGCGGCCGCCTGGACCGCCGGCAGCTCCGCGGCCTGCCCCAGCAGGAACACCCGGCGCACCACCACTCCGCGTCCGCGCAGCACGTCCAGCGCGTCGGCCAGTGAGCACAGCATGCCCTCGAACGCGGCCCGCGCCAGATGCTCGGGCTTCATCGACTCGCGCCGCAGCCCCGTCAGCGTGCCCGCGGTGTGCGGCAGGTGCGGGGTGCGCTCGCCCTCCAGATAAGGGAGCAGCACCAGGCCGGAGGCGCCCGGGGTGGACTTCATGGCCAGTGCGGACAGTTCGGAGAGGTCCTCGACGCCGAGCATCTCGGCGGCGCCGCGGAGCGCGCGCACGGCGTTGAGCGTGTGCACCACCGGAAGATGCATCCCGGTCGCGTCGGCGAACGACGTGATCATCCCGGACGGGTCGGCGAGCGCCTCGTGGTGGATCGCCATCACGGAACCCGTGGCGCCGAGGGACACCACCGCGTCGCCGGTGCCGAGCCCCAGCCCGAACGCGGCGGCCATGGTCTCGCCGGTACCGGCCGAGATCAGCAGCCCCTCCGGGGTCGTCCCGGCGGCGTCGGACGGGCCCAGCACCTCGGGCAGCGCCGCCTGGTGCCCGAGCGCGAGCTCGACGAGATCGGGGCGGTACGAGCCGGTACCCGCGGACCAGTACCCGGTCGCGGACGCCGCACCGCGGTCCGTCGTCCTCCGCGCCGGCCTGCCGAGCAGCTGCCACACCAGCCAGTCGTGGGGCTGGAGCACCAGCGCGGCGCGCCGCGCCGCTTCCGGTTCGGTCCGGGCCAGCCAGCGCAGCTTCGAGACGGGCAGTCCGGACTGGGGTACGCAGCCGACGGCCTCGGCCCACGCCTGCCGCCCGCCGAACGCCTCGACCAGATCGGCCGCCGCGGCCTGGGCCCGTTTGTCGTTCCCCACCATGGCGGGCCGTACGGGCGCACCGGACGAGTCCAGCGCTATCAGCCCGTGCTGCTGCGCGGACACGCCGATGGCCTGCACGCCTTCGAGCAGCCCCCCGGCCGCTGCCTCGCCCAGGGAGAGCAGCCACGCCTGCGGATCGACGTCGGTGGCCTTGGCCTCGACGGGATGCGGTGCGTATCCCTGGCGCAGTACGGCGCCCGTGTCCGTGTCGCAGACGACGATGCGAGTGAATGCGGACGAACTGTCCAGCCCGGCGACTATCCCCATGCCCTCAGATTCTGCCGCACTCGCGCCACTCGCACGGCCGAGGGCCACGCAACGGGGCGGGGGCGGCGCCTGCCGTGACCCTCAGAGGCGGGCCGCCACCCCTTCACCGCGGCCGAGCCCCGCGCCGGAGGGCGCGGGGCTCGGGTGCGGGACCGGGGTGGGAAGGAACGTGGCTCGGGTGCGGCCGGGGCGGGAGGCGGGGCTACGTATTGCTCGTGCCCCAGTCGTCCTCGCCGCCCTGACTCCGTTCCCGGAGCGACCGCACCCGCTCGGCCACCGCGTCGGGCATCCGGTCGCCGACCTTGTCGCTCACCGCGTGCAGCGCCTTGCCCGCCACCTCACGGCTCGTCTGCGCGGCGGACTCCGCCGCGTTCCGCACGGCGGGGTTCCGCGCGAACTCCCGCGCCGACTTCTTCATCTGCTCGTAGCGCTCCTGCCCGGCCCGCGCGCCGAGCACGTATCCCACACCGAGTCCGGCCATGAACGTGAGCCGGTAGCGCATGGCTGCCACCCTTCGCAGGCGTCGTCGCCGACGCCGATTCGATACGGACCGTGAGCTTGTGGTGCTCGCCTACCCGCGAGGCCCCGAGATCACCCCGCGATCACCCCGGACGCGTGCCCGGAGCTCACCGCGTGGTCACCGGGGGAACCGATTGGCGGAGCACCCCCCTGCTTGCGCTAATGTATGTGTCGCAGCGAGCGAGCGCCGCCCGGGAACGCCCGGGGTGGGTACGTTCGGTGCACACGCGGCAATCCCCTGTAGCTCAATTGGCAGAGCAGCCGGCTGTTAACCGGCAGGTTACTGGTTCGAGTCCAGTCGGGGGAGCGCGATCCCCTGTAGCTCAATTGGCAGAGCATTCGGCTGTTAACCGGAGGGTTGCTGGTTCGAGTCCAGCCGGGGGAGCAGCGACGGAGGAGGGCCCCTCGGGGGCCCTTTTTCATGTGGTCGTCCCGTCGTGGAACCGCGCGGGCGGCAGCGCGGTCCTCATGATCGTGGTCTGGCCGACCATCCGAAGCAGGAGATCGTATGAGCGGCTATGCTGCGGCAGACGGCGCGCACAAATGTGCGCGACGCGCCGTTGGGGGCGGTAGCTCAGCCGGTTAGAGCAGCGGACTCATAATCCGTCGGCCGTGGGTTCGAGTCCCACCCGCCCCACCGCACAAGCGGTGCGCAGGATCGTTTCTACCTGCGAAAACGCCCGAACGAGGGTCGCCACTCCAGGGTGGTTGCCCCCGTTCACTCCCTCAGTCCAAGATCCAGGGGCCCGTTCAGGGGCCCGCGCCGCGTCCGAAATGCCGGGTTGGCTGGCCACCTCTCAGGGCTCGCTGCCGGGCCGGCATCACCGTGATGCCACCGCCGGGCGTGTATCCGGCGGGGTCGGCCGGGGAGTGGCTCGCCGCCGGAGCGGACAGCTTCCCGCTTTCTCGGGCACTCGCCCGGGGCTGACGCGCACTTCGCTATCCATCTGCGGCCGACCCTCGGCCGGCGATCATGTCGGGTCGCCTCGGCATCGCGCCGTCGTCGCCAACACCTCGCTTGCGGACTACGTAACGCTCAACAGTCGTGCGAATATAACGCTGCCGGTGTATGCTGCTGATGTAATAAATTGCGGTTCAGAGGGCGGGCGCGTGACTTGGAAGATCGTCGTGGTCGAACCGGCACTCTCGTGGCTTCACGCGCTGCGTCGCACCGACCGTGAGACGCTCGTCCAGGTCAGCCAAGCCATCACTGCTCTCGCATACGAGGGGCCGGCACTCGGTCGGCCGCTGGTGGACACGATCAAGGGTTCCGCCCTGCCCAACCTCAAGGAACTGCGTCCCGGGTCCGCCGGGGCCACTGAAGTGCGATTGCTGTTTGTGTTCGATCCTGATCGTCAGGCCGTGATTCTGGTCGGTGGTGACAAGGCAGGGAACTGGTCCGGCTGGTATCGCGTTGCCGTGCCCCAGGCGGAACAGGCGTACGCGGAACACCTGAAGCGAATCGAAGGAGAGGACGGGTGATGACCGACCATCTGAGGGACCCGCAGGCCGTCTCCTGGGGTGATCTGGCCGAAGATTTCGCCTTCACCGACGCCGAGAAGGAGCAGATCGCGCAGGGAGCCCATGCGATGATCACCGCTTCTCGGGCGCACCGCCTCGCGGAGTTGCGTAAGCGGCAGCACACCACGCAGGTACAGGTGGCGAAGGCAATGGGCGTCAGCCAGGCTCGGGTCTCCCGTATCGAGAAGGGGCAGTTGGAACGTAGCGAGGTCGATACGCTCGCTGCGTACGTCAAGGCTCTCGGCGGCAAACTGAAGATCGTCGCTGACTTCGGTGACGAAACCTACGTCCTCGGCTGACCGCACCCACCAGCCGGGGCGTGCCGCCTGGTGCCGACCGTGGCTGGCAACGCATCGTCCCGCCCAGTTGTCGGCCTCGTGATCTGGCTGGCCGCCACCCAGTGCTGTTCACCGCGCTGCGTGCGTTTCCACGATGGCGGCCACGCTCGCGCTGGGAAGATGCCAGCCTGGCTCAGCATAACGGCAGCAGAGCACGAGGGCGGGACGCTGGGCACCGAGCCGGTCCGAGAGTCGTGCGGCTGCGACGGCGGCGCCAAGGTCGTGCATGGGCTCCTGACACCCTCGCCGCACTGCGGACGGAGGGATACGCGCCGGTCGCGGAGACAGCCGACGGAACCGTGCGCGTCGCACGACTCCGCAGCCCCCGGGCGACCGCGCCGGTACCACCCCCGCGCAGAGCGGTCAGCAGGCCCAGCACCTCATCGCAGCGACTGATCGCGGTCGGCGTCAACGCCGACGGCCACCGCGAGATCCTCGGCCTGGACGTCGCCACCGCCGAGGACGGCGCGGGCTGGCCGGCCTTCCTTCGCTCGCTGATCGCCCGCGGCCTGTCCGGCGTCCAGCTCGTCATCTCCGACGCCCACGCCGGCCTCGTCGACGCCATCGGCGCGGTCCTGCCCGGCGCGTCGTGGCAGCGATGCCGCACCCACTACGCGAGGAATCTGCTGAGCCAGGTCCCGAAGTCGGCCCGGCCCTGGGTGGCCACGCTGCTGCGGACGGTCTTCGAACAGCCCGACACCGACGCGGTCCAAGCACGGATGCGCCACGTCCTGGACGCGCTGGAGGCCAAGTTCCCCAAGGCCGCTACCTACTGAGTTGGAACTCGACCTGTCCAGCGCCCTTCATGAACTCCATGCGGACGTCCTCGGGCAGCCGCTCGTATCCGAGATCCTGGCTGATTTCGCTTTCCCGCAGATTGCCCGGGCCGTGCTCGTGCATCAGGCGGACCAAGCGCCGGGGTGTGTCGCGGGTGCCCTCATGGCCTTGGTACACGACCACGATCCGCACGAGGAAGGCCGACAGGCGGTCGGCCACCGGGCGATCGAAAGGTACGGGCCCGGCGCCCGCTCACCGCGTGCCGGACGGCGCTTCTCGATCCCTGACGTCGATCATGCGTACGGGCTGTCCGGTCGCACGGGCGATCGTCTCGAAGTCGCGGTCGTAGTGCAGCAGGGTCAGCCCCGCCTCTTCTGCGGCGGCGGCGACCAGCAGGTCGACGGGGCCCGCGCTGCGATGCTCGCTCTTGGCGGTGAGCAGTTCCTGGACGACGCGTGAGCGTCGGTAGATGCCGTCGGGCATGGGGCACCAGGTGTAGTGGGCGTTCAGCGCGCGCTTCACGCGTTCCCGGTCCGCCGCCGAGCGCGCGGAGTAGAGGACTTCCAGTTCGGTGATGTCGCAGAGGGCGACGAGTCCCGCGGCGATCGTGTCGTCCCACTCGGCCGTGGTCCGGCCGAGGAGGACGCGGGCGAGGGCGGAGGTGTCGATCAGGTAGTCGGCGACGGTCACGCATCCGCTCCCGCGCCGTCGGCATCGTCCGGCTCGCCGGTGGGCCGGTACCTGCCCTTGTCGAGGAGAACGTCCATGTCCAGGGCGCCTTCGGCGACCAGTTCGCGGGCCTCTCCGAGGGCGCGCAGGCGCCGGTAGCGGGCGGTGACCTCCCGCAGGGCGGTGTTGATGGTGTCGCGCTTGGTCGTGGTGCCGAGTTCCTTGGCGGCGGCCTCCAGCGCCTCGTCGTCGAGATCGATCACGGTGCGGCTCACGGCGCCCCCTTGTGTATACGGCGTTGTATATCAATATACACGACCTGGTATGCCTGGCGGCTGGTGTTGCTTGGTCCGAGATGCCTGCGCGTGGCAACCCAGCGGAAGGGTGGCCATGATTGCCGCTGCGGAAGCCTCATCAGAACTCCGCCTCCGCCCCGGAGAGCCAGGACGCCCTGTGGACGTGACCGACGACAGGACGGCGGAGGGCCGACGACACGACGGCGGACGAAACCGAGGACGGGACCGAAAGCGTGACCGAGGAGACGAGCACACCGGGCGGGGCCACGTCGCCCGTCGACCGCGACCGCCTGGCCCGCATCCTCGGCGGCCCCGGCCTCGCCTGGCTCGTCGACCGGGTACGCCGCCGTATGGCGCGGGACGAACCCCTCACCGGTCCCGTCACCCTGTCCGACCCCACTCCGGCGCAGCGCGAGGCCGCCGAACGCCTGCTGGGCCGCGCTCCCGGCGCCGGACGCTCGTTGCGCATACGCCTCGACGCGGTGGACGCCGTCCTGCGCCGCTCCGGCGCCGGCCCCGACGGCCTCGCCGCCGCTGTCACCGCCCTCACCGGGCCCGTCACCCGGCTGGCCGACCTGCGCGAGCGGGAGGAAAACGCCTGGCGTGAGGCGTACGCCCCGCTCGACGGGCTGATCCGCAGCGGCAGGCACGAACTGGCCGACTGGGCCGACCGGTTGCGGCGCGACGGGCTCGTACGCAGGCTTGCCCGCACCCCGCACCCCGCACCCCGCACCCCGCACCCCGCACCCCGCACCCCGCACCCCGCACCCCGCACCCCGCACCCCGCACCCCGCACACGGCGAAGAAGCTGCTGGACGACACAGCCGGGGCCCTGCGCCGCCTGCCGGCCGAGCCGACCGTGTCCCTGCCCGTCTTCGCCGCCGACGCGTTCGGCGACGCGGACGCCCTCGACGACGGTACCCCGCTCGCCACGCTCGTCCTGTCCGGCGTCCGCGCCCTGACCGGCTTCCCGGACGGCACCGGAGCCGAGTGGCGCCGCGAGGCCTGGGCCTCGGCGGGCCTCCTCAAGGACGCCCTGTCCTCCGCCGTCCTCACCCTGGGCCTACGCGGCACGCCCGCTCTCGACTGGGCGGCCGACGCGGGGGGAGCCGGCCGTCCTGACACTGCGCCAGCTCACCCATCTACCCCCCCCGCGTAAGGCTTCCGCGGCAGTCCATGTATGCGAGAACCCGGCCGCCGCGGCCGACGTCGTGGGCGCCACATGCCCGCCACTTGTCTGCCTCCAGGGCCAGCCCTCGGCCGCCGCCCTCACCCTGCTGCGCCACCTGCACACCCACGGGACCACGCTGCTCTACCACGGCGACTTCGACTGGGACGGCCTGCGCATCGCCACCGCCCTGCTGCACCGCGTCCCCTGGCACCCGTGGCGCTACCCGGCCGCCGACTACCGCGCCGCGGCCGCCGCCACCCCGCTGGCCCCGCCCCTGACCGGCACACCCGCCACCGCCCCATGGGACCGCGAACTCCGCCCAGCCCTCACCGAACTCGGCGTGCGCGTCGAGGAGGAGGCGGTGCTCGACGACCTGCTGGCCGACCTCGCGCCCTGACCCCGGGCGCTCGGGCAGGGCCTTCGGCCCACCACGGCCGGACAGACGGTGGACGAGCGCCGAACACGGCGGCAGCGCGCGAGCCGTCCCGGTACCGTGACCGACGAACCCCACGAAGGAAACGACACTTCCATGCGCATGTGCTACGACCCCGACGACGAGGACGAGTTCGAGGCCGGCCGTGACCTGCTCGTCGACCGGCTCGAACGGTGGGCCGCCCGGTGCGGCGAGCCGCGGGGGCAGGTCGACGCGTTCGCGGTGGCCACCGCCCTCGACTACCGGCATCTGGGCACGCTCGACGGGCGTCTCGGGCTGTGGGAGCCACGGCATGTCAAGGAGTACCTGCTGGACTGGGCGCCGCGTACGGTCACCGTGCTGCCCGACGAGGAACTGCCCGACGCGCCGGGGGCACTGCGGCTGCTGCTGCGCTTCCTGCACGCGGCGTACCTCGCAGACCCGCGCGGGCCCGGCCTGGATACCCAGCTCGCCGCGGTGGACGAGGCCGCCCGCACCTACCGGGAGGCGATGGCCGACCGCAGCCGCTTCGGACCCGCCAAGTTCTGGCTGACCCTGGCCGCCGAGCACGGCAGCGACACGACCAGCCAGGAGGACCTCGACCGCTTCGTCGAACGCGTGCACGCGGGCGAGATCGACCATGACGAGGCCGCGCTCGCCGTGGTCGCGCGACGGCACCTCATCGAGGGCCCGGCCGACGCCCGGCGCAGCGAGCCGCAGCTGCCCGTCGCCCTGCCGTCCGAACAGGAACTGCGCGCGGACGCCGAGCGGATCACCCTCCTCACCCAGCTCCGGCTGCTCAGCGAGTGGGCGGGCCAGCAGGGTCGCCCACTGACCACGACCGGACGGCTGAAGACCGCCGACGCGCGGGAACTCGCCGAGCGGCTGGCCACCGGCGACGCCCGCACGGAAGCCGTACGCTCCCTCGACGACCTGCCGCGCCTGAACCTGGTCTTCGAACTGGCCCGGCAGGCCCGCCTGGTCCGGGTCGTCAAGGGCAGCCTGTACGCGGTTGCCAAAGCCGCACCCGAGCTGAAGGACCGCCTCGCCCTGTGGCGGCGCGCTTTCGACGCCGTCTTCGGTCTGCGCCGGCCCCTGCTCGGGGCGAAGAGCAGCCGGCACGTCGAGTCCCTGCTCTTCGACACGTACGAGGACACGCTGGCCGACATCCTCAACACCCTCTACAGCCTGCCCCATCCCATGCCCTGGCCCCGGCTGCGCGACAGCGTCGACTACGGCCACCGCGTCCGCCTCCAGCTCGACGACCAGGCGCCCGCCATGTGGTTCGACCACGCCCACCGGGACCTGCGCCGCCTCCTGGACGTCCTCGACCAACTGGGCGCCATCGAACGCACCCGCGGGCGGCCCGCGCCCGAGTTCCTGGAGGCCCCGGCCTACTCCGATCCGCCCGCTCTTCCGACCGGCATGCCTGCCGCACTCGCGGCCCTGCTCCCCGAGCAGCCGCCCGCACCTGCCTTCGACACCGGCGAACTCGGCGGCGAATCAGTGGAGTTGATTAGCCTGAGCCCCCTGGGCACGTGGGCCGTACGCGCTCGCCTGCTCGACGAGGGCCGTGACGCACCCCTCGTCGGCGAACTCCGCCACGCCCCCGCGGCCGGCCTGCTCGGCGTTCTGGCCGACCACTACGACACCGACTCCGCCCGCAGCGAGCTGACCGCCTGGACGCAGGCCCACGCTGGTCCGGACTCCGCCCTTGCGCAACTTCTCGACGCCGTACGGGACATGCCGTTCCGCGGCCGTGCCCAGGCCATGCTCGACACCCTGCTGGTCGCGCTGCCCGAGCCGGAGGGCGAGCGTCTCGTCCGGTCCCTGCGCGGCGACCCCCGGCTGGCCCCGTACGCCATCGGTGTCCTGGTCCAGCGCGACCTGCTCGACCCCGACGACCTGACGGACGCCGAATCCCTGGTCATTGTCGCCGAAGGCATGCTCCAACTGCTGGAGATCACCGGACCCGACGGTCTTGCCGAGACCGCACTCACCCGTGAGCCCGACCTCTGCGACACGATCGAGGCCGCCCTGGCCGCGCCCCACCCCGACCGCGCCGCCCTCGCGGAACTCGAGGAGGCCGCTGCCCGGCTGCCCCGCACGGGCCGGGCGCGCGGGGAAAGGCGACGGGGCGGGAGGGGGTCCGGAACAGGACGCGGAGGAAAGAAACGCGGACAGGGCCGCTGACCGCGGTCCGTTTCCGCCCTGGGGAGCCGTAACTGGGCGGTCGCTCGACCTGCGTCGATCCAGCAGGGCATCCCCAGGTGGCTCCTCGGGAGGGCACTCGGGGGCGGTCAGTGGACACGCAGTGGACGGAAGGACCCGGAAGGATCAGGAAGGCCGGCTCAGGGCCAGAGCGGCGAAGTGCCTCTGACCTGCGGTGATAGGAAGATCGAGGCAAGGGCGGGGACGGATCGGAAGATCGGAAAAGGCGCACCGCTCGAGCGGGGGCGTGCGACGACTATCGCGAGGCGCGGCAATCAGTCACGCACAGGCCGAATGTACGAGGTATGGGTACGGGATACAGAGGTACGGCGGGCGTAAGGTCAGCCCGGGCTGTGTGCGCCGCGTCGCGGACATGGGCGCGGCAGTACCGGATCAGGCATGCCGGGAAAGAAATCCCGTCCCGGGTACGGCATGATTCCTCCGCAACCACCGCGTTCCCGGGGAGAACATGCGCCACCGCCACACCGTCACTGCCATAGCGATCACCGCGCTCGCACTTACCGCCTGCTCCAGCAACGACGAGCCCGACCGCCTCACCGCCGAAGAAGTCGCGGCCGAACTTGCCGACGCAACCGGCGTCGTCGACCTCGGCGATCAGACCGACAACACCAAGTTGTGCTCCAACGAGGCTGCCGGCAAAGAGCCGCACAAGAACGACTGCGTCCAGCTCATTGCCACCTACACCGTCTCGATCTACGAGTACGAGACGCCGGCAGTCGCCGCGAACCGGGTCAAGGAAATGAAGAAGGTCGGCAGCGACTGGCGGCAGGTCGACCGGTTCGCGCTCGCCTGGACGGCGCAGGAGCAGAAGAACACGTCCGACCAGCGGCGCACCGAGCTGGTCGCCGCGCTGGAGAAGCTGACAGCGAGCGAGGACTGACCGACTGCCGCTGTCTGGCCCGGCCGCAACGCCACCACGACGGCCGGGCTTCGTACTCGCGCAGGGCGGTGACCCATGGCCAACCAGAACATGGACGCCAACCAGAACATGGACCCGGTCAGCGACGAACGGACCCGGTCACCGACGAGGAGAAGGAAGAGATCCGCCGTCTCCGCGCTGCGGCCCACGGCCGCAACCCCATCGGCGACCAGTGATCAAAAACCCGGTTCAGCCTGCGGACTCGGCCGCATGGGCGGCGGGGGTTGCGCAGCCGTCCGGGCCGCAGCTCGCGCCGTCTGCGTCGAGTGTCGGCACGGACGGGCGGGTCTCGTCCCAGACCTTGCGCAGGACGTCGAGCAGAGTGTCGCTGTCCTGTGCCCCCGGGACGGCGTAGCGGCGGTCGAAGACGATGAACGGTGCGCCGGTGGCCCCGAGTCGCCGGCCCTCCTGTGCCTCCTCCCGGACACGCTGCCGGAAGCGGCCGTCAGCGAGGACCTGACGTGTCGTCTCGCGGTCCAGGCCGAGCTCGTCGGCCAGGTCGAGCAGGACGTCGACGTCGAAGATGCGCCGGGCCTCACCGAAGTACGCGCGGAAGATCGCGTCCCACGCGGCACGATTCTTGCCCAGGGCGGTGGCGTGGGCACGTGCCGTTCGGCGAAAAACTGCCGGGCGCGGCCTGCAGCATCATCTCGGCGACGTCCGAGGGCTGCAGGAGCAGGTCGAGCCCCATCGCCGGCCGCTCCGCCGTGGCCCCGACGACGTCGCCGGGCGGGCGGCGGGGGTGCACGCGGCGTGCGCGACGACGTCGGCGTCGGAGAGCCACCTTCTACCGGAAGGGCAAGGACAAGCAGTGGGACGGCGCCACCCGGATCGACTGGGACCTGGAGGTCGACCCGTACGACCCGCTCGGCACCCCCGACGAGGCGATGAGCCTGTACGGCACGAAGCACTGGGCCAAGCTCACCGACAAGGGCCGAGGCGAGCTGCGCCGCCACTACTCCTCCTGGCAGTTCAGCCAGTTCCTGCACGGGGAGCAGGGCGCGATGGTGTGCGCGGCGCGGATCGTCGAGTCCGTTCCCGACCTCGACGCCAAGTTCTACTCCGCCACCCAGGTCATGGACGAGGCCCGGCACGCCGAGATCTACGGGCGCTTCCTGCACGAGAAGATCGGGATGCTGTACCCGATCAACGACAACCTCCAGGGCCTGCTCGGCGACACCCTGCGCGACTCCCGCTGGGACATGCCGTACCTCGGCATGCAGGTGCTCATCGAGGGCCTGGCGCTCGCCGCCTTCGGAATGATCCGCGACACCACCGACAAGCCGCTGCCCAAGCAGATCCTGGCCTACGTCATGCAGGACGAGGCCCGCCATGTCGCCTTCGGCCGGATGGCGCTGCGGGACTACTACAAGCAGCTCACCGACGCCGAACTGCGCGAGCGCGAGGAGTTCGTCATCGAGGGCTGCTACCTGATGCGCGACCGGCTGCGCGGGGTCGAGGCCCTGGAGGACTTCGGCATCCCGCGGAAGGAGGCGGAGGCGCTCAGCGAGCAGAGCGAGTGCCTGCACCTCTTCTGCGAGCTGCTGTTCAGCCGGATCGTGTCGTGCGTGAAGGACATCGGCCTGTTGGGCGAGCGCCTCCAGAATGCCTATCTCAACATGGGCGTCTTCGACCTGGGCGACTCCAACCTCGACCTGCTGATGACCCAGGACGAGGAGATCGCGGAGGCGCTGGACCGGGAGCGGTTCGCCGTCGAGGAGCAGGAGCGCGTGGCGGAGGTGGCGGAGGCGATCGCGGAGGGCGGGGCCGTCTCGTCGCCGGAGCGCGGTCTCGTGGCCGTACGTGAAATGGGGTGAGCCCCCGGCGCCACTCGGGACGCTGTTGGCGAATTCGGGGGCTCGCGTGACGTCGGCCTTCAAGACCCGGTTGTGGTCTTGAAGGCCGACGTTGTCGTATGGGGTGGGTGCGGATGTCGATGCAGCCGGGCGGGCCGAGTGAGGTCCCGGCGGAGACGGTGCGGGTGGCGCGGGCTGCGTTCCCCAGAGGCAGCTTGGCGATCCGGGTCCAGACGAGTTGGGGCCGCTGTTCACGGATGAGGAGTTCGCGGACCTGTTCCCGGCGCGGGGCAAGCCTGCCTGGTCGCCGGGGCGGTTGGCGCTCGTGCTGGTGTTGCAGTTTGTGGAGGGGCTGACCGACCGGCAGGCCGCGGAGGCGGTGCGGGCAAGGATCGACTTCAAGTACGCCCTCGGGCTGGAACTGAGTGATCCCGGGTTCGACTTCTCGGTGCTGTCGGAGTTCCGGGACCGTCTGGTGGAGGAAGAGCGCTACAAGACCCGCGCCGGTGTCGAAGGCACCATCTCCCAAGCCACCCAGCGGTGCGGCCTGCGCAGATCCCGCTACCTCGGCCTCGCGAAGACCGCCCTGCAACACCAACTCACCGGGGCCGCGATCAACCTCGCCCGCATCGACGCCCATCTCACCGAAACACCCCGAGCCCGCACCCGCACCAGCCACTTCGCAGCACTTCGCCCCGTCGAGCTCACGCTCGACGGGGCGAAGTGACCGAGCCCCCGAATTCGCCAACAGCGTCCCGAGTGGCGCCGGGGGCTCGGTGTCGTCAGCGGGCGGCCGGGATCAGCCGAACGCCTTGACAGTGCTCCAGTCGGTGGACAGGACCGTCTTGACCGGGGCGTTGGTGTCGGTGGTGGACGGGTTGTACAGCTTCATATTGCCGGTGGCGCCTTCGCGGGCCCACATGTCCGGGACGCCGTCCTTGTTGACGTCCGGGATACCGATCACGGCCGTGATGTTGGTCGCGGTCCAGTTCGTGCCGAACCGGACGTCGCCGTTGACCGAGTTGGCCGCCAGCTTGATCGACTCGAGGTCGACGCTGCCGGCGACCGCGCCGGGCTTGCCGTGGCGGACGTACATGTTGCCGTTGGACACGTTCCGCCACAGCAGGTCGGGCGTGTTGTCCCTGTTCATGTCCGCGATGTTGACGATGTCGCGAGCGGTGGTGGCCCAGGCGGTGCCCTCCATGAGCGTGGCGGACTGGAAGCTGCCGCCGGTGTAGCCGGAGAGGATCCAGAACGCGGTGCCCGCGCGCAGGGCGATGTCCGGGTGCTTGTCACCCGTGATGTCGCCGATCGCCTTCATCTGCGTCCACGTGGACGGCGCCGGTGCGTTGGACGGCAGCCGGATCTTCATGCGCTGGTCGACGTTGAAGGTGCCGTAGCCGTCGCCCGGGTAGAGCCAGAACTGCTTGTCCGGGGTGACGGCGAACAGGTCGGTTGACCCGTCGCCCGGGTAGACGTCGTTGTAGTGCGCGATCAGCGACGGCGTGCC
The DNA here is from genome assembly GCF_027460265.1 of Streptomyces sp. WMMC940. NCBI lineage: Bacteria > Bacillati > Actinomycetota > Actinomycetes > Kitasatosporales > Streptomycetaceae > Streptomyces > Streptomyces sp. WMMC940. The sequence continues at coordinate 5,240,178 of NZ_JAPZBC010000001.1, forward strand.
GGCGGTGTTGATCCAGTGGTTCGCCGGGTCGACCTTCTTGCCGGCGGTGACGTACGAGCCGGACAGGCAGTTGTAGAGCTCACCGCCGGTGCCGGGGACGGTCGGGTCGGCGGGAGCGCCGGCGCAGTTCCGCAGCCTGCCGTCCGCGTAGAGGACGAGCAGGTCGGGGATGTTGTCGCCACCCGTGTCCATCGGTCCGTCGGCGGCGTCACGCGGGGGCAGGTAGAACTTGTAGTCGCCGCGGATGCTCTGGTTGCCGTTGACGTCGTAGGCGTAGACGGTGATCGTCACCGGTCCCGCGTGCGGCGGGGTGACGTTCGTGAGGGTGACCTTGCCGTTGACCGGGGTCGGCGCGTCGACGTAGCCGTTGCCCTCGAAGGCGTAACGGAACTTGGAGGCGCCGGCGGCGGTGAAGGTGAAGTCACCGGGCTTGCCGAAGTTCACCGTCGCCCACGTCTTGCCGTCGTCGGTGGCCTCGGTGAACACCGTGCTGGTGATGTCCGGCTGCGGCGGGGCGATCGGGTCGACGGTGATCTGGCACGGCTCGCTGCCGTTCGGGAAGAAGGACGAGGTGGAGCGCGCGTTCGGGTACGTCGAGTCCTCGGACCGTACGTCCCACTTGAACAGCGTGTTCGCCGTGAGGCCCGTCAGCAGTGGATCGGTGGCCTCGATGACCATCTGGCCGTAGCCCGTGGAGGTCGGGGTGGCGACATACTCCTTCTTGGTGCTGCTGCCGTTCTTCCAGAAGCGGAAGCGCAGCTTCGGCGGAGCGCCGTCCGGGTCGGAGCCCTTGGCCTTCAGCGTGATGGTCGTACGGCCGATCAGCGTGCTGGCGGTCGGGCCCGGCACGCACGCACCGCCCGGCGAGGACGTGCCGGAGGTCGGCTGGTTCGGCGGGCGGTTGAACTCGCCTTCGATCCGGGCACCGGTCGCGGCGAACTTGCGCCAGGTCTGGGTGTCGGTCTCGGACGTGGCCCGCATGCCGAGGGTGATGTTCGACCAGCCCTTGTCCGCGGCCTCCTGGGCCGCCGAGGTCACGGTGAACGACTCCCACGCGTCCGGGCAGGACGAGGACCAGCCGTGCGCGAAGGACTTCTTGTGCAGCACCCTCGACCAGCTCGGCTGCGCGTTCCACGTCGTACCCGAGGAGATGCCGCCCGTCAGCCAGAACTCCATCTGACGGTCGGTGCAGGACCAGGAGTGGTTGTTCACGATCTTGAACGTGGCCCAGTCGAACTTGGCGCCCTCGTAGCTGGTGGAGAACCTCATCCGCCAGAAGGAGCGGGCCAGACCGCCGGTGTCGCTCTCGTAGCCCACGCGGGCGTCGGAGGTGCCGGAGGAGAAGTTCGTACCGTTCCAGAAGCTGGAGTTCGGGTACTTCTTGTACGCCACGGTCCAGGCGAGCCAGTCGCTGTTGAGCGGCGGGTCGATGAAGACCGGGAACTTCGTGTCCTTGTCGGCGAGCAGGCCCGTGGCCGCGACGTCCAGGTTCAGCGTCGCGGAGCCGGTGCCGTCACCCTCGAGGACGATGGGGAGCTGGGCGGACTTCGCGCCCGGCTCGATGCCCGTCAGGCCCGACAGCTTCAGCACGTCGGCTGTGGTGGCCACGGAGGTGCGCTGCGGCGAGCCCGGGGGCAGCTCGGGGTCGCGGCCGGCCGAGTCCCAGGCGAACGGGGTCGGGATGCTGCCGGCCTCCTTGCCGTCCTTGCCGAGGACCTGGATCCGGTTGGCCTTCGTGTCCTGCCGGAACACGGCCGTCTTCGAGCGCAGCCCGTACGAGACGGTCGCGAGGTCCTTGTTCTGCGCGGCCTGCTCGTCCTTGACGATGAGGAGCTGGCCGAAGCCGCCCTCGGCGCGCACGACCAGCAGCAGGTCGACACCCGGGAACACCTCGGGGTAGAGGGCGCGCGGGCCGTCGAGCACCGGCTCGGGCAGGGTGCCCGGCCAGGTGTACGCGACGGTGTGGCGGTTCAGGTCGACCTCGGCGAGGACGGTCTCGCCGGCCAGCGGGGCGCGGACGTACGAACGGTCGGCGCGGTCCGCGGACCGGGTACCGCCGGCGAAACGCACCGGCACGACCGCGTTCACCGGACGGATGCTCAGCGAACCGGCACCCTTCGTCCGGCGCAGCGTGGTGTCGATCGGCGCCCACTTGCCCTGGGCGTTCTTCGCACGCTGCGGCTGGGCGTCGATCTGGGTGCGCATCTTGCCGTTCGGCAGTGCCCAGATGAGCTGGTTCGCGGTGGTCGCCGTGTCGACGAGCACCTTCTTACGGGTACGCCGGGCTTCCGCTGCTGCGGCGGCCTCGTCGCGCGGGCCGACCTTCGCCGGTCTCGCGTCGGTCGCCCCGCCCCCTTGCGCGGTTGGCGGGGCATCGGGCTGCCACCAGGGCAGCAGGGCTGTGGCGAGTGCGGCCAGGACGAGGCCGAGAGTGAGACTCAGCCTGGTGCGTGTGCGCACGAATGGGCTGAGGAAACGAGGCGGCGCGGGCACGGCGGTCTACTCCCGTGTGGACCAGGCGGACAGGACAGCACAGGCAGCCCCGGACGGCAGGCCGCGGGGCACAAGGCGCGCACACGATCACACGATCAACATGATCCGTCTACATGTAAGAGTGTTGTAAACATGTTATGTGGAGTGGGCGAGCGCCTGATGCTCAGTCACCAACGTTGTATCTGCGGCTTTTGATCACCTGTTATGGCATGGATGAAGGGAATCCCGCCGCTTAATCTGAGAGATCAGATGATCCGCTGATCTGTGCGGTTATATCGCGTGAGGCAACTCATGCGAACGACGGTCCGCGCCCCTGCCCCGATCTTGAAGCATGTGGCGCTGATGACAGAGAGTGCGCACGCACGCGCCTGATGCAGACGCGTGCTCTTTGGTGTTTCCGCACCTCCGTTGTCTTGTTCGTCTGGGTGGGAGTCGACGCGCATGCGTGCTTCAGGTCCACTGTCATGGCTGGGGCGGGGACGCCTGGCCACGACAGAGTCACAACGACGGCGCCGTCGGCGAAGCCGCACGGCGACCGTCCTTTTGTTGTCATCGATATTGACGGTGACGAGTCTGGGCTCGCAGGCCCTGGCGGTGCCCGGCGACGGGATGTCCCGTGAGGAGACGACCTCTGAGGTCGACCTCCCCGACATTCCGCCGAGCACCACGCTCGCCGACAACGCGCAGGCTCCGAAGACGCTGAGCACGGCGCCGGAGAACCCGATCACGGCCTACGCACCGGTCGCCACGGACCCCTGGGTGGCGGATGCCGGCCAGGCGAACCCGTCGACGGCCACGCCGGGCACCACGGTCCAGGTCAAGAACACGACCACCCAGGCGCTCCTGCCGGTCGGTGTCGGTGTGCCAGTGGGTCAGGACCCGGCGACCATCGCCGGTGACTGGCAGGTCGCCGTCAAGGCGACGACCACGTCCGAGGACACCGGCGTGCCCGGCATGATCATGGAGATCGTGCCGCCGGTGACGGCGGACCCGACAGCGCGGGTGGTCGTCGACGTCGACACGACCGCCTTCGAGGACCGCTACGGTCAGCTTGCCGCCGAGCGCTTCGGCCTCGTCCTGCTGCCCAGCTGCGTCATCGACTCCCCGGAGACCGGCGACTGTGCGCCGGACACGGGCATCCAGACCATGTCGGTCGGGGACGAGCCGGACGTCGAGGTCGAGCGGCTGCGCAGCACCGTCAAGGAGGTGCCGGCGGCCAAGACCAAGCTGAAGGCGACGTCCGGCAAGACCAAGAACGCCGCGACCCGCCAGATCCTCTCCGGCACGGTTCCGGTCGCGAACCTGCTGCCGGACGAGGACGCCCCGTCGACGGCCTCGGGCGCCTCCGCGCGCAAGGCCGCCTTCTCGTCGAACGTGGGCGCCTCGGGCCGCCAGGTCGTCGGCGCGATGGACACCGGCTCCTCGGCGTCCGGTGACTTCACCGCCTCGCCGCTGCTGTCCTCCGGCTCCTGGGCGGCGGGTTCGTCGAACGGTGCCTTCACCTACTCGTACCAGGTGCAGGTCCCGGAGACCGCCGGCGGTCTGATGCCGAAGGTCGCCCTGTCGTACAACTCGCAGACGGTCGACGGCCGCACCTCGGCGTCGAACAACCAGGCCTCCTGGATCGGCGACGGCTGGGACTACAACGCGGGCTCGATCACCCGGTCGTACAACAACTGCCGCCAGGACTCCAAGCGGGCCGGGGCGAACAACACCGACCACAAGACCGCCGACCTGTGCTGGGGCTCGGAGAACGCCACCCTCTCACTGGGCGGCATGACCACCGAGCTGGTCTGGGACAAGGACAAGGGCCCGCTCGGCACCGACGGGAAGCCCGTCGGCCAGTGGTTCACAGCCAACGGTGACGGCTCGAAGATCGAGCGGCTCAAGGACACGTCCAGGGACCCGCGTTCGGGCGTACTGAAGGACGCGGACGGCGAGTACTGGGTCGTCACGACCAGGGACGGCACCCGCTACCACTTCGGTCTGAACAAGCTCCCGGGCTGGTCGGACAACGGCACCGCCACCGACGACCCGTACACCGACTCCGTCCTCTCGGTGCCGGTGTACGGCAACCACTCGGGGGAGCCCTGCTACGCGGGCGCGGGGACCACCAACTGGAAGAGCTCCTCCTGCCTCCAGGCCTGGCGGTGGAACCTCGACTACGTCGAGGACGTCCACGGCAACGCCATGTCCCTCTTCTGGGAGCGCGAGGAGAACTACTACGCGAAGAACTTCTACTTCAAGGGCCCGGTCAAGTACCACCGCGGCGGCTACCTGTCGCACATCTACTACGGTCAGCGCAAGGAATCGATCTTCTCCGCGACGGCCCCGGCCCGCGTCGGCTTCACCGTCGCCGAGCGCTGCTACCCCGAGGCCGGTCTGACCTGCTCGGAAGCGGAGTTCACGGACAAGGACCCGGGCAAGTACCGCATCTGGTACGACACCCCGGCCGACCTGAACTGCAAGGCCGTCACCTCGACGTACACCCGCAAGTGCTGGAACGCCGGCCCGACGTTCTGGACCCGCAAGCGCCTGGACAAGATCACCACCTCGGCGCAGCGTCGTACCGACACCACCGCGCGCCAGGTCGTCGACGAGTACCAGCTCAAGCAGAGCTTCCCGGTCCTGAAGACCGGCGCCAACACCGCGCTCTGGCTGGAGTCGATCCAGCGCACCGGCTACGCCCGCAAGGGTTCCACCGACGCCTCGGTGAAGCTGAACGCGGTGCGGTTCGAGTCGAACTCCGACGACATGCCCAACCGCGTCTACCGCGGCAGCGCCGCGACGGATCCGCGACCCGGCTTCTCGCGTCTGCGCGTCGCGCGTGTCGTCAACGAGTACGGCGGCGAGACGATCGTCACCTACAAGCCCCGCGAGACCGCGTGTCAGGACAGCACGAACCTGCCGGGCAAGACCGAGACCGCCGCGCTGAAGTCCAACACCCGTCTCTGCTACCCGGTGTTCTGGCACCCGGACGCCGAGATCGAGGACATCGACTGGTTCAACAAGTACGTCGTCGACACGATCGAGGAGCTGCCGAACGTCGACGGCTCGTACTCGACGCTGACCGGGTACGACTACAAGAACGCCGGCTGGAAGCTGGCCGAGGCCGAGTTCACGAAGAAGTCCACCCGGACCTACTCGCAGTTCGCCGGCTTCGAGCAGACCACGGTCACCACGGGCGAGCGCAAGGCCACGGCCGACAGTGGTGAGGGCACCAGCCCCGCCGAGGAGATCCCCGGCGTCGACGGCCCGAAGACCAAGGCCGTCACCCGCTTCTACCGCGGCATGGGCGACACCGTCCCCATGAAGGACGTCCACGGCAACACGATCACGTACGACGGCCAGCCCGTGTACGACCGTGACGCCTTCGCCGGCCGCATCGCCGAGGAGCTCTCCTACTCCAACGCGACGGACGCGGACACCAACTGGCTGACCCGCAGCATCACCATCCCCGAGGCGACCGAGCTCGCCAGCCGCGACCTCGGCGACGGGCTCAAGCCGCTGAAGGCGTGGCGGGTCACGGAGCCGGAGGAGATCGCGTACACGAAGTCCTCGGGCACGAACGCGGACGACCCGCGCACCACACGGTCGGTGAAGACGACGACGACGTACGAGTCGACGTACGGGCTTCCGACGCTGGTGGAGTCGCTGGGCGACACCGGAAGGACCGGTGACGAGTACTGCACCAAGTCGGAGTACGTCCACCAGACGGCGAAGAACCTGATCGGTCTGAGCAAGCAGGTCCTGGTCTCGCCGACGCTCTGCGCGAACGCCGACTGGGCGGACTTCGGTTCGCTGAGCGGAGGCAATCGCGCGGCCTACGACGGCGGGCAGTACGGCGACGCGCTCAGCGCCACGACCCGCGGTCTTGCCACCCAGGCGTGGACGCTCAACGGCACCGGCACCGGCTTCCAGACCAACGGCACCAAGGAGTTCGACGCCGTCGGCCGCGTGGTCAAGGAGACCCCGGCGGCGCAGCTCACCCAGCTGACGCCCAAGTCCTCCACGATCAAGTACGAGCCCCTCGGGCCGGCCACCGGTCAGGTCTTCAAGATCACCACGACCAACGTGCTCGGACACCGCGAGATCCAGGAGCTGGAGCCGGGCCGCTCGGTCACCGTGAAGACCACTGACGCCAACGACCACGTCAGCGAGGCCGTGTACGACCCGATGGGCCGGCTGGCCGAGGCCTGGGCCCCGGGCCGTACCCCGGGTTCGGGCGTGCCGGACTTCAGGGCCGAGTACGTCATCCCGGCCGAGGAGATCGACCCGAACGACCCGGACGGCGGCAAGACCCGCAAGCCTCCGTACGTCACCACGTACGCGCGTGGTTACGAGGAACGGATCGAGAAGTCCGTCACAATCTATGACGGTCTGGGTCGTGAGCGGCAGTCTCAGGAGGAGGCGGACGGCGGCGGCCGTCTGATCACCGACACGCTGTACAACAACGCCGGTGAGGTCTACCAGACCAACAACGCCTACCTGAACCAGGACGCCCCGAGCGGCGAGCTGTTCACCCCGCTGGCGGACACCACCATCCCGAACATCACCCGCTACACGTACGACGGCCTCGGCCGCGTACTGGAGGAGATGCCGGTCCTCAAGGTCAAGCTCGAGGGCACGACCGAGGCCATCTCGCAGGCGGTCCCGGAGAAGGCCGTCCGCTACGAGTACGGCGAGGACTGGTCGAAGGTCATCCACCCGAAGGGCGACTCGTCCTACCGCGTCTGGACCGACGCGCTCGGCCGCACCGCCCGTACAGACACCTTCAACCCGGCGGCGCCCGAGTACACCTCGCCGACCGGCGTCAAGGAGCGCTACACGTCGACGCGCTATCAGTTCGACGCGCGCGGCCAGGTCGTGAAGGCCATTCCGTCCGGGGATCCGACTCACCCGTGGTCGTGGACGTACAACCACAACGGCCAGATACTGACGTCGACGGACCCGGATTCTGGCACGAGCCGCAACACGTACGACGCCTTCGGCCGGGTCCAGATCATTGAGAACGACCGTGGCGTCAAGGTCTGGAACGGCTACGACGAGCTGTCGCGTCCCAAGGAGGTACGCGAGGTCGGCCCGGCCGGCAAGCTGCTCTCCTCGTTCACGTACGACTCCGTCCCGGGCGGCAAGGGCATGCCCTCCACCGCCGTCCGCTACACCGACGGAGAGGCGTACACGCAGACGGTCAACGGCTACACGAAGGAGTACCAGCCGACCTCGACCACGCTGTCCCTGCCGCAGTCGATCGTCGACACCTGGGGTCTGAAGAAGGACTACAGGTACGACTACACGTACAACGACCGCGGCATGCTGGACGAGACCACCCTTCCCGAGGTGGGCAAGTTCGGCGCGGAGAAGCTGGTCGTCCGCTACAACAAGGACGGTAAGCCGCTCTCCATCTCCGGCAAGGACTGGTACGGCTCGGAGACGGTCTACTCCCCGTACGGCCAGGTCCTGCGCTCGACTCTCGGTGCCATGCCGTACCGGGTGTGGACGCAGAACTCCTTCGACGAGTCCAGCGGTGAGCTCACCGAGCAGTCGGTCTACCGCGAGAAGGGCGGTCCCAACGACACCACGGCCGACAGGACCGTCGTCGACGGCAACCTGGTCTCGAACCGGGCCTACGGCTACGACCCGGCCGGCAACGTCACCTCCATCCGGGAGAAGTCCACCGGGATCGCGGAGCGCCAGTGCTTCGTCTACGACCCGATCGGGCAGCTGAAGTCCGCCTGGACCTCCAAGGACCAGACGAGCTGCGTCAACCCCAGGAACCCGGACGGCACGCTCAACAAGAACGCCGACGGCACCCTCCGGGTCGCCGCGGGCCCGGACAGCTCCGGCTACTGGCAGGAGTACGAGTACGACCTGCTCGGCAACCGCACCCAGCTGACCGAGAACGACCTTTCGGGCGACACCACCAGGAACGCGGTCACCACGTACGCGTACGGCAAGAACGCCGCCAAGGACCAGCCGCACTCGCTGACCAAGGTGTCGAAGAAGTACAAGACGCCGGCCGGCGCCGAGGTGACCGCCGAGGCAACCCGGCTGTACGAGCTCACCGGTGAGACCAAGACGATCACTTCGGTCGAGAACGGCGACAAGCAGGAATTCAGCTGGACGCACGACGGCCTGGTCGACCGGATCACCGGCGCGGGCACCGGCGGCAAGACCCCGTACGTGGGTCTCGGCCAGAAGTGCCTGGACCTGAAGTCGGGTCTGGACGCGGCCGGCCAGCCGATCCAGCTGTACGCCTGCAACGCCTCCCCGGCGCAGAACTTCAAGTTCACGCCCACCCCGGGCCCAGCCACTGCTCCGCAGACCGACCCCGACCGGGGCTCGCTCTCGGTGTACGGCACCTGGTGCCTCCAGCCCACGGCCAACGCCGTCGGCTCGGCGGTGCAGATCCAGAAGTGCGGCACCACCGCCGCGCAGGCGGCCGCGCAGGAACTGCAGCGCGGCGCCAACGGGCTGCTCACGCACAAAGCCTCCAACCTGTGCCTGGCGGTCCAGGGCGGGGCCACCGCGAACGCCACGCCGATCGTGCTCGCCACCTGTGACGCCGCTTCCACGGCCCAGCAGTGGCTGCCGCAGAACGACACCCGGCACATCTACGGCCCCGGCGGCGAACGCCTGCTCACCATCAAGGGCAAGCAGGCCACGCTGCACCTGGGCGAGGCCGAGGTCACCGTCCAGCAGGGCGGCGTCCTGGTCAACACCCAGCGCACCTACCCGGCTCCGGGCGGTGCGGTCATGCGCTATGCCTACGGCACCGGCGGGGAGACCCTGGTCGCCCAGACCACGGATCACCAGGGCAGCGCGTACACGGAGGTCGCCCTCTACGGCGGTCAGTCGGTGCGCATCCGCAAGCAGGACCCCTTCGGCAACGAGCGCGGCACCGCCGGTGCCAAGCTCCAGAACCACAAGGGATTCCTGGGCCAGACGCGGGACGACTCCTCGGGATACCAGCCGTTGGGCGTCCGCCTGTACGACCCGGTGGTCGGACGCTTCCTGTCCGTCGACCCGCTGATCGATCTGAACGACCCGCTGCAGTCGAACGGGTACGGCTACGCACAGAACAACCCGATCACGTACTCCGACCCGACCGGGCTCGCGATCACCCTGACCGCATCGGAGAGGGCCGCGGCCCTCGCCGGCGCGGGTCTGTCCGCGGCGCAGGTCGCGCAGGCCCAGGCGATGCAGGGCAAGTCCCTCACCTCGGTCATCCTCGCCGTGGCGTGGGAGACGCTGAAGGACTTCATCGGCATCAACGACGCCATGGCCTGCTTCGGCGGTGACATGTGGTCCTGCGTCAGCATCGTGGTGGATGCCGTCCCGTGGATGAAGCTCGGGAAGATCCCGTCCCTCATCAAGGCGGTCAACCGCACGATCGAGGCCGTCAAGGCCTTCAGGGCGGCCAAGAAGGCTGCCGAGGCCGTGCTGAAGGCGGCCAAGGCAGCCGAGGCAACCGCACTGAAGGCCAAGAAGGCCGCTATCGAGAGGGCCAAGAAGGAGGCCGCCCAAAGAGCGAAGAAGAAGGCCGCGGAAGCCGCCAAGAGAAAGGCCGACGAAGCGGCCGCCGCGAAGCGGAAGACGGGTAACTCCACCCAGAAGCAGTCCCAGGCCAAGGCGGCGCCCAAGTCCTCCTCCCAGCCCGCAGCCGGCAAGGGCGGCGGAAGCAAGAGCTCCGGCGGCGGTGGCGGCGGCAAGTCCGGCGCCTCCTCCCGCAGCAACGGAGGCTCCAGCGGTGGTGGCGGTTCCGGCAAGGCCAGCGGCGGCGGTGGCGGCGGTTCCTGCAGCACGGCCGACAACAGCTTCGTGCCCGGCACGAAGGTGTTGATGGCCGATGGTTCCACCAAGCCGATCGAGAAGGTCAAGACCGGCGACAAGATCAAGGCGACCGACCCGAGGACCGGGGAGACCCGGATCGAGACGGTCACCGCGGAGATCAAGGGTCAGGGCCTCAAGCACCTGGTTACCGTCACCATCGATGTCGACGGTGCGGCCGGCTCGAAGACGGCCCAGGTCACCGCGACCGACGGCCACCCCTTCTGGGTCCCCGAACTCGGCAGGTGGATCGACGCCACCGACCTGACATCGGGCGAGTGGCTTCAGACCAGCACCGGTACCCATGTACAGGTCACCGCCGTCCGGCGGTGGACCGGTCAAGCCGCCAGGGTCCACAACCTGACCGTCTCGGACGTCCACACCTACTACGTGGTGGCGAGCGGTGCCCCGATCCTGGTCCACAACTGTGGAAGGAGCCAGGACGGGTATCTGTACCGCGGTCTTGCCAGGGGTCACAACCGCTACGATGCCGCTGCTGAAGGCCGTGCGGTTCCCATCGGAGGCAACCGGACCATCGAACAGCACTCGGGTGCAAACCAGACGGACAGCAACTTCACGTCGTGGACGGATGACCCCGACACGGCCGCGGAAAGTGCCCAGACTCTGGGCGAGAACTGGGTTGGGGAAGGTGTGATGCTGCGCATCAGGGTGGCAAACATCGACCCTGCAATCGGGCCGTCGAGGAATATTCAGATCCACGACACGGAATATGAAAACTGGGGTGAAGACGAGCATCTCATTGTCGGTGAAATCGAGGCCGACGAGATCAGCTTCGACCTCGGGGAGACCTGGTCACCCGTCAGGCGGAGATGAGATGAACGAAGTATCCGCGAGTGAACTGCTCGCCGCATGGGAGTCCGGATCCGAGGTCAGTGTACAGGCCAAAAATGCACTGCTTTCTGGAGCGCATTTCAACGTCTGGCTCGACCCCGTTCCGGCGCCGAGACTTCGGGGCGTCCTGCGCCGCAGGGTGACAGCCACGCAACGGCGCGGCAGGACGGTCGTCGGGGCCACGGAATGCCTTGCGAATCTTGCCGAAATGGGCGAGCGGGGCCTTCTTGTGGGCTACGTGGACGACCGCGAACGAGCGGGATACTGGTTTCAGCTCTACGTCGATCCGCACCCGCTCAAAGTGATCGGATGCGTCGGGGTCGGCATCTCCCCCGGAGATGACCCCGTCACTGGTTCCGCATAAGGACCCAGCGGCCCCACCGGACCTCTTTCCGGTGGGGCCGCTGGTTTTTTTGACGGTTGACGGCGGGCTCGCCCCTCACCGCCCCCGCCCCTCCGCCTCCGACCTCAGCCCCTCCTCCATCACCGCCCGCGCGATCGGCGCCGCGTCCCCGCCCCCGCTGATGTCCGTGCGGTTCGCGTCCGCGTCCTCCACCACCACCGCGACCGCGACCGCCGGCTGGGCCGAGTCCGGGGTCTGGGCCCAGGCGATGAACCAGGCGTAGGGGGTGCCCGTGTTGCCGAGGCCGTGCTGGGCGGTGCCCGTCTTGCCGCCCACCCGGGCGTCGGAGATGGCGGCGTTGGTGCCGGTGCTGTCTTCGACCGCCGGGCCGCGGCCGTCGAGGCGTAGCCGGTCACCGGTGCGTACAACGGCCCCTTCGTGTACGTGCGTTGCGTTCCCAGCGCGGCTGCTGTCCACTGTCTAGGGAGCCGGGTTGACCGGATGGCCGTCCACCACGATCTCGCCGCGCGGCTGGCCCCAGCGCGTGACGGCGATCCGGCGGTTGGCCGGACTGTCGTCCAGCTCGTCCGCCTCCAGGACCATCACCCGCGCCGCGTCGACGAGCAGCGCGATGAGCAGGACGAGGAGTCCGCCCGATCCGGATCCAGATCCCGGGAGCGCGTCGCCGCCGCCTGCGCACGGATCCCGGACCTCGACCCCGAGTGGATCGTCCCCGGCCACGGACCGCTCATGACCCCGGACGACCTGCGGGGCTACATCACCGCCGGGCCGAGGAGATCACCGACCCCGCGCTGCCGCTGTCCTTCTGGGGACTGCTCGACGAGATCCACGGAACGCTGCCCGCAGCCGGACGACTGGAACCGGCCCTGTCCGCCGCCACGCTCGCCCAGTACGCGCTGATGGAGGAGAACCGCTGATGACCGATGCCGACCACGTCCCGCTCGACAAGTACCAGGCGATGACCGAGGACGAGCTCTACGAGGAACTGGGCCTGAGCCTGCTCGGCTCCGGCCCCGGTATGACGCCGGACGACCGGCGTGAGGCCCGCGGCTTCGGACGCGACTGGTTCCACAACCAGTACGACCGGATCCGGCACGGCATCTGCCTCCACCCGAAGCTCCAGGGATACCGCAAGGACGGCTCCGACGTCCTGGTCGACGCAGGCGCCGTCTACGGCATCGCCGGCCACGTGGTCGACGATCCCGTCCAGGCGGCGATCGTCGGCGTGCTGGCCGTGCGCATCGGGCTGACGGTCTTCTGCGCCGGTGTCTCACCCGAGGAACCCCCTGGCGGGGCCTGCGGCCCCTGACCGGCCGGTACACGGCGGTGCCCGACGGCGGAGCGCGCCGGGACAGGCGGGTGCGGAGTTCCAGCAGCCCGTGGCTGTGGTCTGCCCCGCGAAGGGGCGCCGGCCGCTCTGCCCGCAGAGGTTGGGACAGGCGATGGCGATCATGAACGTGTGATCCCGAAATGAGTGAGGGCCTCCTCCCGTCGTCAATGGGGGAGGGCCGTCCACAGTTTCAGGAAACCGGCAGGAACCACGCCCGGATTTCGATAGCGTGACGAATATGCCTGGATCGGGCGCCCGGGAGGGGTGGCGCCCCGATGGGGGTCGTCGGTGCCCGCAGGCCATCCGGTGACGCATGTGGGGGCAGGGGGCGGACACATCAGTGGGAAACAACAAGGAACGACTCGACGCGGTGCTGCGCAGGCGCCGGGAGCATCTTCCCGTGGTTGACGAACAGATCGATCGATGGCGCCAAGTCGGGCGGCTGGTCATGGAACTGGGAGCTGCGACCGCGGCTGTCCGCTCGGCCGGCCAGGAGAGCCCGGCGCACGCCGTGCTGGACTCACTGGACACGGCAGCGATGGGACGAGCGGCACAGGACTGCCTGGACGTCCTGGCCACCGTCCGCAGCAGGGTGAGCAGGAGCACCGTCAACATCGGCGTGAGCGGCCGCGCCCGCAACGGAAAGAGCACGCTGCTGCAGTCGCTGTCCGGACTCGACGATCGTCAGATACCGAGCGGCCGCGGCCAGCCCGTGACGGCCGTCCGCAGTCGGATCTACCACTCCGCCACCGACCGCGGCGCACGGTTGACGATGCACACCGAAACCTCGTTCATCCAGGACGTGATCGCTCCGTACCACACCGAGCTCGGAATCCAGCCGACGCCGTGCAACCTGCCGGAGTTCGCGAGCTTCGGCTATCCGCGCCCCGCCGACGGCGTGGGCGGGCCCGACCAGCCCCGGCTGGCACCGATCCTGGCTCGGGTGCGCGAGGCGCAGGAGGCCCTCGACTCGTACCGGCAGAACCTCACCGGGGAGGTGCGCACCGTGGACCTCTCGGACATCAGGGAGTGGGTGGCCTATCCGGAATCCGGCCCGGTGCCCGTGAAACGGCCGTACCTGGCGGTCAGGGACGCGGCGATCACGTGCCCTTTCCCCATCGAGGACGTGACCGCGCTGGGGCTTGTGGACATGCCCGGCCTGGGCGAACTGGTGCCGGAGGCCGAGGCGCACCACCTGGACGGTCTGCGCAACGACGTGGACTTCGTCATCGTCGTCAAGCGGCCCACGGACACCAACTCCATGTGGGCGGAGGAGGACGCCCGCGCCCTGCAGTTGATCGGCAGCGTCTGCACCGTGGCCGACGTACGGGACTTCACCCTGGTCCTGGTCAACACGGGCGACTGCCTGCCTGAGAACATCAAGGCCCTCGAGGCCGACCTGCGGGAACGGCTGAACGGCCCGGACACCGACCGGGGTTACTGGGTGGTCCTCGCGGATGGAGCCGACTCCGACGCCGTGCGCGACGAGGTCCTCCAGCCGGTCCTGGAACACCTGGCGACCGCCCTGCCGCGTATGGACGAGGCGGTCATCGAGGACGCGGTGGCGGTCTGCCGCGAGCGCAGGGACCGCATCGTGGCGGAACTGGCCGCCTGGTCCGCCACGCTTCGCGCCGTGGCGGTCCCCACCTCCACGGAACTGACCATCGCCCGCGCCGAGGAACTGCGCGAAGAAGTGGCCGCCTCCCTCCAGGGATGGGTCGACACGCTGCGCGTCCGGGCCGAGGACGACTACGAGGACACCGAGTTCTCAGAGCGCGTCGGCGAGGTCCACCGGAGTGTCCGTGCATGGGTGCTCAGCGGATTCGGCGAAGGCGCCGAGGCGTGGAGGGAGCGGGCACTCAAACGCTTCCGCGTGGACCGGGCGTCCCTCCCCTTCGCCTCCGCGGAGCTGAACCGGGTGCGGGTGGAGATGGCGCGCCGTTTCTCGGCCGTGGACGACCTCCTCATGCGCCGCCAAGACGAGTACTGGGCGGGCCTGGTCGCCGCCCTCGGACCCAGGCTGGCACTGGTCGTCGACGGCACGGCCGACTGCGCAGCCCCCGGCCGGCCCCAGGACTTCCTGCCGGCCCTGGCCAGGGCCCTTAGGGAGGCGCCTGACCCCTGCCCGGTCCTGGCCGAGACACTCGACTTCGCGCTGGACGTACGACTCGACTACCGCACCCGAGTGCTGCCCCGGCTGCGTCGCGCCCTGGGTGTGCTGCACCCGGAAACGGACGACCCCTCCAGGGAGAACGGCCCCACGACCCTGCTCGCCGTGCCACGGACGGAAGAAGGCGCCGAACTGCTGCTGGAAAGGGTCACCCAGCTGGCCCGGCAGGCCGCGTACGACGCCCAGGCGGTTCTGGCCCAGGAGCCGGAGACGGCAGCCCAGGCGCTGTTCGCCTACGGCGAGCAGTTCGAGGACGCCTTTGTGCGGTCGGAGTCGTCCCAGGCCGAGTTCAGGCGCCTTGTGGACGGGTTCCAGGACCGCATGTGGCCTGGCGACGGCGCAGGACCGCAGGCGGCGCCCGCGCAGGTGCGTCGCCTCCGGTCCCTGGTCGTGGAACTGCGCAACCTGATCATCGACACGGATCCGCGTGCTGTTCCGGCAGGAGGGAGCGGACGTTGACGCTGTCATTCAAGGCGTCGATGGTGGGGCCGTCCAGGGTCGGCAAGACGACTCTGCTCACCGCCATCCTGGCCGAGACCGAGACCATGCTCGCGGGCAGCGGCATCAGCCTCATCATGGACGAGGCGACCGAGATGAGGGTCCGCAAGAACCGCAAGGACCTACGACGGGCAATCGAGGCACGTGAGTTCGACGCCGCCTCGCTCGGCGGCAGCCAGTCGATGGCCCTGTACGACGTGGGCCTGCAAGCAGTCGGGGACGACTCGGCAGGGATCCCCTTCAGCATTCTCGACTACCCGGGCGGATGGCTCGACCCCTCCATGCGCGCCCGCGCGCCCCAGGCCAAGGAGAACTGGGCCGCGTGCGAGGCGCACATCACCGAAAGCCTGATGCTGCTGGTCCCCGTGGAGGCGGCCGTCCTGATGGAGGCGGTGACCCCGGCGCAGCGCCGGGCGGCAGCCGATCTGCTGGGCTTCGAGGATGTACAGGCGATGGCCCGTAAGTGGGCTCGCGCACGCAACCTGCCCGAACACCGGGACGAGCCGGCCGTATTGGTGCTCGCCCCGTTGAAGTGCGAGAAGTACTTCGACGACAACGGCGGCAAGGGGCGGGAGGGTGCACGACTGCGGCAACTGGTGCGGGAGAAGTACAAGACGATCGTCCGCGTGGTGCAGGAGGAGACGAAGAACCGCAGCGTTCGGGTGATCTACGCCCCCATCGACACCTACGGATGCGTGGACCTGATGGAGGGGGAGTGGATCGAGATGCGCGACGCCGACGGTGATCCCACTCTGGACTTCCGCGGCCACTACCGGTTCCGGGAGATACCGCCCGAAGTCAGGCCAAAGGCCGCCGGCACCGTCATGCAGGAGTTGTGCCGGTGCGTCGTCTCCGGCCAGGAAACCATGGAACGGCGGCGGGCCGCGGCCGCGATGGCCACGTACCAGGCGGCCCTCGAGCGGCAGTCGGAACCGAAGGGGTTCTGGGGGGCGCTGGACTACTACGTCTTCGGTGAGGCGCTGGAGAACAGGAATACGCGGCTGGGCAGCCAACAGGTCATGACGGAGACCGCGCGCCGCCAGGAGCAGTTGAAGGCCGTGCTGGAGCGGATCGCCAGGGAACCCGCCGACGAGCGAGTGGAGGAGTGGTGAGAGGTCGGATGCGCGCCCACCTGATGACCCGGGGCACCCTGCGAGGCCAGGACTACACGTTCCTCGGTGAACCTCCGGCCGAACAATGGTGGGACACGGTCGCCCCCTGGGTCTTCCTGGAGAGCGAGGAACTGATCGTCCGGCGGCGCGGAGGAGACACCACGGGCCTCGTGATAAGTGGCATCCCCTCGCGGCGCACCGATGTGCTCGGCACCCGCGTCCGGCACACGGTCGTGGTGAACGAGGCGCACCACGACCGGCAACTCGCTCTGTGGCTGGTGCGCTGTGGGCTGGATGACAGAGAACGAGGAAGGCTGGGGGAAGTCCTGGACGCCGCCTTCGACGGCGACTTCGTGGACGCCGTCATGTCCGGCGCGGACGAGGACGTCGAGATCCGGCTGCTCGACGCGCTTCGTCAAGCGGCCGAGGTCGCAGTCGAGGAGGAGACGGAGAAGGACATCACAGGATCGTGGGCGGGCGCCGTCCACGACGCAGTGGCGACCCGGGCCTTCCTGGCACGCGTCCGGCGCCTGCTGGCGGACGGGGCGCCCGGGTACGCCTTCACGACGCACGCCCTGGGCAGCCTCGACGGCGTGAAGCGAGTAGCGTCGACACTGCCGGACGACATCGCGGTCCTACTCCACGACAGCGACCTGCGGGGAGTCGAACGGCTGGGAAAAGCATCCCTCCCGGCACCGCGCCGGGATGGGACCACCAGCGGCAGAAGGACTCGCGCGATGGTGCTGGCGCTCGCCGGTGCGGCGATGGCACTGGCAGTCTGGTGGCTGATCCGGCAACTCTGATGTCGTCGCTGGCAGCCGAGCTCGAAAGCCCGGAGGACCGCTACACACTGGAGTTCTCCCTTCCAGGGCGGTCCTTGGCCGCGAAGCGGCGCTACCAGCTCGACGCAGCGATCTTCCTGCCCTTGGTCAAGGGCATCGTGCACCTGGAACGCGGGGCGCGCTTCGTCGAAGGCCGCGTAGTCCTGCTCGAGCGGCACAGGAAGCCGCATCAGGGCGAGGGATGGCACAAGGGCGAATACGTGTTCACCGTGCAGGGCAGTCCCGAGGAGATCCGCGTCGAGTTCGACCTGTCCTTCACAAAGGGACTGGGTGAGGTGATCACCTCCTTCCTGGAAGCTGTCAGCCCGCATGAGTCCGACGACCTGTGCCGCCGCCTCGCCCGCCTCCTGCTGCGCGTCGATGAGCGAGTGGAACGGGCCGACAGCCTGTGCGACCGACTTGCCGAGGCGGAAGACCCCGCCGGCCGACTGGCGCATGCCGAAGCCCTGTGGGTCCACGCTCGGCTGCTGCTTCTCATCGGCCAGGACGCAGCGGGCGCGGAACGCGCCGCTGAGGGATCGTCGCAGGTCGCACTATCAGGTCTGCCGACCAGCCCCCGTATGTCCCAGTCCGGGGAGGTGCTCGCTTCCGCCCTGAGGTGGTTCCGGCGGAGGGAGGCCGCGGAACGCGTCAGAAGGTGCCTGCTCGATGCCCCCGCCGACGGAAGGGAAGCCTGATCGAGGCGAGCCGGGCCTGACTGCTTGCAGGCGCACGTGTGAAGAAGAGGGGGTGACCCAGCCCGAGCGGACCAAGACGCGCTGAGGGGTGTGCAGTTTCGTGTCCCTGGGCGACAAGCACGAGGTCAGTGGCAACGACCTGCTCCAGGGTGGGAGGGCGACGACACGACCGACCTGGCCCTGCTGCACCTGGAGTCGTTCGGCAATCCGCGCGCCTTCACCCGCACCGTCCGCCGCGTCCCCCGGCGGACGCCCGTCCTCACCGTGGAGGCGGGCCGCTCCGACGCCGGGCGCCGCGCCGCTGCCTCCCACACCGCCGCGGCCGCCACGCCGACGATGACCCGCCAGGCGCTGCTCACCCAGGCCGGAGTCACCGTCACGCGCACCATCGGTGAACTTCTCGACACCGCAGCCCTGCTGCACTCCCAGCCACTGCCGGCCGGGACCAGGGTGGCGGTGGTGGTGAACGCGGGCGGTGCCGGCGTACGCACCGAGGCGGGTCCGAGCGTGCCCGAGCCGCCCGCCGAACTCCGCCGTGCTTCCGGACAGCCGCGGGCCCCTCGGGCCCTCCGCGGGACCTGTGGCCCCTCCTGCTCCGTGTCGGCGCCCGCCACTGTGGCGGCATCACCCCGCTCTCGGACTCGGAGGTCCCCGGATGCCCCGCACCGTAACCGTCGGTCTCGACGGCTCGCGAGAGAGCATGGCGGCCGTCGGCTGGGCCGCGCGGGAGGCGCTCGCGCGCGGTCTGCCGTTGCGGCTCGTCCATGTCTGGGACTTGGCGCCGGACGTGCACACACCGCTCATCGGTCCGGACACACGGCGCCACTGGGCCGAGCGCACACCGCGCAAGGCCGCCGAGTGGGTGAGCAGGCACCATCCCGGGCTCGAGGTGGGGACGGTGCAGAAGTGCGGGGAGCCTGCCAAGGCCCTCTGCGAGGCGGCCGAAGAGGCTGAGCTGCTGGTCCTCGGATCCCGGGGGCTCGGCGCGATCACCGGCTTCGTCGTCGGGTCGGTGTCCTTGGCCGTCGTCGCCCGTACCGGCCGCCCCGTCGTGCTGGTCCGGAGCCGTGATCTGCAGGTGCCGGCCACCAAGCCCCCGGCGGACGACGGCGACGTCGTGCTCGGATTGGACATCTCCCATCCGTGCGAAAAGCTGTTGGAGTTCGCATTCGCCCATGCCCACCGGCACGGGGCCGGGTTGCGCGTGGTGCACAGCTGGAACTTTCCCTTGGCCTGGGGTCCGGATGCGGCAGCGGCAGCCGCTCTGCTCGAGGGCCAGGTGCAGGCGGCGAAGGCGGACGCCCTGGCTGCGGTGCTCCTTCCGTGGCGGCACGAGTTCCCCGAGGTGCAGGTCACCGAGGACTGCCGCCTCGGCCGTCCCGCCCACGACCTGCCGGCCGCGGCGCACGATGCCCGCCTCGTCGTGGTCGGACGCCGCAGCCGCACGTCCTCGATCGGTGCGCACACCGGCACCGTGACGCATTCCGTCCTGCATCACTGTGCCGCTCCGGTCGCCGTGGTCCCGCGCGACTGACGGCACGGCGGACCGGCGCCGCCGCCCGCCTCCCGCGCAGCGGCGCCGCGCGTGATGTCGCGTCACAGGCGAATGGCCGGGCAGGCCCAGGCGAGGGCAGCACCACGCGGCGCCCATGGGCCGCGGGCGACCGGGACCGAAGGCCGGCCGTCGCTCGTCCCGCAGAGCCGGTGCCCCAGCCGCCGCTTTTCACCCGTACGGGCCTATAGGCTGACCGCGGTCGGCGGGTGAAAGCGGAGGGGAGGCGTGTGAGCGTCGAGGAGTCGTTGTCACGTATGCCTCAGATGCGGCTCGACGAGCTGCTCGATGAGCTGCAGGCACGCATCGACGCGGCCCGTGGCACGCGCGACCGGGTGCACAGCCTCCTGGAGGTCGTGGTCTCGGTGGGCCGCGAGCTCGATCTCTCCCAGGTGCTGCGGCGCATCGTGGAAGCCGCCGCGCAGCTGGTCGACGCGCAGTACGCGGCTCTGGGCGTGATCGGCCCGGACGGCCGGACGCTGTCTCAGTTCCTCACCGCGGGACTGACGGAGGAGGAGATCGCCCGGATCGGGCCGCTGCCGGCCGGACACGGGCTGCTCGGTGAGTTGATCCGCAACCCCGAGCCCCTCCGCCTCACCGATCTCGGCGCCCACCCGGCGTCGTACGGTTTCCCCGCGCACCATCCGCCGATGCGTACGTTCCTCGGTGTGCCGATCAGGGTGCGCGAGGAGGTGTTCGGCAACCTCTATCTGACCGACAAGCGGGGCGGCCAGGACTTCGACGCCGAGGACGAGGCGGTGATCGCCACGCTCTCCGTGGCCGCCGGTGTGGCCATCGACAACGCCCGGCTGTACGAGGCGTCGCAGCGCCAGCAGCGGTGGTTGCAGGCGAACGCGGAGATCACCAAGGGCCTGCTCTCGGGCAAACCCCGGCTCGAGGTCCTGGAACTGATCGCCCGTCGCGCCCGGGAGATCACCGGCGCCCGCGTCGCTGACGTGTCCGTGCCCGTCACCGGTACCGACGACCTGGTCGTCGAGCTGGCCATCGGCGGCGACGACGACATGCGCCGGGGCTCGGTGGTGCCGGCCGAAGGCACCCTGTCGGGCGCCGCCTGCCAGGCGGGTACGCCGGTGACCACGGCGGCACTGGTCGATGATGCCCGCTGCGTGGCAGGATCCCGGCGCTTCGAGGGGCTGGGGCCGGCCGTGGCAGTTCCCCTGGGCACGGCGGCCAAGGACACCCGGGGAGTCCTGCTCCTGGCACGAGCCGCCGGCGATCCGGTCTTCACCGAGGGCGAGCTGCAGCCCCTGCTGGCCTTCGCCGGACAGGCCGCGCTGGCGCTGGAGCTGGCCGAGCGCCGACGTGACGCCGAGCAGCTCGCGCTGCTGGAGGACCGCGACCGCATTGCCCGTGACCTGCACGACCTGGCCATCCAACGGCTGTTCGCCACCGGCATGACACTGCAGAGCGCCGCGCGTCTCGTCGAGCACGCCGGCGCTGCGGAGCGTGTGCAGCGTGCGGTCGGGGACCTGGACGAAACCATCAAGATCATCCGTTCCACGATCTTCGGCTTGAGGGCGCGGGAGGACGAGACCGAGCCGAGTCTGCGCGCCCGCGTCGCCCGCGCCGTCGGCGAGGCCGCAGCGGCGCTGGGATTCCCGCCACGCCTGAGCATGGAGGGCCTGCTGGACACGGACGTCCCTCCCGCGGTGGCCGACCACGTCATGGCAGCTCTCGGTGAAACACTGAGCAACGCCGCCCGGCACGCGCGAGCGGCACGCGTGGAGGTCTCCCTGCAGGCCACGGCGAACGAGGTCGTCCTCACCGTGACCGACGACGGAAAGGGGATACCGGCCGACGGCAGGCGCAGCGGACTGCGCAACCTCGCCGAACGCGCGAGCAGTATGGGCGGCACCCTGGACATCCGTACCCCGGACGGGGGCGGCAGCAGGCTCATATGGCGGGCCCCGTTCGCCGCCGGCAACGCGGAGTGAAGAGACGGGCGTCCCCGAGGGGGCGGCGCACGGCTCAGGCCGTGAGCCGTGAACCCGTGACCAGGTCGGGCTGGATGCGCACCGCTGCGTTCATCGAGGGGTGCACCACCCACGGACGGAGCCCTGCCGCGTACCGGGCGAGTTCCCCGGCGTCCGTGACCCGGCGGGCGTAGCCGGTGACGACGACGCTCCAGCCGAGATGGGTGTCGGGGTCGATGACGTCGGCCTCGTAGGCCACGACCACCCCCGCCTCGTCGTCGGGCGCCGCGATCGAGGAGAGCGTCGCGCATTCGTGCAGCTGGACGATGATGTCCTCGCCGTCCATGAGGTGGTTGACCGGGCGGACGGCGGGCAGGGCCCGTTCGGTGAAGACGATGCGTCCGAGCGAGACGGTCCCGAGCAGGCCCAGAGCCTCGGCGCGGTCGAGTCGCGTCATACGCCGGGGTGCCACCGTGAGGCGGCTCCCACCCGTCCGCTGCGTGGCTTGGTCGTCCATCATGCCCACCCTTTGCTCCTGCTCCGTGTCTCGAAGCAGCCCGCCGCCGTGACAGCCAGCGTTCCGGAGGGGGTGTTGCGGCGACAGGGCCGAACGGACCCTTCCGGCCGTCCGGTCTCCGGGACGACCAGTGCCGGCACGCCCCGGAGCGGACCGTGGGCGGGCAAAGGAGCAGGGGACGGTGTCGTCCACGCCGAGCAGGCGAAGAACGTCGCACAATGGCGCGGCACAGCGCACAGGTGAGGTCGCCCGCCCGTCGCCGCACAGTGTCGATGCACCCGTACGAACAGGTCGGCTCCTGAGTTGCCCCAGAACATCACGCCCGACGGGTCGAGGCGCAGCTCGCGGGCCATACCGACGGCGAAGCAAGCCAGATCCAGGGCGACTTGTCGGCGGTGGCCATGTCGAGCTCCCCGGAGAGGGCGACTGCCGTGGTGCCGTCGTTCGGTGCTGTCGTGGTCGGGTGACCGGAGCCTGAGTGGGACCTCTCCGCCAAGGCGTCGCCGGTCGGCTCGGCCGACGCTCGAAAGCCCATCAGCTGAGCGGTCGTGGCCGGCAGGCCCTCAGGCCCCTGACACAGGGCCGCTGGTCCCTCCGGGCCAGTGACGGCGTCCCAGGGGGAGGCCCGGTGGAGTCCCCCCGCACCAGGGACGACGGCGCCGAAGCCGGTCAGTCTCCCTGTGTGTCGGCCATCTGACGGGGTGACGGAGCGACAGGGACGGTCGGCGCAGGGGAGCTTCTCCGGGCAGGGGAAGCAGGGCCGTTCGACCCTGGCCGTCCGGCCCGTACGAGGGCACCATGCAGAGGGTCCGCCCGGCGGACGAACCCAGCCGATACGGAGTGTGTGATGACGGACAGCAGTGGCGGACCCATCGAGAAGGGCCCGGTCAGGGTGTTCCTCCTGGACGACCACGAGGTGGTGCGCCGCGGTGTGCACGACCTGCTGGACGCCGAGCCCGGCCTCACCGTGGTCGGCGAAGCGGCCACCGTCGAACAGGCGCTGGTGCGGGTGCCGGCGCTGCGCCCGCAGGTCGCGGTACTGGACGTGCGCCTCCCGGACGGCGACGGTGTGAGCGTATGCCGCGAGTTGCGCTCCCGGATGCCCGATCTGGCCTGCCTGATGCTCACCTCGTTCGACGACGAGGAGGCGCTGCTGGACGCCATCATGGCCGGGGCGTCCGGCTATGTCCTCAAGCAGATCACCGGCACCGACCTCGTCCACGCCGTGCGGACGGTGGCCTCCGGCCAGTCCATGCTGGATCCCGGCGCCACGGCCCGTGTGATGGCACGTCTGCGAGGCGATGCCGGGCGGGACGAACAGCCGCAGGGGCTGCCCGCGTTGACCGACCGCGAGCGGGAGATCCTGGCGCTCGTGGGCGAGGGACTGACCAACCGGGAGATCGGCAAGCAGCTCTACCTGGCGGAGAAGACGGTCAAGAACAACATCTCCCGGCTGCTGGCCAAGCTGGGTGTGGAGCGGCGGGTACAGGCCGCCGTCATCGCCACGCGGGCACTGGCTGCCCGTGGGGGCCAGGCGGGCCCGGCCTCCCCGGCGCGTGAGGCCCGCCCGCGGAACTGAGGCCCCCGTCTCCGTAACCGGAGGCCCCGATCCGCGCCCCGCGCAAGAGGCCGACCCCGGTTCCGGAGAGGAACCGGGGCGTCGGCCGTCGGACGAGGGGTGCCGGCAGGGACCAGGCACGGGCCCGTATCGCCGGACCTGGTGCCGGGTGACCCCGGCCCGGAGCGGACGGACCGGTACTCAGGCGTGCGGCACCACTGCGACGGGGCAGCGGGCGTGATGCAGGGCGGCATGGGCCACCGATCCGATGCGGGTACCGACGGGGGAGCGGCGTACCCGGCGGCCCAGCACGAGCAACTGTGCCCGGGCGGCGGCCGACAGCAGCACCTGCCCCGCGCTTCCGATTTCCACGTGCGCGATCACCGGCACGGTGGGGAACTTCTCCCGCCACGGAGCGAGCGCCCGCTCCAGCGTCTTCCTCTCGAACGGTTCCAGCCCTCCCGCCGCGTCGGCGAGGCGCATCGAACCCGGGCTGTAGGCGAAGACGGGCGGCAGGCTCCAGGCCCGTACTGCTCGCACGGTCGCGCCTCGTGCCGCGGCAGCCTCGAAGGCGAACTCCATTACGGCGTCACCGTCCCCGGACTCACCCTGCTGGCCCACGACGACCTCGTCGCCTTCCGGCTCGTGCTGCCCGTCGTGGCCCCGGACCGACACCACCGGGCGCGTCGCGCTCGCGATCACCTGCTGACCGTACGAGCCGAGCAGGAAACCGGCGATCGCCCCGTGCCCGTGGGAGCCGATGACCAGCATGCCGGCCCGCTCAGCCTCACAGAGCAGGGCGGAAACCGCCGTATCGGGCACCACTTCGGTGGTGACCGAGAGGTCCGGATACCGGTCGGACACGCGTGTCCCGGCCTCCAGCAGCACGGCGTTGGCGGAGTCGGCCTGCACGTTCCTGTCCTGGACGACGGGGACGTCCAGGGGCTGCCAGAGCCAGGCGTGCACGATGCGCAGGGGCATCCCGCGGAGCGTGGCCTCGCGGGCCGCCCAGTCAGCCGCGGCCAGGCCCTCCCGGGATCCGTCCACTCCTACAGTGACAGGGCGAGTCATGCGATGGCCTCCGTACGCCTCGGGCGGGCACGACCGCTTCGGCCGCCCCCTGGTACTTCGATCCTCACGGGCCGGGGGCCGTCCGACGAGGGCCGGTCGGCCCGACCTGCGGACCCGTTCGGCCGGCGGTGCCCGCCTGGCGTCTCCGGCCGAACGGGACGGTCCCCGCAGTCCGGTGCCGTTCGCGGCTTGTGCGTGCACGAGGCGCGGCGTGAGGAGTTCGCACGACCTCCGCGGTGACGTCTCCGCCGGTCGACGCCCTGTCCGCGGGAGTACGGCCCGCGACGCGCGGTCGACGTGGCGGTGTGGCGGTGTGGCGAGGTGGCGACGTGGCGGTGTGGGCCGGGATTGCCGACGAGGCGGCCTCATCGGAAGAGTGCCGTGACGATGACGTCACGCACGGCCGAACCGGACCGTGACGGCCCAGCCGAGGCCGCTGCGTCCCTCGCCGACCAGGACCGGCTGATCCAGTACCTGGAGCGGTTCATCCAGGACCTGATCACTCTCGGCGGGCGGATCGCCCTGCTCATCGGGGAACCGGAGGGCCAGGGCCGGGTGGGCCTGCTGCTGCGGCCGGCGGCCGCGCGGGAGGCCGCCGATGCCGCTCCGGACGAGGCGGACACCGCCGAAACGCAGGCGTAGGAGCGGTGGGCGGGGCGCTGGGCCGGACTCGCCGCCGTCGAGAAGGCACCGCCTGACCGCGCGGAGCGGCGCGGGCCTCCGCGCACCGGCCCTCCGGCTCTCGTCGCGCACCGGCCCGCTCTCCCTTCGCGCACCGCCCCGCTCGCCCTCCGCGGTCCGGGCCCGCCGGCCGGGTGATTTCCCGGTGGGCGTGGCACCGTCGACGTCGTTTCGGCTCATGATTGCCGGGGCGGTACGCGTTTGGGCAGGGCGTTGGTGACTGGCGTCTCTGTGGTGTCGGGGGTGGGGCTGGCCGTGGGCGAGGTGCCCGTGCTGCCGCTGGGGCTTGGTGTGATGGGAGGTGTCGGTGGGGGTGATGGGGCGGGGCGGTTGGTGGAGGGGCGGGTGCTCGGTTCTGTGGTCGCTGGTGGTGGAGCGGTGTCGGGGGTGGGTTTCGGAGTGCGGGTGGCGGGGGGCTCCGGGGTGGTGGGGGTGGTGCGAGGGGGTCCGGGTGCAGCGTCGTTGCGTTCTCGGGCGGCTCCCCTGGCGGGGTGGGTGGTCGGACGTTCCGGTGGGGCCGAGGCCGTCGGCCGTGCGGTGCCGTGTTCCCGGGGTTCGTCGGGGGGTGGCAGGTCCGGGCTCGGTGCGGCCAGCGGGAGGCCGGCGGAGCCGTCGGCCAGCAGCGAGGACGTGCCCAGGCCGCCCAGCACCGCGAAGGCGGCAGCGGCGAGCGTCCGGCCGCCGTACGTCCTCCACCGCCGCGGCCGGGGACGGTGGGCGTCGGCCACATGTGTCGCGGCCCCGTGGTCGGGGGCCGTGGCCACGGGTGTCGTCGCCGTCGGGCCCGGCGGAGTGGCCGGCTCGGCCGCGACCGGGGGAGCGGCATGCGCCGTGGCCGGGGCAGCGGCGGGCGACCCGCCGGGAGCCGGTTCCTCGTCGGGGCGGGTCTCCGCCATCGCCGTGGCGACCGGCGGAATCCCGTCCGCGCCGGCCATGGCGGAGTCGTAGGCACCGCATTCGGGGCACGTCACGGCGCCGTTGAGGGTGCGGTGGCAGGGAACGCAGTAGTCCATGGGCGCGACCGCTCAGTACGCGGGCCGCGGGCGGCAGCCGTGGGCCGCCGGACGCGCCGGGCAGTGGACCGCGGACGCCGGGCGGAACCGGGTGCGGTGCGGAAGGAACCTTGGCATGTGCGGACCTCGCTCACTCACCGGTCTGGGTGGGGTCACCGGTTACCGGGGTCAACGAGGGCCCGCGAGCGGGCGTTCAACCGTCGGCGGAAACGTGGCACGGGTAACTTCCCCGCCCGTGGGGGCCGTTGGCTGGCGCGCCCGGCCGGGCGCCCGCCCCGGACGAGGGCACGGGCCACCGCGCCGGGTGGGTGTGCGGGACCTTCCAGCGGGAGGGCGGTGCGTCGCCCGGACGGCCCCAAGTGCCGCACGGGCGGTTCACCCACCGAGCGCCGTCGCCCCCGGCGGGTGAGGCTGCCCGTGGAGGTGCCCTCATGGAGCAGACGACGGCGGACGTGTGTGTGGTCGGTGCCGGATTCGCGGGTCTGGCGGCCGCGCGGAACCTGGCGCACGCGGGCCGGGAGGTGATCGTGCTCGAAGCCCGGGACCGCGTGGGCGGCCGGGTGTGGAACCGGGAACTGCCCGACGGCACCGTCGTCTCCGCGGGTGGGACCTGGCTCGGGGACGGCCAGGCGAGGATGTTCCGGCTCGCCCGGGAGTACGGGCTCCGGGCGTATCCGCAGTACGACGACGGCGACCACGTCCTGCGCCTCGACGGCGTCGACCACCGCTACCGGGGGAGCATCCCCAAGGCCGGTCCGGCGGCGCTCGCCTCCCTGGGACTGGCCTTCGCGCGGTTGAACGCGATGGCGCGGCGGCTCCCCGCCGACGCCCCCTGGCTGGCCCCGAACGCGCGGACGCTCGACGCCCGCACGCTCGGGCAGTGGCTCGCCGATCCGCTCAACGTGCCCTCCGGGACGGCGCACACCGTGCTGAAGGCGACGATGAGCCTGCTGTTCTGCACCGACCCCGCCGAGGTCTCCCTGCTGGGGGCGCTGGTCCTGGCACGGGGCGGCGGCGGGTTCGACTACTACACCGACAGCGGCAGGACCGAGACGCATCTCCTCGACGGCGGGACCCCGGAGCTGGCCCGGCGGATGGCGGAAGGGCTGGGCGACGCCGTACGTCTGGCCAGTCCGGTCCGGCGGATCGTCCAGAACGGGAACGACGCCGAGGTGAGCACGGACGTGCTGACGGTACGGGCGCGCCGGGTCATCGTCGCCGTACCGCCGGTGCTCGCCGGGCGCATCCTGTTCGAGCCGGCGCTGCCGCCCGCCGCGGTCCATCTGAGGCAGCGGATGGCGCCCGGCTCGATCATCCGCGTCCACACCTCGTACCCCGAGCCGTTCTGGCGCGGTCAGCGCCTGTCCGGGCAGACGCTCGCTCCCCTGTCGGCCGTCCCCGTGACCATCGACCAGACCCCACCCGGGGGCAGGCCGGGCGTGCTGAGCAGCTACGCCTTCGGATCCGGGGCCGTTCGGCTCGGCCGGCTGGACCCCAAGGAGCGCCGGGACGTGTGGCTGCACGCGCTCGCGGAGCGCTTCGGCCCGGAGGCCCTGCATCCTCTGGGACACCTGGAGACGGACTGGTCCGCGCAGGCGTGGTCCGGGGGCGGGATGATCGGCCACTTCCCGCCCGGGGCACTGACCGGCTACGGCCGTGCTCTGCGCGAGCCGGTCGGCCGGATCCACTGGGCGGGCACGGAGACCGCGACGCAGATGCACGGGCTGATGGAGGGCGCGGTGCGCTCCGGAGAGCGTGCCGCCCGGGAGGTCCTGGCCCTGCACTGACTCCCCCCACGATCCCGCCCGGGGCGGCGGGGGACGCCCGGCCCGCCGCGGGCAGTGCCGCACCGTGGGGTCCGGCCCCGTCCCGCCCCCGGCCCTCCGGGACGTCCCGGCCGGACGGGTGGGGGAAGATGGGGAGGAACGACCCCGGTGAGTGCTGATGCACCTGGAATCGAGGGATTCAGGGAGGCCTCATGCCGCGCACCGACGACGCCCGTCCGGTCGGTGCCGAGGAACAGGTGCCCGTCCCGCACGATGACGTAACGACGCTCAAGCACGTCATCGAGCAGGAGATCGCCGCCCTGCGCGCCGACGTGGGGGGCTCCACCCCCGCGCGGGCGACCCGGCCGTCCCCGGGCGGGAGTGAAGCCCCCCACGTCGGCGCGGACGCCGCCGTGCCGCGGGACGGCGGGCCCACCGGGCGGGCCCGCGGGCAGGACCGGGATCGGGGCCCCGGAGCCGCGGACGGCGGCGATCCCTGGGCGTGCCTCACCGCCGCGCTCCCGGCCGTACCGCTGGCCACCGCCCTCCTCGCGCCGGTGTGGGACGACGGCAGGGGAGAGGAGGGGGCGACCCTGGTCGACTTCGTCATCGCGGCCGGTAACCGCGTCCGGTCCGCCGAATGGCTCGAACCCCTGGGCCTGCTGGTGGGGCAGCGGCTGCTGACCGTACGGCCCGGGGCGGCCTCCGCCGGACTGGTCGAGGCCCTCGCCCACGTCCTGAGGACCGGCCGGCCCCTGCACGGGTGGGCCCTGGACTACACGGAGCGGCGGGAGGGGCGCCTCAGGAGGGTCCAGCTGCTGTGCGACGCGGCCGCGAGCGGGGACCGGATCCTGGCGACCTGGCGCCCCGCGCTCACCGAGGCCGACCTCCTCACCAGCGACGCGCAGAAGCTGGTGTCCATGGGGTGGGGGAACTGGGACCTGCTGTCCGGGGC
Organism: Streptomyces sp. WMMC940; assembly: GCF_027460265.1. Lineage (NCBI taxonomy): Bacteria > Bacillati > Actinomycetota > Actinomycetes > Kitasatosporales > Streptomycetaceae > Streptomyces > Streptomyces sp. WMMC940. The sequence continues at coordinate 5,269,393 of NZ_JAPZBC010000001.1, forward strand.
GACCAACTGGTCGGACGGGCTGCACCGCATCTTCCGCACGGCTCCCGGCCGGACGTGGTCGCTGACGGAACTGTGCGACGCACTGCTCCCCGAGGACGTCCCGCGGTTCGCACAGTGCGTCAGGGCCCTGCTCGCCGGGAGCGACACACCCTGGACCCGTGTCCGGTTCGTCGTCGGGGACGAGGTCCGCACCCTGGACGTGCTCGGCCGGCCGCTCGCCGGCACCGACGGCCGTCCGTGGGCGATCCACCTCGTGGCGAGGGACCTGACGCCCCAGACGCGCAGCCTCCAGCGCCTGGCGGAGACCCGCAGGGAGACCGAGGAACTGCGCCAGCAGGCCGCCGCCGAACGCGAGGTGGCCTCCCAACTGCGCGAGGCGCTGCTGCCGACCCACTCCGCCCAGCTCGCCGAGGCGGGCGTCACCGTCGCCGCGGCCTACCTCCCGTCCGAGCACGAGGTCGCGGTCGGCGGTGACTGGTACAAGTGCCGGCTGCTGGCCGACGGCCGGGTGCTCCTGGCCATCGGGGACGCCAGCGGCCACGGCCTGGGGGCCGTCGCACGGATGGCCCAGCAGCGTCACGCACTGGCCGGGCTGGCCCAGACCGGGGCGGAGCCGGGGACCATGGCGACGTGGCTGAACCAGCTGATGTGCGGAGATCCCACCGCCCTCACCGCCACCGCCGTGGTCGGGTTCATCGAGCGCCGCACCCTGCACTGGGCGTGCGCCGGCCATCCGCCGCCGGTACTGCGCCGGGGCGGCGGGGCCGCGCTCCTTCCGGGCGACCACGCAGGACCCCTGCTCGGGCTGATCCCCGGGTACGCGTACGAGACCGCCACCGTGCCGCTGGAGCCGGACGACCTCCTGCTCCTCTACACCGACGGCCTGATCGAACGGCGCGACGAGGACATCGAGGAGTCGCTCGACGGTCTCGTCCGCAGCCTCGCGCGCGAAGGGCCGCTGTCGCCGCAGGAGACCGTCGACGACCTGATCTCCGCCCATGCCGCTTCCGGCCTGGAGGACGACGCGTGCCTACTGGCCCTGCGGATCGACTGACCGCGCGGGGCCCGGAGGCCGGTCGGACGTCTCAGTGGTGCCTGGTGTGCCTGCGCACCTGGTCGGCCGCCTTCTCCGCCATCTCCTGCGCCTTGCCGCGCAGCATGTCGCTCCGGCCCGAGCGCTGCATGGACTTGTCGCCCATGGTCTTCCCGAGGGTTTCCTTCAGCTTGCCCTTGATCTGCCGCGCCTTGGCGTTGTGCTTGCTCATCAGGATCGGTGTCCTCTCGGGTCCGTGGTGCGTCCACGCACCGGTTAACCCTGCGCCTGTTCACCCTGCGCCTACCCGGGTTGGCCCGCAACCCGCGCACCTGTACGCCCATGGACCCGTACGCCCACGCGTCCGCACCCGCGCCGTCCCCGGCTGTGATGGAGTGGCCCCTGGAGGGCCCGCAGGACGTCCGGCGCGGGCAGGAGCGAGCCCGGGAGGCGCCACATGGCACGTCCGGTCACCGTCGTCACGGGCGGGAGCCGCGGCATCGGCGCGGCCACCTGTGTCCGGCTGGCCGGCGACGGCCACGACCTGGCCCTCGGGTACGTCAGCAACGCGGCGGCCGCCGAGGAGGTCGCGAGGGCCGTGCGCGCCGCCGGCGCGCGCTGCGTCACCGTACGGGCGGACACCTCCGACGAGACGGCGGTCGAGCGGCTGTTCGACATCGCGGCGGCGGAACTCGGTGCCGTGACCGGGCTGGTGAACAACGCCGGTGTCACCGGCCCGCTCGGTCGGCTCGTCGACGCCCGCACCGAGGACCTGCGCCGGGTCATCGACGTGAACCTGCTGGGCTGTCTGCTGTGCTGCCGGCGCGCGGCCCGCGACATGGCCGCGCACGGTTCCGGCGCGATCGTCAACATCTCCTCGGTCGCCGCGACGCTCGGCGCGCCCGGGGAGTACGTCCACTACGCGGCGACGAAGGCGGCGACCGACGCCCTGACCGTCGGCCTGGCCAAGGAACTCGGCCCGCAGGGCATCCGCGTCAACGCCGTCGCCCCCGGCACCGTCAACACCGACATGCACGCCGCCATGGGCGATCCAGACCGGCCCAGGAAGGTGGCCGCGGTGACCCCGCTCGGCCGACCGGGAGAGCCGTCCGAGATCGCCGGGGCCGTCTCCTGGCTCCTCTCGGACGACGCCTCCTTCACGACGGGGACGGTCCTGCGGGTCTCCGGCGGCCGCTGAGCGCGCCCGGGCCGGCCCCTCGGCGGGGGCCGGGCGTCCCCGGGACGCCCGCGCCCCACCGCTCACCACCATGCTGCAGGCGACCGCGCCGGACGAGATGCGCGGCCGCCTGCAGGGGGTCTTCGTCTTCGTGGCGGGCGGCCCCCGCCTCGGCGACTTCCTCGCCGGCTCGGTCGCCGACGTCACCTCGCCCGCCGCCGCCGTCACCGGCGGCGGGCTCGCCTGCGTCCTCGCCGTCGCCCTCCTGGCGCTGCGCGGTCGCGGCTTCCTGCGCTACGACGCCCGCCGGCCGACGCCGTGAGTCCCGGGGGAGGGTCCTCCCGCTCGGCGGGATCGGGCGGGATCAGAACGAACGGAGCCGGAGCAGGGGCTCCTTGACGCCGTCACCGTCCTCCGACGGCCAGGTCCAGTCCGTGCCGCCCGCCGCCACCAGGGCCGACCTGACCTCGGCGGGGGAGGCGCCGGGGTGGGTGGCCCGGTGGAGGGCCGCGCCGCCCGCGACGTGGGGTGCTGCCATGGAGGTGCCGGACAGGGTGGAGTAGCCGCCGTTCATGAAGGTGGAACGGATGCACACGCCGGGGGCGATCAGGTCCACGTCGCGCCCGTAGTTGGAGAAGTTGGCGAAGGTGTCGTCCCGGTCCGACCGGCACGTGGGGCTGCCGAGGCCGCCCGGCTTGCCGTCGAAGTCGGCCAGCGCGCTGACCGTGATCACCTCGTCGTAGGCGGCCGGGACGAAGCCGGCCGCGTCGGTGTGGTCGTTGCCGGCGGCGACGGCGTAGGTGACGCCCTTCGCCACCGAGTTGCAGATCGCCTGGTGCATGGCGTCGTTGTTGGTCTTGCCGCAGTTGCCGTCGTCCGTGCCCGAGCCGCCCAGGCTCATGTTGACGACGTCGATCTCGTCGGCGTGCTCGGTGACGTGGTCGATGCCGCAGATGACGTTCGAGGTGCTGCCGGAACCGAACGGGCTGAGCACCTGGACCGGCCAGAGCCGTACGCCCGGTGCCACGCCGACCACCCCCGTGCCGTTGTCGAGGGCACCGATCGTGCCGGCCACATGCGTGCCGTGACCGTGCATGTCCATGGGCGGAAGGATCGGCAGCCAGCAGTTCTTGCCCCCGGCCTCGTGCACGTTGAGATCCGGGTGGTCCGCGTCGATACCGGTGTCGATGACCGCCACGTCCGCGTCGACCCGGGTGTCCTTGCCGTCGATCGCGGCGGTCGCGCTGAGGTCGGCCTCCACCCTGTCCACCCCGGTCGGCACCGACTGGGCGGCGATCCGCACCGGAAGGTCGGGCTCCACGGACCGGACCCCCGGCTCGTCCGCGAGCGCGGCCGCCGTGGCCGCGGTCATCGACGCCGCGTAGCCCTGCAGGGCGTGCCGGTAGACGTGCACCACCACGGCGCCCATGGACGACGCCCGCCCGACGGCCGCGTTCACGGCGGCGTCGGCGCTCTCGGCCGCGGGGGTGTGCTCGAGCGTCACGATGTACCGGCCGGTGGTCTGACCGGTGGTCTGACCGGACTGGGCGGTCGTGCCGGCGACCGCGGTGGCCGACGGGGCGGCCGCGAGTGCGAGGACGAGCAGCGCAGCGCCGAAGATCTTGGGCATCCCAGACCTTTCTTGAGGAAGTCGTCGGAGGCCGACCGGCCTTCACCGGCCTTCTTCCGGAAGGTCAACGTGTTCGGCGCTTACAGCTAGCAGTTCCCGGGCGGTGCGACGGTCCGACATCCGGGCGGTCACCGGATTGCTGACCACTCGTCATCCATATAGCTGTGTCATATTCCCCGCCGGGCGCAAGCCCGACGTCGGGATCCTCTCCGAGTGCGTCGAGGGCGCCACCGGCTCCGACCGGACCCCCTGGGCGGCGCTGGAGGTGACGTACGACGGCGGGTCGAACCGGCACAGGTGCGGCTCGACCGTGAGCGCGGGGCTTTCGCCGCGTGGGAGGCGTCGTTCACGGTGCCGAGGGACGCCGGGTTCGTCTCGCTGCGGGCCTCCGCGGCGGAAGACCGGGGCGGCTCGGTGAAGCGGGAGATCATCCGGGCGGCCGGCGCGGAGTGACACGCCGGGGGGCACGGTCGAAGGCGGACCCGGTACGGCGAAGCGGCGCCGTACCGGGCCGTTCCACGTCCCGCCGGTGATCGGCGGCCAGAGAGCGGCCCTGGGCGGCGGGCCGGGTCCGCGGGATCAGCAGGGCGGCGGGTCCCCGGCGGGACGCTTGGCGCGGCGGCGGGTGTCGACCGACCACATATGGGTGCAGCCGGGGCACTGCAGATGGACCACCGCGCCCTTGTTGGAGATCAGATAGCGCCAGTGCTCCGCGCAGTTGCGCCGTTCGGCGCAGGGGGCGCAGTCCCGCGCGTCGTCGCAGGCCGGGCAGGGCAGCCAGGCGCGGCGGGCGATGTCGGCCTGCGGATCAATGGGAAGGCGCACGGCCCGGGCCCCCTTCCGGAAGGACACCGGCGGCCACGAGCATGTCGTATGTCCGCTGCTGGCCGGCGTCGAGACCGGAGTAGAGCAGCGTGTAGGCCGCCTCCTCGCCCTCCAGCGCGGCCACGGGATCCCAGTCCGGTCCCAGCGCGGCCACCACCTCGGCCCGGCGCCGGGCCTCCTCGAAGGTCAGGTCGATCTCGAACGGGGTCAGGTCGGGCGAACGGTCCTGGTCCATGGGCGACACTTCCGGTCGTGCTGTGGTGCGGTTGCCCCTCCGGGCGTCTGCCACGTCTACCAGAGGGCCGCCGTGCGAGGGAAGGGTTGCCTAAGTTGCTGTGACGCACCTCATGGCCCAAGGGCTCCACGGGTCACTCACAGCACGGCGACCGGACGTGCCGACCGGACCACCCGGACCTCTCACGCGGCGGGGGCGCCGGACGGTCCGCACGGGGCACAGGGCACGGGGCACGGTCCGCACAGGGCACGGTCCGCATGGAATACGGACCGCACGGACGTCCGCGTCGCTCGGTTCACTCGGCCCGGGCCACGATCCCCCGCACCAGCCCCAGCTCCACGAGATCCCGCGGCCGCAGCCGTAGCTGGTCCGCGGTCGCCGGGGTCTCGGACGGGTCGCGCTTGAGGATCGCCGCGGCGAGTTCGGGCGCGATGACCGAGAAGTAGCTGTCGGGCGTGACCCAGGTGTTCGCCGGGGCCGCCAGCGCCAGCGCCCCGCCGGAACCGCCCTCGCCGATCACCAGGGTCGTCACCGGGACGCGCACCGACGCCACCGCCGCGAAGACGTCGGCGATGGCCGCGCCCGCGCCGGTCCGCTCGGCCTCGGCGTCGTTCGCGGCACCGGGCGTGTCCACGAGGGTGAGCACCGGGATCCCCAACCGGTCGGCGAGCCGGATCAGCCGGGAGGCCGTGCGGTACCCGGCGGGCCGGGTCGCGGTCCCGGCCTGGGCCGCGTACGCCACGACCCGGCCTTCCCGCAGCCCGAAGCCGCAGATCATCCCCGGGTCCGTACCGCCGCACCGATCGCCGTGGAGGTCCGCACGCTCGTCGAACCAGGCGTCGAGGTACGCCCCCGCGCGGGGGCGGTGCGGAGCCCGCGCGCGCCGCACGGCCTCCCATCCGGTGGCCGCCGCGCCGTACGCGCCGTCCAGCGCGAGGGGCGGCGGGACGGGCACGCCCGGCACCGGACCCGCGGCGCCGCCCATGAGCAGCCGCAGCCACAGCGACAGCGCCGGACGCAGCCGGTCCGGGGGGACGATCGCGTCGATCTGCCCGGCGGCCAGCTGGCCCTCGGCCGTGTACGCCGAAGGGTCCGCGTCCGGAGGCCTGACCCGGGACCCGGCGAACCCGACCTGCGCTCCCGGGAGCGCGAGGACCACGTCCGCGCCCGCCCCGAGCGTGGCCCAGCCGCCACCGGTGGCGGGGTCGCGCAGCACCGCGAGCTGCGGCAGTCCGGCCGCACGGGTCAGCGCCGACGCCCGGGCCACCCGCTGGAGCTGGCTCAGGGCGACCATGCCCTCCTGCATCCTGCTGCCGCCCGTCGCGACCAGCGACACCAGCGGCAGCCGCTCGGCACGGGCGTGCGCGTACGCCCCCTCCAGCAGCTCCCCGGTCCGCCGGCCCAGCGACCCGCCGAGGAACCGGAACTCGAACGAGACCAGCACGGCGCGCCGGCCCCCGATGTCCGCCGTGCCCCAGACGACGGACTCCCGCTCACCGGTGCGCGCCGCGGCCCGCGCCCGCGACTGCGCGTATCCGTCCCACCCGAGCGGTCCGTCGCCGAGAGGGCCGTCGGCGGACGGGTCGTCCGCGCTCGCCGGGTGCTCCTCGAAGACATCGGTGACCAGGGCCGTCGCCTCGCGCGCCGTGAGACCGTCAGCCATGGGGGAGGGCCCGCTTCATGATCTTGCCCATGTCGTTGCGGGGGAGCGTGTCGAGGAAGCGGACCGTGCGCGGCCGTTTGTGCGGGGCGAGCTGGGACGCGACGTGGTCCGCCAACTCGTCGCCGGACGGCGGGTCCGCGGGATCGACGGGCACCACCCACGCCACGACCCGCTCGCCCAGGTCGTCGTCCGGTTCGCCGGTCACGGCGGCCTCCCGCACCCGCGGGTGCTCCAGCAGCGCGTTCTCGATCTCACCGGCGCCGATCTTGTAGCCGCCGCTCTTGATCAGGTCCGTTGCCTTGCGGCCCACGAGCCGCACCTGCCCGTCCGGGGCCCGGACCGCCATGTCGCCCGTGCGGAACCAGCCGCCGTCGAACGCCGCGGCCGTCGCGTCCGGCCGGTTCAGATAGCCGGTGAACAGGTTCGGCCCCCTCACCTGGATCTCGCCGACCGTCTCCCCGTCCAGGTCCGTGATCTCCGACCCGTCCTCTTCCACCAGCCGCAGTTCCACACCCGGCAGTGGGAGGCCGACCGATCCGGGGCACGGCTCGCCGTCCACCCGGACGCTCGTGTTCATCAGCGTCTCGGTCATCCCGTACCGCTCGACGACCCGCCGGCCCGTCGCCGCGAACAGCCGCTCGTGGTCGTGGACGGGCAGTGCCGCCGAACCCGACACCAGCAGGCGCGCGCCCGAGAGGGACCTCGTCAGCTCCGGGTCGCCGTCCACCGCCTCCGCCAGCCGGTGGTACATCGTCGGCACCCCGAAGAGCATCGTCCCGCCCGCGGCGAGCTCCCGCCCCACGCCGCCGGCCGAGAACGTCCCGAGGTGCCGCACCGAGCCGCCCCGCCGCAGTGGCCCGAGGACGCCGAGGACCAGCCCGTGCACGTGGAACAGCGGCAGCGCCTGGACGAGGACGTCGTCGCCGGTCCACGCCCATGCGTCCGCCAGCGCGTCCAGCGTGGCCGCGATCGCCCTGCGCGGCAGCACCGCGCCCTTGGGCGGACCGGTGGTCCCGGAGGTGTAGACGACCAGGGCCGGGGAATCCGGGGCCGGCTCGGCGGGCAGTGCACGGTGGCCACCCGCCGGCTCGTCCCCCGACCCGGCGACACGGACGTCGATCCGTTCCGCCCCGGCCAGCACGGGAGGCAGCTCGTCGCCCTGGCGCGCGAGCACCAGCCGCGGCGCGCTGTCCCCGACGATGTGGGCCAGTTCCCGCTCTCCGGTACGCGGGTTGAGCGGTACGGCGGGCACCCCCGCGAGCAGCGCGGCGACCACGCCGACGGCCGTCTCGAGCGTGGGCGTGGCCCAGACCGCGACCGGGCCCGCTCCGGAGATCCGTTCCGCCGTCCTCCCGGCGGCGGAGGCCAGCCCGCCGTACGTCAGCGACCGGTCGCCGAAGCGCAGCGCGGGCCGGTGCCGCACTCCGTCGGACGTGCCGTCCGCGGTGGCCGCCAGGGCCGGGAAGAGAGCACTCACGGGTCGTCCTCCTCAAGTCGCTTCCGCACCGTTTCGCGGGGCAGGCGGTGGGCGCCCGCGGCCCCACCATTCTCCCCGCGATCACCTACTCGTGCGTAACAAATGCTCGGACCCGCGAGGGGCGAGGTGCGGCGACAGGTCGGAGGAGCGACTCCCATGCGGCGTCCGTGCCCCCTCGCGGCGGACGCTCGTCCCCGGCCGTACCGCGCGGAGCGGCGGTTTCCGGTGTTCTGGCGTCAGGTGGTCCGGTCCGGTGCCCTCCGCGGTGGTGCCGCCGGGGTGCCGCCGGGGGCTGTGCCGGCCCGGCTCGGCGATTCCGGGGCCGCGTCGTGCGTGACGGTGTGGCGCTGGGCGCGGCGGCCGTCGGGGAGGCGTGGGGCGCGGTGGCTCGACCTCGACATCGACCGCGGTGGGCCCCGGCCGCCGGTGCGCCGCCGCGAGTACGGCCGCGCAGTGCCGTAAGGATCGTCTCGCCGCGCTCCGCGCCCACGAGCGCGCGTCCGCCGGCCCGGCGAAGCGCACCGCGGGCGGACGCCGGGGTGGCCGCCGCGCCGCCGGCCTCCCGCAGCGGGCACGGGCCCGCACTCAGGCGGTGAGCGGGGAGAGGACCATCGAGCTGATGTTGCCCTCCAGCATCTCCCCGAGTCCCAGCACCGCACACACATCGGGGCGTTCGGCGATGAGGACCGGCATCCCGGTCGCGTCGCGGAGCATCTGGTCGAGCCCGGGCAGCAGAGCGCTGCCGCCGACCATCATGATGCCGCGGTCGGCGAGATCGGCGACGAGGTCGGGCGGGCAGTCCCGCAGGATCCTTCCGATGCCGTCCAGCACGGCGGTCAGCGGCGTGTGGATCGCGTCCCGCACCGCCGCGGTGTCGACCCGCACCGAGCGCGCCAGACCGGTTGCCACGTCCCGGCCGTGGATCTCGGTGGTCGAGGGGCCCTGGAGGGTGAGGCCGTTCTCGCTCAGCGCGACCTGGAGGGGGCGTACGGACTGGCTCGGCAGCATCAGTTCGTGCTGGTGGCGCAGGTGCTGGATGACGGCGTGGTCCACGGCCTCGCCGCCGACCGGGATACGCGCCGCGGTCACGATGGAACCGAGGGACAGCACGGCGACCTGCGTGGTGGCCGCACCACACATCATGATCATCGTCGCGGTCGGCTGCTCCACCGGCAGACCGCAGCCGACGGCCGCGGCGATCAGTGTGTCGACCAGCTCGACCCGCCGGGCCCCGAGTCCGACCAGCGTCTCCACGGTGGCGCGCTGGGCGAGCGGATCGGCCTCGTGCGGTGTGCACGCTGCGGCGCGCAGCCTCGGCTTGCGGCGCAGCTGCCTGCGCAGCTTCTCGCCGAGCAGATGGCGCAGCATGCGCTGGGCCATGTCGATGTCGACGACGGTGCCGCCGGACACGGGGCGCATCACCCGGATGTAGTCGGGGGTACGGCCGGTCATCTGCTCGGCGAACTCGCCGACGGCGATGAGGGCGCCGTTGCGGATGTTGACGGCGGCGACGCTGGGCTGGTCGACGACCAGTCCCGCGCCCTTCACATAGACCCGGGTCCGCGCGGCACCCAGGTCCACGGCGACGTGGCAGCGGCGCAACTGCTCAAGACTGACGGTCATGGCAGGTCCTCCCGAGACGGTTCCCTCCTCGCATCCTGCGATCGCCCGGGGCGTGACGCGCGCTGGGCTGCGCCGGTCGGGGGTGGGACTCCGCCGGGAACGCCGGGGGCCGGGCGGACGCCGGGCGCGTGATGTCGAACGCCGGTCGCGAGCGTCGGATCAGGAGTCGTACGCCACGTGCTGCAGCAGGCCCCAGGTGAACTCCGCCACGCACGACCGGCCGTCGGGCACGCCGAACGCCAGCCGCCAGCGGGTGGGGGCGGTGCCCTCCATCGGCCGCACCGGGGCGAAGGCCGCGGCGACCTCGTCGACCGTGCAGCGCCAGGGGCGCAGGTCGTCCGCGGTACGCAGCTCGGGCCCGGCGGCCCCCGGCGCCCGTACGAGCCATTCGTTCCAGACCGCCCCGCCGGGCCCGGCCAGCACCTCGAACCGCAGGTCCGGCCACAGGGGCACCGGCCACCGCAGCGCGTCGCACTCCAGGTCGCCGATCCTGCGGTGCGCCGTGGCCTCGGGCTCGCCGAGCACGGAGCGGTACCGGGAGAGGGCGCCGCGGGCACGCGGGGAGCGGACGGTCGCCTGCCAGCGGCGGTTCGCCTCCCGCATCTCGGCGGCCGACGCGCCCAGCTCACGGCGTGCCTCCTCGACCAGTCCCGGCTGGTGGTCGGCCATCCGGCGGAGCAGGACGAGCTGGAACGCGCGGGGCCCGAAGCTGTTCATGCCCTCATCGTGCCCGTATGGGCCGGTCCGCGACGCCGCTCCGGCCAGCCGACGTGCCGTGGAACTGCAGATTCCACACAGGATCCTCACAGTCACGCCTACCTCAGGTGTCACATCGCTGCATACGCTCCCGGAGCCATGGATTACTGCCACCAGTGCCGCCGACACCTCAACGGAGCCTTGGCGTGCGCGGGCTGCGGTACTCCCGCCGAGGAACTGCGCCACTTCCGCCCCGTCTCCGCCGCGACGGAGAGCGACGTCGTCGTCGAACTGGGCGGCGCCCACCGCGACGAGGACGGGCCGCCCGCCGGGCGCCGCCGTGCCGGCGGCCGCCGTATCCGCAGGGCCGCAGGCACCCGCAGGGCCCGTCGCAAACGCGGGCGGAAGGTACTCATAGGGACACTCGGGCTGGCGCTCGCCGCGGGCGCGCTGAGCCTGGCGGAACTGGCCCGGGAGTCCTCGGGCGGCGGTGACGACACCGCCGTCGAGGTGCGTGAGCAGGAGTCCCTGGAGGTCGACGACATACCCGAGCCGACCGGCAGCGCGGAGCCGCCGCCCGGGCCGAGCGCGGTGAGCGAGCCGCCCAGGACGTCGCCCGCCGCTGTCAGGCCGACGGGTTCGGTCGGGCGCGGCAGCACCAGACCGACGGTGGAGGCGTCCGCGCCTCAGGAGGAGCCGAGCGAGTCGGAGCCGGTCGTGCCCGACCCGCCCGACGACGACGGCACCCCGTCTTCGAGCGGCGATCCGTCGCAGCAGCCCTCGCAGTCGGCTTCACCCCCGCCGCCCCCGCCGGCCGCCGAGCCGGCCCCCTCCCCGACGCCGACGAAGGACTGCTGGCTCATCTTCTGGTGCTCGTAACCCGCGGAGCTTGCTGCGGCCCTGACCCCCCACGCGCCCCCTCCGAAGACCCTCGGGACCCTCCACGCGTCCCCTCCGGGCGTCCCCCGAATCCGTCCCGCGCCCTCTCGGCGAACGCGCGCCCCCTCCGGCGGTGAGGGCGCCGACGCCATCCGGACCCCGGATGCGGACCGGCGCCCGGATGTCGGCCTCCGGTCACCGTTCTCGCTCCGCCCAGCCGTTCTCGACCGCGCGCCTACGCGCCGGCCTCGGCGTCGCCCAGCATCCGCTTCAGCAGGTCCCGCAGCGTCCTGCGCTCCTGGGCCGACAGCTCCGCGAGCGGCTCGCGCGCGAAGTGCAGGGCGTCGCGGAGCTCGCGCGCCGTCCGGCGGCCCTCCTCCGTGGCCGCGGCTATCTTCACCCGGCGGTCGGCCGGGTCCGGCCGGCGTTCCACCAGGCCGCGCGCCTCCAGCCGGTCGATGATTCCCGTGACGTTCGACGGCTCGCACCTCAGCTTCCGGGCGATCCGGCGCATGGCGGTCGGCTCCATGGACAGCAGTCCGAGCACCCTGGCCTGCGCCCCGGTGAGGTGGTAGCGGGCGGCGGCCTCCTCGTACTCGTCGTGGTAGCGAGCCACGACGGTGCCGATGAGATCGACGACCTCGAGGGTCAGCGGGTCCGTGCGTGTGGTGGCCATGCCGTCAGCATACCCGGATACTTGACAACGTGAAATATTCAGTCGCATGGTTGTTTCAGGACATGAAGCATTTCTAGGAGGCCCGCACCATGCCCGCACTTCCCGCGACCAGCCGCGAATGGCACCTCGTTTCCCGCCCCCACGGCTGGCCCGAGCCGGGGGACGTCGCCCTGCGCGAGGCCCCGGTGAGCGAACCGGGCGAGGGGCGCATCCTCGTCCGCAACCTGCACTTCTCCGTCGACCCGTACATGCGCGGCCGCATGAACGACGTGAAGTCGTACGTACCGCCGTTCCAGCTCGACCAGCCCATGGAGGGCGGCGCGGTCGGCGAGGTCGTCGCCTCGAACGCGGAGGGCTTCGCGGTCGGCGACCACGTCCTGCACGGCCTGGGCTGGCGCGAGTACGCGGACGTGGAGGCCCGGCACGCGGTCAAGGTCGACGCCTCCGTCGCCCCGCTCTCGGCCTACCTCGGCGTGCTCGGCATGCCGGGCCTCACCGCCTACGCCGGCCTGTTCGAGGTCGCGTCGTTCAAGGAGGGCGACGCGGTCTTCGTCTCCGGCGCCGCCGGTGCGGTCGGCAGCCAGGTCGGCCAGATGGCGAAGCTGAAGGGCGCCTCGCGCGTCATCGGCTCGGCCGGCTCCGACGAGAAGGTCAAGCTCCTCGTCGAGGAGTACGGCTTCGACGCCGCCTTCAACTACAAGAAGGGCCCCGTCGCCGAGCAGCTGAAGAACGCCGCTCCCGACGGCATCGACGTCTACTTCGACAACGTCGGCGGGGAGCACCTCGAGGCCGCTATCTCCTCGCTCAACGTCCACGGCCGCGCCACCATCTGCGGAATGATCGCCCAGTACAACGCGACCGAGCCCACCCCCGGCCCGCGCAACCTCGCCCTGGTCATCGGCAAGCGCCTGCGGCTGCAGGGAATGCTCGTCAACGACCACCGCGCGCTCCAGGGCCAGTTCGTCCAGGAGGTCGGCGGCTGGCTGGCCTCGGGCGCGCTGAAGTACGACGAGACGGTCGTCGAGGGCATCGAGAACGGCTTCGACGCGTTCCTCGGCCTGCTGCGCGGCCAGAACACCGGCAAGATGATCGTCTCGCTGACCCGCTAGGCTCGGCACAGCCGTCGCGGTCGTGGGCGCGAGCCGCGGCGAACGACAGAAGGAACCCAGACCCATGTCGATCCAGCAGTCCGACGTCCTGTACACCGCCGTCGCCACGGCGGAGAACGGCCGTGACGGCCGTGTCGCCACCGACGACGGCAAGCTCGACGTCGTCGTCAACCCGCCCAAGGAAATGGGCGGTTCCGGCGCCGGCACGAACCCGGAGCAGCTCTTCGCCGCCGGCTACAGCGCCTGCTTCCAGGGCGCGCTCGGCGTCGTCGCCCGCCAGGAGAACGCCGACATCTCCGGCTCGACGGTCACCGCCGAGGTCGGTATCGGCAAGAACGACGAGGGCTTCGGCATCATCGTGAGGATCTCCGCGGTCATCCCGAACGTCGACGCCGCCACCGCCCGTGAGCTGGTCGAGAAGGCCCACCAGGTGTGCCCGTACTCCAAGGCCACCCGGGGCAACATCACGGTCGGGCTCGCGGTCTGACCCACCCGCGCCGGGTCCGCCCGGCGCGCGCGGTCGACGCACGGGACGAGGCCGCACCCCGAGGGGTGCGGCCTCGTCCCGTCACCGGCCCGCGCCGCCGGTCACCGGCCCGCGCCGCCGGTCACCGGCCCGCGCCGCCGGTCACCGGCCCGCGCCGCCGGACACCGGCCCGGGCCCGCGTCACGGGTGGGCGCGGTCGCCGTCGATCCGCCCCGTCCACAGCCTCCCGGCCTTCGTCCACAGGCCCATGACCGGGAGTTCCGCACCACGTATAAGGTGTGGCGCATGCGTGATCTGGGTGCGGGCTTCGGCTACTTGGTGAAGGGGCAGGGGTGGGTCGGCCGCCACGGCCGGTGGTTCGGCATCGGGCTGCTGCCCGGGCTGATCACCCTCGTGCTGTACGCCGGAGCCCTCGTCGGGCTCGCCTACGGCGCCGACGACCTCGTGAGCTGGGCCACCCCGTTCGCGGCGGACTGGTCGTCGCCGTGGCAGGGGCTGTTCCGCGGCTTCCTCACGGCCCTGCTGTGGGTCTTCGGTCTCTTCCTCGCCGTGATCACGTTCACCGCCGTGACGCTGCTGGTGGGCCAGCCGTTCTACGAGTCGCTCTCCGAGGCCGTCGACCGCGCCGAGGGCGGTGAGGTCCCGCGGTCCGGGCTGCCGCTCTGGCGCGAGTTGTGGATCTCCGCGCGGGACAGCCTGCGGATCGTGATCCGTGTCGCCCTCTACGGCGTGCTGCTCTTCGCGCTCGGCTTCGTCCCCGTCGTCGGCCAGACCGTCGTCCCCGTGCTCGGCTTCTGCGTCACCGGCTTCTTCCTCGCCGAGGAGCTCACCGCCGTGGCCCTGCAGCGGCGACGCGTCGAGCTCAAGGAGCGTCTCGCGCTGCTGCGCGGCCGGCGCTTGCTCACCCTCGGGTTCGGCGTTCCGCTGGCGCTGGCCTTCCTCGTCCCGTTCGTCGCGGTGCTGCTGATGCCGGGCGCGGTCGCGGGCGCCACCCTGCTGGTGCGCGAGCTGACGGAGGACGGGGAAGAGGAGGAGCCCGAGCCCCGGGCGCCGGGCCAGCACCCGTACGCGGCCCCGGACCCCCACGCGCACCCCGGGACCGGGCAGGACCCGTACCCGAGCCGCCACGTCCCGCCCACCGCCCCGTACGGCACCGGCAAGGACGAGGCCCGCTCCTAGCCGGCCGCCGGCCGGCACGCGGACTCCGAGCGCGCTCCGGACGCGTCTCGCACCGAGGGTGCCGCGCCCTCGGGTCCGCGCCGGACGTGCCGGAGCTCAGGGCGAATCATCTCCGGTGCGGCTCAGCGCCGCGCCGCCGCCACCGCCACGATGGCCCGGACCTGGTCGATGATGTCCAGCCGGTTCCGTACGAACCCGGGGTCGGTCACCGCGCCCGTCGCCGGGTCCGTGTTGCCGGCCCCGAACTCGAGCACCGGAGTGTGCACATGACCGCCGGGCAGTGTGTCGTGCAGGCCGAGACGGTCGCGCAGCAGCGTGGCCCGGTAGGCGATCTCGTTGGACAGGTAGTTCCCGCCGCCTCCCGCGCGGGCCGTGGAACCGGGGGTGGGGCCTTCGGGGCGGACCACCGGACCGGTGCCTCCCGCGGGTATCTCGGTGACGGACGTGTTGTCGTACACCGGGAAGCGGCCGGTCTCCGCGGCGACGACGGCCGCGTACGGCAGGGTCGTCGAGGTCCACTGCGGCTGTGCGCCGGACCCGGGCACCGGCACGGTCCCGGTGCGCGAGACGTTCTCGTTGTCCGGGAAACCGCCGCGCCAGGCACCGTTGGTCCGCTCGATGTCGAAACGCCCGGCCCGCCCCTGGCTCACGGTCGCGAACAGATCCGCCTCGGGCAGCCGGTGGCGCAGGGTCCGCTCGACGGTGCCGGCCGCGAAGTCCGTCCAGCGCACCGGGAAGACCGCGGTCTCCACCCGGGCCAGACCGCCGTCGGCGGTACGCAGCCAGGTGCCGTCGAGGGCGAGCGCCGCCGCCCCGCTCGGGTTGCTGATCCTGATGTCGCGGTCCAGCGTGAACGGGTCGAAGCCGGTGAGCACGATGCGTTTGAAGCCCTTGCCGCCGAGGGCTTTCCCCGCTCCCGGGAAGTCCATGGTGTCCTGGCCCCGGGAGGTCCGTTCCAGCCGGCCGAGCAGCCGGTCGCGCGCCTCGGCGGACAGGGCGAAGTCCGGCTCCCAGAGGCGTAGTTCACGGATCATGCCGAGCCGGGCCCAGTACAGCGGACGGTCGTCGTCGCGGCTGAGGTCCCCGCCCGCGGGGCCCCTGCCCCGCGCCCGGTCGACGGCCCGCCGCCACAGTGCCGACCCCTGGCGGTCGACGGCCCGGCGGGCCTCGGCGTACGAGTCCGCCGCCCGCAACGCCCCGGCGAACCCGCCCGCCACGGAGTCGAATCCGCTGCGCCGCAGGATCTCCTGCGGCGCGGCCCGGTCCAGCCGCTGCTCCTCCACGGTCGCCGCGGCCGGCGCCCCCGCCCGCGCCACCGGTCCGTCCGCGCTCGCCGGCGCCGTACCGGCCATCGTGCCCACCACCGCCGTCACGACCAGCAACCCGAGTGTCCGCCGCACGCCGCATCCCTCCGCCGAAACCGTCCTGCCCGAAGTCATCAGTATGGAAAAGGAGTTGGGGGCGTGACCAGAGGGGAAGCCGGTGCTGTCCGGCAGGGGCGGCGGCCCGGTCGGAGCGGAACGCGCACGGCGCATCCCCAACGCGACACACATCACGTGGGTCCCGATCGGTTCGGCGCGCCTGCACGACTCATGACGGAGAATCAGCATCCTGGAGACTCGTCCCCGGTTCCCACGCGGTCCGGTGCACCCGCCGGCCGAAGGGGCGCACCGCGATCCGTGACCATCCGGGCCCCGATCACCCCGGGGCGGTCCCTGACAGCCGCCCCGGGGCCGCCGCGGCGCGGGCGCGCGTGATCAGTTCGACTCGGCCGGGGGCCGCGGCGCGGTGATGTTCCGGTAGGCGATCTCCGCCAGCCGGCTCTGGCCGTTCCGGCTCGGGTGGAACCAGTCCCAGGGGCTCAACTGCTCGCCGGTGAACCGGTAGTCGAAGACGGCGTCGCCGTCGTACCGGCAGCGCGGATCCTTCGCGCACACGTCCCGCAGCGCCCGGTTGTAGGCGACGACGCGCTCGTGCACGAGGTCCCGGCGCTCCTGGGCGGCCCGGCCCAGGTCGTCCGCGTCCCCGAGCATCGAGGCGCAGATGCCCAGTTTCCAGATCTGCTTGCCGAGCGGGTTGCCGCGCCCGGTCGACCACAGCCGCTTCAGGTCCGGCACGCTCGACACGTACACGTGCGCCTTGGGCGCGCTGCGCCGCAGCGAGCGCAGCGCGGCCCTGAACGACTCGGTGAACTCCCCGACCGGCGTCATCTGCGCCGGTGTGTCACGGCACGCGTCGTTGGCTCCCACCATCACCGTCACCAACTCCGGCCTGCGGACGGCCGCCTCCGTCATCTGCGCGGGCAGATCGGCCATCCGCGCCCCGGACCGCGCGTGGTTCCAGGCCCGCCGCTTCACGGCCGTCGTTCCCAGCAGCCGCTGCGCGAGGCTGCGCACGGTGGTGTCGGTGCCGGTCGCCCAGGACGCCTCGGGACAGTCGGCGAACAGCGAGCAGGCGTCGAAGCCGCGGGTGATGGAGTCGCCGACCGCGGCCAGCGAGCCGGGGGCGCGGTCCCAGACGCGTGTCGGGGAGGGCTTCGGGCGCTTCACCGGCTCGCGCTGCGTTCCGGGGGGCGCGTCACATCCGACCGGCCCGGCCGTGATCACCACGGTCGCCGCGACGGCACAGGCCAGGGCGGTACGCCACCGACGCGGCCGCCGGCTGCGCCGGATTTCACACATCTGCCCTCCCCCGAGGCGTCCTGGCGGGTGAATGCTTGGTGCGTACGGGGCCCGGGAGGGGTGGTACGACACACCTGGGCCCCCGTCGCACGGTAGCTTTGCCCACGTCGAACCAGAGGCACTTGGCTCGCCGGCTCCAGTAAATTACATCACGTCATATGCTGCCCGATTTCCGGTGTTTGCGGGGATTCGCACTTGATGTTGTTTACTGAGGCCGCTGGGAAGGTGATCCTCGTCCCACACTGGAGGTCCCGGTGACGACACGCGGCGTTCTCTATGTTCACTCCGCGCCACGCGCCCTGTGCCCGCACGTCGAATGGGCGGTCGCGGGCGTGCTCGGCGTACGGGTCCAGCTCGACTGGATCCGCCAGCCCGCGTCCCCCGGCACCTGGAGAGCCGAGTTCTCCTGGCAGGGCGAGAGCGGCACGGCTTCCAAGCTGGCGTCCGCGCTGCGCGGCTGGCAACTGCTCCGCTTCGAGGTGACCTCGGAGCCCAGCGCCACCGCGGAGGGCGAGCGCTACAGCGCCACTCCCGACCTCGGCATCTTCCACGCCGTCACCGGCATCCACGGCGACATCCTCATCCCCGAGGACCGCCTCCGGGCGGCCCTCGCGCGCTCCGCCCAGGGCGAGACGGAGCTCGAGGCGGAGATCTCCAAGCTGCTCGGCAAGCCCTGGGACGACGAGCTCGAGCCGTTCCGGTACGCGGGTGAGGGCGCCCCGGTCCGCTGGCTCCACCAGGTGGTCTGACCCCCGTCCGCCCGTCCGACCCGTCGCCACCGGCCGGTCCGACCACCGAATCCGTCCGGGCGGCCGACGCGCCGCCCGGTTCCGCGTCTCCGCCCACGCGCGTCGCCGCGCGGCTGCCGCGCTTCGGCTCCGCGTTCCGCCGGCGCGCCGCCCCTCGCCTGCCGGCATCCCACCGGCTGCCGCCCTCCATCGGCCGTCGCCCTCTCCGCGAGCCGACGCCGACTCCGCGGCGCTCTCTCCCGAACCGTGCGCCCGTCCGGACACGCCCGCACCCCGGCGTCGTGGAGGGGCGGGTACCGGACCGACGGGCGCGGCCGACGGCCCGGCCCTCCCGGTCCCGTGCCGGACCGGCTGACTGCCGAACCAGCCGGCCGCCGAGCCGCCGTGGCCGTCGGGGTCACCGAGCCGCTGAACCATCCGACCTCGGGCCGCCAAGCGGCCGAACCGGCCGGCCGCCGGTGCCGCCCGGCCGCCGGTGAACCGTCCCACACCACGAGCGGACCCCGCCTCCCACGATGGGAGGCGGGGCCCGGTGCTCGTCGTCGTGCGACGGACGTGCGTCAGACGGTGCGGAAGGCCAGCACCACGTTGTGGCCGCCGAAGCCGAACGAGTTGTTGACCGCGGCGATCGTGCCCTCGGGCAGCGCACGCGGCTCACCGCGGACGACGTCCGCCTCGATCTCGTCGTCCATGTCGTCGACGTTCACGGTCGGCGGGGCCTGCCGGTGGTGCAGTGCCAGAACCGTCGCGACGGTCTCGATACCGCCGGCGCCACCCAGCAGATGACCCGTCATCGACTTCGTCGCCGAGATCGCGACATGGTCGAGGTCGTCGCCCAGCACCTTGCGCAGCGCCTTGATCTCGGCGATGTCGCCCTGGGGCGTGGAGGTCGCATGGGCGTTGAGGTGGACCACCTCGGACGGCTTCAGGCCCGTGTTGTCCAGCAGGTTCTGCACCGCGGCGGCGACACCGCGGCCGGTCGGCTCGGGCTGCGCGATGTGGTGGCTGTCCGCGGACAGGCCCTGGCCCAGGGCCTCGCAGTAGACGCGTGCGCCGCGCGCGGCCGCGTGCTCCGCGGACTCCAGGACGACGACACCCGCGCCCTCGCCCAGCACGAAGCCGTCACGGGCCTTGTCGTACGGCCGCGAGGCCCGCTCGGGCTCGTCGTTGTTCTTGGACATCGCCATCATGTTGGCGAACGCGGCGATCGGCAGCGGGTGGATCGCGGCCTCGGTGCCGCCCGCGACCACGACGTCGGCGCGGCCGTTGCGGATCATCTCGATGGCGTAGCCGATCGCCTCGGCGCCCGACGCACAGGCGGAGACGGGGGTGTGCACGCCGGCCTGGGCGTTCACCTCCAGACCGACATTGGCGGAGGGGCCGTTGGGCATCAGCATCGGCACGGTGTGCGGGGAGACCCGGCGTACGCCCTTCTCCTTCAGCACGTCGTACTGGTCGAGCAGGGTGGTGACGCCGCCGATGCCGGAGGCGATGACCGCGCCGAGGCGGTCGGGGAGGATGTTCTCGTCCTCGCCGGCCGGGGCGGTGAAGCCCGCGTCGGCCCACGCCTCACGGGCGGCGATCAGCGCGAACTGGGCCGAGCGGTCCAGTTTGCGTGCCTGCGGCCGGGGCAGGACGTCGCCCGGGTCGACCGCCGCCGGGGCGGCGATGCGGACGGGCAGCTCCTCGAAGCGCTCGCCTTCGAGGGGCTTGACGCCGGAACGTCCCGCGATCAGACCTTCCCAGGTCGATGCGGAGTCGCCACCCAGCGGTGTGGTTGCGCCGATACCGGTGACGACCACGGTGCGATTGGTCGAGCTCACAGGAATTCTTTCTCCACGGTCTATGAGGGTTCGTGAATCAGCGGCGCCACCGCTGGGTGGCGTACCTGATCGGCCTGGATCAGGCCTGGTGCTTCAGGATGTACTCGGCTGCGTCGCCGACGGTCTTGAGGTTCTTGACGTCCTCGTCCGGGATCTTGACGTCGAAGCGCTCCTCGGCGGCGACGACGACCTCGACCATGGACAGCGAGTCGACGTCCAGGTCGTCGGTGAAGGACTTGTCCAGCTGGACGTCCTCCGCCGGGATACCGGCGATCTCGTTGACGATCTCGGCGAGACCTTCGACGATCTCTTCCTGAGTGGCGGCCATGTGGCGCTCCTTCGGTGTGTAGCTGAGGGTTGAACTGGCTTGCCCGGAGGACCGGAGATCCGGAAGATCCGGATGCTTGCCTAGGGGAGGGTAACGACCGTCGCGGCGTAGACGAGACCCGCCCCGAAGCCGATGACGAGCGCGGTGTCGCCGCTCTTCGCCTGCCCGGTCGCCAGAAGCCGCTCCATCGCGAGCGGAATCGAGGCGGCCGAGGTGTTGCCGGTGGTCTCCACGTCCCGGGCGACCGTGACGTGCTCCGGCAGTTTCAGAGTCTTCACCATCGAGTCGATGATCCGCATGTTCGCCTGGTGCGGGATGAAGACGTCGAGTTCGTCCGCGGTGATCCCGGCCGCGTCCAGCGCCTGCTGCGCGACCTTCGCCATCTCGAACACGGCCCAGCGGAACACCGCCTGGCCCTCCTGTGTGATGGCGGGGAACCGCTCGACCACGCCGTCGCGGTAGTCCGTCCACGGCACGGTCTGCTTGATGGTCTCCGACTTGTCGCCCTCGGAACCCCACACGGTGGGGCCGATCCGGGGCTCCTTCGCGGGACCGACGACGACGGCGCCCGCACCGTCACCGAAGAGGAACGCCGTGGCGCGGTCCTCCAGGTCGGTCAGGTCGCTGAGCCGCTCGACGCCGATGACCAGCACGTACTCCGCGGAACCCTCGACGACCATGCCCTTGGCGAGGGTCAGGCCGTAGCCGAAGCCCGCGCAGCCCGCGGAGATGTCGAACGCTGCGGGCCTGACCGCGCCGATCCTGTCCGCGATCTCGGTGGCGACGGCCGGGGTCTGCTTGAAGTGCGACACGGTCGAGACGATCACGCCGCCGATCTGCTCCGGGGCGAGCCCGGCGTCGGCGATGGCCTTGCCGGCCGCCTCGACCGACATCGCCGTCACGGTCTCCTCGTCGTTCGCCCAGTGACGGGTGGAGATG
This sequence comes from Streptomyces sp. WMMC940, assembly GCF_027460265.1. NCBI lineage: Bacteria > Bacillati > Actinomycetota > Actinomycetes > Kitasatosporales > Streptomycetaceae > Streptomyces > Streptomyces sp. WMMC940. Next base: position 5,290,602 of record NZ_JAPZBC010000001.1, read on the forward strand.
CCCGAGCGGGAGCGGATCCACTCGTCGGAGGAGTCGATCGTCTCGAGGATCACCTCGTTGGGCACCACCCGGGTCGGGCGGTAGCCGCCGACACCCATGATGCGTGCGTACGGGGCGCCCTTGCTGGGCTTGATCTTCGACATGCTGTCTCGGCTCCTTGTCAGGCGCCCGCCGCGTCCGCGGCGGGTGAACCGGTCTCGGCGAGCAGCGTGCGGGCCGCGTCGAGGTCGTCGGGGGTCTTCAGCGCGAGCGTCGTGACGCCCGGCAGAGCGCGCTTGGCGAGACCGGTGAGGGTACCGCCCGGGCACACCTCGACGAGGGCGGTCACCCCGAGCTCCTTGAAGGTCTCCATGCACAGGTCCCAGCGGACCGGGTTGGCGACCTGGCCGACCAGCCGGGCCACGACCTCGTCGCCGTCGGCGACGGCGCGCCCGTCCTTGTTGGACACGTACGGCACCTTCGGGTCGGCCGGTGCGAGGGCCTTCGCGGCCTCCTCCAGCTTCGCGACCGCGGGGGCCATGTGGTGCGTGTGGAACGCCCCGGCGACCTTGAGCGCGACGACCTTCCTGACACCCTCGGGCTTGTCCGCCTCCAGCGCGGCGAGCTGCTCCTTGGTGCCCGCGGCGACGATCTGCCCGGCGCCGTTGACGTTCGCGGCGGTCAGCCCCAGCTTCTCCAGGTGCGCGACGCTCACCTCGGGGTCGCCCCCGAGCAGGGCCGACATCCCCGTCTCCGTGACGGCGGCGGCCTCGGCCATCGCCAGGCCGCGGGTCCGTACGAGGCGGAGCGCGGCGGTGTCGTCGAGGACGCCCGCGAAGACGGCGGCCGTGATCTCGCCGACGCTGTGACCTGCGACGGCGCCCGGCGCGACCTCTCCGAGCGCGGAGGCCGACAGCAGACCGGACGCGACGAGCAGCGGCTGGGCCACGGCCGTGTCGCGGATCTCGTCCGCGTCGGCCTTCGTGCCGTAGTGGGCGAGATCGAGCCCGATGGCGTCGGACCAGGCCGCGATGCGGTCGGAGGCGCCGGGGAGTTCGAGCCAGGGAGTCAGGAAGCCGGGCGTCTGAGCGCCTTGGCCGGGAGCGACGAGTACGAGCACCCTCACACTCTCTCTTGTGGATGGTCCCGGCCGCCCGTGGGGACAGGGACCAAGAACCGTCAGGGGAATTGTTGGTGTCCGACAAAATCCTAGAGTTGCTGATCTCCGTCTACCAGACGCCCGAGGATGAGCGCGATCCGCAGAGTGAACGCGGAGCGGACATCGGAGGGTGACCATCCGGTGACGTCAGTCACACGTCGGAGCCGGTAGCGGACGGTGTTGGGGTGCACGAACAGCATCCGCGCCGCGCCCTCCAGACTGCTCGCCTGCTCCAGATACACACTCAGGGTCTCGAGGAGGGCCGAGCCCGCCTCCTCGAGCGGTCTGTAGATCTCCTCCACCAGTTGTTCTCGCGCGGACGGATCACCCGCGATCGCGCGCTCCGGAAGGAGATCATCCGCCAGTACGGGGCGCGGCGCGTCCTGCCACGCGGAACACGCCTTCAGTCCGGCCGCCGCGGCCTGCGCCGATCTCGTCGCCGCCAGCAGATCGGGGACGACGGGGCCGGCGACCACCGGACCGGCCGCGTACGGGCCGATCAGCGCCTTCGCGACGTGCAGCGGGTTGTCGCTGCCACCCGCGATCACGACCAGCCGGTCCCCGAGCACCCCGGTCAGCACCTGGAGCTTGGCGTGCCGGGCGGCGCGCCGGATCGCCTCCACCGTCAACTCGCTGTCCCCGTCGGGCGCGGTGCCGAGCACGACGCACACATGCTCCGGGGCGTTCCAGCCGAGCGCCGCGGCGCGGCTGACGGCACCCTCGTCCGCCTCGCCCGACAGCACGGCGTTCACCACCAGCGACTCCAGCCGGGCGTCCCAGGCGCCGCGGGCCTCGGCGGCCTGCGCGTACACCTGGGCGGTCGCGAAGGCGATCTCCCGCGCGTAGACCAGCAGCGCCTCGCGCAGCACGGACTCGTCGCCCGGGGCGGCGACCTCCTCGATCGCGGACTCCATCACCTCGATGGTCGTCCGCACCATCTCCACGGTCTGGCGCAGCGTGATCGCACGGGTCAGTTCGCGCGGTGCCGTGCCGAAGACGTCCGTCGAGATCGCCTGCGGGGTCTCGGGGTGCCGGAACCACTCGGTGAACGCGGCGATACCGGCCTGGGCGACCAGGCCGATCCACGACCGGTTCTCCGGGGGCATCGCCCGGTACCACGGCAGCGTCTCGTCCATGCGGGCGATCGCGTTCGCCGCGAGGCGCCCGGACGACTGCTCCAGGCGCTTCAGGGTCGCGGAGTGCGGATGGGCGGCGTTCGGGGGCGGAGCCGGTTCGGGATGGGGCACGGGGACAAGAGTGCCTTATCCGGACGCCACCGCGGAGACGCGGGGTCCGGCACGGGGCCCGGTACCCCACAGGGCGGTCCGCGGGTGCCCGGTCGGTGGGGCGGGCGGAACCGGGCACGGGTGCCGGGGACCGCCGCCGGCGGACGCACCGCCGACGGCGCCCTCGGCAGCCGGGGCGGAGCCGGGACGCGGGGGCCACCCCGACCGGTCGTTGCGTCTACGGTGGAGGCGTGATGTCCATACGGCGCGCCGGTGAGCGCTACCTCGGCGGGGACGCGTCCGCCGGCATCGAGTCCCTGCACTCCTTCTCGTTCGGCCGCTTCTACGACCCGGACAACCTCCGCTTCGGCGCGGTCATCGCCTGCAACGAGGAGCGGCTCGCCCCCGGTGCCGGGTTCGACGAGCACCCGCACAGCCACACGGAGATCGTGACGTGGGTGGTGGACGGCGAGCTGACCCACCGGGACTCCGCGGGCCACGCCACCGTGGTACGGCACGGCGACGTCCAACGACTCAGCTCCGCCGGCGGCGTCCGGCACGTCGAGCGCAACGACGCCGACGTACCGCTCACGTTCGTGCAGATGTGGCTCGCCCCGAGGGACCCGGGCGGCGAGCCGTCGTACGAGATCGTCCGCGGCATCGCCGACTCGACGCCCTACGCACTCCCGGAGGCCGGGGCGATGCTGCACGTGCGCCGTCTCACCGGCGACGAGCGGACCGCCGTACCGGACGCCCCCTTCGTGTACGTCCACGTCGTCCGCGGGGTCGTGCGGATCGACGGCGAGGCCCTCGGCCCGGGGGACGCCGCCAGGATCACCGACGCCGTCGGCCTCGAACTCACCGCGGCCGCGCCCGCGGAGGTGCTGATGTGGGAGCTGTCCGGCTGACGGGTCCGGTCGGCGGACCCGGGCGCGCCCCGACGCCCGGCCCGCGGGGGAGGTGACGAACCCCGTACCGGACAGCCGTCCCGCCCTCGGCCTCCCGGCTCCCCGGCGCGGAGGCGGTCGCGTGCGGGGGGATCCGGTGGACCGGTGCCGCGGGCGTCGGGCCGTACGCGTTCCGTACCCGTCGGCGGTACGCCTACCGGCCGAGTTCGGCGAGCACCGCGTCGGTGAAGGAGGGCCAGGACTCGACCGCCCAGGGCCCGAAGGCACGGTCGGTCAGCGCCACGCACGCGGCGCCGGCGTCCGGGTCGATCCACAGGAACGTGCCGGACTGGCCGAAGTGGCCGAACGTGCGGGGCGAGGACGACGCGCCGGTCCAGTGCGGGGACTTGCCGTCGCGGATCTCGAAGCCGAGCCCCCAGTCGTTCGGCTTCTGGTGGCCGTAGCCGGGCAGGACGCCCGCCAGGCCGGGATGCACCACCGACATCGCCTCCAGGACGGTCCTGGGGTCGAGCAGCCGCGGGGCCTGCACCTCGGCCGCGAAACGCACGAGGTCGTCGACCGTCGAGACGCCGTCCTTCGCGGGCGAGCCGTCGAGCGTCGTCGACGTCATGCCCAGCGGCTCCAGCACCGCCTGGCGCAGATACTCGGCGAACGGGATGTCCGTGACCTTCGCGATGTGGTCGCCGAGCACCTCGAAACCGGCGTTGGAGTAGAGCCGGCGGGTCCCGGGAGGTGCGGTGACCCGGTGCTCGTCGAACGCGAGGCCGCTGGTGTGCGCGAGCAGGTGCCGCACGGTGGAGCCGTCGGGGCCGGCCGGCTCGTCCAGCTCCACCGCGCCCTCCTCGTACGCGACGAGTGCGGCGTACGCCGCAAGCGGCTTGGTGACCGAGGCCAGCGGGAAGCGGTGTCCCGTGGGGCCGTGGGCACCGGCGACGGTGCCGTCCGCGCGCACGACGGCGGCGGCCGCGGTGGGGACGGGCCAGTTCTCGATCAGTTCCAGGCTCTGCATGGGTACGAGCCTAGAGGGTGGGCCGCACGGCTGGATCCGGGGTCCGTACCCGGCACGGGCAGCCGCCGCCGGGCGCGCACCGCCGGGTTCTCGCTTGCCTCGAGTGCACTCGAACCTTCTGGCGTGGAGGCCATGACGGTGCTGGAGACCACATCCGCGACGACCGACATCCGCGCATCGGCGCCCCCCGCCCACCCCCGGCCCGACGGGCAGGACCACTACACCATCAGCGAGGTCGCCGACCGGACCGGCCTGAGCGCGCACACGCTGCGCTGGTACGAGCGGATCGGCCTGATGCCGCACATCGACCGCTCGCACACCGGACAGCGGCGCTTCAGGAACCGCGACCTGGACTGGCTGACCTTCGTCGGCAGGCTCCGGCGGACCGGGATGCCCGTCGCGGACATGGTCCGCTACGCCGAGCCGGTGCGCGAGGGCGAGCACACCTACGAGCAGCGGCAGGAGCTGCTGGAGTCGACGCGGCGCGACGTCCGCGCCCGGATCGGCGAACTCCAGGACACCCTCGCCGTCCTCGACTACAAGATCGATTTCTATGCGGGCGCCCGTCGGGCGCCGGAGAGGACGGGAGGGGTGGTGGGGGACAGGTACCCGGACATGTCCTTGACGTCGGACTCCCGCGAGTAGCACGCCCGGGGTCCCGCCCGGCCCGGACGAGCGCGCCGGGCCCGGCACGACCGCCTACGTCAGGCCCAGGGCGAACGCCGTGAAGCCCACTGCGAGGACGCCCGCAGCCACTCGGCGGGACACGCCGACGTCGCGCCACGGAGGCTCGAAGACCCGTGCGTACCGCCCGATCAGGCCCAGCAGCACGGCGAACACGGGCAGCCAGGCCGTGCGCGCTATCACCCAGCCCAGCGTGTCGGGCGCCGTCGTCAGCCCGGGGACCGGCCCCGCGTACGACGCCGGTACCGCAGCGGCCAGCATCGCGCTCTGGTGCCAGCAAAGGATCGTCATCGCCGAGAGGTTGACGACCACGACCGGCGCCCACAGCGCGGGCCGCTCCAGCAGCCGGCCGAGGCGTTCGCGGAGGAGGATCGCCGCGCCGCTCTGCGCCGAGGCGAGCGCGAGGACCAGCAGGGACGGGGGGTGGGAGTTGGTGCGGGCCTCGCCGGGAACGCCCACCATCGACGCCGGGTAGTGGAAGACGGCGAGCAGCACGGCGAACAGGACCGCCCCGCCCGCGGCCGCCAGCGCCGCGCCGCGCCGGCCGACGCGCCCCTCGCCCCAGGAGACGCCGAGTTGGTAGGCGAAGAGCCAGCCGGGGAGGATGTTCAGCACGCTCAGCCAGGACGGCACGGCGTCGGCGTACGGCCCGTACCGCAGGAGGTCGACGGTGGCGACCGACAGCAGCAGAGGTGCTGCGGCCCAGCCGCCGAGGCGCCGGGCGGCCCGTACGCAGAGCGGCGTGAGGGCGGTGACGACGACGTACACGCCCACGAACCACAGCGGCTGGACGACGAGCGTCGCCCCGGTCCGCAGGGTGTCCTCCGGCACGCCCGCCGCCGTCAGTACCGCGATCAGCGCCGCCCACACGGCGGTCACGCCCAGCACGGGGCGTCCGAGCCGTGCCGCGCGGCCCTTCAGCCACGCGGCGGTACCGGACGGGCGGCGGCGGTAGGAGAGGGCCGAGGCGTGGCCGCCCACCAGGAAGAAGATCCCCAGCATCTGCAGCACCCAGCTGACGGGCGCGAACGCGCCGAAGGCCGACAGCGGGCTCGCGTTGTGGATCGCGCCGTCCGCGTCGAGGGTGAAGCCCCCGAGCATCCAGTGCCCGGCCGGCACCGCCAGTAGGGCGAGGGCGCGCAGTCCGTCGATCGCACGGTCGCGGTGCGGAGGAGTCGACGCCTCGATCCTCGCGACGAGAGGGGCGAGCGTCGTCCTCATCGGGCCTCTCCCCGGGCGATCGAGGCGAACGCGCGCAGCGACGAGGTGCCGGGCGCGAAGTAGCCGGCGTGGCCGGCGGTGTCGTCGGCCGGCACCTGACGGGCGCCGAACTCCGGTGCGGTGGGGTCGGTTCCGTGGCCGAGGCCGGCGAACTCGACGTTCGGCACCTTGGAGATCCAGTCGGACGGGGCCTTGGCGGCCCAGACACGCGCGCCGGTGTGCAGGTCGGCGACGCTCTCCGCGCGCATCCCGGGCGAGCCGAGCACGACGACGTCCGTGACACCCGCCCGTTCCGCGGCGAGGCCGCAGACGACGGATCCGTAGCTGTGGCAGAACAGGGCGGGGCGGACCGCGCCGGCCGCGGCGACGCCTCGGGTGAAGCCGGCCAGCCGCTCGGCCCCGGCCTCGGCCAGGGCTCCGGTGGCGGCGTCGAGGCCCACCCCGACGGGAGTGGTGTAACCGGCCCAGGCGATCACGGCGACGGTCCCCGCTCGGTCGTTCCCGTCGCGGTCGTCCGCGCCGCCGCTCCCCGTGCCCCCGTTCGACGGGACGTTTCCGGCGGCGCCCCCGCCGCTGTCGTTCGCCGCCTCGTACAGCGAGCGGGCCATCTCACGGGTACGGTCGAAGGTCCCGGCGTCGATGTCCGAGCCCGGGACGACCACGGCGACGCGGCGGGCCTCGGCGAGGTCCCCGAAGACCTCGACGAGCTGTCCGCGGCCACGCGGGTCGTAGGCGAGGATCTGCCGGCCGTCCGTATCGGCCCCCAGCGCACGGGCGTTGGCCCGGTACCGCAGGGCGGCCGGCGCGCCGTCCAGATTGCCGACCACCGACGGGTGCCGTGCGACCAGGTCTTGCCGCTGATGTTCCGTCAGCCCGGCGAAGAAGCGCGCGACTTCATCCGGCGACGCGCTGCCGGGATCGGGCAGGGCGTGGCCCAGTGAGCCGTCCGCCCGCCAATCCTCCGTACCCGGCGGCGGCCCCGTGACCGGTGTCTGGGTGGTGCCCGACGCCCATCCCGCCGTTCCGGTGACGACGGCCGTCGCGACCGCCGCTGCGACCAGAGTCCTCCTGAACCGTCGCATGGTCCCCCCTTCCTCGTCCGTCCTGCCGACGGCGAGGAAGGTAGGGACGGGGAGGGTGGGGGAGCGTCACACCGGGGAGCCAACTCCGGGGTGGTACCGGGGTACTTCGGGGTGACACCGGGGTAGGGGGACGGGGCGGCCGCGCAAGGTTCGGCCGGACCGCAGCGAGGCGCGGTTCCCGCGGGAGCCGCCCGCCCGCGGCCCTCCGCGGCTACCGGTCGCCCGGCGTCACCAGCCCCGACTCGTAGGCGAAGACCACTGCTTGAGCACGGTCGCGCAGCCCGAGCTTCGACAGCACCCGGCCGATGTGGGTCTTGACCGTCTGCTCGGCGAGGACGAGCCGGCCCGCGATCTCCTGGTTGGACAGCCCGCGGGCGATCAGCTCCAGGACCTCCGTCTCGCGCGGGGTGAGCCCGCCCAGCCGCAGCGAGGCGCCCTCCTTGCGGGGAGCGGGACGCTGGGCCGCGAAGTCGGCGATGAGTCGCCGGGTAACGGACGGCGCCAGCAGCGCCTCGCCCGCCGCCACCACCCGGACCGCGGAGATCAGATCGGCCGGCGGGGCGTCCTTCAGCAGGAAGCCGGACGCGCCCGCGCGCAGCGCCTCGTACACGTAGTCGTCCACGTCGAAGGTGGTCAGCATCAGCACCTTCGGCACGCGCACCACGCGCGGCGGCGGAGCCAGGATCTCCCGGGCCGCGGCCAGCCCGTCCAGCTCCGGCATCCGTACGTCCATCAGGACCACGTCGGGGAGCGCGGCGCGGGCGACCTCGATGCCCCGGCGGCCGTCCGGGGCCTCGCCGACGACGTCGATGTCCGACTGCGCGGCCAGCAGCGCGGCGAACCCCGCGCGCACCATGGCCTGGTCGTCGACGATGATCACGCGGATGGTCAACGGGGTTCCTTCCCGGTCGTGGCGCCGGTCCCGGTCGTGGCGCCGGTCCCGGTCGTGGCGCCGGTCCCGGTCGTCCCGGGCGGGCTCGTGGGCACCAGGGGCATGCGGGCGGCGACCCGGAAGCCGCCGTCCGGCAGCGGCCCGGTGTCCAGGGTGCCGCCGGTCAACCGTACGCGTTCGCGCATCCCGACCAGTCCGTGTCCGGTCCCGGAGGTCTCCAGCGGTGAACCGGGCTCCGCGGCGGGGCCGTTGACGACGAGCACCGTGAGATGGGTGCCGTCCGCGCCGACCGACACCCGCGTCGCCGCACCGGGTGCGTGCCGTACCACGTTCGCCAGTGCCTCCTGCACGACGCGGTACGCGGAGAGGTCCAGGGTCTGCGGTACGTCGCCCAGATCCGCCGGGAGCGACAGTTCGGCCGGTACCCCGGCCCGTACCGTCGCCTCCACCAGCTGCTGCAGCCGGCCGAGGCCCGGCTGCGGGGCACGCTCGCCCTCGGAACCCTCGCTGCGCAGCACCGCGAGCAACCGCCTCATCTCGGTCAGGGACTCCCGTGCTCCGGCCGCGATCGTGGCGAACTCCTCCTGGGCGGCGCCGGGCAGTCCGTCGATCCGGTACGGCGCCGAGTCGGCCTGCACGGTGATCACCGACATGTGGTGGGCGACCACGTCGTGCAGTTCGCGGGCGATGCGGGCCCGTTCCTCCAGCAGGGTGCGCCGGGCTCGCTCGGCCTCGCTGATGGTCTCCTGCTCGGCGAGCCTCCGCTGCACCTCGCCGCGGGTCCGCAGGGTGTCGGCGACCAGCAGGACGATGCCGCTCAGCACGAACAGCAGTACGTGGACGCCGTCGCCGAGCCGCTGCGAGACCAGCTCGAAGAGGAAGCCCGCCGCGCCCGTCACCAGCCAGACGGCCACGAGGGTGCGCCGCCGTTCGCGGAGCCCCAGGCACAGCATCAGCAGCAGATAGCCGACGACGGTCATCGGCGGCCACGGCCAGCTCCTGCCCTCCGTGCCGTCCGCGCCCAGCAGGGCCAACGCGCCGAGCACATCGGCGGCGAAGATGATCCACCAGGCCTGCAGCGGCCGGGTCACGGCCAGCAGCAGCGGTGCGGTCTGAGCCGTGGCCAGGGCTCCGGCGAGGGCGCCGCCGAGCCGGTAGTCCTGGGCCAGGACGTTGATCGTGACGGGCAGCAGGGAGCTCACGGCGACCGGCCCCAGCACGTGGGGCAGCCACCGCCGGATGCGCGAGGACGTCCTCGGCGGACCGGGCGACGGGGCGGGCGTGGTCAGCGCGGTGCCGAACGTACGCAGGGACTCCCGCGCGGCGGAACGGACGTGCCGTGCCGGAGCGGAGCGGGCGGCGTCGCGCAGCACGGTCCGCGGCCCAGACGCCCTGGCCGGGGCCGGCTGGGGACCGCCGTTCTCGGCGGCGGGGGGCGTGGTGGTCATGGCCGCTTCAGCGTAGGCATTTCGGAGTGGCCGCCGCGTCCTACCCGGGGGCCGGGCGGGATGTCATACCCCGGTATGACATCCCGCGGCGCGCCGGCCCTTTGCCCATCGCAGCACGGCAGGGCCCGGCCCGGTGCGGTGGGGTGTGGCCGGTTCGCCGTCCGCGGTGCCATCGGTGCGGTGCTACAGCTCCGCCAGGAGCTCGGCCTTCTTGGAACGGAACTCGTCGTCCGTCACCAGCCCCGCGCCGTGCAGTTCGCCGAGGTGCCGCATCCGCTCCGCGACGCCCGCCGGATCGCGCGGGGGCGCGGTTGCGGCCGGCAGCGCGGGCGCGGCCTCGCGGACCGCCTCCAGGACCGCCGCCGCGAACGGCAGCGACTCGTGCACCGGTCCGTAGCCCAGGCCGAAGACGACCGCTGCCGGGTCCTGGTCGGCCTGCGCGGGCCGGTCCCCGGGCCCTGCCGGACCGGAGCCGGGGGCACCGCCGCGGAGCAGCAGGCGCAGATGGCCGTCGAAGACCTCGGGGGAGCGCCACTCGACCCCGGCCAGCTCGGACACGGAGTAGTTCTGGTCGCCGGCCTTCCACTTCGCGGACGAGGCACCCGTCCAGGACCAGCGGAAGGACACCCTGTCCCCGTCGAACACGGCCTTGCCGTCGTACGCCTTGAACCGGAGGGGCGCGCCGACGGACGGGACCAGGTACCGGGCGGCGGGCCCGGTGCCCGGGCCGGGCAGGACGGCGCTCAGTGCGTCGGCGTAGTACTCGGCCAGCGTCTCGCGCTCCGCGGGCAGCACCAGCCGGTACGGGTCCGCGCTCTCCTTCAGTTGGCCCGCAGCCGCGTCCATCAGCGGATCGGCGCCCGGTCTCGGCACCGCCTGCAGCACCACCGTGCCGCGTTTGCCCGGGGAGAGGGTCACCGACTCGAGCGCTTCGAAAGGGACGTGCCGTTCGTCCAGCACCTGGAACAGCTTTGGCGTACCGCGGTTCCCCCGGGTGAAGCGGATGAGCACGGAGTCCGGTTCGAACTCCCAGGTGGCTTGAATTCCGGCCAGCACATCACCCATGCGCCTCATCGTATGCGGCGTGCGCCCGCGCGTCGCCCCCGAGAACAAGACGGTCATATGCGCCGCGCCACAAGGCTCTACGCGCGTCAGATCACTTCCGCGCCGTAAATTCCGCTGCGGCACGCGGAGTCGCCGCCGGCGCAGCGGACCGTCCCGTACGAACCGACGCCTATCTCGGCGAAGTTGCTGAGGCTCTCCGTACCCGGCTCGAAATAGCCGGTGTGGCCGACCGCTCCCGCCGCCGACAGCACCCGTGCCCCGAAGTCCGGGGCCATCGGGTCGGCGCCGTGGCCGAGCCCACCGACCTTCAGGTACGGCACGTCCTCGATCCAGTCGTCGCTGTCCCGCATCGCCCACACGCGCGCGTCCGTGCCCAGCTGGGCCGCGGTCTCGGCCCGCATGCCTGGGCTGCCGGCGACCGCCATGTCGCTGACCCGTCCGGGCAGTTCACGCGCGGCGACTCCGCACACCACCGAGCCGTAGCTGTGGCAGAACAGCGACACCTCGGCCCGGCCGGGCAGCGCCCCCGTCAGGGCGACCAGGCGGCTCGCCCCGTTCGCGGCGAGCCGGCCGGTGGAGGCGTCCAGCCCGACGCCCGCGGGTGAGACGTAGTCGGCCCAGGCGATGACGGCGGTGCGCACGGAGGGCGCGGCGACGCGCTCGGCCCGGTAGAGCGACTGCGCCATGCCCACCGGGGCCGAGTACTTGCGCTTGCTCCGCTCGAAGGTCAGCACGTTGGTGTCGACGCCGGGGACGACCACGGAGACCCGCTGTGCCCGGTCGAGGTCCCCGAAGACCTCGGCGATCCTGCCCTTCCCGGTCGGGTCGAAGGCGAGGATCTGGCGACCGGGGCTCAGCAGCGACTCGTACCGGTGCGTGCGCCGGCCCGCCTCGTGGCGCCCTTCGGCGGAGAGCCGGCCGTCGCGCATCCGCCGCATCTCCACCTGGCGTGCCTCGGCCAGCGCGATCCGGTTGGCGCGGTAGCGCAGCGTCACCGGAGCGCCGTTGAGATTGCCCACGACAAGGGGGTGGCGCTCCGCCAGCGAGGCCGCCTGCCCGTCCCCGAGGGAGGAGAAGAAACCGGCCAGGACGCCGGGGGACGACTCCGGGTCCGGCAGCGTGCGATGCCCGATGCGGGCCTCCTCCCATGCGGCGAGCGCGGTCGCCCGGGCGTCGACGGGGGCGCGTTGATGCCGTACAGCGGTCCAACCGGTGGTCGCCAGCAGCACGAACACGACGGCGAGAGCGAGGAGGGCGCGCCGGACGTTCGGTGTGGGGGAGGAGTCGAAAGCAGTCACTGGGCGAACAGCCTAGGGGGAGCCCGGGGGCGCTCACGGTGACCGTGAGAGAGATCACGCGTCTGGGGGCGGATGACCGGTGTGCGGCTACTCCGTGTGTGCGCCGGGCTCACTTTCCGGTGCTTCGACGGCGTCCGGTCGCGCCGGGACGGTCGCGCCCGGACGGTCGCGCTCCGGCGGCGTCCGTCGGCGTGGTACGGCCACTCCCGTTGCCGGGGTCCACCGAGGTCACCCACGACACATTCGTCTCGGGCATGGGCGTGGCCTGCACCGTCGCCGGCAACGTCGCGGTCGTCGCCGCCGTGGTGGCGATCTCCGCCAAGCGGGGCGAGAACGCGGGGGCGGGTGCGGGCGCGGCCCACGTCTGACCGCTGCCCGTGCACCGTGGGCCGTCAACTCCCCCGTGTACGACAGCCCCGCCGGGCGGTTCCGGCGGGCTGTCGCCTATCAGGATGAACCGGTCCGGTGGGTCTTCCGGTGCGCCCGCGCCACGGGTCAGGGTGCGGACGGGCGACCCGGGACGGGGCCCGGACGGACGGCCCTGCGGGGCCGGACGGTCACCGGCTCCGCACGGGCACCTGCCGACACACCGACACGGGGGTTGATCCTCATGCGTACGACCGTCCTCACCACCGCGGCCCTGGCCGCCCTGTGCCTGCTCACACCGGCGTCCACGGCCTCGTCGGCCTCGCCGGCGTCCACGGCGTCCAAGGCATCGCCGGCCACTCCGGCGTCCACGGCCTCGGCGTCCCCGGCACCCCCACCGGCGGTGCGGTCCGGCCCCGCCGCGCCGCCGCGACTCGGCGGTTGTGCGCCCGGTGAGCTGTGCCTCTGGGTGAAACCGGACTTTGCCGGGGCGCGCCAGGTCCACGAGCTGTCCGGTATCGACATCGAGTCCTGCGTCCCGCTCCCGACGGGCGCCGGCGCCCAGTCCCTCGCCAACCGCACCGGCCGCCCCGTCACCGCCTACCAGTCCGCGGAGTGCGCGGAGACCGGTGAGTTCGACACGTACCCGGGCGGCGGGACCTGGGTGCCGCAGTCCCCGTACCGGGTCCGGGCGTTCAAGGTGTGGGAGAACTAGGAGAACCAGGAGAACGCGTGGCAGTGGGCGGCGGTACGGTGGGCCGCTCGGCCAGGGCCGCCGGGTCCGCCGACAGCCGGGCCACGTCCGCCCGCAGCTCCCTGACCTCCTGGGTCAGGGCCTCCAGGAGGGCCGTCTGGCGGCGCTCCTCGGCGTCGTCGCGCTCGAAACGGGAGATGAACCAGGCCGCGATGTTGGCGGTCACGACACCGAGCAGGGCGATCCCCGACAGCATGAGCCCGACCGCGAGCACCCGCCCCAGGCCCGTCGTCGGCGCGTGGTCGCCGTAGCCGACGGTCGTCGTCGTGGTGAACGACCACCACACCGCGTCACCCAGCGTCCGGATGTTCCCATCGGGCGCGTCCCGCTCGACGGCCAGGACGGCGAGCGAGCCGAACATCATCAGCCCGGTCACCGCACCGGCCACGTATGTCGTGAGCGTGATCTGCGGGGCCATCCGGGCCCGCCGCCCGACCAGGAGGAGCGTGGAGACCACGCGCAGCAGCCGCAGCGGCTGCACCAGCGGCAGGAGCACCGCGAGCAGGTCCAGCGGGTGCCTCCGCACGAAGAGCCACTTGTAGGGAGCCAGCCACAGCCGTGCCAGATAGTCCACGGCGAAGGCGCTCCACACGGTCCACTCGACGGCCTGGCAGCCCCGATGGACCCACGCGGGGGCGTCCGACAGCACGATCGGCACCGCGTACGCGATGCCGAAGACCACGGCGAGAACCAGCAGCGGGCCCTGGGTGCGGGCCTCCCAGCGCACCTGCGCCGTTCTTTCCTTCATGCCCGGAATCGTAGGCGGGTGCGGAGGGAGCCCTCCCCCCGCACCCGCCCACGACAGGGCGTCCGGGACGCCTACGCGTCGCCGCCCGCGGCACCCGGGTCGGCCGCCGACACGTCCAGCAGCTGGTAGCGGTCCACGGCCTGCTTCAGCACCGAGCGGTCGACCTTGCCCTCCTGGGCGAGCTCGGTGAGGACCGCCAGCACGATCGACTGGGCGTCGATGTGGAAGTACCGGCGGGCCGCGCCCCGGGTGTCGGCGAAGCCGAAGCCGTCCGCACCCAGCGAGGTGTAGCGACCGGGCACCCAGCGCGCGATCTGGTCCGGAACGGAGCGCATCCAGTCGGACACGGCCACGAACGGTCCCTCGGAGCCGCCGAGCTTCTGCGTCACGTACGGGACGCGCTGCTCCTCCTCGGGATGGAGCAGGTTGTACTCCTCGGCCGCCACGGCCTCCCGCCGCAGCTCGTTCCAGGAGGTCGCCGACCAGACGCCCGCCCTGACGTTCCACTCCTCGGCCAGGATCCGCTGGGCCTCCAGGGCCCACGGGACGGCGACTCCGGACGCCATGATCTGTGCCGGGATCTGTCCCGCCTCGCCCTCCCTGAAGCGGTGGAGGCCCTTGAGGATGCCTTCCACGTCGACGTTCTCGGGCTCCGACGGGTGCTGGATGGGCTCGTTGTAGACGGTCAGGTAGTAGAAGACGTCCTCGCCGTGCGGGTGCTCGGCGTCCCCGCCGTACATCCGGCGCAGGCCGTCCTGGACGATGTGCGCGATCTCGAAGCCGTACGCCGGGTCGTACGCGACGCAGGCCGGGTTCGTGGAGGCCAGCAGCTGGGAGTGGCCGTCCGCGTGCTGCAGACCCTCACCGGTCAGGGTCGTGCGCCCGGCCGTCGCGCCGAGGACGAATCCACGCGAGAGCTGATCGGCCATCTGCCAGAACTGATCACCGGTCCGCTGGAAGCCGAACATCGAGTAGAAGACGTAGACCGGGATCAGCGGCTCGCCGTGGGTGGCGTAGGCGGAGCCTGCCGCGATCAGCGAGGCGGTGCAGCCCGCCTCCGAGATGCCGTCGTGCAGCATCTGCCCGGTCGGCGACTCCTTGTACGCCAGGAGCAGCTCACGGTCCACGGCCTCGTACTGCTGGCCGAGCGGGTTGTAGATCTTCGCACTCGGGAAGAACGAGTCCATGCCGAACGTGCGGTACTCGTCCGGCGCGATCAGCACGAACCGCTTGCCGATCTCCTTGTCCCGCATGAGGTCCTTCAGCAGCCGGACGAACGCCATGGTGGTGGCGATCGACTGCTGGCCGGAACCCTTCTTCACGGCCGCGTACGCCTTGTCGTCCGGCAGGGCCAGCGGCTGGGACCGCACGACGCGGGTCGGGACGTACCCGCCCAGGCCCTTGCGGCGGTCGTGCATGTACTGGATCTCCTCCGAGTCGCGACCCGGGTGGTAGTACGGCGGCAGGCCGGACTCCAGCTCGCCGTCGCTGATCGGGAGGTGCAGCCGGTCGCGGAAGCCCTTGAGGTCGTCGACCGTCAGCTTCTTCATCTGGTGGGTCGCGTTGCGGCCCTCGAAGTTCGGGCCCAGCGTCCAGCCCTTGACCGTCTGGGCCAGGATCACCGTCGGCTGGCCCTTGTGGGCGCGGGCCGCGGAGTAGGCGGCGAAGATCTTCCGGTGGTCGTGGCCGCCGCGGCCGAGGTGGAGGATCTGGTGGTCGGTCATGCTCTCGACCATGGCGCGCAGCCGCTGGTCGTCGCCGAAGAAGTGCCGGCGGATGTAGTCGCCGGTCTCCGTGGCGTACGTCTGGAACTGGCCGTCCGGCGTGGTGTTCAGCTTGTTGACCAGCACACCGTCGCGGTCCCGCGCGAGCAGCGGGTCCCAGGTGCGGTCCCAGATCAGCTTGATCACGTTCCAGCCGGCGCCTCGGAAGATCGACTCCAGCTCCTGGATGATCTTGCCGTTGCCGCGCACCGGGCCGTCGAGCCGCTGCAGATTGCAGTTCACCACGAACGTCAGGTTGTCCAGGCCCTCACGGGCGGCGATCGACAGCTGGCCGAGCGACTCCGGCTCGTCCATCTCTCCGTCGCCGAGGAACGCCCACACGTGCGAGCGCGAGGTGTCGGCGATCCCGCGCGCCTCCATGTAGCGGTTCATCCGCGCCTGGTAGATCGCGCCGATCGGGCCGAGGCCCATCGAGACGGTCGGGAACTCCCAGAAGTCCGGCATCAGCCGCGGGTGCGGGTACGACGACAGGCCGTTCGGGAACTTCGACCTCTCCTGGCGGAAGGCGTCGAGCTGGGTCTCGTTCAGCCGGTCCAGCAGGAACGCGCGGGCGTAGACGCCGGGCGAGGCGTGGCCCTGGAAGAAGATCTGGTCGCCGCCGTCCCCCTCGTCCTTGCCGCGGAAGAAGTGGTTGAAGCCCACGTCGTAGAGGGACGCGGAGGAGGCGAAGGTGGCGATGTGGCCGCCGACGCCGATCCCGGGGCGCTGGGCGCGGGACACCATCACCGCGGCGTTCCAGCGGGTGGCGTTCAGGATCTTCCGCTCGATCTCCTCGTTCCCGGGGAAGAACGGCTCGTCCTTGGTCGCGATGGTGTTCACGTAGTCCGTGCTGCGCATCTCGGGCACGGCCACGCGCTTCTCGCGGGCCCGCTCGATCAGTCGCAGCATGAGGTAGCGGGCCCGCTCACGGCCGCGCTCGTCGACGGCGGCGTCGAGCGAGTCGAGCCACTCCTGGGTCTCCTCCGGATCGAAGTCCGGGACCTGGCTCGGAAGGCCGCCAATGATGATCGGGTTGCGATCTGATCCGGAAGCCACGCTGTTCCTTCGCTGGTCGGTTGGTATGTCGTTACGCGCTCCCCATCGTGTACCCCCGGGGAGCAAAACGTCATCTCTACCGAACGGTAACCAACCGGCCCCGATTGGCGAACCGTGGGCGCGGAAGCGTACAAAGGGTGCGAAGGGGTGAGTCCGACTCACCGGGGCTGACGGAAGCCCGTCCCGGAGTTGGGGCGACACGGCCGCAAACGTCACCGTTTCGGCGGTCTCGGCGGCCGGGTACTTGCGCGATCCGTCCAGCCCGTGTGGACTACGGCCAATGCCTCGCGTACGCGCGCGGCTGAAGCATTTTCCGAAACAAGATCAGGAGGCAAGCCGTGAGCGCGACCGCGGACCACGCGGAGGAGCGGACCAACCCGGCGGCGAGGCTGGGGTTCGAGCCCGGACAGGTGGTCCAGGAGATCGGCTACGACGACGACGTCGAGCACGAGCTCCGCGAGGGCATCGAATCCGCAATCGGCCAGGAAATCGTCGACGAGGACTACGACGACGTCGCTGACGTCGTCCTGCTGTGGTTCCGCGACGAGGACGGCGACCTTACGGACGCGCTCGTGGACGCCATCGGCCTCGTCGACGAGGGCGGACTCGTCTGGCTCATGACGCCGAAGACCGGCCGTGACGGCTACGTCGAGCCCAGTGACATCAACGAGGCCTCGCAGACCGCCGGCCTCTCGCAGACCAAGAGCATCAACGCGGGCAAGGACTGGACCGGCAGCAGGCTGGCCACTCCCAAGGCCAAGCGCTGATCCACAGCTGACCAGGGTCCCCGCCGGCCGACCGCCGGCGGGGACCCTGTGCGTAGGCTGGGGCATCCAGCGGACCGGAGCCGCGGCGGCCCACGGCCGAGGCGGTGCTCCGGCGCCGAAAGCGGCCAACGAAGGGATGCACCAGTCATGGCGATCGAGGTCGGCACCAAGGCCCCGGACTTCGAGCTGAAGGACAACCACGGGCGGACCGTGACCCTCTCCGAGTTCCGCGGTGAGAAGAACGTGGTGCTGCTCTTCTACCCCTTCGCCTTCACCGGCGTGTGCACGGGCGAGCTCTGCGCGCTCCGCGACGAGCTGCCGAGGTTCGTCAACGACGACACCCAGTTGCTCGCCGTCTCCAACGACTCCGTCCACACCCTGCGCGTCTTCGCCGAGCAGGAGCGCCTCGAGTACCCGCTGCTGTCGGACTTCTGGCCGCACGGCGCGACCTCGCGCGCGTACGGCGTCTTCGACGAGGACAAGGGCTGCGCGGTGCGCGGCACGTTCGTCATCGACAGGGAGGGCGTGGTGCGCTGGACCGTCGTCAACGGCCTGCCCGACGCCCGCGACCTGAACGACTACCTCAAGGCACTGGACACCCTGTGACGGCCGTCGACACCCTGTGATCCTCGGGCCGACCACCTGTCTCGCCCGGGAACCGGTCACTAGGATCCAGTCGTTGATCCGAATGCCAACGCACGACGGGGGCGCTGCCCCTGAAACCACATGGGAGGACTCGTGGGAGTCAGCCTCAGCAAGGGCGGCAACGTCTCGCTGACCAAGGCCGCCCCCAACCTGACCGCGGTCACCGTCGGTCTGGGCTGGGACGTCCGCACCACCACCGGCACCGACTTCGACCTCGACGCCAGCGCCCTGCTGACGAACGCCGAGGGCAAGGTCGGGGCCGACGGCAACTTCGTGTTCTTCAACAACCTGAAGAGCCCCGACGGTTCGGTGGAGCACACCGGTGACAACCTCACCGGTGAGGGCGAGGGCGACGACGAGCAGATCAAGGTCAATCTGGCCGGGGTCCCCGCCGACGTCCAGAAGATCGTTTTCCCGGTGTCGATCTACGACGCCGAGACCCGTCAGCAGTCCTTCGGCCAGGTCCGCAACGCCTTCATCCGCGTGGTGAACCAGGCCAACGGCGAGGAGCTCGCCCGGTACGACCTGAGCGAGGACGCCTCGACCGAGACCGCCATGGTCTTCGGTGAGCTGTACCGCAACGGCGCGGAGTGGAAGTTCCGTGCCATCGGCCAGGGCTACGCCTCGGGCCTGCGCGGCATCGCGCAGGACTTCGGCGTCAACGTCTGAGCCGAGATCACCTGAAGTGTCCGGCGCCGCACACATCCGTGCGGCGCCGGACTCGCCTGTAGTTCCGTACGTTCAGGGGAGGACACCGACATGGGCGTCACGCTCGCCAAGGGAGGCAATGTCTCCCTCTCCAAGGCCGCACCGAACCTCACCCAGGTCCTCGTGGGGCTCGGCTGGGACGCGCGCTCCACCACCGGAGCGCCCTTCGACCTCGACGCCAGCGCCCTGCTCTGCCAGTCGGGCCGGGTGCTGGGGGACGAGTTCTTCGTCTTCTACAACAACCTGACGAGCCCGGAGGGCTCCGTCACGCACACCGGGGACAACCTCACGGGCGAGGGCGACGGGGACGACGAGTCCCTGATCGTCGACCTGACGAAGGTACCCGCGCACTGCGACAAGATCATCTTTCCTGTCTCGATCCATGAGGCGGACAACCGCGGCCAGACGTTCGGCCAGGTCAGCAACGCCTTCATCCGCGTGGTGAACCAGGCCGACGGCCAGGAGCTCGCCCGGTACGACCTGAGTGAGGACGCCTCCACCGAAACAGCGATGATCTTCGGCGAGCTCTACCGGTACGGGGGCGAGTGGAAGTTCCGGGCGGTGGGCCAGGGGTACGCGTCGGGGCTCCGGGGCATCGCTCTAGACTTCGGGGTCAACGTTTCCTGAAGCACTGCTCCGCTTGGTCAAAAACGGGGGTCGGCGGCCCTGGGACCCTCACGGGATCCGGAGGCCCGCCCCCGGGACGATGCAGCGCAAAGCCGCGTGCGGCGCGGGGGGAATCCCGCCCTCGGCGGGGGAGCTCCGTACACAACGATTGGGTAGCCAGTGGTACTGAAAACCTTCGGCTGGTCGTTCGCAGTCACTGCGCTCGGCCTGGTCGCTGCGGTGTTCTACGGGGGCTGGACGGCCTTCGGGCTCGTCGCGATCCTGTCCATCCTGGAGGTCTCGCTCTCCTTCGACAACGCGGTGGTCAACGCCGGCGTGCTGAAGAAGATGAGCGAGTTCTGGCAGAAGATCTTCCTCACCATCGGCATCCTGATCGCCGTCTTCGGCATGCGGCTGGTGTTCCCCGTCGTGATCGTCTCGATCACGGCGCAACTCGGTCCCATCGAGGCGATCGACCTCGCCCTGACCGACCACGCCCGCTACGAGGAACTGGTCACCGACGCCCACCCCGCCATCGCGGCGTTCGGCGGCATGTTCCTGCTCATGATCTTCCTCGACTTCATCTTCGAGGACCGGGACATCAAATGGCTCGCATGGCTGGAGCGGCCCCTGGCCAAGCTGGGCAAGATCGACATGCTGGCGGCCTGTGTCGCGCTGATCATCCTGCTGATCACCGCCACCACCTTCGCCGTCCACGCCCACCAGTACGGCGGGGTGCACGTCGACAAGTCGTCCACGGTGCTGCTCGCCGGCGTCGCCGGCCTCGTCACGTACATGGTCGTGGGCGGTCTCTCCGGCTTCTTCGAGGACAAGCTCGAAGAGGAGGAGGAGCGCGAGCACGAGGCCGAAGAGGAGGCCAAGCGGGCCGGGAAGCCGCTCTCGGCCGCCAAGCTCGTCGGCAAGGCCGCGTTCTTCATGTTCATGTACCTCGAGGTGCTGGACGCGTCCTTCTCCTTCGACGGCGTCATCGGCGCCTTCGCGGTCAGCAACGACCCGGTCGTCATCGCGCTCGGCCTCGGCATCGGCGCCATGTACGTCCGGTCCCTCACGGTCTACCTGGTCCGCCAGGGCACCCTCGACGACTACGTCTACCTCGAGCACGGCGCCCACTACGCGATCGGCGCGCTGGCCGCGATCCTGCTGATCACCATCCAGTACGAGGTCCCCGAAGTCGTCACCGGCCTCATCGGTGTGGCCCTGATCGCCTGGTCCTTCTGGTCCTCCGTGCGGCGCAACCAGCGCCTGAGGGTGCCCGAGGAGAAGGAAGAGGTACTCGCGGCAAAGGAAGTGTGACACCGCGGGGTTTGAGGAACGCTCTCAGCGGGGCGGCCGGGAGGCACATGGTCTCCGGGCCGCCCCGCGCGGCTGCCGGGCCCCCGCGGCACGGGGCCGCGCGGTGTATCCGGGACGGCTCCGGGAGGGGGCCGGTGCAGTCAGGGGTGGGACATGGCGTTCTGGGACGGTTTGTGGCGCGGCAGGACAGCGCAGTTCGACTCGGGCAGCGCCTCGACCAACTCCATCCAGCTGACCAAACGGCGCCCCCAGGTCTCGCTCTCCAAGCAGAGCGCCGCCACCGGCAACCTCCGCGTCAACCTCTCCTGGCGGATGCGCACCTCCGACATCGAAGGCCGGTCGCGGCAGAGCGGACGGCTGCTGCGCAATCCGTCGAAGCTCTTCCGCCCCGAAGTGGTCCAGGCGCACACCCAGGGCGTCGTCAACGTCGACCTGGACCTCGGCTGCCTGTACGAGATGACGGACGGCAGCAAGGGCGTGGTGCAGCCGCTCGGCAGCCTCTTCGGCAGCCTGAACGAGCCGCCGTACGTCCGCCTCAGCGGTGACGACCGGTTCGGCGCGCCCTCCGGGGAGACGCTGTTCGTCAACCTGGACCACCGGGAGTCGATCAGGCGCCTGCTGTTCTTCGTCTACATCTACGACCGCACGCCCGCGTTCGACCGCACGCACGCGAAGGTGACGCTCTATCCCAGCAACGGACCGCGGGTGGAGATCGAACTGGACGAACGCGCCCCACAGGCCCGCTCGTGTGCCGTGTTCATGGTCGAGAACGTCAAGGGCGAGCTGGTCGTGCGCCGCGAGGTGAAGTTCGTCTACGGCTTCCAGGCCGAGCTGGACCGGCTGTACGGCTGGGGCCTGCAGTGGGGCCGCGGCTACAAGACCAAGACCTGAGACTTCCTGCCCGCCCACGGGCCGCGGTCCCGGGCGCACGTCATCGTCGGAGGAACGTTGCGGGGCGGGCGCACGTCACCGACGGAGGAACGTCCCGGGTGGGGGCGGATCGGCGCGGGACGAACGCCTCCGCCGGGCGGGCTACTCCCGGATGAACTGCGGCCCCATCGGAGGCAGCCGGAAGTCCGGGTCCGGCGCGGGTCCGGCCGCGGCGGCGGGCTGCGGGTAGCCGTACGCGGGCTGTGCGGCGGGGGAGGCGGGCTGCGGGTAGCCGTACGCGGGCTGTGCGGCGGGGGAGGCGGGCTGCGGGTAGCCGTACGCGGGCTGTGTCGCGGGGGAGGCGGGCTGCGGGTAGCCGTACGCCGGCTCGGCCTGCGGCTGCGCCTGGGGCTGCGGCTGTGCCTCCGCTCGGGACGGTGCCTGGTCCTGCCCCGCCGGCTCGGGCGCGGAAGCGTCGGCGGACGGCTCGCTGTCGTCCACCGAGATGCCGAAGGCCGTGGCCAGGCCGATCAGCCCGGTCGGATAGCCCTGCCCCACCGCGCGGAACTTCCATCCGTCGCCGCGCCGGTACAGCTCGCCGCAGATGACCGCGGTCTCCTCGCCCGTCTCCGCCCGGACGTCGAAGACGGCCAGCGGCTCGCCGTCCGGCACCGCCGCGTCGTACAGCATGATCCGCAGGTCCGGCACCCCGGAGAACGTGCCCCCGTCGGACGACGCCGCGAGCACCACCTGGTCCACGGAGGCGTCGAGCGAGCCGACGTCCGCCTGGACCGTGTCGGTGAGCCCCTCGGCGGTGCGCTTCTTGGGCAGCAGCCGCACGAACCCGGAGGGGTGCCGGGGCTGGTTGTAGAAGACGAAGTCCTCGTCGGCGCGCACACGGCCGTCGGCGCCCAGCAGCAGGGCGGAGGCGTCCACGTCGGGGACTCCGGCCCCGGGGGTCCAGCGCAGCACCGCCCGGATCGAGGCCGCGCCGAGCGGAACGTTGGAACCCTTCAGCATCGCGTGCGTCATGCCCGTCATCCTGCCCTCCCGCGCCCCGTGCGGACAACGCGGGGCCGGCTCCCTGGCGCCGTACGCGTTCGCAGGACCAGCTCCGGCCCCCTCCGGTCCCACGGGGCACCGCCGTGCGGCGCACCGTGGGACCCGCACGGACATCGAGGGAAACGGCCGGGCATGCCCCGCGGCGGCGGAGGGCAGTCTGAGTCGGGGACCGAAGTGCACGAGTTACCTCGAGTTCATACGGCCGGGGAACTCGCGACACCTGTTCCTACGTACTATTACCGGCCACCCAACCACAGGGCCGCACAGGCAGTACGGGGGATTCAGATGCGTCATTTCGGGCATATCCCGGCCACTGCCCGGAAGGAACTGTTCCATCAGGAGCCGGCGGAATTCGACGCCGGCTCCCCCGCGCGCATGCTCTCAGTGGCGCTCGGCGCCACGCTCTACAGCCCCGCGACCCGGCCGCGACTCGCGGACGACGTGCTCAAGCAGGCGGCGCGCGGAGTGGTCTCCATGGTCCTCTGCCTGGAGGATTCCATCGACGACGCCGACGTCCCCGCCGCCGAGGAGAACCTCGTCCGCCAGTTCGCCGCCCTCGACGAGCGCGGGGCCGAGCCGCCGCTGCTGTTCGTCCGGGTGCGCGAGCCCGGCCAGATCGAGAACCTCGCCCGGCGTCTCGGTGGGGCGAGCCGACTCCTGACCGGATTTGTACTTCCCAAATTCACCGCAGAGCGAGGACGCCCCTTCCTGGAGGCGGCCACCGCCGCCGAATCCGTGATCGGCCGCACGCTCTACGTGATGCCGGTGCTCGAATCGCCCGAGCTCCTCCACCTGGAGACCCGGCACGAGACCCTGACCGGCATCGCCCGCTCCGTCCGGCACCACCGGGACCGGATCCTCGCCCTCCGTCTCGGCGTCACCGACTTCTGCTCCGCCTACGGTCTTCGCCGGCCGCCCGACATGACGGCCTACGACGTCCAGATCGTCGCCAACGTCATCGCGGACGTCGTCAACGTCCTGGGCCGCTCCGACGGCACCGGCTTCACCATCACCGGTCCGGTCTGGGAGTACTTCCGCCTCCAGGAACGCATGTTCAAGCCGCAACTGCGCCGCAGCCCGTTCATGGAGCTGCGGGCCGAGAAGCTGCGTACCGCGCTGATCGAGCACGACCTCGACGGACTGCTTCGCGAGATCGAGCTGGACCGCGCCAACGGACTCCTCGGCAAGACCTGCATCCACCCCTCCCATGTGCTGCCCGTCCACGCTCTGTCGGTGGTCAGCCACGAAGAGTTCAGCGACGCGCAGGACATCCTCCGCCCCGAGCGGGGAGGGGGCGGAGTGATGCGTTCGGCCTACACGAACAAGATGAACGAGGTGAAGCCGCACCGCGCCTGGGCGGAGCGCACGCTCCAGCGCGCCGAGGCCTTCGGTGTCGCCCGGGAGGACGTCGGCTTCGTGGAGCTGCTGGCCGCGGGTCTGGCAGGCTGATGAAGGAGGAAGACGAAGCAGTGGAGTGGTCGGGAAGCTGGGTCTCCCAGCGACTGGGCGTGGAGCTCGTCGGCGACGACGGGCTGAAGGAGCTGCTCGGCCTCGCACTGCGGCGCAACCCGAAGCGCGCGCACCTGCTGGTGTCGCACGTGCTCGGCAAACACGTGCCGCAGAAGCCGTCCGTCGTGTACGGCCACGGGTACGAGCTCGGGGTGCGCGTCCGCGAACTGCTGGGCCGCGAGGACGCCGCCCGGGCCGTCGTCCTCGGGTACGCGGAGACGGCGACGGGCCTCGGTCACTCGGTGGCCGACGGCCTGGCCCTCGCGCCGTACCTCCACTCCACCCGCCGTCCCGTCGACGGCGTCGGCCCGGCCGGCGGCTTCGAGGAGTCCCACTCCCACGCCACCTCGCACCTGCTGCTGCCCGAGGACCCGAAGCTGCTGGCCGGCGACGGGCCGCTGGTCCTCGTGGACGACGAGTTCTCCACCGGCAACACCGTCCTGAACACCATCCGTGACCTCCACGCCCGCCACCCGCGCGGCCGGTACGTGATCGTCGCCCTCGTCGACATGCGCTCGGCCCGGGACCTGGGCCGGCTGGACGCCTTCGCCAAGGAGATCGACGCCCGCATCGACCTGGTGGCGCACGCCGGCGGCACGGTCCGCCTGCCCGACGGGGTCCTCGAGAAGGGCCAGGCCCTGGTCGCGGCCCACGAGACCGCGAGCACGGCTCCCGCACCCGGCGGCAGCGGCCGTCCCGGCGGTCCCGGCGGCAGGCAGGCTGCCGCGGCGTCCCCCGCGGCGACGTACCTCTCCCCTGCGGCACCGGAAGCGCCGGCCGGATCCGAAGGAACCGACGGGAGCGAAGGAACCGACGGATCCGAAGGAACCGACGGGAGCGAAGGAACCGACGGATCCGAAGGAACCGACGGGAGCGAAGGAACCGACGGCGTGGACGGCACGCGGGGTGCGGACCGCGTGGACGGTGCCGACGGCCGGGGCGGCCCCGGCGGACACGGGCGACAAGGGCCGCGCGAGCCGCACGCCCCGCGCGTCGTCCGCATCGACCTGGACTGGCCCTCGGGCGTCCCCGACGGCGGCCGGCACGGCTTCACACCCGCGCACCGCGTCGAACTGGAGGCCGCCCTGCCCGCCATGGCGCACCGCGTCGCCGAGGCCCTGGACGACGGCCGCCCGCCGGAGACCGGCGTGCCCCGGAAGCGCGCGGCCGGGGCCGTCGCACCGCCGCAGACGGACGGCTCCCCACGAGTCCTCGTCCTCGGCTTCGAGGAGCTGATGTACACGCCGCTGCGGCTCGCGCTCGAACTGGAGCGGGCCGGCGCCGCACGCGAGGTGCGCTACTCGACGACCACGCGGTCCCCCGTGCTCGCCGTGGACGATCCCGGCTACGCGATACGGACCAGGCTGGTCTTCCCTGCCCACGACGAACCGGCCGACGGCCCGGGCGAGCGCTACGCCTACAACGTCGCCGACGGAGGCTTCGACGCGGTCGTCGCCGTCGTGGACTCGGCCGCCGACACGGCCGCCCTGCACGCCCCGGACGGACTGCTCGCACAGCTCGCCGCGCACATACCGCACGTCCTGCTCGCCGTCGTACCCAGCTACGTACCCGCTCCCGAGAAGGAACCCATGCCGCCCGAGCCGCTCCGCGGACCCGAGTTCTCCTCCTACGCGCCCGACGAGGTCGGCTGGCTGCTCCAGGACCTCTCGGACGTCGAACTCGAGGCGCCCACCGAGGAACGCGAAGAGGCGATACAGAGCGGTGGCGCGCACTACGCCGAATCGCTGCCCGTCGAGTACCAGCCCAGCGACGCGTACCAGGCGCTGTTCCACGCCGCCCTGGAGACCTCCGCCGCCCGGATCGCCCGCGCCGTCGGCGCCGTCACCGACACCGTCCTCGCCGAGCACCCGCAGCGCCACCGGCCCGGCATCCACCCCCGCGAGCACCGCCCCGTCCTGGTCTCGCTGGCCCGCGCCGGCACACCCGTCGGGGTGCTGATGCGCCGCTGGGCCCGGCACCGCCACGGCCTGGACCTGCCCCACTACTCCGTCTCGATCGTCCGCGGCCGCGGCATCGACGCCAACGCGCTGCGCTGGCTCGCCGCCCACCACCACCCGGCCGACGTGGTCTTCGTCGACGGCTGGACCGGCAAGGGCGCCATCACCCGCGAACTCGCCGCCGCGCTCGGCGAGTTCGACGGCTTCGTCCCGGAGATCGCGGTTCTCGCCGACCCCGGCGGGTGCGTCCGCACCTACGGCACCCGCGAGGACTTCCTCATCCCCTCCGCCTGCCTCAACTCCACGGTGTCCGGGCTGGTCTCGCGCACCGTCCTGCGCACCGACCTGGTCGGGCCGCACGACTTCCACGGCGCGAAGTACTACCGCGAACTGGCCGCCGCCGATGTGTCCGGCCACTTCCTCGACACCGTCGAGGCGCGCTTCGACGAGGTGGCCGACGCCGTCGACGCCGACGTCAAGGAACTGCTCTCCGCGGACCGCGCCCCGACCTGGGCCGGCTGGGCGGCGGTGGAGCGGATCAGCGAGGAGTACGGCATCCACGACGTCAACCTCGTCAAGCCCGGCGTCGGCGAGACCACCCGCGTCCTGCTGCGCCGCGTCCCGTGGAAGATCCTCGCCAAGCGCGGCGCGGGCGCCGACCTGGACCACGTACGCCTGCTCGCAGAACAGCGCGGCGTCCCCGTCGAGGAGACCGACGACCTGCCCTACAGCTGCGTCGGCCTGATCCACCCCCGGTTCACACGCGGTGCCACCGGCGCCGACGGAAAGGCGGTGGCGGCCCAGTGACCTCCCTGATCACCAGCGACCTCGACCGCACGCTCATCTACTCGGCGGCCGCCCTGCAGCTGACCGTCCCCGACGCCCTGGCGCCCCGACTGCTGTGCGTGGAGGTGTACGAGAGCAAGCCGCTGTCATACATGACGGAGGCCGCCGCCGCGCTGCTCACCGAACTCGCGCACAACGCCGTTTTCGTACCGACGACCACCCGCACCCGCGAGCAGTACGCCAGGATCCGGCTCCCCGGCCCCGCCCCCCGGTACGCGATCTGCGCGAACGGCGGCCATCTGCTGGTCGACGGCGAGTCCGACCGCGCCTGGCAGCGCGTGGTCGCCGCCAGGCTCGCCGACGAGTGCGCCCCGCTCGCCGAGGTCCGCGCCCATCTGCTGGCGGCCGCGGACCCTGCGTGGCTGCTGAAGGAGCGGGTCGCCGAGGGCCTCTTCGCCTATCTGGTCGTGGAGCGTTCGCTGCTCCCGGACGGCTGGACCCGGGAACTCTCCGCCTGGGCGGAGACGAAGGGCTGGACGGTCTCCCTGCAGGGCCGCAAGATCTACGCCGTGCCGAAACCGCTCACCAAGAGTGCGGCCGTCCGCGAACTGGCGCGGCGCACCGGGGCCGGGCGCGTCCTCGCGGCCGGCGACTCGCTTCTCGACGCGGATCTGCTGCTGGCAGCGGACCACGCCTGGCGCCCGGGCCACGGCGAACTCGCCGACACCGACTGGGCGCCGCGGCATGTCACGGCGCTCGCCGAGCGGGGGGTCGAGGCGGGCGAGGAGATCCTGCGCCGGTTCACCGCGACGGTCACGGACGCGGTGGGGGACGCGGCCCGGGAAGGCGCGGGGGGCGTGGCCGGGAGGGCGCGTGCGGTTCCCGGCGCGAAGGCCGAGGGCACGGCGGCTGCGGAGGGCACCGGGACGGGCCGGGGAACCGGGCGGTCCGAAGGCGCGTCCGCCGAGGCCACGGTGGCGGCACGGAGGACGGTACCTGCACCGGGCGGGGCGGAGTCGCCGGCCGCGCTGTAGACGGCGGCGGTCCGGGAGGCAGGGGGTCCGGGGCAGGGGGCCCGGGCCGCCCGCCGGGCGACGGCCGTGCGGGCGGTGCGCAGGCACGGGGGCCGGACGGCCATGCGGGCGGTGCGCAGGCACGGGGGCCGGACGGACATGCGGGCGGTGCGCAGGCACGGGGGCCGGACGGACATGCGGGCGGTGCGCAGGCACGGGGGCCGGACGGACATGCGGGCTCGGACGAGCGCACGGCCGGGGCCGAGCGCCCGGCCGGGGATCGACGCCCGCACTGGTCACGCGCGTCGGGTCCCCCTCCCCGGCCGCAGTAGCCGTACGGCCACGAACAGCACCGCCGAACCCAGCGCGCCCACCGGCACCACCTTCGCGTAGGCGTCGACGTACCCCGTCACCTGGGTCCAGTTGTCGCCGAGCGCGTACCCCGCGAGGACGAAGGCCGTGTTCCACAAGGCGCTGCCCATCGTCGTCATTGCCAGGAACACCGGCAGCGGCATGCGTTCGATGCCCGCAGGCACCGAGATCAGGCTGCGGAAGACCGGGACCATCCGGCCGAAGAACACGGCCTTCGTGCCGTGCCGGGCGAACCACGCCTCGGTGCGTTCGATGTCCGACACCTTCACCAGGGGCAGCCGGGCCGCGATCGCCACCGTACGGTCCCGGCCGAGCAGCGCCCCGACACGGTAGAGCGCGAGCGCGCCCACGACGGAGCCGAGCGTCGTCCACAGCAGTGCGGCGAGCAGGCCCATCCGGTCCGTCGCCGCGGCGAAGCCCGCCAACGGGAGGATCACCTCACTGGGTATCGGCGGGAAGAGGTTCTCCAGAGCCACGGCGATGCCCGCGCCGGGTGCACCGAGGGTGTCCATGAGGCTGTTGATCCAGCCCGGTGCGCCGCTGTCGGCCATCGGGTCTGCGGCGGCGCGCACGATCATCGGGTCCATGGCCGACCACGCTAGGAAAGCGGAGCTGAAGAGACCCTGAAGGCAGCCGCACACTCCTGCGGCGACTGCTGGGGCGGGGCGGATCTGCGGTTTTCCGGCGCAGTGCGCGGACGAGTACGGCCCGTTGGCGCGACTGGTCACGGGAAGCGCGGCCGGGTCCGGAAGGCGTGGCTGGTCACGGGTGACGGGAGCCTTGCCCGCTACCGAGGGGCGCAGGCCTTCCAGCAGAGCAGTCAGCAGTCACAAGTCAGCAGCCAGACGACTGCCAACTGACAGATTTCAATATCTGTCAGTTGGCGTCTGTCGGTCGTCGATCGAAAGTCATCATCCGCAGCAGCCGCCGCCGCAGCAGCCACCGCCACCACCAGCCTGCGCGGGGGCCGGCCCCGTGCTCGTCCCGCCCACGGCGACCGCCGACAGCAGCTTCACGGTGTCGTCGTGCCCCACGGGGCACGACGCGGGGGCGGAGGACTCGGCCATGGGCCGGCTCAGCTCGAAGGTGTCGTCGCAGGTGCGGCAGCGGTACTCGTAACGGGGCATGGGGACAGGTTAGCCCGGCTGTCAGCCCTGCCGCCCGGCCTCCGGGAGCTGGCGCGCCCGCATCCGCTCGACACGCGCCTGCTCCTCCGTCGCCGCCTCGTCGGGGTGGCGTGCCTTCCAGTACGGGTTGTCGTGGGGGAGCGTGCTGCTCACCCGTCCGTACATCCCGAACCACATCAGCATTATCCCCACGACGAAGCTGAAGAGGACGTTCTGAATGCGGAAGTTGAGGAAGTTCGCGCCGGTGTCCAGCAGACCGAGGTTCACGAAGCCGCTGAGAATGAAGAGGATGCCGAGCACCATGTTGAGCGTGGAGGCGAAGTTCCCGCCGATGACCATGCCGACGAACAGCAGCAGCCCGACACATATGGACAGCACGCTCAGCGCGCCGTTGGTGTTCAGACCCGCGACGGTGTCGTTTCCCGTGTCGAAGAAGCCGAGGTTGTGCGTCAACCCGAGGATCCCGAAGGCCAGCAGGATCAGGCCCATGAGCCCGGCGCCGTAGCGGTAGACCTGGTTGAGCCTGTGGTCCACGGGCAGATGCTCGTCCAGGGCGACGTGCAGGCCGCTGGGGTTCTGCGTGGCCTGCGACGGGTGCGTGGATGCCATTGCGGCCTCCTTTGGCCGTGCGTACCTCCATACAGGATCCGCCCGCTCCGGCACACGGACAAACGGGCGGCACAGGCGAGCGGGGCGGGGCGCTCCGGACGCGTGCGGACATACGGGCCGCGTCGGGAGGGTGCGTCCACCGAAGGCGGCGGCCGGCCGAGCCCGGGAGCAGCCCACGGACGGAAGTCCCGACGGCCGGGCCTTCCTGGCGCCTCTCACCACATGGTCGAGGCCGCCGGACAGCGGCGGGCGGGCCTCCGTCCGACGACAGCCGGGGCCGATACCGGGACGGCGGGGACGGATACGGGTGGGGCGGTCGACGACGCGGCGCGGACCGACAGCGGCGGGGGCGGACCACTGCCGGCCCGGCCCGCCCGAACTCCGGGCGGACGCTGGGCCGGTCAGGCCGCCGGTCCCCGCTCGCCGCGGATCTGTTCCACGACGCGGGCCACGCTCCGTCGTACCGCTTCCAGCTCGGTCAGGAAGTGCCAGTAGTCGGGGTGGCGCCCCTCGAGACCGGCGATCGCGCGATCGAGCCGGGCCACGGAGTCGTCCAGCGGGCGGGCGTGACGCGGATCGGGCGTGTTGCGTCCGGCCATGGCGAGGCGCTGGGCGTCGCGGATGGCGAACCGGGTGCGCTGGATCTCCTGCTCCGGGTCCTTGGCGACGGCATCGAGACGCCGCAACCGGTCGCCGGCGGCAGAGACGGCCTCGTCGGTGCTGTTCAGCAGGGCCCGGACCGTGCCGAGCAGGGCCGTGGCATCGGGCCAGCGCTGCTCGTCGCGCGCCTTGGCCGCCTCCTGCAGCTTCTCCTCGGCCCGGCGTACGTTCTCGTTCGCCTCCGCGGGCACGGGCTGCAGATCCTGCCAGCAGGCGGCGGTGAAGCGGCGGCGCAGTTCGCTGAGGACTGGCTCGACCCCCTCGGCGCGCGTGGTCAGGGCCTGGGCTCGGGTGCGGAGCGACACCAGGCGCTTGTCGATCTCGGCCGCCCGCTCCGGAAGCCGCTCGGCCTCTGCCCGTATCGCCTCGGCCTCCCTGACGACCCGGTCCGCACGCTGCAGGGTCTCGGGCACGCCGTGGCGGCCGGCGCCTTCGTTGAGCCTGGTCAGCTCGGGGGCGAGGGCGGCGAGCCGGGCGGCGAGGTCGTCCGCGCGCATGCCGGAGGCGCGCACCGCGTCGAGGGCGTTGCTCGCGGCGAGCAACGCCTGCCGGGCCCGCTCCACAGCGGGGGCGAGCTGGGCCAGCTGGGTCTCGGCCTTCTCCAGCAGCGGCCCGAGGCCTTGAGTGAACCGGTCCAGCTCACCCTTGACCCGGATGAGGTCGTCCTTGGCCCTGGTCAACTCCGTCTGCGCGCGCACCGCCACCGGCGGGTCCAGATCGTCCCGGTCGAGGTCGTGAGCATCGACGGCGGTGATGTACGAGTGGCTGACCTCGTCGATCCGCCGCCCGAGCGCGGCGAAATCCTCGACCGCGCGCCGGGCACCGGGAGAGCTGTCCACGGCCGTGATCGTCTCGATGGAGATCCGCAGGTCGCGCTGGGCGGTGTCCAACTCGTAGAACGCAGCTGCGGCGGCGTCCTTCGCGGCCTGGGCGTCGGCCCGGTGGCTCTCGCCGCGGCCCCCGAACCATCGCCGCGTCCCGCCTCCCGCGAATGCGAAGGGCAGCGAGGCGACCACCAGCGGCAAGGGCAACAACACCAGGGCGGCCACATCCCGCACGACACCCGCTCTTGCCTTCGCTCCTGCGTGCGGCCGTGCGTGTGTCGCCGTCACATCCCTCTCCCGTGCCGTGTCCGCCCTGCCGCTTCATTCTCCCACTGGGTAAGGACGAACACACGGGCCTGTCAGTTCATGCTTCACATGACAATCCTGCGGGAGCGGGAGCGGAGGCGGACGACGTGGCCGGGAGTCGCGCCCGGGGACGCGCCGGCGTGACGCCGTGCCCGCGAAGCCCCACGCACCCGGGTGTCTCGCTCGCTGGTGCAGCCCGGGGAACACCCTCCTCACCGCGAGCCGCGTGGAGTACCTGTCGACGGGGCCTCGTGTCGTTTCGGGCGCCGACGGCGGCACGATCTGCGGAACAAACCTCGATGGCTCTTGTCCACGCCCCACCCGAGAGCCGCCCCCATGGCGGGCGGCAGGGAAGCCCACCCTGCGGCTGGCCCCGGACCGGGTCTCGGGCCCCGCTCACCACGGAGGATCCCCTTGTGATCTGGTTTGCGGCACCCACCCCGGGGCCATGTAGGCTGTTGCCTCATTCTCGGGTGCGTAGCTCAGGGGTAGAGCGCTGCTCTTACAAAGCAGATGTCGGCGGTTCGAAACCGTCCGCGCCCACCAGTGCAGAGGCACAACAAAGGCCCAGGTCATCCGGCGGTTTCCGGAAGCCTGGGCCTTGTTCGTTCCCCAGCCGTGGCGACGGCACAGGGGGCGTCGTGCCAGTTACGTGCCAGATGGCTCGTCGGGCTCCGCCGGCCGCGCCTTCCTGATCTGCTCGTCGACGTGCGCGACGATGACGTGCGCGACGATGGCGTGGTCGCGGCCGTTCACCAGGTGCTGATAGATCAGCGCGGCACGCACCGAGGAGTGCCCCATCCGCTGCATCAGCTCACGCGTCGTGGCACCACCGGTCGCGGCGAGAGTGTTCCCGGTGTGGCGCAGATCGTGGAAGTGCACATCCCTCAGCCCGGTCGTCTTCAGGGCTCGCAGCCACACGCGGCGGAAGTTGTTCCGGCAGAGCTGGCCGCCCCGCTCCCCGGTGAACACCAGCCCAGTACGGCCGAGCTCGGCGTACGCGGCGAGGTGAGCGGCCAGCTCCGCCGTCAACGAGGCAGGAAGGCCACGGTGCGCACACCGGGCGCGCTCTTGGGCGTCTTGACCACGATGCCGTCCGTCCGCGTCTCTGCCAGCACGCCGTACGGCCAGGGTTCGCCGGTCGAGGTCGATGTCATGACGCTGGGGTCCTGCCAGCTCCCCAATCGCGTGCCGGTGAACGCCGCCAGGAGGATGAGCACCCGGAAGCGCGTCGGCGAGCTGGATGAACCGGGAGACGTCGAGGAACGGTCGCTCCGCTGTCTTGGCCGCTCCAGCGCCCTGGCTCGCGGGGGCGGGATCGACGCAGGCAAGGGCCACCACTGGGCTGCGGTAGTCGACGAGGCCGGTGCCACGCTGTGGTCAAAGAAGATCGACAGCGACGAGTCGGCAATTCTGGCCGCGCTCGTCGAGATCCTGGACCGGGCGGACGAGGTCTACTGGGCGGTGGACATCTCCGGGACGTCGTCCGCGCTGCTGCTGGCCATGCTGGCGGAGATCGTCGAGTCCCTGCCCGGCACGGGCCCGATACTCGGGGCCGAGTTCTTCGTCGTGGCAGGCGACCTGTCGGCCTACGCCGACGCCGGTCACCTGGCTTCGGCGGCAGGGCTGGTGCCGGTCCCGCGCGATTCCGGCCGCCGCACCGGCAACCTGCACCGCCCCAAGCGCTACCGCCGACGCCTCCGCCGCGTCTTCTGTTTGTCCGCTCGGACCAGCATCATCCGCGAAGGACCGAACCGGGACTTCTGCCTCAAGAAGCGCGGCGAGGGCTACAGGCACGTCCAGGCCGTCATCGCTCTGGCCCGTCGACGGGCGAGCGTGTTGTGGGCGCTGCTGTGTGACGGACCGGGCCTTCACCGCCGCCCCACCGGTCACGCAAGCGGCTTGCCCTCGTCATCGAGACCCCCGCCCAAAGCCACTACACCGACCCAATACGCCAGCTGTAGACCGTGATCGGCGTCGTGAGACGCTGCCCTTCATGATTGCCAAGCTGCAGTGTGTGGTGCTGGACTGCGCCGATGTCGTTGAGTTGTCCCGGTTCTACCAGTCGGTTCTCGGCGGCGTTGTGAACCAGCCGGATCCGCGGTGGTCGCTCGGCGACGGCTGGGCGACGCTCCACACCGACGGGCTCGTGCTGGCTTTCCAGCGGGTGGAAGACCATCAGCCACCACGGTGGTCGGACCCCGCTCGGCCCCAGCAGTTCCACCTCGACCTGGGTGTCAAGGACCTGGACCAAGCTCAGGAAGACGTCCTCGATCTGGGCGCCTCACTGCTCGATGAGGGGGACAGAAAGCGGAGTTGGCGCATCTTCGCGGATCCGGCAGGGCACCCGTTCTGTCTCGTCCGGGACTGACAGGAGACGCCGCCGGGTGCGGCCACCGCCTCCAGCGCCGCTCAACGGCGGCGAGTTCACCGACGGTGACCTTGATGCCGTCCACGACCCGGCGGCGCCCGTCCACGCGGACGGCGAGTTTGTCGATGCCGGACTGGGCCTCAGGTCCGACGCCCTGAACAAGCTCACCTGGATCGTGATCCGCAAGGGCGGGCTGGTCAGCGACATCAGCGTCGGCGACTGCATCGAGCTGACCGCCGCACTGGAGGAACACCACTTCCGCGGCAGCGCCGTCCGGCCGCTGTTCCACGCCCTGCTCAAGGAGACCGGGGTGCTCCCGGCCAGCGCACCGCTGCGGCTGCGGGCGCATCGCATCGAGGGTCGCCGCAGCGTCGAGCAGATCGTCGACGCGTACGGCATCGAGTGCCGGCCCGGTGGCCTGCTGGTCGAGTACTTCACTGAGCGGGCTCCCGAGCTCGACCACGTCTCGCTGCGGTCCATGCCCGAAACCTGTGCCGGTTGTTCTGGCGCGACCTGGAGGTCCACCATCCGGGCATCGACTCGCTGCGACTGATGCCCGAGGTCGCGAAGGCGTGGAAGGAACGACTGGCCTTCATCCGTGACGCCCGGGCCAGCCGGTGCGGGAGCGGGTGAACTTCCGCAGCGAGCTGGTGTTCGTCCAGGTGTTCTACCAGGACATCGCCGGCTGACGATCCAGTGCGGTGGGCGCCCTGCGTGGCACCGTGTCCGATCAAGGTGAGCGAGTGCGCGACGAAGAAGTCCAGGTCCGGGGTGAAGTCCCGGATGGACCAGCGGACCCGGACCCAGCTGCCGCTACTGCCCGCCCTGCTTCGCGCCGTCGAGCGGCAGCGCAAGGACGCCGAGGATCGCATCACCGCGGCCCGCGCGACACCAGCCGGTGGACGGTTCCTCGTTGCCGGGGAGGAGTTCGAGCGCTGCGGGTCCGGGCTGGCCCGCCGCGTCCACGTCACCGAGGTGGCCGCCGGCAGGCGGCGGGACCTGATCCACGAGGAGGAGGCGGCGTCCTTCCCCTCGGATCCTAAGCTTCGCGGATGAGCTATGAGGAGTTGTGCTGGGAACCGATAGCGGTGCTTCCAGAAGGCGAGCCCGAGACGTCCTTCGGTGGGCGTTGGGAGGACCGGCTCTGGTTGAACGTTCCTGGCCCCTTCTACACCGGCATCGCCGACAACTGTTGGACGGGCCGGCTGGGTCGTGTCCCTTCTCGTGGTGTAGCCGATCATCCGGCGGTCGTGTTGGTGGTGTCGGGTAGCGCGGGGGCGCTTTCGGAGCGCTCGGCGGGGTAGAGCTGGTCCATGCTTCCTTCGGGCAGGTAGCGGCGGGGGAAGGCGATCCATTCGTCGTGCAGTTCGAAGAGCACGGCGGTGACCAGCCGTAGGAGCGCGTCATCGTTGGGGAAGACCTGGACGACGTCGGTGCGGCGCTTGACCTCGCGGTTGATCCGCTCCAGTGGATTGGTGGACTGGATCTTCTTCCAATGTCGCTCCGGGAAGGCGGCGAAGGCGGTCAGATCGTCCTTCGCGTCCAGCAGCATCTCCCTGACCTTCGGGAACTGCTTGCCGAGCATGTCGGCGACGGTGTCGAGCTGGGTGCGGACCGCGTCGGCTGTGGGCTGGGCGAAGATCGTGCGGATCGTCGCGGCGACCATCTCCGCCGCTTCCTTCTTGATCACGCTGAACACGTTGCGCAGGAAGTGAACGCGACACCGCTGGTAGGCGGCTCCGAGCATGACCTTGCGGATGGCCTTGACCAGCCCCAAGTGGTGGTCGCCGATCACGAGCCGGACCCCGGTCAGACCGCGTTCGCGCAGGTGACGCAGGAACTCGGTCCAGAACATCTCGGTCTCGCTGTCGCCTACCATCACGCCCAGCACCTCGCGGCCGCCGTCCTCGGTGATCCCGGTGGCGATCACCACTGCCCTCGACACGATCTGGTGATCGACCCTCGCCTTGCAGTAGGTGGCGTCCAGGTAGATGTACGGGAAGCGGACGTGGTCCAGGGTCCGGGCACGGAACGCGGTCAGCTGGCCGTCCAGGTCCTGGCAGATCCGTGAGACCTCGCTCTTGGATATCCCGGTGTCCGCGCCGAGGGCCTTGACCAGGTCGTCGACCGACCGCGTGGAGACGCCGTGGACGTATGCCTCCATGATGACCGCGTAGAGGGCCTGGTCGATGCGGCGGCGTCGCTCCAGCAGCGCGGGGAAGAAGCTCCCCGACCGGAGCTTGGGGATCGCAAGGTCCAGGTCGCCGGCCTGCGTGCTGACCGTCTTGTCGCGGTGGCCGTTGCGAAGCGCGGTGCGCGTCTCCGTGCGCTCATTCCACTCCGCGCCGATCCGGGCCGTGGCCTCGGCCTCGATCAGCTCCTGGAGCATCCGCTCGGCCACGCCGCGGACGAGTTCAAGCCCGTCCGCCGAACGTAGTGACTCCAGCAGGCGTAGTAGGTCAGACTGGGACAGGGCCACCGTGCACCTCCCGGGTTGAACTGGCCGTTCACCAAGGAGAGTTGCAGGTGGCCCGCCTGCTGGGCAGGGAGCGGAATCGCTGTCAGCGCACGCCCCCGGCGCACTCCCTAACCGTGATCGGCTACACCACGTCAAGGGACGCCATCGCCGGCTGCACGCACCGCGTCATGTGCTCTACGGCGGCGAGTACTTCGGTGAATACGTGTATCGCCAGCCGGCGACCACGGCCGAGGTCCTGAACCTGGTGACAGCGGCCCAGGAAGATCCGTACCGCGGCTATGCCTGCGACGGCGACAGCCGATGGACACCCGAGGCTGTTCGGGACTGGTGGCGCGACCGTGGGCGGGTTACCGAGTACCTGGAGTCCCTCCTGCCCGCATGGTCGTCCAGCGACAGGTCTGACGAGCGGGAAGCCGCGGAGGGGCTGAGGGACTTTGCCGCCTACATCACTGGAGGGCTCGGCGCGGACCTCCGGAAGTACCTCTTCCGGCTTGAAGAGGGCTGCTACCCAAAGAACTCCGGACCACTGCCTGAGCTCCGATAAGCGATGACGGCTATGGGGTGCTCGGTGCGCTCGCACCTGGATACCCGTGGAGTGGGCTCAGGTGCGAGGTGGGGCGACCTCGATGGCCGTGGCTGTGCCACACGATCGGCTCCGTGAGGCCCAGGAACAGGGTTGGCTGGGCGAAGTCGCCGCGATCGAGGCCAGCCTTGCCGCCGAACAGGAGCTCGCCGCCATGCGCGACTTCGCGGCCCGACACAGCACCGTCCCTCTCGGTATGCCCGGTTTCCGCAGCGTCGTCGCGCGCATCGACTCCGAGCAGCCAAACGAAGGTGCGAAGCAGTGCGCTCGTAGTGTCAGGCGGGGACCAGGGGGACTCGGCCGTTCTTGTCGCGGACCCGGCGAATGATCGTGGAGAAAACCTCGGCGAGCTCGCGGCTGACGGCATGACGACCTTGTCATCGGGCCGGTCGTGGAGCGGACGGGCCCCACGACCGGCCGGTCCCGACCTGGAACGACGCGACGCGGGGTGAGGGCGCCGCCCCTCTGATGCACGGGCGCGAGCCCGGACGGCGTCCCAGCCGATCACCGGTCTCCGCTGCCCGCGGGGTGTTCTCCGCCCGGGCAAGGGCAGGCACCCCGTGGTGAACCGGTGTGCCGTGCCCGGACGGGCCGTGTCGGAGCATCCTTCAGGCCCTGTCCGGCCCACCCTCCTTGTCCACGAAGAAGGAGTCGTGCCGGACGAGGAAGTCGGCGAACTCCTTGCCGCCCTTGCGCGCCATCTCGCCGACCCGCTCGAAGTACTCCTCGCGCGGCGCACCCGGCACGAACAGCAGCAGCATGGACACGGGTGCGTCCGCGTCGTTCCGGAAAGCGTGGAGTCCGCCGACCGGGACGTAGAGGAAGTCGCCCGGGTGCCCGGACGTCCAGCGCTCGCCGTCGAACAGGCTCAGTTCTCCGTCCAGGACGAAGAACGACTCCGAGATGGCCCGGTGGAAATGCGTGCTCGGCCCTGGTGAGTGCGGGGCCAAGTCGACCCGGTACAGCCCGAATTCCCCGCCCGTCGTGGTGTGCGTCGCGAGATAGCTCGTTCTGTTGCCCGATTCCGAGGCTGTGTCGGCAGGGGTGTCCGCCGATCTGAAGACGGCGTTGACCTCACCTCCTTCCCCGAGGTACCGCGGTTCCGGATACTCGGGGTACGACATGGTCGGCTCCTTGAGATGACGGCTCACGGCAGACGTTCCGCGCCCCTCGTCCACTATGGCGCGGTGGGCCGAAGCGCGCCGCTCGGCCGCGCGGTTCGACACCGGAGGGCGGCTCCGTACCCCTCCGGTGCCGGGCCGTGACCCCTCCGGTTTCGCGCCGTGCGCGTGCCGGTTCGGTGCGTGGGGCGCGGACTCGCAGGTGGGTGGTCACTCTGTGGCGGCGTTTCCGGGACCGCCCTGCGCACGTGGCCCGCACACCGGGGGGTGGGCTCGTGTCTGTTGGACGGGGCGAGCCTCTGCCAGAATCAGGCGCGTGAACCGGGTTTCGACGTCCGCGAGACTGAGCAGGGCTCTCGACTGGGCGGGGCTCGTACCGTCGGGCCTGCTGCTCACCGCCGGCATCGGGGAGTACCAGGAGAACGGGTCCGTGCTGTGGCCGGCGGGCGGAGTGCTGCTGGTCCTGGTCAGCGTCTGGGTGGTCTGGCGTGGGAGGGCACGCGGGAAAGGCGGGACCGCGGGGGTGCCGTAGAGGCGGGGCGGCGGCGGCGCGGACGCCTGAACTCCCGTGGCCCCTCGCCGGGGCGACGGGCCACGCGTCCCGGCTCCGCGTCGGCGACCGGATCCCGGGCGCCCCTCCCCGGGGCGAGAGGCCCTGCGGCTGGACCGGCCTCACCGGGGTCTTCTCCGCCGCTGTGCACCCGGAGATCGACAGACAGGGCCCGGTGGCAGATCCGTGCCGTTGCACGAGGTACCGGTGGCGCCCGGGGCGGCGGGCATGGACGCGCCTCGGGTCCTCGTGGAGACACCGAGGCGGTTCCGGCCTTGTCCGCGCTGGACGTTCCGGGGTCGGCGCGCGCCACGGGTCTGTCCACGGGGCGGGCCCGGAGCGCCGGTGTCACGCGCGTCCCGCTGAGCCCTTGGCTCACGAGCAGCGGGTGAACTCTCGTCCGGCGCCGCCCTCTTCGGGCCCGGTCGGGGCGGGGACGTGGACGGCTCGGGGCGGGGTCGTGGACGGCGAGGCTGCTCGACACGGTCAGCTGCGGAGGGTGGCGCCCGGGCTCGTTCCGTACACACGGCGGTAGGCCGCGGCGAACCGGCCCTGGTGGGCGAAGCCCCAGCGGGTCGCGATGCCGGCGACGGTGACGCCGGCCCGGGGGTCCGCGGCCTCGAGGTCGGCATGGGCGCGGGCGAGCCGTACGCGACGCAGATAGGTGAGCGGCGTGGTGTCGGCGTGACCGCGGAATGCGTACTGCAGCGCGCGGGGTGTGACGTACACGGCGGCGGCGATGTCGGCCAGGGAGACGTCGGTGTGGGCGTGGGCGTCGATGAAGGCGATCGCCCGGCGCAGGGTGTCGGGGGTGGCGTCGCGGGTGTCGGCCGGCGACGAGCCGTCGGTGGTGGTGGCGGTGTTGGGGAAGACGGTGAGTGCCGTGGCCGCCAGCAGTCGGCCCGCCTGCCCGAGTACCAGGGGCGAGCTGACCCCGGAGGCGAGCGTTTCGGCGACGAAGGACTGGGTGCGCGTCCACAGGGCGGTGAGCGAGGGGTCCAAGGGGGTGGAGCCGGTGAAGCGGGGGAGGCCCGGACGCCGGGGGTTCGCGACGGCGGCCGCCTCGGTGAGCAACGCGGCCGACAGGTTCACCGTCGTGCAGCGGGTGTCGGTGTGGCGGGCGAAGCAGGACCGTCCGCCGGGACGTACGAGGAGGACGTCCCCGGCCGCGAACCTCTCGTCCACTCCGGCCGCGGTGCGCTCGAAGAGACCGGCGGACATCGCGACGACGGTCAGGGCGGTGACCTCGTCCGTGGTGAACTCGATCCGGGCGGGCAGGGACACCGTGCCGTCGGCGAAGGCCCCGGCATCCGTGCGGACCATCCCGTACTCGGGCCCGTCCGCCGCGGCGCCCAGCCGCAGGTCCAGTCCGTAGGCGGCGCCCAGGATCCGCCCGGCCTCCTCGGCTCGGCGGGTACGGAACTCCGTGCGCACCACGCCACCGGTTCGCGCCGCGGCCGGACCGGGGAGCTCCGCGCGAGCGACACCGTCGGTGCGGTCGGCGGCCGGACCGGGGGACCGGACGTACGCCTCGGGCTCGTGGATGGTGGTGGCCGGACCGGGGGACTCCGCGTACGTGACGGCCGGACCGGGGACTTCCGTGGGCGCCACGGGGCCGGCGCCCGTCATGACGGGGCTGTCGTCGCGCCGCCGTCGTCCCGCAGGGTCGTCGAGGGGGAGACGCCGTACGTCCGGCGGTAGACGACCGAGAAGTTCCCCGGTTTGCCCCATCCCCAACGTGCGGCGATCATCGCGACCGTCTCACCGCCCGCCGGGTCGGCCTCCTGCAGCTCGCGGTGTGCGCGTTCGAGGCGTACCCGGCGCAGATAGCCCATGGGGGAGGTGCCGTGGCGGCGGCGGAAACCGTACTGGAGCGCCCTGGCGGACACGCCCGCCGCGGAGGCGATGTCGGACAGCGAGACCGGCCCGTGGGCGTGGGCGTCGATGTACGCGACGGCCCGGCGGATGGTGGCCGCGCCGACGTGGCCGGGGCCGCGCGACAACGGGTCGTGCGCCGTGAAGGTGTTGGGGAAGACGGTGAGTGCCGCCCCGGCCAGCATGCGGGCGGCCGCGTCCAGGACCAGTGGAGTGCCCGCCGCCCCCTCCGCGCCGAAGAGGTCCCAGACGTAGCGCGTCGCCGACCGCCACACGGCCGCGTGCGTCGGCTCGGCGGACGCGTGGAGCCGCAGCAGACGCAGGGGTGTGCGCGACTCCTCCCGGTCCAGACCCGCGACCTCGCGGAGCAGCGCCGGTTCGATGACCGCGACCCGGGTGCGGAGTCGGTCCAGATGCGAGTGGAACGGGACGTCCGGCTGGGCGGGTGCCATCACGGCCCCGACGGCCGAACTGCTGCTGACGCTGTCGCATTCGACCCTCATGGCTCCCGACACGACCTCCAGCACCATGAGCGGGCCCACCGGTTCCACGTCGTAGGACGCGTCCACGGGGAACGTGATCGAGTCCAGGGCGAGGGGGCCCACCGCGCGCCTCTCGTAGCGGTAGTGCCCGCCGCCGACGGCCGGCCGCGTCACCTGGATCCGCGTGCCGTACGCGGAGGCCAGGGACGCCAGGGCCCGCTCCACGTCCGGTGTCGAGAAGGTGCTGCGGACCACGTCGCAGCGGCGGCTCCCAACCACGGCTTCTCGCCTCATTCCACAGCACGGTCGCCGCGCGCGCGGCCGGGCGGCCGGATGTCGGCCCCGCCTCTTGCCGTGCCGACGCTACGCCGGACTTACCGGGTTGCGCGCAGGAAGCCGTGCCGCACATCTGCCCACAGGGTCACCCGGCGGGGTCGGCGCGCCGAGACCCGGGCCCGGGGTGGCACCCTGCCGGGGCGGCGGCCCGGAGCGCGTACCCGCGGCGGTGCGCGGCGGACCGGACCGCGGGAAGGGCGCGTTCGACCTCGGGCGCTTCGAACTGCCCGCCGCGATCTGCGCGCTGGTGCGGACGGCGATCGCGCTGATCGTGCCGGCGGTACCGGGGGAGGTGCCGGCTCCCGCTCCGGTCGTGGTCGGCGCGCTCGCCGTCGGGGGTCGTTCTTCCTCGGCAGGCTGGTCCTCGACCCGGCGCGCCGGAGTGCGGGCCCGGCGACGCGGACGTCTTCCGGCATGGGGCGTCCGTATGACGGCAGGACTCATTCCACCCGTGGATCGATATGCAATCGCAGGTTTGAGAAAGGCTTTCGCGGATTCACGTACGGCAAGCAGGCAGGGCATGAGCAATTCCCATGAACCCATGCCGGTAAATGAACCCTACGACCCCTGTCCCCCGCAGCGAGAGGGTTATCATCCCAACCGGGACGGCGCCGGAGCAAACCGGGCGGCCCTGATCATCCACACGATGGCGGACATAGCCGCTGGATTTCTGATCCTCTGGATCCTGCTCCATCTGCTCGGCGCCAACCAGGGAAACGTGTTCGTCGGCTTCGTGCACGATGTGGCGAGCTGGCTGGCGGGCTGGTCGCAGGACGTCTTCACCATGGACGGCGAAGGTCTCCGGGTCATCCTCAACCACGGGCTTCCGGCGGTGATCTATCTGCTGGTCGGGCATGGGATCGCCGCGCGGGTACGCCGGCTCTGACGGATTCCTCATCGACTCGGCCGCACACGCGGGTGAGGTCCGTGATCCGATTCCCCTCGCCTGACGGCAATCATGCGGAAAGTCGCGGACCTCACAAAGCGGCGTCCCCGTCGTCCGATTCGTGGTGACCGGGCCGGGAACACCCGGGACGGTCGTCGGGAAATCTTCGCAGCAGCATCACAAGGGCTGCGCGTTCCGTTCGGCTCGGGCCGTTAGCGTTACTGGCCGCTCGATCCCGCGTGCGTGAAAGTTCGCCGGCGTCCCCGGCGGCGCAGTCAGCACAGAAAGACCGCAGATGGACTACTGCTCTTCGTGCCGCAGAGACCTCAACGGGGCACTCGTGTGCCCGGGGTGCGGTGCCTATGCTCCGGATATCGCCCCGCCCGCACATCGACGTCACGGCGGCGGAGCCTCGACCGTGACCGCATGCCTCGCGACGGACGGGCAGGACGTCCGCGACCGGGGGGCCCACCCCGGCGGTGCCCTGTACGTCGACGTCCCGCCGGCCGGCGCCGGCCCGGACGGGTACCTCGACACCGGTGACGCAGACAGCGGGGTCGGCGACGACGCCGGCATCTCCGGCGAGGCGGCAACCGGGCAGGGCCGTGCGGCTCGGCGGCGGCAGCTCGCGCGCTGGAGGAAGCACCGGCGCCGGGCCGCGGCGGCGACGGCCGTCGCCCTGGTCGGCGGCGGGCTGACGTTCGCCGCACTGTCCAACGGCAAGCCCTCCGCCAGTCACGCACAGGCATCCGCACCGCCGGAGCCGGCGTCCGCGGCCACTCCGTCCGGATCGGTGTCGTCCGGCGGCGCGCCGGCCGAGGTACCCGACACCGCTGCACAGCCCCGGCCCGGCGCCGACCGGCCCGCGGTGGGCGGCGGCCGGCAGGGCGGCGCCCGGGCCGTGCCGCCCCCCGCCGACGCGGAGGCGACGACGAGGGCGGCCGGGCAGCCGGAGTCCGCCGCCCCGCACGAGCCGGCCAGGCAGCGAACCTCCACCGTCCCGCGCACTTCCCCGCCCTCCGCGCCCCAGGCGCCCGCGGACACCCCGGCGACACCGGCCCCCGGGGCCACTTCGCCGCCCCCCGCCGCCGCAAGTCCCGGACCGGCCGCACCGCCCGCCGGACTGCTGCCGACGGCGCCGGGCGAGTCGCCGGTCCAGGTGTGCCTCGTCGGGCTGTGCATCGGCTGATCGCCGCGTCGTGCCCGAACGCGGGCGGCCTCGGCGCTGGCTCCGGCGGCGCCGGTACGTCGCCGTCCCCTCCGTCCCCCCGCCCGAGTCACCTCCGTCCCCTGCGTGGCTGAACGAGTGCCGCACACCGGCCCACCGCTCGCCGTACGCGGGCTCGCCCGTACCCGTGGAGGCGCCCGTCGAGAGCCCGTCGAGCGCCTGCGGAAGCCCTCGCGATACCACCGGCGCCCGCCGCCGAGAGCCGAAGCGTCACACCCGGCGCCCGTCGCCGAGAGCCGAGAACCGAAGGAGGCCGAGTCCCCATGAGCACTGGCTACCGAGCACGGCTGCGCAGAATCGGCCGCTGGTGGGCCGTCGACATTCCGGAACTGGCGATCCACACGCAGTGCCGCACCCTCGACGAGGCCGAGGACATGGCCCGCGAGGCCATCGCCGGGGTTGTGGGGACACCTCCGGACGCGGTCGCCGTGGACCTGGTGGTTC
This sequence comes from Streptomyces sp. WMMC940, assembly GCF_027460265.1. Taxonomy (NCBI): domain Bacteria; kingdom Bacillati; phylum Actinomycetota; class Actinomycetes; order Kitasatosporales; family Streptomycetaceae; genus Streptomyces; species Streptomyces sp. WMMC940. Next base: position 5,334,751 of record NZ_JAPZBC010000001.1, read on the forward strand.
CGGAGTTCGCGCCCCTGCTGCACACCGTGACGGAGGCGCGGAGACGGCGGGCGGCGGCCGATTCGGCCGAGCGCCAGGCGCTGTCCGACGCCGTGCGCACCCTGGTCGAGGACCTGCGCATGAGCCAGGGCGACGCGTGCCGGCTGCTCGGCATGTCCCACCAGACGGTGGCCCGGCTGTCCCCGGCCCGCGGCTCCGCCGACCCCCGCCCGCGGCACCTCGACGGGCGGCCCGAGCCGGGGCCACGCGGTTTCGGCGGCATGGGACGCATCGGCGCCGCGGGCGCCGCCCGTGCGGGCGGCGGCGACGGCGTCGGTGGTGGTGACGGCTTCGGGAACATCCGCGGCGGGGGTGTCGGCCGTGCGGGCGGCGGCGACGGCGTCGGTGGGCGCTCCGGTGCCGGTGACGGCCTCGGGAGCCTCGGTGATGCCGACACGGGGCACGACGTGCACGGGCATCGGCGTACGGCCGATAACCGCCTGGCCGGCTCGCCCCACCCGGGCGGCACGACGCTGCCGCACGGTCATCGGACGGCCTCGTCGACGGTCCGGCCGCGCTGGGCGGTCGGCGCGGAGGACGAGGTCTGAGAGTCGCGGGCACGGCGGCGTCGACGCGCTGTTCCGGCGCTGCGGCCGGCCCGTGCAAGCCGGGCCGGGACCGCCTGCCCGCCCTGCACCTCCGCCGGCGGCCGGGGCAGCCGGGGGTTCGGGGGCGGCTCGGTCCCGTTCCCGCCCCGGCCCTGCTCCCCACCCGGTCCCAGTGCGGTCTCCGTACCGGCCCCGTTCCCGCCCCGGCCCTGCTTCCCACCCGGTCCCAGTGCGGTCTCCGTACCGGTCCCGGGCCCGTTTCGGCTCGGCGCCCGCCCCGTGTCCCGGTCTGTCTGCCTTGGGTCGTCCTGTGCCTGCGGGCCCTGCGGCGCCCGGGCGCGCGGGGTGCCGGGTGCGCCGCGACACTGGAGGCATGACAGGCCAGACCCCTGCCCACTGCACTCGGGCGGCGCCGCCGACCGCCGCCCGGCGGGGTGACTACACCGGTGCCGTGTACGGGTCCCTCCTCGCCGCCTCGGTGGTGGTCGGGGCGGGGACGCTCGGGTCGTTCCCACGGCTGGAACTCGTCCTGCTTCTGCTCTGCACGGGCGTGGTCTTCTGGGCCGCGCACGTCTTCGCCCGGCTCTTCGGGGAGCGCATCGCCTACGTGTCGCCGAACGGGCACGAGATCCGGCGCGTGTGCCGTGCCGAGCGACCGATCCTCGAGGCGGCGGTCCCGCCGGCCGTCGCGGTCGCCGTCAGCCCTCTGCTGGGACTCGACCTGGAGGGGACGGTGTGGCTGGCGCTCGCCGTCGCGGTGGCGGGCCAGGTCGGTTGGGCGGCCACGGCGGCGTTCCGGGCGGGAGCCTCGGGGCGCATCGTGCTCGCGGCCGGAGCGGTCAACCTGGTACTCGGCCTGCTCATCGTGGCGTTCAAGGTCGCCCTGAAGCACTGATCCACGTCCCGAAGGGACTTCTCCCATGCCTCTGCGCATGTCCTGGCAAGTGTCACCGGTGGCGTCGGCGGGTGAGGAAGTGCCCGACGTGGAGGGCGCCGTGGCCGCGCTGGACCGTTCCGTTCGACGCATCCGGGAACGCATCCTGAACGGACCCGAGGGCAGGGACCTGGGCGAATCGGCACGGCTGATGCGTACCCGCATGCTCGACGACGGGCGTGCGGCCGTGGAACGCGGAGAGCGGTGGTCGGCGACGGTCGGAGAGATCGAGGTGACCTTGTCGCCGCTGGACGAGCGCGCCTGAGCAAATGACGTGAGGGTTTGACCGGGTGACGTGAACGCCTGACCGAGTGAGGGAGCGGTCGCGTCGCCACGATCTGCCGGGCAGCCGGTTCTCGACGGCAGGGGCCTGCGGCAGGACGCTTCCGCCACCCCCTGGCTCATGCCGGCTCCTGCCGGCTCATGCCGCGAATTCCACGGTTGCGGCACTTTTGCTGGTGTATGAGCATGAAGAGGTGCTTTCTCTGGAGGTGTGCCATGTCCGCACGCGGCCCGGCCCTGACCGAACGAGGGGCAGCACTCGAGGAACGGGGTCCCGGTCCGGTCCGGGTCAGGCTGTCGATCAACGGCACCGAGCACACACTGGACATCGAGCCCCGCGTCAGCCTGCTGGACGCACTCCGTGAACGGCTGGATCTGACGGGTGCCAAAAAGGGATGTGACCAGGGCACTTGCGGGGCGTGCACGGTGTGGGCCGACGGGCGGAGGGTGCTGGCCTGTCTCACCCTCGCGGTGACCTGCGAAGGCCGCGAGGTGACGACCGTCGAGGGCCTGGCCGAGGAGGGTGAACTGCACGAGATGCAGCGGGCCTTCATCGCCGAGGACGCCTTCCAGTGCGGCTTCTGCACCCCCGGGCAGATCATGTCGGCCGTGGCGCTGATCGAGGAGGGCCACGCCGGTGACGACGACGAGATCAAGGAGTGGATGAGCGGCAACATCTGCCGCTGCGCCGCCTACCCCAACATCCGGGCTGCGGTACGCGCCGTCCGCGACCGTACGTAGTCCGCGACCGAACGCCGGCCCCGAGGACACGGCGCGGTCCGCGACCGAACGCGGTCCGGGGCCCGACCCAGTCCGCGACCGAACGTAGGGAGCCCCGCCGTGCGGCCGATCACCTACCTCCGCGCGACCGACACGGCGACCGCCGTCGCCGCCGTGAGCACCGACCCCACCAGCGACTTCCTCGCCGGCGGGACCACCGAGGTCGATCTGCTCCGCCAGAACGTGCTCAACCCCCGGCGGCTCGTCGACATCAACGACCTTCCGCTGACCGGTGTGGAGAGCACGCCGGAGGGCGGTCTGCGCATCGGCGCGCTGGCCCGGATGAGCGACGTCGCCGCCGCTCCCGTCGTCCGTGAGCGCTTCCCGATGATCGCCCGGGCCCTGGAGCTGGGCGCGTCGGCGCAGCTGCGCAACATGGCCTCGATGGGCGGCAATCTGCTGCAGCGCGTGCGCTGTTCGTACTTCCGCGACGCGGAGTCCGCGTGCAACAAGCGGGAGCCCGGCTCCGGCTGCTCGGCCGTCGAAGGGTTCAGCCGCGGCCACGCGGTGCTCGGCACGAGCGAACACTGCATCGCCACGCACCCGTCCGACGTTGCCGTGGCGCTGACGGCGCTCGACGCGCTCGTGCACACGCTGGGACCGAACGGCGAACGGACCTACCCCATCGACGACTTCTTCCTCCTGCCCGGCGACTCCCCGCACCGCGAGCACCCCCTGGAACACGGGGAGCTGATCACCGGGATCGAGGTCCCCGCCACGCCTCCTGCCCGGCACTCCCTCTACCTGAAGGTCCGGGACCGTGAGTCCTACGAGTTCGCGCTCGTCTCGGTCGCGGCCGCGCTCTCCGTGGTGGACGGGACGATCGCGGATGTGCGGATGGCCCTGGGCGGGGTCGCCACCAAGCCCTGGCGGGCCAGGCGGGCCGAGGACTTCCTGATCGGCGCGGCCACCGTGCGGGACAACTTCGCCATGGCCGCCCGCGTGGAGATGGCCGACGCCCGGCCCACTCCCATGAACGCCTTCAAGGTGGAACTCGCGCAGCGCGCGATCGTCCGTGCCCTCGAAACGCTCGGCGACGGAACGGGCAGCGGTGTCGGCACCGACGCCGGAACCGGCGCGGGGAGCGGGAGCTCATCATGACCACGACCACCCCCTCCGCCATCGGACAGCCGCTCGACCGGGTCGACGGCCGCGCCAAGGTCACCGGTCACGCCCGCTACTCCGCCGAGATCCCCGTCCCGGACACGGCGTACGCGTACGTCGTCGGTTCCCGCATCGCCGCCGGCCGGGTAACCGACATCGACGCGAGCGCCGCGCAGGCCGAGGAGGGCGTCCTCACGGTCCTCACCCATCGGAACCTCCCGAGGATCGCGGAGCAGCCGCCGCTCATCCCCTCCCTGGCGGGCACGGCGGCTCCCGGGCAGACGTTCTTCCCCATGCAGGACGACACCGTCCACTACGCGGGCCAGCAGATCGCGATCGTCGTCGCCGACACCTGGGAACGCGCCCAGCACGCGGCACGCCTCGTGCGCGTCTCGTACGAGGAGACCACCCCCGTCACCACCCTCGACCAGGGCCGGGACCGCACGTACGTGCCCCAGCGCATCTTCGGTGGCTGGATACCCGGCCGACTGGAGCGCGGAGACGTCGAATCCGGGCTCGTGGAGGCGGACGTACGGGTCGAGGGCACGTTCACGTACGCGGCGAACAACCACAACCCCATCGAGCCCGCGTGCACGACGGCCCAGTGGGAGGGCGACGAACTGCTGCTGTACGACACCACCCAGGGCGTCAACGCCACGCAGATGACCGTCTCCCGGCTGCTCGGACTCCCGATGTCGAAGATCCGGGTGATGGGCCACTACGTCGGAGGCAGCTTCGGCTGCAAGGCGATGATCCACGCCCATTCGGCGCTCGCGGCGATGGCCGCCCGCGAGGTCGGCAGGCCGGTCAAGCTCGTGCTCACCCGCGAGCAGATGTTCACCTCCGTCGGGCATCGCGAGGAGCAGGAGCAGCACCTGACGCTGGGCGCGAAGCGCGACGGGAGGCTGACCGCGATCCGGCACCACAAGCTGTCCCCGACCTCCCACTTCGACGACTGGGCCGAACCGTCGATCGGCGTCTCCTCGGAGATCTACGCGTGCCCCGACTACGAAGGGCTCTACCGGCTGTTCCGGGCCAACACCATGACCCCCACGTTCATGCGGGCACCGGGCGAGGCGAGCGGGATGTTCGCACTCGAGTGCTCGATGGACGAACTCGCCCACGAACTCGGCATGGACCCCATCGAGTTGCGGCTGCGCAACCACACCGACGTGGACGCCATGTCGGGCCGCCCGTGGTCCAGCAGTGGTCTGCGGGAATGCTACGAGCGCGGCGCCCGGCGCTTCGGCTGGTCGGGTCGGGCCCCCCGGCCGGGCACCCGCCGGGAGGGCGACTGGCTGATCGGCACCGGCATGGCGACGGCCTGCTATCCCGTGGCCCCGCCCGCCAACCCCCAGCGCGCCCGTGCCCGTCTGTACGCCGACGGCACCGCGGTCGTCCAGGCCGCCACCCCGGACTTCGGTACCGGAGTCGCGACGGTCATGACCCAGGTCGCCGCCGAGGGCCTCGGCATGGGCGTGGACCGCTGCCGCTTCGAGAACGGCGACACGGACCTCCCCAACATCGCCGCCGCGGTCGGTTCCGCGGGCGCCGGCATGATCAGCGCCGCGGTGCACGCGGCGGCCACCGCCCTGCGCGAGCAGCTGATCAGACGGGCCGTCGGCGACCCCCGTTCACCGCTGCACGGGGCGGACCCGGTCGACGTGGTCGTCCGGGACGGCGTCATGTCAGCCGGTACCGCTTCCGACGCCTACGCCGATCTGCTGCAGCGCAACTTCCAGCCGGACGCCGAGGCCTCCGGCCAGTGGAGTCCGCCGTCGGGGGACGTCCCCTACGGAATGATGACCTTCGGCGCACAGTTCGCCGAGGTCGCCGTGGACGCGGAGCTGGGTCTGGTCCGGGTGAGGCGCATGACCGGCGCCTTCGCACCCGGCCGCGTGCTCAACGCCAAGACCGCCCGCAGTCAGCTGATGGGCGGCATGCTGTGGGGCCTGGGCCAGGCGCTGCTGGAAGCCAACTACATGCATCCGGGCACCGGGCGCTGGGCCAACTCGAGCCTCGGGGAGTACCTGGTAGCGGTCAACGCGGACGCGCCGGACGTCGACGTCGAGCTCATCGAGGTCGAGGACGCCATCGTCAACCCCCTGGGCGTGAAGGGAGTCGGGGAGATCGGCCAGGTCGGCGCGGCGGCCGCGATCGCCAACGCCGTTCACCACGCCACCGGCCGCCGGGTGCGCAAGCTGCCGATCACGATCGAGGACCTGCTCTGAGGGACCGCTGGGAGGGGGCGCGGGTGTGCGCGGGTTCCGTGGGAGGGACTGCCGGTACCACCGGGAACCGTTTCCCCCGGAGGAGTGCCGTGTCCGACGTGGCAGCGGCGTTCACCGCATCGGGTGTCGCGGTACGCGCGGGAAGAGCGTGAACCTGAGCCGGTGCTCCGGTGTCGGTGCCCAGCGCCGCGTGCAGTGCGTGCAGTACCAGCGCCACCGGTCCTCGAAGCCGGGCGCGGTCCGGCTGGTGTCCTTCCACAGCGGCGGACGAGAGGGGCACTGCGGGCACGACGGAGGTTTCGGCACCATGCGGACTCTCCTTCAGGTCCGGTCCAGCGTGGTGCTTCGACGTCCGGTCGGGGGCGCGGACCGGCTGCCGCCACCCGGATGGGGGAGCGGGCCGGGCGGCCCGGACCGCGACAGGGCAGCCGGTGGTGAGGGCGGTCGGCGAGGCGACGGCGAGCGCGGAGGGCTCGGCCGGAAGCGCATGGTGTCCACGAGTCCGGTACGGATACCGCTCTTCCGTCGGTGTGTCATCCACCCCGTGAAGGGTGCGCGGAAGCCTGGAAGCGGCGAACGTACCGGCGCTGCCAGGGCGTTTCGACGGCGTGGCGGTCGTAGTGCCGCCGCACGAAGGCAACCGCCTCGGCGGCCGGTACGCCGTCGAGGACGGCGAGGCACGCCAGCGCCGTGCCCGTTCGGCCCCGTCCGCCCCCGCAGGCGATCTCGACCCGCTCCGTCGCAGCTCGCACCCAGACCTCGCTCAGCGCGGCGTGGGCACGGTCCCGGTCGCCGGGCAGCCGGAAGTCCGGCCAGCGCAGCCACTCGGCCTCCCAGGGGACCTCGGGAGGCCGTTTGCCCAGTAGATACACGGCGTACGTGGGTGCGGGCCCGTCCGGCAGCGGACGCCGCAGCCCGCGCCCCCGCACGAGCCGCCCGGAGGGCAGACGGAGGACACCGGGAGCGGTCGCCGGCCAGGGCTCGGTCATGGGCCCAGCAGACCACGTCGTCGGCCGGTTGCGCGACGGATCGACGACGGGACCCGCCGCGTCCGGGCGGCGGGCGGTACCTCGCCCGAACGGCGGGGGACCGGTCCCGTCCGGGAACGGGTCGTCGATCCTCGTCGACGCCGGAACGGTGATCCCGTGAACTCCGGGCGCCGGCAGTGGCCGTTGAGAGGTGTGAGAGAGGACACGTCGCGCACGGGTGCCGGGCGCCCCCACCAGCCACGACCACGCTGCGCGGGCCCGTGGCGTACGTCACCGCGGCGGTTCGACGGGCCACGGTTGTCGGTCCCGCCGCGTAACCTTGTGCCCATGTCCCCAACCCTTCGCGAGCTTGGTTCCGTGCGGTCCGCTGCCATGGTGAATGCGGAGATTCGTGCGTTGTGGGCGAAGTCCGGGAGCCGGCTGTCCGCCGCGGACGAGGCGAAGTACCAGCACCTGCTCGTGGAGTGGGCCGCGGCCGTGGACGCCGAGCGGGCCGAGGACGCCGAAGCCGACGAGGAGGCCGGCACCGCTCCCCCGGCCCCGCGCACGGGCGCTCCCCTCCGCCTGACCCGCGCCGCCTGACCCACCGCGCCTCGTCCGCGTCGGCCGTCCGTTCCCGCGCCGCCCGCGCCCGCCGTTCTCGCGCTCCATGAGCCACCCACGAGGCAGGTCCCCCGAAGTCCTGGGACCGGTGCGGGACCACGCCCGTCCCGTGGCCCGAGGCGGGCCCGTGGGCGGTCGCCGGCGTCTGCGTACGTACGTCCTACGGACACAGCCCGACACGCGGCGGAGTCATCGGCACGGAACGGCGCCGGCGCGCTGACCGGACGGCCCCAAGAGCGGGGTGACGGGACGGCCCGCAGGGGAGAGGGCGTCTGTCGGCGGTGTGGCCCACACTGGACTCATGTGCCGCAGCATCAAGACGCTTCGACCGCCGGTCCTCCCCGAAGAAGCCACCGAGGAGGACATCAGGGCCGCGGCCCTGCAGTTCGTACGGAAGGTGTCCGGGTTCCGGGCGCCCGCCGCGCACAACCGGGAGGTGTTCGAGCGCGCCGTGGACGAGGTGACGGAGGCGACGCGCAGGCTCCTCGACGGGCTGGAGGTGCGCGGCGGCGGAGGCGGGGCCGGGAAGGCTACGCGGGCTCCGGCGCCGGACGCCGCATGACGTAGGCCGCGACGAAGCCCGCGGCGAAGAGGGCGAGGACGGACACCGTCAGGCCCACCCAGGTCGCGCCCAGCCACTGTCCGCCGAACCAGCCGAGGCCGACGCTGTAGCCCGCCCATGTCACGCCGGCCAGGGCCGACCAGGGCAGGAACTCCCGCACCCTGCGGTGCGCCGCGCCCGCGCCCAGCGAGACGACGGAGCGGCCCGCCGGTGCGAACCGGGCGATGACGACGAGCAGTCCGCCGCCCCGGCTCAGCGCCGTGCCGAGACGTTCCTGCGCCGTGACCAGCCGCCGGGAGCGGGCGATCGCCCGGTCCAGCCGCTCCCCGCCGCGCCGGGCCAGCCGGTAGGCGACCAGGTCGCCGAGCACGGACGCGGTCGCCGCGCACAGCAGCAGCGCCAGGAGCGAGGGCACCTCGCCGGACACCTTGCCGGCGGCCGACGCGACCGTCGTCGACCCGGCCACGGCGCTCTGACCCGCGGCGGCCGTCGATCCGGCCGCCGCGGCGGTCGCGGCGGTGATCACCAGCACACCGCTCGGCAGTACGGGCAGGAACACGTCGAGGAGTACGGAGAGAGCCACGACCGCGTAGATCCATGGGCTGCCGGTCAGCAGCTCCACCGCCTCGAACACCACGACTCCCCACAGGACGACAACGCCGCGACGTCGCAGGGGGGCGGCAGGAGCGGCATGACAGCCACAGAGCGTACGCCTGTGCAGATCGGAGAGATCGCCAGGGGGCGGGTGAAGTCGGACACGGCCGTACGAGTGCAGTCCGCCGCGCCGTCGCCCGGGTCCGGGCGCGGCTGGGCACACCGTCGGTCCTGCCCGCGGTACGAGGGCCTGGTGCGTACGCCGGTACGGCGCGTACGTGCGAGGCGAACACCCGGACACGAGGAGTGGCACATGGCGGCAGCGGCAGGCGCACTGGCGGGGGCGGCGGCCCTGGTGACGCTGGCGGTGGGGGCCGTGGGCGCGGCCTGCGGTGCCGGTGACGGGCCCGGCGGGGGCGATCGGTCCGGCCCGGCCGCCGGAGCCGGGGCAGCGGTCCTGTCCGGCGGCGCCGTCCCGGCCGACGGTCCCGGGTCGGGCGTAGCCGGACCGTACGACGTGGCCCGCCTGTCCGGTGCGGTCGGCGAGCCCGTCGCGGGCGAAGGGGTGGCGCTGCGGGCGTACGGGCGGTTCGCTCCGCCCGGTTCGTTCGTTCCGTCGACGGCTCTCACCTATGACCGGACGCTCGTACCGGCGGGGGCCAGGATCGTGGTGGAGCAGTCGACCGAGCGTTCGGGGACCGTGGTGCGGGCGCGTGTGGGCGGGCTGAAGGCGGGGCACGCCTTCGGCGCCCATGTGCACACCGCGCCGTGCGACGCGGACCCGGCCGGGGCCGGGCCGCATTACCAGCACAAGGCCGCACCGGGCGCCCATCCCGCGAACGAACTGTGGCTGGACTTCGTCACCGACGCCGCCGGGGAGGGCAACGCCGAGACGCGGCACGACTGGGGGCTGCGGCGGGGCGGGGCGCAGTCGGTCGTCCTGCACGCCGAGCAGGGCGGGGCGGGCACCCGAGTGGCGTGCTTCACCGTCCCGTTCGGCGGATACGGCACACCGTGAGGCCTTCGACGCCCGAACCCGGTCCCGGTGCCCGGGCCCGATCCTGAACCCTCGGTTCCGCTCTGGGCCCCCGAGTTCTGGACCCGGGTTCGATCCCGGCCACCGACCGTCCTCCGAGCCCGATCCTCAACTCCCGTGCCCGATCCTGTGCCCGATCCCGGGTCCTGGGCCCGATCCCCGCTTCGCGCGGTCGTGCGGCGGGGTCGGGGCCGCGCACTCAGGCCCCGCCCCCGCCGCCGACGCGTTCGCCTCAGGCCGCGACCGGCGCCGAACCCTCCTGCCCGGCCCCCTCGTTCGCGCCACGCGACGAGAACAGGCCGTCCAGCGCCAGGGCCCCGGGCCCGGTGAAGACCAGCAGCAGGAACGCCCAGCTGTAGAGGGCCGCGCCCTCGCCGCTGTTCTGGATCGGGAACAGGCCCTCGGGCTGGTGCACCGTGAAGTACGCGTACGCCATCGCGCCCGACGCGACGAACGCCGCGGCGCGGGTGCCCAGGCCGACCAGCACCAGGACGCCGCAGACGAGTTCGATCACGGCTGCGTACCAGCCCGGCCAGGTGCCCGCCGCCACCGTGCCGCCCGCCTTCTCCGCGCCCAGCACGCCGAAGAGCGAGCGCGCTCCGTGGCAGGTGAACAGCAGGCCGACGACGACGCGGAACACGCCGAGCGCGTACGGACGGGCCTGATCCAGCCGTGAGGTCAGCTGACGAGTGGCCATGTGGGGGGTCTCCTTCGGTCTGGGGACATGAACCGATGGGACGTAAGTTAGGCGGACCTAATCAATACTTGCAAGTTCAATATTCTGTCGGCGATCGCCCTTCATGAGAAGTTCACGCCGCGCGCTCACGCGCAGTGCGGCCCGTGCCACCGCGTCCGCGTCGGAGAGTGTGACCGAGTCCACGCCGGGCCGCGCCCCCGCGGCCGTCACCCAGTGCACTCCCTCGGTGGGGACCCCGATGGCGAACCGCCCCGGGTGCGGCCTGCCCTGACGATCAATCAGGTGATAGGGGCGCCCGGTCACGTCCAGGCCGCCCGTTTCGTAGCCGTCGATCGTATGCGGCCTGCACTGGCCGGTCCGCAGCATCCGGGACAGCAACTCGTCCCGGCTGCGGCGCAGATCGGGTTCCGGCAGCCGCGCCTCGATCAGTGCCGTCGCGGTCACCGCGGAACCCGGCACGTCGGGCGACTCGGCCACGAAGACCCCGCCCTCCGCCCGCACGGTCGTCCTCGGGCCGACCACCACCAGCACCCCGGCCGCGATCAGCGCCGCCATCTCCTCGATCCGCCGGCGCGGCGGGCCGATCGAGAGGAAGGCGTTCAACGGGGTGTACCAGCGGTCCAGGTGGTCCCGCCGCGATCTCCCGGACAGCCCGCGGTGGTCCACGATCTGCCGCACCTCGTTGCGGACGTCCCGCAGCACGTCGAGGGCCGCCTTGACCGGCCCGTCCACGTTGCCGAGCGCGGCGTGGCCCGCGTCCCGCCGCAGATGGCCGAGCAGCCAGTCGCGGAAGGAGTCCGGATCGTCGAAGGTCTCTCCCGCGTACGGCCGGGAGATCCGCTCCCAGGACCAGCGTGCGGATTGCGGGCAGCCGTGGGCGTCGAGGACCGCCGCCTCCTCCGCGCTGCCGTGCGCGGTGGCGAGGAACGCGGCCCGGAAGCCGGTGTCCGGGGCGGCGGACGGTCCGAGCAGCGTCTCGTAGTAGACCGTCTCGACCTCCTTGGCGATCCTCGGCCATATCTCGCCCAGGAAGTCCGGCGGATCGCCCGCGTCGACGCGCCTGCGGAAGCGCGTGATCACATCCGGGGTGAGCACCAGCGGGTGGTGCCGGCCGGACGCGCCCTTCGCGTTGTCCCCGCGGGCGTGGTGGGGGATGCCGCGCCGTGAGCCCGCGTACAGCCTCGGCTCCTGGCCGGAGGGCCGGTACGCCAGCCGTTCCCCGCCGTCCGCGGTCCTCTCCCGTGCGTACGAGCCGCCGCGGCCCGTCGTCAGCAGCGCCATGTGGTCGAAGAAGTTGAGTCCGAGGCCGCGCAGCAGTACTGCTTCGCCGGGCGCGATCCCGCTGAGGTCCAGATCGGCCGGGTTGGCGGGGGCGAAGTGGCGCAGCCCGTGCCGCCGCGCGTACGCGCCGAGCCGGGTCGGCACCGCCCCCGGCGCCACCGGGAGATGACCCTGCGCCAGCACCACCGCGCTCAGACCGGACAGTGTGGTCCCGTCGTCCAGGACGAGTCGTTGTGAGCCGTCCTCGGCGTCGTCGAGGCGCACCGCACGCGCCCGGTGCGTCTCCACCCGGACCGTGTCCGGGGCGTCGGCGACGACGGTGCGGAACGCCCAGGCCAGATAGCGGCCGTAGCAGGCGCGCGTCGGGTAGTCGTCGGGCCCGAGCGCCGGGTCGCCGCCGGCCGCCGCCCAGGCGTACAGGCTCGGGCCCGGCCGGACCGGCCCCTCGCAGGCCACGCTCTCGTCGGTGAACAGCGTCACCTGCGAGGCGACCGTGTTCATCAGCAGGCCGGCGGGCTGGTCCGTGCGCCACACCTGCCCGGGGCCCGCCGGGGCGGGGTCTATCACATGCACGGTCAGCGGGACGTCCGGTGCCAGCTCGGGGACCGAGGCGCAGAGCCTTTCGAGGACCGAGGTGCCGCGAGGGCCTGCGCCGACGAGGGCCATGACGGGGGGAGCTGGTGGGAACACGGACAAAACACTGACTCCCGGGGCGATGTGGCGGTGTGTGGCGGCGGGGGAAGCGGATCGTCCGCCTCATCATGCCGTTGTCGTGTGAGGAGTCCGGGGGGCGGGGGTGAGGATCGTCGCCCGCCGTGTGAAGTGTCACGGGCCATTCGTCAGGTTCCGCTCGTCCACGGTCAGGAGTCGCGTACCCGCACGATCCGCACGGACCTGGTCCAGCCGGAGCTCGGCCGAACGCCCGTTCAGGGTCAGGGTCATCAGCTGGTTGCCGAACCAGGGGCCGCCGGTCTTGTCCCAGTGGACGACCGGCCGTCCGACCCTGCCGTGCCGGGCCATGGCGTGCCCCAGGCGCCGCCCCGCCCGGCTCCACCCGAAGCGGAATCCGACCCGCACCGAGGCGTGGATCGCGTTGTGGACGGGGGAGCAGGTCAGCTGGAGCACCCGGGCGGCCGGTTCCGGCTCCGGCCAGTGGGGCTCCGCGACATAGGCGTGGTGGACGTCCCCGGAGAGCACGCACACCGTCGACGGTGCCAGCGGTCCGCTGCCCACCTCCCCGATCAGCGCGGTCAGCTCCTCGAACGAGGACGGGAACGCGGCCCAGTGCTCCAGGTCCGCCCGTCTGCGCAGATTCTCCCCGACGCGCGCCCACCGCTCGCCCCGCTCCCCGCGGCACAGCGCCGCGTTCCAGCTCTCGACGTCGTGGATGGCGGGGGGCAGCAGCCAGGGCAGCGAGGTCCCGAGGAGCAGATGGTCGTACGAGCCCGGCGCCTCCAGCACCTGCTCGCGCAGCCAGCCCGCCTCCTCGTCGTCGAGCATCGCCCGGCGCCGCTCGTCGAGGACGCGGCCGGCACGGGTGTCGATCATCAGCAGCCGCGTCCTGCCGAAGTCGCGCCGGTAGCTCCAGCGGACCGAGGCCGGGTCGGTGTCGGCCCGGGCCGCGAACGACCGCAGGGCGTCGGTGCCGTCCGGGGTGGCCCGCACGGCCGCGTAGAGCGGGTCGTGGGCGAGTTCGGCCGGGGAGAGGTTGCCCAGGTGCTGGTGGACCCAGTACGACATCAGACCGCTGAGGATGCGCTCCCGCCACCACGGCGTCGCCCGCATCTCCGCCAGCCAGGAGGCGCTGGTGTTCCAGTCGTCGATGACGTCGTGGTCGTCGAAGATCATGCAGCTGGGGACGGTGGAGAGCAGCCAGCGGACCTGGGGGTCCAGCCAGGACTCCTCGTACAGCCGGGTGTACTCCTCGTAGTCCGCGACCTCCGTGCCGGGGGGCTCGCTCAGGTCGCGGCGGGACGCGAGCCACCGCTGGGTCTCGCGGGAGGTGGCGTCCGCGTACACCTGGTCGCCCAGCAGCACGAGCACGTCGGGGCGCTCGCCCTCCGGCTCGGCCGCGATCCGGGCGGCGAGGGTGTCCAGCGCGTCCGGTCCGATCGGATCGTGCTTGCGGGCGGGCGGCGCGGCCCAGCGGCAGGAGCCGAACGACACCCGTACGCCCTCGGCCGGGATCGCGGGCGTGCGGATCACGCTCGGCGGGTACGGCGAGTCGGCCGGCGGCCAGACCCGGCGGCCGTCGAGGAGCACCTCGTACGCGGTCGACGAGGCGGGGGCGAGGCCGGAGACCGGGACCAGCGCGTAGTGGTGGCCCTCGATCTGGAACGTGCGGGCGGAGCCGCCCGCGCACTTGGACGATCCCGGCCGGGTGCCCTCCGGCGGGCCGTCGCCGCGGGGACCCTCATCGCCGGGGCCGCCTCCGCGCGCGTCCCCGCCATTGGGCCCGGTGCCCTCACCGGGGGGTGCGCCGAGGCAGCGCACCTCGGCCGTGCACGGCCGGTCCGCCTCGATCCAGACGGTCGCGTGCTCACCGGTCTCCCAGTCCACGTACCGCAGTAGTGGTCCCAGGCGCAGCCCCGCTGCCATGTGCCCTCCTCCGTCGCCCCCGTACGGTACGGAACGACGGGGGAGGGTAGCGCGGTTCCATGCCGCAGGACCCGGTTCGGAGCGTGTCCGGGCGGTCCGGCGCGTCCGGGTGCGTTGCCCCGGCCCGTGGTGCCCACGGCCCCTCGGGCGGGACGCCCCCGCGGCCGGCCGGCGGGGAACCGGTCCCCGTCGGCCGGCCGCGGGCGGTGGGTCAGCAGCCGTTGAGGACGGACTGCAGGGCGGACTTCTCGGCGGAGTCGACGGAGAGGTTCCAGTAGTACTTCGTGTGCACCCACATGCGGGCGTACATGCAGCGGTAGGAGCTGCTCGGCGGCAGCCACTCGGCGGGGTCCTTGTCGCCCTTGGCCTGGTTCACGTTGTCGGTGACGGCTATCAGCTGCGGGCGGGTCAGGTCGTTGGCGAACGCCTGGCGGGAGGAGGTGGACCACGAAGCGGCCCCGGAGCGCCAGGCCTCCGCGAGCGGTACGACGTGGTCGATGTCGACGTCGGAGGCGGCGTACCAGGTGGCGCCGTCGTAGGGGGAGTACCAGCTGCCGCTGACGGCTGCGCAGCCGGAGTCCTGGACGACGCCGGAACCGTCGCGCTCGAGGACGACCTCGCGCGTATTGCAGGCGCCCGACTGGGTGATCCAGTGCGGGAACTTGTCGCGGCTGTATCCGGTGGAGGAACCTTCCGCCTTGACCGTGAGCCAGCCCAGGTACGTACGGGCGGTGGAGGCGCTGACCGGCGTGGGCGGGGCGGCCTGGGCGGCGGGCGCGGTGAGCAGCGCGGTGGTGGACGCGAGGGCGACGGATGCGGCGAGGACGGCGGTACGGATCACTCGACGCGCGTAGACACCTGACATGCGGACTCCCGTGAGGGTGGGGGGCGTTGACCGGAGCGGGCCCTGTGCGGCAGGGCCCGCGCCATCGTTGCGGCGCCGGATTGCCTGGGGATGGGCGCCGGGTAACAGAGTGGCGACATGAACACGTCACTTCAAGGGGTCTGACGCCCCGGTAATTCACTTCGCCCGGCTTAGGGTTGATGCGTGCTGTTGCCGGTCAACATGACGTTCGGGATCGTCCTCGCCGTGCTCCTGGCCGCTGCCGCCTGTGTCGCCGCCGCCGCCCACCTCGGCCCGGGCCGCGCCCGCGAGATGGCGGTGGCGGGCCTGCGTGCCGCGGTGCAACTGGGCGCCGTCTCGCTCGTCATCGGCTGGGCGGTCCGCTCCGTCCCGCTGCTGCTCGCCTTCCTGCTGGTGATGTACGCCGTGGCCGTACGCACCGCGGGCCGCCGCGTCACCCCGAACGGCACCTGGTGGCTCACCGCGCTGCCGATCGGCGCGGGCGTCGTGCCGGTCGTCGCCGCACTGCTGCTCACCGGTCTCGTCCCCGTGAAGGGCATCGCCCTCATCCCGGTGACCGGCATCCTCATCGGCGGCGCGCTGACCGCGACGGTCCTCGCCGGGCGGCGCGCGCTCGACGAGCTCACCACCCGGCGCGGTGAGGTCGAGGCCGGGTTGGCGATCGGACTCCCCGAGCGCGACGCCCGTCTGGAGGTGGCCCGGGACGCGGCCGCCGACGCGCTGCTGCCTGGGCTCGACCAGACCAGGACGGTGGGGCTGGTCACACTCCCTGGCGCGTTCGTCGGGATGCTGCTGGGCGGGGCGTCACCGCTCCAGGCGGGCGCGGTCCAGCTGTTCGTGCTGGTCGCGCTGATGGCCGTGCAGGCGGTCGCGGTCGCGCTGGTGCTGGAACTGGTGTCGCGGGGGCGGCTGCACCGGGAGCCCCCGATCGTTTCGGCGCCGGGCAGGGACCGGGGTGTCTGATGGTGGGTCTGCCGGGGTGGGGCCGTGGTACCTGAAGGCGGGTCCGCCGGGGCGGGATCGAGGCCGCTGACGGCCGCCCGCCGGCATCCCGTACCCTGTACGGAGCAGAAGGGGAGTAGCTCTTCGCCGGAACGTCGACATGCTGCCGGGCTCGCCCGGCCGGCGCCCGGGGGCGGTCGCGCAGCGGTCCGCCGGCGAGACCTTCGGCCAGTAGTGACCATGACCATTCATGGCCGCTGCCGCGCCGAAGCGACCCCTGGAACACTCTTGCTCAGGTCTCTCGGTGCGGCAGGGCCCGACCGATCGAGGAACCCTTTCCCGTGCTCAGTATCACGATCATGGCGATCACCTTCGGCGTCGTCTTCCTCGCCGAGCTCCCCGACAAGACGGCCCTGGCCGGGCTGATGCTCGGCACCCGATACCGCGCCTCGTACGTCTTC
The DNA here is from genome assembly GCF_027460265.1 of Streptomyces sp. WMMC940. NCBI lineage: Bacteria > Bacillati > Actinomycetota > Actinomycetes > Kitasatosporales > Streptomycetaceae > Streptomyces > Streptomyces sp. WMMC940. The sequence goes on from NZ_JAPZBC010000001.1 coordinate 5,351,297, forward strand.
GCCGGAGTCGCCGCCGCCTTCGCCGTGCACGTCGCGCTGGCGATCGCGGCGGGAAGCGTGCTGAACCTGCTGCCGCAGCGGTTGGTGCAGGCGGTCGTCGGCGTGCTCTTCCTCGCGGGCGCGGTGATGCTGCTGCTGAAGAGGTCCGATGACGGCGACGAGAGCGTCAAGGCTCCGTCCGACCAGTCCTTCTGGAGGGTCTCCGGCGCGGGGTTCATGCTGATCCTGGTCGCGGAGTTCGGCGATCTGACCCAGATCATGACCGCGAACCTCGCGGCCCGCTACGACAGTCCGCTCTCCGTCGGCCTCGGCGCGGTACTGGCCCTGTGGGCGGTGGCCGGACTGGGCATCGTGGGCGGCCGGACGCTCCTCAGGTACGTGCCGCTGAAGCTGATCACGAAGATCGCGGCCGGGCTGATGCTGGTGCTCGCCGGCCTGAGCCTGTACGAGGCGATCGCGGGCTGAGCCTGTACGAGACGATCGCGCGGGCTGAGCCGGACCGGGCGGCGCGCGTTCGGCGCGGGCTTCCGGGGGCTTCCGTGGAGTTTGCGGTGTGCGTTCGCCGGCGGAGTGCCCGTACGGTCGGCGGCCGGAGCCCTCGCGGCCGTGGTTCCGGGTGCGGGGGCGCGCGTGGCGGTGTGCACGCCCGGTCGTGGTTCGGGGTGTGCCGGCGGGTGCCCGCTCGTCGCCCGCCGTCCTCGTGCTGCGCCTTCCACCCGCAGGCCCTTCCGGCTCTCCGGCATCCCCGGCCGTCCCCGCGGGGGCGTTCCGGGACCCGGATTGGCGCTGAGGCGTTTTGGTTTGTATCGTTAAGGAACAAAGTGGCCTCCGCCCGCATTCCCTGACCGGCGGGTGGAGGCCGCTCTGCACCCGGGCCCGCGGCCTCCCGTCGACGGAGCCCGCCATCCGCACCGGACTCCTAGGACGGCCCCGTTGTCCCGCTCAGAGACGCCCGCAGAGACCACGGCCCCGGCATCTCGCCCCGAGGCCATCGGCGCCTTCAGGGCGCTGCTGCTCGACATGGACGGCACGCTCGTCAACTCGGACGCCGCCGTGGAGCGCGTCTGGCGCTCCTGGGCGATCGGTCACGGCCTCGACCCGGACGAGACGCTCACGGTCGTCCACGGACGCCAGGGATACGCGACCATGGCCGCGCTGCTCCCGGAGCGGCCGATGGAGGAGAACCTGGCCGAGAACCGGCAGTTGCTCGCGCAGGAGACGGCCGACCTGGACGGCGTCGTGCCGATCGGCGGAGCGCCCGCATTCATGGACGCCGTCGCCGCCCTGCCGCACGCGCTGGTCACATCGGCCGACGAGGCGCTCGCCACGGCCCGGATGAAGGCGGCCGGGCTGCGCATGCCGGAGACGCGGGTCACCGCCGAGTGCGTCGGGGCGAGCAAGCCCGACCCCGAGGGCTTCCTCAAGGGCGCGGCGGAACTCGGCTTCGCACCGGAGGACTGTGTGGTCCTCGAGGACTCCGAGGCCGGCATCACGGCCGCGCGTGCGGCGGGAATGCGGGTCCTCGGCATCGGCCCCCGTGCCGCGGCCTTCGCCCCGGACGCCCACGCGCTCGACCTCACCGACGTCCACGTCCGGGCCGACGCCTCGGGCGCGCTGACGTTCGCGCCGGCGCGCTCGGACTGATCGGGCGGCAGGCTCCCGGCGCCACGCGTCCGCGGGGTGTCCGGCGCGCCCGCCACGCCGAACACCTGTCGGCGCAACGCCCGCCGGCGGGCGTTACGCCGCGGATGTGTCGCGGACGCCGGCGGGTCCTCGCGGATGTGTCGCGTGCGCCGGCGGGTCCTCGCGGATGTGTCGCGTGCGCACCTACGGGTTTCCGCGAGGGCGGGTGTTCCCGCGACCGCGGCGCGCGCACCACCCGTTCCCGCAGCCGCGCCGCGCACACCGACGGGTCCCCCGCGACCGCGGCGTTCAGCCGCGGCCGTCGCCGTCCCAGCCGCCATTGCCGCCGCCGTCGTGGTCGTACGGGTAGCGCGTCTCCGCCTCCAGGGCGCGGCGGGTCGCCGGGCCGTAGACGCCCTCGGGGTCGTCCCGGATGCCGTTGTCGTCCTGGTACTCCGCCACGGCGTCCTCGACGCGGCCGTCGTAACGCCCGTGGGACCGTCCGCCGTACAGGCCGACCTGCTCCAGCCGTTCCTGCAACTCGACCACCTCGGGGCCCTCGTCGCCGCGCTGCAGCGTGACTCCCGGGGCGGGGGAGGAGGGCGCGGGCGCGGTCCCGCCCGTCGGGGTCGCCGACGGGGACGTCGGGCCCGCGGCGAGCGGGGCCGGGGAAGACGCGCCGGGACGTGGAGAGGCGGAGGCCGGGGTCGACGCCGCGGATGACCCGGACGCCGAGGGCGAAGCGCTCCGGGGCGCCGACTCCGAGGCGGACACCGAGGCGTCGGGTGCGTCGGGCGCCGCCGATACGAACGGGGCCGTCGTCTCGCTGTCGGGCAGGGCGTCGTTCCCACCGTCGTCCTTCGTGAGCAGTCCGCTCGCGTAGGCCGCGGTCCCCAGCACCGCCACCACGGCGGCGACGGCCACGGCCACACGCCGCCCGCCACGGCCGCGTCCGCGCCGCCGCCCTCCGGCCGCGAGGTCCGGCTCCGCCCCGGTCATGTCGTAGGCACGGCCGTGTTCGTACCGGTGGTCGTACGCGCCCCCGTGTCCGGCCGCCCCGTGCGGCGCGTCGGGCGCCCCGTCCTGCCCGGCGGCGCCGTGGACCGCGGGTGCGAGCAACTGCGTCAGCTCGGGCGGCGGCCCGGCCACGGTCGCGGCCGGGGCGTTGGCCGGATCCGGAAGCGCCACGTAGGGCCGGACCCGCAGCGGATCGAATCCCTCCGTCGTCGCGGCCCGCCCGCAGTCGCAGCCCCGGACTCCGCCGGATCTGCCGTCCGCGTCGTCCTGCCTGCCGCATTCAGGACAGACGTGTCCCGTCATCGTGGGTTCCCTCCCCTTGCGCTGCCAGCGATTATGCAGCCCCTGTCCAGTGCCCGGACGGTGAGCCTCCGCTCGGCAGGCCGTAGCCGGGCGAAACACCCAGGATGGGAGGAGCAGACGAGCGCGCTGCGGACCGGAGGTCGACTCCATGGCGCAGGAAGCGAACACGCCGGCCGCCGGCCCCGGACCGATACCCCGGCCCGGCGAGGGTGCGAACCGCCGGACCGTTCTCGTGGCGATCGGCGCACTGCTGCTGGGCCTGCTGCTCGCCGCGCTCGACCAGACCATCGTGGCCACCGCGCTGCCGACGATCGTCAGCGACCTCGGCGGCCTGGAGCACCTGTCCTGGGTGGTCACCGCCTACATCCTCGCTTCGACGGCGGCGACCCCGCTCTGGGGCAAACTCGGTGACCAGTACGGCCGCAAGAAGCTCTTCCAGACGGCCATCGTCATCTTCCTGATCGGCTCGGCGCTGTGCGGCATCGCGCAGGACATGCCGCAGCTCATCGCCTACCGCGCCGTCCAGGGCCTCGGCGGCGGCGGCCTCATCGTGCTGTCGATGGCGATCGTCGGCGACATCGTCTCCCCTCGCGAACGCGGGCGCTACCAGGGGCTGTTCGGCGCCGTCTTCGGGGCGACCAGTGTGCTCGGGCCGCTGCTCGGCGGCCTGTTCACCCAGCACCTCAGCTGGCGCTGGGTGTTCTACATCAATCTGCCCATCGGCGTGGTCGCGCTCTTCGTCATCGCCACCGTCCTGCGCATCCCGGTCCGCCGGACTCACCACACCATCGACTACCTGGGCACGGTCCTGATCGCGGCCGTCGCCACCTGCCTGGTCCTGGTCGCCTCGCTCGGCGGCACCACCTGGGCCTGGGACTCGCCGCAGATCGTCGCCCTGGCCGTGCTCGGGGTCCTGCTCCTCGTCGCCTTCGTCCGCGCGGAGCGCCGCGCCGCCGAGCCCGTGCTGCCGCTGAAGCTGTTCCGGAACCGGACGTTCACCCTCGTCTCCGCCGTCAGCTTCATCGTCGGGTTCGCGATGTTCGGCGCGCTGACGTACCTGCCGACGTTCCTGCAGATCGTCCAGGGCATCACTCCCACCATGTCCGGCGTCCACATGCTGCCGATGGTGGTCGGACTGCTGATCACCTCCACCGTGTCCGGTCAGATCGTCAGCCGGACGGGCCGGTGGAAGGTCTTCCCGGTAGCAGGCACCGCCGTGACCGCCGTCGGCCTCCTCCTGCTCCACCAGCTGGAGCCGGGCACCCCGACCTGGGAGGTCAGCGGCTACTTCTTCGTCTTCGGTTCCGGCCTCGGCCTGGTCATGCAGGTGCTGGTGCTGGCGGTGCAGAACGCGGTCGGGTACGAGGACCTCGGCGTCGCCACGTCCGGCGCCACCTTCTTCCGTTCCATCGGCGCCTCGTTCGGCGTCGCGCTCTTCGGCACGGTCTTCACCGGCCGGCTGCGCGAGCTCCTCGCCGAGGCGCTCGCCGGCCGCCCGCTGCCGCCGGGGACCAGCCCCGAACGGATCGCCGCCGATTCGTCCGCCATCGCCCTGCTGCCGCCCGGACTGCGCCCGTCGGTCCTCCAGGCGTTCTCGACGTCCATCACGGACGTCTTCCTGTACGCGGCGCCGGTCGTCGCCGTCGGCTGCGTCCTCGCCCTCTTCCTGCGGGAGGACAAGCTGCGCGGCTCCGTCACCGCTCCCGAGGTCAGCGAGACCATCGCCCCCAATCCAGTCCAGCGCTCGTCGTACGACGAATGCGCCCGCGCGCTGTCCCTCCTCGGTTCGCGCGAGGGCCGCAAGGCGGTCTACGTCAAGATCACAGACAGGTCCGGGCTGGATCTCAGTCCGGCGGCGAGCTGGCTGCTGCTGCGCGTCAAACGCCACGGGCTGGTGGAACCCGCCCGGCTCGCCGAGGCCACCAACGTGCCGGTCAGGGCCGTCACCGACGCGTCACGGGAGGTCGAGGAGCGTGGGCTGGCCCGCCGGGAGGGTCTGTCGCTGATGCTCACCGACAAGGGCGTGGACGCCACGGCGAAGCTGTCCGAGGCGCGGGAGGAGTCGCTGGCGGAGCTGCTGGGCGACTGGTGGGGACCGGACCGGCCCACCGACCTCGTCCAGCTGGTGAAGGAACTGACCGCGGAGCTGTGCGGCTCCGACGGCGAGCGCCCCTCCAGCGGCGAACCGCACCGGGACCACCAGGCCTGGAACTTCCCCACGCACTGAGCGGCCCCTGGACGGCCCCGGGAGGGCCCTCCGAGGGCCCGGGGGGCCCGGGAGGAACGGGGCCCGTGCTGCCCCCGGCCCCGGGAGGGCGGCACGGCCCCAGGACGGGCGGCGGGAACGCTCCGTGCCGCCTGTCTCGTCTGCCCCGCGCCGCCTGTTCCGTGTCGCTGCCCCGCGCTCCCTGTGCCCCGCAGGCGGACCGGATCAGGCCGACGCATCCCCTTCCCGGGGCACAGGTTCCCCGAGGGTCAGCTCCTTGCCGTACCAGATCTCCATGTACGGCCCCTCGCAGTACGCGGGGATCTCCCGGTAGCCGTGTCGTGCGTACAGGGTGCGGGCCCCGACCAGGTCCAGCCGGGTGTTGAGCACCATCCGCCGCGCCCCGAGCCGCCGGGCCGCCTCCTCCAGAGCCGTCAGCAGGGCCGCGCCGCCTCCCGTGCCGCGGAACGCGGGGCGGACGAACACCCTGGTGAGCTCGGCCCGTTCGGAGTCCAGCAGCAGCACCCCGCCACAGGCCGCCGGCTCGCCGTCGTGGCGCCCGACGACGAACCCGCCGGTGGGGGCGCCGAGCCGGGCCACGCCGTCGTCCGCGAGGCCCTCGTCGACCTCCGCGTTCGTGGCGGGCCGCCCCCAGTAGCTGCCTGCCACATCGGCGTAGTAGTCGCGCCGCAGCGCCGTGGCGTCAGGGCTGTCGAAGTGCTCGGGAAGCACGGTCCATCGCGTCATACCGATGTCTGTACCTGGCCGGCCGGCCGCATCGCGAGCGGTTTACGGTTCCCCGCGACCGGTGCCGCCCGGCCCCGGACCGCGCGTCCCGAACCACCCGGCGCCCGCCGTTCGTTGCCGTCTTCCGTTGCCGTCTTCCGGTGTCGTCTTCCGGTGCTGGCGGCGGTGCCGCCGTCCGGCGCCGGGCCTGCTGTCGCCCGGCTTGTCGCCGGCCCGCGGCCGTCGCGAGGCAGGTGTGTCCGGCCGGGCCCAGAAGCGCGATCCGGCGCACGTGCCCGGCGGCGGGCGCGAAACCGAGCGGCACCATGATCGACGATATCGGGCCCCGCTTCCGTATCTGTACCTGTGACTCCACCCACGATTGAAGTCGCGCGCTTCCTGCGTCGGTGGCCAGGCCTCCGCGCAGAGGGCCGGCCCGGTCCCGTGCTCGACGTACAGCGCGCCGACGATGTCGGCGTTCTCCACGAACCCGCACCGGACGCACTCGAACTTCGCTTGGGTGACGGAATCGATTCCCCCACCGACTGAAGCCGGTGGCCCCTCGAAAGAAGCTCTGATGGCCGACACACGTCCTCCGACCGGCAGACACGACATCGGTCCGCGCCCGGGGCGGGTTGCTACGCGTCGCCGGTCGCCGCGCGGGGCCCGCCGGTACGCGTCCCCGGTCGCCGCGCGGGGCGGGCCGGTGCGCGTCCCTCGTCCGCGCCCGGAATCAGCCGGTACGTGTCCCCGGTCCCCTCCGCGCCGTTGACCGTCTGCGCCGCACGGCCGGGGAGTGCGGAAGGACCCGCGACCCGGCCCGCGCGGGGCACACCCTCACGGCACCGCACAGCACCAGTCCCGCCGACGGGAAGGAACCCGATCGATGCCCTCCATCTCCTCCAGCACCACCACCTCCCTCGACGACCTCGAAGCGGACATCCGGCGCCGCAACCCCGGCGAACCCGAGTTCCACCAGGCCGTCCACGAAGTGCTGGAGACACTGGGCCCCGTCCTCGACAGAAGGCCCGAACTCCGTGAGGCCAGGATGGTCGAGCGCATGGCGGAGCCGGAGCGGCAGATCATCTTCCGGGTGCCCTGGCAGGACGACCGCGGCGGGATCCAGGTCAACCGGGGCTTCCGGGTGGAGTTCAACAGCGCCCTCGGCCCCTACAAGGGAGGCCTGCGCTTCCACCCGTCCGTCAACCTGGGGATCGTGAAGTTCCTCGCCTTCGAGCAGATCTTCAAGAACGCGCTGACCGGCCTGGGCATCGGCGCCGGCAAGGGCGGCAGCGACTTCGACCCGCGCGGCCGCTCCGACGCCGAAGTGATGCGCTTCTGCCAGTCGTTCATGACCGAGCTGCACCGGCACCTCGGTGAGCACACCGACGTGCCCGCCGGCGACATCGGCGTCGGCGGCCGGGAGATCGGCTATCTCTTCGGCCAGTACCGGCGCATCACCAACCGCTGGGAGGCGGGCGTGCTGACCGGCAAGGGCACCGCCTGGGGCGGTTCCCACGTCCGCCCCGAGGCCACCGGCTACGGCAATGTGCTCTTCACCGCCGAGATGCTCAAGGTGCGCGGGGAGCAGCTCGCCGGCCAGCAGGTCAGCGTCTCCGGTTCCGGAAACGTGGCCCTCCACACCGTGGAGAAGGCACAGGAGCTGGGGGCGCATGTGCTCACCGTCTCCGATTCGGCCGGGTACGTCGTCGACGACAAGGGCATCGACCTCCCCCTCCTCAAGCAGATCAAGGAGGCCGAGCGCGGCCGGGTGAGTGACTACGCGAACCGCCGAGGCGCGTCCGCGCGGTACGTGCCCGGCGGCAGTGTCTGGGAGGTGCCCACCGATGTGGCCCTCCCGTCCGCGACGCAGAACGAACTGACCGCCGACGACGCGGCGGCCCTCGTGCGCAACGGCGTCAAGGCCGTGTCCGAGGGGGCGAACATGCCCACCACTCCCGCGGCGGTGCGTCTCCTCCGCGACGCCGGCGTCGCCTTCGGCCCCGGAAAGGCGGCGAACGCGGGCGGCGTGGCCACCAGTGCGCTCGAGATGCGGCAGAACGCGGCCCGGGACAGCTGGTCCGCGCCCCGTGTGGAGGAGGAACTGGCCCAGGTCATGTGCGCCATCCACGACACGGCGTACGAGACGGCGGCTCGCTACGGCAGGCCCGGCGACTACGTGGCGGGGGCGAACATCGCAGGCTTCGAACAGGTCGCGGACGCCATGCTCGCCCAAGGCCTCATCTGACGCACCCGGCGGGCGCGCGGCGCCCCGACGTCCGTCCGGACGTCTCCGCCCTCCCGGTGCCCGGCCGGCCGTGCCGGGCACCCGGTCCCCGTCCGACGTGCCGGCCGCCCGCGCAGGCTCGTCCGGCACAGCCCGATCGGCCTGCCGGCAGATCTCCTCCGGAAGCGGCCGCCTCCTGGCACACTGCACCCGGAAGCGGAAGAAGCGGGTGACGGGGGGCGGTTGCGGTGGACGACACGGCGAGTACGGAACGAGCAGGTGCGATACCCGGGCCACCGCTCCGGCCGGGTCCGTACCCCGGACGGGCAGGAGCCGTCCGGGCCGTCGGGGAGCGGTGGTTGCGGCAGTTCGACGGGCGAGGCGACTTCGTCTGCTCGCCCGCCGGGCTGTGGCTCGCACTCGGTGCCGTGGCGGCGGGCGCGCGCGGCGGCACCGCCGAGGAGCTGCGGGCGCTGCTCGGCACGGCCGGGGACGACGCGGCCGCGGCCGTCACCTCCGCGGCCCGGGAACTCGCCGACACGGAGGCGTTGGCCGTGGCGACCCGCGTGTGGAGCAGGGTCCCGGTCCACCGGGCCTACCGTGGGGCGCTGCCCGGCATCGGATTCGCCCATCTCGGCGACGGCCGGGACGACATCGACGACTGGGTGAAGCAGGCGACCGGCGGGCAGATCGAGAGGCTGCCGGCCCCCGTCCTCCCGGACACTCTCCTGGCCCTGGTCAACGTCCTCGCGCTGAAAGCCCGTTGGCAGACGCCCTTCCCCGGCCATGCGACCCGGCCCGCGCCGTTCACGGACGCATCGGGGACGCTCCACCAGGTGCCGACGATGCACCGGCGGCTGGCCCCCGGCGACGCGTGGACCACGGGCCCGGCCCAGGTCGCCCAGCTGCGCTGCGAGGGCGCGGCGGGCGCGGTGGTCCGGCTCGTCCTCGGCGCGCCGGACGCCGGCCCCGCCGACGTGCTGCCCGCGGCCTGGGCGCCGCGCGAGGCGTGCGCACCCGTCGAGGCGGAGGCCGTCGCCCTCGCCGTGCCCCGCCTCGCCCTGCGGACGACGACGGACGTCACACCCCAACTGCCCGCGCTGGGCGTCCGGCAGGCGACCTCGTCGCTCGCCGACTTCTCCGGACTGTCGCCCGAACGACTGGCGATCTCGATGGTCGTCCAGGAGGCCGTCCTCAAGATCGCGGAACTCGGCGTGGAGGCGGCGGCCGCGACGGCGGTCCTCACCCGCGCGGGCGGCGCGCCTCGTCCCGACCGGACCCTCCGGCTCGCCTACGACCGCCCCTTCGGCGTCGTCGTCCTCGACGCCTCCGGCCGGCTCCCCCTCTTCGCCGCCTGGCAGTCGACCGCCCCGGCGGGCGACCCGGTGCCCGAGCCGGACCACCTCGGCACGTTCCCGCCCCCGCCGCCGCTCCCGCCGGGGGCGACCGGTCCGGGACGCTGACGCCGTGTGGCCGACGGCACCGGAGCCCCGCCGGAACGACGCTCCGACGGGGCTCCTCGTCGCGGAACCGACTCAGGAAGGGGTCAGCGCAGGCTCCAGACGACGTCGAAGGACTCCGACGGATCGTCGGACCCGATGACTCCTGTGCCGCCGAGAAGGGCGGAGACCTTCTGGCACTGCACGTAGCCCGCACCGCTCCCGGACCGGAGCCCGATGACGAGCCGCCGCGACCTCCACCGGGAAGGCACACCGGACAGCTCGAAGACGCGTCCGCTCTCCGCGTCGTCGAACGCGTGGAGTTCCAGGCCGTCGTAACGGGTCACCAGTTGTACGGCGTCCACGCCCTCGAACAGGAGGTCCAGACGCAGCGGGTGCGCGGAGTCCGGCGCCGCACGGAGCAGCAGCCGTGAATGGCCGACGCCGTACCGCCAGACCCTGAAGCTCCGCTCGGAGGCGAAGAGGACGGACGCGTCGTCACCGGCGCTGCTCGGACGGACCGTCACCACTCCTCTCCCCGCCCCACTCCGGGTGTTCAACCCTGCTTCGGCGCGGCCTGCTGGACCACCTCGAAGGACCACAGGGTCGAGCCCGTCGCGGCCGGCTTCGGGCGTTCGCCCCCGCCGCCCTCGCCGCGGTGGGCGGCCTGCATGGGGCCGGACATCCAGTTCTGGAAGTCCTCCTCGCTGCGCCAGCGGGTGTAGACGAGGTAGTCGTCGGTGCCCTCCAGCGGGCGGAGCAGCTCGAACCACTCGAAGCCGTCCGAGGACTCCACGGCCCCCGCACGAGCGGAGAACCGCTGCTCCAGGGCCTCGCGTTGTTCGGCGGGGACGGTCAGCACATTGATCTTCACGACACTCATGAGGTGCAGGATAGGGCGGGCACGGGCCACTCGGCGTCCCGACCCGGCGGGGCGGCGGACGGCGCACCGGGCGCTCGCCGCCCCGCCCGGGCTCAGCCGGTGACGCGGGCCAGCAGGAGGCCGTCGTACCCGCGTGCGCCCACCGTCTGGACGGCGGTCGCCGTGAGCCGCGGGTGCTCCGAGACGACCTCGAACATCCGGCGGGTGCCCACGACCGCGGGGTCCTCGCTCGTAGCGTCGAGGACCGAGCCGCCGCGTACGACGTTGTCGACGACGATGACGCTGCCCGGGCGGGACAGCTTCACCGCCCACTCCACGTAGTGGGGGTTGTTGGCCTTGTCGGCGTCGATGAAGAAGAAGTCGAACGGGGCGCTGCCCTCGGCCTCCAGCGCTGCGAGGCTGTCGAGTGCGGATCCGACCCGTACCTCGACGTTCTTGTCGAGTCCCGCGCGGGCGAGGTTGGCGCGGGCCACGTCCGCGTGCTTCGCGCTGTACTCGAGCGAGACGAGTTGTCCGTCGGCGGGCAGTGCCCGGCCGAGCCAGATGGTGCTGTAACCCCCGAGCGTGCCGATCTCGAGGATCCTCGTCGCGCCCTGGGTGAGGGCAAGCAGGTGCAGCAGCTTGCCCTGGCTGGGCGCGACGGCGATCTGCGGCAGGCCGGCCGCGTCGCTCGCGGCCACGGCGGACTTCAGGGCGTCGTCCTCCGGAACCAGCAGGTCGGTCAAGTAGGCGTCCACGGCGTTCCATTGCTGTTCAGACATACGGGAAACGTATCCCAGGTCCGAACTCCCGGGCGGGACACGCATCCCGGACCGGCTTCACCGCCCACGGCAGGTTCCCTGCCGGGTGCCATGGCTCCACGGACGTCCCCTGCCGCAGGCCCCTGCCCCACGGCGACCGCGACCACCGCACGCCCGCACGCCCGCACGCCCGCACGCCCGCACGCCCGCACGCCCGCACGCACCACGTCCGGCGCCACATGCCCGGTCGGGCCCGGGAAGACGCCGATACGGCGCCTCCCCGGGTGGATCGTCGCGTTCAGCCAGCATCCCCCGACCGCGGCCGACGCGCCATTCGACCGTGACCTTCAGTGGGCGGCCGCGTACCGCCAGAAGTCCCTCATCAGTACGGGCGGCGTCGGCCCGGTCATCGCCACCTGGCTGAACATGACGCTCACGGTGCCGGTGGCCGGGACGATGTGCGCGGTGGTGCCGGTGCCGCCGACCCAGCCGTAGCGGCCGGGCACGTTCCACGGCTGGGTGGCCTCGATGTCGACCGCCCCGCCGAAGCCCCAGCTCTGGCCCTCCAGGAACAGATCGCTCGCCTCGCGCTGGGCCTTGGTCAGCCGGTCGCCGGTCATCCGCCGTACGGACTCGGGGGACAGCAGCCGGCGTCCCCCGAAGACGCCTTCGGCGAGCAGCATCCGGCCGAAGGCCCACCAGTCGTCGACCGTCGAGACCAGACCGCCGGCGCCGGACGGGAACGCGGGCACGCTGGTCCACTGTCCGTGTGCGTCGGTTCCGTCGACGAGTACGAGCCCGCCGGGCTCGTCGGGCCGGTAGTGGCTGGTGAAGCGGTCCAGTTTGCCCGCCGGTACGGTGAATCCCGTGTCGGCCATGCCGAGCGGCTCGAACAGCCGCTCGGCCAGGAACTCGGGCAGCGGGCGCCCCGTGACCCGGGAGACCAGTACGCCCTGGATGTCGGAGCAGGTGTTGTACAGCCAGGTCTCGCCGGGCTGGTGCAGCAGCGGGATCCGGGCCAGCGCCGCCATCCAGGCGTCCGGCGCCGGAACGCTCCGCGGCTGCGGCGGCCCCTGCTTCAGCTCGCTGAACAGCGGTGTGAGCGCGGGCAGCGAGAAGTCGGACGGAAACCCGTATCCGGCGCAGGAGCTGAGCAGGTCGAACACGGTGATGGGTCTGGCCGCCGGGACGACGTCGTCGACGGGACCGGACGGCGTACGGACGACCATGGGCGCCGCCAGCTCCGGCAGCCACGGGGCGACCGCGTCGTCCAGCGCGAGCCGGTCCTCGTCGACCAGCAGCATGACCGCCGCGGCGACGAGCGGTTTGGTGACCGAAGCGATCCGGAAGATCGAATCCCTTTCCATCGGGGCGCTGCCGTCGACGTCGACCGACCCGACGGCCGCGACCTCCACCCGGTCACCGTGCGCCACCAGTCCCACGGCGCCCGGCACCGATCCGTCGCCGACGTGTCTCATGAGGGTCTCGCGCAGGCCGCTCATCGGTCCCCTTCCGCAGAGTGCGTTCGGAGGTGGGACTACCGCCGCGGCCGGAACTCATCGGCGCTCCGCCGAACCGGCCGCCCGGGGTGTACCTCCGCCGGGACCGTCACGGCACATGACGGTCCCGGCGGCACTCGAACAGATTCCCCGGTGCGCCCGTGTGCGAGGGGCGACGGACGCTAGGACGTCGGTGACGGTGTCCGTGACGGGGGCGGGCTGCTCTTCTCGGACTGCGGCGCGGTCGGCAGGTCGAACACGTTGCGCGGTGTCACCACCTCGGTGACGGCGCGCCCGAGCATCGTGCTCAGCGCCTGGCCGCGGTAGTCGGTGTCGGAATTGACCAGGATCACCAGTGTGGCCCGCTGGGACGGCAGTTGCAGGGCCAGTGTCTCGTAGCCGGGAAGCTCCCCGTTGTGTCCGATCCAGCCCCCCACCCGCATGATGCCCAGTCCGTACTGGACTTGCGGGATGGTCGTCGGCCCGAACCGCAGACGTTCCTTCTGCGTGGAGGGGTTGAGTAGCCGTCCGTCGGCCAGGGCGGGCAACCAGGTGTGCAGGTCGTCGAGGTCGGAGATCACGGCGCCTGCCGCCCAGGCCCAGGAAGGGTTCCAGTTGGTGGCGTCGACCGTGCCGCCGGACGGGGTGGCCGTGGCGGCACCGGACTTGGTGTAGGCGGTGTAGCCGTGGGCGAAGGGTTCCGGCATCGCGTCGTCCGTCGGGAACGAGGTCCCTTCGAGCCTCAGTGGCGCGAACACGCGCTGCCGGAGGTAGTCCTCCAGCTGCTGTCCGGTGACCTTCTCGATCACCAGCCCGAGCAGCACCGTGTTGGTGTTGCTGTACTCCCACCGGGTGCCGGGAGGGAAGTTCGCCGGGTGCGCGAACGCGTAGTCGAGCAACTGCTGCGGGGTGAAGGTCTGCTGGGGATCGGCCTCGAAGGACTTCTCCCACTTGTCGTCCTCGGTGTAGTTGAACAGGCCGCTGCGCATGTCGGCGAGCTGGCGCAGGGTGATCCGGTTGCCCGCCGGTACGCCTTCGACGTACTTGCCGACGGGATCGTCGAGCCCGACCCTGCCCTGGTCGACCAGTTGCAGCAGGCCCGTGACCGTGAACGTCTTGGTGACGCTGCCGATCCGCATGTGCAGACCGGTCTTCATCGGTGTGCCGGACGACTTGTCGGCCACGCCGAAAGCCTTCTCGTAAGTGCCGCGGCCGGGAATCCAGACGCCGACGATCACGCCCGGAATCCCGGCTTTCGCCATGGTGTCGGTAACGGCCTTGTCGAGGGCCTCCGTCACGGCGGGATCGAACTCCTGACGTACGGTCTGCGCCTGGGCACCGGTCAGGCCCGTGGCGACCAGCAGCAGGGCGGCGAGAACCGCCGGCACGACTCTGAGACGGATCATCCGCAGCCACCTCTGATTTCTCGGCGAACGAGGTGAAACGGCCCCTTCGGTGAAATGGTCGATACAGGGATCATCCATCATAAGATCGCCGCAATCGGAGGGCGACTCGAACACGGACGCAGCCCGGACGCGCTCCGGCCGAGCCGCGTCCGGGCCGAGCCGCGTCCGGGCCGAGCCGCGTCCGGGCCGGGTGGGAGACGGGGCGGGCGCAGGGGGGATGGCCCCGCCTCCCACGGCGGGGGTGCGTGCGTCGCCGGGTGGGTGTCCGCCGGCTTGCGCGCGTCACGGCTGTGTGCTTCTCCGCGTCCGTGCGTCGGTCCCTGCGTCGGCGGGCGCGTGCACCGGCCGGTGGCTCTTGCGCCTCAGCCGCCGACGCTGACCCGGAGTTCCTTGATCCCGTTCAGCCACGCCGCGCGCAGCCTGCGCGGATCGCCGGCCAGGCGCAGGTCCGGCAGGGCGTCGGCGACTGCGTTGAAGATGAGGTCGATCTCCTGGACCGCGAGGGACTTGCCGAGGCAGAAGTGCGGGCCGCCCCCGCCGAAGCCGAGGTGCGGGTTGGGGTCGCGGGTGATGTCGAAGGCCCCCGGGTCCTCGAAGACCTCGGGGTCGTTGTTGGCGGACGAGTAGAAGAGGCCCACCCGGTCGCCCTTGCTGATCTTCTGGCCGCCGAGTTCGGTGTCCTGGGTCGCGGTCCGCTGGAAGGAGACCACGGGCGTGGCCCAGCGGACGATCTCCTCGGCCGCGGTCGTCGGGCGCTCCCGCTTGTAGAGCTCCCACTGCTCGGGGTGGGTGAGGAAGGCGTGCATACCGTGGCTGATCGCGTTGCGGGTGGTTTCGTTGCCCGCCACCGCCAGCAGCAGCACGAAGAAGCCGAACTCGTCGGAGGAGAGGTTGCCTTCGCCCTCGGCGGCGACGAGCTGGGTGACGATGTCCTGCGCCGGGCACTCCTTGCGTGCGGCCGCCAGGTTCATGGAGTAGCCGATCAGCTCCATGGCGGCCTCGGCGCCGATCTCCTCCGTGATCGCGTACTCCGGGTCGTCGTACGCCACCATCTTGTTCGACCAGTCGAAGATCCGGGCGCGGTCCTCCTGGGGGATGCCGATGAGTTCGGCGATGGCCTGCAGCGGGAGTTCGACGGCGATCCGGGTGACGAAGTCGAAGCCGCCGTCCGCGCTGCCCCTCGCGGCCGCCCTCGCCTCCTCGACGATCCGCCGGGCGCGGTCGCGCAGCGCCGACTCCAGTCCGCGTACGGCGCGCGGGGTGAAGCCGCGCTGGACTATCTGCCGGACCCGGGTGTGTTCGGGAGGGTCCATGTTGAGCATGATCAGGCGCTGCGCCTCGATCTGGTCGCGGCTGATGTGCTCGTTGAAGCGGATGACCGCGGTGTTCTCGCTGGAGGAGTACAACTCGGGATGCGTGGACACGTATTTGACGTCCGCGTGGCGGGTGACCGCCCAGTAGCCCTCGTCGTCGAAGCCGGTGATGCCGCGTGGCTGGGGGCACCACCAGACGGGAGCCGTTCGGCGCAACCGGGCGAACTCGGGGAGGGGGACGCGGCTCTGCAGGAGATCGGGGTCGGTGGCGTCGAACCCTTCGGGGAGATGGGGGCAGGGCATCGGCAACTCCAGGTCTCGCGGCTGGACAGCTGTGCGGCGGCTGCAAGGTTCTGACGACCCATCAGAATTGTCCGCAACGTAGTAACGGGTTCTACAACTGGCAAGACTCGCGGCGGGAACTGTTGCGTGCAGGAGCCTTGCGTACCTGGGGTAACCCTCATAAGACTGCTAGAGAACTAGAACGCGTACTAGTTCCTTTTGCGGTTCTTGCGCGCGGGGTACCGGGACACTCCGCGCCGGTGCTGAGGAGAGGACGAGCTCATGGCCGCGGAACCCGTCATCGTCGAAGCCGTACGCACACCCATAGGCAGGCGCGGTGGCGCGCTCGCCAATCTGCATCCCGCCTACCTACTGGGCGAGACCTACCGTGAACTGCTCGGCCGCACCGGCATCCACGCCGACTGCGTCGAGCAGATCGTCGGCGGCACCGTCACCCATGCCGGCGAGCAGTCCATGAACCCGGCGCGCAACGCCTGGCTCACCATGGGGCTGCCCTACGAGACCGCCGCGACGACCGTCGACTGCCAGTGCGGCTCTTCGCAGCAGGCCGCGCACATGACCGCCAACATGGTCGCCGCCGGGGTGATCGACGTCGGCATCAGCTGCGGCGTCGAGGCCATGTCGCGCGTACCGCTGGGCAGCGGCTCCAAGCACGGACCGGGC
The DNA here is from genome assembly GCF_027460265.1 of Streptomyces sp. WMMC940. Lineage (NCBI taxonomy): Bacteria > Bacillati > Actinomycetota > Actinomycetes > Kitasatosporales > Streptomycetaceae > Streptomyces > Streptomyces sp. WMMC940. Next base: position 5,367,645 of record NZ_JAPZBC010000001.1, read on the forward strand.
AAGCCCTGGCCGGACGAGTGGAACGTCGACCTGCCCAACCAGTTCGAGGCCGCCGAGCGCATCGCGCGCCGTCGCGGACTCACCCGCGAGAACGTCGACTCCCTCGGCCTGATCTCCCAGGAGCGGGCCGCGGTGGCCTGGGCGGAGGAGCGCTTCAAGCGCGAGACCTTCGCCGTCCAGGTGCCCACCACCGAGGAGGAGCAGCACGCCGGACAGGGCATGTGGCGGCTCGTCGACCGGGACGAGGGCCTCCGGGACACCTCGATGGAGGCGCTGGGCGGGCTGAAGCCCGTGATGCCGACCGCGGTCCACACCGCCGGGAACTCCTCGCAGATCTCCGACGGCGCGGCGGCGATCATGTGGGCGTCCAAGCGCATGGCGCGGGCCCTGAAGCTGAAGCCGCGCGCCCGGATCGTCGCGCAGGCACTCGTCGGGGCGGACCCGCACTTCCATCTCGACGGGCCGATCGACGCCACACGGGCGGTGCTGGGGAAGGCCGGCATGTCGCTCAGGGACATCGACCTGGTGGAGATCAACGAGGCGTTCGCCTCCGTTGTGCTCAGCTGGGCGCAGGTCTTCGACCAGGACCTGGAGAAGGTCAACGTCAACGGCGGCGCCATCGCGCTGGGGCACCCCGTGGGCGCGACGGGCGCGCGGCTGATCACGACGGCGCTGCATGAACTGGAGCGGACGGACAAGGAGTTCGCCCTGGTGACGATGTGCGCGGGCGGCGCGCTGGCGACGGGCACGATCCTGCAGCGGCTGTGAAGCCGTGAGGCCGTGAGGCCGTGAGGGAGTGAGACGTCATCCGCCTTCCGGAGGTGATCCGATGGTTCGGGGCGGTCGGGTTCGAACTCCCTTCGGCGGAAGGGGGCAAGGGCGTGGCTCGTCCGCACTCCCGGCCGTGGCACCCGGCGCGTGCCCGGCCGGGATCGCTCAGGTTCGGGGTTCCCAGCGGAACCTGCGGGCCGCGATCGCGGCGAACAGTGCGGTCCATGCCAGTGCCAGCACGAACCGGCCGACTCCTTGCAGCACGGAGAGTTCTCCGGTCCAGCCCGAGCGCACCAGGTCGATCGTCGGTGACAGAGGCGCGAAGAGGAGGACGTCTGCGGCCGCGTCGGGCAGCACCTCACGCGGGATGTAGATGCCTGAGATCATCGGCAGCACGAAGATCGCGGGCAGTGTCGCGACCATGACGGACTCGATGTTCTTGCACAGGGCCGCGGTCGCCGCTGCCATCGCCGTCATGAGGGCGACGCCGGTGAGCAGTGCCGCCGTCGCGGCGAGCGGTTGACGGGGGGCCACGCCGTACATCGCTGACAGGGCGGCCGCCACCCCGAGGATCTGTACGACGGCGATGGTGATGAACATGGAGGCGCCGCCTGCCAGGATCACCGGGTCGGAGACCTCGCCCGTGCGCAGCCGCTTGAGGACGAGTTCCTCCCTGCGGGCGACGTAGAGACCGGTGACGGAGGAGTAGAGGGAGAAGATCAGCAGGATGCCGGTGGCGGTGGACACCATCAGAGGTCCCGGGTTGAGGCCGTGCCCGGCGAGGTCCATCTGGTCCTGCACGAAGCGCATCGCCATGAGGATCATCAGGGGTACGAAAAGGACGAAGACGTAGTTCGCCTTGATCCGGTTGAACAGCTTCCACTCGATGCGGAAGAGGGCTCGCATGTGGCGCGTGGTCGTGCTGGTCACTCGGGGTCCCCCTGGCTGGCGATGCGGATGAAGGCCTCCTCGAGCGAGGCCGGCCGCGCCGTGAATCGGTCCAGTGTCACGTCATGCTCCGCGGCCCAGTTCAGCAGCCGGGTGGCGTCCTGCTGCAACCGCGCGGTGGTGACCGTCACACGGCCACTGTGCTCGTCGGCCGGGCCGCTGACCGCGGGGAGGTCGCGTGCTCGCCACGCGTCGGGCAGACCGAAGGTGAGGGTGGACGGGTGGTCGGCGACGATCTCGGAGACGGTGCCGGACGTCGCGATCCGGCCTCGGTGCATGATGGCCAGCCGGTCCGCGAGGGACTCGGCCTCCTCGAGGTAGTGCGTGGTCAGCAGGATCGTCGTGCCTTGTTCCCGCATGCTCCGGATCAGTTGCCATGTGGTGTGCCTGCCCTCGGCGTCCATGCCCGCGGTCGGTTCGTCGAGGAAGAGCACCTCGGGGTGGGAGAGCGTGGCAACGGCCAGGTCGAGCCGTCGCTTCTCGCCGCCGGAGAGGTTCTGGACCATGGTGTCGGCACGGTGTTCGAGCCCGGCTATGCCGATGGCCTCGGCGATGCTCCGCGGCCTCGAGGTGAGCTCGGCCCACATCCCCACGCTCTCCCGAACGGTGAGGTGGGATATGAATCCGCCCTCCTGCAGCATCGCGCCGGTACGGGGCCGGATTCTGGCCCGGTCGGCGACGGGGTCGAGCCGGCCGAAGATGCGGATGCTGCCGCGGTGCGGTGAGGCGAGGCCCTCCAGCAGTTCGACGGTGGAGGTCTTACCGGCACCGTTGGTCCCGAGGAGCGCGAACAACTGCCCCCGCCCGACGGTGAAGCTGACGCCGCGTACGGCGTCGAACGCGCTCTTGCCGCGCCCGTATCGACGCCACACGTCCTCGGCTTCGATGTGACTCGTTTCCTCTGGGGACATGCGTCCTTCCGAAATGGGTGTGGGGGGTGTGCAAGCCGATCATCGCATGCCCATAGGCCTGTAGGGGCGGCGGCATTTGCAGGTTCTGTGAAGCGGAAATACGCATCTGGAACCCCAAGTTCCCCGAGAATAGTTCGAATGTGGCGCCGGTCACACCGTAAAGTCTTGATCAACTCGCCTTGACCGTTCATATACTGACGTTCGCAAGCGGCGGGACCGACCAACCTCGCCGCCTGTCCGATGCGAGGCCCCGGACCCCTTCGTGAATGACCGGATGCTGCGGCTCCGGGATGTACCTGTCGCGGGCTGCGCGCTCTCACCCGAGGGGGAAGTTCATGCTTCTGAGCAAGGTGAAGCAGGATGCTTCGCTTGCGGAGTTCCTCGCCGATGGCGGCTCGGACGGCCGTGTCGCGCCCAACATGGCCACGCCGGGCGTGGTCGTCGTCACCTCGAAGTGGGCGGTCGCGGCCGCCGGCGCATACGTGGTCACCAAGAACGTCAAGTAGGCGACCGTCACGCACAGTTCATGGGTAAAGGCGATGTAATGCGCCTTTGTCGCCCCTCGCTCCATGAGTCTTTGCGGGGCGAAGGGGATTCTCGGTCCCCGCTTTTTTCGTGGGGAACAGTGCACCCCCATTCTTCCGGGATTCCTGTCCCCGTTCTTTTCAGGGCAGGACGGGATGTCCATCACCTGCAAAACGCAGAGAGGAGGGAAAAACATGCTGATGCAGAAGGTCAACGCCAACACGGCCCTCAAGGGGGCTCTCGACACTGGTGACGCCACCCGTGGCGCGGCTCCGGTCGTGGTCTGCCCTCATGGCTCCGGGCGGCGCGGGGCGGCGGGGTGCCAGGACCCGAGGATGGGCTCATGGTCACGGCGAAGGCCCCGTGCCGACGCGTGGTGCGTCGGCACGGGGCCCGGGTCCGCCGTGTGGGGCAGTCCGTCGTCCGCCGTCCGGCCGGCTCAGTACCAGTGGTTGGCCTGCCAGAAGTTCCAGGCGCCGCACGGGCTGCCGTAGCGCTCGTTCATGTAGTCCAGACCCCACTCGATCTGGGTCTTCGGGTTGGTCTTCCAGTCGGTGCCGGCAGAGGCCATCTTGCCGCCCGGCAGGGCCTGGACCAGGCCGTAGGCGCCGGAGGAGGCGTTGGTGGCCGTGTGGTCCCAGTTCGACTCGTGCGAGACGATCTTGTCGAAGCACTGGAACTGCGCGGCGGGCATCATCTGCTTCGCGATCTCCTGCGGCGTCGCGGCCGAGGCCGTCGACGTCGTCCCCATCACCGCGCCGGCCGCACCCAGAAGCACGGCGGTACCGGCGGCGAGGGACTTGCTGCGGGCGGAGATGCGGGTGATCAGCGAGCGGGACAAGGGCTTACCTAACGTTCGGGGACTCCGGGTCGCGAGGGGCGGGCCGAGCCGGGCTCGTGTGCCGGGCTTCCAGGCCCTGCTGCGCCTTGCGACGGGAACAGTTGTAGCCAGCCCCGGGGGCCCGTGCCGTGACCGGGCTCACGCCGTAGATACGACATAGAGGGGGCATCGAAGGTCGAAGGTCCCAAACCGGACATATGCGGTTTAAGGGCAGGTGGGGAGGGGTGTGGCGAGAACCCGCGTCCTCGGACGACACCTACGAACGCCGATAGTTCTGGGACCAAAGTCCTGTGGGCCGCCTCACCCTTCGGGAGAGGTTTTGGCCGCCTCGAATGTGACCTGGGCCTCGAACGCGGCCCGCCGGGTCGCCCGGCGGAGCGCTTTCAGCAGCGTCGGGCCCACCGCGAGGGTCAGTACGACGGTGAGGACCGCCCGCCCCAGGTCCCAGCCGAGGGAGGTGGCGAGGACGTAGGCGCCGAACCGGACCAGGTTCTCGGCCACGGGAGCGCCCTCCTGGAACGAGATGCCGGAGGCGAGGCCCGGCACGAGCGTCCAGCCGTAGAGGTTCATGGCCGTGCCGTACGCGAACGCCGCGGCGAAACCGTACCCCGCGAGCATCAGCAGCTCCGCACGGCCCCTGAGGCGGTGCGCACCCGGCAGCAGACCCGCGCCCATCGTGAACCAGCCCATGGAGAGCATCTGGAACGGCATCCACGGCCCGACCCCGCCCGTGAGCAGGGCGGACGCGAACATCGTCACCGAGCCGAGGACGAATCCGAACCCGGGCCCGAGCACCCGGCCGCTCAGCACCATCAGGAAGAACATCGGTTCCAGTCCCGCAGTGCCCGCGCCGAGCGGCCGCAGCGCCGCACCCACCGCGGCGAGCACGCCGAGCATGGCGACGGCCTTCGCGTCCATGCCGCCGTCGGCGATGGTCGCGACCACCACGCCGACGAGGAGGGGGAGCAGAGCGGCGAACAGCCAGGGGGCGTCCTGTGCGTGGCCGGTGACGGCGGCGTCCGCGTCGGCGAGCAGCGGCCAGCCGAAGGCCACGACACCGATCGCGCTGATGAGGGCGAGGGCGGTGACGGCGCGGGGGCCGAGGCGCACGGGGCGGGCGAGGACGGGGTGGGTCGCGGTCCCGTGCCGGTCGGCCTGTTCGGCCCGCTCGGCCCGGTCGTGCCCGTCGAGTCGGTCGGCCCGGTCGTGCTCCTCAAGCTGGTCGGCCCGGTCGGCCTGCTCGGCCTGCTCGGCCCGGTCGCGCAGGTCGGGTCGACCCAGCCGGTCGGGCCACCCGGGGATGCCGGCGGTGTTCACAGGGCGGCCTCCACCTGGGCGACGGTGAGCCACGGCTCCGGGGCGAGGATCTTGGCGACCTGAGGGGCGAAGGCGGGGGACGAGACGACCACGTCGGCCGTCGGTCCGTCCGCGACGACCTCGCCGCCCGCGAGGATCACCACACGGTCCGCGATCTCCGCGGCGAGTTCCACGTCATGGGTGGCCAGCACGATGCCGTGACCCTCGGCCGCCAAGCCGCGCAGCACGGTGACCAGTCGCGACTTCGCCGCGTAGTCGAGCCCGCGGGTCGGCTCGTCGAGCAGCAGGAGCGGCGGACGGGCGGTCAGCACGATCGCGAGGGCGAGGGTCAGCCGCTGGCCTTCGGACAGATCCCGGGGATGGGTGGCGTCCGCCACCCCCGGGAGCAGCGCGGAGACCAGCTCCCGGCAGGTCCCGGGCGCGGCCCCGGCGTCCGCGTCCGCGGCGGCGCACTCCGCCCCGACCGTGTCCGCGTACAGCAGATCCCGCGGCTCCTGGGGAACGAGCGCGACCCGCCGTACCAGCTCGGCGGGCGGGGTGCGGTGAGGAGTGCTCCCGCCGACCCGGACCGTCCCCGACGCGGGCTCGACCATGCCGACGAGGCTTCCCAGCAGCGTCGACTTCCCGGCGCCGTTGCGGCCCATGAGGGCGACGGTCTCTCCGGGCGCGACCACGAGATCGACCCGCCGCAGCGCCTCGATCCGCCCGCGCCGCACCCCGAGCCGCGCGGCCTCCACGAGCACCGCCGGGTCGTGGTCCCCGGCCGGCTCGACCCTCCGGGCCCGTCCGCGCCCGAACCGCGGCACCAGGGCGGCCGGCCCTCGTCCCCGGCCGGTCCGGCGCCCGCGCATCGCGGCGCCGGAGACGTCGGCACGCGCCGGGCCCGGTGCCGCTCCGCCGGTCGTGTCCGTACCGTCCGTCGTGCGGGCGGAGGGCGGGACGGGGGCCGCGGGCCCGGCCTCCGTCTTCCCCTCCCCGCGCACCGAAGGGCGTGTGCCCCGCGCGGCTGCCGGTGTCGTCCCGGCCAGCCGGGCGCGCAGTTCGCCCGCTCGGCGGCGGGCGTCGCGGATGGAGAGGGGGAGCGGGGCCCAACCCGCGAGGTGGCCGAGTGCGACGACCGGGGGGCGGACCGGGGAGAAGGACATGACGTCGGCGGGGGCCCCCGACACCGGGGGCTCGCCGGGCGCGGGCATCAGAACGACCCGGTCCGCGTACTGCACCACCCGCTCCAGCCGGTGCTCGGCCAGCAGGACCGTCGTCCCCAGGTCGTGGACGAGCCGCTGGAGTACCGCCAGCACCTCCTCCGCGGCAGCGGGGTCGAGCGCGGACGTCGGTTCGTCGAGTACCAGCACCTTCGGGTGCGGGGTCAGCACGGACCCGATCGCGACCCGCTGACGCTGCCCGCCCGAGAGCGTCGCGAGGGGACGCTCGCGAAGCTCCGCCAGCCCCAGCAGGTCCAGCGTCTCCTCGACCCGCCGGCGCATCACGGCGGGCGCCAGCCCCAGCGACTCCATTCCGTACGCCAGCTCGTCCTCGACCGTGTCGGTGACGAAGTGCGCGAGCGGATCCTGGCCCACCGTGCCGACGACGTCGGCGAGTTCGCGCGGCTTGTGGGTGCGGGTGTCGCGCCCGTCGACCGTCACCCGGCCCCGCAGCGTGCCGCCCGTGAAGTGCGGCACCAGCCCGGAGACCGCCCCCAGCAGCGTCGACTTACCGACCCCCGAGGGCCCGACCAGCAGGACGAGCTCGCCCTCCGGGACGGTGAGGTCCACCCCGGAGACCGCGGGCGCCGCCGCGGCGTCGCCGTACGTCACGGAGACGTTCTCGAAGCGGATCATGACGAGGACTCCTTCGGCGGCACGGGCGCCACGAACGCGGGCAGCAGGCCCACCAGCACCGCCGCGGCGGGCCACAGCGGCAGGGCGGGCACGGTCAGGGGTACGACACCGGGATGCAGCGCACCGGGCTGGTACGCACCCGCGCGGATCATCAGCGCCGCGACGACGACGCCGGACCCGGCCACCAGCCAGGCCCTCGGACCCCAGCGGTCCGGGCGGTACCGGGTGCGCATCTGGCGCCGTCCACCGAGCCACAGCCCGCCCAGCGCCGCCGCGAACCCACCGAGGAGCACGGGGAGTCCGTACCCCGCACCCTCCGCGGCGAGCAGCCCGTAGGAACCGGCGCACACGCCGAGCAGCCCGCCGAGGGTGAGGGCGGTGGTGGTGTGCCGCACGGCCGGGGGCACCCGCGCGGTACGGCCGTAGCCGCGCGCGTCCATGGAGGCGGCGACCGCGACCGAACGCTCCAGCGCCCCCTCCAGGACCGGCAGCCCGATCTGCAGGACGGCCTTCACCCCGCCCGTCGGACGGCCCCGCAGCCGCCGCGCGGTACGGAGCCGGAACACGTCGGCGACCATGTTCGGCGCGAACGTCATCGCGACGACGACCGCGACCCCCGCCTCGTACAGCGCGCCGGGGAGCGACTTCAGCAGCCGGGCCGGGTTCGCGAGAGCGTTCGCCGCGCCGAGACAGATCAGCAGGCTCGCCAGCTTCGCCCCGTCGTACAGCGCGAACACCATCTGCTCCGCCGTCACCCGGCCGCCGATCCTGACGCCCTGCGCCCAGTCCGGCAGGGGCACCTCGGGCAGCGTGAGCAGGACGCGGGTGCCCGGGACGGGCGAACCGAGGACGACGGAGAACACCAGCCGGATCGCGATCACGGCGAGGCCGAGCTTGACGAAGGCGCCGTACGAGCGGGCCCAGGGAGCGTCGGTGCGCCGGGCCGCCACGACGTACCCGGCGACGCCCACCAGCAGCCCGAGCAGGAGGGGATTCGTCGTCCGCGAAGCGGCGGTGGCGAGGCCGAGCGCCCAGACCCACCAGGCGCCGGCGTGCAGCGCGTTGCTCCGGTCGGCGGCGGGCGCGCGCAGGGCACCGCCCAGCGGCCGGCGCTCCCGCGGCGCCCGGCCGGACGGCCGACTGCCGCGGGGGGCGGCGACGCGCTCGCCGCTCCCGCCGCCGGGGTCGTTTCCGTGGTTGGTGGGGGTGGCGTTGCCCGGGCCGTTTCCGGGGCTTTCGCCGGGGTCCGTGACCGCGTGGGGGTCGTTTCCGTGGTGGGTGGGGGTGGCGTTGCCCGGGCCGTTTCCGGGACCTTCGCCGGAGACCGTGTCCGCGCCCGGTTCGCCGTCGCCGGGGCGGGCGTGCGGGACACCGCCCAGCAGCCGGACGGGGCGCCGCCGTCCGTGCGGCTGTACGGGATCGTCCGCCGGCGGGGGCACGGGCGTCGCGGTCATCCGCGGCGGCGGGACTGCCAGAACGCCGCCCCGCCCAGCGCGAGCACGGCCGCGATGCCCGCGAAGATCCCCAGCGAGGGGCCTCCGCCGGCCGCCCCGCCGCCGGCCGCTCCGGAGGGCTTCCCGGCCGGCGGGGCGGACGCGCCGGACTCCGCGGGTGCCGGATCCCCGGCCGAGACCTGCTCGCCGCAGCCGGTCCTCGGGTAACCGGAGATCGCGCACAGCAGCGCGTCCGAGTTGTAGCGGAGCGGCTTGGCGACCGCCGCCAGGGCCTCCGCGCTGGTGGCGTCCGAGGGGACCGCGGCGCAGCCGGACGCCGGCGCGGACGGGGGCCTCTCACCGGACGGCGCGTCCGCCTCGGTGCCGAAGTCGATCACGATCCCGACCCGCTTGGTGCCGGGCTTCGCCGGCGTGTCCGCGCACAGTTGCGAGAAGGAGGGGGCGGTACGCGGCTTCGCCGAGTCCTGCGAGTCCGCGCTGACGGAGAAGCGGTACCCGTCCACCGAGCCGTCGACCGGCCGCGCCGTGGCCGGTCCCTGGGTGGCGTAGGCCCAGGCGGTGCCGCCGGACTGCCAGAACGACCAGTACCGGTAGCCGGCCGCCTGCGCCTGCCCCGCCACGCCCGGCACCGCGAGCACGGCGCCGAGCGCGAGGAGGAGCGCGGTCACTCGCCTGTGCATCACTGCTGCTTGCTCTTGCGGCGGCCGCTGATCAGGATGCCTATGCCGGCACCCGCCGCGACGCCGGCGCCGACGATCCACCAGATCCCGGCGCTGTCGCCGCCCTTGTGCTCCTCGCCCGCGTCGCCCTTCGTCCGCGGAGCCGGCGGCGCGGTGGTGGAGACCGGCGAGGGACCGGTCGCGTTCAGCTGCCGTACGAGGTCGGCGCCGCCGAAGTCCCGCGGGTCGTCGCCGTGGGCGTGCGCGGCGAGGATCAGCTGCGCGTACGCCGCCGGGCCGCCGTCCTTCGCCCACGCGGCGGAGTTCTTCTCCAGCCACCGGACCGCCTTGTCCGCCTTGTCGCCGTGCCCGGCGGCGGAGAGCGCGAGGACCGCGTCCGCCGTGTTGCCGAAGTCGGGGAGCGGGGCCGGGTCGGCGGCGCCCGGCATCGGCGGCGAGTCCAGATGGCCGGTCTTCGCCAGCGCCGTGGCCAGGTACGCGGCGCCGTTGCGGGCCGACTGCTCCGGGGTGGCCTTCGCCGGGGAGACGCAGGCGGCGGGGGCGCCGTCCGACTCCGGGCCGGAGACGACCAGGCCGCGGCCCAGCCCGGCGAGCACGGCGGCCGCGGTGGCGTCGCCGTTGGCGAGGAGCTTTCCGGCCTTGTCCGGCTGGTAGGCGAACGCACCGCCGCCGGCCTTGTCCGCGCACGGCACGGCGAACGTGAGCAGCGCGTCGAACGGGCTCCTGCCGCTCTTCGACTTCACCTCGCCGGGCCGCGCCTTGGCCGCGGCGAAGGCGCCGATCACGACGGACGTGGAGTTCGCGTCGGACGGCATGCCCGGGTTGTAGCTCCAGCCGCCGTCCTCGTTCTGCACGGACTTCAGCCACCCGAGGCCCTTGTCCACGGCGTCCCCGTGGCCGCCGAGGGCACGCAGTGCCTGTACCGCCGCGGCGGTGGCGTTGGTGTCCAGCATCGTCTTCGCGTCGCACGGCCTGGACACGTCCGCACGGTAGGAGGCGAAGCCGCCGTTCTCGCACTGCTGCCCGGTGAGCCACCCGACGGCCTGTTCGGCGGGCACGGTCTTGACGACATCCTGGGCGAGCAGGGCCAGCGACTGCCGCCACACACCGTCGTAGGTCGGGTCCTTCGTGCCGTAGAGCCCGGCCGGGAGCGCGGCCGACGGGGAGGGGTTGGGGGCGGCCGTCGCTGCCGGAGCAGCGGCCACGCAGAACACGGCGGAAGCGGCGGCGAGCGCTGCTGCGCTGCGGCGAACGGACATGGCGGACTGGGCCTCTCCTGCGGGGAGCCGGGCACAGGCACGCTGAGGTACCAGGCTCCGGCCCCGTATTCCTCGACGGTGCCTGCCAGCGGGCCGGTCCCGATGGCACGAGCCGGTCACGGCCGGTCCGGGGCATTCCGACTCGCCGCCTGTGACGGCGGCTCACGGCTGCGGGTCAGTGCCGGATTCGCACCGGCTTCCCCCCGTACGGGTGTGATGACGACTCGCACACTCTACCGGCCCGTAATCCCGGCCCCTCGGGACGGGCGGCCGGGTACGGAGAGAGGCCCTCAGTGCGGCCCCGCCCACCGGGCCTCGCGCGGATCTCGGAGGGGCCGGGTGGCTTGTGCGGGGGTCCGGCTCGGGTGTCGGCGGGGCCGGGTGGCTTGTGCGGGGGTCCGGCTCGGGTGTCGGCGGGGCTGGGGGGTGGCTTGTGCGGGGGTCCGGCTCGGGTGTCGGCGGGGCCGGGTGGCTTGTGCGGGGGTCCGGCTCGGGTGTCGGCGGGGCTGGGGGGTGGCTTGTGCGGGGGTCCGGCTCGGGTGTCGGCGGGGCCGGGTGGCTTGTGCGGGGGTCCGGCTCGGGCGGGCATCGGCGGCGCGAACCGTGCTCACCGCCGTCCGCGCACCCCGGCTCAGCCCACCGCGGCGTACGCCACCGGGTCGCTGCCCGGCACCGCCTCCACGCGGCCCAGTTTCACCAGGCGGCGCAGATGGGCCTCGGCCTCCGAGACGGCGATGGTGCGGGAGCCGTACGCGATCTCGTCCCACGGCCGGTTCCACTCCATGCGCTCGGCCAGCTGCCACGGCGTGAGCGGTGCGGCGAGGAGGGACAGCAGCCCGGTCAGCCGCTCCTCGTGGTGGGTGAGGAGTTCCCGGACCCGGGCCGGGGCGTCGGTGAAGGCGTGCTGGTGAGCCGGGAGCACTTCGGCGGCACCGAGACGGCCGACGCGTTCCAGGGAGTCCAGGTAGTCGCCGAGGGGGTCGGTGACCGTGGAGTCGTCGGGGTCCTCGTACAGGCCGATGTGGGGACTGATGCCGGGGAGCAGATGGTCGCCGGAGAAGAGGCGGCCGTGGCCGGGGAGGTTCGCCGGATGCTCCTCCTCCAGGTGCAGGCACACATGGCCGGGCGTGTGGCCGGGGGTCCAGATCGCCCGCAGCCGCCGTCCGGCGAGGTCCAGGAGTTCGCCGGGTGCGATCTCGCGGTCGGGCAGGGCCGCCCGCAGCCCGGGAAGGGTCCGCATCCGGCCGCTCTCGCGGGCCGCGAGCAGCGGGGCGAGGTGCTCCTCCGGCGCGCCGACGGCGGCGAGCTTCCCGGCCAGGTAGTCGAGCCAGGCCCCGGGTCGGGCCTCCCGGGTGCGGCGGACGACGGCGATGTCGGCCGCGTGCATCGCGATCCACGCGCCGGACGTCTCGCGGACCCTGCCGGACAGCCCGTGGTGGTCCGGGTGGTGGTGGGTGACGAGCACTCCGTGGACGTCGGCCACCGCGAGGCCCAGTTCGGCGAGGCCGTCCGAGAGCGCCGTCCAGGACGCGGGGTCGTCCCATCCGGTGTCGACGAGGACGGGTCCGCGGCCGGTGTCGAGGACATGGACCAGCGTGTGGCCCAGGGGGTTGTCCGGGATGGGGACCTTGAGGGACCAGACACCGCCGCCGTGCTCCGTCACCCGCGTCATCGGCTCCCCATCCTCCCGGCCCGGGCCCGAACGAGAACCCGTTCCAATGGTCGCCCAAGTCGACTTCCTTGCAAAGGGCTCGGCGGTGTGCGGGGCCGGGGCCCGAGGCGTCGGTCCACGTCCGCGGCCGCCTCCCGGGACCGGGCCGGCGTCCGCGCGGCTGCCTCCCGGGAGCGGGTTCCGGCCGTGGACTCCTCCGGCGAGAACTGGTATCTGTTCAGGCGGTCGGCGTATCTGAAATGCCGTCAGAAAACTGGAGTGCTCGGAGAGCCGGGGCCGCGGGAGGCAGTCGTCATGTCCGAACTGGTGGAGCACGGGAAACTCTTCGTCGGCGGGGAGCTGGTCGATCCCCTCGGCACGGACACCATCGAGGTGGTCTCGCCGCACACCGAGCAGGTCATCGGGCGCGTCCCGCACGCCTCGCGGGCCGATGTGGACCGGGCGGTCGCGGCCGCGCGAGCCGCCTTCGACCACGGGCCCTGGCCGCGGACGCCGCTCGAGGAGCGCATCGAGGTGGTCGGCAGGATCAAGGACGCGATCGCCGTACGGCACGAGGAGATCGCCCGCTCGATCAGCTCCCAGAACGGATCGCCGTACTCCTGGAGCGTCCTGGCCCAGGCGCTCGGCGCCATGATGGTCTGGGACGCGGCCATCACCGTGGCCCGCGACTTCACCTACGAGGAGCGGCGCGCCGGAGTCCTCGCCCCCCTCCTCGTCCTGCGTGAACCGGTCGGCGTGGTCGCGGCCGTGGTCCCCTGGAACGTCCCGCAGTTCGTCGCCGCGGCCAAGCTCGCGCCCGCCCTGCTCGCCGGCTGCGGAGTGGTCCTGAAGCCCTCGCCCGAGTCCCCGCTGGACGCCTACATCCTGGCCGACATCGTCCGCGAGGCCGGCCTGCCCGAGGGAGTGCTGTCGATCCTCCCCGCCGACCGCGAGGTCAGCGAGTACCTCGTCGGGCATCCCGGCGTCGACAGGGTCTCCTTCACCGGCTCGGTCCCGGCCGGCCGGCGCGTGATGGAGGTCGCCGCCCGCAACCTCACCCGCCTCACACTCGAACTCGGCGGCAAGTCCGCCGCGGTGATCCTGCCGGACGCGGACCTGGAGACGGCCGTCCAGGGCATCGTCCCGGCGGCCTGGATGAACAACGGCCAGGCGTGTGTGGCCCAGACCCGCATCCTCGTCCCGCGCACCCGCTACGACGAGTTCGCCGACGCCTTCGCCGCCGCGGCCGGGGCGCTGGTGACCGGCGACCCGCTGGACCCGGCGACCCAGGTCGGTCCGCTCGTCGCCCGCCGCCAGCAGCAGAGGTCGCTCGGCTACATCGCGCTCGGCCAGGAGGAGGGCGCCAAGGTCCTCGCCGGCGGCGGCCGCCCGGCCGGCCTCGACCGCGGCTGGTACGTCGAGCCGACCCTCTTCGGCGGTGTGGACAACGCCATGCGGATCGCCCGTGAGGAGATCTTCGGACCCGTCGTCTGCCTGCTGCCGTACGGCGACGAGGGCGAGGCCGCCGCGATCGCGAACGACTCCGAGTACGGGCTCAGCGGCAGTGTCTGGACGGCCGACGTCGAGCACGGCATCGACTTCGCGCGGCGCGTCAGGACCGGGACGTACAACGTCAACACGTTCAGCCTCGACATGCTTGGCCCGTTCGGCGGATACAAGAACTCCGGGCTGGGGCGGGAGTTCGGTCCCGAGGGATACGGCGAGTACTTTGAGCACAAAATGGTTCATTTGCCGTCGGGATACGGGAGCGAGAGCTGATGGGTGACCGCTGGCAGGTCGAGGTCGACCGTGGTGTGTGCATCGGTTCGGGGATGTGTGTCAACAGTGCGCCGGACGGCTTCAAGCTGGACGCGGCCCGCCAGTCGCACCCCACCGAACCGGAGACCGACGCGAACGAGGACATCCTCAGCGCGGCGGAGGGCTGCCCGGTCGAGGCCATCTCGATCCGGCTGCCGGGGAGCGGAGAGGCGGTGTTCCCGCCCGAGGAGTAGCCTCCTGCGTCCGGTACCGGGAGGCGCACGGTCGCGGCGGTCCGCGACCGTGCGGAGTCGGCCCGGGGCTTCACACGGTGGGCCGGCGCTCCGGGGCCGTGAGGTCGATCAGGCGGCAGACCGTCTCGATGTCGATCTTCACCTGGGCGATCGAGGCGCGGCCGGACAGCCAGGTGATCAGGGCCGAGTGCCAGGTGTGCTCGATGACCCGGACGGCGGAGAGCTGTTCGGGCGTCGGGTCCTCCAGGCCCATCGCGTCCAGGATGATCGCCGTGGTCTGGCGGGAGACCGTGTCCACCTCGGGGCTGACGCTGCGGTCGGCGAAGGTCAGCGCACGCACCATCGCGTCCGCCAGGTGCGGTTCGCGCTGCAGCGCGCGGAACGCCCGCATCAGGGTCTCGGCCACCCGCTGCGCCGCGCTGTCCGCGACCGGCGGGCGCTTGCGCAGGGTGGTGTGCAGATGCTGCAGCTGGTCCTGCATCGTGGCCACGAGCAGGTGCACCTTGGAAGGGAAGTAGCGGTACAGCGTGCCGAGGGCTACGCCGGCGGCCTCGGCGACCTCACGCATCTGCACGGCGTCGAAGCCGCCCCGGCTGGCCAGCTGCGCGCTGGCGTGCAGGATGCGGCGGCGCCTGGCCTCCTGGCGCTCCGTCAGGGGCGGGGCCGCCGGAACGGCCGGCCTGGCTTCCGCGCTCATCTCTTTCGTCCCCGTCCCCGTCCCCGATCCAGGGGCCCTTCCCGGCCCGCTGTCCGGATCCGTGCTGCGTTCCCGTTCCGGGAGCTGCCGGAGGGCCAGCATGGCAGGGCTCCGCGCCGTGGCGCGAATCACCTGATCCAGGCCTTACAGCAGCGCTACCTGCCGGTAGATTCGATGCTCCTTGAGCGATCAAGAACGATCAAGTGTGGAACTTGTTCTAGATTAGCGCGAGCGGTTACGCTCCGGCGAAAGTGGAGTGAGAAGGGGGCCGTAGGTGACCGCTGAGGCCATAGCGGCCGGGCCCCGTCGGGGTGCGTCCGGTGCCGATGACCGACCGCTGCGCATCGCGCTCCTCACCTACAAGGGCAACCCGTTCTGCGGGGGCCAGGGCGTCTACGTACGCCATCTGTCCCGGGAGCTCGCCCGCCTCGGCCACAGCGTCGAGGTGATCGGCGCCCAGCCCTTCCCCGTGCTCGACGAGGGCGTGCCGCTCACCGAGCTGCCCAGCCTCGACCTGTACCGGCAGCCCGACCCCTTCCGCACCCCCGGGCGCGGCGAGTACCGCGACTGGATCGACGGGGTCGAGGTCGCCACGATGTGGACGGGGGGCTTCCCGGAGCCGCTGACGTTCTCGCTGCGCGCTCGGCGCCATCTGCTGGCGCGCCGGGGCGAGTTCGACGTCGTCCACGACAACCAGACCCTCGGGTACGGACTGCTCGGCGACCTCGGCGCACCGCTGGTCACCACCATCCACCACCCGATCACCGTCGACCGGCAGCTCGAACTCGACGCCGCGCACAACTGGCGCCGCCGGGCGTCGGTGCGCCGCTGGTACGGCTTCACCCGGATGCAGAAGCGGGTCGCGCGCCGGCTGCCGTCCGTCCTCACCGTCTCCGGCTCGTCCGAGCAGGAGATCGTGGAGCACCTGGGTGTCCGTCCGGAGCGGCTGAGGGTCGTGCACATCGGCGCGGACACCGATCTCTTCTCGCCGGACCCGTCGGTCGCCGAGGTGCCCGGCCGGATCGTGACGACGTCGAGCGCCGACGTGCCCCTCAAGGGCCTGGTGTTCCTCGTGGAGGCGCTCGCCAAGCTCCGTACGGAGCAGCCCGACGCGCATCTCGTCGTCGTCGGCAAGCGCGCCGAGGACGGACCCGTGGCCCGGATGATCGGGCGGTACGGCCTCGAGGACGCCGTGCGGTTCGTGAAGGGCATCTCCGACCAGGAGCTGGTGGACCTCGTACGCAGCGCCCAGGTGGCCTGCGTCCCTTCGCTGTACGAGGGGTTCTCGCTGCCGGCGGCCGAGGCGATGGCCACCGGTACCCCGCTGGTCGCCACGACCGGCGGCGCCATCCCGGAGGTCACCGGCCCCGACGGCGAGACCTGCCTCGCCGTGCCGCCCGGCGACGCCCACGCCCTCGCCGGCGCGCTCGGCCGGCTTCTCGGGGACGCGGGACTGCGCCGCCGTATCGGCACGGCCGGACGGGACCGCGTCCTGTCCCGGTTCACCTGGACCCGCGCGGCCCAGGGCACGGCGGAGCTCTACCGCGAGGCCATCGCGGCACGCGCGGCCGCGGCCGGTGCCCGATGAACACCCGGCGTTCCGCACCGCGGGCGAGGACCCGCTCCGCGGGTGCGGACGGCGGGTCCGCACCATCTGCAAGGCGCGCCCCCAGCGAGGGCGCCGTGACCCATCCGGAAGGGCAGACCTCGTGCTGACCGTCGACTTCACCCGCTTTCCGCTCGCCCCGGGCGACCGTGTGCTCGATCTCGGCTGCGGTGCCGGGCGGCACGCGTTCGAGTGCTACCGGCGCGGAGCCCGGGTCGTGGCCCTCGACCAGAACGGTGAGGAGATCCGCGAGGTCGCCAGGTGGTTCGCGGCGATGAAGGAGGCCGGCGAGGCGCCCGAGGGCGCGAGCGCCACCGCGATGGAGGGCGACGCGCTCAACCTGCCCTTCCCCGACGAGTCGTTCGACGTCGTCATCATCTCCGAGGTGATGGAGCACATCCCGGACGACAAGGGCGTCCTCGCCGAGATGGTCCGGGTGCTCAAGCCCGGCGGCCGGATCGCCGTCACCGTGCCCCGCTACGGCCCCGAGAAGATCTGCTGGGCGCTGTCCGACGAGTACCACGAGGTGGAGGGCGGCCACATCCGCATCTACCGGGCCGACGAACTCCTCGGCAGGATCCGCGAGGCGGGCCTCGAACCGTACGGAACCCACCACGCCCACGCGTTGCACTCGCCGTACTGGTGGCTGAAGTGCGCGTTCGGCGTCGACAACGACAAGGCGCTGCCGGTGCGCGCGTACCACAAGCTCCTCGTCTGGGACATCATGAAGAAGCCCCTGCTCACCAGGGTCGCCGAGCAGGCGCTGAACCCGCTCGTCGGCAAGAGCTTCGTGGTGTACGCGACCAAGCCGCACCTGCCCGGGGCCGACGCGTGACCGTGCCCTGGCGCCGTCAGGGGCGTACCGAGCACCTCGTCCTGCCCGGGGTCCTCACGGCCGAGCAGGCCGCCGAGACCGTCGCCGGCATCCTCGCCGTCCAGCGCGAGGACGGGGCGATCCCCTGGTTCCGCGGACACCATCTGGACCCGTGGGACCACACCGAGGCCGCCATGGCGCTGGACGCGGCGGGCGAGCACTCCGCGGCGGCCCGCGCCTACGAGTGGCTGGCACGCCATCAGAACGAGGACGGCTCCTGGTACGCCGCCTACCACGACGGCGAGGCCGACCGGCCCACCGACCGGGGGCGTGAGACCAACTTCTGCGCCTACCTGGCCGTCGGGGTCTGGCACCACTACCTGGCGACCGGCGACGACGTGTTCCTGGACCGGATGTGGCCGTCCGTGCACGCGGCGATCGAGTTCGTGCTCCGCCTCCAGCAGCCCGGCGGCCAGATCGGCTGGAAGCGCGAGGCGCCGGAGGACGGCGGGGCGGCGGTCGACGACGCGCTGCTGACCGGGAGTTCGTCCGTCTTCCACGCGCTGCGCTGCGCACTCGCCATCGCCGAGGAGCGCGAGGAGCCGCAGCCGGACTGGGAGCTGGCGACCGGAGCCCTCGGGCACGCCATCCGCCGCCACCCGGAGCGCTTCCTCGACAAGTCCCGCTACTCGATGGACTGGTACTACCCCGTCCTCGGCGGCGCCGTCACCGGCGACGAGGCGAAGGCCAGGATCGACGCGAGCTGGGACGCGTTCGTGGTCCCCGGGCTCGGCGTGCGGTGCGTACTGCCCAACCCGTGGGTGACGGGCGGGGAGAGCTGCGAACTGGCCCTGGCGCTCTGGGCGGTGGGGGAGTCCGACCGGGCGCTGGAGATCCTGCAGTCCGTCCAGCACCTGCGCGCCGAGGGCGGCATGTACTGGACGGGCTACGTCTTCGAGGGCGACCGCGCCGTGTGGCCGGAGGAGCTCACCACCTGGACGGCGGGTTCGCTGCTGCTCGCGGTGGCCGCCCTGGGGGGCGACGAGGCGACCACCGCGGTGTTCGGCGGGGAGCGGTTGCCGCGCGGCCTCGAACCGGAGTGCTGCCGATAGGTCCGTCACCGGCCGCGGGGGCGCCGCCGGCCGCGCGGGGAGAGGGGTCAGCCGTGGCGGCGCAGCCGGCCCGCCACGGCGTGTCCGACGAAGAGGTACACGACCGCGGCGAGACCGTAGCCCGCCACGACCCGTGCCCACGCCTCGTCGAACGTGAACAGATCGTGCGACCAGCCGGCGAGCCAGCCGGCCACGTCCCGGATCAGGATGACCAGGTCGTTGGCGCGGTTCGCGTCCAGCAGGTACATCAGGATCCACAGGCCGATGATGACGGCCATCACATCGGCGACCACCATGATGATCGTCGCCGCCTGGTTGCTACCACTTCTGCGGGGAGACATGGCAACCGGATTGCCGTTCTCCGTTGAACCAAACCCGGGCGGGATTCGCCCGAGTGGCGCAACGGACGCTACTGGGTGACGCTGGCGCGAGAGGCCTCCGGGCGGGGCGGTCCGGGGAGGCGAGGCGCGGGGGAGCCGGCTCGGGGAGGTCAGGGAGGACTGCCATGCCCACTCCGGGAACGACGACCGCCCGCCGGGCGCCCACCAGGGCGGGCCGGCGGCCGCGCCGGGCGGCCGTCGCCCTGCTGCTGTGCTGCGCGCTGCTGGGCGGGACCGCGGCGTGCGGCGGCGACGGCGAGGCGGGCGCCGCGGCCACGCCGACGGATGCGGTGGAGGCGCAGAAGTTCGCCAAGACCCGTTTCGTGGCGAACGCCGGGCTCGCGGCGGGCGCGGTCTACCAGTGGATCGTCAAGCCGTACCGCGCGGGGAAGTTCCAGAAGGGCGCCGAGGGCCGCAGGACCGCTTTCGTGAAGGCCGGTCTGGCGAGTGCGTTCGCGTACAACAGGCTCAAGGCGGCGGCGACCAACGCCAAGGGCGACCCGCTGCTGGCGAAGGCGATCGCGCCGGTCAGCGTGGGCATCGAGTCCCTGAAGGGCATCGGCTCCAAGATCCGCAAGGGGCAGGTGGGCGACGCCGACATCGGTGCCTTCGAGGACGTCGTCAACCAGGTCAAGGACGCCGGCCGGAGCGCCGGGGCGGTGGTGGAGGAGAAGGTCCCGTCGGCCACCCAGCTGAGCGGCGGCTGACGCGCGGCGGACCGGCTGCGGGGCCTGCGGACGAGCCCCCCGGTCGTGCCCGGTGACGGACGGGCGCGGCCCCGGCCGAACGGGGCCCGGTCCACGGTCCGTTCGGCGCCGCCCCGTTTGTGCCCGGCAGAAGCGGCAATTCGAACGCCATGACCAACTCAAGCGCGAACAACAACGGCAGCGGCACGACGACCCGTGCCACCAAGACGACCAAGGCGACCGCCGCCAAGGCCAAGGAGTCCTCGGCGAAGGCGGCGCAGAGCACCGCGTCGAAGGCGGAATCGGCGGGCAGCACGGCCGGCCGGGCCGCGGAGACCGCGGGCAGCGGCACGGCGCGTGCCGTCAAGTCGGCGGGCGACGGCGTCGGACGCGCCGCGACCACGGCGGGCTCCGTGGCCTCCAGCGCCCTCAAGGGGGCCGGTTCTGCCGCCGGGCAGGTGGCGTCCGTCGCCACGACCGCCTGGACGGTCCTGAAGGCCCGCAAGCTCATCGCGGCGGGTGCCACGGCCGGTGCCACGGCCCTGGGCGCGGTCTCCTACCTCGCGGGCCGGCGCTCGGAGCGCAGCAGCCACGGCCCGGTCACCCGGATGACCGGCGGGCGCTTCTAGCGCCGCGTCAGGCCGGGTTCGCCGTCGAGGAGCGGCGTCCGGTGCGCGCGGTCTCCCCCGGCCGTCCGGTGCGAGCACGGCCCGGGGCGTCCGGCACGCCCGTTCGCCGAGTCGTCGGGCCCGTCCGGTCACGCCCGGTAGGAGGGGGACCCTCCGAGAGCGATCATTTCGAGGCGGCTCCAGGCACTCCCGGGCGCTTCCGCCTCGCGAGCGCAGGTGCCCCGGAGGCGGCGCGCCCCGCCCTGCCGGCGGACGGAACCGCTCCGCGGGCAGCGGGCTCAGCCGTTCAGCTCCGCCAGGACCCTCAGGGTGCGGGGATCCGGCGCCGTCACCAGCAGGTCGGTGACCGGGCCCTTGCGCCATGACTCCAGCCGCTCGGCGATGCGTGCCCGTGGTCCGACGAGCGAGATCTCGTCGGCGAAGGCGTCGGGGACGGCGAGCACCGCCTCCTCGCGGCGGCCCTCGGCGAACAGCCGCTGGATGTGCCGGGCTTCGGTCTCGTAGCCCATGCGCGCCATCAGATCGGCGTGGAAGTTGCGGGCGGTGTGGCCCATCCCGCCGATGTAGAAGCCCAGCATCGCCTTGACCGGGAGCAGCCCTTCGGCGACGTCGTCGCAGACGTGGGCACGGGCCATCGGCGCGATCATGAAGCCCTCGGGCAGCTCGGTGAGCGACGCCTCGTAGACGTCCGTCCGCAACGGCGACCAGTACAGCGGCAGCCAGCCGTCCGCGATCCGGGTCGTCTGCGCGATGTTCTTCGGGCCCTCGGCCCCCAGCAGCAACGGCAGCCCGGCCCGCAGGGGGTGGGTGATCGGCTTGAGCGCCTTGCCGAGGCCGGTGCCGTCCTCCCCGGCGTAGGGGAGGGTGTGGAAGCGGCCGTCGAGTTCCACGGGGCCCTCGCGGCGCAGGACCTGGCGGACGACGTCCACGTACTCCCGGGTCGCCGTCAGCGGGCTCCTCGGGAACGGCCGTCCGTACCAGCCCTCGACGACCTGCGGCCCCGACAGCCCGAGCCCCAGGAGCATGCGCCCGCCCGAGAGGTGGTCGAGCGTGAGGGCGTGCATGGCCGTGGCGGTGGGGGTACGGGCCGCCATCTGCGCCACCGCCGTACCGAGCCGGATCCGGGTCGTGCGCGCGGCGATCCAGGTGAGCGGGGTGAACGCGTCCGAGCCCCATGCCTCGGCCGTCCACACGGAGTCGTATCCGAGCCGCTCCGCCTCCACGGCGAGGTCGGTCTGCGCGGGGTCCGGGCCGCGCCCCCAGTAGCCGAGTGCGAGTCCGAGCCGCACGACCCCAGCCCCCTCCCACAGTGCTGACGTCCCGTCAGTTCGCTCTTCGGGGGGACTGTACGGCAATGGCCCCCCGCCCGGAAGGGCGAGGGGCCGAGCTGTGCGCCGGGTGGACGGCGGGTCAGCCGCGCTGGATGCCCGTGGTGTCCTGCAGCACCCCGCGCCGGCCGTCCTGCGTCTGCGCCACCAGGGCCGGGCCGCGCTGGTCGACCGCGAGGTACCAGGTGCCGGGCGCCAGTTCGGCGATCGGCGTCGGGGAGCCGTCCTCCGCGTACAGCGGCCGGGCCACCGGCACCGCGAACCAGAACGGCGAGAAGTCCTGCGCCGGGTCGCCCTGCGGCTGTCCCTGCGCGGGGCCGGGCTGCCGGCCCCCGTACGGCTGCTGCTGCCCCGGCTGGCCGCCGTAGGGCTGCTGCTGGGCGCCGGGGTAGCCGTAACCGCCCTGCGGCTGCGCGCCGTAGGGCTGCGGGGTCTGCGGCCTGGGCGCGCCGACCAGGGGGGCCTTGAGAGCGGGGACGAGCGGAGTGGCGATCGCACCCGCGGCCAGCAGCAGGGTGCCGAGCAGGCCGAGGATCGCGCCCGCGCCCGCGTCGCCGTTGATGTCGAGGATCGTCCAGAACATCGTCCAGAGGGCGAAGACGCTCAGGGCGACGCCGAGCTGCGCGACGTCCAGGCCCACGACCTTGCGCCCCGGCATGGCGCGGCCGACGATGATCAGCCCCGCGGCGATGATCCCGCCGAGGTAGATGGACATCACCGTGCCCAGCGAGTCCCAGGCGTTGGGCAGGTCCGCCGAGGAGCAGTCGACGCCGCTCGGGCAGTCGACGCTGACGAAGTCGAGGAACGAGGCGATGAACAGCACCACCGCTGCTCCGATCACCACGCCATCGCCTCGAGTGAGGGAGCGGATGTTCACGTGTAGTCCTTAGTCGGTTGCGTCTCGTCGTGGCGGTCGTCGGTGCCGCCGGTCGGCGGTGCACGCGCGGAGGCTCGGGGGTGGCCCCATGGTACGGGTGCCGGCGAGAGCCGGTGTGAGACCCCCGTCCTCGGCGGAGACGAATCTATCGCCTGCCCCGTCCGCCCCGGGCAGTAGGTCCTGACGCCCTGGTCTACCCCAGCAGAAAGGTGCTGATGCCTTCCGCGATCCCCTGCGCCGCCCTCTGGCGCCACTGCGAACTCCTCAGCAGGGCAGCGTCCTTCGCGTCGCGCATGTTCCCGCACTCGACGAACACCTTGGGAACGGTCGACAGATTCAGCCCGCCGAGATCCCCGCGTTCGTCCAACCCCGTGGCACCGCCGACGTAGTTGGCGGGCGCGCTGCCGGTGGCCCGCACGAACTTCCCGGCGATGCGCTCCGCCAGTTCGCGGGACGGGCCGACGATCCCCGTGGTGTCGGCGGCACCGCGCTTCACCAGGGCGGGGTGGATCACGTGGAAGCCGCGGTTGCCGCTGCCCGAGCCGTCGGCATGGATCGAGACCGCCGCGTCGGCTCCGGCCTCGTTGCCGATACGGGCCCGCTCGTCCACACAGGGGCCGAAGGCCCGGTCGTCGTCCTGGGTGAATCGCACCGTCGCACCCTGCTTCTGCAGCAGGGTGCGAAGACGGTGTGAAACATCGAGGGTGAATGCGGCCTCGGTGTAACCGTCGTTGGTGGCCGTGCCCGTGGTGTCGCACTCCTTGCGGTTCGTCCCGATGTCCACGGGCCGGTTGATCTCGCGGGTGTGCCGGAAGTTCCCGGGGTTGTGACCGGGGTCGATCACGACGACCCGGCCCGCGAGCGGACCCCTGCCCGGAGTGGAGGGCTTGGCGTCCCCGGACGGCGTCTGCGGGGTGTCCGAGCCCCGGGGTGCCGGGGCGGCACCGGACGGCGCGGCGCCGGTCTCCTTCGGGCCTCCGGGGGCGGGCGCGGCCCCGGGCCCGCCCGAACCGCCGCAGCCGGTGAGCGTCACCGCCGACAGCGCGGCGACGGCGAGGACGGCTCCGCAGCGGGCTCCGGTTCGGGACGCGAGGAGGCGGGGCCGGGGCGAGGACGGCTGGTTCGGGTCGTACGGCACGTCGCGATGCTAGGGGATGACGAGGGCGGTACCTCAGATTCCGGCACCAGTGCGCCGCAGCACCCGCAGCGAGCCGGTGGCCGACACCTCGGTGAACGCGCCGGAGGCGAGCGCCCTGAGATAGATCCGGTAGGGCGCCTGGCCGGTCCACTCGTCGACCGGGTCGGGGAAGACGTCGTGGATGACCAGCAGGCCGCTCTCGGCCACGTGCGGGGCCCAGCCCTCGTAGTCGTTCGCGGCGTGCTCGTCGGTGTGCCCGCCGTCGACGAAGACCAGGCCCACCTCGCGCCCCCACACCTTCGCCACCTGGGGCGACCGTCCCACGACGGCGATCACGTGGTCCTCCAGCCCGGCCGCGTGCACGGTGCGGCGGTAGGTGGGGAGGGTGTCCATCCGCCCGACCTCGGGGTCCACGAGTTCCGGGTCGTGGTAGTCCCAGCCCGGCTGCTGTTCCTCGCTGCCGCGGTGGTGGTCGACGGTGACGGCCACGGTGCCGGCCTCGCGTGCGGCGTCCGCCAGCAGGATCGTGGACCGGCCGCAGTACGTCCCGACCTCCAGCAGCGGCAGCCCGAGCGCCCCGGCCTCCACGGCCGCCGCGTACAGGGCGAGGCCCTCGCCGACGGGCATGAAGCCCTTGGCGGCCTCGAACGCGGCGAGGATCTCCGGCTTGGGGGCGGCGGGGGCCATGGGACTCCTCCGGCGGCGGGGGCGGGCCTGACGTGGATGGGGCTGACGTGGGGCGAGAGCGAACGGGCCGGACGGCACGGGCTGCCCGGACGTCACATCGTAGGGTCCGCGGCGGGCCTCCGTCCGGTCGGGGGGCGGCGGTGCCGTTCCGGCCGTTCCCGGGTGAGGCCGGCGCGGGAGACCTGGGCGAGAGCCGGGGCGCGGGCTCCCGCCTCGGCCGCATGGAGGGTCATGCGGTGACGGACATGTCCATCCAGGGCGAGGGCTCCTTCCGCAGGCGCCCGCCGCCCCGGCGGGCTTCACCGCCACGTCGCACGTGTTCGTCGGGAAGTGGGCCGCGACCCCGGGCCACCCCGCGCCGGGCCTGTTCGCCGTGGGATGCCGACGACTGCTCGACGTGGGACGGCGTCGCCCTCCGCTGCTCGCGGCGGCGTTCGTGGTGGGCCTCCTGCGTACGGGAGGGCCGGCGGCGCCCCGACCGGCTGGGCGGGCCCCGTGTGCGGCGGCCGGGCGCCGGCGGGTGCTCGCGCCGGATTGGGGACACGATGGACACACGCACGAGAGCTGCCCGGCGACCGCCCGGGACGACGACTGCTGCGGAGGCGCCATGGACACCTGGGCGACGTGGACCACTCAGGGGATCATCGCAGGCACCGGCGGGGTCATGACCACGGAGGGTGGTCCGATCACGGGAGACGTGACCGTGCACACCACGTGGATCGACGGCCTGGCCCAGGTGACCGTGCAGCACACCGGGGCGACCGACTGGTACGCCGTGCAGGGCAGCCCCGTGCCCGCCGACGACGAGGACGCGGGCCGGGCCGTGCACCAGGCGGCCGTGGAGGCGGTCAAGGAGGGCGGCGGCAGGGCGTTCTCGTTCCCCGTCTGAGGTGCCGGCCGCTCGGCGCCGGTGGTCGGCACCTCGGACCCGGGGTGCCCGCGCCCGGCGCAGGTGGCCGCCCGCCGCGCCGGTGGCGCCGAGCGGGCGGCGACGTTCGAGCCGTCCGTTGGAACGCGCACGGAGGCGCTCGCTCCCGTCCGGTGCTTCCCGCACGGCGCCGTCGTCGCCGGCCGGATGCGGCACCGTCCTTCCGGCCGTACACCGGATTCCATCCCGCTTCTGACCTTCCGTCAGATTGGAACGTGTTCTACTCTCCGGCTCCATGGGGAGCGGAAGCATCGCGATCACTCATGAACAGCGCGCCCTCGCGGACTCCGTGCGCCGCTGGCTCGCACGCGCCGTACCGCCCGAAGCGGTGCGCACGCTGCTCGACGCGCCCGGGTCCGGCGGGGGGAGGCCGGCCTACTGGGACGGTGCCGCCGAACAGGGACTGCTCGGCGTGCATCTGCCGGAGGCGTACGGCGGCGGGGGCGGCACGCTCCTCGATCTCGCCGTCGTCCTGGAGGAGACCGGACGCGCCGCCCTGCCCGGTCCCTACCTGCCGAACGTGCTGACCTCCGCCGTACTGGATCGCGTCGGGCGTCCCGACCTGGCGGCGGCGCTCGCCGACGGCCGCCGCATCGGCGCCGTGGCACTCGGCCCCGGCGGCCTCACCGCGACCGCCGCCGCCGGGGGCGCCCTCCTTCTCGACGGGACCGCGCCCCCCGTACTCGGCGGTGCCGACGCCGATCTGTTCGTCCTCGCCGCCGGCCCGGGCCCGCTCCTGCTCGCCGTGGACGCCGCCGACCTCGCCGTACGCGGCCATCAGAGCGCCGACCCGACCCGGCCCACCGCCGAGGTCACCGCGCACGGGGTCCTCGTCCCCGCGGACCGCGTCCTCGGCGCCCGACCCGGGATCGTGCCGGACCTGGCGGCCGTGCTGTTCGCCGCGGAGGCCTGCGGCACGGCCGGGTGGGCGCTGCACACCGCCACCGAGCACGCGAAGGTCCGCGAACAGTTCGGGCGGCCCATCGGGCGGTTCCAGGCCGTCAAGCACCTGTGCGCGGACATGCTCGTCCGCGTCGAACAGGCCCGGGCCCTCGCCTGGGACGCCGCTCGCGCCGCCGGGGGCACCGGAGGCGGCACCGGAGGCGGCACCGGCAGCAGCCCCGGGGGCGGCCTCCGCGGAAGCCGCGGGGATGGGTTGGCCGCCGCGCTCGCCGCGGCCACCGCACTCGACGCCGCGTACGGCTGCGCCAAGGACTGCATACAGATCCTCGGCGGCATCGGGTTCACCTGGGAACACGACGCCCACCTCCATCTGCGCCGCGCCCTCGTCGCCCGGCAGCTCCTCGGGCCGGGCGACGCCCACCGCCTGCGCGCGGTACGGCTCGCCGTCGACGGCGTACGCCGTGAGCTGCGGCTCGAACTCCCCCCGGAGGCCGCGCCGTTCCGGGTAGGGGCCCGGCGGGCCGTCGCCCCCGCGCGAGGTCTGGACCCGGCGGCGGCCCGACGGCTCCTCACCTCCACCGGCCATACCGCCCCCCACCTCCCGCCCCCGTACGGCCTCGGGGCCGGCCCGCTCCAGCAACTCGCCGTCCAGGAGGAGCTGCGGGCCGCCGGGGTCAGCGTCGGGGACCTCGGCATCGCCACCTGGGTGGTGCCGTCCCTCGTCGCCCACGGCACCGAAGAGCAGAAGGCCCGCTATCTGCTGCCGACCCTGCGCGGCGAGCTCCGCTGGTGCCAGCTCTTCAGCGAGCCCGCCGCGGGCTCCGACCTCGCGGGCCTGCGCACGCGTGCCGAGCGCCTGCCCGACGGGCGCTGGCGGATCACGGGCCAGAAGGTGTGGACCAGTGCCGCGCGGAGCGCCGACCACGGCATCCTCCTCGCCCGTACGAATCCGGAGGCGCCCCGGCACAAGGGACTCACGTACTTCATCGTCGACATGAAGGGCACCACCGGCATCGACGTCCGGCCGCTGCGGGAGATCACCGGCGAAACACTGTTCAACGAGGTCTGGTTCGACGGCGCCGTGCTGCCCGCCGACGCCGTCGTCGGCGAGGTGGACGACGGCTGGCGCGTCGCCCGCAACACCCTCGGCAACGAACGCGTGCACATGGCCGACCAGTTGACCTTCGGCACGGGCCTCGAGGAGCTGATCGCGCGGAGTCCCGGCCTCGACGACGCCTCCCGCGCCCGGATCGGCGCCCTCGCCGCCGAGGCCCACGCGCTCGGCTGCATGGGACTGCGCACCGCACTGCGGCAGATCGACGGCCTGGAGCCGGGACCCGGCGCGTCGGTGCGCAAGCTCGTGCAGACCTCGCACCAGCAGAAGGTCGCCGAGCTGGCCCTCGAACTGCTCGGCCCCGAGGGCGCGGTCCGAGAGGGCCCGGGCGAACGGGCCGTCCACGAACTGCTGATGTCCCGCTGTCTGACGATCGCGGGCGGCACCACCCAGGTCCAGTTGAACGTCGTCGCCGAGCGCCTGCTCGGCCTGCCCCGGGACTGACGGCCCGGGACGGAGCTGCGAGACCGGCCGTCCTCGGGCCGGCGGCCCTGGGGCCGGCCGTCCTGAGACCCTGAGACTGAAGGAGTGCTTCCGGTGAAGAGCTACATCGTCGGTGTGGGGATGACGAAGTTCGAGAAGCCCGAGTCGAGGGACTGGCGATACCCGGACATGGCGAAGGAGGCCGGCACCGCGGCCCTCGCCGACGCCGGCATCCCGTACGAACTCGTCCAGCAGGTCCCCGTCGGCTACTGCTTCCAGCCCTCCACGGCCGGGCAGCGCGCCGTGTACGAACTCGGCCTCACCGGCGTCCCCGTCTACAACGTCAGCAACAACTGCGCCACCGGTGCCACGGCGCTGATGCTGGCGCGGCAGCTCGTCGCGGGCGGGCTGAGCGACTGCGTACTGGCGCTGGGTTTCGAGCAGATGAGGAAGGGAGCGCTCGGCGGGGGCGCGGACGGAGGGGACCTCGCCGGCTCACCGGTGGCTCGGCACTACGGGATCATGGCCGCGACCCACGGCTTCGAGCGGACCCCTCCCACCGCCCAGATCTTCGGGAACGCGGCCCGCGAGCACATGGAACGCCACGGCACCACCGAGCGGCAGCTCGCCGCCGTCGCCGCCAAGAACCACCGGCACTCCGCCGCCAACCCCTACGCCCAGTTCCGCGCGGTCCACGAGGTGGACGAGATCCTCGCCGACAAGCCGGTCCACCCCCCGCTCACCCGCCTCCAGTGCTCACCCACCTCCGACGGGGCCGCCGCGGCCGTCGTCGTGTCCGAACGGTTCCTCGTCGAACACGACCTCCACGACAAGGCCGTCGAGATCGCCGGACAGGCGATGGCCACCGACACCGCCGACTCCTTCACCTCGGGCTCCTGCGTCGACGTCGTCGGCACGCCCGTGTCCCGGGCCGCGGCCCGGGGGGCCTTCGAGGCGTCCGGACTCGGCATCGAGGACATCGACGTCATCGAGCTGCACGACTGCTTCTCGATCAACGAGTTGCTGACGTACGAGGCGCTCGGCATGTGCCCGGACGGCGAGTCCGGCAAGCTCGTCGAGTCCGGGGCGACGACGTACGGCGGACGGTGGGTGGTCAACCCCTCGGGCGGCCTCATCTCCAAGGGCCACCCCCTGGGCGCCACCGGCCTCGCCCAGGCCGTGGAACTGACCTGGCAGCTGCGCGGCGAGGCGGGCCCCCGCCAGGTCCCCGGCGCGCGCACGGGGCTCGCCCACAACATCGGCCTGGGCGGTGCGGCGGTGGTGACGATGCTGCGGAAGGCGTGAGGGGGCCGGGGCGGATCCGCGTTCCGTCAGGTGCCGCAGGGCGGTGTCCGCGGCGTGGCGTGCGACCTGCGGGGTTCACGCCCCGGGGCGCAGCACGCACTCCGGTGCGGCGCGCCGGGGCAGCGGCGGACTCACGGCCGTGCCGGCAGGGCCAGTAGCCGCTCCAGGACGGCCTCCCGCTCCGGCGGCTTCGGGCCGGGGCGGGAATCGGCGGACGCCCACCAGTCCGTGAGCACGGACGGGCGCAGCTCGCCCGCGACGAACCGGGCCAGAAGCCGGTGGGAGAGCTCGACTTCCCGCTCGGTGTAGGCGGGTGCTGCGGCCGAGAGAACGGCGTACTCGCTCCGCCCGCCGGTGTGGGTGACGGACACCGTCATCCGGTGCCCGCTGTCCGGGCCGCCGAAGCCCGCCATGCTCGTCGCCACGTCGATCGCGGTACGCAGGCCCCGCCGGAAGCCCGAGCGGGCGGGGGCGTCGGGCACGGTCACCCGCTCCATCCCGGTCCAGCTCAGCGCGCCGGCCGCCGGTGTGCCGACGGGCGTCAGCCCTTCGTCGGTCAGGCGCATGCCGGTTCCCTCCGCACCGGCCGGGGCGCCGAGCCAGCAGCCGTCCCGGTCGATCCAGAAGAGCCCGACCATCGTGCCCTCGACCGGTGACGCGTGAGGGGTCGTGCCGTCGACCGGTGACGCGTGAGGCTGTCCGTGCGGTGTCGTGGTCGGCCTGCTCCGTGTTGCCACTGATCGAACCCGTCTTCTCGGCGGTGTGTGTCAAGACCCCAGTGTCGCCGGTGTGATCGGCTGCGGTGGGTGGGGGGCGTCCCTTTCCGGCCACGCCGTCCGGTCCCGTAGGGCGCGGTCCAGCCGCCGTCCGGTCCGCACGGGCGGCCGTGGTCGCCGTAGTCGCCCGCCTCGGCCCGCCGGGGCAGCGCGGCCCGGTGCGGGACCGGAGGTCCAGGACCGGAGTCCCGGTCCCGTCCGTCGAAATCAGGATGTACGGATGAACAGGTGCCTGGGAGCATGACGCTCATGACCCACGCCCACCGTGCCCCGTCCGGCATCTCAGGCCCCGCCATAGCGGTCGCGGGGCGCACCGACCACACCGAGCAGCGGATGTGGGCGGTGGTGCTGGCGGCCTGCGCCGGGCAGTTCCTCGTCGTGCTGGACGTGTCCGTCGTCAACACGGCGCTGCCGTCGATGCGAGGCGACCTGGGGCTGAGCAGCGCGGGGCTGCAGTGGGTCGTCAACGCGTACTCGATCGTCCTCGCCGGGTTCATGCTGCTCGGCGGACGAGCCGGGGATCTCTACGGCCGCAAGCGGATGTTCCTGGTGGGGCTGGGGGTGTTCACCGTCGCGTCGCTGGCGGGCGGGCTCGCGCAGGAGGGCTGGCAACTGCTCGCCGCACGCGCCGGGCAGGGTCTGGGCGCGGCCGTCCTCGCCCCCTCGACGCTGACACTGCTCACCTCGGCCGTGCCGGAGGGCCCCGCACGGGCCCGGGCCATCGCCACCTGGACCGCTGTCGGCGCCGGCGGCGGGGCGGCGGGCGGACTCGTCGGCGGGGTGCTCACCGAGACCCTCTCCTGGCGCTGGACCCTGCTGATCAACGTGCCCGTGGGCGCGGCCGTCGTCGCCCTCGGCGCGTGGTGGCTCACCGAGTCCCGCGCGGGGGAGCATCGCCGGCTGGACCTGCCGGGCGCCGTGCTCGTCACGGCGGGACTCGCGACGCTCGCCTACGGCATCGTGCAGACCGAGCAGGACGGCTGGACCGCTCCCGCGACCCTGCTGCCTTTGCTCGCCGGACCGGCGCTGCTCGGCGCCTTCGTCGCGGTCGAGGCCCGGACGAGGACGCCCCTGATGCCGCTGAAGCTGTTCCGGATGCGGGCGGTGTCGGCGGCGAACGCCGCGATGTTCAGCTGTGGCGCGGCGATGTTCTGCATGTGGTACTTCATGACGCTCTACGCCCAGAACGTGCTGCACTACAGCCCGCTGGCCGCCGGACTCGCCCTCATGCCCAGTTCGCTCGCGGTCGTCCTCGGATCCAAGCTCGCCCCGCGGCTGATGCGCGTCGCCGGCGCGCGCCATGTCGCCGTCCTCGGGGTGCTGGTGTCCGCGGCCGGATTCGGGTGGCAGTCCACGATGGAGGCGCACGGCTCGTACCTGACCGCGATCATGCTTCCGGGCATCGTGATGATGGCCGGCGGGGGTCTGGCGGGCACACCGCTCGCCTCGCTCGCCACCTCGGGCGCCGCACCGGGCGACGCGGGCCTCGTCTCCGGCCTGATCAACACCTCACGGGTGATGGGCGGGGCGTTCGGCCTCGCCGTGCTCGCGACGGTGGCGGCGGCCCGTACGGGCGGCTCGACGACCCCCGAGGCGCTGACGGCAGGGTACGCCCTGGCCTTCCGGACCGGGACGGGCATCCTGCTGGGCGGTGTGCTGATGATGCTGCTGTGGCTGCCGAAGGACCGTGTGCGGCACGCCTGATCACCGAGTGGCGCGGGGACGCGGGCCGGCGCGGGGTGCCGCCCGCGGAGGCGCATGCGCGCTCGGGGCACGGGAACACGGGGATGCGGGCGTACGGGGGCGCACCCCGCAAGGGCCACGGCTCCCCTGCCGGTTCGTTCCGGTTCGGGCTTCGTGCGGTCGCCCCCTCAGGGGCAGCCGCGCACATCCCTCTCCCGCGGGGGTTGCGGAGTCGGCTCCGCGCCCGCCGCCGCGAGGGCCGGATCGACGACGGTCTCCCCGCGCAGCACCCGGCGGATCGCGTCCGCCAGTTCCTCCACCGGTCCGTCCTTGACGAGGAATCCCGCCGCCCCGGCCTCCATCGCCCGCCGCAGCGCGCCGGGGCGCGCGAACGTCGTCAGTATCAGCACCCGGCAGTCCGGCACCTCGTCCCGGAGGAGCGCCGCCGCGTCCAGCCCGCCGAGGCCGGGCAGTTCGATGTCCAGCAGCGCCACGTCGGGCCGGGTGACGAGAGCCGAGTCGACGATCGCGTCGCCCGCGGCCACCTGCGCCACGACCTCGATGTCCGCTTCCATCCCGAGCAGCAGCGCGAGGCCGCCGCTCATCCCCTGGTCCTCCGCGAGCAGAACTCTGACGGACTTGCCGGACCGCCGTTCGTGGGGCATTTCGTCCATCGCATCAGGATATGGCCGAAGTGCCCGTCGAGCGCCGGGTGTGGGCGTTCGGGTTCCGGTGGATGCGGGTGGGCTCCGTCCGGTGGGGCCCCGGAGGTCCCCGCGGGTGCGCCGCAGGGCGGTCCGAGGTTCCGGACGGCGACCTCGCGGACGCCCCCGTGAGCGGCCGGACACACCGATCTGACGCTGTGTCAGCAGGCTTCACAAGTGATGGGGCGTGCGTTATACATAGGGGCCAACCGGCCTAGAACGCGTTCTAGAACAGCCTCGTGCAGCGGCCGGCCCCGTACGGCCTCGGTGCGGCCGACGGTGCGGACGGCCGCACCGAGGTCTTCCACTCCCTCCCCGGGGAGCCAAGGAACCAAGGAGCAGCATCCCCATGCCCATCGATGCCGCCAAGGCGATCGCCGCGGAGCCCCGCAGTGCCGAGATCAGCTGGGACCACAAGGACGTCCAGCTCTACCACCTCGGGCTCGGCGCCGGCGTCCCCGCCGACGACCCCGACGAACTGCGCTACACCCTCGAGTCCCGGCTGCACGTGCTGCCCAGCTTCGCCACCGTCGCGGGAGCGGGTATGAGCGTGGTCGGCGGGCTCTCCGCCCCCGGCATCGACGTCGACCTCGCCGCCGTGCTGCACGGCGGACAGTCGGTCACGCTCCACCGCCCGATCCCCGTCGAGGGCCGGGCCACCAGCACCTCCCGCGTCGCCGCCGTCTACGACAAGGGCAAGGCCGCGGTTCTGGTGCTGCGCACCGAGGCGGCCGACGCGGACGGCCCCCTGTGGACGAGCGACGCCCAGATCTTCGTCCGCGGGGAGGGCGGTTTCGGCGGCGAACGCGGCCCCTCCGTCGGCACCGGGCAGCCGGACCGCGAGCCGGACCGGACCGTCGAACGGACCGTACGCGAGGACCAGGCGCTCCTCTACCGGCTCTCCGGCGACTGGAACCCGCTGCACGCCGACCCGGAGTTCGCGAAGCTCGCGGGCTTCGACCGGCCCATCCTGCACGGCCTGTGCACATACGGCATGACGCTCAAGGCGGTCGTCGACACCCTCCTCGGCGGGGACGTCACCCGCGTCCGCTCGTACGCCACGCGCTTCGCCGGAGTGGTGTTCCCCGGGGAGACGCTGCGCATCCGCACGTGGGCCGGGGAGGGGCGCGTCCAGGCGACGGTGACGGCCGTGGAGCGGGACGACGCACCCGTGCTCTCGGACACCGTCGTCGACCACATCTGACCCGTCGACCCGGCCCCGGCCTCCGTGCACGGGCCCCGGCCCTCGGCGTACCGGCCCCGGCCCTCCGTGCACGGGCCCCGGCCCTCCGCGCACCGGTCCCGTGAACAGCGAAAGCCCGAACCCGAAGCCCGACTCCCGAAGGGGGCGCACATGCGCGCTGCCGTACTGCACGAGATCGGCCAGGACAAGCTCGACGTCCTCGACGACGTCGAGGCGGTGGGCTTCGGCCCCGGCAAGGTGAGGATCCGGATCAGGGCGACCGGGTTGTGCCATTCGGACGTCTCCGCGATGAGCGGGGTGCTGCCGCAACCGGCGCCGTTCATCCCGGGCCACGAGGGCGCCGGGGAGGTGCTCGACGTCGGCGACGGCGTGACCGCCGTCAAGCAGGGCGACCGGGTGCTGATGTGCTGGCTGCCCGCCTGCGGGAGCTGCCCGGCCTGCCGGCGGGGTCAGTCCCAGCTCTGCCTCGCCGGGTTCATGAACGCGGGCACGCCCAACTTCAGGCGTCCCGGCGGTGATGTCTTCGGCTTCGCCGGGACCGGCACCTTCGTGGAGGAGGTCGTCGTCGACGCCGGCTGCGCGGTGCCGATTCCCGACGACGTCCCGTACGAGATCGCGGCGCTCATCGGCTGCGGCGTCACCACGGGGCTCGGCGCGGCCATCAACACCGCCCGGGTGGAGGCCGGCTCGTCGGTCGCCGTCATCGGCTGCGGCGGCGTCGGCATCTCCACCGTCCAGGGCGCCCGGGTGCAGGGCGCCGCCCAGATCGTCGCCGTCGACCCGGTGGCCTCACGGCGCGAGGCGGCGCTGGCCTTCGGCGCCACCGAGGCCGTCGCGCCGGACGCGCTCGGCGACGCCGGGCAGCGGATCACCGGCGGCGAGGGCTTCGACTACGTCTTCGAGGTCGTCGGCAAGTCGGCCACGGCGAGGACGGCGTACGAGACGACCCGGCGCGGCGGGACCCTGTGCATCGTCGGGGCCGGGGCCATGGACGACTTCCTCCAGCTCAATATGTTCGAGCTGTTCTTCGACGAGAAGCGGATCCTGCCGTCGATGTACGGAGGCGGCGATGTGCTCCGCTCCTACGAACGGGCCATCGCGCTCTGGCGCGCCGGCCGGATCGACCTGGAGTCGCTCATCACCCACCGGGTGCAGCTCGCGGAGATCAACGAGGCCCTGACCCAGATGCGTACGGGCGAGGCGCTGCGCACCTGCATCGAGATCTGAGGGGGACCGCGATGCCACTCCCACTGCAGGGCCTGTCCGCGATCGTCACGGGCGCGGGCCGCGGCCTCGGCCGGGCCGAGGCGCTCGAACTCGCACGGCTGGGCGCGGCGGTCGTCGTCAACGACTACGGGCAGCCGGGCCGCGACGGCTCGGGCGAGGCGTCCAGCGCGCCTGCCGAGCAGGTCGCGGAGGAGATACGGGCGGCGGGCGGGCGGGCGGTCGCCCACACCGGAGACGTCTCGGACTTCGAGGCGGCCGGGGCCCTCGTCGCGCTGGCCACCGGCATGTACGGCAAGCTCGACATCCTGGTGAACAACGCGGGTATCCTCCGGGACCGGATGGTCTTCTCGATGAGCGAGGACGAGTGGGACTCGGTGATCCGGGTCCACCTCAAGGGCCACTTCAACACCACCCGCTTCGCCTCGGCACACTGGCGCGAACGGTCCAAGGCGTCGGGCGGCCCGGTCTACGGCCGGGTCGTCAACACCTCCTCCGAGGCGTTCCTCGCGGGCTCGGCGGGCCAGCCCAACTACGCGGCGGCCAAGGGCGGCATCGTCGGCCTGACCACGTCGACGGCGTCGGCACTGCGGAAGTACGGCGTCACGGCGAACGCGATCTGCCCCCGGGCCCGTACGCGCATGACCGAGGACGTCTTCACGGGATTCGGCGAACCGGCCCCCGGCGAACTCGATCCGCTCGCCCCCGAGCACGTCGCCCCGCTCGTCGGCTACCTCGCCTCCCCGGCCGCGTCCCGCGTCACAGGACAGCTCCTCGTCGTCCACGGGGGCATGGTCGCGATCCTCGACCGCCCGAGGGTCGCGGCACAGTTCGACTCGGCCAAGGAGACCTTCTCGTACGAGGAGTTGGCGGGCGTCCTCGGCCCGTACTACGGGGACCGGTCGCCGGACGAGACCTTCGCGGCGACGGAGGTGCTGTCGCTGAAGCGGGCGTAGTGCCCGGACCGCCGCCCACCGGCACGGCCGGCGCTCAAGCCGCCCACCGGCACGGCCGGCGCCCCAGGGCCGGCCCCATCCGGCCCGGCCGATGCCACTCGGTGCGCCGGCCGGCAGTGCCGGCGCCGCCTGGTTCCCCGGCGCGGCCACCGGACCCCGAACCGAGCAGCGGCCTCGGTCATCGCCGTCGCGGAGATGGCCGGTGGACGTGAGCGAGGCCCCGCGGAGGCGGCAACGCGGGCCGGGTCATCCCCGCCCGCGGAGCGGCCGGTGGACGTGAGCGAGGGCGCCCCGCGGAGGCGGCCGTTGGTGTGGGTGAGGGCCGCCACGGGCTTCCCGCGGCGGCCCTCACCCACCCATGCGCCTCGCAGCGCTGCTATGCCGCCTCGCCCTTCGTCGGGCGGCGGTGGCGGCCGTGCGCCGGAGACTTCGTGTCTTCCGAAGCAGCGGCACCGCCCCGGTGCTTGCCGGAGCCGACGGCCTCGGCCTGGTTCGCGCCCGCTCCCTGCGGACGCGCCTGGGTCGTGTCGGTTCGGGCCTCAGACATGTGGGAAATTCACCCCGTTGTTCCATCGCCGATGTGGTGTCACCGGGGTAGCCGTCACCGTCGGCATCCACACGGTGCGGCTGTGTATCCCCCGGCCGCAGAGTCTAACCACGTGCCGCGCGCCCCGTGAGAGGCGCCTGCTGCAGGGGCACGGGCCTGCACGGGACAGGACTTCCCGTATCCCCGCACGGTTCCCCACCTGCGCGTTCCGGTTGTGCCGTCTCCGTGGCGGGTGCCGGTGGAAGGGGGTCCTGGGGAGGCTCCAGCCGCGCCACCCCGCATGCCACCGCCTCCGTCGTGCAGGGCAGTTGCAGCACCCCCTCCCGGCTCCACAGTCCGGAACCAGCCAACCACCCCTCCGGTGGCGGGAGTTGGTGCAGACGTCGCCCGGCAGGCCGCCAGACCCCCACCCATGTGCCCGCCGCCGCGTCGATCCGCAGCGCCACCGCGCAGCTCTCCGGTATCAGGACCCGGCCCGGCTCGATCGCGAAAGGCGTCACCGCCGCGTCGGGCAGACGCAGACACTCCGGGAACCGAGCCGGCCGCAGGCTTCCCAGCACACCCCACCCCAGCCGGTCGTGGCCCGCCGCGTCCGACCGGATCATCAGCAGCCCGCTCTCCGTGTCGGCGAGCAGCAGTCGGTCGTTGCTGTCCTCCGTGATCTGCAGCAGCGGCGTCACCTCGCCGCCCCGCTCCAGGTCGACGACCACCGCCTTGGTGATCCCGTCCCGCTCGCGGTCCAGTGCCAGCATCCGGCCCGTGCGGTCCAGCCACACCCCGCCCGAGCAGCGGCCGGGCACCTCCGCGACCCGCTCGGGCCCGAACGCCCCGCCCGTCACCAGCCACACGGCCGTCGAGCTCTCGCCCGGCGCCAGCGCATAGGCGCGGGTGCCGTCCGGCGACGGCGGGAGCAGTCGCAGCTCGGCCGACTCCACGGAGCCCAGCGGCAGTTCACCCGTGCCCGGACCCGTCGGGTAGAGCAGGGAGAACGAGCGGAGCCCCGCCACGCGCCGGTGGACCAGCACCCGTCCGTCGGCGAGCGGGGCCACCTCCGTGTCGGCCTCCTCGGGCTGGCCGAGCGGCAGCGGCACCGCGTACGGCTCCGGACCGTCGAGCGTCCAGCGCTCGGCGAACAGGGCGTCTCCGCGACCCGCGAGGCGCGCCGCATAGCTGCCGCCCGCGCCGACCGTGAGCGCCGCCCGCGGTGCGGGCCGTACGGCCTCGTGCTCCGCGGCTTCCTCGATGGCACACGCTGTCATCGGATGGTCACCTCCGGCCACCGAAGCTAGTTTTCGCACTTCCAGCCGAACACCGCGAGCCGGTTCACTTCACACATAAGGATGGCCGAATCCGGATTTGCCTGAGGGAGCGGTGGCGGTTGTGCTCCAGGGGGCGAGGGCCGAGGCGAGGAGCCCGGGCCGGACCTCCGCGGACCGCTCGTACGCCCGCCGCCCCGGGAGGCCCTCTCCCGGATCAGAAGCCACCTGGTCGTGTGCGTCAGGGGCCACCCGGTCACGTGGGTCCCCGTGGCACCCACGACGGACGTCGGGACACGGAGGGCAGGTAGCCTTGCCCCCGTGCCCCGTCTGTCTGAAGTCATCGCCGAGCTCGACGCCCTCTGGCCGCCCGAGCGGGCGGAGGAATGGGACGCCGTCGGCACGGTCTGCGGTGAGCCCGACGCCGAGATCACCCGCGTCCTCTTCGCCGTCGATCCCGTCCTGGAGATCGCCGAGGAGGCCGTCGCGCTCGGTGCGGACCTGGTCGTCACCCATCACCCGCTCTATCTGCGCGGCACCACGACCGTCGCCGCCTCCCACTTCAAGGGTCGGGTCGTCCACACCCTCATCAAGCACGACATCGCCCTGCACGTCGCGCACACCAACGCCGACACCGCCGACCCCGGCGTCTCCGACGCCCTCGCCGGCGCTCTCGACCTCCGCGTCACCGGTCCCCTCGTGCCCGAGAACGGCCTGGGCCGGATCTGTGAACTCGACCGCCCCGAGACGCTGCGCGAGTTCGCCGCCCGCGCCGCCGCGCGGCTGCCCGCCACCGCCCAGGGCGTCCGCGTCGCGGGAGACCCGGACGCGACCGTCCGCCGCGTCGCCGTCAGCGGCGGCTCCGGCGACAGCCTCTTCGGGGCCGCCCGGGCCGCCGGCGTCGACGCGTTCCTCACCGCCGACCTGCGGCACCACCCCGTGTCCGAGGCCGTTCAGCAGGCGCCACTCGGGCTGGTCGACGCCGCCCACTGGGCCACCGAGTGGCCCTGGTGCGAACAGGCCGCCGCCCAGCTCGACGAGATCTCCGACCGCCACGGCTGGAACCTGCGGGTCCATGTCTCCAAGACGGTCACCGACCCCTGGTCCTCCCACCACACCTCTGGAGCCCCCAACTGAACGCCGCGCCCGCCGACCAGATCCGACTCCTCGACGTCCAGGCCCTGGACGTGCGTTTGTCGCAGATCGCGCACAAGCGCAAGTCCCTGCCCGAGCACGCCGAACTGGAGTCGCTGAACAAGGACCTCTCGCAGCTGCGCGACCTGCTCGTCGCCGCGCAGACGGAGGAGAGCGACTGCGCCCGCGAGCAGACCAAGGCCGAGCAGGACGTCGACCAGGTCCGCCAGCGCTCCGTGCGCGACCAGCAGCGTCTCGACTCCGGCGCGATCACCTCTCCCAAGGACCTCGAGAACCTCCAGAAGGAGATCGCCTCGCTCGCCAAGCGCCAGGGCGACCTGGAGGACGTCGTCCTCGAGGTCATGGAGCGCCGTGAGTCCGCGCAGGAGCGCGTCGCCGAACTGACCGAGCGCGTCTCCTCCGTCCAGGCGAAGGTCGACGACGCGACGGCCCGCCGGGACGCGGCGTTCGAGCAACTCGACGGCGAGTCCGCGTCGGTCGGCAAGGAGCGCGAGGTCGTCGCCGGCTCCGTGCCCGCCGACCTGATGAAGCTGTACGAGAAGCTCCGCGAGCAGCAGGGCGGGGTGGGCGCGGCCCGGCTGTACCAGCGCCGTTGCGAGGGCTGCCACATCGAGCTCAACATCACCGAGCTGAACGAGGTCCGAGCCGCAGCCCCGGACGCGGTCGTGCGCTGCGAGAACTGCCGCCGCATCC
This sequence comes from Streptomyces sp. WMMC940, assembly GCF_027460265.1. Classification (NCBI taxonomy): domain Bacteria; kingdom Bacillati; phylum Actinomycetota; class Actinomycetes; order Kitasatosporales; family Streptomycetaceae; genus Streptomyces; species Streptomyces sp. WMMC940. The sequence continues at coordinate 5,406,677 of NZ_JAPZBC010000001.1, forward strand.
TGGTCCGCACGTCGGAGTCCGGTCTCTGATGCGCGAGCTGGTCGTCGAGGCCGACGGAGGTTCCCGGGGCAACCCGGGACCGGCGGGGTACGGGGCCGTCGTCCGCGACGCGTCGAGCGGGGAACCGCTGGTGGAGCGGGCCGAGTACATCGGTGTCGCCACGAACAACGTCGCCGAGTACCGGGGCCTCATCGCCGGTCTGAGGGCGGCGAGGGAACTCGACCCCGACGCCCGGGTGCACGCCCGTATGGACTCCAAGCTCGTCGTGGAGCAGATGTCGGGCCGCTGGAAGATCAAGCACCCGGACATGAAGCCGCTCGCCGCCGAGGCCGCGGGGATCTTCCCGTCGGGACGGGTCACCTACGAGTGGATCCCGCGCGAGCGCAACAAGCACGCGGACCGGCTGGCCAACGAGGCCATGGACGCGGGGCGCCGCGGCGAGCAGTGGGAGCCGTCGGCGTCCTCGGCGGCGCTGTCGTCCTCCGCCGAGGACGTACGGGCGGCCCGGGTCGTCGGCGACGCGGCGGCGGGCGCGGCGAAGGCACGGGCGGCACTGGCCTCCCGCCCGGGGAACGCCGGGTCCGAGACGGGCGGGTCCGGTGCCCCGGCGCGCGCGGTGGCCGCGCAGGCGACGCTGCCCAAGAGCACCGAGGTGGAGGGCGCCGGCTGGGGCCCGGACCTCGGGCCGCCGGCGACGTTCGTCCTGCTGCGGCACGGAGAGACCGCGCTGACCCCGGAGAAGCGATTCTCCGGCAGCGGCGACCACGAGCTGTCCGAGGTCGGTCGGCGGCAGGCCGAGGCCGTGGCGGCGGCGCTGGCCGCGCGCGGCACGATCCAGGCGATCGTCTCCTCGCCGCTCAAGCGCTGCCGGCAGACCGCGGAGGCCGTCGCGACCCGCCTCGGGCTCGACGTCCGGATCGACGAGGGGCTGCGCGAGACGGACTTCGGCGCGTGGGAAGGCCTGACCTTCGCCGAGGTCCGGGAGCGGTACGGCGACGACCTCGACGCCTGGCTCGCGTCCCCGAAGGCGGAGCCCACGGGCGGCGGCGAGAGCTTCGCGACGGTGGCGCGGCGGGTCGCGGCGACGCGGGACCGGCTGGTGCGGGAGTACCAGGGGCGCACGGTGCTCGTGGTCACCCACGTCACCCCGATCAAGACCCTGGTCCGCCTGGCCATCGGCGCGCCCCCGGAGTCCCTGTTCCGCATGGAGCTCTCGGCGGCGTCGGTGTCGGCGGTGGCGTACTACGCGGACGGCAACGCCTCGCTGCGACTGCTGAACGACACGAGCCACTTGCGCTGACCACGGCGCCGCGCGGCCGCGGGCGTGGACCCCGGCCCTTCGGCACGGGACGGTGCCGGGGCCGGGGAACGTGTCCAGTGCGGGGCGTGATCGGGGCACGGGACGGGATTCATTGCGCCTCCCGCTCCGTGGCATCCCGCCAGTGCAGACACTCTGTGTCCCATGGGGTGCACTGTGTGCGATACAGGGTCGGTCGACGCACAGGGCCACCGGCGGACGCACGCCGGCCGACGCGACCGAGGCGGCGGGCGCGTCACCGGCGGACGGTCAGTGGATCTCCGTCACCACCACGTCGAGCGCCCACGCCTTCCCCGGTCGGCCCGGCGCCTCCGCCTCGACCGTGTATCCGAGGTCGCGCAGCACCCCGACCAGTCCGGCCGGGTCCTTCGGCGCGGCGCCGGCCTCCAGCAGACCGCGCACGATGCGGCCCTTGGTCGCCTTGTTGAAGTGGGAGACCACGGAGCGCTTCTCGACGCCGTCGACGGTCTGCGAGTGCAGCACCCGCACCGTGGCCGTACGGCCCGCGATCTCGCCCTTCGGCCGCCACGCCGCCGCGTACGCCGACGAGCGGAGGTCCAGGACCAGCCCGTCCCCGGCGGCCTCGGGGAGCGCGGTCGCCATCGGCGCCCGCCAGTGCGCGCCCAGCGCCCCGAGCCCGGGCAGCTTCACGCCCATCGAGCAGCGGTACGAGGGGATCCGGTCGTCGATGCGGACCGCACCCCAGAGCCCGGAGAACACCAGCAGCGACTTCCGGGCCCGCCGACGCGCGGCGGCGTCGAGCGTGGCCAGTCCGAGCGCGTCGTACAGCACGCCCGTGTAGATCTCGCCGGCCGGGCGCGCCCCGGCAGTGCGCAGCCCGGCGTTCTTCGCGACCTCGTCGCGCAGCCCCTCGCTCAGCCCGAGCACGTCGCGGGCCTTCTCCTCGTCCGCCAGGCAGAGTTCCACGAGCTCGTCGAGCACCTGCGTGCGCGCCTCGGCCAGGGCGGGCAGCGACAGGCCCTCCGGCTTGAGCGGCGCCCCCCGCCCCGAAGCGGCTTTGCCCTCGGACGGCGGCAACAGCACGAGCACGGCGTTTCTCCTCTGCGACGTACGGACACGGGGGTGCGGCCCCTCGCCAGCGTAGTCGGCCGCATCGGCGCACCGCCCCGGCCGTCCGGAGCCCGCCACGCCGACCGGAGCGAACAGCGGACGCCGCCGCCACGCCCGCCGTCGTCGCGGTGCGCATTCGTTCACCGGTCGTCGTCGCGGTGCGCCGTGGTCCATCGGCGGATCGGGCACGGTGTGCGGGACCGCGCCAGGGACCTCTGCCGACAGGGCTCGGGCATGGTCCCGGCCGGTCTGCGGGCGGGACCGGTCTGTGGCGAGGCTCGGGTACGGTCCCCGGCCGGTCTGCGGGCGGGACCGGTCTGTGGCGAGGCTCGGGTACGGTCCCCGGCCGGTCTGCGGCGGCGCCGCAGGTGTGCGACCGGGGCACGCAAACGCCCCGGTCGCACCCTCGTCGCCCGGGCCATACGCTCGGCACATGCCACGCCGTCGTATGCACGTGACCTGCGCGGCCGACGACCCGCTGCTGGTCTGTCTGTGCGCCCTGCGCGCCCGGCTCGGCGTGCCCGTCGGGTTCCCGGTCGAGGTGCTCGTCGAGGCGGAGCGGACGGCTCGGGACCCGCGGCTGCCGGAACGGGACGCGACGGATGTCCCGTTCTTCACCGTCGACCCGCCGGCGTCCGCCGACCTGGACCAGGCGATGCATCTGGAACGGCGGCCGGGCGGCGGCTACCGGGTGCGGTACGCCATCGCCGACATGGCCGCGTTCGTGCCGCCCGGCGGCGCGCTCGACACCGAGGCGCACCGGCGGACGCAGACGCTCTACTTCCCCGACGAGAAGGTCCCGTTGCACCCCCCGGTGCTCTCCGAGGGCGCGGCCAGTCTGCTGCCGGGCGGGACCGCGCCCGCGCTGCTGTGGACCCTCGACCTGGACGCGGACGGCCGGACCGTCGCCACCGACGTACGGCGGGCCCTGGTCCGCAGCCGGGCCAAGCTGGACTACGCGGGCGTGCAGCGGCAGATCGACGCGGGCGCGGCGGAGGAGCCGGTGGCCCTGCTCAAGGAGATCGGGCTGCTGCGCGAGCGGCTGGAAGTGGAGCGGGGCGGCATCTCTCTCAACCTGCCCGAGCAGGAGATCGTCACCCGGGACCACTCGTACGCACTGGAGTTCCGCGCCCCGTACCCCGTGGAGCGCTGGAACGCCCAGATCTCGCTGCTGACCGGCATGGCCGCGGCCGGGCTGATGGTCACCTCCGGGACCGGCATCCTGCGCACCCTGCCGACCGCGCCGGACGGAGCCGTCGCCCGGCTGCGCAGGACCGCGCGGGCGCTGCGCGTCCCCTGGCCGCACCATGTCCCGTACGCGCAGGTCGTCCGGTCGCTCGACCCGTCGAACCGCCGGCACGCCGCGTTCCTCCAGGAGTGCACGGCGCTGCTGCGCGGCGCCGGCTACAGCGCGTTCAGCGGCGGACGGCTGCCCGATCCCTCGGTGCACGCGGCCGTCGCCGACGTGTACACGCACTGCACCGCCCCGCTGCGCAGGCTCGTCGACCGGTACACGGGCGAGCTGTGCCTGGCCGCGTCCGAGGGCCGGGAGCCCCCGGAGTGGGTACGGGAGTCCCTGGACGTCGTCCCGCGGGAGATGGCGGAGGGGAACCGGCGCGCGAACACCGTCGAGCGCCAGAGCGTCGACACCGTCGAGGCGGCCCTGCTGACGGGCCGGATCGGCGATGTCTTCGACGGGTTCGTGGTGGATGTGCGGGAGCGTGAACCGGATCTCGGCACCGTCCAGTTGGACGATCCGGCGGTCGTCGCCCCGGTCGACGGCGACGGGGCTGAGCTCCCGCTGGGCGAGGCGCTGCGGGTGCGGCTCACGCTGGCCGACCCGGGGGCGGCGCAAGTGCGGTTCGCGCCCGCGTGACCGCCCGCAGCAGGTCGCGGGCGTCGTCGGCGTGGCAGCGAACGGTGTGAACCAGGCGCGTTCTGCCCAGCAGCCCCACCGCCTCGACGGGTTCCGACAGCGTGAGGGTGAGCGACGTCTGCGCACCGACGGGCAGGTTGAGCACGCCTTCCTCCTTCTTGTCGTGCGTGAACACCAACTCGTAGGAGGCGGAGGCGATCCGCTCCAGCGGGATCCGCAGGTCCACATGGGCGGCCTGGCGCAGCCGCAGCGTGTCCCCGGACAGCGTGTGCGGCCGGGTCGCGGACGCCGCATGCAGACCGACGACGAAGAGGACGGTGTAGACGTCGAGGACGAGCACCACGGCGTGGAGCACCGGCCAGGGGCTGAGCAGGTACGACATCCCGACGGCCTCGACGACGCAGACGAAGCCGAAGCCGAAGAGGAGCGCGGCCTGGTCCCGGGCGTGCCCGAAGGCCCGGTCGCCCGGCCCGACGCCGCTGCGCCGCCGGGCCACCCAGAGCAGCAGGCTCCACATGAGCCGCAGTTCGTGCCCGGCCAGCCGGAGCACCGGTTCCGGCACCAGCTCCCGCAGCGCCTCGCGCGGTGTCAGCCCCTCCCCACGCCACAGCCGCAGGAAGACGGACGCCTCGGCCAGCAGCAGAAGCAGGACGGCTGCCTCGGCGGCGGCCATCACCGGCGCGGGCGGCCGTAGCCCCGCCATCAGGCAGACCAGGAGCGCCAGTTCACCGGGCAGTACGAGATAGGCGACGCCTCTGAGCAGTCGCTTCACCCGCGTCACCGTGCCCGCTCCGCGACCAGGCGCAGCGCGCGGCGCACGGCCTCGGCCTGGGCCGGGGGGAACTCGGCGAAGAAGGCGTCCATGAACGTGCTCCCGCCCTCTCCCGCAGGTGAGCCGTTCTCCCCGAGTCCCTCCGCCACCTCGTCGGGCATGCAGTCGGCCAGCGCCCGGGCCGCCTCCTCGACGCGGGGATCGCCGGTGTCGGCGCCCTCGAGCGCGTCGAGCAGCCCGTACACCTCGTACGCGCGCTCCACCGCACCCGGAGCCTCGGTCATCCGCCGCATCGCGCCGAGCAGCCGGTCGCGCTCCCCGGCCGGGACGACCGTGTCCAGCAGGGCGAGCACCTCGCGGTCCTTCGCTGCCGTCGCTGACTCGGGCCGCCCGGCGGTCTCCGCGGTGAGACTGCCGAACAGCGCCGCCAGCTCCGGCGACACCGGCCCCTCGGCGGGCAGCCGCCCGCAGCGCGCCTGCTCCAGCACCGCACCCAGCCGTTCGCGCCGTTCGCGGAGCAGCTCCTGCTGCCGGGCGAGATCGTCGTCCAGCTCCTCCAGGACCTCCACGAGCTCCCGTCCCGCGTCGTCGGCGAGCACATCCCTGACCTCGTCGAGGCCGAGCCCGAGCTCCGTCAGCCGCCGGATGCGGGCGAGCAGCACGGCGTCGCGCACCGAGTAGTCCCGGTAGCCGTTGGCCCGGCGGGTGGGCTCGGGCAGCAGGCCCTGATGGTGGTAGTGCCGCACGGCACGCGGGGTGACCCCGACGAGTGCGGCGATCTCTCCGATCCGCATGGCCTCAGTAGAAACCCTGACGCTGCGGCAAGGTCAAGCGGGAACGAGCGGGCGGGTGGGGCGGCGGGGAGAGCGGACTCCGGCGAGGTCCGGGAGTAGCCGGGAGGGCCGGCGGGTTTGCGGGCTCGGCGGGAGCCGGTACGGCGGTGCCAGGGACCCGGACGCGCCGGGTAGCATGGTCATCACGGCAGACGAGCCGGGCGGACGGCCGCGTGGGGACCCCCAGGGTGCTCCCGAGGAACGTCCGGGCTCCACAGGGCAGGGTGGTGGGTAACGCCCACCCGGGGTGACCCGCGGGACAGTGCCACAGAGAACAGACCGCCGGGGACCTCGGTCCCCGGTAAGGGTGAAACGGTGGTGTAAGAGACCACCAGCGCCTGAGGTGACTCAGGCGGCTCGGTAAACCCCACCCGGAGCAAGGTCAAGAGGGGCCGCCGCCCGAAAGGGACGGTGGCCCTGCGCGGACGACCGAGGGCTGCCCGCCCGAGTCCGCGGGTAGACCGCAGGAGGCCGGTGGCAACACCGGTCCTAGATGGATGGCCGTCTCCCCGGCGACCGCGAGGTCACCGGGCGACAGAACCCGGCGTACAGCCCGACTCGTCTGCCCCCACCTGCGGCTTTGCCACGGAAAGGGCCTCTGACCTGCGTCGGAGGCCCTTTCCGGTCTTTCGGAGGCTTGCCGCGTTAGGCGGCGGAAAGTCCCTCGGAAGTCCCTCGGACAGCACTGAAAGTCCCTGACAAATCCCTGATGCGGAGGCGCGAAGGACGCCTCCGACCTGGGGTAATCAGTTTTCTCCTGGCCTCAGCGCGCGGCCTGGGGAGCTCGGCGGGAATGTACCGATGATGCGGCAGGTCGCAACGCTCGTCGAGATCACTGAGCCCCGGAGTCCTCGCGCCGGCCGAGCTCGTCGAGAGCGAACAGGACGCCATCCTCGGCACCGTCCCCGTCGTCCGGGTGGACGAGATCTTCCCGCCGCCCCCGGCCGCGCTCGCGGTCTGACACTCCAGCAGGTTGTCCTACGATCGGCCTCGGTCGCCATTCGGTGGCCGGGGCCCTCGTCGTCTCGGAAGGAACGCGCATTGACCACGCACACCCTCACCATCAACGGCGAGAAGGTGACCGTCACCCAGGAGGGTGTCCTTCTGGCCGCCGCCGACGCTCGCCCGAACGTTCGTCCCCGACGCCACGGCGTCCTCATCGGCTCCGTGCTCTGGGCGCCTAAGGACCTGCTGCGGACCGTCATCGGCAACGACGACCTCGGGAACGTCGACTCCCCGCGCGCCATGAAGGCGTTCGACAACCTCGGATTCCAGACCTTCACCGAGACCGTCTACACCGCGGACGGCCTTCCCTTCGTCCACCCTGAGAAACAGCTCCGCACACAGGAGGGCGTTCGATCGTGACCAGCCCAACCACCACGTCCGTCTCGCCTCCCTGGTGGCCGCGATCGAGGAGAAGAACGGAGTCCTCCAGGTCGACGTCCGCCGCCTGCGGGACATCCTCGGAGCCGGCCGCACCGGCAGCACGGTCGCCCGCACCATCGAACCGAGCTCGCCCGCGCGGGCATCCTGCACTTCCCGCCGACCATCCCCACCAGCCAGGACCGGCGCGTCGTCCTGTGCACCAACCCGATGGTGAAGCTGGTGATCGAGAACCTCCGTGCTGCTGACGCCGACGAACCGACAGACCCGCACATCACGAAGGCGCAGGTAACGCTCGAGCTCGTAGCAGCCGCGCTTAGCCCCGGCCAGAAGACTGAGGAGGCATGATGACCGACCTGAACACCGGCACCTGCCCCATCCCGGTGGATGCGAACCGCACCTGCGGCGCCACCCTCCGCTGGGAGGTCACCCCCGAGCGCGCCGTCGAGCCCTACGTCGCCTGCGGCCAGCACATCACCGCGCCCATCATGCGCTCGGGCGAGCTTGTGCCGTTCACCGCCCGGCCAATCTGAGCACCGCAGCTGGCCGTTGCAGCGCACGCGACCAACGAGATGCTCGTCAACGGCTGCTCCGCCATGCTTGCGGCGTCGAGGCCGTATCCGTCGACGGCCTGGCCCGCGGTCGAGACACCGCAGGGCTACGTAGTGGGCGAGGCAGCCATGCCATAAGTCACCGTCCATGAACACTGGCACGTCTTCGACGTCTACCTCGAGAAGAACTTCACCGGATCCACCGTGTGGAACGGGCCCGACGTCCCCGTTCATGCGCAGAGCTGCAATGTTCGCGGTTCGTCGCACAGACGGAGAGCAAGTCCGTGGAAGTGGACTAGCTCGGCGTGTTCGACTGATCGCTACCTGTAGCGGTAGTCGCCCGAGTTGTCAGGTGGGCATGCGTATCCTCGCCTCAAGCGAGTCGGGCACGACAAACGGAGAGCCCCACTGAGGCACCGATGCTTTCGCGGGCGCGGTGCAGCAGGGGGCTCGCCGGGATGGTGCAGCCGGGCTCATGTCCAGGGATGTGGAGGATGAATGGCAGCACCAGAGCACGAACGTACACCCTCGACGAGCGATACGCGCGATCGCGACGGTCTTCGAGGCGGTGATGCCGTAGGTCCCCTGCTCAGCATGCACGCCGCCCTCGTGCTCATGACCTCGGCGTTCATCGGCGTGGTCGTCGGCGGGCTGACGTACCTGAGTACCAGCGACGCGGCGGCGGCACTCACCGCTGGCCTAGTACTCCAGCAGCACTTTGACGTTTTCCCTGTTCAGGGGCGGTTTGGGTGAGTGTAGTGGGCTGCGTTCCGGCCCGTGTTCTCTTTCCCGGACTGCCCCTCGATCGTGTGCAGCCGCCGCTGATAGTGGCAGCAGTCCGGGCAGCCTCCTGACGTGATCGACGAGCGTGCAGTTGAGATCTGGAACGACGAACTCGAGGAACTGTTCCTGCGCACCGGCCATCGCTTCAGGCGCGTCGAGCCGCGTCGCAGGATGCGTGACTACATCCGTGGACTGCTGGGCCCGGTCGGCCGGAAGAACGGCTGGCAGCTGGCCGAATACGCCGGACACCGCACACCCGACCGACTTCAGCGACTCCTCAACGGCGCCCGCTGGGACGCCGATGAGGTCCGCGACGACCTCCAGCACTACGTAGCCGAACGACTCGGCGAGCCCGACGGAATCCTCATCCTCGACGACACCGGCTTCCTCAAGAAGGGCACCACCTCGGCCGGCGTGCAACGCCAGTACTCCGGCACCGCCGGCCGCACCGAGAATTGCCAGATCGGCGTGTTCGCCGCCTACGCCACCACGCAAGGACGCGCCCTGGTGGACCGAGAGCTGTATCTGCCCAAGTCCTGGACCGACGACCGCGACCGCTGCCGCGCCGCACACATCCCGGACGAGCGGACCTTCGCCACCAAACCCGACCTGGCCAAGGCCATGGTCCTGCGGGCGATCGCCTCGCCCCTGCCGATCGCCTGGGTGACCGCGGACGCGGCATACGGCCAGGAATGGCGGCTGCGCCGCATGCTGGAAGAGACCGGCCTGGGGTACGTGCTCGCAGTCCCCAAGTCCCAGCAGGTGCCGCACTTCGGACGCATCGACCACCTCTTCTCCCAAGCTCCCGACGAGGCATGGGAGAGACGTTCGTGCGGTGACGGCGCAAAGGGCCCGCGCGTTTACCACTGGGCCGCCCTGCAGATCACCGCCGCCGAGGACTTCGACGGCGAACTGCCCACCCACCAGCGGTGGGCACTGGCACGCCGCAGCATCAGCAGGCCCCAGGAGATCGCTTACTACCTCGCCTACGCACCGCTCGGCACCAGCGTCGAGCACCTGGTCCGCGTTGCCGGAACACGTTGGGCCATCGAGGAAGCCTTCCAGGCCGCCAAGAACGAGTGCGGGCTTGACCAGTACGAAGTCCGCCGCTACACTGGCTGGACGCGGCACATCACCCTGGCCATGCTGGCGCACGCCTTCCTGGCGGTCATGGCCGCCGACGCTGCAGCAAAAGGGGCAGCAGAAACGGTTCCTGCCTCGCGCCCCTCACCGTGGCTGAAGTTCGGCGGCTCCTGGCAACTGGCCACCCACCCGTCACACGCGCTCATCAGTCCCTCACCAGGTCACGCGCACTGAGATGGTCACACTGGCGCAGACGACGCCAAGCCGCCGCCCGCCGCTGCCACTATCAGCGGCGGCTGCACACGATCGAGGGGCAGTCCGGGAAAGAGAACACGGGCCGGAACGCAGCCCACTACACTCACCCAAACCGCCCCTGAACAGGGAAAACGTCAAAGTGCTGCTGGAGTACTAGGCCGTTTCTGATGGCTCTTGGTCGGCTGGGTGGATCTCGTGGTTGGCCGGGCAGGAGGCCCGTATGGTGCGGCGACACGAACTCACGGACGCGCAGTGGCAGAAGATTGAGCCCCTCCTGCCCGGCAACGGCAAACCGGGTGGGCAATGGGCCGATCACCGCAGAGTGATCAACGGCGTGCTGTTCCGGGCCCGGACCGGGGTGCCCTGGCCTGACCTGCCCGAACGGTACGGTCCCTGGCAGACCGTCTACGAGCGTCATCGCCGCTGGTCGGCCGACGGCACCTGGCAGGCCGTCCTTGAGGAGTTGCAGATCGAGGCGGATGCCGGCGACCCGGACGGGACGCTCGCCCGCCAGGCGGAGCGTCAGGAGTGGGCCGTGAACATCGACTCCACGTCCTGCCGGGCGCATCAGCACGCGGCCGGGGCGCCCCGCAAGCCCCCGGCCGACCACCCGCAAAAGGGGGCGGGGTGCGTGAGGAAGCAGATGGGCGCGAGGCGTTGGGGCGCTCACGGGGCGGGCTGACCAGCAAGGTCCATCTGCTCTCCGACGACCGGGCCCGCCCGCTGCACTGGCTGACCTCGCCCGGTCAGCGGGGTGACAGCCCGATGTTCGCCCCGGTGCTGGAGGGCTTACGCATCCGACGCCGCGGCACGGGCCGCCCGCGAAGCCGGCCGGACCGGGTGCGCGGAGACAAGGCGTACTCCAGCCGCGAGAACCGCGCCTACCTGCGACGACGCGGGATCAAGGCCACCATCGCGCAACCCGACGATCAGCGGGCTCGACGCAAGCGCCGAGGACGAGCCGGAGGCCGGCCCCCGGCCTTCGACAAGGCCCAGTACCGCCGTCGCAACGCAGTCGAGCGGTGCGTGAACAAGTGGAAGCAGTTCCGGGCGGTGGCCACCCGGTACGACAAGCGCGACTACATCTTCAACGGCACCCTGACCATCACCGCAATCGTCATCTGGCTCCGCGACACCGTCCAAGAGCCATCAGAAACGGCCTAGTCGCGGGAGGGGGGAGCGTGGTGGCCCTGCACCAGCTCGTCGGCTTCTGACGCGCTGCAGGACTTGCAGGACTGCAGCCCCGGACCGATCTGGTCCGGGGCTGCAGCACAACCTCTTCCGGCTGTCCTCCGACGCGTACGCCGAGGGCTGGCTGCAGAAGTGGCCCCGGATGGACAAGGAGACCATCGCCCAGTGGTCCGAGGGCCTGATCGCCTCCACCGGCTGCCCCTCCGGCGAGCTGCAGACCCGGCTGCGCCTCGGCCAGTTCGACGAGGCCCTGAAGTCCGCCTCCGAGTACCAGGACATCTTCGGCAAGGACCGGTACTTCCTGGAGCTGATGGACCACGGCATCGAGATCGAGCGCCGGGTCCGCGACGGGCTCCTGGAGATCGGCAAGAAGCTCGGCATCCCGCCGCTGGTCACCAACGACTCGCACTACACGTACGCGCACGAGGCCGGCGCCCACGACGCCCTGCTCTGCATCCAGACCGGCAAGAACCTCTCCGACCCGGACCGCTTCCGGTTCGACGGCACCGGCTACTACCTGAAGTTCACGGACGAGATGTACGCCATCGACTCCTCGGACGCCTGGCAGGAGGGCTGCGCCAACACGCGGCTGGTCGCCGAGCAGGTCTCCACCGAGGGCATGTTCGTCGAGCGCAACCTGATGCCGAAGTTCGACATCCCCGAGGGCTACACCGAGGTCACCTGGTTCCGTGAGGATACCCTGCGCGGCATGCACCGCCGCTTCCCCGGGGGCATCCCCGAGGACCGGATGAAGCAGGTCGAGTACGAGATGGACACCATCATCTCGATGGGCTTCCCGGGGTACTTCCTCGTGGTCGCGGACTTCATCATGTGGGCCAAGAAGCAGGGCATCGCGGTCGGTCCCGGCCGTGGCTCGGCGGCCGGTTCGATCGTCGCGTACGCCATGGGCATCACCGACCTCGACCCCATCCCGCACGGCCTGATCTTCGAGCGGTTCCTCAACCCCGAGCGCATCTCGATGCCCGATGTCGACATCGACTTCGACGAGCGTCGGCGCGTCGAGGTGATCAGGTACGTGACGGAGAAGTACGGCTCCGACAAGGTCGCCATGATCGGCACCTACGGCAAGATCAAGGCGAAGAACGCGATCAAGGACTCCGCGCGCGTCCTGGGCTACCCGTACGCCATGGGCGACCGGCTCACCAAGGCCATGCCCGCCGACGTCCTCGGCAAGGGCATCGACCTCGACGGCATCACCAACCCCTCGCACCCGCGCTACAGCGAGGCCGGCGAGATCCGGGGGGATGTACGAGAACGAGCCGGACGTGAAGAAGGTCATCGACACCGCCAAGGGTGTGGAGGGCCTGGTCCGGCAGATGGGCGTGCACGCGGCCGGCGTGATCATGTCCAGCGAGCCGATCGTGGACCACGCCCGATCTGGGTGCGGCACACCGACGGCGTGACCATCACGCAGTGGGACTATCCGCAGTGCGAGTCGCTCGGCCTGCTGAAGATGGACTTCCTCGGCCTCGGCCAGGCGGTCGAGGAGGTTGACGATGATCTCGTCGAGCCGGTGGGGCCTTCCCCCGGGAGCGGCCGTGGTGGTGAGCACGGCGATCTGGCTGAAGGACGGCACGCCGAGATCGACTGCGGTGCAATGCCGGGCAACCTCGGCGTCGAACTGCACCCAGGGGTGGGAGTGCTCGGATAAGCCCCCGGAGTTACGCCGATTCGACGGCCTTGCCTACGGCACGGCTGACGCGATCGCGGAGCGCGTCAGCGGAGACATACGAGAGTGCCTGGGCCAGCGAATCGATTGCGGAGGCGAACTGGCCCTCCTGCTGGCGCAGATGGGCGTCAAGAAAGGAGGCCACGGCCCCCGTGGCGCCGCGGCGGGCCTGCCGTGCGTACAGCACGGTGAGAGAGAAGGCCCAGCAGGCGTGAAGGAAGCCGTATACGGGGCGAGGAGTTCCCCGCCAGGGGGAGAAGAAGGTGACGTCGGCGGGAAGGCCCACGTCTTGCGCGGCCAGGGCGTCGTTGAGCCAGTTGTGGGCGGCCTCGTGGATCAGGTCGCGGGCCAGGACCTCGGGGTGGGCGGTGTAGTCGGTGAAGACGGTGCCGGGCAGGCGGGTGAGCGCCCAGCTGTGGAGGGTCTCGTCCAGTCGGCGGCGGTTGAGCAGGCAGACGACGGGGGCGTGCTGGGTGAGCAGTGTGCCGAACCCGTGCTCGGCGGCGGATGCAAGCGCGGCGCGCACGAGCGCTTGGGCTTCGGGCAGGGCAGGGCTGGTGTCGGGACGGATGAGGTAGTACGCGGTTTCGGAGATCTCCGAACGGAGCAGGTTCTCGGGTCGCGGGCTGAGCAGGATGTGCGGGCCGGTGGACAGGTGGGTCAGGTCTCGCGTCGTCGTCTTCCGGTACCAGGCGAGGAGGTCCGTGTTCCGGGCGCGCGCTGCGTGCTCGGCGCCTTCGAGCAGGTGGTGGGCCACGGCGTGGTCGAGGGCGGACGAGCCGATGCCGTTGCCGAGTACGGAGGCGATGCGGCTGGTCCGGAGGTGCTGGTGGCCGGCGATGCCATCGAGGGTGACCAGGGCTTCCGGGGACAGGGTGCTCATCTGGACTCCAGGTGTGGACCGGGGCCGGACCCCGGCTGGGTCCGGCCCCGGTAGAGGGTCAGGCCGTGGTGGTGGGCTCGGTGGCGTCGGGCTCCACCGTGGCGGCGAGCCAGGTCTCGGTGGCCGCGTTGGAGGTGTGCGCGGTCGTGCGCACTGTGTCGCTGTCACGCAGGGACGCGACGGCCTCCAGGAACTCGTCGAACGTCTTGTCGTCTGCCACTGCTCGCTCTCTCCTCTGATCGGGGCCGTGGGTTGGCGGTGAGGGGGCGGGAGGGACGGCGGACCACGGGGTCCGTTCATGGCGGGTTACCTGCTCACTCGGAGACGAAGAGCGTGAGGAACTTGCGCACACGGCCGGTTCGGACCGGCTCCGTGCCGTGGACGAGTTGGCTGCCGAAGACCACGAGCGTTCCCGGAGACGGGGCGACGTTCCATCGAGTGCGCGGCATGCTGCGGAACCAGGGGGAGGACATGTCCGTCCCCTCGTGTGCGAAGCGCATCCCCGGGGCGTAACCCGACCCGGTCGGCGCCTTGTCCGCGGTCCAGACGGCGTCGCTACCCGTGGTCTCCACGTAGAACGCGCCGCCGGTGTCCTGGATGTCCGTGAGTGTGACCGTCGCGGCGGCGATCTGGCGGGGACGGGTGAGGGGATCGGGGGCGATGCCGTCGGCATGGGGGGTGATGTACTGGTCGGAGCCGTACTCGAGGTAGATCCACGGCCGGTGGCCGGTGACCGATGGCAGGGTGCGCGTGATGGCGGCCATGCACAGTTCAAGGGCCTGGTCGAGCAGGGCGGTCGCCTCGTGCGGGATCTCGGTCATCTCGATTCGGCCGGCCGGCTCGTAGACGCCCTGTGCCTCGGCGGGGGAGTGACCGGGGATCTCGTGGATGGTGGTGTGGCGGCTGGCGCCGTAGCGGTCGCGTCCGAGGGGGCCGAGCGTGTCGTCCATGACGAGGTTGAGTCGCTCGATCTCGTCCGGCTTGATGAAGCCCTCCACAGTGCGGATGGACAGGGTCTCGGCGATGTGGATCACTGCTCGCCTCCGCACGCGCAGGGGGTGGACGGCGGGGCAGTGGCGGCTTCGGCCAGGGCCACCGTGAGTACACGCACCGCCTGGGCTAGGTCCTCGAAGTACTCGGCAGGCGTGGTGCCGGCCGAGGGTACGAGGTGGAGGTCGAGCGTCGGATACACCCGGCCGGTGGTGCGGCACGTGAGCTCGCTGCGACCGAGGACCAGCGAACACGCCTCGGGCAGGGAGGACTCGGCTCGGCTGGCGGTACGGCACAGGCGCGCCGCTGTGCGCGCGTACTCGGCGCGGTCGCGCGGCAGGATGCCGACCGAGAGGAAGCGGGGCTCGGCTCGGGGGAGGTCGGCGTAGGCGTGGCCCTGGCAGCTGTCGTAGGTGACGGCGTTCCAGCCCGCGGTGAGCGCGTCGACGACCGGGTGGACGCCGGGCTCGATGCCCTCGTGCCACTGGGGGTGGTGGGGGTCGAGATCGTCTGCCTCGTGGACGCCGGGGAGACCGACCGTGTTGATGTTCCCGCTGGCGCTGACCTGGAGACGCGCGGGCGTGCGGGGCACGGTGGGGTCGTCCCAGCGGGCCAGGAAGGCGGCGACCTGGTGCATGTCGTTGGGCCGGACGGGACGCCAGCGCAGCCGGGAACAGGAGGCACCGGGCGTGAGGTCCGGCTGGGCGAGCAGGGCGGCGACGCCGTCGATCAGGCGCATGCGGTGGTCGCAGTAGGCGTCTTCGTCGCCTGCGGCGGCGAAGCGGAGGCGGACCGCCGGGCAGCCCGCGCCGCAGGTGTCGCGGTAGTCGCAGGTCGTGCACTTCGCGACCAGGGAGCGTGCCTGCCGAAGCAGGGGAGAGCTGCTCTGGGCGCCGGCCACGTCCGTCTCAGCGTGTACGTCGCCGAGCGCGGCCAGGCCAGCCTGCGGCCAGGGCAGTTCGTCGCAGCTTCCCAGGCGGTCATCGGGATAGAGGGTGAGGACGTGGTCGCACTTCAAGTCGGAGAAGTGACAGGAGCGGGTCCGCAGACCCCTCAGACGGCGGATGACGGAGACGACGGGCTCCAGCTTGACGCGGCGGAACAGGCCGCTGGCGACCCAGTGGTGGGCGGCCTCCAGCACGAAGTCGGCGTACTGACGCGGCGTGACGGCCCAGGTCGGGCCGGTGGGGCCGATGGCCCGTCGCTGGAGTGCCCGGCTGGTCGGCGTACGGGATCCGGCCACCGTGGTCGACTGGGTGACCGCCGCGTCGAAGCACGGCACCAGGCTGACCGTCGTCACGGCGGGAAAGGAGGCGAGGTGCTCCATGACCTCGGAGGCCCGGCCGAGGACGTACGGGGTGACGGCGCAGATGACGCCGACGCGGCGTTCCCGACGCCCGAGGAGTTCCAGGGCTTCGACCACTCGCGGGTACGTGGGGCGGCCGTCGTAGCCGACGCGCCACGAGTTCCCGAGTGCGTCCCCGTCGAGGGAGATGCCGATCTCCAGCTCCGGGTAGTGCCGCTCGAACAGGTCTAGCCAGGCGTCGTCGAGCTGGAGCCCGTTGGTCTGGAGGCTCACGCGGATGACGTTCGGCTGTGCGGCGAGCGCGTCAAGGATCTCCGCGATCCGTTCCCGGCCGGCGGTCAGGGGCTCCCCGCCGTGGAGTTCGATGCTGAGCGGACGCCCGGAGAAGATTGAACCGAGGCGGTGGACCTGTTCCGCGCTGATCCGGGCGCCGCCCGGTGACTCCTTGCGCTTCTCGAAGCAGTACAGGCAGTCGATGTCGCAGGTCTCTCCCCGGAGTTTGAGGATGACAGAGACCGCCGTGTCCGGCCCGGTGTTCGACAGCGGGGCGTAGAGACTCTCCAGGTCCGTGGGGGCGGTGCGGGTGACGGGCATCAGAGGACTCCCGAGGAGGAGAGGCGCGGTCTACGCGCCATCGGTGGAGACCGTGGACAGCCACCCGAGGAGTTGGCCGCCGGTGACGGGGATGTGGACGTCGCCGCGGCGAAGGAACCATCCGTCGGCGTATCGCTGGGGCAGCCAGCCGGCGTCAGGGGCACCCAGGTTGGGAGGCGTCCGCAGCGGGTCATTGACGGGCCAGCAGTCCAGGAGCGCTCTGGTCACGCGCCGCTGAACCGGACGGAACCACTCCCACGTCTCCGCGTGGGCCGCGTCGATCGGTAGACGGGACGGAGCGCCGGCAAGAAGCGGCAGCCACTTGTCGCCCAGGATCGGATGCCCGGCCGCCGCGCACTCGAGCGCGGTGAGGCAGGTCTCCAGCTTCCGGCAGACGACGCCGACGGGTTCGGCCAGGCCGTCCGCGACGAGGCCGGTCAGGTCTTCGGCGAGGCTCGCCGCGACCTCCGCCTGGTCGGCGACCGCCCAGCGTCGGTAGCCCTGGCGCTCCTCGGGATCGAGCACCGGGCCCCAGCGTCCGGAGCCGTACGAGAGAGCGGTGCGCAGGCACATGAGGTCGTGCATCGAGGCGCGTACCCGTCGGAACGATCCGAGGTCGTCGCGGTGGACGTCGAAGGAGCGGAGCAGGTACCGGAGTTCCTCCGCCCGCTGCGGCGCTGTCGCTTGGAGGTCGACACGGACGCCATCCACGATGCGTGACTCCCACGCCGGCAGGGTGCCTTCCACGATGCCACGCAGGTCGATGTCGCTCGCCGCGTGGGCGAAGCCGCAGGCGAGGGCTCCCTCCAGCCAGACCTCGCGGGCCTCGCCGGACGCGACCAGCGCTCGGGCGACTCTGTCGGCGATCTCCCGGCGCAGTCGTGTCGATGGGTTCACCGGTGGCCTCCCTCGATCAGGATCTTGTTGTCAGTGGTGATCTCCCTGAGGAGATCTGTGGCCCATATGTCGAGCGCGCCGCGCACGTCGGACCGCTGGGCACCTATGTGAGGTGAGGCCAGGAGGTTGAGCGGCGTCGTGGAGTCGGTGAGGAGCGGCAGATGCTTCCGCTCGACCGGGTCGAGGGCGAGGCCCGAGAGCCTCCCGTCCGCCAGCGCCCGCAGGCAGGCGGCGACGTCGAGGGTCTCCAGCCGACCGGCGCAGATCAGCAGAGGCCGCTGCGGAGCGACGCGTGCGAGGAAGTCCTCGCCGATGAGCTGTTCGGTCGTGGGGCGCAGCGGCAGAGCGATCACGTGTACCTGCGACTGCTCCATGAGGGCTGTCGGCGACAGCTCCCGCAGACCGGGAGGGTTCGACGGCCACGCGGCGAAGGCCGTGTGGCTCATGAAGGGGGCGAGGGCCCAATCTGCGGCCAGCCCCACCGGACCCGCGCCCCAGATACCTGCGGCCAGGGTGCCGAGTGACGCACCCATGCATGCCTGCTTCTCGTGCCGGCCCAGCAGCAGCGCGTGCTGCCCCAAGGGGATCCGCCGGGCCAGGGCGAGAGCGGCGGCGAGCACCCACTCGCCCACGGCGTCCGCGCCGGCCTCGGCGTTGCGGTGCAGCGTGATCCCACGGTGCCGGAGGGTGCTCACGTCGATGTGATCGATGCCGGAGCCGGTCCGTACGACGTGCCGCAGGCGAGGAAGCGCGTCGAGCTCCCGCTCGCCCAGACGGACGCCGGAACGCAGGACGAGCACGGCCGTGTCGGCGGTCGGAGGCGAGTCCAGGTCCGGCAACTCGTGTACGAGGACATCGGGCAGGGCGCGGCGGATCGCGCTCGCGTCCGCCGCACCGCGTAACACCAGGACAGCGCTCATCGGATGAACTCCGGCTTCTCGTACCGGCCGAAGGCGAGATCGCCTTCGCCGACGATGACGGTCACCGGCGACGGCACGCCGAAGTACGCGTCGCAGGCGCGCTTCACCCCTGGGAGCCCGTCCCAGGCCCGAGGATTGACCACCGTGTCCGCGTAGTCGTCGACGAGCAAAACGCCCGTCGGCACCAGGCGGGTGACGCAGTGCGTGAGCCCCGTGAGGGTGGAGTCGTAGAAGTCGCCGTCCAGGTAGGCGAACGCGATCTCGTCGGGCAGCTCCTTGGGAAGGGTCTCGTCAAACCATCCCGGATGGATGACCGGCGCCGGCCTGCCCCAGGCCGCGTGCGTGGCGCGCACGTCGTCCGGGGACGACCGGAGCTCGCCCGCCGCCAGGTGGTCCGAGTCCTCGGCGCCGGGCGCGGGCATGCCCTGGAAGGAGTCGTAGACGTGGATCTCGCGGTCGCGGTCGCCCAGTGAGTCGAGCACGCTACGGATCCAGAGGGCCATCGCGCCCCTGTAGCAGCCGAGTTCCACCACAGGGCCCGGCAAACCGCGGGCGGTCAGGTCGGTGAGCTCGTCGGCGATCACGTGGAGCCGGTCGGCACAGACCGTTCCGGAGTGCTCCCGCAGCAGCCACTCCCGTAGATCCTTCAGTGTCGGATCCATGAAGGTCACCACCTGTCCACGAAGGGGTCGGCGAGCTCACCGCTCAGCGCCGCTGATAATGGGCGGTTGATCCGGGGCAGCAGGTACACGTCGCCGAGACGTTCCAGCGGAACCCACTCGAAGCCCACCTGGATGGGGTCCGGCGGCTCCGGCATGCGCGGCTCGGCGTCGTCCACCTGCTCGGCGAGGAAGTTGAACTGAACCTTCTGCACGTCCCCGAACTCGCCCTGCCACGACTCGGGGACGTACTCGACGACACACAGCAAACGCCGGGCCACGACCTGGAGGCCGGTCTCCTGCGCGACCTTGCGGTTCACGGCCTGGCGCAGGTCCTCGCCGACCTGGGCCTTGCCACCCGGGAGGTTGTAGTGGAACCCGGCCTCGTCGTCGTACGACAGCAGCAGGACGGCGCCCTCGCGTACGATCGTCGCCTTCACGGAGACACTGATCCGAGGCAGTTCGGGCGTCAGAGGCACGACAGCGCCTCCGGTTCGCCGACGCGCATCAGGTCTCCGACTTCCGCGAGGGACCCCGCGACGGTGGAGCGGAAACTCCCTCCGCGCCGGAACTGACGGGCGGCGGTGCGCATACCCGCGAGGGCGGCACGGCTGAGCTGGTTCGCGTAGATGCAGAGGCGGAAGCCGGCCTCGCCGAGTTCGGCGGCGCTCAGGTCGGGGAACGCCGTGGGCACGCTGACCAGCGGCACGCCGTGGTTCCACGTACGTCCGATGGCCCGCGCCTGGTCACCGGTCGCGTCCTTGGAGTGGATGAGTACCGCATCAGCCCCGGCCTCGGCGTACGCCTCGGCGCGGGCGATCGCCGTGGCCATGTCCTCGCCGGCGATCAGGGCCTCGGTGCGGGCCACGACCACGAGGCCGTCACCGGCGACCTTCCGTATGCGCCCCACCTGCTCGCACAGCAGGTCCCGGTCGGCGAGGTTCTGGGCCCGGTGGGCCGCGAAGCTGTTGCACTTCGGGTACGCGCTGTCCTCGACACACACCGCCGCGGCTCCGGCGCGCATCAGGTCGTACGCGAACCGCTCCGCTGTGCGCCCCGAGCCGCCCGCGTTGTCGATGTCCACGATGACGGGCAGTTCGGTGACACGACCGAGCGAGGCGACCACGTCGGACAGGTCCCGGGGGCCCAGGACGTTGGCGTCCGGTAGTCCGGAGGCCGCGGACACCTCCAGACCGCTCACCCACAGGGCGTCGAAGCCCGCCTCCGCCGCGACGTGCGCGGCGAGTGCGTTCACCGCACCGATCGCCAGGAGCGGGTGTTTCCGCTCACTGTCGTCGAGGGCCTCGCGCAGATGCATCGCCTTCGTGACGTCAGCCATGGGTCTCTCTTCCTTCCGCGTGGGCGGCGGGCGACGGCACCAGCTGCCGTTCGCGCAGTACGTCCCAGGCGGCGAGCAGCACCTCGGACCGGGGACGACGGGCGTCCAGACGGACCACGTCGCCGAGGAGCGGGAACTCGTCGGGCTTCGTGACCACGGCCTCGTAGGTCTCGCGAACCCGGCTCTGGACGTCGTGCACGTCCCAGTCGGCCCGGACGGCGTCGCCCTGCCGGGCCTGCGCCCGGCTCATCGAGGCGTCCGTCTCCAGGTCCAGGACGAGGGTGAGATCGGGGGCCACGGTGAGGTGCGCGGCCAGCATCTCGTACGTCTCCGATGCCCTCACGCCGTGCTTCACCGCGAAGAAGGCCAGCTCGCTGAGGAGCCAGCGATCCGCGATCACAGGCCGGGCCGACCGCTGGGGGAGCACGAGGCGATCCAGCGTGGCCCGCTTGTCCGCGGCGATCGCGGACAGGTAGGCGTCGCGGTTCCCGGCGTTCGGCTGGTACTTGCCGGTGACGATGGCGGCGGCCTGGTCGGCGGCGAGGAAGTTGGTGGTGAGCATGCACAGCGGGGTGACGCCGTAGAGCCCTTCCCAGAGCCGGAACAGACCCTTGCGCAGCGTCGTCTTGCCGGTGCCGTCGAGCCCCTCGATGACGACGAACGGATAGCGGTGGTTCATTCGACCTGCCCCGCTCCCGTGCCGCCGGCGTACTTGGTGAAGCGGCCCCGCCAGCGGGCCGTGGTGGATACCAGGTCCACGAGCCGGAGCTCCGCCAACTCGTCGATGAGGCAGGGCAGCTCGGGCTCCGTGCAGATGCCGGCCTCGATGGCCCGGCAGTACGCGGCGCGGAGGGCCGGGTCGTCGTCGGAGTCACGCAGTGCTGCCTCCAGCACCCGCGTGGCCAGGCCGTGGGCCACGACGCCCACTGCCGTGCCCAGGGCCTGCTCATGGAGCGGGCTCGGGTGCGGCTCCAGCGTGACGTGGTGCACCCCGCGGTGGCGGATGACCGTGAAGAAGCCCACCCACCACGCGGCGGCGGCGCTGACGGCGGTCACGGCGTCGGACCAGGCCGCCCCGGACTGCTCCGCGAGGATGCTCTGGGCAGCGGTGTCGGCGGCGCGGTGAAGCTCCCCGCGCTGGTTCCGCGACTCCGCTCCGTGTCGCTGGGGCAGCTCCCACCAGAAGCCGAGCCCGGCGTCCTCCAGCAACGCCATCGCGGACTCGTCGCCTGCCGGCAGCGGAGACGGGCGCTGGGCCAGCACGGAGACATCGGCGCCCGGCACGTCCGGCAGCGTCTTCCCCTCGGTGACGGCAGCCCGCCATTCGTCGAGATGGAGATGGAGCCGCTGGGTCAGCAGCCCGTCCGCCAGCGTCTGCCAGGCATGGGCCAGCGGCGGCGAACCGGGGGGCCGGGGTGGCAGGGTCAAGGAGGTCACAGGTCGGATCCTCACGTCCGGGGAGTCGCGGCACGCGGCTCCGGTCGGTGGTGCTCCACCACGATGGCCGCCACGAAGGCCCACGCTCATGAGTGTTTATGAGCGCCACCAGCGGAACGTGTCCGGGTGGTCGCAGAGCGAGGGAGAATGCCGACCATGGTCGACAGCGGACAGCGGCGGTGTACGCGCTGCGGTGCACTTCTCAGTCGCTTCAACGCCGGTACGAGATGCGCCTCGTGTCAGGACGGGCCCGCCGCCCGACGGGCCGACCCGGCCTTCTGGCGTGACCCGACGGTCCGGCGAGCCGTGGCCGCGTGGGAACTCGGCACCGTCGTCAAGCTGTTCAGGAAGCACACGGGCCTCTCCCAGGCGGGCGTGGCGCGGATGGTCAGCATCGACCAGGCCGAGGTCAGCAGACTGGAACGTGGGCTCAAACAGATCCGTGACCGGCGGCAGTTCGTCCAGTGGACCGATGCGCTGGGAGTTCCGGAGGAACTGCTCGGGCTCCTCCCCACGGCCGATCCGCACATCCCGGACTCCACGGGCCACCCGGGGACGGCGGACACCGGAGCCCGTGGATATGCGGCGCTTCCCGAAGGTCCGGGCCAGCTTCTGTTACCCGCCGGCAGGTCCGTCTCAACGACGGCGCTTCCTGTGCTGACCCTTCCAGCGGCCTCGTTCCTCGGGGACAGCCTGCGACTCGACTCCCGCCCGGAGCTGGACGCCTGGCGCACCATGCCGATGCGCGCGCTCGTCGTCGCGAACCGCACAGTGGGCGGGGCGGTACGGCAGTTCGTCACCGACGCCCGACCGAGCGGCGTAGGCGGCACCGCCTCCGACCCGGTCGACATCCCCGCCGCGTACGAACTGGACGACCTGACCTACGGCATCCTGTGGGCCGTGTCGGGATTCGAGGCGGCACTGCTCGGCGACGACCAGACCCTGCACACCTCGCTGGCGTCGCTCACTGCTTCCCCAGGCTCGCCGCTCGCCACCGACCACGGCCTGACCGAAGTCTCCCGGATGCTGATCGGCTCGGAGACCGCAGCCCGGTACATCCTGGGGAACCGTGACCACCTGGGCGACGCGCCCGTCTTCTGGACCAGGGAACAGCGCGGTGAGGAGGCCGCCACATGGCTGTTCTTCCGGCACAAGTACCGCTACCTCGAACGAATGGCCCCGCGACGTCCGGCCGGTACCAGCGGCCGGGGGTTCTGCGTCCCCGAGGCGGCGATCGCCTCCTCGCCGGCGTACGAGCGCGTTCTGCTGTTCCTCGCCATCGCACTCATGGAGTCCTTCGGCATTCGCACTTGGGTGACCGACGACGGAGGCTTCGCGCACACTGACGGTTTCGCCCTCTCTCCCGGGCGCCGGGCTGTCATCGCCTCTTGGGTACGGACCGAGGGGGCGTCCCACCTCGCGGTCACCGCGCGGCCGGGAGCCCTGCGGACGTTCGCCGATGTGACCGGCCACGTCAGCCACCACTCGGCCACAGCGGCTGAGCAGGCCGGACAGCGCCTCGCGGCGACGGCGGAGTACCTCGGCCTCGACGCCTCCTGGCTCGGTCGGCGGTGCGCACAGCTGTCGGCGGTCGGCACGGAGCGGCTCGCCCGGCCGCGCAGCCGGTTGCTCGGCCTCGAAGGGCTGGAGGCAGCCTGCCGGTTCGTGGCCGAGCAGCTGGTGATCATTCCGCGTACCCGGACGGCGCCGACCCGATAGCCTGCGTGAACCACTCGTGAGGCCGCGCTCGGCGGTGTCCGGACAGGGGAGCAGGGGATATGACGGAGTCGGTCAGGAACGTGGCGGTCTTCTCCCTCGGCGGCACGATCGCCATGACCACCGATCCCACCACCGGAGGCGTCGTACCCGCGCTCTCGGCCCACGAGCTCCTCGCCGCGGTACCCGCTCTGGCGACGAGCGGCATCGGCCTCAAGGTGCGCGACT
The DNA here is from genome assembly GCF_027460265.1 of Streptomyces sp. WMMC940. Classification (NCBI taxonomy): domain Bacteria; kingdom Bacillati; phylum Actinomycetota; class Actinomycetes; order Kitasatosporales; family Streptomycetaceae; genus Streptomyces; species Streptomyces sp. WMMC940. The sequence continues at coordinate 5,430,452 of NZ_JAPZBC010000001.1, forward strand.
TCCGGCGTTTGCCCGGTGCCTCCCTGACCTTCGAGGACCTCACCGCACTGTCGGCCGCGATCACGGCGGAGCTGGAGGCTGGTGACATCGACGGCGTCGTCATCACCCAGGGCACCGACACCATCGAGGAGACCGCCTTCCTCCTCGACCTCTACCACGACCACGAGCAGCCGGTCGTCGTCACTGGCGCGATGCGCAATCCCACCCTGCCGGGCGCTGACGGTCCGGCCAACCTCCACGCTGCCGTCCTGGCCGCCGCCGATCCCGGACTCAGCGGCGCTGGCTGCCTCGTCGTACTCGGCGACGAGGTCCACTCGGCACGCACCGTCCGCAAGTCCCACACCACCAGCCCAGCCGCCTTCACCTCACCGTCGTGCGGACCGATCGCGCGGGTCGCGGAGAACCGGGTGCGGATGGCGGGCGGGCTGCCGCGCCGCGGACCGCTGGTCGGCGCCCCCGACCGTGAAGCGCGCGTCGGGCTCTACGTCGTCACCCTCGGCGACGACGGTGCACTGCTCGACCTGTGGGACGGCAACTGCTGCGGGCTCGTCGTCGCGGCCTTCGGCGTCGGCCACGTCCCGGAGCGTCTCGTCGAAGGGCTCACCAAGCTCGCGTCCCGCATCCCTGTGGTCCTCGCCTCCCGCATCGGCAACGGCCCGGTCCTCTCGGACACGTACGGCTTCCCCGGCTCCGAGAAGGACCTCCTCGGACGAGGACTCATCGGTGCTGGAGACCTCGGCCCGTACCAGGCGCGGCTCCTGCTGCAGGCCCTGCTCGCCCAGGGCGCCGACGGGGCGGCGGTCCGCGAGACCTTCACCACCGCCTCCGCCCGCTGACCCCACCTCATCAGGAGACACCCGCACATGCGTGCTCACGAGCTGACCGTCGGCCGTACCTTCGGCGTCACCTTCGACCACGGAGAGGACTTCTTCGAGGCGCTGTCCACCTTCTGCCGGGACAACGGTGTACGACAGGGCTACATCCCCTCGTTCATCGGGGCCTTCGCGGAGGCCGAGATCGTGGGCGCCTGCGAGAAGCTCGCCGACCCGGACGCACCGGTCTGGGCGAAGACGTACGTCACCAACGTCGAGGCGTTCGGAGCGGGCACGCTTGCCCACGATCCCGCCACCGGCGGGATACTTCCGCACATCCATGTCTCCGCCGGCCTCAAGGCCCAGTCGGCCGACGGCAGGACGAGCCATCTCCTCAGCGCCAAGGTCCAGTTCCTCAGCGAGCTGTTGATCGTGGAGGTCACGTCGCCCACGATGACGCGGCCCCGGAACCCCGACCTCTACGACGTCCCGCTGCTCACTTTCGGCTGACCGGCAGGAGCCGCCGGAGCCAGGGGTGATCGGGCGCGATCACGCTGATCGCGTCCGCCAGCCAGGCGCGTGCCGAAGCGTCGAGGAGCGGCAGCACCGCTTCGAAGTCGGTCTCGTCCTTCTCCCGGGGTGCCTTCGCCTTGTAGAAGAGCTGCACCTCGGGCGCGAGATACGGAATGCCCGTCTCGCTCGTGCGCCCGAGCCGGTTGATCGGGAGCCGGATCTCCGGTGTGCGCCGCGTAACCCACTGGGTGCCCTCGGCCTCGTCCAGCATGAGCTGCACAGACCAGGGCGCCTCCGGCGTGCGGCGGCACCAGATGTCGTGGAGCGGTGGCCGAAGGACCTCTCCAGGACGCCACGGTCGCAACTCCCCCTGACCGGGCGGATCCGCCACGTACAGGTCCCAGTCGACCAGGAGATCCTGTACGCGGGCCTGGTCACGCCGGAGGACGAGGACGTCGAGATCGCCGTGTGCCCGTAGCTCGCGGCCGACCGCGAGTTCGATCGCGTAGCCACCGGCGATCCACCACGGGAAGTCCGCCTTGGCGAAGACCGCGGCCACATCCTCGGGACGATCCGGCACCCAGCGTCCCAACACGTCATCACTCACCTGCCCATACTCCCAGTGATCAGAGGGGCGGAGGCGAAGGCCGGCGGCGGGTCGGCGGTCTCGCTGGAGGGCCCTGCCGCCCGCTCGCACCCCCTGCTCTCATAAACGCCCATGAGTATCAGGGACACCGGCATCCATCGTTGAGTGCGTGACTCGTGACCGGCCTCGTGGCTGGTGCCTGAGCACGATCCTCCCGGGGTCGCGCCCGAAGCCAGGGTGATTCCTGCTGCCGTACGCCTCTCAGCGGCGTACTTGCCGCACTTCCACGACTACGTCGCAGCCCCGGGAGAAGGCCATCGCTGTCACCCACAGGAGGTCTGTCGCCCGATGATCAGCGCGCCATCCGCCGCTCTCGGCCTTGTGTACCGCTGGACCGACCACACCCTCAACCCGACCGGCGAAGTCCGCGCGGTTCTGCGACGTGTCCTCAAGGACCTGGGTCTGTCCGGGGACGTCGTCAGTGACGGGGTCCTGGCCATCTCAGAGCTCGTGGCGAACGCGCACGAGCACGCGTGTGGCCCGTACGAGGTGCACGTCCGCTCGGCCGCCGGGAGGTACATCTGTGAGATCCATGACGGGGATCCTTTGCTCCCCACGGGCCTCTACCGCGGTGCCACGTCGTCGCCGGATGCCGAACCAGCCGAGGGGGAGAGCGGGTTGCTCGTCGAGCGTGGACGGGGCCTGCGCATCGTGAACGAGTTGGCTCAGGGACAGTGGGGGTTCCACGTGACGGACCGCGGGAACAAAGCCGCGTGGGTCGTGCTGGCCGCGGCTTCGGGGCCGATGGCGACTCGCTGCAGCCAGACCTGATGGAGTGAGCTGTCTCGGCCACATCCGCGCCGCCTACGGCTACAAGAGCTCGGACAGCAGCTTGGATCCCTACGCCTCGGCGTTCGCGACCTTGGGCTTGCGCACAACGACCTGCCCCATGGCCCGGTCGATCGAGATCTCGATGACCACCCGCTCCGGGTCCGGTGCCGGCGTTCGCCCGTATCGCTTTCCGTAGCGAGCCACAGCATCGTCCACTGCGGCTGCGTCCGTGCGCACTTCGGCCGTGCCTTCCAGCGTCGCCCAGCGTCCTCCGTCCACCTGGCAGACGGCGACGCGCGCTTGGCCGGGAAGCGCCGCCTGCACGTTGGCGACTTTCCTGCTCGATTCGCGGGTGATAATCCGCGCGATGCCGGCGTCGGCGTCCAGGGTGACTCCGACGGGTACGACATGTGGGCGGCCGCCTGGGCGGAGCGTGGTCAGAGTGCACAGATGGTACTCATTCCAGAACTCCAGGTAGGCGGTTCCGTTGCGGCGTATCTCGGCGTGCATGCCCGGAAGCCTAATCGCGGATGATGTCCCGACTGTCCGAAAGTGGTCGGGGCCACACCCCTCCTCCCGCCATAAGGGGCAGGGTTTTTGGTGGTGGATATGCCTATTTGTCACATTTGCTCGCGATGAAGGTATCTCGGATCGGTAACGAAGGTGCCCATTCTCGAGGCGCTTGGCGCGGTCGCGTCGCTCGCGAGAACTGCCAGCTCAAAAGCATGATCTACAACTCCGTGTGCTGATTTAGTGCGATTTGGTGCGTCGGTGTAGCTGTGGCCCGGTAGGAGATTTCCAGCCGGATCTTGATGTGGCTTCGCGTAGTGTCCAATGAAGTCCCCAGAGCCTGCCCGGGGTGCTTTGCGTCGTGTCATTGCTCGTTCGCGTCAGTGACTTCGGTGTCTGAGGCGTCTTGGGCGCGCGCCTGTGTGGTTCACGGATCAGGTCCTTCGCGGCCTGGATCGACGTACTGCCTTCGATGCCGTGATCACTTTCGGCTGCGCCGTGCAGCGGGACTGGACATGGTCGGAACGGGCGCGGCCGTCGCCCGGCTTCGTGTCGGAGCAATCCACGGTTGGCGCGAAGGGGATTACTGATGTGGCCGGGAAGAACTGACCGCGGCGCGGCTGAACACAAGGTGCCTGTGCAGGGCGGACTGAGCCGCCGGCGCTTGGTGCGGTGGCGTACCGCGCAGAAGCGGACGGTGGAACGAGACCTGCACCGTCGACTGCGTCGCGAACTTCGGGACCTCGGCGTCCAGCCGCCGCTGGACGTGAAGGAGCTGTGCCGGGCGCTCGGCGAGAGGCGAGGTCGGCCGATTGTCCTGCGGCCCTTCCCGCTGGAGAAGCCCGGACCGTCGGGGTTGTGGGTCGACACGCCTCAGATGGATGTGGTGCTCTACCAGCAGGAAACGACCCCTCTGCATCAGGACCACATCATCCTGCACGAGGTGTTCCACATCATCGTGGCGGAGGACGAGCAGGTCGAGGAGGAGCAGGAAGCTCCGGACGACTTCGTCGAGGGCTGGGCCACGATGATCCCGGTGCTCGATCCCGCGCTGATCCGGCGTGTGGCCCGCCGATGCTCGTACGACGACGGGGAGGAGTGCGCCGTCGAGCTGGCGGCCACGATCATCCTGGAGTGGTCGTCGGTGCTCGACCATGTCGCCCCGATGACCGAGGACCCCACGGTGCAGCGAGTGCAGGCGGCCCTCGGCGACCGCCGAGGATGGCTGTAACCCATGACCGAACTGATCCTCCTGGGCCTCGCCGCTGCCGTGGCGTGGAAGCTCTACCAGTGGTCACGCGCCCCGCAGGACGCGCCGCTGCGTTCTGTCACCCTGTGCCTGCTCACCGCCCTGCTGTCCTACCCCCTGGCCATGCCGGGTGGTGCTTCGGGCGTCGACACCGTGGCCGGGCATGGCACGGCGAAGCTCATGCAGAACGTGCTGCTCCTGCTGACGGTCTATTTCCTGATGTGCTTTTACCTGTACTCCGCCGACGGGCCGACCGCCCGTCGACGGGCCCGACGAGAGGCCGTCGTCGTCGCGCTGGTGGCCGTGGCCATCGTCGTGGCCGCGGAGACGGTTCCCCATGACGTCTTCGCCGGCTCCTTCAGCACCGCGGACATGACGATCCCGCAGATCGCCTTCTTCTACGGCGTCACCGGCCTGTACCTCATGTACGCCCTCGGCGTCACCGGTCGGTGGACCCGCCAGTACGCCCGTATGTCGCGGCGCCCGCACGCGACGGGATTGTGGATGGCCGCTGTGGGCCTGAGCGCGATGGCGGTGGCCTGCGCAGTCCGCGCGGTCTTCGTGGCCGTCCGTTGGAGCGGCGGGACCGTACCGCATCCGCTCATGGCCGGCGTCGCGGTGTTCCTCGTCGTGTCCATCCTGCTCTTCGTCGCCGGTGTCACCTACGCGGGAGCCCGCGCGAGGGTCACCTCGGCGCGGCTCTGGCTGCGGCGACGCCGTGACCACCGACGCCTGGCCCCGCTGTGGCAGCTGCTCACCGACGCGTACCCCGAGAACGTGCTGCGGCCGGCCTCTCCAGCTCTTTGGGATCGTTGGAGGGCGCGTGGCGTGCACCGGCGCTACCACCGGCGGATAGTGGAATGCCGGGACGGGTTGGTTGACATCAGCCCGTATCTGGCTCACGAGGGTGAGGGCGCAGAAGTCCTTTCCCTCCCCCCTGCCGTGCTGGCGGACCGCCTTCGCCAAGCCGTGACCACGATCGGGAGGGACGCCCGTCCAGCGCGTCAGGCTGTACCCCTGGCAATGCCCCAGGCTGATGACCGGGAGGCGGACGTGCGTCAGCTGATCGCGGTATCGGACGCGCTGCGCCTGTCCGCCTGACCGTCGACGATCAAGGAGCCCAAGATGCTGATCACCGCCCGCCGAGTCCTCGTGGGCCCCGGAACGTATCTGGACGATGGTGCGGTCCTCGTCGAGGGGGACTCGATCACGGCGGTGGGGCCGCGCGCGCAGATCGCGTCGCGGGTCGGTTCGGACGACACGCACCTCGCGTTCGCCGAGGGCACGGTGGTGCCCGGTCTCATCGACGCCCACGTGCACCTGGTGTTCGACGGCGGCGCGGACCCGGTGGTCACGCTCCACGATTCGAGCGACGAGACCCTGCTGAAGGGCATGCGCCGCCGCGCGGAACAGCTTCTCTCCAGCGGCGTGACGACGGCGCGTGACCTGGGAGACCGCAACGGCCTCACCCTCCAGCTGGACGCGGAGATCGCCAGCGGCAGCACTACCGGTCCCCGGATCGTCTCCGCCGGCACACCCGCGACCCCGCCTGGAGGCCACTGCCACTTCCTCGGCGGTGAGGTCACCGGGGAAGCCGAGGTCCGCGACCTCGTACGGCGCAACGTGGAGGCGGGCGCCACCGTGATCAAGGCGATGGTGACCGGAGGCGGTCTGACCAAGGGCGGGCCGAAGAGCTGGCAGAGCCAGTTCTCCCCGGAAGAGCTCCAGGCTCTGGTGGACGAGGCCCACCAGGCCGGCCTGCCGGTGGCCGCCCACGCGCACGGTACGGACGGCATCACCGCGGCCGTCGAGGCCGGGGTGGACACGATCGAGCACTGTACGTGGATGACGAGCGACGGCTTCGACCTGCGGCAGGACGTCCTGAAGCAGATCATCGATCGGGGCATCGCGGTCTGCCCGGCTGTGAGTCCCCACTGGCAGATGCTCCCTCGCTTCTTCGGCGAGGAGCGGGCAGCGGCCATGTTCGACCTCGTACGGCAGATGGCGGAGGCCGGAGCCAAGCTCATCGCGGGAACCGACGCGGGAGTCCAGCGCACAGGGTTCGACGGACTGGTGCCCGCCCTGTCGTTCTACGCGCACCTCGGGCTGCCGAACGGCAGGATCCTCGACATGGCGACTGCCGACGCGGCCGATGCGCTCGGACTGGGCGGGACGACAGGTCGGATCGCTCCGGGGTTCCGCGCGGACCTGCTGGTGGTTGACGGGGACCCCCTCGAAGACCTCAGTGCCCTGAAGGCGGTCCGGGCAGTCGTCGCCGAGGGGCGTCTGCGCGAGCCGGGCAAGACGCCGGAGCATGAGTAGCCACGCCGCCTGCCCGCGACGCAGGAGCTGCGGACAGGCGCTTACTCGCCGGCGTCCGCTTCCTTCTCCTCAAGCTCCGCCACCAACTCGTTGACCAGCGCCATCGCCTTCGGTGACAGCCCCTGAGAGCCCAGCCCACGAGCCCTCACCCGGCCCACGGCCCCCTTTTTCGCGGCTGCGAGGAGTTGAAGACCCTCATAGACCTGAGCAGCCACGGCGGCGTCTGGCTCGAAGTACATCCGCGAGACGCCGACGACGGCTGAGAGCGCGTCCAGAACCGCTGGCGACGCGGTACTGGTGACGCCTGTACGGAGATCGCGGAAGCCCTCCTCGGTGATGATCTGCGCTCCGGCGTGAGCGTTCACCGCGCTCGCCATCTCCGCATTCGAGGGTGGTCCTTGGGGGCCGGGATACGAGCTGTTGAGGAGCAAGGTGATCTTCTGGGCCAGCGATTCGGGAGGGGTGCCGAGGGCCGAGGCGCTCCCGGTTCCCGACGGCGCGGGTTCGTCAACCTGCACACCCTGCGCCTTGGCGATCGACCGGGCTTCCGCTCGCCGCAGCTCCTCCGGGCTGACCCCGTACGCCGCCGCCAAGGCCGGGACGTACTTGTCCTTGAGGCGTCGCTCTCCGCGTTCGGCCGCCGCTACTGGTCCCGCGCTCTTGGTTCCGATCAGCTCAGCCGTCTCGTACTGGTAGTAGCCGGCATCGCAGCGCAGGTCAGTCAGATCGGGCGGCCCAGACCGCGGGAACAGGTCGTCTACGTCCCGTCCAAGCGCGCGCGCCAGCGCGGGCAGTTTCTCCGGATCGGGAGTCTGCGCGCCGGTCTCCCAGCCGGCGACCGCCGAGTCGGACACTCCCAGCGCCTCACCAACGGCAACCTGGTAGATCTCGGCGGCTCGCCGTACCGCGCGCAGTCGACCTCGATCGAAGTGACGAGCAGGCATCGGACCTCGATTTTTTGTGCAAACTGGAGTCGATCCAGTGCGTTGACTTTTTCTTCGGTCGGGAATAGTTTCAGCTTAGCGAAGAGCGGGGCGCGTTGCACGCTTGCTCGATCTTCGTCTTCGAACCCTTCCAAGGCTCTGGGTCGCGGGAGGGAGAGATCGGAGTCCCCTGCGACATCCAGTGCGCGGAGAACTCTCAGAACGGGATCGGTGTCGGGACTCGCCTCTCGGACTTTGGGAAGTGCTCGGCTTCGGCCCGGAGGGGCACGGAGCCCTCTTGAGCAGCCTGGGCGCCGAGCGGGGGTGCAGTGCCAGGGTGTGCCGTGAGTCACGAACCGCCCACCGACCTAGCGACATATGTCGAGTTGGCGTCGAATCGGCCCAGCACCCGCTGCCAGCTGGAGTGTTGACCGCCGTCTGCATATGTTGCTGGTCCCTCGGCGGGAAACGCCGACGTCAGGTCAACACGTGGGAGGGAAGTAGGAACCACCCCAAGCGCCACGGACGCGCTTCCTCGAGGGGAAATGAAACCGGCGCCCAGAAGTTAGCCGCTTCCGGACGCCGAGCCCGCCACCCGAAGGGGGCGGATCCATAACTGGAGCGGGTCGGCTGACCTTTTCGACGAGAACGGCCGTCTCACTTCACCTACGAGTGAGGAATTCTCGCATGCCCGAGTCACGGAACGGAAGGGCACACACCGCCCAGCCCGTCCAGGTCACCGACCCTGCCACCGGATCCCGCCGGCGTCGCCTGGCCACCCTCCTCGCGGACATGGTGCCCGGTGCTCGCACCATCCGCGTCTCGCAGCGTGAACCTGAGCGGACCTGGCCCAGCCCCCATGCTCGCGCCTACGACGAGCAGAGGCGCCCTGTCGCCCTCAACCGGGCCCAGGGTCTGACGGCCGCACGCTGCGTGATGCGCACCCACCCCGATGTGAACTGGAACGAGGCATACGACCTCGACCTCACCAACGGTGTCCTGCGTCCCGCCGCCGAGGCGTACGCGGTCGCGGACGGGAGGCGCTGACCGTGGCGAGGATCCGAACCTTCAAGCCCGAAGCCTTCACGTCCGAGTCCCTGGCGCAGGTGAGCGTCTATGCGGAGCGCACCTTCTTCGGACTGATCAGCCGCGCCGACGACCACGGCCGCCTCCGTGACCAGCCCGCCGCGCTCTGCGGAGAGCTCTGGGCAGTCCGGGGCGGGCGAACGCCGGTCGACGTCGAGGACGACCTGATCCAGCTCGCCGCCGCCAACCTGATCTGCCGCTACGAGGACGACGAAGGCAAGCGGTACTTGCACATCGTCACCTGGCACCGGCACCAGAAGATCAACCGCGCGAGCCGCAGCCGACTCCCCGAGTGTCCGAAACACGCCGCTGGGAAGCCGAAGCCGGATGCGCCGCAGACTCACGGAGACGTCCCGGAGTCTTCAGCGAAGGCTCACGGAGGACTCACTGAGGACGCACGAATCCCCGCCGAATTCTCCGGAGCGCACGAAACCGCAGGTCGCGATGCATTCAGTGAGTCCTCACTGAACACTCACGGAGGGCGCGCTGAACCCGACGTGAGCCCTCACGCCCTGGATCTTGGACCTAGGAACCTGGACCTAGGAACTTCCCCTTCGGGGGGCGCGAGCGCCCCTGCACCGGAGACCACCTCGGCCCAGCAGCTCATCGCCGAGTACGCCGCCGCCTGCGCACACCGCCCGCCCAGCGGCGTCCTCGGCCACCTCGGCCGCGAGACGGCCAGGCTCCTCGCTGAGGGCATCGACCCCGGCCACATCCGCGCCGGTCTGGCCCTCCACCGCGCCAAGGGGCTGCACCCCAGCACCCTGCCGAGCCTGGTCCACGAGGCCATGAACGCCAGCCGCGCCGGTTTGGTCCGGCCGGAATCCCGGCCTAGCGTGCCCGGTCACCGGGCCTGGGCGAATCCCGCCGACCCTGCCGCCGCCTACGCCGAGGAGCTGTGATGCGCGACTACGACGCCCAGCCCGTCGGGGGCATCGCCCGCCGACTGGCGCACATCCTCACCTCCCGGGGCATCGACCCGAACAGCAAGCTCACGGACGCGGTCGAGCCCGTCCCCGCCCTCCAGGCGGCGCAGGCCCGCATCCCGGCCCGGTACCGAGCCGCAGTCGCCGACCACCCGGCCGTCGCTGCCTGGGTCCGCGAGGTCGCCGAGCGGGGACGCCCCGGGCCCGAAGGCGCCCCGGGACTCGCCGAGGGCCGCTCGCTGCTGATCGTCGGCACCACGGGGACCGGTAAGACGTACCAGGCGTACGGGGCGGTCCGCTCACTCCTGATCGCCGGGGTCCGGCTGCGCTGGAAGGCGATCACGGCCGCCGACCTGTACGCCGAGCTGCGGCCCCGCCCGGGACACGACGGCGAGCGCGAGCTGATGGACCTGGCCCGCTGCCCGCTGCTGATCATCGACGACCTCGGAGCGGCGAAGAACAGCGAGTGGACCGAGGAGATCACGATGCGGCTCATCAACCGCCGCTACAACGCGATGCTCCCGACGCTGGTCACCACCAACCTCGGCATGGCCGACCTGCGGGCCCACATCGGCGACCGCGTCGCCTCCCGTCTCACCGAGATGACCGACCGGGTCATCCTCGACGGCCCCGACCGCAGACGAGCCCTCGCGGCCGAGCGACGCGCTCTCGCCGCCGCCAGCGCCTGACCCTGCCCCGTGACGGCCGACACCGGCCCGTTCTCATACCTGTACCAACCCCCAGGTCGCCCCTGCCCAAACGCGGCCCGGGGGGATACGGAGACACCCCCATGCATCGCACTGACACCGCGCAGCCCCGAGCCCTCGGCGACCACACCTGGCGCGACCGGGCCGCCTGCCGCTCGACCCCGCACCACCGGGTCGACCCCGAACTCTTCTTCCCCGAGCCCGACGAGGTAGACCGCATCGCCGCCGCCAAGGCCCTGTGCGCGCAGTGCCCGGTCCGCAGCACCTGCCTCGACGCCGCCCTCGAGAACGGCGACCGCGACGGCATCCGGGGCGGCATGACCGAAGAGGAGCGAGAGGCCCTGCACAGCAAGTTGGGGGGCCGTCTCAGCTACTCCCGTGTCAACGAAGCCCTGGCCGGCCGCGACATCCACCTCACCAGGGCCGAGCGCAAGGCAGTCGTCCGCGCCGCCTACCAGGCCGACATCCCCGCCGAGCAGCTCGCCCGGATGCTCAAGGTCACCGAGGCACACGCCGGGAAGCTCTACCGCCGCACCCGCCGCGAGATCCGCAACCGCGCCGTCGACCAGCAGAAGAAGGCGAACGAGGCAGCGAAGACACCCGACAACGCCCACCATGTCCTGAAGAATCCTGCCGCCAAACTCCCGGACCGCGACGACCTCGGGACGGCGGCGTGAACCACCTCGCGCCCGTACCGGCGCGGATCAACGGCTGGGACCGGGCCGCCGTCGTCGCCCTCGGAGGCGCGGGATGCGCGCTCTCGTACGACGCCCTGCAGCAGATGGCCACCGCCATCCACGTCCGAGGACTCCTGACCTTCGTCTTCCCCCTGGTCATCGACGGATTCATCGCCTACGGAGTGCGAGCCCTCCTGGTCCTGCGCACCGCCCCGCTCGCGGCCCGATGCTACGTGTGGACGCTGTTCGGAACGGCGACCGCCGCGAGTATCTGGGCCAACGCCCTGCACGCCGTGCGTCTCAACCAGCAGCGGCACGACGGTGCGGGCCTCCGGCTCGGCGACGTCACCGTCGGTGTCCTGTCCACCCTGGCCCCGCTCGCCTTGGCCGGTGCCGTCCACCTGTACATCCTGATCGCCCGGCGGGCCACCGAGGCCGACCTGTCCGGACACCAGGAGACTTCCGGTGTCCGGACGGAGCGGGTCACCGGTGACCGTCCGGATACCCACCTCGGCTGGGGCGTACGAGGTACAGCCCAGGTCGTGTCCGGACACCCGGCCGAGTTGCCCGGCCCGGACACCGGCCGCCCGGCGGTCACCCAGCGGCCGGAGACCTCGGAGACCACCCCGGACACCGTGTCCGGAGCGCGGGAGAAGCCGGTCGAACCGGAGCCCGAGCACGGTGACCGCGACGCTGACCAGGGCGGACACCCCGCTCCCAGACCCCGCCCGGTCACCCACCCCGCCGATCCGGCCAAGCGTCCGGACCCTACTTCGGGCCCGTCCCCGAAGGCCGGGCCCACCGACCCTCCGGACGCCGAACCCCGCAAGTCGGCCCCGGTCACCGACGAACAACTCCTCGCGATCGCCCGACCGGCGGTCACCGAGGCTGGCGACCTGACCCGCAAGGTCGTCGCGGACGCCATCCGCGGTCACGGACACGGTCTCGGCAATGACCGGTTGACCGTCCTGATGCAGCACCTCCGCAAGGAAGCGGACAAGGCTCCGGACACCCGGACCGGCTGACCGGACAGCCTGCTCGGCGGGTGTCCCGGCCCGGACATCCGGACCGGGACACCCGCCGAGCACACGACTCCCTCCCACCTCGCACACGCACCGGAGCCGCCACATGCGCACCACCACGGCCACCCGAGCCGAAGCCGACGCCTGGATCACTGTGCTCGGCCGGTACGGACACCTCCATCACGCCGAGCCCGGTCCCGGCGGAGCCTGGACCGTCCAGCGCACACCCACGAGCACACCCCGCACCCTCCACCACCCCGTCCTCGCCCTCGACTTCGTCGCCGAAGTTCTGCGCGACGTACGCCGGGACGTCACCGGACTGCCCCGATGACGCTCCCCGATCCGCTCGGCACACCCCCTGAACTGGGCGAAGACCACTGCCCGGCACGAGGCCGAGCAAGTTGTCGCATACGACGGTCCTACGGCCCGTCGTACGCACTTGCCCCCGCCCAGGGGAGCGGGGGAAGCCCGACTGGTCCCCGAGCGAGGGCGCACGGTGACCAACCGGACTCCCGGCACCAGGGGGCGCCAGTCGTGGGAGGAGAAGCAGACGACCGCGCCCCGCGCGAGCAGCAGAGCCAGGGCCAACCCGCGTTCCCCGACCGTAAGCCGCGCCGACGCACCCGCAACCCGAGCCAGCGCACCCACAAGACGACCACCCGCCTGTCCGACACCGAGAAGACCGAGATCACCGCCGCTGCCAGGCAGCGCGCCGTCACCGTCGCCCGTTTCCTCGCCGCCGCCGGCCTCGCCGTCGCCCGCGGTTCGACCACCGTGCACACCAACGAACAGCTCGACGCCGCCATCGACGAGCTGGCCGCCCTGCGCACCGCCATCTCCCGTGTCGGCAACAACATCAACCAGATCGCCTTCGTCTACAACGCCGGAGGACAGCCCCTCCCCGGCGAACTCGACCGCGCCCTGACGACCGTGAACCGCGTCCTGACCCGCGTGGACGACGCGGCCGACACCCTGGTGAAGAAGCGCCTCTGATGGTCCCCAAGATCCGACGCGGCTCGCGCACCCACGGCCTGCTCGTCTACCTGTACGGCCCCGGCAAGCGCGACGAGCACACCGCCCCCCACCTCGTCGGCAGTTGGGACGGCTTCGCCCCCGACCCCGGCCGCGACACCAGCCCCGACCCCGACCCCAAGGTCACCCTCGCCCGGCTCGCCGCCGCCCTGGACCTGCGGGTCAAACAGGCTGGCGACAAGGCCCCGGCCCAGCACGTCTGGCACTGCTCGGTCCGCACCGACCCCGGAGACCGGACCCTGACCGACGACGAGTGGAACACCGTCGCCCGCCGCCTGGTCCACGCCGTCAACCTCGCCCCCGAGGGCGATCCCGACGGCTGCCGCTGGGTCGCGGTACGCCACGCCGACGACCACATCCACATCCTCGCCACCATGGTCCGAGGCGACCTGCGCCGCCCGAGGATGAACTACGATTTCAAGAAGGCCCAGGCCGAATGCCGTCGCATCGAACAGGAGATGGGCCTGCGTCGGCTCAAGCCCGGCGACGGAACCGGAGCCAAGACACCCACCAGTGCCGAGCGCTTCAAAGCGGAGCGGGTCGGTCGACCCGAGACACCGCGCGAGACGCTTCGCGAAGCCGTCCGCCAGGCCGTCGCCGGAGCCGCCAGCGAAGCCGAGTTCTTCACCCGCCTTCGCGAGGCGGGCCTGCGCGTAAAGCTCCGGCACGCCCCCTCCGGGGACGTCCTCGGCTACACGGTCGCACTGCCCGGCGACCGCAACCGCGACCGCGAGCCGGTCTGGTTCGCGGGCTCGACCCTGGCCCCCGACCTCTCCTATCCCAGGATCCAGCGCCGCCTCGCCGACGGAACCCCCGACGAGGCCCCGCTGCCGGAAGCAGACAGCGGCCGGTCGAACTGGTCGCCTCCCGCACGGGGGCGACGCAACGCGACCGGGATCGCCGAGCGAGCCGCAGTCCTCTTGAACAGCGACGACGACGAAGCCGCAGCCCAACTCGTCGAAGTCGGCGAACTCCTGGACGCCGTCGCCCAGACCTCCCCGGCCGCCACCCGCGCCGAACTCGGCGCCGCCGCCCGCTCCTTCGAACGCGCCACCCGCAGCCACGTCCGAGCCGAACGCGCCGACACCCGGGCGATCCGCTCGGCAGCCCGGGGCATCATCCAGGCCGGAGGCGCGCTCGGCCGAGGAGAAGACGGCGGCACCACCGCCATGCTCGTCTCCACCCTCGTCCTGGTGGCGCTGGCCGCAGCACGCTGGCACTCCGCACGCGGTCACGCCCAGCAGGCCGAAGCCTCCCGACAGGCCGCCGAGCACCTTCGCGCCGCCTACAGCCAGGCCGCCGCCGCACCCATGCAGGCCCTGCGCGACCAGGGCCGAGCCTTGCCCGAAGCCCAGCGCCGCACCTACGAGACCACCATCCGCACCGCCCTGCCCGAGAACCACACCCGACCCGGCACGAGCACGAAGAACGACGCCCTGGCCGCCACCCTCGCTCAGGCCGAGCAGGCAGGCCACGACCCGAAGGCCCTCCTGCAGGAGGCCATCGCCATGCGCGAACTCGACACGGCCGAGGACATCAACGACGTCTTGGTCTGGCGACTGCGTCGCCTTGCCCAGCTCCCCGCGTACCCGGGCCAAGCCGCTCGACGCCCGCAGGCCGGCACCGGCCGCGCCGAGTCTGCGGTCAACCGGACCGGCGTTCGGACCGGACCTTCGGCAGCGACTCGGCCCGCCGTACCGGACCCGCGCAGCCGCCCGCCACGCCGTTGACCAGCAGTCCGGCACGCCCGCCACCGGCGTGCCGGACTGCTTGGAACCCCTGGACAACCGGCTCCACCGGCTGTTGCGGATGAACAGAGAAGGACCTCGACCGGGAGATGACGCTCGTGCTCAGAACGACCGACCACCACGTAGAGCCGCTCCCCGTCCTGCCCGCCGGAAGCGATCCGCTGCTGCAACTCCAGTACGAGACGCAGCCACCCAACGGACCCGGCGCGACGCGCTGCCTCAGCCACCCGCCGGAGTTGTCCCTGCGTGGGATCCCTGTGATGTGCTCGACCTGCCGGGCCCGGCGCGACTGGTTGCTCATCAACCACGGCCGCAACGTCTGGGTCCGCTGCCGCTGCGGCAACCAGTGGCTCGAGCCCGAGATCAGCCGCCCCGACTTCGACGCCATGATCGCCATCCCGGATGGGACGACGTACCCCAGCGTCGAACAGGGCCTGATCGCACTCGGTTTCGACGGCGCCTTCGCCGGCACCTACTTGGAGTAGGGCAGTGCAGCGCCGGTCTATTCATGAGTGGCGCGCGTTGTTTACGTAGCATGTGGTCGGCCCCCTGGAAGTATCCGATGAAGCCGACCGGCGCGGTGAAAGGGCAGCAACCTAGAGCTCATTGGTGCACAGGCGGAGCCGCCCGATAAGCAGGGGTATGAGGACTCAGTGGTCCCTCAGGGAGTGTCGCCGGGGTTGTCTGCCAGGGCGTTGCGAAGCCACTCGCGAGCCGTGTGGGCGGCGTCCTGGACGCCCGCCTCCTCAAAGGCGTCGATTGCCTCGCGGAAGCAGTCCACCGCCTGCGCGCGCCCGTTCAGCTGATGATGGGTGAGCCCGAGGTTTATCAGGGTCTCGCCCTCTCGGAACCGGTCTCCTTGGGCACGCTGAACCTCCAGGGCCTCCTCGTACAGTGCAAAGGCCTCGTCGAACTGCGCCAGTTCGGCGCACGTGTTCGCAAGGTTCTTTAGGCAGTGCCCCTCCAGCACGAGATCCCGGAACTCCCGGGCGACGGCCAGGCCCTTACGGAAGGCCGCTGCGGCTTCCTCGTACCGGCGCAGTTCGAAATACACGGAACCGAGAGTGTTCAGCGTACCGCCCTCGCCTGCCCGGTCGCCGAACTCACCGCAGATGGCGAGATCCCGCTCCAGGTGCTCCAGGGCACGCTCCGGGGTGTCGTTCCTGAGGAATAGGGAGGCGATGTTGTGGTGCATCATCCCTTCGCCCTGCTTGTTGCCCTCCTTGCGGAACACGGCCATGGCCAGCTGCATGGTGGAAAGCGCTTCTTGCAAGTTCCCCAGCTCCATCAGCGCTCCGGCAATGGAGTTGAGCACGGATGCCTCGCTGGGGTGTCCGCCGAGTTCCTCGATGAGTCCGATGGCTCGTGAAAGGAAGGAGAGGGCTCGCTCCGGCTGATGGGCAGTCCCGTACAGGACTCCGATGTTGCCCAGCACCTCCACGTCGAGTCGCGGATCCGCGATCCTGCCTGCGGCCTTCTCCGCCGTATCGAAGATATCGCGCCAGTCCATATGGGCCCGCTGCTCGAAACAGCCGACCATGTTCATGGCCAGGGACACGGACAACCGGTCGAACCCAGCACGGTACGCGGTGGCGACGGCCGCCATGAGGGTGCGGTGTTCGGCGTCGAACCAGTCCCACGCCTCGCCGCTTGATGCGAAGCGTTCGCTCTCCGGGAAACCAGCCCTCCATCGGATGCGCCGATCGGCCTCCCGCGAGCTCTGCTGTAGATGGAGCAAGATCCGCTCTAGGCTTTCCCTCCCCTCCTCACCATGCTGCGGCTCCTCCGCCTTCTCCTGCGCATAGAGCCGGATGAGGTCGTGCATCATCCAGCGGTCGGGAACCTGGCCGTCAAGGAGGTGGGCCCCCACGAGCCGACGTACGATCTGCCGGGTCTCAAGGGGAGTGGCACTGAGTAGGACACCAGCCGTCTCCATTGAGAAGTCGGCTCCCGGTGCCAGGGCGAGCAGCCGGAAGGCGCGGACATCCGCCGGTGCGAGCCGTCGGTAGGAGAGGTCGAAGGCGGCCCGTACGGCCATGGGGTTGCCCAGGGTGTCGACGTCTTCGTAGGCGAGACCATCGAGTCGGCTGCGGGTGTCCGCCAGCTCCTCGACGACGCCGACCAGCGGACGGTGAGGCTCCGTCTTCAGAATGGCGGCGACGATCTGGACGGCGAGCGGCAATCCACCACAGAGGTCGCCGATGCGCTCAGCGTGCTCGGGTGCATCGGCGATCCGGGAGTCCTCCGGGCGGGCGATGCGCAGGGTCTGGTCGAGGATCTGTGCCGAGCTCGACCGGGACAGTTCACTCAGATCGATGTGGCGACCCGGTACGGACGCCAGGATGTGCCGGGACGTGACGACGATCCGGTGGTGCGGACGGGCCGGAACGAGCGGCAGGATCTGACCTGCGGACGAGACGTTGTCCAGGACGACCAGCAGCGGTCGCCCGTGACCGGCCAGTTGGTCCGCCCGGGCCCGCCACAGTGCCAGGATGTCGTCGCTGTCGGGCGGGATGTCCCCCTCTACCGTGCCGAGATGTCTGAGCAGGAGCGTGGCCGCGTTTACGGGCCCGAGGTCGGCGCCGTCCCCGCTGTAGCCGCGCATGTCGACGAAGAACGTCCCGCCGGTGAACCAACCGAGATCCCTGGCGCGATGGGCTGCCTCGACGGCCAGCGTGGTCTTCCCTACGCCCCCCATGCCGGACACGAGGGTGACCACGGAGGACGGGAACGCCGTGTCCTGAGGCGCGAGCCGGGCGAGCAGGTTGTCCAGCGAGTCGTCACGGCCGACGAAGGTCACCGGGCGGGGCGGCACCCGGTCCACGATGGACGCGGTCTGCGGCATTTCGTGCCGATCGCTCCCGGTCGAGCCGGCCGCCGTACGCGGTCTGCCACCGCGGCGGACACTCCGTTCCTCGCGAGCAGTCTTGAGGAGGGCCGCCCAGGCGCCCTCGGGCCGCGTGGGATGTCCGCTCTTCGCTGCCAACCGGTTCAAGTACGCGACGAGCACGAGGAAGTACCTCTCCTTCGTGCCAGGCCCCGGCACGTGCCCCGCGTTCAGCCAGGCACTGAGCGTGGAGTCCGAGATCCGGAGCGGGGGGACCTGGTCCAGGCCGAGCCGGACGAGCCGACTCAGGGTTGGTTCACCCGCCGCCTCGTAAAGACTGCGCAGCTCAGCGCCGAACCGGTCGACCACCCCGCCCAAGGTTGTTCCCCCACCTGTCTTCCTGATTCATCGTGCGCCGGAATACTCGCATCTCCTGCCCCCACCAGCTTACTTGTGCCTTCCGGGCGCCGCCGGAGATCGATGGAAACCCTCTGGAAGGCGGAGATCTGGGGTGCGCCGGACGAACCACGGCCGGCATCCGACAGGAGGCACCCATGACGAAGAAGTCCGCTCCGAAGCGCCACCCGGCGGGCGACGGCGGGTCCATCGGGAAGGCGGTCCCGAACACCTCGCGCACCCGCTGGGCGCGGCTCGCTCGCACCTTGATTGAGGGCGTCTGTAAGGTCATCTGGGCGGCGGTCGCCCGCTCCGCGATCGAGACGCTGTGGTCATGGCTCTCCCCGTGACAGCGCGGCGGACCCTCTGGCGAGCCGAGCGCCGCAACCCTGGCAAGATCCGGAAGACACGACCAAAGCGGATGCGGTGAAGCGCGCCGCTGCTCACCCGCCGGTCGGCCTCGTAGAAGGTTCGGACGCCGAGAAAGATCAGCACTTGGCTTCGCCGTAGTCGCTTATCTCGCTCAGTCGCGGTTGCTGTGTTTGCGCAGCTCGCCCCGGAAGTCGCAGCCAGGGCACTCGTCCTCGCCCTGGACGTGGCCCTCGTACCAGCCGTGAACGGCTGCGTGGAGGATCGCCTCCTCCACCGAGGCTTCACCGCTGCGGACCGATGCGATGGCGTTGCCGACGACCACCCGAAGCACGGCGTTGTCGGGCGAAGGGAACGGCGGGGACGGCATCGGCGAGTCGGTCGTCATGGCCGCAGCCTATGGGCGGACCCGACCGCCAGTCAGCCGGATGCGGTGCTGTCGTGCTGAGTGGTGCCGTGCAGGTCGCTGCGGAATCCCCGGCCGACGGGCTGCCAGCCCTGGAAGGTGGCCGGCCTCCATCGCGGCCGGTCCGGCACGCTGGTGTCGTCGGGCTCGGGCAGGCTGCCCCGACTCTTGCGGCTACGGGCTGCTCGGACACTGATGCCCAGGTGAGCGGCGACCTCCGGGTACCCCCAGAGCTGCTGGTCGTCGGCCAACGTGTCCTCCTCGTTCATCGGTGATGAGGGTACGCAACGCGCCGGTGGGCGTACGGCAAGGCCGCCCCTGCCTGGTCGGCGTGGGGCGGCCTTCTGCGGTTGCGGTCAGACCTAGGCGAGGCGATTGGAGAGGTTGAGGGCGGCGGTGGCCACTGCGAGGGCGGCGCACAGGCCGTGTACCTCATGGATGGTCGGGCGGACCAGGTACGGCCAGTCGTCGGGGGCGGCGGGCCAGGAGGCGAGATGGACCTCGGTGTTGGCCAACCCGAGGTGGGCGGTGACGTCCCAGCCCGACAGGGAGGCGGGCTCCAGCGGAGGCGGATGCGGCCGAGAGGGAGTCGGGGGGCGTCGGCCGGGAGCCAGGAGACATCGAGCGGTCCGTTGGGAAGGGCGGAGACGCGGTGGACGA
The DNA here is from genome assembly GCF_027460265.1 of Streptomyces sp. WMMC940. NCBI lineage: Bacteria > Bacillati > Actinomycetota > Actinomycetes > Kitasatosporales > Streptomycetaceae > Streptomyces > Streptomyces sp. WMMC940. The sequence goes on from NZ_JAPZBC010000001.1 coordinate 5,450,054, forward strand.
GTGCGCCGCGCACTCCGGACGGCATGGGCTGCAGAGCGAGGCCTTGCAGCGGGCGGGCGGCGAAAGGGTGGGGTCGCGGTGAGATGGGAACCTCCTGCCGGGACGAGAGAGCCGGGGTCAGGACCAGGCGAGGGCATCGCGGACCGCTCGCGGGAGGTAGTCCTCCTGACCGTCGTCGGCGATGAACGCGACGCCATCGCGCACGACGACGTCGGTGGCGAGGTAGTGGGTGAAGGGCCAGTCGGGGTTGACGGCGAGGCGGATTGGCAGGTCGGGGTCGAGGTTCTGAAGCTGGTGGAGCAGGTGGCCGACGGTCAGGTTGTGGGGCACGGGAACCTCCGAGCGTGAGATGGGTGGGTGAAGCGGTGCCGGAGGTGGAGCGTCAGTGGGCGTCGAGGCGGAGCAGGTCGCGCAAGACCTTCGGGCCGGTCGGGTTCGGCTTGGGGTGGCTCGCGAGGTGCCGCCTGCGGCACTCGTTGACGTAGCCCTTGCCGGGGTTCTTCATCTGCCAGTCGCCGCACGAGCAGGTGGCCTGGGTGTAGGCGCGGCCGGTGCAGCCGGAGTGAAGCGGCTTGCCGGAGCTGGTGTGCTTGTGCTCGGCTGGGCAGTCGGTGCCGTCGGCGTGATGGTTGGTCAGCGGTGCGCGGTGCTGCAACGGGTCTCTCCTGGTGGGGGCTTGCTTGCGGGGGTCAGGGGGTGCGGAGTTGTCGCCTCTCGGCGTGCCGTTGGGCGCGGTGGCGCAGGACCTTCGCTTTCGATCCGGTGGTGAAGGGGTAGAGGTAGCAAGTGCAGCCTCTCCGGGCGTAGCGGCAGGCCCGGCGGAAGTTGGGGCGGGCGGCGCTGAGCATGCGCGCCACGATGACTCCTTCGCGACTACTGAACGGTACGAGGAAGGGCCGCGACGAGCGCGGTGAGGAAACCGGCCACGGCCTCGGAAGGAGTGTCGGGACCGAACTCCTGGACCCAGGACGTGGCGTCGGCGGGGATGACCCGGACTTGCCAGACGACGCCGCGCTTCCAGGCGGCGGTGTCCTCGGGGAGCCAGCCGACGTAGACGCGTCCGTCCGGGCTGGTGCAGTGCACGTTGGCCTCCGGGGTGTCGACGATCGCCCAGCCGAGTGCGCCGAGTAGTTCGAGCACTGGACCCGCGCAATGGTCGCTGGAGAGCCAGGCGCGTTCCTCCACGGCGGGGCGGACGACAGCGGGCAGGAGGGTGCTGGAGGCGTTCATGGGTGGACGATCCCTTCGTTGACCTGCGGTTTTGCCGACCTCCGTACGTTGACATGCCGTGTGCCGAAGTACGTAGTCGTTTCCGGGAAGGTGGTGTCTGCCCTGGGCGAACTGGCCGCCGAGGGTGAGAGACCGGTGGGCCGGGGAATGGATCGGCGCGGCCGGTTGTAGTAGCCGGGTTACGGCGTCGGGCCGTACGGAGCCGGAGGGGGGAACAGGGGCGGCGGAGTCGAGCAGGCACTGGGACGGTGCCGGGCTGGAGCGCAAGATCCGTAGCGCCGGGCGGCCGTGGACGGTGGGCGACATCGCGATGGTGGCCGACGGCCAATGGACCGTGGGCACTCAGGCCGAGGGGCAGCGTGACGGGGAAGCCGTGGTGGAGCACCGGATCGCGGACGGGCAGCGGGTCGAGCTGACGGTGCAGGAGTTGGCCCGCGCGGTGGGCTCCTGGTACGGGGACGCCCACCGCGGCGAAGACGCGGACTGACCGATTACCGTCGGGGCCCAGTCACGGCCACCACCGGGCCGGCAGCGGCCGACGGAGCGGGCTGGTCGGGTTAGTTGGCCCAGGGCGCGCGGTGCGTGCGCGGAGCGGGCGACAGCGGCCTGGGCCAGGCGCAGCGCCGGTGCTCGGTCCGCGGTCACGGAGGTTTCGCGGGCCTCGATAACGTGGCTGATCGCCTGCAGGGCCGTGCGGCTCTCGGCTTGCGCGACCCGCAGGGCCACCGCCGAGCTGGTGATCCGGTCCAGGTCGTAGAAGGCTGGCACATGGTTGGACCGGGTAAGGGCGTGCAGACGGTCCTGGTGGACGGCGACCGCGTTGTTCGAGACGACGAGGTTCGATCGGATATGCATCGCCGAGCGCAGGAGCGGGTCCTCGACGGGGCGGCGGACCGCGAGGGTTTCCAGCGCGTCGATGGGGCGGCCCCAGGCTTTCTCGATCATCGCGTCGGCCTGGTTGAGGGCAGTGGCGTCGGACACGGGTGGCTCCGGAGGGTGAGAAGGGGAACGGTGGTCAGCGGCTGTGCCCCGGGCGCGGTATCTGCGGAGCCGACGGCGGGTGCGGTCCCGGGATGAACGGCCGTGCGCCGACAGGCGAAGGCGCCACGGTGGAACACGAGTTGGCAGCCTGGGTACGACGGACATCCAGAGGAGTCGGCACCGGGGGCTTGACCGGGGTCGCCGTTGCCTGCGGGGGAAGGCGGCGCAAGTCGTCGCCGTAGCGGATGACCGGTGCCGGATCAGTGAGCGCGGTGTTCATCGCGGCCACCAGGGCCTCCGGGGTGAAGGACGAGGCGGTCGCGTATCACTGGTTTCCAGGCGGTCCGGCCAGCATGAGCCACCGCTCTTGGTGGCCCGTCATCTCGGCGGTGTGGTCGAGGCGGGTCCGGCGGAGGTGGACCTCGGCCAGGCCGTCCGGAGAGTGGAAGGAGATGTCTGCCGCGCCGTAGCGGTGGCTCCAGCCAGCTGCCGCCAGCGGTGTGCCGACGTCGCGCGCCGCCAGGTTGCTGTTGCCGTAGTAGAGGTAGGAGTCGGGGCCCTCGGTGTAGGCGGCGGCGAGCGCGGTGGTGAATCCGGCGACGATCTCGGTCGGGGTGCTTTCCTGGAAGGTGACCAGCCAGCGGGGCATCGCGAAGGGGTCGGAGTACGCCGTGATTTTCCACAGCGCATCGTCCTCGCCTTCGGGCAGGTACCCCAGGCGGATGGTCTGCTCGGGTGCGTTGACGTACACATTGCCCATCTCGTCGTGATTCAGCTTCCAGCCCACGTCGAGGAGAGGCTGGAGGGCAGGATCGCCGGTGAAGGTCGATCCGGCCAGGTATCGCGGGGTGACGTGGTACTCGCGCCACCGCTCGTCGTTCAGGTCGTACAGCACGGCTTCTCCAAGGGCGTGGTCAGCGGCGGGGCGAGGGGCCAGGCGCGGGCATGCCGACGGTGGCTGAGGCAACGCGTGGAGTCGCTCCGGCCTGCGAGGTGTTGGGTGTGCGGGCGAGCGCGGCCGACTGGCGCGGGTTGGCGCTCGCGTGGGTGGGCGTGACGGTGACGTACGGCAGATTCCGTTCGGGGATGCCCGACAGTGGACGCTCGACGGGCTCGGTGCTGCTGAGCGCGAGCACGGCCTCGTGCACCAGGTAGAGCGGGGTGGCGCTGGTGAAGTCGGCGTGCCAGCGATCGCCGTTGACGTGGTCCACGCAGCCGTACATGGTCCACTGCGTCGGCCCTTCGCCCTCCAACTCCATGGAGTCGTCGAGGTGGCCCTTGCGCAGAGCGAAATAGGCGTGCCCGTCCGGGGAGCGCTGGTAGAGGTACATGGCGGTGTCGTCGGTCTTCCACTCGCGGTCTGCCAACGCCCCGGCGGGGCTGCTGGGTTGGTGGTGGGGGCCGCCGTGCAGGAAGTCGCGATGGTTGCTGGGCAGGCCCTCGGTGAGCGCGGTGGTGAAAGCGGAAGTGATCTCTGCTGGGGTGTTCCTGCTGAAGGTGGCCCACCAGAGAGGTGTGCCGAGTGGCTCGCGGTACTGGATGGCCTTCCATCCGCCGTACCGGCTCTTGGGCAGGTAGGCGACCTGCGCGTCCTGGCGCGGGCTGGTGAACATCAGGCCGGTGGCGGTGGTCGCCTTGCCCCAGCCCCGGGCGTCGCACAGAGCGTCGTAGACGGCGGCGGTGTCGCCTCGCCCGGCGAGATAGACGGGACGGACCAGCAGATCGGTGTCGGGCGCGAGGTCGCCCGGAGGAGAGGTCGCAATCACGGAGCGGCTCCTGGAGGAGGTGGGGAACGGGCCCGCGCGCGGCCGGAAGCGGACTGCTCGGGAGCGCGCGGGCACGGGGCGGCGGTGACGTGGATCAGTGAGGATCGCGATCGGCGCGGAGACGCTGGAGTACCGTGCCGAGGCGGCGGTTGCTGACGTGGATGCCGCGGGCGCGCAGGCCTTGCCGCAGGGCTTCGCGGTTGAGCCGGGGCAGACGGGCGGCGACCTGGCGGGCTACGGCTATAAGGTCCTCATCACCCGGCGCGGGGCCGGATCGCCGGGCGGCCGAAGGCCGACGGGCCGGCAGGCTGGTCCAGGAGGAGACGGACGTCCAGCAGGTCCCAGACCGCCTCGGCTTCCGACTGCTCCCGGCGTTCGAGGTCCACGACCTCGGCCGCGTACCGCAGCACGAGGTCGTCGAGGGTGTGTTCGCCGGAGCGGCAGCGCTGCCAGGCAGCGTCGAGATTGCGGCGGGCGGCACGGGCATGGGCGTTCGTCTCGGCCAGACCACCGAGCCGCCGCAGCACGATCGGCAGAACGGGATCGCCCGAGCCGCCGTGCGCGCCGTCGCGCCGGAGGTCCTCCAGCGGGCGGCCGTACCGGTGCTCGACCAAGTGGCGGGTGTAGATCGCGGTGGACATAGGGGACGTCCTTTCCGGGGGGAGAATCAGCGGGAAGGGGAAGGCTTGGTGGCAGCGCCTGTAGCGGGTGCTGCAACTGAATCGGCGACGACACCGGAGATCGCCGCAGTGTTGCTGCGGTTGAGGGCGGCGGATACGCGCGGCGTGGCCGTACGTGCATCTCGAAGGGCGGCCTCGCCCTGCGGCGTGAGCGAGAGGAGCTGTCCGGGCCGGTACAGTCCCTCGCTGGTGTCCTGGTCCAATAGCCCGTCGGCGACCAGCCGTCGGACGGTTTCGGGCCAGACCTCCGGGTTGGGGCGTTGGCCCCGTCCGTCGGAGAGATAGATGTAGCCGTAGGCCCCGCTCTGGTGAAATCGAAGCCCGCCCGCCTCTACGGCTTCAAGGGCTCCGAGCTGGCGATCACCCGCGACGGCCCAGTCATCGTCCGGCCCCGGCGCCTGCTCCGGGGCCGGGCCCAGGCCCTGGAGCGGTGCCTTCGAGGCCGGCTCGGCGTCGGACTCGGGCAGAAGACGGTGGTACCTGGACACGGCCCGGGTCAGTTGCTCGTAAGCCGCACCCCGGCGGGGGACGAGCAGCTCGATCTGCGGACCCGTGGTGCCGAGGATGCCGTACCAGCCGCGCATGCCGGCGTGATCGCCCCGTCCGACGGGCTCAAGAAGTTCGATCGCGGACTGGGCGGCGCGGGTCAACCGGCCGTGCAGCTCGTCGACATCGCGGGCGGCCTCGGCGACCATCCTGCCGACGAGGTAAAGCGGGTCGCGGGGCGGATGGTCGTCGCTCAGAGCCCAGGGGTCCTCGACGCCGAACTCCTCGGCGACCAGGTGCGCGCCGGGCCGTTTCGTCATGTCATGGGGGTTCATTCGGCAGCGTCCATCCGGGCGAGCAGGGAGCGCACCAGGGTGGGCAGGCTGTCGGGGCCCTCGCCGATGCAGACGTGATCGGTTACCTCGCCGAGGACGTACGCGGCGTCTTCGAGCAGGCCGCTGGAGATCTCCATGCAGGCGTCGGTGATCCGGGAGGCGGCGAGCAGGGACCGGGAGAGCACCTCGACGTAGTCGCCGGGGCTGAGGTCGGCAGCCTCGGCGGCTGTGCGGATGGCGGCCAACTCCAGCGCGCTGAAGGCGAAGTCGAACGCGTCGTCCTGGTCCGTTGGCGATGGCGCGACGAGGGCCGGGGCCGGCGGCTCGGCGGGGAGGCCGACGCGCGTGCAGATCTGGTCCACGGAGGCGGTCAGCTCGGCGAGGGACTCGGTGAGCCAGCCGAGCGCGGAAGCGTAGGACGCCAGGGTGAACAGACCGGCGGGGGTGGAAGGCAGCGGCTCCTCGACGACGAACTCTTCGAGCCGGTCGTTCAGTTCGCGGACCACCCGGGGGCCGGCGGAGAGCGCGCCGAGGACGGGATGCAGGTAGGAGCGGCCGGCGGAGGTGGGGTACTCGGTCGTGAGGACCTCCGAGACGCTCCGCGCGGCGTCGGTGAGCAGCCCGGCCAGTTCGGTGCGGTCGAGGGACGCACGGTCGGCGGTCATCGCATGGAGGCCTTTCGGGAGGCGGCCGGGGCGGCGGGGCTGGCTGCCGCCGGTGCGGTGGCCGGGATGGATGCGGTCGGGTCGATCGCGTGGGGGGATCGGGACCGGGCCGCCTGGACTCGGGCCTCGGCCGCCGCGTCGGTGCCCTCCTGCCGGTTGAGGCCGATGCGGTTGGTGCGGAGCTGGGCCGTGCGGTAGACCGCGTAGTCCTCCCGGGCACCGGCCGCTACGAGGTAGATCTCGCGCTTGTGGGTCGAGGTGGGCGGGGCCGGGCGGAACTGGATGACCATCCGGTAGGAGACGGCCGGGTCGACGTAGACCTTGTGGAAGCCCGCGAGGCGGCCGGTCAGCGGCAGGCAGTCGTCGCTGCCGTGGACCAGATTCTGCAGTTCAAGCAGCGCCAGGTCGCGGATCTCGTCGGGGAGTTGACCCAGGTCCGCGATGGCGTCCGGGTGGGCGGCGAAGGCGAAGCGGGCGCGGCTCACATCGGCCTCTGAGGGGTCGGGCGCTGGGCCGTTCCCGCCGACGGCGCGATGCTCGTGTCGAGGCCGGCTTTCGGGATCGCGGAGGCACCCGCTAACCGGGTGAGGGCGGCGAGGGTCAGCCGGGCGGCGGCCTCACCGCGGTAGTCCGGCGGCTGCGGCAGCGGACTGCCGCGGTGCTCCAGCCAGTGGCGGGCGGCGGCCTCGTCGGCGAAGGCGCCCTCGCGCATCGTGTATGTGTGGGCGTCGGGGTTCCCCTCTTCGAGGAAGACGCGAATCGGTGCCTGGGCGGCGCTGGAGTCACGGGTCAACGTCCACGTCTCGCACGGGGCGAAGTCCGAGGTCCGGCTGTCGAGGACCTTGTAACGAGAGCCCGACTCCCGGATCTGCCGCTCGACCCAGAGGGTGAGATCGTCGGCGGGCTTCAGAAAGTCCCCCTTGGCCTGGGCGATCCGCTCGGGCGGGCAGCCATGCTCGATCAGCCAGTTCTGGGCGAACGGCAGGCTGGCGTGGTTCGCGGTCTCGAAGGTGAACGTGCGCTTGCGTAGGTCCCGCGTGATCTTGATGGCAACGAGCGCCGGATCACCGGGAACGCCCCAGGTCATCGACCTGTCGTGGGCGACGAGGTAGCTGTGCGTCCCCTCCGGGGTGGTGTGGTGCTCGGCCAGCACGGTCAGGTCTCCGGCCCAGATGCTGCTCTCGGCCAGTTCGGAGGCGGCGTCGGCAGGCTCGAAGTCGGCGAGGCGGAAGTCGGGTTCGGCGATCACCGGGTGGCTCCCGTCAGCTCGAGTGCCGGGGTGGCCAGCACGCGGTGGTTGGGCCGGGTCGGGCTCGTCGTGCATGCGGCGAAGGGGCCGTCGGGGGCACGGAGATGAACCAGGGCCTGGTCGAGGTGGTCGCGGTGCCACGTCGAGGGACCGGACAGGCCGGCCTCGGCGTCGGTGAGCTGCTGCCACGCGAGCCAGAGCGCGTGCAGCCGGGCAACGGCCTCGGGGTGTTCGTGCCACTGGTCGCACCACGGTCGGGTGGTGCTGATCTCCCGTCCGTAGACGGGCAGGAACAGGTAGTTCACCCAGTCACTGAGCGCGGCCAGCTCGACGGCGTACGCCTCGCCGCCCAGTGCGAGGATGAACACCGAGGCCGGGGCGGCTGCCTTGTCGGCGTCGGCGGCGGCTGCGGTGGAGGTGCCCGCGGTGGGCTGAGGGGTGGGGACGGGCTCGGAGCCGAGGCGGTCGAGGATGACGCCGTGCTGGCGTACCTCCGCCATGGTCTTGGCGAGGGTGCTCGCGAGATCGTCGAGGTCGCCGTCGGGGACGCGGAACGGCTCGGGCTCGGGGGTGGCCTTGCTGGGGTCGGACATGGCGGATCCAAGGGAGTGAGCGAGCAGGGCGGGGGCGAGGTGCGGCGCGCTCTTCTGGAGGTCACGGCGGTGCTCCCTTCGCAGGTCGGCATGGGCAGGAGGATGCGGAGATTCCGCGATTTGGCGCGGCCGGGGAAACCGGGTAATGGGGCGCTACGGCGCGGTGCAGCGGGGATAGCTCGGGAAGGGAGGTGCCAGCAACTGCATGGCTCGGGTAGCCTGTTGGGGAACCACGCCGTTGCCGAGCGCGGTGAGCTGAGCCGGTCGGCCGAGTCCCGGAGTGGCGGTCACCCAGCCGGGGGCCAGGCCCTGCATCCACTCCACGAAGTCGGAGCGCAGGCGTCCGGCGGCGTCGGTGGGCGGCGGCGCGGGGCGGGTGACGTTCTCCCATCGGGCGATGGCGGAGGCGTACGCTCCCCATCGCCCGTCGGTCCCTCCGCCCACAGCGGCAGGACCACCGCCGACAGGGGCGGGCGCCAGCCCTTGCCCGGACGGCGGCCCGGGGTACCGGTGTCGCTCGCCCCCGGGGTGGGCAGCAGCGACGCTGCCGCGCTCGACAGCGTCATGTCCCCGTTGCCATGCCGCTGGTTCGGCGAGCCCTTGATCCCGTCCGACGCCTTCGGTGTGGGCAGCAGCCACTCCACCTCGTCGGCCAGGTTCGGGCCGTGGCCGCCGCTCTTCCTCTTCGAGGGATGCTGGGAGCTGCCGTTCTTGCCGATGTTGCTCGTCGGGGTCTTGAGCAGGGTGCTCGGCGGGCCAGGCGACGGAAGGTGCGCTCGCGACGATGGGGGGCTCCGACGTCGGAGGCACGAAGCACGAGCCACCTCGCGTCGTACCGGAGATCGGCCAGGGATCCGAGTACGGCACCAAGTGCCCGCACAGGAGGCTGGGTTGGGTCGTCTCCCAGACACCACGGACAGAATTCCACGTCGCCAGGGGAACCGGCGGGCGAGGTGAGGAGACCTCGGACATTCTCGATCACCACCAAGCAGGGGCGGAGGGCCTCGACCGCACGGGCGACGTGCAGCCACAGCCCCGAGCGGGTGTGGGGGTTGAGTCCGGCGCGGCGGCCGGCGACGGAGACGTCTTGGACAGGGGAAACGACTCTGCTGCTCAATTCGGCTGAGCAGCAGAGTCATGCCGGGAAGGCCGCAACGGTCACCGCGTTGTCGCAGGTCATGGTCCGCGTGTCGGAGTTGCCCCGGAATTGGGCAGCAGAGGTACGTCCAGCAGCTCGGGCGTCCGTAGAGGATCGAGGAGGTTGAAGGGATGTAACCGAGTGTCAAGCTCAGGGCAGCCAGCCGGTGGAAGTCCGGTCCGGGGAGACGCCAGGGTCCCCGGTAGCTGAGTCCCGGCGCCGATTGAGAGGCCGGCGTCGAAGTGGAGTGACAAGCGCCCTTCGGGGGCGTGCAACCGGCCGGTCCGCAGCATGAAGCGAAGCCTGCAGCGTCGTGACTTAATCCCGCCCGAGGGCGGCCAAGGAGGTGCCGAGCCCGTCTCTGTTGGGCGAAGGCCATGGAAGGCGTCCGGGAACCTGGAGCGGGCGCCGAGGAACCTCCCGGCGTAAGGGGCGTGGAACGGTTGGAGGGTTGTCCTGGGAACTGGAGAGATCCTCCTCGGCCCCGGGGGTTTGCGGCCCGGGAAGCGTGGCTCGCCTATAACCGGCGGAACCGGGAAGTGGCGGGCTGCCGAGAGGAAGTCGGAGGGGGCAGTAGTAGTGCCGATCGGCGGGACAACACAACCCGCCGGGAGCGAAGGGCCCCTGCTTCATCGATGCGTGACACGAACAAGGAGGTGCCCGGATGAGTGCCGTACCGGCTAGTTCCATCCGCCGGGAGGAAGGCGTCGCACGACCGGACAGCCGGCCTCTGGACAAGGTCCGAGCCTTGCAGTGGACGCTCTACCGCTGTGCCGAGCAAGAACCCGAACGACGGTTTCATGCCCTGTATGGCCACGTCCACCGTATGGACGTCTTGTGGCGGGCCTGGTCTGTCGTGTGTACGAACCGGGGTGCCCCCGGCGTGGATGGTGTGTCCGTCGACGCGGTGGCCGATGCCGGGGTGGAAGAGTTCCTCCAGGACCTGGCCGAGCGGCTGCGGACGCATACGTATTGTCCGTCAGCCCTGCGGCGGGTCATGATCCCCAAGCCGGGGCGGCCGGGGGAGTCTCGGCCGCTTTCGATCCCCACCGTGGCAGATCGGGTGGTGATGACGGCTGCGAAACTGGTGCTTGAGCCGGTGCTTGAAGCCGACTTCACCGAGGCGAGCTATGGGTTCCGGCCCAGGAGGTCCGCGATCGACGCGTGCGAGGCTGTGCGCATCGGCGTGAACCAGGGGCGGGAGTGGGTGTTCGAGGCCGGCATCCGGGACTGCTTCGGGACGATCGGGCACGATGCCCTGACCGCTCAGCTTGAGCGGCGGGTGGCGGACCGGTCGATGTTGAAGCTGATCCGGGTGTGGCTACGGATGGGAGTACTGGAGGGTGGGGTGACGTCCATGACCGGGGCGGGAACCCCACAGGGTTCACCGATTTCCCCTTTGCTCGCCAATATCGCCCTGCACGTTCTCGACGAGGCGTGGCAGGAACGCGGCGGGCGGCTGGGGAGGCTGGTGCGCTACTGCGATGACTTCGTGGTCCTGTCGCCGACCAGGCAGCGGGCCGACCAGGCGCGTGAGCTGGCGGCGGAGGTGCTGGGCGAGCTCGGGATGCGGTTGCATCCGGAGAAGTCCGGCATCGTCTGTCTCACCCGGGGCGGACAGGGCTTTGAGTTCCTCGGCTTCCACCACCGCAAGGTGGAGTCGTGGAAGTGGCGCGGCAAGTTCTACTTGCAACGCTGGCCATCGGCACGGGCATTGGGGGTGCTGCGGGACAAGATCCGCGCGGCGACCTCCCGGTCCCGGACCGAGCGGTCGGTGGCTGCCGTGGTGGCCGATCTCAACCCCGTCCTGCGGGGCTGGACCGGGTACTTCCGAAACGGGCATTCCAGTCGGAAGTTCAACGCGGTGGACCGCTACGTCCACGAGCGGCTGGCGATCTTCGCCAGCCGCAAACACGGCATGAAGGGCCGCAACTGGGCCACCCGCTACAACGGGGACTGGCTGACGCGGCTCGGGGTCTTCCGCCTCAGCGGGAACGTGCACTGGGTCAGAGCGCATGCCAGCCGGTGAACGATGTCGGAAAGCCGTGTGCGGGAGAACCGCATGCACGGATTGATGTGGCGGGGGCTGGAAACGGAGCGTCATACGCCACCGCGCCAGTCCCCGACCCTACTCGGAAACCGGCCGTCAGGACGCACACCCGAGGCACATCGGCCCAGTCGACGGCGGTGATGTCCCGCAGATTGGGCACGCCGGGCCAGCGCCGGGCCAGGATGCGCGCGGCGTCGGGGTTGATCTCGGCGTGCCAGGCCAAGGTGCCGCCGAGCGCGGTCTGGACCCCGAGGTCCAGACCGCCGTAACCCGAGCAGATCGAGCCGATCAACGGCGTTCGCGCGGTGGTGGGTTCCATGTCACCGGCCCAGCTTGTTGCTACACAGACCGTGTCCCCCGCAGGTCGTGTCGCATTACTTGGGGCCTGGCCGCCGTATCTGCTACGCCGCTATGGCGGGCGGCGCGTCTCTTTCAGCACGAGACATGGTGACGTAAGTCACGTCCTGGCGTGGTTCAGCTCAGGTCCTCAAGAACCTGGGACAGTGGCACTCTCCAGGTGGCCCATTCTTCCAGGTGGCGCGAGCCGATGAGGGCGATGCCCTGGGAGCGGGCGAATTCCTTCGCTGGTGCGGAGTAGTAGCCGTTGGTGATGGTGACGACCACATCGGCAGGGCTCCGTCAAGTTCCCCGGATGCGCGGGTGGTTGACGATCAGGGCTGGTAGAGGCGGGTAGCAGTGCAGGCACGGGGGTTCGTGATCATTGTGGTGACTAAGCCAGATGATCACGAGGATGTCCCGTGCCTGCCGTTGCATCTTCCCCTATCCCTGCCGTGCTGGAGAAGCTGGGTCCGCTGGATGCGGACCGGATCGCTGACCTGCGCCCCTACCTCGCGTCGGTGCCCGATCCGCGTTCACGCCGGGGCCGCTGGTACTCACTGGTGTCGGTCCTGCTGGTGTGTGCCTGCGCGGCCGTGTCCGGCGCGAAGAGCCTGGAGGAGATCGCCGAGTTCACCGAGCGGGCCACGAACACCCTGCTGGCAACCCTCGGGATCCGCCGTCACCTGCTCGGCTGGCGGCGCGGCCCGAAACCGGTCACCATCGGACGCGTCCTCATGGCGCTCGACGGCGACGCCTTGGACCAGGCCGTGGGCGCCTACCTCGCTGACCAGCACCGCAAGTCCGCGTGCGTGGATACGCCGACTGTCCGACGGCGGCGGGTCATCGCCGTGGACGGCAAGGCGCTGAGGGGCTCGGCCCGCCTCGATGCGCCGCGCCGGCACCTGCTCGCGGCGGTCACGCACCACCCCGTCGCCACACTCGCACAGGTCGAGGTCGGCGCGAAGACCAACGAGACGCGGCATTTCAAGCCCCTGCTGGCACCGCTCCACCTCGCTGACGCCGTGGTCACCTTCGATGCCCTGCACTCGGTGAAGGCCAACATCGCCTGGCTGGTCGAGACGAAGAAGGCCCACTACATCGCGGTCATCAAGACCAACCAGCCCACTGCGTACGCCCAGCTCGCCGCCCTGCCCCGGGCATCGATCACCGTCCAGCACACCGCCTCCCGCGCCGCCCACGGACGGCGCGAGTCCCGGTCGATCAAGACCTGTTCCATCGCCGACAGCCTCGGCGGGATCGCCTTCCCGCACGCCCGCCTTGCCATCCGCGTCCACCGCCGCCGCAAGCCCACCGGCAAGCCCGAGAGCCGCGAGAGCGTCTACGCCGTCACCAGCCTGGATATCCACCAGACCAGCCCCGCCGACCTCGCCGCCGCCATTCGCGGGCACTGGGGAATCGAAAATTCCTCCCACTACATCCGAGATGTCACCTTCGCCGAGGACGCCTCGACCGTCCACGCCGGCAACGCGCCCCGCGCCATGGCCACCTTCCGCAACCTCGCCATCGGCACCCTGAAGCTCCTCGGAGCCGACAACATCGCCAAGACCACCCGCGCCATCCGGCACGAACCCGAACGAGCACTCGCCATCCTGGGCATTACCAACAACCCCGGCACTCACGGAACTTGATCAAGCCCTGCCACATCGGCGAAGTGGACTTGTCGGGCCGGGCCGTTGAGCCGTTGAAGGGCAGGCGATCCGACCGTTGCGTTGCTGCGGGTGTGCTTGCACTGGATGACGACCCGGGTCTTGCCGTCCGGCTACAGTAGGTGAGCCCATTGAGTGGCATAGCGAATCCGCGCAGAGAGGGGCAGTGGGGAATGGGTGTGGTGGAGAGCTGGTCTCGTGTAATGAATCTCCTCCGGGAGCATGCTCCGGCCGATCACGCGGACCTGCCCGGCCCGGCCCCGGAGCGGATACTCGCGGCCGCCGAGGAGCGCATGGGTGTCTCATTGCCTCAGGAACTGCGGGCGTGGCTGCTGCAGAACAACCTGGATCTTCCCGAGGACGATGTGGACGACGACGTCGCCTGCTGCGGTTACGCCGGGTTCCCGGACGAGGGGAGCTTCTTTCTGGGCATCCGGGCGATGGAGAAGCTCTACGCGAATCACCCCTTGTCCGGTGGGGGCGAATGGCGCGAGGAGTGGATCCCGTTCCAGTCGGATCGGGACGGCTGGATGGGACAGTTCATCGACGCGAGGGACGGACGTATCGGCAGATGGTTCGTGGGTGCGCCCACGGTCACCGGCGAGTACGCGTCACTGGCTGACTACTTCGACTCCGTGGCGGAGATGCTGACGAGGATCGGCGCGGGGGACTATCCGGTCTGTTCCGTTGCCGAAGGGCGACTTGTCTGGTCGTGAGGCTGTGAGGTCGCGAAACGGAAGTGCCCCCCGGAACCGAAGAACGGCCGGGGGGCACTGCTCATTGTCCGGTTACGGAGTGGGTGCGGTGAATCCGTCGAGGTCGACCCAGTAGTCGTCGTCCTCCATCAGGCGCTGTTCCTTCATGAACTCGCCGAACGGCCGCATCGACTGGGTGTTCTGCCAGTTCGACATCGAAGACCGGCCGCAGAGCTCCTTCCACGTCGGTGCCGGGGCATCCGGGCGCAGGTGGAGCGTCATGGTGTCGTCGGCGTTGCGCCGGACATAGGTCTGCACGCATTCCGCGCCGCTGTAGGCGACGTGGGGGCTGGTGGTGCTGTAGAGGTTTCCGGCGCTCTGGTAGGCGTTGGCGAAGGCGAACTCGTCGCAGCTTTCCACGTCGGTACGCGGCTCGCCCGCGTCCAGGGTCCACATGTCACTGAACAGGCCGGTGCCCAGGTACTTCGTCCACTTTCTGCCGCAGATGACCTGACGGTTGCGGTACTGCTGCGTCTTGCCGGTGCCGTCGGCGGACAGCTTGTTGTCCAGGAAGGTGAGCGGATTTCCGCCGTTGCGGTTGCCCCACTTGACGTTGGTCTTGCGCCACATCATGTCGATGTGTGCCGCGGCCCCGGGGAACTTCTTGGAGTTCATGACGTACGTCGGCTTGTAGCCGGAGAACACACAGCCGGTACCCGCGTTGACGACCTCGGTGTCGCAGCGGATGTCCAGCTTGGCGCTCTCGAACTCGGACGGATTGATGACCGAAGAGCTGTTGACCCTACCGCCGAGGGACAAGTAGGGGGTGATCTTGTTCTTGGTGGTGCCGCTGGGCGTCCACTTGAACCGTGTGGTGACGGTCCGCTGGAGCGTGTCGCCCTTGGTGAAGGTCTTCGACCCGCTCCAGTCGGTGCTGGTGACGCTGCAGTAACCGCGGCACTTGGCCTCGTAGTCGAAGGTGGCGGTGTTCACCGCACCGTCCATCGCCTTCAGCCGGATCGTGGCGATCTGCGAGAACTCGGCACTCTTCGGGTCGAGGTGGTACGTGATGTAGAGGTCGAAGGCCGCGTTTCCGGTCGGGACGCCGTGCAACTGCTCCGTCATCACGTAGTCGCTGTGGATACAGGCGGTGGTGCGCTTGCGGGTGAGGTTGTGGTTGACCGTCGAGCAGGACGCGGTGCTCGTGGCGGCCATCGCCATCGGCGCCGCCGCGGCGGTGTCCGCCGAGGAGCTGTCGGCAGCGGAGAAGAGAGCGTTGGTGATGTCCTCGCCCGGCTCGACCGGCGCCGGGTCCGGAGCGGTCGGGTCGGCCGTCATATTGCCGGTCAGCTTCAGGCCGTTGTACGTGCCAGGGACGAACGCCAGAGCGTCGAAGGCGATGTCGGCGCTGCCGCTGCCGCCGTTGAAGTTGTCGAGCTGTACCTCGGGGATCTGGTCACCGAACTCGTAGGCGCCCAGGTCCACCCACTTGTTGGCCTGGTTCGCTGTCTGCGAGACCGGCGCCTCGACCTCCCCCTCGGGGGTCTGGATCCGGTAGACGGCGTTGGAGGTCTGCGCTCCGTGGTCGGGGATGTGCGCGAAGATCTTGGCCTGGCGGGTGGTGTTGGTCAGCGGAGCGTTCAGCTTCCACGTGCCGGTGACCTTCATACGGTTGGCGTTGGCCGGGTAGGACTCCGGGGAGCGGGTGTGCGTGAACCAGAAGTGGTTGCCGTAGCCCGCGCCGATCTGGTGCGTGTCGATCTTCCCCGGATACGTGGTGACGGTGGTCGGGTTGTCCGTACCGTCGTGAGTGAGATCCATCTGGGTGTCCCACGGGACGTAGCTGAGGCTGAACGTGCCGCTCGACTTCACCGCCCCGCAACCGCGGCTGGTATCGACTCCCGCGGGGATGGTGCCGTCGGGCAGGTCGTCGACCACCAAGGTGTGGGCGGGCAGGGACCCGATGGAGCAGTTCGGCGGATACGAGCCGGCGTCCGGCTGCTCGCCGTAGGACGTGGTGAAGCGGTGTACGCCGTTTCCGCACTCGGCGAGGCGTTCACAGTCCTTCCACTGGTCCTTGGTGATCTCCTCGTGCCACCAGCAGTGCAGCCAGTGCGGGTTGGTGTCGCTGTCACCGGAGTCCGCGGTGCAGGCACCCATGCCCTGGTCGTTGGAGTCGTTGTCACCGATCTTGGACGGGTCGCAGTAGTTCGACGCGTTGCAGAACAGGTCCACCGGCGGCTTGGCGTTGGAGCGGTCGAGGTTGCTGGTCCACCACGCGGCGCGGTAGCCGGCCTGGAAGTCGCCGGGCGCGAACATCGCCGAGATCGGGCGGGCCGCCCAGCCGATCACCTTCTCCTGGTACGGCCAGTCCTGCGGGTGCGCGGCGTGGCTGTAGTCGTCCCCGGCGGGGTTGGACGCGTTCTGCAGGAACGGGACGCGGTTGGCCTTCCACAGCGGGTTGGCCGGGTTGTTGGTCCAGCCGACGCCCCAGTGGCCCTGCGAGTCGGCGGTGTTGTAGAAGCCGGAGTTGTACGCCCACAGGGCGAAGAACCAGTTCTCGATCCACTTGGGGTGACCGCCGTTGATCTTCATTCCGGCGTTGTAGGTCTGGTTCCACTTCTCCGACAGGATGCGCACACCGGCGGCGATGTTCGCCGTGTAGTCCAGGGCGACGGCCTCCTGCGCGAGGGTGGACAGGGCGGTCTCGCCCGGCTTGGTCTTGCCGGCCAGGCGCATGCCGTCGGTGGCCTGGGTGATGCCGTAGCCGCAGTCGGCGTCGGCCCAGTTGATCCGCCACGGGTCGAGCTGCTCGCCGGAGGCGGCGTAGTCGACGCCGTAGTAGTTGCCGATCAGGGAGTTGGCGGTGACACCGGGCACGGCGAAGCGGGTGGCCTGCCACATGTTGGACTCCTGCGCGGTGATGCCGAGCATCACCTGCGCGGGAATGTGCCACTTGTCGGTGACGTCCGGGTCCTCGTTGTCGAGGGTGCCGTTGGGGTCACCGGCGAGCACGGTCGGCGGGAACAGGCCCTGGGGCTGGTAGCCGCCGGTGCCGGTGTTCTTCCAGTTCGGCGACCGGTAGAAGTTCAGCTCGCCGACGACGGCCTGGTCCACGGCCCATTCGACCTGGCGCGGAGTGGGCTGGAACGCTTGCTTCTTCACGTCGTTGCGGGCCACCGCGCAGTAGCGTTCCCCGGTGCCCTCGCTCGGGTTGTCGGCCTGCGCGGTGAGGGCCTGGGTACGGACGGTCTGCGTGGACAGGCCGTCTGTGCTCTCCTTGCCCATGTCGGGGCCGGAGTCGACCGGGCCGCCGGTGGGTAGAGCGGGGGACAGGGCGTGCCCCTGTGCCTCGTCGCCCACGCGGTGCGCGCCGGGGCGCAGGTCGAGGGCTACGGACTTGCCCGAGTCCAGCATGCGCAGGGCCGTACGGGCGGGGCGCGGCTTGGCGGCGTCCTCCGGGTTGACCAGGGTGGTCTTCCCATCGGACCAGGTGGTGGTCAGGGCCGCCTGGGCGTGGCTGGAGATCGCCGCGCCCTTGGGGAGCTTGCCGGGGTTGTGCACCCGCTTGGGCAGGGCCTTGGACGTGGCGTCACCGGTGACGAACACCTCGCCGCGTGCCGAGCGGGTCAGGTCCCAGGCGTGCAGCCCGCCGGAGGCGACGGTGACGGGCTTGGTCTTCTTGCCCTGCCTCACCTTCGTACGGTCCAGGTGCTTGGCCCAGGCGGCCGGCTTGTCGGACGCCTTCTTGTCCAACTCGCGGTCGATGAAGGTGATACCGCCGTCGGCGTCGGCGGTGATCTGGAACGGCACCGTGGTGGTGGACGCCAGGGTCTTCTCGGCCGTGCCGTTGATCCGTACCAGCTTGTTGCCGTGGGCGGCGACGATGCCCGCGTCGGTGGGGATCGCTGAGGTGATCTGGCCGGCGAGCGTGACCGGCTTCGACTCCTTGCCGGTGGCCGCGTCGACGGTGATCAGACGGGTCTGCTGCTTGTCGTCACCGTCATGGGTGAGCTGGGTGAACACCGCCCGATCGCCCTGGCCACAGCCGGGCGAGAAGTAGGCGAGCGACGACTGGAACGGCAGCTTGGTGACCTCGCCCGAGGCCAGGTCGACCACCGCGGTGAAGGCACCGCGCACCATCAGCTCGGGCTTGTTGGTGAACATCCGCGGCGCGTACGAGACGGCCGCGTACTTGCCGGACTCGGTGACGCAGTGGTTGCCGATCCAGGTGTCCGAGGCGAAGCCGTCCTCGAACAGACTGGCCACCGTATGGAGTTCGTAGCCGTCCTTCTCCTTGCCCGCAAGGATGTGGAAGCCGGTGCCGTCACCGGTCGCGGTGACCGCGGTGTCCGCGGACTTCTCGTAGCCCTTGCCAAGCAGGCCGGCGCGGTCCTTCGCGGGGATCGCGGAGGGCTTCAGGGAGAGCTTCTTCTGCTGCTGGGTGGTGTCGCTCCACCCCTGCGCCGCGCCCTTGGGTGGCCTTGGTGCCTCGGCCTGCGCGGGCAGGCTCAGCGGTATCGCCAGCGCGGTGGTCACCGCAAGGGTGACCGGCACGCGCAGACGGATACGTATCTGTCTCAACTGTGTTCCTTCTCTGGTTACTTGGTGACCTTCGCGGCCTCAAGGACCTCGCCCATGCGCTTCTTGATGGCGGCAAGCTGGTCCTTGTTCTCCTCGATCAGCCGCTTCTGGACGGCCGACTCCTCCTTGAACCAGACCTCGATCAGACGGGTCTGCTCCTTGCAGTCGATGTCGTCCAGCGCGAGCTCGATCGCGTTCTTGGTGGTGCCGTCGCCGTCGGCGTAGCCCTGCTCCATCGCCCGGTACGGATCGGCAGCCTTGCGGCCCTTGTCCTTCATGCAGGCCGACCAGCTCTTGAGAGCCTTCTCGACCGGCTTCAGCGGCCGGGACTCGGAGAGGCTTGTCGAGGCGAGCCCGGAGACAAAGCCCGCATCCTCCTCGTTCACCTTGAGCCGCCGCTTCGACCAGCCGGCGCAGCCGCCCTCGTGCAGCTTCTTTCCGTTGTGCTCAGCGCGCGCGGGCTCCGGGACCCTGCCGAAATGGCCGTCGCTGACCTTGGCGCCCTTGGGCGGGGCGAACTCGGGCTTCTTCCGCCCGGTCAGGACCTCCACCTCGATGCCTGAAAGCCCCTCCTCGACGGATTCGAGGCTCCGGGTCAGCTCCTTCGGCAGCCCGTACCCGTACTTCTGTGCCTGTGCGCGGTCACTGAGGCCGTAACGCCGCTCGATCGAGACGGCGTTGCTGTGGGGCGGCGGGTTCGCGCCGGGACGCGGCAGATCGACGGTCAGCCCGTACTCAGACATGCACCGCATCTGCAGGGTGCGCAGCGCGGTGTCGACGGCGACCTGATCCGCGTAGGAGGGCAGGTAAGCCTCGAGCGGCAGCTCCAGGCCCTTGACCAGTCCGGAAGTAGGCACCTCGGCAGGCCAGTTGGTTCGGTCGATCGGGGCCTTGTCCTTCGCCGAGTCGGAGGCTGATCCGGACGAGGAGCAGGCACCGAGCGAGATTGCCGCGAGCATGACAGTGGTGGCGACGGTCGTTCGCCTGAGGACGTGCATGAGTTTTCCTTCTCTACGTGACGTGAGGTGGTCCACGTGCGTGGCGCATGCCGGCCGCGCTCCTTACGCTCAGCGGCGCAGCGCCTCTACCGGCGTGATGCGGGAAGCTCTCCAAGCCGGATACAGGCCGGCCAGCAGACCAGTCGCCAGGCCGATGGCGGGCGCGGTTGTCACCGTCATGGAATGGATGACGGGCGTCCAGTCCCGGGCGATCGCGACTCCAACAACAGTCAGCGTGCCAAGGGAGGTACCAACGAGGCCACCCAGAGCCCCCAAGGTCGCGGATTCCGTGAGGAACTGAACGGTGATGTGCCTGCTGCGTGCCCCCAACGCGCGACGCAGCCCGATCTCACTCGTGCGTTCCAGCACCGCCACGAGTGTCGTGTTGGCGATGCCCACCGCTCCGATGAAGAGGCAGATCGCAGCGAGGAGGAGGAAGAGCTGGTCCAGGTCACTCGTGACCTTCGTACGCAGTGTTCTGGGATCGGGCGGTGCGATGGCATTGAAGTACTGCGGGTGAGCTGGGTCGAGAGCCACTGCCGACTCCTCAGCGACCTGCGTGGCCGCACCAAGGCGCGTCGATATCAGCATCCTGGCGCCCTCTTTCGGTGGCCCCCAGAGGCGTTGAGCAGTTGACCTCGGAACCACGATGGATAGCAGGAGGTCTGGCTTTCGTTCGACGTCGTCGATGACACCGATCACGGTGAAAGCCTCATCGCCGATGAAGACCGCGGGGTGTGCTTCGACGGTGGAGATGCCCAGCCGGGACGCGACCCCGGATCCGAGGACCGCGACGCGCTGCAGGGTTCGGTCGTGCCACCGGTCGAAGATCCTGCCCTGACCCACTGACGGGCCCGCAGCGTTGAGGACTCCAGATGAAGCGGCCACGACTTGGACGTCGTCTCCGGTGCGGGAGCCGCCAACGGGTGCGGAGCGAACAGTGTCGGTGTCCGACAGGTGAACGGGCCAGTACACGCCCGCGTGCTCGACTCCGTTGAGTCGTTCGACTCGCTGGTCCGAGTCGTCGGGAAAGCCCAGTTCGACGAACGGGTTCTGATCGTGAGCAATGTCCTCGACGGCTACTTCCGTCGCGCTCAGGGCGTTGAACCGCTCGTCGATCTGAGACGAGGCTGTCGCGGTCAGTCCGAGTACGGCCACGAAGGTGCCCACGCCCAAGACGGTTCCCACGGATGTCAACACTGAACGCGTGGGGCGCTGCAGCATCCCGGCAACGGACTCCGCCAGCAGGTCTCTGGCCGACAGACGGGTGATGGGCAGGATCCAGGGCATACGAGAGTCCTGCCGCACCCAGAAGCGTGCCACCTGACGGCGCTTCATATATGAGTTCCCTCGGTCAACTCACCGTCGCGGATGGTGATAGTTCGTTCGCCCGTTGCGGCCACCGTGGGATCGTGGGTGATGACTACCACGGTCATGCCGTCCGCGTGCAGCGTTCGCAACAATTCGAGGATGGAGAGCGCGGTGGACGTGTCGAGATTGCCCGTGGGCTCGTCGCAGAGGAGAAGGGACGGCTGCCCGACCAAAGCCCGGGCGATGGCGACCCGCTGACGCTCCCCGCCCGACAGGGTCGACGGCAGGGCGTCGACCCGGTGTGCCAGGCCGACGCGCGCGAGCGTTTCCTTGGCCTTTTGCCCTCGCTCCCTACGGCTCGTGCCACGGTAGACGAGCGCCAACGCCACGTTCTCCCAGGCCGGACGGTGGGGTAGAAGGTGGAACGACTGGAAGACGAAGCCGAGGCGATGACCGCGCAGAGCGGTCCGTTCGCTGTCGCGTAGTCGTCCTGTGTCGAGTCCGTCCAGCCAGAGTGTGCCCTGTGTGGGCGTGTCCAGAAGGCCGATTATGTTGAGCAATGTCGATTTCCCGGCGCCGGACGGCCCCACCACCGTGACGAACTCGCCCCGACGGACGACCAGGTCGCAGGGCCGCAAGGCCGTCACGGGCGGGGGGCCGTCGTATGTCAAGCCGGCCCCCACCAGGTGAATCACCGGCGGCTGCGTTTCCTCCGCGCGGGTCACTGGGGCATCGCTTGGGTAGGCGGAAGGTTGCGAGCGCCGATCACGACTCGCTCGCCTTGGGCCAATCGGTGGCCAGCGGTCGGACGGACCTCGACATGCCCGTCCCCGGTGGTTCCAGTCGTGACCGGGATCTTCCGGGCAGCACCAGCCGCAGCCATCACGGTCACCGATGTACTCCCGTCCACGCCCGCCGTGATGGCGGATACGGGTACCACGAGCACTTTCCCCTTGGTGGAAGCCGCGTGTACGGTCAGCCGCACATCCTGACCCGCCAACTCTGATGGCAATTCCTTCGTGGGCTTGACGACCACGAGATACCCGCTCGGGGCTTCTGGACCGCTTGGCGGCCCATCGGGGGCATTGGGCTGTTCCTGCTGCACGGTGTCGGAGACCGACGCGACGGAGGCAGAGGCGGTAAGGCCAGTGACCTCCGAAAGAATTTGCACCTGCATGCCTGGTCTCACCAGGCCCTTCTGATGGGACTGTAGGTAGCCGTTGACGACCAGCTTCCCAGCGGACACGGTGAGGATCTTGCCGGTGACCACGGCGCCGACCTTGGCGTTGACAATGTCGACCCGTGCGGGGAAGCCTGCGAGGAAGACGACCTCGGACGCGGGGAGCATCGGGCCGTTCGCAGCCTGCGCGTCGACCAGCCCCTCGCGCGCCTGGCGGAGGTCTTCCCGAGCTCGCTGAACCAGCCGGGCCGATGGGGAGGCCGCTTGCCCAGAATCAGGATTCGCTGAAACCTCGGTCTTGTCCGTGGCCCCGGGGCGGGGTGGCTGCCCCGTCCCGACTGCAGGAGAGGCGACCAGAGCCTGCGCGTCCTCCAGCGCCCGCTCCGCCTGGGTCACCGCTTCCCGCGCCGATTCGACTTCCGCCTCCCCCTCGGTATTGGCGGGCAGCGGATCGTATCCGAGGGATGCGTAGAGCGCGGAGAGAGCGGTCTTCGTGCCAGCGCCGAAATGTCCTTCTCGGTCCGTACCTGGGCGATGACCTATTCGCTGTAGAGCGGTCTGCAGTTGTGCGACATCGTCCCCGTCCATGCCAGGCTTGAGGTCTCTGTACACCGGAAGGCGTCCAGGCAGGGCGAAGACCGGACGACCCGAGACCTCCAACAGGATCCGACCGGCTTCGAATCGATTACCAGCTTTGACAAGTAGCTTGGTGACGACGGAGGTAGACGCTTCCGCCGATGATCCCGCAGGCGCCACCTCTACCGAGTGCTCGGCCGTCACCGCGCCACGGAGAATCACCGAGTCGGTGAGAACCCGGTACTCCACAGGCGCGGTGATCACGCTGGCGGGCGGCGCTGCCGACTCGACCGCGGCCTGTGCCGGCGACTTGACGATCTGAGCAGCTGCAAAGCCCGCCCCGGAGACAAGTACCGCCCCCACGGCGACGCCGACGACCCATCGGTGTCGGCGCCGAGTACCGGTGGCCGACATCTGTCTTTCGTTCGCAGGCACCTTGCATTCCCCCTTACGTTTCGCCTGCCGTGGCATAATCCGCTCACCACCGGGCTGGAACAGGGTGCACCTGCGATGAGACCCGGCAGCACTCGCCCGTTCCCTATCGGGCTCCAACTGCCTGCGAGACCCCGCAGCGACGCCCCTGATACAGGTCGGCCAGAGCCCGTGATGAATTGACCGCGCCATGGCTGTGCGCGCAACGCGACTGTCGTTAGATCGATGTATCCGAGGCGCCAAGCGACCGGCACACGTCAGCGAGCCAGCTCCGGATGCCGAGCCATCCAATCGTCAAGTGCAGAAACCGCCGCAAGAATAGCCGCCTTGGAGTGATTCAGGTCAGTACCATTTTCCTGAACCGCGTCCTCCGTATCGCGAATTATTTTGATCGGCTTGCCAAATTCGGTCCCAGCGGATTCCATGGAACTCCGCAAATCTTTGAGTGTCGCAAGTGTGTGGTCCAGGTAATCTGAGCAGTCACCCTTTCCGCACCCGGAGTACTTAGTAGCCTGAACCCGCGCCCACACGTCCCGGACAGGTTCAGCTGATGAGGCGACAGTGCTTGCCTCCGGACGCGACACTGAAGAGTCCGTGGTGCAGCCAGCCGTAATCAACACTGCCGCAAGAAGTGCAACCCGAAAAATGGGTGTCCATTTCATCGCATTTCTCCAGTGAGAACCCTCTCAGCGTTTCGTACGCGCACGCTAAGATTTCCCTTTATTCGACCAAGACGTAGCTGGTTCTTTTCAATCAAGACCGACTGGTAAGCCATTTCGACGGTAGACCAAACGCCAATGATATTGTTCTGACTCTTGCATCGAACGTCGGCAGAGGCCGTAGCCTTTTCTAGCAGGCTTGCTGCAGCATCGGTTGCGAATTTCGGATCTGACAATACGGCAGGCGGGTCGCGGTAGACGAATCCAGCGGACTTCATGCAGGCGCTCCACTTTTTGAAAACCTGCATGACGCGGCTATCGTTCTTGGTGCGCTCGCTAGCCTCTGCTATAAGCTCTTCGACGAGCCAACGATCTTGTTCCTCCAAGCCGGCCCCCGACTCTAGCTTCTTTACAGCTTCTCCAGCACACCCGTTGTTCGGCACCTTCCTTCCGCTATGAGTCTGGACTTCTCCCGTCAAAACCGATGCGGCCGCTTCCGTGAGCTGGCGATCCTGCGCGGATCCCTGTTCGGCTGAACCTGTACCTGAGCTGATGGGAGCGTGGTAGCCATAGACTTGAGCGGTGTTTGCATCGGTAACCCCGTACAAGCGCGCGTGCGTAATCGTCACAGGCTTGGGAGGCGTGGGGTCCGTATATTCGAATCCAAACCGCGCCATGCAGGAGCTCCTGAGGATCCGGAGCGCGGATCCGATTGCCCGCCGATCCTCGTTTGCAGTATCGATGCGATAAGCGTCGAGTGGGAATCTGATCTTGTCAGAGTGCTCGATGTGCGGGATAGATGCGATTTGAGGTTCAGGGAAGCCGTCCGAGCCACCATCCTGTTCTGAAGATTTTCCTGTCGAGCAGGAGGCAAGGTTCAAGAGCAGCGCTGAAATTCCAATGGCTATCGGGGCTCTACTTCGCATTCCATCCTCACCGTTGGGAATGCGGGCGGCTTCGGCCGTAAGCTGCGACGAAGCCGCCCGCGATCTTACGTGCCGTAGGGGCGATGACTATGGGAACTGATGGCGTTCTTGTACGCGCCGGGCAGTTCACTTACGCAGCAGTTCGGGTCACCGGAGGCGAGAAGCGTAAAGGCCCAACCGGTCCAGTTGTAGTACTGCCACCCGATCGCGTTGTATCCAGGGTTACGGTTCTTGCCGCTGGCTATATTGTTGTTGATCTGGCCGCCCGTTCCGTGAAATGTGTCGTTCTGATCGTACCTGGCATCCGCCTGCGTGAAATCTGCCACCCCACCGCGGTAACCCGAGTTGTAATACCAGCAGATTTCGTAGGTTTCGCATACGCCGTTGTCGGCCGTCGCGGCAGACGCCGGTGTCGCAGTGCTCAAACATGCTGCGATACTTACCGCAGCGACAGAAAGGGCAGTTTTGAAAGTCTTCAAGTTGTGTTCCTCGGGTCGTAGGAGATGCGAACAGAAAGACCAGTGAAGCGGTGGATCAGCTCGACTGACCGGGCGGAAAACGTGCCCCATGCATAAAATCAGTCGACCGCCTGCGGAGCAAGAACATTTCAGGACTTCCGAGGCCGCAGGACGACAGGAAAAGAGGGCCTGAGTGGGATCTGGCGCATTACGCCGAAAGTGAGCTTCAGTCGGCGCATGCGTGAGGTCCTCCCAGCTGGGCAGAGCCATGCGAGATGGCAAGTAGCCAGCCCCAGGACGACGCGGTCGCCACGGCTAGGAAGTCGGTGACCGTCCACTACTTGCAAAGCCGCGACCACTACCACGATGCCTAGCGACGTGACAACAAGTGCGCCCAAGGCTCCCAAGGCAGTTGGACTCGGCGGACCGTGTCGTGATTGGCATGCTCCGTGCGCCGAGAGGCCGCGCAGACCGACCTCACCGGTCGCTTCTACACCGTCCCATCGGAACGGTGATCCCCCTACGTGGCGCTGGAAGGAGCGCTCATCATGAGTAGCGACGACGCCGACGAGACAACGCCGCCTGAGCTCATGAGCACTGGTCAGACCCCCATCCATACACACAAGTTCACGCTCAAGGCTCATGACCGGAGGTCGACCGGTCGAGCTCCC
Source organism: Streptomyces sp. WMMC940 (assembly GCF_027460265.1). Taxonomy (NCBI): domain Bacteria; kingdom Bacillati; phylum Actinomycetota; class Actinomycetes; order Kitasatosporales; family Streptomycetaceae; genus Streptomyces; species Streptomyces sp. WMMC940. Next base: position 5,475,723 of record NZ_JAPZBC010000001.1, read on the forward strand.
AGAGCTCTGTCTGCGACGCCGTTGAATCGAGGGGAGGTGCGTACGCACTATGGCAAATCGGCTACGTGAACACGCCTGGTAGAGCGGTGCGGTGCGGCCCCTCATGCCCCCCTGGCCGGACCAACATCGTGGGTTCACTCTACGCAATAAGTATTCACGTGACGAATAGCGTTACCTGCTGGAGATCAAACGGAGATCCTGCGGAGACCCACCTCCCAACATCGCATGCCTCGCCGGGACCCTGGCCTGACCAAAATGCACACCGGGCCGACGGTCGATCCCAGTCTCGGGCTCGGACGCTACGTCAAGTCCGTTTGCGGCGTCGACGACGGACTCATTGTGAAGTGGATGTTGCCGCCGTGCCACTCGGCTCAGCTGGATCAACCGGCTCGGCCTCGCCTACGAGGTACGCGGCCCCGACATCATCGCCGCGCTCGGCCTCAGCACCTGCGGGGAGATACGCCCGTCCGCAATGGGACTGGGTCCCGGATGTAGTCGAAGTTCGGGGTGGAGCTTGCGGGCGTGGTCGATGGCATTGGGGTCGGTGACGAGGCGGAACGTGGCAGCCGTAACTGAAACGCGGTCATAGCCACGCAGCACTCCCCACTTGGATCTCGCCGAGCTGGCTGGTTCACATTCATAGGTTGCACCAGAGCCCCTGCTGGGTGAAGTCAGGCGCCCTTACACACCCAGGCGCTGCCGGTCTGGCGGTACTCCTCCACGGGAATCGGGTCGACCCCAGTCCTCATGCGGGCGGTGTACAGCAGCCCGTCGAGGTGGTCGATCTCGTGGTGGACGAGGCGGGCGAGGCCGCGGTCGTACTCGGTGGTCACGGTCTCACCGCTCAGGGCAGTGGTCTCCACGGTGATGTCCAGGGGGCGGGGGACGAGGCCGCGGACGTCGAAGAAGCTCAGGCAGCCTTCGTACTGCTCGTCCAGCTCGGCGGAGCGGTCGGTGATCTTCGGGTTGAGCAGGATGATGGCGGGCGCGTCGCCGGACGGCTGGACGACGGCAGCGGTGCGGCCGATGCCGATCTGCGGGGCGGCGATGCCCATGCCCTTGGCGAAGGGGTGGACCTGGCCGATCCGTTCCATCGCGGCGAGCAGCTCGTCGGTGATGCGTTCGGCCTCGTCGCGTTCGGCGGGCAGGTCGAAGGCGCGGGCCGGTTCGGCGAGGATGCCGGCGCCGTGTTGGACGACGCCGAGGTCCCGCATCTGCTGGCTGGGCCGCACGTCAATTACCTGAAGTCCCCTTGTGCCGTGTCGTGTTCGGGTCGCGCCCGGAACCTCCACTCAAGACGGTACCGAGCGTGGAGGGCGGGCGTGGTCGTGATCCATGTGAATTGCCTCAGTTCACCGTCGTCGCTGCGGACGGGCGGGGTCCGCAGCGGGGAGGCTTCGGCGGTCATGGAGGTCTCGGTGCCCCACACGACGGGGTCGAGAGCGGCGGGAAAGGCAAGCTGGACTTCGAGTTGCTCGGGGGGCAGGCGTACGGCTCGCTGGAACCAGTTGCCCCATTTGTTGTCGCCGACGGTGTAGGCGTACTCGATCCACACAGACTCGCCGGGGTAGAGCGGGAAGCGGCCGTGTTCGTTGTCGAACAGCAGCCAGACTTCCTTGAAGGCGTCGCGGTCGTGCTTGGCCTGCCACCGCATCGTCTCGCCGCGGCAGGTGGCGGTGAGGTCGAGTTCATCCCAGGTCAGCGGGTGGACTCGGTAGTGGGCGTTGGACCGCTCGGGGTCTCCGGGGTAGCGGTCGACGGAGATGCGGATCAGGTAGACGGGTGACCGGTTCGTCGCCGGTGTTCCACAGCAGCCGGCGCATGGTGAGCCGGTAGGAGCGACCGTCGTACTGGAGGCGGGCGGCGTCGTGTTCGACGACGAGGGCAGACCCGGTGGCGTATGGCTGCTCGTGCCTGCGCTGGGCCGGTGGGGCCGTAGGTTGGCGCCGGGACTTTGTCCGGGCTTGCTCGTGGTCGCACCAGCGCCGCCAGATCGCCTTGGCGGCGTTCAGGTGCTCGTCGGCGAGCCGGGCGAACTCCTCGGTGGGCTTGTGACGGCCGGACTCGACGTGGCTGACGTAGGACGGGTCGAAGCCCATGGCCAGCGCTAATGCCCGCTTGGACATGCCGCGTACTTCCCGCCATCTGGCCACCTCGGCCGCGAAGTCCTCGGCCGCCTGCTCGACGGTGATCTCCTCGCTGTGCGCGTCCATCGAAGCCCCGCTCCGCGTCACTTGTTGGTGAGCATGAATGAACCGTGAGTGATCCAAGTTCATCATCCCGTCACGGCGTGCGTCGCCGTTTTCCTTCCCTCAGCGGCCCGGATCGACCCCCGGGCGGATGAGGGAGGCGACGCAACCATGCGCGTGCTGTACCTGCTCAACATCTCCAACCCTGACCGGTTGTCGGCGGATTCGGGGTGGATCTTCGCGGACCTGTTGGCCCCAGCCCTGGCGGACGCCGGGGCGGAGGTGACGGTTGCTGCCCCGGCTGCGGCCGGGGATGCCCGCTGCGGTTTTCACCAGACGAAGGTGCCCGGGACGAAGTACCGGGCCCGGTTCTCTGCGGACATTGACGAGTTGGTGGTCCTGATCGGTGCGGAGAGGCCGGATGTGGTGGTGGCCAACCAGGTCGAGGAGGCCCCGGCCGTTCGCACGGCTCTGCTGGAGGCCGGCTCGGATGCGCTGCTGGCCGGGTACTGCCACTACCTGCCGATTTCGTTCGTGGGCGGTGGGCAGATGTTGCTCGACCCGTCGCTGGACGACGCAGGGCTCGGGCGGTCGGTGCTGCTGGCGTTCGCCGCGGGCCTGGCCGCGTGTGACCGGGTGATGGTCCACTCCTCCACGGCCGCCTCCTGGGTGTCGGCCGCCGCCGCCCGGATGACGGTGGATCTGGGCGAGAAGCTGCGGGTGGTGCCCGCACCGCGTGACGAGCGTCTGGTCCGCGACCCCGCCACGGTCCGGTCCACGGCCGGTACGGCGATCGGTGTCTACAACCACCGGCTGTACGCGCACTACGGCACCGAGCAGTTCGTGGATCTGGCCCGCCAGCTCAGCGACTCCGGCACGGTACGGCTGCGGGTCATGGACCTGTTCGGACAGCGCCGGGCCGAGCGCAAGGGCCTGGACGACAGTCCCGAGAAGATGCGTGGGAAGCTCGCCGCGCTGCCGCACGTACAGGTTGTCTCCGACCGTGGCGACCGCCGCTACAAGAACCTGCTGGCCGGCGCCCGCTTCGGCATCGCCCCGTTCCGGCAGGGCTGTCCGTGGTCGATGAGCGTCATCGACTGCCAGGGTATGGGCCTGCCGGTCATCTCGCCCCGCCTGGGCTGGCTCGCCGAACACATCGACCCCGAGCTGTGCTTCACCACCCCGGCCGAAGCCGTCGCCCTGGCCGAACGCCTCGCCACGGACGCCGAGTTCCACGCCGTCCACGCCAAGCGGACACACGCCTCCACCGCCGACTTCACCCCCACCATGGTCGCCGCCCGCTACCTGGAGGCGCTCTCGTGACCGGCATCGACGCCGTCTTCCTCTCCTACGACGAGCCAATGGCCAACTCCCTGCACTCCCGGCTCCAGCGGACGCTGGGCGGCACGGTCAAGCGCCTGCACGGGGTGCACGGGATGCGCCGGTCCTACCGGCTGTGCGCCGAGGTCGTCGAGCGTGAGCAGCTGGCCGCCTGGGCCCGCCACTACCGGTGGCTGGGCATCATCCCCACCGGCACCAGCACCGGCCCGTGGCACGAGCACACCAACACCCAGCTCCGCGATGCCCTGCGGCACCGGGCCGGTCCCGGCTGGCACCTGCTGGCCGACGCCGACGAGTTCCAGCAGTACCCCGCCCCGCTGAACGAGGTGATCGCCCAGGCCGAGAAGGCGACCCGAGAAAGATCGTCCTCCCCGCCACGACGTCACCGTCTCCTCCGGCAACCACCGCTCTCCGGGGCACCGGCCGGACGCGGACCGCATCTGTGCGGTTCACCATTTCAAGTGGCGCTCGGGCGTCCTGGACGACCTCCGCCGCCGCGTCCAGCACTTCAGCTCCGGCACCTGGCAGGAACACACCCCGGCCGTCCGCGACGAGTCCGGCCGTCTACTGGCCCAGGTCGGCCGGCACGGCGGTGTGATCAACACCAGTGATCCGCGGCTCGCCTTCCGCCGTGTGAGCCTGGACCGGATGCCCTTCATCTGGCCCTCCGAGGCCCGCAACATCTTCACCACCTGGCGTCCGCACGCCCACAGCAGCCAGGATTGACCCACGACGCTCTCGCTCGCGGACACCATGTCGCGGAAGGATGACCACGTGCCCCTCGCCGTACTCCTGGCCGGCCTCACCGGCTCCGGGAAGACCACCGTCGCCCAGGCCCTGGCCTACCGCGGCTACCTCCGGCTGTCCGTGGACGAGGAGGTCCACCGCCTCCACGGCCGGTACGGCGTGGACTACCCCGAGCACACCTACTTCACCTGCGTGCTCGGACTTCCCCGGCATCAGCCCGTGCGCGTCCAGATGCGGTGGGGGTCTCCCGGCACCGGCAGCTTGCCGCGCTGGGCGTCGAAGGCGAAGGGCCGTGGCGCGCAGGGTCAGAGCGTCGGAGAGTGGCGTGTTGTCCACGGGGCGTTCCAAGGTGGGGACGGTCGGATGGGCTGGGTTGGTGAGTGGGTGAGGACAGCTCAGCCGTGGACGCGCCAGGGCGGTCGTGCGGCTGATGGGGTGGAGGCAGGGCCTGGGCATTCCGAGGGCCGTGCGGCCGGTCGCGCCGTGCTGCGGGCGAGGGCGGCGTGGACCTGCGCCGTCGGGGGCCCCTCGGTCAGCGGTGCGGGGGGCGACGGCGCCGGAACGGGGTGACCGTTCGCGGTCTGCCAGCGGGCGCGCACCTCGTCGAGAGGCCCGAGCGCGTGCAGGGCGTGGCTGATGAGCCGTCCGGGGGCCAGGGTCTCGTTCTCGGCCAGGGCGCGGATGGCGCGGGCGGAGGCGGCGGCCGTACGGGCGACGGAGGAGCGCATGATCTGCTCGCCGAGCCACTCGGCGCTGCCGGCACCGACGCCGTCGCAGATGGCGGTGAGCTGTTCGGCGGTCAGCGTGCCGTCGGCGAGCAGACCGCGCCGCTGGGCTTCCCACAGCACGGTTATCCGGTCGATGGGTTCGCCGCGGTGGTGCAGCGCTCCTAGGCAGCGGTAGAGCTGGTCGTGGGCGGGGTCGGCGAAGTCGCCGGGTCGCAGCCAGCCGACGACCTCGTCCATCGCCTTCGGCTGCTCGACCAGGACCGCCAGCAGGAACTGCTCGTCCTCGGCGACATGGTCCGCTCGTGCCGGCGGCGGCGCGACGGGAGCTGTGGGGGGCGGTGTTGCCGGGGCGACCGGGCGCGGTTCGGACCCCCAGCGGCGCGCGAGGTCTTCGAGCACCCCGGCCAGGACGTCCGCGTGGTGCAGCGCTCCTTCCACCGCACCTTGGAGGGCGGCGGCGCGGGCTGCCTGGTGGAGGCGGATCGCGTGCGCGGTCACACTGCGGTGGATCGCGCCCTCCAGCACCATCCGGCCGTACACCGGGGCGTGCTCGGGGCGCGGGCAGGCCGAGATCAGGATGTGGGGATACACGGCGGTCAGCCCTCGGACGTGGTGACTGGCCTCAGCGACGGCGTCCGTCACCCAGGACAGCGGCACGCGTTCTCCGGTCGCCACGGCGGGATGGTTCTCGGTCCGGAGCTTGCGCAAGGCGGCGAACAGCGCTTGGTGGATGGGCCGGTAGAAGTGATCCGGCGCCAGCCAGTCCAGGTGCGCGAGCTGGCCGGGGTCGAGCAGCACCGAGCCGAGCACCGCCTGCTCGGCACTCAGCAGCGGGTTCATCGCCGCCGCCCGGGGCGGGGAGCCGGCGGGTCGTCCTGCTGCGAGCGGAGGCCGGCGACGGCCTGGTCGGCGGCGGTCATCGCGTCGGCGAAGCGGTCCAGCTCGCCGGTGAACGTCGGATCGGTGGCGAGGAGCGATTCGGAACCGGTGACCAGCCACCACTGGCCACCGTGTCGGACGACCGGTGACCGGGCGAGGCGTTCGGAACGCGTCGGAGGAGGGGACGGAGTGCGCGAGGACACGAGGGGACTCCTGAGCGGGTAGAGGGGAGGGGCAGGCCGTGAGGTCGATGTCGGCCTGGACGGGGGTGCCGGAGTGGCAGGACCAGGGCGGGCAGCCGTTCGGATCGCCGTTCCCGGTTCGGCGTTCGCGAGTGCGTCGAAGATGGCGCCCTGATGTCCGGACCACATGTGGGCGGTGACCCGGTCGATCGGTGCCTGGTCCAGAGGCCGGCGACTGCGGTGCGGATACGCCTGGCCGAGCAGCGGCGTGATCTTCGTCAGCGGCGACGGCCGCGGTCGAGGGCCGTCTGCGCGGACGCCGGGAGGGACGACGCGGTGGGCGGTGGGGTGTGCGGTGCGGGGCGGTGGGGTGTCGTGGTGCGTGTGGTTGCGGACCGGACTCGTGGGGAGGTGTCGTCGGTGTGCCGGAGGGCGTTGGCGGTGTCGGTGAAGCGGCGCCAGGCGTAGTCGGAGCGGTCCGCAGTCCAGGCCGGGGCCCGGGCGACGAGGGCTTCGGCGAGGGCGGCGACGTCGTTCTCCGGTGCGGTGCCGCGGGCGAGGAGGGGGCCGGCGGGGGACCACAGGTCGATGCGCCATTCGTCGCCGAGCCGGACGGCGGTGACGAAGCCGTCGTCGGGTGCTGGCTGGTAGGTCCACATGTGGGCGTGGACTGTCCAGCCGGGCCCGGCGAAGGCGGGTGGGGCGGGCTCGGGCAGTGGTTCGGGCGTGCCGACCTCGAACAGGTCGAGCAGCGGTCCGTCGTTGAGAGCCGCGTCCATGAGCCGCAGCGCGTCGTCCGTGGAGACGTCCCGGCGTCCCTTCAGCGCGGCGACGACGGTGCGCAGAGTGCTGAGGTGTTCCCGGGCGTTGCCGGGGTCGAGCCGGTCCTCGGCGGGCCCGTCCTGGCGTAGCCAGTGCCGCACCGACGCCGCCTGGAACCTCAGCGATTCGACGTCCCCGGTGGAGAGCCGTTCCGGCAGGTGCTCGACGCGGTGGACCAACTGCCAGTACGGCTTGAGATGTTCGTTGACGACGTGGCGGGCGATGCGGTCGATCTGGGGACGGAAGCCGGCCACGGCCCCGGCGCGGACCCGGTCGTCGTGGTGGCGTAGATCGGTGAGCAGGCACATGTAGGCGTCGCGGGTGTCGATCCGGTCGCGGACGACGGACTCGTAGGCCCGGTTGAGGAGTTCCAGATCCGACAGTTCCCGCGCTCCGGACTCGGCGTGGTGGGCTGCTTCGCGCCGGAGGGCGGCGACGCGTTCGGCGGCGGGGACGTCCCAGACCCCGCTCATGCCGCACGCCCGAAGCCGGAGTTGTTCGCCTTCGCGAGTGCGCGGTCGGTGATGGTGGCCGTGGCGGCGGCGGAGGCAGGCGCGATGGTCTTCGCCGACGGCTCCTTGTACCAGGGCTTGAGGTCGAGCAGCGCGATGCGTAGGCCGGTGGCCAGGAGGAGTGCCTTGCCCTTGGGCAGCGCACGGATCGCGTCGGGGGCGAGGATCCGCTCGGTGCGCATGGACACGGACGTCGACTTGCCGCTGTCGGAGTGGGAGACGGAGACGGTCCGTACCTCGTGCTCCCCGATCGCGCGGCTCAGCTTGTCGGCGAAGTCGATGTCGTCGATACCGGAGCCGACGATCTTGACCGTGGCGGCGCTCCACAGTGCGTCCATGCCAGCCTCGCCCCAGCACCGCTGACCCTGCCGGTAGGACTGCAGGATCGTCATCGGGATCACGCCCCGTGAGCCCAGGTGGCTGTACAGGTCGGGGAGATCGGAGATCTTGCACACGTTGGCGGCCTCGTCGAGGACGCACAGGGCAGGCGGGTCGAGCCGCCCGCCGGAGCGCTCGGCGACGACCACGGCCGCGCGCATCACCGCGTCGGCCGCCGCCGCGATGATCGCCGATGCCGAGCCGCCGCCGTCCTTGCTGAGCAGGTACAACGTGTCGCGGGAGGTGGCGAATGCGGAGGGCTTGAACTCGGGAAGGCGCTTGTCGGGTGTGACCCAGGCGGCGATGTCCGGGTCGAGCAGGCAGCTCGCGTACTGCCGCGCGGTCTCGTAGATGCCGTCCCGCGTTTCCGTGGCCCCGCTGACGGTGCCCTGGAGCTGGGCGGCGACCGCCTCGTGGCCGGCATCGGTGAGCAGGTCCACCGGAGTGCGGTCGGCGGGGGAGGCGAGCCAGGCCAGGACATCGGTGATCGGGCGCCGGTGGCTGGCGGCGGCCAGGAACAGTGCGCCCAGCGTGTTGCTCGCGGCGGTGGACCAGAAGTCGGCGCCGCTGGACTCGTCGACGCTGGCAGCGACGAAGTGCCCGGCAAGGCGTTTCGCCCCGGCCAGGTCGCGGGCGTCGGCCAGGATGTCCCACCACATCTCGCGCGGGTGGTGGGCGATCTGCTGCGGGTCGAGAGTCCAGATCGTGCCGACCTCGGCGCGGGCGTCCACCGTCGCGGTGAAGGCGTCGTTCGCCGCCTTGTTCGAGGTCAGCAGTACCGGGCCGGGAGCAGCGAGGATCGCGGGGATCGCCAGCCCGGACGTCTTGCCGGAGCGCGGGGCCATGATCGCGACGATCACGTCCTCCCAGGAGGCGCGGATCTCGGCCCGGCCCGGGGAGTGCGTGCCGACGAGGATCCCGCGGTCCGCGGGAGCGACCTCCTTCGGTGTGAGGCCGGACAGGCTCGGCCGCAGGCTCTTCGCCTTGGCGGCGATCTCCTTGTTCATCAGAGGGGCGAGATCCCGCCTGGGGGCGAGGCCGTTCCTCGCACCGCCGCGCAGCCGCAGCCACACCACCAGGCCGGTGACGGTGAGGCAGACGGAGAGCAGCCCGGGAACGAGCCGCGCGCCGACCAGCAGAGCGGTGGGGCTCAGGTGCGGCCACAGCACGTCGGGGTGCAACAGCGCGTCGGCGGCCTCGAACGGCGCCCAGGGGCCGGTGCCGACGAGGGAGTTGGTGAGGTTGCCGGTCAGCCAGGCGAGGGAGCCGAAGGCGATGGCGGCGCCGAGGACGCCGAACAGGAGGTAGAGGAGCGCGTCGGAGCCGGTGGTGGTCGGGGGCGCGCTGGTACGCGGTGCGGGCATGGCGGGTCCAAGGAGGGAGAGCGGACAAGGCGAGGCGGGGTGCGCGGCGCTCTTCTGGTGGTCATCGGGCAGCTCCTGTCGGGGCAGGGGACGGCAGTTGGGGGTCAAGCCGAGGTCATCGGGTGCGTGGCGACCGGGGCGGTAGGGCGCTGGTGGGTGGTTCGGATGCCGCGCCGACGGAGGGCGCGGTCCGCTGAGCGTCGGCGTGTGGGGAGGAAGCGCGGGCGGCTCGGCGTCGGTCCGCTTCCGGGTTCCGGGAGGCCGGCGGCTCGTTGTCCGCGACCGCGTCGTTGCCGACGACATCGCTGAGCGGCTCCCTGGTCCGCTGTGCAGGCACCTCGTCGCGGTACTTGGGGTCGCTGAGTTGAACAGGGCACGCGGCGATCATGTCCCCGGCGACCTCCAGCTCCTCCTAGACGTCCCGCAGCATGCCGGTGGCGGCGGCCAGCCGTGTCCACGTCTCGAAGGTCGGGTTGTGGTGCGGGCTCTCGAAGGTCAGACGGGCTCGGGTCCAGTCGGCCGCTGCGGCCACGAGTTCGGTCAGCTGGGGGAGTGCCCCGAGCGCTCCGTTGACCTCCTCGATGATTCCGGCGACCTCATGGGGAGTCGCTGTCTCCGTGAGCCGGGCGATCATCCCCGGGACGGAGTACGGGTCGGCCGACGGGTGGGGCAGGTGTCGGACCCGCGGGGGTGTGTCGGAGCCGGGCGCCTTGCCGCCGTAGGCAAGCCGGATGTTGTGCTGCATCGCGGCGCCTACGGCCTCGCTGATGCTCGGGTAGAACTCGGGCACTGTTCCTCCTTGGGTGGGGTGTGGGTCGGTGCCGGGTGGGTTGGACAGACCCCTCGTACCTTGGCCGGTTTGACGGCGGACGCGCTGGCCAGAGCGATGGCTGTCCGCATGGGGTAGGTGCGCTTCAGACCGCTGGAGAGGTACGAGAGGAGAGGATCGGGATCAACGGGTCCGAGGGCTGGCGACCTGCGGCGCACCTACGGCGGTACCGACCTCCGGGGACGGAGTTCCGAGCGCCGAAGACGCCTTGGCCCTGTCCGCCGCGGGGGATGTGGCGAGAGCCGCGTTTCGTGCGTCGGGCGGGGCTGGGGACTGCGTCTGCGCCCCGGTGTGGTCCTGGCGCGAGTCGTTGACACGGTGCAGTTCGCGTCCCGCTCCGACGAGTTCTGATTGCGCCGCGCTGACGAACTCCGCGGCGAAGCCGAACCGGTCGGCGAGCGCGTACGACTCGTCGTCGAGGTCGGTGATCTGTTCGCCTGACGTCTCCAGAGCTTCCCGGAGGCGTTCTAGGACGCCGTGTTCGGGATGAAGGAGGTGACCGACCGCCTGGGCAAGGTCGGCACCGTTCTCGGCGGCCCTGATCTGGTCGGTCAGCCGCAGGACTTCGGCTCCGGCGGTGTAGAGCCTGAGAGGGTTGGCCGGGCTGGTCAACCGGCTCGTGTCGAGGTCGGGGTCCAGATCGACGCTGTACCGGGCGGCGCGGAGCATCTCGGCTGCGTGGGAGGCGATGGCGACGCGCTCAGCCTGTGGGGTGGTGGTCGCCAGGCGGTGGCGGCGGCCGTACCAGTCCTCGATCTGCTGGAAACCGGCGTGCTTGAGGAGCGTGGCGGACAGGTCGTCGCTGGCGCCCTTCGCCGAGACGCTGCCGCTGGGCTCTGCGCTGATGGTGATGTAGGGGTCAGGCACGTGGTTCTCCTGGGCGCGGGGTGTCGGGCGCGGGGCCGGGGGCAGGTGGCCGAGTTCGCTGGCGATGCGATGGCACTCGGTCTGGAGACGGAAAGCGTCGCGGTAGGTGTTGTGGAGGCTGCCGTCCTCGCGGGCGAGGGTGGCCACGACGTGCACTTGCCGTGCCTGGTTGCGCACGGCGATCCACCGGCAGGCGTCCGGATCGCCCTCCGGGGCGATGCCGGTGGCCGCCACGATCCGGCGGGCCACCTCGGCCCACTGCGCGTCGGTCAGGTCGGGGTGCCGAGGAACGGAGCGGACCGAGCAGACCCACACCGGCCGCTCGGGAGCTCGGGCCCCGAGGCGCTCGACGGGTGCGTCGAGTGCGTGGGCCAGGTACGCCAGCGCGTCGGTCTGGGCGAGCATCTCGATCGGGGCACCGTGGCCGTCCCCCGCGATCAGGCGCGGGTTGGTGTGGTTGCCGCGCTCGCCTGGCCCGTACAGGTACTCAAGGAGGCCGGCGGTATGGCTGGCACGCTGCAGGTGGGCGATCACGGCGTCTACCTCGAAGGGGAGTGGTGAACGGGTGCCCGGGTGGTCGGGCCGTCGGGGAGAGAGGATCCGCAGAATCCGCGATTTGGCCCGGCCGGAGAAGGGTGGTAGACGCCTGAGGTCACTGCGGCTCGCCCTGGTCGTAGGCGGAGTCCGCGCAGGCCGAGCGCGCGAGGTACGCGTCGTTGTGGAGCCAAGCCCAGCAGCCGTCCTGGCGGATGACGATGGAGAAGGCCGCGTGAACTCCACCAGGTACCTTCTGCGCGAGGCAGGCGATACGGCATGATGCCGACATGTCAGGGACGAAGCCCAGCAACTCGCAGACCCACCAGGCAGGACGCCACCTTGCTGTTGCCGAGGCGTTGCTGCGCGGACTCCCAGCGAAGCCACGGGGAGCTCAGACCTACATTGAGGTCGGTGAACATGTTGCTCAGGTGATGGTGGCTGCCAAGGGCGCTTGGATCATCGCGGACATCGACAAGTTCACTGCCCTCACGTGCGACCGAGTGGTCTTGGTCGACGTCACCGATGGTCGCGACTTCTACATAGCTGACGGCGACAAGCTGCGGGCTGAGGTGCGTGCCCGCCACCGGGAGTTTCTTGAGCGGGTAGGAGGCACCCGTCCACGAAACCCCGATTCCAGGAACACCGTTATACAGCCCGAGCATGTAACCGAATGGCGTGATCGGTGGGAACTTCTCACGTAGCTCGCCGACTGTGCCAACGCCTGGTTGAGAGACCGGAAGCTGGTCGACCGTACCCGGGAGCGGAACGAGTTTGTGACGCGGCTACACATCCTGCCCACCTTCGGAGCGGGAACCGCTGCCGACGTCACCACGGCCTGAGTGCGGAGCTGGCGGGGCAAGCTTCTGGCGTCCGCTCGGCCTGTTACGGCAGGTCTTCTATCCGGGCGGGCAGGCCTGCGGCGGTGGCGACGGCGGCGGCGCGGTTTTCGCGTCCATGGGAACTGCTCCTTACAGGAGTTGGGTCAGCAATTGCGGGAGAACGCGATGCGTGGGACCACCGGGCGGGCCGCCGGGCCGGAGGCGGCGGGCGCGGCCACCGGCGCCTTTCCCAGCAGGCCGGCGCGGGCGGGACTGGCGGCGAGCGCGGCGGCGCTGATGGGGAACCTGTGAGTGGTGAAGCCCTGGACGTGCTGATGGTGCGCCGCCGTCGTGGGCGCGGGTGAGTGGCGCGCGGCAATGTCCTGGGCGAGGAGGGGCTGCACGGCCACCTGGAGGTCGGCCCGGTGCATCGCCAGCGTGGCGGTGGCGACCTTGTCGAGCGCCTCGCTGCGGTGCGTGGTGATGGGCAGCGTGTAGATGTCCAGGCCCGGGTTGTGCCGCCAGCCGTGCTCTTTCAGGATGAGCGGGCCGCCGAGAGCGGAGGAACCGTCGGCGGTGGTGGCGACCACGCCGAGCTGCGGGTGCTCGGCGAACGCGACGTCCGGCTCGACGCGCGGGGGCCGGTCGAGGGCGGGCGCTGGTCCGCAGGTCGGTGAGGGGTCGAACTCGGCGTCCACGTCGACCCGGTAGCCGGCCTTGCGTAGTAGCGCGACGGCTCGGGTGGTGCGGCCCTGCCCGTCACGCTGCTGGTTGGCCAGCGCGTACAGGTTGGGGTGGTCGGGGACGGGGTGGAAGTCGAATCCCTTCAACATCCACGTGCTCGCCGCCAGTTGCTTGGGATTGGCGGCGACGATGCCGAGGTCGGGGTGGCGGCCGACCGCGATGTCGGGAAGCGGGTCGTGCTCGGGGTGGGCATGGCGGATCCGTCCGATGGGCGCAGGGGGAGTGGGGCGGTCGTGGGCGGGGACGGTTCTGCTGGTGCGGGACATGGCGGGCTCCAAGCTGGGCGGCGGTCAGCGACCGGGTGCGGACGAAGGCGGGGCGGGAGGCAGTGAGGGAGGTGCGGCTGAAGTTGACGGCGGCGCGGCTTTTGTCGTTCGCCGTGCGGTCGGCGAGACCGCGAGAGCGGCGGCGACCCGGGACGCCGCCGGTTCGTCCGGGGCGACCTGGTCCACCCGGGCCTGGAGCCTGCCGGGGTGGTCGGTGTGCCGGTCGGCCAGCACGCCGCGCATGGACCGAATGTCCAACGCGTAGGAGTCGAGCTTCTGGGCGATGTAACGCAGCTGGTTCGCGTAGTGGGGATCGGCGGGTTCGCCCAGGCCTTCCCACCAGTCGGCCGTCGTGTTGAGGGACTCCACGACGCGCTGCAGAACACCGTCACCGGGAGCGGTCAGCTCGCTCAGTGCGGCGACGACCTCGCCCGTGTGCGGCGCCGACTGGATGGACTGGGTCAGGTGGCCGAGCCGGTCGCCGAGGCTGAGCCCCTGATGGCCAGGGGGCGGCAGGCTGGGGTCGAGGAGGCCGGGATCGCACGAGACGTCGAAGCCCTCGGCCTGAAGCATGTCGACGGCCCGGGTCACCATCTGTCGCTGCTCGACCGGGTCGGTCATGGCGGAGGGCAGCCGGTGGAAGCGCTCGCGGAACAGTACGACGGGGACGAAGCCCGCACGGTGGAGCACCGCGTCGGCGCCGCTCTCGTGGGCAGGTCGTCGTGTCTCCGGTCGGGGCGGCAGGCCGAGCTGGTCCAGGCGAGTGTCGATGGCGGCGAGCAGGCGGGGGATGCTGCCGCCGTGTCGGGCGTGGGGACCGTCGGGCTCCGAGTCGTAGATCACTTCGTGGAGCGTGGAGTCGTCGGGATGCCCGCGGGCCACCAACCAGCTCTCCGGATACCCGGGTGGGTGGTCGGTGGGCGGTTCCTGGGGCGGAGAGATGATCAGGGCGCTGCCGTCGGGGAGTTCGGCGTGGACGATGTGGTCGCTGAGGCCGTACTCGACGGTGCAGGACAGTCCGCGCTGCCGAAGCGGCGTGGTGAGGTGGCTGTACGGGTGGTCACGCTCCGACGTGCCAGCGGCGGCTTCCTCGATGAAGGGTTCGCTGGTGCGTGCCGCGATGTGTGTGCCCTCGCGTTGGAGGGTGACCAGGGTCTGATCGGGGCGCATGTGGGCTTCTTCGTGGCCGACCGTCCCCAGCGGTCGACGGCGGGAAGCCGCGACCGGGCGGGGCCGGTGGGGGTAATGGCGTTCGTCGAGGATCCGGCGATCGGACGGTTTGGCCTCGCCGGAGGTCGGTGCTAGAGGCTTCAGCGCGAGCGGCGCACGGCAGGAGGGTCGGACGGTGCCGAGGCGGGCGGCGAAGCAACAGAGGCACCGTGCTGACCTGAGGCGGACCGGGCCAGGGCCGCCTGGACACGTCCGGTGTGCGCGGACTGGTCATCGCCGATCTGGTCGGTCAGGTGATCGGCAACCCTGGCCAACGCCGCTCCGCTGTAGCTGAGTTCGTCGGCGTAGTGCCAGCCTTCGGAGTTGCGGATCTCTCGGGCTCGTTCCTCGTAGAGCTTCCGCGACCCGGGCATCGACCCTTCCATGAGTGCGATGACCTGATCCCACTCGTGGCGGATCTCGCCTGCTCGCTCCAGTACGGAGTCGATGCCCCGCAGGCGCAGCAGGTCGGCGCTGATCGGGCCGTCAAGGTAGTCGGCCGGTTGGGCGGCGGCCCGGACACTGGCGAGGACTTCGGGGCCGTGGGCCAGGAAGGTCTCGACGTGTTCCCAGGCGGCGGCGTCCCGGGCCACCTTGCCGTCGGCGTAGCCGGTCTCGTCGACGGGCCAGCCGTCCTCGTCGCAGTACGAGTCGGAGACCGCGTCCCACTGGTCCGAAGCCTGCCTGATGCCGTCAGCGGCGGAGGCCAGGGCCTGGACACGCGCCCGCCATGCCGCCCGTTCGTCGGCGTCTTGCGGCTGGCGATCAGGGGTGGCGGAGGAGTTGGGAGAGGTGGGCATGGTCGTTACTCGTTTCTGTACGGGTGCCTCACCGCGAACGCGGCAGCGAGCGCGTGACGGATGGTGGGACAGGAGCCGGAGCGTCGTTCCGCTGGCCGGGGGAGGTTCCCCGGTCCGACGCCGCTGGCGAGAGACGGGCTGCTGCTGCCGCTTGGTACGCCCGGGAGCGGATCTCGTGGTCGACGTTCTCCGCTACGAGATGCAGCTCCTCGCCGAGGTCGGTCAACCGGGAGGCGATGGCGTCCAACTCGGACGCGCTGCTTCGGGCACCGTGGACGCGACACCACTCGGAGGCGGTTTCGAGCATCTGGTGCAGGCGGGCCACCGCGCCGAAGTCCTCCGTGACGGCCTCGCGGAACAGGTCGGTGAACTCCTCGGTCCGGGCTGCGGCGAGGCGGTCGTTCCCGTCAGTTGCCGGTGAGCCGCTGTCCGGCCTCGTGGTCGGGCCGGCCGTCGGGTGGGGCTGGAGCGGGGCGGCGTTCTCGACCGCACCGAGCCGGAGGTCGGGGGCGAGCCCGGACCGGGAACTCGGAACCCCACGGCGGCTCACTGCTGCGCCTCCCTGCTCGGTCCAGGAACTGAGGACTCGTCAGTTGTGGCGAACTCACGGGGGTCTGCATGCATCCGGGCGTCCGTGTCGAACAGTTCGCGCTCGGCCGGATGCAGGATGTGCTGGGTGATGAAGCTCCGACCTGCGACTTTCCACAGGCCTCGGCCCTTGGTCAGGGCGGACACGGCCTGGGTTTCGATACCGGTCAAGCCGAGCAGCGACGCGGCTGCGGCGAGCTGGTCGGGCTCCTGGCGGTAGATGATGCGGGTGGAGCAGTCGGCGAGGAGGCCCTCGGCCAGCACCCGGCCGCGCGAGCCGACGTCGCCCGCGCTCAGCAGATCGCTGAGGCGGTGGATGACCATCAGGTTGGCGATGCCGAGCCCTCGGCTGAGCTTCCACTGGCTCTGCATGCGCTCCAGCAGGCCGACGTGCCTCATCACGCGCCATGCCTCGTCGTAGATCACCCAGCGTCGGCCGCCGTCCGGGTCGGCGAGCGCGGACTCCATCCAGGCGCTCGCGCAGGTCATCGCGAGGACCAGCGCGGTGTCGTCGCCCGAGCCGCCGAGGCGGGAGAGGTCGATGGACAGCATCGGGGTGGTCGGGTCGAAGGCGACGGTCGAGGGCGCGTCGAACATGCCGCTCAAGTCGCCGTGGACCAGACGGCGCAGGGCATGCGCGAGGTCCTGCGCGGCGGGCCCCATGCGCCCGGCCTGGTCGCCGAGAGCCCGGTCGAGGCGCTCGGGCGAGCCGAGGGTGTGCGCGATCTCGCCGAGCAGGGGCACGGTGCCGCCTGCCTCAGCCTCGGTGACGACCAGGTCCAGCGCGAGATCGAGGGCCGTGTGCTCCATCGGCTGGAGATCGCGCTTCAGTACGGTGCGCGCGAGGCCGGCCAGGAGCAGGAGACGGCGCTTGCGGACCTCCGTTGACCAGTCGTTCTCGCTCACCGAGGCGGGCCGGGCAGGGGCATCCAGGGGGTTCAGCCTGCCCGGGAGCCCCGGCCCCAGCGCGATGCTGTATCCGCCGAGGGCCTGCGCGACGGCCGTCCACTCGCCCTTGGGATCGCACGGCACGTAGACCCGGTAACCGTGGGCGATCGCCCGGGTGGCGATGGACTTGGCCAGCGCGGACTTGCCCATGCCGATGATTCCGGCCAGGACCGCGTTGGGGTTGGTGAAGCCCTCGACCCGGCCGCTGCTGTACAGCGAGAACGGGTCGTAGCAGAACGCAGCCTCCGCGTGGACGTCGCGGCCGATGAAGATGCCCTCCGCGCCCAGTCCGCCCTCGGCGAGGAAGGGATAGGCCCCGGAAACGGTGGCGGTGGTCATCCGGTGGGCGGGCAGGCTGAGCTTGCCGCCGCGTGCCGAGGAGAAGCCGGGGCGTCCGGACGGCGGGTAGGTCGGCCGCAGCTCCGGGTCGAAGGTCTCCTCGTCGCGGCGCGTGGGCGGGGCTTCGGCGAGGCGGGCCTGGCGCCGGGCCTCGGCGAAACCGGCGCGGGCGGCGCGCTGCTCGGCCCGCGACGCCTTGCGGGGGACGAACAAGGGGGAGGCGCTGGCGCGGGTACGGGGCATGAACGATTCTCCAGACGAATGGCAGAGTCAGTGGCGGACGAGGCCGGTGAACGGGGCGTGGAGGTCGGCCGGGGTGGTACGGCGGCGGACCAGGTGCGCGGTGCGCTGGTGGCGCTGGCAGATGGTCAGCTCCGGTGCGCCTTCCGGCAGGCCGGCTTGGCACGCTTCGCGGTCGGGGACCTCGCCGGAGCCGGGTTGGGGGGCCGCGTGGTAGGCGGCGTGGACGTGGTCGGCTGCCTGCCAGAGCCGGGTGCGGGCGGCGCTGAGCTGGTCGCCCTCGATCGGTGTGAGTCGGCCCGTGCGGGTGGCGTGGGCGTCGAGCAGGCCGTGCAGCGAGACGAGGTGGGCGTGCAGGGCGTCCAGTTCGGCGCGGGTGGTGACGAGAGGACCGCCTGGCACGTTGAGCGCGCGGTGGAAGTCGAGCGCGGCGGTGGCGAAGGGCACGAAGTCCTGCGCGGTCGGGCTGGCGGTGCGGGACATGGGGGTGCTCTTTCGGAAGGGAGGAGGGCCGGCATCAGACAGCGAGGGCGAGTGGCATGGCGGCGGCGGTGAATGCCTCGGCCTGCTGCCAGGTGAGCGGCCGGAGGTCGAGCTGGGCGCCGACCGCCGCGGTCTCCACGACCGCGCAGGCGGAACGAAGTTCCTCCTCGGAATCGGCCGAGACGGTCAGCAGGCCGGTCAGGGCGACGTCCGCGTGGCCGGCGATGAGCTGACGTTCCCGGGACTTGATGTCCTGGTACTCGATGGAGTCCGCTTCGGAGTCGACCTGGCCGCGCCGCGCCCGCTCGGCTGCGTCCGCGATCACGCTGGCCTTCTTGCGCTGGACATCACGCAGGGCGGCGTCCAGCCCCTTCGGCTCGTAGGACAGCGACAGGGTCCGCCGCACCCCGGCGGTGAACAGCAGCTGGTGCAGGAAACCCGCCGACGTCTCGGTGCGGGGCCAGTTCTCCACCCAGTACGTGCAGTGGACGGCGGAGTCGGTCGCGATGTGGTCCGACTTCTCGACGACCACGACCGGGCCGGCCGCGGCTGCGTCGGCCTCGGGGCGCCCGGAGGAGGACCAACGGTCCAGCGCGGAAAGGGCCTTGGGGTCGTACGCCGTTCGTACGACTGCCGCGATCTCGCGGGCGGTGAGCCAGCCGGTGGGGTTGAGCCCGGCGGTGCGCGCGGCCTGGTCGAAGGCCGAGGTCAACTGCGCCAAGACGCTGAAGGACCCGGTCAGACCACCACCGGCCTGGTTGATCAGGCGTCGCGCGGCCTTGGCGTCCAGCGAGACCGCGACGTACGCCTCGTGCGGAGCAGCGGCCGGGCCGGCGCTCTGGATCAGCTCGCCGTAGACCTGGCCGGCCACCGGGGCGTCGGGCCGGCCGTGCTCCTCCCAGTACCGGCGGAGGGCGTCGCCGGAGTCCGGCACGGTGCGCTCGATCACCTGGACCCGGGCGACCTGGCCGGTGCGGGCCAGTGCGGCGAGGGCACGGCCCCAGCCGTTGACGTTGGCGTTCTGGGTGCCCGGGTCGAGCAGCGCGTAGGCGCGGGAGGACACCTTGACGACGGCGGTCAGCGTGCCGGTGTGGGGGTTGTGCACGGCGCCGTACCGGCGGTCGGGTGCGGTGACCACGCGCAGGCTGGCGGCGGTACCGGGCAGGTGGAGGAGTCCTTCGCGGACCGGTCGGCGGGAGGGCCGGACGAGCCAGATCAACTGGCCCCGCATCCGGCGGAGCGCGTACCGGGTGACGACCGGCGCCCAGTCGGCCAAGGCCCGGCCTCGGTAGCGGACGAAGACGAGCAGGGCGATGGCGGCCCACAGCGGGACGAGTTCGAGAGCGCCGACCACGCCACGGGCGAGGATCACGGCGAGCAGGAGCAGGCCGGTGAGGCTCACGACGATCAGCTGTGGGGCGGTGAGGCCGAGCAGGATGCCGCGCCTGCTGCGGTGCGGGAACTTCACGGTGGCCGTGGTGGCTTCGGCCTGGGGGTTGTCAGACATGGCGGTTCCAGACAGTGGGAGTGGGCGGGAAGGGGCGGAAGGCGCGGCGCGCTCTTCTGGAGGTCATGACCGGACTCTTTTTCGGGGTGTTCGAGGGGAAGGGGGGCGGGCTGGAGAGAAGCAACCCGCCCCCGGGTGGTGGTGGGTCAGGACCCCGACGGCGGCTGGTCGCGGTAGACCCAGCTCGTCGGAGTCGGGGAGCCGGTCGCCGACGGACCGGTGGAGGGCGGCGGTGGCGAGGCGGGACCAGCGGGCGGAACGGCACCTACGCGGGTCAGGCTGCCGCCCGGAATCGACGCGCCAGCGGGCTGAGGAGCGGAGGGAGCACCCTCGGAGCCGCCTGTCTCGCTGTCGGCAGGCCGTGTGATCAGCGCGGGGATGCCGGGGCGCTGGATCAGGGCGCGGCCCTTGTCGCCGAAGGCGTTCGGGTCCTCGCCGTATCGGAAGCGGGTCTGCGGCTTCGGAGGTCCGGCGTCGATGCCCTCCTTGCTCAGGTTCCCGCCGGTGGGGTTGATGCCGGAGGCGACGCCGTCGCTGCCCGCGCCGGGGACCTTGCTCGGCCCCTGCGGAGCGGGAGTGCCGGTGCTGGCCTGCATCGCGAGGCTGCCCGCGGTCTTCGCCGCGCCCGCGGCGACCGCCATGCCGGCGACGCCGGTGCGGTGCAGGTCGTCGTGTCCGCCGCCGTCACTCGCCCAGTGGACGAACTTGTAGGTGGCGTAGGGGCAGAGCAGGACCAGGACCATCACGACGATGCCGGCCATCGCGTCGGAGAGGGCGGCCATGCCGTCCGTGGCGTCGGACTTGCCCATGGCCGAGACGCCGATCAGGAAGACCACGGTCATCAGCAGTTTTGACACGACCAGGGTGGCGGTGGCCTCGATCCACCTGCGCCGCCAGCGTTTGGCGACCTCCCAGCCACCGCCGGCTCCGGCGAAGACGGCGAGGGCGACCATGATCAGGACACCGACCTTGCGGGCGACCATCACGCCCCAGTACATGAACGCGCCGATCGCGCAGCCGAAGGCGACCAGGGATGGGATGGTCCAGCCGAGGGCGTACATCGGCCCCAACTGGTTGACCTTGATGACGCGGCGGATCGCGTCGTCCACCGAGCTGTTGGCTGCTTGGAACAGGCCGTCGGACAGGGCGTCGACCACCGTGATGGCGACGGAGGTGAAGGCGACGGCACAGAAGGAGAAAAGGACGCCGGTCATCGTGCCGATCGCGGCCTGGGCCAGGGCGCGTTCGTCCCGTCGCCAGGCCGCGAGCATCAACTGCATGCAGAACGTGCCGACGGTCAAGGCGAGACCGATGGGCAACAGCAGCTCGTAGTTGTCCCGGAACCAACCGGCGTTGAGATCGATGGCCGTGGTCTCGTTGACGGCCCGGGCGGCGAGATCGGCCGCGCTGGCGGCCAGCTCACCCGCTGACTTCGCGATCCACGCCCCGATGCCGTCGGTGACGGTCCCGGCGGGGTTGGTGGCGAAGTCGACGGCGCCGCAGACCTTGTCCATCAGCGGAAGGTCGCAGACTGCCATGGCGGTACCTCCTATCTGGGGTGGGGGTCAGGGCGCGACGGTCGGCAGGACACCGGCCAGGGCACAGGGCTGGGAGGGGCGGCACTGGACCGCGAGGGTGGTGACGCGGCTCTCGGCGCCGCCGCGCGACGAGCCCTTCCAGGCGATCGACTGTTTGCCGGAGACCGTCACGGCGTAGACGTACGCGGTGGTGATCGCCCCGGGGTCCACCTGTAGGGCCTGGGTGAACGAGTCGGGGAAGTGCGCCTCGTTCACCTTGGCGGTGGCGAACTGGCCGTTGGCGGCCATCTCCTTCCACAGCACGCGCGAGGGGACGAGCGCGTCGACCGAGGCGGTGTCGGCGTACTTCTTCTCGCTGGTTAGCCACCCGCGCAGGGCGGTCAGCAGCTCGTGCTGGGAGTAGGAGCGGGTGTCGTACGACCACAGCGCCGCGGCTGCCGCCTTGCCGAACTTGATCGGATCGTGCGTGGACGGGGGAATGGGCAGGTCACCGCTGCGCCCGTGCGGTCGTGACGAAGCGGAAGCAGAACCGGTCGGGGAAGATAGGGAAGCCGAACTCGCCTGCGTCGTAGGAACCTTGGAGGAGGTCCTGCTGTCGCGGGTGACGTAGGCGGCCAGGCCGGCGAGGGCGACGAGCACCACCAGGACAGCGGTGCCGAGCAGCGCCCGGCGGCGCACGCGAGAAGCGCCGCCGGGGTTCGTGGAGCGGGGAGACATCAGCGGACCTGGCTTCCCAGCGTGCTGAAGAACGCCACCACACCGTTCGCGGCACCCAGCAGGAGGGCCGCGCCGGCGCTGACCAGCACGCCCTTCTTGCCGTTGGCCTCCGCCTGGTGGCCGCCGGAGTGGTGGCCCCAGGCCCACACGCCCGCACTGACGGCGAGCGCGCCGACCACGGCGATGATCCCGAAGAGGTTGATCGAGCCCATTACCTGCTTGAGGACCGACAGACCCGGCAGCCCGCCCTCGTTCGGCTTGATCCCGGGGTCGTAGGCGAGCTGGACGACCTTGTCGACGAGGTACATATTTGTGAACTCCAGTTCGATTTAGTGCACGCCAAAGCCCGAGGGGGCGAAGCGCCAGTCAGGAGGGGGAGAAGGAGAAGCGCTGTGGGTTCCGGTTCAACTTGTCGTCTGACGGCTGGTTGACCTGCGCCTTTGGGCGGCTGTCCGGGAGACTTGTCGGCCGAATCGTCCAGCGAACTTGTCGGATTCTTCGGCTGGAAGGGCCCGATCGGGCCGTGCCGACAGATGTCTCTGACGGTCGACCTGCGGGTTTGCCCCAGCAGGCGACAAGCCGACGACAAGATGGCCGGACAACGACATCTCTATTCGGAACCTACAAGCGCTGGTCAGACGACTCGGCGGGCCGCGAGAATCTGCGGCTTCCAGGACGCGAGGGTCGTGAGGCGGACCATGTCGCCGGTGTGCGGGGCGTGCACGATCAAGCCCTGGCCGACGACCATCCCGACGTGTTCCGGGACTTTGGCAGTCCCTTCGGTGAAGACGAGGTCACCGGGCCGGAGAGCGTCGACCGATACCGGCTTGCCCTCCTTGACCTGCGTGTACGTCGTCCGCGTGAGGGTGACCCCGGCGGCCCTGTACGCCTGCTGCATCAGGGAGGAGCAGTCGCAGCGGCCCATGGGGTCGCTCCCGTGGGAGTCGGTGCAGCTCCCGCCCCACTGGTACGGGGTGCCGAGCTGGCCGAGCGCCCAGCGGATCGCCGTCTGGACCTTGGGCGGAGCGTCTGCCGGAATCTTGTATCCGGCCGGCACCGCGCCGGGCGGGATGGTTCCGAAGTCGGTGCCGTCCCCGCCGGCCGTACAGCCGCCCGCGGTACTCGACGCGGCACTGGTCGTGCTGTCCGAGCCGGACGGCGAAGGGCTCGGCGACGTGCCGCCGGCCTTCGACAGCAACGGCTCGATCGCCTGCTGCAAGGCGGTGGCCAGAGGCTCCCACTTCGCGTAGGCCTCGGGATAGCCGGACCTCTGCACCGCCTGGGCAGCCTGGGTGACGGACAGCGACTGCCAGCCCGAGACCTTCTCCAGCGCCTCGTAGAACTTCGTCGAGGCATGCACCGGGTCGAGGATCTCGTTCGCGGTGCCCCACCCCTGCGACGGCCGCTGCTGGAACAGGCCCAGCGAATCGCGGTCGCCGTAGGTGAGGTTACGCAGGCCGCTCTCCTGCAGGGCGGTCGCCAGGGCCACGATCTGGCCCCGGGCCGGAATGTTCATCGCGACGCCGGTGGCCTGGATGGTCTTGGCGTTGGGGATCTGCTCGGCCGCGTCGTCCAGGCCCGGCACGGAGACCGTGCCCTTGCCGCCGCCGTCCAGGATCGCCTTCACCTGAGTGGCAACGGCCGAGGTATCCACAGCCTGTGGACCGCCGGTCGAGCAGGAGGCCGTAGCAGTCCCGGCCCCGACGGCAAGGACCGGAACGGCCAGCAGCAGCGGACCAGAGGCGAAGAGACCCACGACCGCTCCGGTGGTCTTCTTCATCGCCGACGCCGTTCGCCGGGGCGGACATCCCGGCCGGGCGACAGGGTTGGGTCAGGGCGTGGGCGTATCAGGGCGTGCTGCATCGCAGCGGCTCCTCGCGGTTCGTAGGAGGCGCGGTGCCGACTTCTCGTGCAAAGCCGTCGACACCGCGCCGATGTGAATCCGCCTCTCAGGGCGGGCCCGGATCAGGGGAGTTGGTAGCTCCCGGACACCGGGTTCAGGCCATGCGCGGCAGCGAGCCGCGCTCGTAATCTCAGGTGGTGCACCGGGTCTCCTCACGGCTTCGGGAACGGGGATTCAACGTGCCGTCCGGTCCACGTTCTTGGACGTGGCAACACGGATCAGCACAGGTCAGCGAGGGTGGAGCCGGGCTCCGCCTCGGTGACGTGGCGAGACAGTAGACCGGGATTCCGGCCGCACCAAACGACCGCCGAACCGGGCCCGAACCACGGCACCGGCTCGTTAGGCGCGGCCGGAAAACGCGGCTAACCTCCGGCGCAACCCCGCTCCGAACGGCCGCCGTTGACCGCCGTCCGGAGCGGGCCCAGTCCCGTCGTGCCCTGAAAGAGGCCCCGCACATGAGCTACACGCTGCACCGAGGCGACGCCCTCACCGTGCTGAAGACCCTCCCGGACGAGAGCGTCAACGCCGTCATCACCGATCCCCCGTACAACTCCGGTGGACGCACCAGCTCGGACCGCACCGGCCGCACCGCCCGCGCCAAGTACGTCACAGCCGGATCGGCGCACGACCTGCAGAACTTCCCCGGCGAGAACCGCGACCAGCGGAGCTATCGAAGCTGGCTGACCGCACTGCTCACCGAGGCGTACCGGGCCGCGACCGAGCACTCCGTCGCCATGGTCTTCTCCGACTGGCGCCAGGAGCCCACCACGTCCGACGCCCTGCAGATGGCGGGCTGGACCTGGAGCGGAACGATCCCCTGGATCAAGCCCGCCAGCCGACCCCGCAAGGGCGGGTTCAAGCAGTCGGCCGAGTTCATCGTCTGGGGCGTCAAGGGAAGCCTCGAAAAGGACCGGGACCTCTACCTGCCCGGCCACTTCATCGCCTCCCAGCCCCGCAAGGACCGCGTCCACATCACCCAGAAGCCGGTCGAGATCATGCAGCAGCTCGTGCAGATCTGCCCCGAAGGCGGCACCGTCCTCGATCCCTTCACCGGCAGCGGCTCCACTGGCGTAGCCGCCTTGCGCGAGGGCCGGCAGTTCGTGGGCGTCGAGCTCTCCGCGCATTACGCCGACGTCGCCGAGGCGAGGCTCCGAGCGGAGCTGACCCAGGACGACTTCGTGCTGGCAGGACCGGAGGCATGAGTATGAGAGCGACCGGCCCGGGGCCGACGGACCGCAGACGGATGAGGGCGGCTGGTGCATCGAGAAATCGATGCACCAGCCGCCCTTCGTCTTGCGTCAGGCCGCCTCGAACGCCCGCCGGATCAGCGGTCCCGCCTTCTCCAGGTCGGCTGCCGAGGCGATCCGCACCTCCAGGTCGCCGGTCCCGAGGTGGCCGATACCGCGCATGTCGCGCGAGAAGCCCTCCTCCAGCTCTACCGTGTCCGGGTCGATCTTGAGGTAGACCAGGATCGCCTCGTGCTTCGGGCGGAAGATGACGGAGGCGACGTTCACCATCCGGCGGTAGGCGATGTAGTGCCGAAGCTGAGCCACCTCGACCTCGCCCCAGGCGGTGAGGGCCTCGTCCAGCTCGGCGTACAGGTCCTGCAGGCAGCCAGGAATCGCATCCGCGGTAGCGGTCGCCTGAGCGGACGTCTTCCCGTCTTTGCTGGCGGCACCAGCCGTGACCTCCCGCTCGCGGCTCTGGCGCCGATCCGAGATCGGTCTCGAAGATCCGGGCGTGGACTCGATCAGTAGCAGGCTCAGCAACCCACCCTCGAAGACGCGGTAGCGCACCAGGTCGATCCGCTCGCGCAGACGGTGCACCGCGACTCGGTCGTGGTGCGAGAAGCCAGCGGCGATACAGACCATCCGAGGGTTCCGCCAGTCGATCGACTCGGCGGCCTCGGAGCCCAGCTTCTCCTTGACCAGCGCCTCGAACTCGTGACGCGCGGAGTCCAACCACGACAGATAGGAGACAGCCTGCGACAGGACACCGCTGTCGGCGCCCTTCTTGTACTCGATCAGCGCGGGTGTGCCGTTCTCGTCCAGACCGAGCGAGTCGATCCGGCCCCGGTGCCAAGGCCCCGTCGGGTACTCCGATGCCAGGAAGCGGATGCCGAGCATGGCCTCCATGCCGGCCTCGATCCGGCGCTGCAGTTCGACCTCCAGCGCCATCGTCGAACCGCGCAGCTCGACGTCCCGGCCGTCGGCGTCGAGCCGGAACAGCTTCAGGTCGGTCACCAGCGTCCCCCTCCGTGATTACTACAGGAGGAGCAATCGAAACCAGCCTGCGGGTATTCCAGTGAATACCTGTGCGTGACGCCTCGTCGGGGGCTCTCGGCGCTCTCGGCCAACGTGGACGCCTCGGGGCGCTGGCGGAGAACGATCAGCTGCGTTGGGCTTGTCCGGTTCGGACAGGTGCTGGACGCGTCATGGCGCTCGCGAAGTGGGTATGGGAATCACCCTGGGGTCGTGAGCTGCCCCGAGTTTCGTAGAGTTCGGTGATCTTGTTTCAAGCGGACTGCGGGGTTTGCTCCTGGCTCTGCCAGAAGGCTTCCTCGTACTCGGCGGGCGGTACGTAGTCGAGCGCGGAGTGCAGGCGTTCCTCGTTGTACCACGTGACCCACCGGAAGATGGCCCGCTCGAGCTGGTCCGCGTCCTTCCAGGGGCCCTGCATCTCGATCAGCTCGGCCTTGAATGTGCCGTTCAGGGCCTCGGCCATCGCGTTGTCATAGCTGTCCGCGACGGATCCGACCGACGCCGCGGCGCCGATGTCGGCGAGCCGGTCGGTGTACCGAATTGACACGTATTGCGACCCGCGGTCGCTGTGGTGAATGAGGCCGGAGTCCTTCTTGATCCTGCGTCTCCACAGGGCCATCTCCAGCGCATCCAGCGGGAGTTCGGTCCGCATGTGGCGGGCGACCTGCCAACCGACGATCATCCGCGAGTACACGTCCAGGACGAACGCCACGTACGCCCAGCCCGACCAGGTGCGCACATACGTCATGTCCGCCACCCACAACTGGTCCGGGCGCGAGGCGGTGAAATCGCGGTCGACCAGGTCCGGCGGGCGGGGCGCCGACGGCTCGGGCACCGTGGTGCGGCGCCGCTGACCGCGGATGACGCCCTCGATGCCCAGCTCACGCATCAGCCGCTCGATGGTGCACCGGGCCACGTCGATGCCCTTGCGCCGCAGGGCACGGGTGATCCGCCGGGCCCCATAAGTGGCCCCGGACTCCGCGTGGATCTCCTCGATCAGCGGCATGAGCTGCTCGTCGCGGAGCCGGCGGGCCGACTTCGGACGCTTCTTGCGGGCGAAGTACGTCGACGGCGACAGGTCCAGCACCCGGCAGACGGGATCGACCCCGAGGCCGCGTTCGCGCAGGTGGTCGATCACTTGCTCGGCCTCGTCCGGGGACGGTCGATCTCCTGGGCAAAAAACACGCTGGCGGCTTTCAGGATCTCGTTCGCCCGCTTCAACTCCGCGTTCTCTTTGCGGAGTTGCTTCAGCTCGTCGCGCTCGGCGGTGGTCAGCCGGTCGTCGCGTTCGCCGGTGTCGGCCTCGGCTTGGCGCACCCACTGCCGCAGGGCTTCTTTGTGGATGCCGAGGTCCCGGGCGACATGCGCGACCGGGCGGCCGGTGGTGCGGACCTCGCGGACGGCCCGCTCGCGGAGCTCGTCCGGGTACTTACGTGGTGCTGGCACAGCTCGTGGTTCTCCTTCGGACCAGGATCATAAGCCTGGCTTCAGGGACTCCACGAAACGGGGTGCAGCTCAGTCGTGCCCGTGCCGATCGTGTACTGGAACGTGGGGTGAATCGCGCCGGTTCGAACGGGGAGTCCGGACTCGGAGGTTAAGTGTGCTCGACAATATTCTATGGGATTAGTTGGGATCGGTGTGTGGCGAGGTGAGATGCCCGAGGTGTGGAAGAGCGAGCGTCGCCTGACGGCGATCAGTCGCTCGGCTCTCTCGGTGCCTGCCCGGCAGGCCGTCATCGACCAGCAGATCGGGCCCGGGGTGAGCGTCCTGGACTTTGGCTGCGGGCGTGGAGACGACGTGCGCAGCCTGCATCACATGCAGCTCGACGTTACTGGCTGGGATCCACACTTCTTCCCAGACGGCGAGCAGAAGCCTTCGGATGTGGTGCTGCTCACCTACGTGTTGAACGTCATCGAGAACCCGGCCGAACGGCGCGAAACCCTGCTGCGCGCCTGGACCCTGACTCGCGGGGTCCTGGTAGTCTCCGCCCGCCTGGTGTGGGAACGGAACAAGGTGAACGGCGATCAGCTCGCCGATGGGGTCCTGACTGGACGTGGAACCTTCCAGCACCTGTTTGGCGCGAGCGAGTTGCGCGACTTCGTACAGGAGACCACCGGCGTCCGCTGCGTGTCCGCAGCGCCCGGAGTCGTCTACGCGTTCCGGGACGATCCTGCCCGTATCGCCTTCCTCGCCCGCCGGATCGTGCCCGATGCCGAGTGGCTGGCCTCCGAGGACACCGCTTCCGCCATCGCCGCGGTGGTCGACTTCACCGAGCGGCGGGGCCGACTGCCCCGGCTGGAGGAGATGTCGGTTCCCCTATCAGAACTGTTGAGTCACCTCCGGGGTACCGAACTCCAGCGCCTGGTCCGGCGCTCCGCCGACCCGGAGAAGATGGCTGCGGGCGGCAAGCGCACGACGCTGAACACGTTGCTGTTCCTTGCGGTGGAGCTGTTCAACGGACGCGGCCCGTTCGGCAGCCTGCCGCTGCACATCCAGCTCGACATCCGGTCCTGCTTCTCCTCCTACCTGGAGGCGTGCAAACGTGCCGACCGGCTCCTGCTCAAGCTGCGCGACGACACCTACGTACGCGGCGCGATGCGGGGCTCGGAAGCCGGCAAGCTCACGCCGACCGCGCTCTATGTGCACCGCCGCGCCATCGAAAAGCTGCCCACCGTGCTGCGGCTGTATGAGCACTGCGCCGCCATTGCCGCTGGCCGCCCGCCGCAGTGGTCCGTGGTGAAGCTCAAGCACCAGGGACGAGCCGTCAGCTGGCTCGATTACCCCGACTTCGACACCGACCCGCACCCCAGACTGCACTCCTCCTACTCGATCGAGATGCGCAGCCTGGACACGACCCACCTGTCCTACGACAACTCGGTCAACCGGCCGCTGCTGCACCGCAAGCATGAGTTCCTGGCGCCGGACGACCCGGACGTGCCCAAGTACCGGCGGCTGACGGAGGCCGAAGTGCGGGCCGGACTGTACGACCAGCCGCACTTGATCGGAACCGAGCAGGGTTGGGAAGCCGAGCTGGAGCGCTGCTCGCGCGCTCTTCGCGGGCACCGACTGGTGCGCCGGCCTGCGAGCCCCAGAGGAATCCCGCCTCCGCAGGGCTCGGGAGAGGATGCAGAGCCGGAGCCCCCTACGGCTGGAGCTGGTTGACCGCAGCGGCCAGGTCGCCGACCTCGAATCCATCGACCTGGGAGGGCAGCCAGGACAGGCGCAGCCCGTTGGACACGATCTCATCGGGCAGTCCCATGGCTGTCAGCACGTGACTCGGAGTGTAGGAAGCGCTGGTGCATGCCGAGCCGGTGGCCACGGCCGCGACGCCCTTGAGGCCGATGATCAGGGCTTCGGCGTCCACGCCCTCGAAAGAGAGGTTGAGGATGTGCGGCACGGAGTGTTCGGGGTCGCCGTTCACGTGGTAGCGAGTGCCGGCGAGCCCGGCGAGGAGCTGCTCGCGGAACTTCTGCGCTCCGGCCAGCCACTGCTGGTGCTCCTTACGGAAGATCTCCTCCGCCTTCGCCAGTCCCATGATCAGCGGGACGGGCAGAGTACCCGGGCGGAGCTTGCGCTCCTGGCCGCCGCCGAACATCAGAGGCTGTAGGGGGAGCCGGTCCCAGCCGCGTCGACGGACCAGCAGCGCGCCGATGCCCTTCGGGGCGCCGATCTTGTGGCCGCTGATGCTGATCAGATCGATCGGCGCGATGAGGTCTTCCGGGAGCTTGGCGAAACCCTGGGCGGCGTCGACGTGGAAGTACGTGGACGTCTCGCGGAGGATTCGTCCGAGTTCGCTGACAGGCTGGATGACACCCGTCTCGTTGTTGACGTGCATGAGCGACACGAGCAAGGTGTCTGGGCGCAGGCGCTCGCGGACAGCTTCGACGCTGATCCTGCCGTGCTGGTCGGGCTTGAGGAAGTCGACCTCGAAACCGCGGCTTTGCAGGTGCTCGAGCGGTTCGAGGACCGCTTTGTGCTCGATCGCCGAGGTGATGATGTGCCGGCGCCCGGTCTGCTCGCCGTGCGGTGCGATCCCGAGCAACGCGATGTTGTTGCTCTCCGTCGCTCCGCTTGTGAAGATCAACTCTTCGGCTGGCGCCCCGAGTTGCGCAGCGAGCTGCGTACGCGCCTGCTGTACCGCCTTCTTGGCGCGCGTACCGTACTCGTGAGTACGGCTGCCAGCGTTGCCAAAGTCTTCGGTCATCCAGTGGAGCACGACATCAGCGACGCGTGGGTCGACGCGCGTGGTCGCGGCAGCATCAAGGTACGTTACCGACATCATTACTCTCTTCTACGAGAATCCCGTACAGTACGTCACTGAGATCACGTACGATACCGCCGTGATCGATCAACGAGGAGCTCAGGCGGCGGGGGAGGCGACGTTTGTCGGCTTCGAGTACATTTTTCCTGCCATCAGGGGAGTTCAGGCGGGACGAGAGTTCTTCGTTTCGATGTGCCCACTCCGGCTGATCCCTAAGATCTTCGTCTTCGATGACGATGAGATCGCCCCAGAAGTCCGCGCGCAGCGCGTACTCAACAAGGGCAGGTTGCCGGCGCTGACTCGGTACATTCTGGACAATCCAGATGATTACGTTTTCAGTGCGCTCACCGCCTCGATCGATGGCGAGATCACCTTTGAGGGCATTGCGAGTGAGGGCGCTGGGATGCGCGCCGGACAGATCCGCGTTCCGATGGCCGCGCGCTTCTTGATCAACGATGGGCAGCACCGCCGCGCTGCCATCGAGCTCGCGCTCAAAGAGAACCCGGACCTGGGAGACGAGACGATCGCCGTCGTTTTCTTCCACGACGCGGGTCTGGGGCGTTCCCAGCAGATGTTCGCCGACCTGAACCGGCACGCCGTGCGCCCGTCGCGCTCGATCGGCGTGCTCTACGACCAGCGTGACGACCTTGCCGGCCTGACCCGGCTACTGGCCCTGAAGTCCTCGGTGTTCAAGCAACACGTCGAAATGGAGAGCAGCACGCTGTCCGCGCGTTCGCGCAAGCTGTTCACGCTCAGCGCCCTGCACTCGGGCAATCAGTCCTTGCTCCAAGGGCTGGAGCTGAAACGTGACGAGGCAGCCGTACTGGCCCAGGCGTTCTGGGAATACGTTGACACGCTCATCCCCGAGTGGGCGATGGTCCGCGATCGCCGCATGACCGCTCCCGACGTGCGTCAGAACTACATTCACAGCCACGGCATCGCCTTGCACGCACTGGGACGTGTCGGCAACAGCTTGTTGCGTGAATCCGTCGACGCCACCGTGTGGCAACCGCGTTTGAAAAAGCTTGGCGGGGTCGACTGGTCCCGTACCAATACCGACTGGGAGGGCCGCGCGATCATTGGTGGCCGGGTCTCCAAGAGCCACGCCCAGGTCACTTTGACCGTGACCTACCTTCGCCGCATGCTGAAGCTCAGGCTCAGCCCTGAAGAGCAACGCGCCGAAGATGCTTATCAGCGAGGAGAGTCATGACTACCGCGACCCGACGAGTTGTGCCCTTCGAGGGCAGCAGTCTCGCGCAGGTGACCGCCGACCTCAAGGAGGAGATCCGCGAGCTCTATACCGCGGACGAGGTGCCCTGGGTGATTGGCTACAGCGGGGGCAAAGACTCCACTGCCACCCTGCAACTGGTGTGGCTGGCCCTCCAGGAACTGCCGGCCGAGCAGCGCACGAAGACCGTCTACGTCATCAGCACCGACACCTTGGTGGAGAACCCGGTTGTTGCCTCGTGGGTGAGCCAGTCCCTGGAGACCATGCGACAGGCGGCAGTCGAGCAGCAGTTGCCGATCGAGCCGAACCGCCTCACCCCCAAGGTCCAGGACACTTTCTGGGTGAACCTGATCGGGCGCGGCTACCCGGCGCCGCGCCCGAAATTCCGCTGGTGCACCGAGCGTATGAAGATCCGACCGTCAAACACCTTCATCCGCAAGGTGGTCCGTCGGCACGGCGAGGCCATCCTGGTGCTCGGTATCCGAAAGCAGGAGAGCCAGGCCCGGGCCCGGGCCATGGCCAAGCACGAGAAGCGCCGGGTACAGGAGCGCCTGTCCCCCAACGGCAACCTACCCAACTCGCTCGTCTACAGCCCGATCGAGGACTGGTCCAACGACGAGGTATGGACCTTCCTCATGCAGCAGCCCAACCCTTGGGGGCACCCCAACAAGGACCTGCTGACCATGTACCAGAGCGCCACAGAGGACCAAGAGTGCCCACTGGTAGTGGACGACTCAACGCCTTCCTGCGGCGACAGCCGCTTCGGCTGCTGGACCTGCACGCTCGTGGACCAGGACAAGTCCATGGCTGCCATGGTCAATAGTGGCGAGGAGATGGTGTGGATGGAACCGCTCCTGAAGTTGCGCGACAAGCTGGATGTCAGCGGTGAAGAGGAGCACCAGCTCCGGGACTTCCGCAAGATGAACGGCAGTATCCAACTGTTCGGCGAGCGCATCGTCCATGGCCCCTACACCCAGAAGGCTCGTGAGGACTGGCTGCGGCAGCTCCTCAAAGCCCAGTCTCGTGTACGGGCAGACGCCCCCGAGTACATCCGCGGGATTGAGCTGATCACGACGGAGGAACTTCACGAGATTCGACGCCTATGGGTCTTCGAGAAGCACGAGGTCGAGGACTCCCTGCCGCGCATCTACAAGGAAGAGACCGGTGAGGACTTCCCCGGCCGCCCGCTCGACGAGCACCTTGTCCTGGGCGCCGGCGAGATCGACTTGCTGCGCGAGGTATGTGATGGCGACGACCTGCTGTTCACCACCGCCCGCGAACTGCTCGAGGTGGAGCGCAAGTTCCGCACCATGACGCGCCGCTCGGGTCTGTTCGAAGCCCTGGAGAAGACGGTCAAGCGTGGCTTCTTCGAGGACAAGGCCGACGCGCATGCCTATGCGCTCAAAAAGAAGCAGTTGAACGAAGAGATCGCTGACCGCCTGCCCCTGATCGAGGACGAAGACTCCGCCGATGCTCCTGCGTAACATCACCCTGCACGACTTTGGGGCCTACCGGGGCGAGCAGTCTCTCGACCTCACCACGACCCCCGGCCGGCCGATCGTACTGATCGGCGGTATGAACGGCTGTGGCAAAACAACCCTGTTGGATGCCCTGCAGTTGGTTCTGTACGGACCCCGCGCCCGCTGCAGCGGGCGCGGCAACCGCCCGTACGAGACTTATCTGCGAGAGTGCATCAACCGCCAGGCCGACCCCACCACCGGTGCCGAGATCAAGCTTGAGTTCGCCATCACGGTCGAGGGCGAGGAACGCGTCTACAAGGTCTGCCGCAAGTGGGCGACTAGCGGAAAGACCTTGCACGAGTACGTCAATGTGCTCGTCGACGGCAACTTCAGCAAGGCCATCAGCGAAAGCTGGGCCGACCACGTGGAGGACCTGCTTCCCCTGGAGATTGGGTCCCTCTTCTTCTTCGACGGAGAGAAGATCGAATCCCTCGCTGACCCGGACCGCGCCTCTGCTGTCATCGAGTCCGCCGTGCACTCCCTGCTTGGCGTGAACACCGTCCAGCAGTTGCGCACCGACCTGCTTGCGCTGCAGCGCCGCCAGAAACTCACCGGAGAGGAACAGGAGACGGTCGCCCAGATCCGCGCCCTGGAAGCCAGGCACGACACAATCCAAGAGGAGGTCGACGCCACCAACGCAAGGGTCGCCGAGCTGCGGTCACGCCTTGACGCGGCCAAGGTGGTCCTGGACAACGCCGAGTATTCCTTCCAGCAGGACGGCGGAGAGCTCTACGAACGCCGCCGTGAACTGGAGAACCGCCGTAAGGACGTGGCCAAGGCCCTCGCGGCCACCGAGGCAGCGCTAGTTGACCTCGCTGCTGGCCCCCTGCCGCTATTGCTCGTGGGCGACCAGCTCAATGCTGCCCACAAGCAGGCGATTGTCGAACAGCAGGCCGATGAATCGGCCCAAATTCTTGGCGTCCTCGCTGACCGCGACGGCGACATCCTTGACCGCCTGAATGGGCACCTGTCCACCGATGATCTGCAGGTCTTTCGCGCCCACTTGGAGCGGGACCGCCGTGAGCGCGAGCTCGCCGGAAGTGCCGAGCGGATTCTCGAGCTCACGCCTGACGGGCACGCCCAGCTAGCAGGCATCGACCAGGTCTTGGCTCACGAGCTTCGACGTGGAAGGGAATTGCGCGCTCAAGCCGCAGAGCAGGCAGCTACGGCTGAGGCTCTGGACCGGCAGCTGGCTGGCGTCCCGGATGAGAAGCAAATCGCCACCCGGATTGCCGAGCGGGAACAGGCATTGCGTCGGGTTCACCAGCTGGAGGCAGACCTGGACAGCGCTCTCGCGGCGCACAGCACCAGTAAGAGCCGTCGCGAGGCGCTGACCGCCGAGCTGCAACGAGCCCACGAAGCGCGGGTCAAGACCTTGGTCAAGGCCGAGGAAGTGGCACGCGTCATCGCTTACTGCGACCGACAGCGCGCTGTCCTCGACAAGTTTGGTGCCGCTCTGCTGAATCGGCACATCAACAGGCTCGAAGTCGCGGTCCTGGACAGTTTCTCTAAGCTGATGCGTAAGCGGGGTCTTGTCAGCGACCTGCGCATTGACACGGACCGTTACCGGCTGACCCTGATCGATACCGATGGCGAGCCTCTCGACCCCGGACGCCTCAGCGCCGGCGAGCGCCAACTACTGGCGGTTTCCCTGGTGTGGGGTCTCGCCCGTGTCGCTGGCAACTGGCTTCCCAGCGTCATTGACACCCCCCTTGGGCGACTCGACAGTCGGCATCGCGAGCACCTGGTAGATCGCTACTTCCCGCACGCCAGCCACCAGGTCCTGCTGCTGTCCACTGATGAGGAGATCGACAAGCGGCTTCTAGGCCGCCTCAAGTCCTCGCTTGCTCACACCTACACCCTCGTTCACGACGACACCACGTTCACCACATCCGTGCAGCCGGGCTACTGGTGGACCTCCGGAGCAGCGCATGTCGCTTGAGATCATCCGCCTGTCCCAGACAGCGCGTGACCAGCTGGTCTGGCTCAAGCGCACCACCGGGATCAAGAACTGGAACGTCCTCTGCCGGTGGGCGCTGGCCATGTCCCTGCGTGAGCCCTCTACCCCGCTGGTCAAAGAGATCATCACGGACTCAAACGTCGAGATGTCCTGGAAGACCTTCGCGGGCACGTACGGCGACATCTACCTAGCACTGCTGCGGCAGCGCTGCGCGGTCGACGGTGAACCGCTGACGGACGAGTCCCTGAGTCGAGCGCTGACGATCCATCTGCACCGCGGCATCGGCTACCTCGCTGGTAATCAGGAGATCCGCACAATCCGCGAGCTCGTGGGCTCGGCCTGCGAGTAGGCGACCACCCGCGAAGCGTAGGAGTCGGCCCAGGGCACAAGGCGGCGCCACCGCCTTGTGCCCTGGGCCAACCGTTTTTGGAGCGAAGCTCGCGTACCCGATACAGCTGTGTTCTGGCACACCTGCCGAGCTGCGCTGCGACTTCTTCGAACGCTGCGCCGCAGGGGAACCTTCTGGCAGGGACCCGCGTGTGTCAGTGGCATGCCCTACGCTAATTTTTCACAAAGGGCCGCAGGCGCAAGTTGCGGGGACGCCGTCGCGTCCGGGGAGAGGGTTGGTCGCGAGTGCATAGATGCTGCAAGATCTTTTGTCGCGCTCTGGTCAGGAGCCAGCAGGCTGCTGACCAGAGCGCGGTCAGACTGCCTGGGGCTCATGAGCAGCGCCCCCCGATGGCTCCTTTCGTAGGGGAACGCCAGCTGTGACCAATGCTCTCTCGCACAGCCGCTACTCAATGTTGGACGTCGATCAAGCGCCTGAGACTCCTGGGCTGTACGCCTGGTATGTCAGTTTCCGAGCCGGTCCGCATGACTGGAAGATGAAGCCCAGCCCGGAGGGCGATCAAGCGATCGAGGGCTTCTTGCGGCTGCTCAGAAAGTACGCCGGCTACTACGAGCCGCTCCCTATCGCCCTGCGGGGGCGTGGCTCCTACGGCGCCGCGTGGGAAGGCGAACTCCAGCTCGACACGCCCCTGCACGATCCGGATGAGGCAAGCAACGACACCGCTGTGGAAGAGGACAAGCGCCTAGAGATACTCATGGATTCCTTGGACAGCGAGGAAAGACGTCGAGTGATGGCCACCATCTTGGAGATAGCGTCCCCGGTGTTCTCCTCGCCGCTGTACATAGGTGTCGCCGAGAATCTGCGCGAGCGCCTACGCACCCATCGCCGCGACTTCACCAAGGCGTACGACTGGCTGCGTGAACACCCTGAGGATGCGGAGACCGTCCGTGCGAAGGGAAGGACGTTCGGCGCGCGGGCAGCCGCTCGCAACATGGCCATGGGCCACCTCGAAGCCTGGGTCATCGACCTAGGTGATCAAGCAGACGACGCTGTGACCATCAAGCACCTGCGAAACACCGCAGAGTCAGCCGAATGGCTGCTCCACCGGCTGTACGCGCCGATTCTCGGAAGGCAGTAGGACACGATGTTCGGCTCAGGAACCAAGCTCACGTTCCGTGACTACGTCCAGGGGACGTGGGGCACCTTCGCCACGCCGGCCGGCCGGGTGGACTACATCATGACCAAGGCTCGGCTCGGCGAGGTGACCGACGATCCCGAGCGCCAGCTCACCAAGAGCCTTGCACCTGTCCGTGAGGTCATGGAAGCCGGGGATCTGGACTTCAACCAGCTTCTGCAGCGTGACCTGGACGACCACCGGGTCGCGGTCAAGCTCATCCCCTACCTGCTGGATCTCAAGCCCACCGGCCCGGCGTTCTTCCCACCGATCGTCGCGGTCCTGTTGCCCTTCCGTGGCAAGCGTCCCTCGTTCTTCGAGCCGCTGGGCCAGCAGAAGGTGGTCCCGGATGACGGCGCTCGCTGGCAGCAAGAGCAGGCAGGGACGTCTTTCCGGGTCCAGCGACTGGTCGGGGACGACGACCGCCTCCACCCGGCGAGTGTCGGCAAGCTGTGGTGGAACAAGACCGAGTCTCAGCTCGTGGTCCTCGATGGCCAGCACCGCGCGATGGCGCTTCTGGCGGTGGAGCGCACCATGACCAAGAGCTGGCAGGACTCCGGTGGCGCACGCTTCCGTTCCTTCTACGAGAATCAAGTCACCCAGGCCCTCCACGACTTTGGCAATGTGGATCTGAGCCGCATCGAAGTTCCGGTGACCGTGTGTTGGTTCCCCGAAGAGACTGGCGAGGATGCAAAGCCGCATGAGGCGGCACGCAAGCTCTTTGTCGACGTCAACAAGGAAGCACGTCCGCCCTCCGACTCGCGGATCATCCTGCTGTCGGATGCTGAACTGAGCAACGTGCTGACCCGCCGTATGCTCAGTGAGCTGCGCAACGACACCAGCGACTCCCTGTTGCCCATTTACGCGGTCGAGTACGACAACCCGGAGGTGAACTCCACCCGGCCGGCCCGGTGGTCTGTACTGACCAATATCCACCTCCTCAAGTTCGCGGTCGACCGTTGCGTTTTCGGCCCTCCCAAATACCTGAACAACGTCGCACAGAAGATCGGAGGTCGACTCAGCCAGACCGAGCTGGACACGTTCATGCAGAGGCAGCTGGACCTCACCAGCCTCTTCCCGGACCAGTTTGAGGACGGCGGCTTCACTTACCAGCGGGAAAAGATCGGCAACACTGAGTTCCCGCTGGGGCGGATGGACGTCATCAGCGATCGGTTCGCCGCAACTTGGGGTCGGGCCATCCTCACCCTGCTCTCACGGACGGCCCCTTACGCTGCTCACGCCAAGGCGTTGACGCAGTCGAAGGACGACTGGCACATCGACGACACCGGACTGACGCTCGCTCACGATGCCCTGTTCAGTGGGGTGGGTGTGTTTTGGACGCTGCGCGACAGCTACGAGCATTACCTGGAGAAGAAGGCCGCAGGCCTGAAGGCGACGAAATCCGATGTAATCCGCGCTTGGGAAGCGCTGAAGGGCCGCGAGGAGACCTTCGAGACTTACCGGGCGCGGGCGTATCTGGATTCCGGTCGCACCGCCGCGCTCAAACAGTCGAAAGCTGCCTACGCAGTGTTCAACACACATGCTTGCCAGTTGGGCATGGTGATGACTCTCGGGTCACTGTGGGAACTGCGCAAGGAACAGTCAGACGGTGTCGACATCAATGAGCTCCCGCAGTTCGCGGACGCTCTGGTGACGGCGTGGAACGCCTACTTCGCCCTGGAGCAGGGGAAGGCCAAGGACCGCAGGCTTGCGTTCAACAAGAACGAGGTCAGCCACCCCTTGAACCAGATCGCCAATATGGACACTCCGCAGGCGGTCTACTTCCGGTACTTCTGGCTTCAGGTACTGGACACGCCCGAGGCATGGGCGCACGTTGCTCCGTGGTTCGTGAACCGGACAGCGTTCGAGAACATGCTCAGCACTGCGCGTGGCCTTTACCTGGAGCTGTGTCAAGACCAGCAGTTCAAGGCGCTCAAGACCAACAGGCCCGGAGTCGTCGACGCGAAGCTACGGCCAGAGGCAGAGAAGGTAGCCCGAACAGCGTTGGGACGTGCACTCAAGGAGTGGTTCTACGGCACCGACGAGCCGTACACGAGCTGGCTGGCTCAGTTCGCCCAGGAAGGAGTCCCCACGCAGCAGCCGGACGACGCTGCCGGCGATGCCGAGGACCCCGCGGGAAGCGCAGAGGGAGCCGAGGACGAGCCGGTGACCAGTGTGGACGACCTGCTTGGTGAGTGAGCCGCGGTTCGGTGGCGGGGGCCATTTTAGCCTTCGCCGCCGACTCCGGTAGATGTTCCACTGGCACGTAAGAGGTAGGAAAGATGTCGCCCTCGTTCTCGTCGCCCACGCCGACGTGGCAGGTCGTGCTGCCGTGGCTGGATCAGCTGGCGCCCGAGGAGTTGCTCGCACTCCAGGGGCTGGGAGGGCCAGCGCAGTGGTGGCTGCGTGAGACGCCTGAAGAGACAAGTTTGCGGCGTCCGTACATGGACGACGTCTTCGATTTGTTCGCGTCTTTCCTCTGCTGGGGCAGTGGTTCAGTGTTGCTGGACGAGAAGCAGTTGCTCCTCCTGCTTCCCTTTCTGCCTAAGGACATGCCGACGGCGGAGTTGGCTTTGGACGCGAGGGCGCTGGAAGTGCTGGAAGCGGCGGGCGGCAGGACGCTGGGCGAAGTGGGGCAACTGGCCCCGATGGACATCGTCAACCTGCCGAAGGTTCGCATCGAGATAAAGCGCGAAGTCCTCGCCGCTCTCGTGCGCGCGGGTGTCACGTTCCCACAGAGGGACAGAACCGAGGAGTCCCCGGTGCCGGCAGCAGCAGGATCAAGTTCGAGCGCAGCGCCGGACACCGCGATCTCTGACTGGTTCGTCGGTCTGGACGCTCGACAGCAAGATCTAATCACCCTGCATCTGTGTGCAGTGGCCCCGTTGCCGGTCGACGAGCTGGCCGCACGCTACCGCACCATGCGGCCGTGGATGACACGGTTGCTTGACGAACTGCCCGAGCGGCTGGGGACCGCGGCTTCGGACTCCACGGGGATCCGTTCCGCCTTGACGCTGTTCAGCACTGCGACAGTGGCCCCCGTCACACGCAGCGACCTGCTTGAGCAACTTCCTTGGCTCGCGGTCGAGTTGCCGGGCAGCAATGTGATGGTGCTTGAGTTGTTGGTCGCTCTTCACTGGTCCGGGAGCATAGATGGAGAGTGGCTGTTCAGTGGCTCGCTCGAGGAAATGCGCAAGCTCACCCGAGACGCACTTGATCTAGAGGCGGGAGAGTGCTTGTCCTGGGCCACAGCCAGACGGCTAATCGAAGGCGCTAGCGAGTCCCTCAAGGCCACAGAGGAGTGGCTCCGCTACTGCGGGTTGCGGTTGATGGACAACCGCCAGGTCGAACTCGACGGATCGTCCCAGCCTGTCACCGATCAGACGGGCGCCTCAGCGATGGAGGGCGACTACGTACTCGCTCCGCCACGGACTGCTACCGAAGCAGCGTCCCTGGAAGAGACTCTGAGGGGGTTGCCCGCCCAAACGCACAGGGACTCTCTCCCGGCTCCCGTGCAGTCTGGCGATGCGACGACGCCGGAGTTGATTGACGTACTCGAGCAGCTCCGCGAGTTCGCCTGCGAGCATCGGCCTGGCGAGCAGCTGGCCGATCTGCTGCGCGACAGCGACGAGTTTCCCGAGCCATTGCGGACGCTGACGGCACGCATCCTCGCCGCAGTCGCGCGAGCCGACGGCTGGGAGCTGCCTGACGATGCCCTTTCTAGCGATGCTTCTGCGGCACCTGCCCGCACGCTTGATGCTGATTCCGCCGCTGGGAGCGGTTCGCGTCGCGAGACACTCAACGAGCGAGCTTGGAACGTGCTCAACGAGCTCGGCCATCCACTGGACTCGAAACTGCTGGTCGATCGCATGGGCTCCGACGTGAACATCCGCTCGCTGAAAGCGCAGCTGCCCAGGGATTCCCGGTTCGTACGGAGCGACGTGGACTCCTGGGCGCTCACTGAGTGGGGACTGCGCCCATACACCACGATCAAGGAACTCGTCACGGAGGAGGTGGACCTGGCTAACGGTTCGATTCCGACAGATGAGCTGGTCGCCATCCTGACCCGCGAGTTCACCATCAACGAATCCAGCGTGCGTCAGGTCGCCTCTTCCCCTCCCTTCACTGCGCGTGGCGGCGTGGTACGTCGTCTCAGCGACGTCCGGCGTGAGGAGAGCGACGAGCGGGCCTCGGCCGACAGCAGTGCTGAGAGCCCTGACGATGATGGGCCGTCACCGGACGACCTGATCGATCTCATGGGGCTGTGATGAACAGACGGGAATCCGTGCTCCGCGCGGCCGATCTGCTCGCTGACTATCGCAGCGACCGCTGCGACATCGCCCGCGACTTCTACGTCCCCGCCCTGGCCGCTGCTACCTCCTACGACCGGGCGGTCGGATACTTCAGCGCATCGGTGCTGGCCGTGCTCGGCCGGGGACTAGATGACTTCGCGGCTCGCGGCGGGACGATGCGCATCGTCGCTTCCCCACAGCTCAACGCAGAGGACGTGAAGCAGATACAAGCCGGATACGAGTTGCGTGCCGTGCTGGAGCAGGCGGCTCTGCGCGACATCGAGCAGGCAACTCAGGACCCGCGGGCAGCCCGGGGGCTTGGCAAGCTCGGCCTGCTCGTGGCAGACGGCCGGCTCGACATCAAACTCGCATACATCAGCTCGGGCGACAGGATCGGTATCTACCACGAGAAGATCGGGATTTTCCGCGACGGACACGACCTGGTGGCCTTCAAAGGCAGCGCCAACGAGACCATGCCAGGACTGGTCGGCAATTTTGAGTCCATTGAGGTGTTCCGCACCTGGGAGCCGGGGGACAGCACACGCGCCGTACGGATCAGCCAGGACTTCGAAGACCTCTGGGACGATCGAACCCCGCTGCTACGGGTGATCGACTTCACCGCCGCCGCAAAAGGAGTCATCGAGGAGTGCGCGAACCGCACCGCATCTCAGACTGAGCCCGAGCTGCCGCCCATGGACGGTGCTGTCATCACCCTGCCCCGCCCGGAGGCATCCGGACGGCTCGTCATCCCCGGCGAGCTGACCGTGCGGGACTACCAGAAACAGGCCGTCGAGCGGTGGTTCGCCAACGGTGGTCGCGGCATCCTGCGCATGGCCACCGGCACGGGCAAGACGCTGACTGCGCTGTCCGCCGCAGCACAGTTGACCCGCATGCTGCACAGCCGCGACGAACCGCTGCTGACCCTCGTCATCGCCCCCTATCAGCACTTGGTCGACCAGTGGTCAAGGGACATTGCGTGGTTCGGCATGCAGCCGGTCCGCGCCTACGAGTCCACCACTAGCTGGTACGGGAGAGCCTCGTCACTCCTCGACGCGCTGGCGCTGGCGACGGCGAAGGGCGGCGTCATCGTCACCACCAACACCACCTTCGCTGCAGACCCGTTGCAGGGAATCCTGGCCCGCTACCGCGGTCGCCTGCTCGTCATCGCGGACGAGTGCCACAATCTTGGCGCCAAACGCCTGCGAGAGAAGCTTCCCGCCTCAGCCGGCTACCGGCTCGGGCTGTCGGCCACGCCGGAGCGTTGGTTCGACGACCAAGGCACTGCCGCGCTGACGGACTACTTTGGCGATGTCGTTTTCGAAATGGGCATCGGCGACGCCATCCGCGCGGGCGCACTCTGTCGCTACACCTACACTCCGGTCCTGGTCGAGCTGGACGACGAGGAGGCGTTTCTCTATGCGGAGGTGACCGAGAAGATCGCCAGGATCATCGCGGCCCAAGGCTTCTCAGACGATACGGACGACGACAGCCCGCTCGGCAAGCTCCTGCGCAAGCGCTCGAACG
Organism: Streptomyces sp. WMMC940; assembly: GCF_027460265.1. NCBI lineage: Bacteria > Bacillati > Actinomycetota > Actinomycetes > Kitasatosporales > Streptomycetaceae > Streptomyces > Streptomyces sp. WMMC940. Next base: position 5,517,767 of record NZ_JAPZBC010000001.1, read on the forward strand.
TCCTGGGGCACGCACGCGCCAAGCTGCCTGCCCTGCGCCGTGAGATCACTGCGCGCCGCGACGACTGGTACCAGCTGCTGTACTGCGCCGAGGGTCGCCATCCCCTGGCCCACGAGACCGGCGACATCGATGAGCCGACCCAACTTCAGCAGGCGCTGTCCTTGGTCGGCAAGGACTTGCGTATGCCGGCAGCCCCATACACCGCCGAAACTAGGCGCGGTGAGCGACAGAATCTGCTGCGCCGATTCGCCGCAGGCAGAGAACTTCAGGTCCTGCTGTCGATGAAGTGCCTCGACGAGGGCGTCGACGTGCCGGCGGCACGCACTGCCTACCTGCTCGCCAGCTCCTCCAACCCGCGGCAGTTCATCCAGCGCCGAGGTCGCGTCCTGCGCAAGGCCCCTGGGAAGGAACGCGCTGACATCGTCGACTTCATCGTCGTCCCACCGGATGGAGCAAGCGATCTGCAGCACGAGACCGAACGCCGAATGGTCGCCCGTGAGCTGACACGGGTCACTGAGTTCGCTCGGCTCGCCGACAACGAGGCACGCACCCTGGACATCCTGCGCCCGCTACGCCTGCGCTACGGGCTCTTGGACACCTGAAGCAATGTGAGCAACGCCAGTACAGCCCGAAGTGTGGAGAGAGGTCATGGGAACGACGGAGAGCTTGAAGGACATCATGGACGGCCTGTCGCCAGAGGCCAGGAAGCTTGTGGCGAAGGTGTGGCAACTCGAACGTGAGCACCTGCATGTCAAGAACCCAACCCTGCTCACCGATGAGATCGTCCGTGCCGCCAAGGAGCTGGCCAAATGAAACTGCTCAAGCTCACGTTGGAAAACTTCCGTGTCTTCCACGGCGCTCAGAAGCTCGATCTTGAGGTTTCAGAGGACAAGCCCGCTGTCCTTATCTTCGGCATGAACGGTGCGGGCAAGACAACCCTGCTCAATGCTTTCACGTGGGCCTTGTACGGCACTTTCTCCGACGATGTGGAGCGCCAAGAGCGTGTGATCAACGACCACGCGTGGGCGCAGACCCCCTTCGGCGGACTGGTCAGCGCTTCGGTGAAACTTGAGTTCGAGCACGAGGGGCTGAACTTCACCGTGCACCGCGCGGTCACCACAACCAAGAACGCCGACGAGCAGAGCGCACTGACCCCGAAGCTCACTGTCACCCAATCGGAGCATGGAGCCAGCACAACGGTCCAGAATGGTCAGGACCGTATTCAGAAGATTCTCCCCGAGGGCCTGCGCCAGTTCTTCTTCTTCAACGGTGAACGCATGGAGCGAATGTTCACCGGTGACCGTACAGATGAGGTCCAGCAGGCGATCAAGACCTTGATGGGTCTGGAAGAGATCGAACGTGCGATCGGTACCCACCTGCCGGCCGCCTCCCGCAAGCTGAGCCGTCAGGTGGGTAGCAACGGCGACGGGCGGCTGCAGGCGCTGACCGCCGAGCAGGACCGGCTGGAGCAGCAGAAGATCGACGTGCACAAGGAACTGCTCCAGCTCTCGGAAAACGCTGCCGGCTATGAGCGCGAAGTCGAGGCGGCGAACCGAGCACTTCTGGCCAACGGTAAGGCCGCTCCTCTGCAGCGCCAGCGGGCCAAACTCAAGTTCCGACTCGATGAACTGGTGGCCAAGCGCATCGAGCGCCAGGAGCGAAAGCGGGACCTCCTGGCCAAGAACAGCTTCCTGGCGTTCACTGGCGGCATCGACAGCACGGTGCTGGACCTGGCCGAAGGTATGCGCAAGCGCCGAGAACTGCCTGCGGGCATCCAGCGTGACTACATTGACGGCCTGCTCGAGGACGGGCTGTGCATGTGCGGGCGTGACCTGCCCGAGGGCTCTGAAGCACGCATAGCGTTGGAAGAACGCCGCTACAACGCAGGACTCGCTGATGTCGAGAGCCGTTGGATGTACCTGCGCGGCAAGACCGCCGATCTCACGCTGGCCCGTGCTGATCTGCTCGCGAAACTGCGTGAGTGCGTCGCCGACATCGAGGACATCGAAGCGTCGATCAAGCAGATCGACGCTGAGACGAGCGACATCGCCCGCGAGCTTGAGGGTGTCGACGTGATGGACGTGCAGCGCCTGGAGGAGCGGCGCAAGGAGTTCGACCGAAAGCGCCTGGACGCGCTGCAACAGCACCGGGAAGCCCAGTCACAGCTGACGGAGCTGGACGAGCAGATTGAAAAGGTGCGGCGGCAGTTCCACTCGGCGCGTGTGCAGGACGAGGAGTCCAAGCGAATCCAGCGTCAGGTCTTGCTGGTCGACGAAGTCCTCGACGCATTCCAGAGGATCTTGGCAGTGAAGACCGAGGAGGTCCGCCAGCAGCTCGATGCTAAGGTCAAGAGCGTCTTCGGACGAATTTGTATCAGGCCCTTCACGCCCAGCCTGACCACGTCCTTCGCCCTTGAACTCGTCAATCACTCGGCGGGTGTCGCGGCGGCCCGCAGTACCGGTGAGAACCAGATCCTGGGCCTGTCGTTCGTTGGCGCCGTCTCCGAATTGACGAAGGAGACATACGACCGCAAGCAGAAGGCCACAGACGCTGTCCTGGGGGGTGGCGGAGTGTATCCCGTCGTCATGGACGCTCCGTTCGGGAACCTCGATGTGGCGTACCAGAACGACATCGCCGAGTCGCTGCCGAAGCTGACGTCCCAGATCGTCACCCTGCTGTCGAAGTCCCAGTCCCGCGGCATGGTGCTGGAACACCTCGGGCAGGCCGCGTCGCGCATGTATGTGCTGCGTTCATACACCACGAACTCGGACGCCGACGAGGACAGCATCACCATCCACGGCCGTGAGTTCCCCTACGTCTCACACGGCGAGTTCAACCACACCGTCCTTGAAGAGGTGACTGCCTGATGGCCGTTGAGATCCGGTTCCGTCGCCCTGCCGAACACGAGCAGTTGCTGGCCCTCCTCACTGGCAAGGACGGTCCCTTCCGAGCCAACTACGAGGCGCTGTTGTTCGCCGCCGCTCTCGGCCGCAGGAAGGAACGGCGTGTCCCGTTCGAGAAGTCGGGTGAAATGATCCGCTACGCCCTCGTTGAGAACCGGCCCTACGGCGATGTGCTCATCGACCTGATCGCCGCTGCCGAGGTCCCCGACGATGCGAAGATCCTGGGTGACGACCGGCTTGCCGACCGATTGAGGATCTTCGAGGAATACGCCAACGGTGGGCTGCACTGCCTCCAGGGAGAGATCAACGCTCGGGGCAGCCGGGACCTTGTCGCGATCGTCAGTTCGCTCGTGCTGGATGCGCTCACACCGGCGGCTGACCAGGACGGCGACCCCGTCAAGGACATGCTGGACGCCCTGGAGTGGTAGCAGAGAGCCGCTGCGGGCAGCCCGTCGGGCGCCCGCAGCGCGCCTACTGGTGTTGAGCTGGAGGTCTTCGCAGCTCACAGAGCCACGGTCCGCGCTCTGGCCCCAGCTGGTTGGCAACCGTTGACCTGAAACACGCCCGAATGCACGAGATGTGGATCCTCACGTGACTGGCCCGATCGAATCTAAGTCCCCCTTCTGTATAGCGCTCGTCGACCTGCTGCCGGCCCTGCGCTGGGGTGATTCACGGCAATTGGGCCCGTTGCTGGAAGACTCCCGCCTGCCTGGCATGTGGTGGAACGACACGTCGCTCACCGACGTCACGGCCACCATCAGCGTGGAGGAAGTGGCCCACCGCGCTGCACAGGCCCTGTGCGCCTACTGGCCGCACCTGACGCTCGGCGTGGCGCTCCCCAACCTGTGCTTCTGCCCGGAGGGCCAGGAAACCGACTTGCAGGTGACGATCGAGCAAGCGGCGTCGGACGCAGGCGCCGAGGAAGGTGTTGAGGCAATCGCGGGGCTCGTCCGACTGCTCCTTCGCCCTTTCGTCATCGGTGGGCGGAACCTGATGGAACCTATCGCCGCCGCTTCCCGTGACGAATCGGCCGCAGAGCCAGACCTGGACGTCCGCGCTCTCACAGACATGCTGGTACGCCTGCTCCCAGCCGACGCCCCGCCCGCTATCCGCGCCGCCGTTGACACCCTGCGAGCTTGGGCACAGGAACACCCAGAAGAGGAGAGCAGCGCCTCCGCCCGGGACGCAGATGAGCAGAGCGAAGCGACGCCTGGTGGGAACGCCGGTCCGGCAGCAGAGTCGGCACTGTTGGAGGAGCCGCTCGACGCGCTCGAGAGTCTCATCAACGACTGGGGCGAACGTCAGCTGTCCGTTGCGGCAGGACGTACCTTCGGCCAGAACCGGATCTCCTTGGAGACCCTCGGCGAGCAGTTCGGGGTGAGCCGGGAGAGAGCCCGGCAGATCCAGGTCGAGCTGGAGAAGAAGGTCCAGCTGTGGCTCCACTCAGGCGCCGGTCAGCCGTTCCTCGGCCACCTCCTCGCTGTCCAGGAACTTCTTGGACTTGTAGCCACCGAGACCGAACTACGCGAGCTCCATCCGGTCCACGAACTCGCCGTCCCCGCTCTCGGCCTTCCTCTCTGGCAGCTCATTGCCTCGCTGCTTCCCGACCGCACCTGGACGAGTGGCTGGCTGGTGGAGGGCGATCTCGACGAGCGCATCGAACAGACGCGGGCAGAGCTGACACGTCGCTGCGGTGAGTCGGCCCCGGTCTGGGCCGAGGTTGTGGAGCTGCTAGGGCACCTTGGCATTCGCGAGGCAGCCGCGGAAGAGTGGCTACTGGCGGTCAAGGGCTTCCGCGTCACCGAAGGGCACCTGCTGCCTTGGGGCCGTTCTGTCAACGACCGGGCCGAAGCGGTTCTCATGCTCGTCGGGTGCCCTCTGGCGATGGAGGACCTTCTGGCACGCCTGAACGACGGAACGGCGCTCGCCAGTCTGCGCAATCAGATTCAGACCGACGACCGCTTCATGCGGCGCGACCGGGATCTGTACGGTCTGCGGCGTTGGGGCGGTGTCGAGTACCTCGGCATCCGAGAGATGATCATCCGGGAACTCGAATCCGTGGGTGGCGAAGCCAAGTCCGAGGACATCGTCACCTCGCTCTGCTCGCAGTTCGACGTTTCTGACAAGTCCGTGCGTGCCTATCTCGCCGCTCCGGAATTCGAGCGTTTCAAGCGAGGCTGGATCCGCGTAGCGGCCTCCACCGAGACCGGCGCGGCCGATTACCAGCCGCGACGCGACGTCGCACAGACCCGGCGCTGTTTCCAAACCGGCCAAGGCACCTGGTGGTACCGACTCGACGTGAACGGCGAACACCTGCGCGGATCTGGGTTCACCATCCCGGCCGGCTTCGCCGCGCACCTGGGCCTCGCTCCCGGCGGTCGATTGGAACTGTCCCACGACGTCGGTTACATCCAACTCGTCTGGCGCAACCAGCCCAGCTGCGGTTCAATCCGCCCCCTGCTCGAGCGCATGGATGCGGTCGAGGGGGACCACGTCTTCGTGGCGGCAAAGGACGGTCGCCTCAAGGCACTGCGCCTGGCCGACGAACCGGAACTCAACCTCACGGACACGCAGCTAGCCCTACGACTCATGGCCCTGTCCGGCCAGGTCACGGAGAAGGACATGCCCGCCGTTCTGGGCCGACGCATTGGTCTCGCAGACGCGACGACCATGGATGACGTGCTCGCGCACCTTCGAATTCGAGGCGACAAGGACATCCTGGAACTATTGAGCGAGCAGTACGAGCCCGGGCTCATCGGTACAGCCGCGTTGGATGAAGAGTTGAGAGTCCCGGAAACGCCCGCAGGAGAGCTCTGCAGCGTGCCGACTCCCCAGCACAGTGCGCCCGATCCGCAGCCAACAGGCAACACGGAGAATGCGGCCAAGCAGCCCGCCGAGGCTGAGTTTCGGGACCCAGCGTGGGACGAAGAGGTCATCCCACTGCTCGACGAGGGCAGCGAAGCCGACCTGATTCGCCTCGCCCAGGCAGTCGCCAACCGGGGCAAGATAGCCCCAGTCTTCGGTTTCGAGCTCGGCGAAGGCGGCTGGCAAGCCGACTTCGCCTGGGATCAGGACACCGCCAAGGTCGCCGTCGTCCCCGCAGCGCAAGACGGCCGCACCGACCCAGAAGCTGAGCACCGGGACGCCGCCTACCGGGCCGCAGGCTGGACCATCCGCAGCGCCGTCGACTGGCTTGCCCAGTTCGACGAGCTGCTCGTCCTGCTCCCGGACGCGGTTGCCAGCGGCTGAAGAGGCGCCAGCACGCCATGTAATCCCATCGACGACCTGGAAGGCGCCACCTGATGACTGCCCGGCTCAGCCTGTACCAGAAAGCCGAGCAAGAGCTCTACAAGCTCGACCGCTCGGTGAAGGCCAAGTTCTACGATTTTTCCCACCGATTCCGGGAGAACCCGCACAGCAATGGCCTGCAGCTGAAGGCGCTCAAGGGCGACTCACAAATATTCTCCGCTCGGATTGACGACTCCTACCGCGCCTTGCTCACCCGCACCGGGACGGACGAGACGGGGGATGAGAGTTGGCTGGTCATCGCGGTTCGACACCGGCGAGACGTCTACGAGCAACTATCCGTCGCCATCAACCGCGTCTCCGGAGAGATCGAGTTCGTCGACCTCTCCGTCGTCGGCGAAAGCGCCCTGCGCCGCGCCGGCATCCAACTCGTCCCGGCCGAACCTGACGCGACCACCGCCGCAGAGGCCGAGGCCGCCCCCGCCTCCGGACCGGATGCACAGCCCGACGCCGAGCCGACTGCCCCGGCAAATCCGCTGCTTGTCGGGCATTCCCGGCAGCTGCTCCGCGAACTTGGCGTCGCTGAACCCCTCATCGACCTCGCGCTCACCCTCACCGACACTGCCGACCTCGACCGCCTGGTAGCGGGGGCACCGCTGCTGTCCCAGGACGTCCTGTACGGCCTGGCCGCCGGAATGAGTCCGGACGAAGTACGTGCCGAGATCACTGCTGCGGTTGCCTCAACCGACCAGATCGACCTCGGAGACTTCGGCGCCGCCCTCGCCCGCACCACCGTCACCACCATCGATGACGCCCTGCAGAAAGTCCTGGAAGACGGCGATTTCCAGGCATGGTAGGTGTTCCTCCACCCCACCCAGGCTCGACTGGTCGACCGCGACTACAACGGCCCCGCCCGCGTTTCCGGCGGCCCTGGCACCGGCAAGACCATCGTCGCCCTGCATCGGATCCACCACCTCGTACAGCAGTTGAAGCCGGGCCGGGACAAGCCCATCCTGCTGACAACTTTCACCAAGAACCTCACGGCTGAGCTGCGGGCTCGCCTCACCGATCTCATCGGGGACCCTGATCTCCTCGCCCGCGTGGAGATCGCCCACGTCGACGAACTCGCCTACAAGGTCGTCAGCGAGAACTCGCTCTCGGGCCGCGTCAAGCGCCGCGTCGATGACCGCACGGCCCTCGCCGAGCTGCGCACTGTGCTCGCCGAACTCGGCCAGCAGGGATCCTGGGAACCCGAGTTCCTCATCGAGGAGTGGGAGCAGGTCATCCTCGGCCAGTCCGTGGCCACGCGCACCGCCTATTTCCAGACGCGCCGAGCCGGTCGTGGACGCCCGCTCACTCGCCCCGAACGAGCCGCCGTCTGGAAGATCCTCGACGAGTTCACCGCCCGCCTCGACAAGAAGGACATCGAGACCTGGGGCCAAGCCGTCGAACGCGCCGCCCGCTACGAGATGGAGCGCGCCGCGCGTATCCAGGCCCGTCAGGCGTACAAGGATCAGGTCGGCGGTCGCGACCTGATCCACCGCGACGCCGAGGCATCACTGAGCGACCTGAAGTACCGCTACAAGCACATCGTCGTCGACGAGGCACAGGACCTGCGCGCGGCACACTGGAAGATGCTGCGAGCCATGGTCGCCCCCGGCGACAACGACATGTTCATGGCCGGCGACACGCACCAACGGGTCTACGACAACCATGTCTCCCTCGGCTCTCTCGGAATCAACGTCAGGGGCCGCTCCGCCCGACTGTCCCTGAGCTACCGCACCACGAAGGAGATCCTCGCTCGTGCCCTGACGGTCATGTCCGGCGAGACATATGACGACCTCGACGACGGAACCGACACACTGTCGGGCTACCGCTCCGTTCTGCACGGGCCTGCCCCCTAGCTTTCCGGCTACACCACCTGGGAAGAGGAACTCGACGGCCTCGCTTCCACTTTGCGTGCCTGGCGCGACGAGCTTGCCACCGATGAAAGCGGTGCGGCACGCGACTTCCGCGGTCTGATCGCCGTAGCGGTCCCCGACCGAGACAAGGTGAGCCAAGTGATCTATCACCTCGCCACGAAAGCGGGCCTCGGCTACGCCCAGCTGACCTCGGACGGCCCTCGCGGTGACGGCGAGATCCACGTGGGGACTACGCCCCGCTTCAAAGGGTTGGAGTACCAGCGCCTCGTCATCGTGGGCGCCAGCGACAGGCTCGTCCCGCGCATGGACTCGATCGACCGGTACCGCACCGAGGATCCGACACGCTACCGCCGGGAGTTGCGCAAGGCCCGCTCGATGCTGTTCGTTGCTGCCACTCGCGCCCGTGATGCCCTTACCATCACCTGGCACGGTGATCCGAGTCCGTTTCTGCTGGAGCCAGCCTCGGGAGCCCCGGGCATGGCTGGGCACACAGAGCACCGCCGGGCGGCGTCGAGCGGTGCGATAGCCAATCGATGATCCCTTGCGTCGGCGACGGCCAGTCGTTGACCGACCGGTCGAGGGAACAACCCAGGTCGCGTCCCGCGTCGTGGTGTATGGGATCAAGCGTTGAGCGTTCGGTTACGAGGCCGCTGATGATCTCCGCAGAGGCGGCAGCCCACAAGGCGCCCTGCTGAGACGAGTTGAACCCCTGGACCGACGGAGCCGTCGTCCTTGGCCTGCGGATTCCGGCACCTTGATCGGCTACACCACCCGGCGGGACGCCACCACAACCCAGCAGGGTGATCGGCACCGGTTACGCTGGAAAGACTTCCTCCGGAGCGATTCGCTGGGAGCAGGCGACCGCCGTCAGGAGGGGTTGTATATGGCCGACAACCCCGGCGATCCGGCTCCTTGTCACCTACAGTGCCCGTTTCGGTGGCCAGCCGGTGGCCGGACGCCTTTGGACGACGTAATAGGAGCTGGCACAGATCAACTCGCCCCAGGTGCTCTGATCAGGCAGAACGTCACTCAGCAGCACGACCCGGCACCACGCAACACGAACGCTCACGGTCTCGTAATGCGTAGGTCTCGGATTTGCACCCTGGAGACGGCTCTAGCGAATGCCCAGGTCATAGGAAGCTGCCCAGGGCCTTCTCCCGCCCGGGAGCATCGCTGAGTTCAGCAGTGGACTCTGGCCGCGGTTCAGTACCGAGACGGACTGAGCGGCCTCGGTGAGCCGGAACGTACCTCTGGCAGCGCAAGTCCCGAGGCCTCGAACGTCAGCAGACGATGATCGTCCACCTAGCGCTATCACGACAGGGCAGCTGCACCAAACCGCTGATTCTCCGGATTCTGATCCTGCTCGCCAGCAGTTATCCGTGCGGCTTCGCCGCGCGGTAGGCGGGAGGACGGAACGACCGCTGCTTCGGCAGCGCTTACTTCGGAGACACGCGATGCGTAACCAACCTAAGCCTGCCGTTGAGGCTGCGTTCCTGAATGTTCAGAACGCTGCGACGTACATGGGCATCTCGGTGAACACCCTCTACGTCTGGCGCCACCGTCGGCAAGGGCCGCCCAGCTTCCGGATGGGGCCTGGTGGGAGGGTCATGTACCGCCGGGACCTGCTCGATGCGTGGCTCAACGAGCAGCAGCATGCGGACTCGCGGTCGAACCCGGCTCTCAACCCGCTGAACAAGGCGCAGCAGCAGCGCGAGCGGCGTCGGGCTGCTTGACCTGGCAGAACGGTTTCGAGGACTTCGGCAGCACTCGGAATTTCATGCGCACGGAGATCGTCTGTGTGTCTGATCGCGACGCAGGTTGCGCCGAGAGAACCATGTCCAGGCCAAGGAGAAGATGCGCATGGCGGGTTACATAGAGGACCGATGGCTCAAGAAGCGGCCGAACAAGGAGACGGGCAAGCGCGAACGCACTGCGCTGTGGGGCAAGTGCACGCGCTACCGCGTGAAGGGGATACCGGGAGTCCGTGACCGTTCGTTCGACACGGTCGCGGACGCCAAGGCCTGGCTGGCCGAGGCGCAGACCGACACACGTCGAGGGGATTTCGTCGACGCGCGAGATGGTGCGATCAGCCTACGTGAGTACGTTGAGAAGCACTGGTGGCCCTCCCAGGTGCATCCCGCCCAGACGCTGGAAAGCATGAGGCACCGGATCTGGGGGCAGGTGCTGCCACAGCTCGGCGAGCTGGCCCTCAAGGACATCGGCGTCGCGGAACTGCGCAAGTGGTCGGCCGACGTACAGAGGGCGGTGGCATCGAGCACGGCTTATGTCGCCTGGGTGTACCTCAAGGCGATCATGCAGGCGGCGGTCGAGGACAAGCGGCTGTACCGCAACCCGTGCAAGGGCAACAGCTCGATCAAGCCACCGAAGAAGCCGGAGCGCAAGGCTCGTGCCTGGGAGCAGGACCGTGTCGACGCTGTACGGGAGGCGCTGGCCGACCGCTACCGGATCGCGCTCGACCTCGGCGTCGGATGCGGACTCCGACAGGGTGAGACGTTCGGCTTCAGCCCAGGTGATATCCGTGGCGACTTCGTCCACGTGGAACGGCAGATCCTCATGTACAAGTCGCGGCTGTACTTCGGTCCGCCCAAAGGCGGCAAGGAACGCGATGTGCCGCTGCCGAAGGTGCTCGCGAAGCGGCTCCTCACCCACCAGGAACACTTCGAACCGATCGACGTCACCCTGCCGTGGCTGGACCCCGAGGAGCCCGACCTCGCACGCGACGACCGACGCAAGGTGACCGTCCCGTTGCTCGTGTACACCGGGCGGCGCGGCGCGATCAACCGCACCACCTGGAACACCAAGGCCTGGAAGCCCGCGCTCGCCGAGGTGGGAGTCATCCCGCCGCTGCCCGAGCGGCAGCCGGGCGAGAAGCCGTCGCGTGTATGGGAGCCGAGCCGCGAGCATGGCTTCCACGTCTTGCGCCATACGTACGCCTCGGTGATGCTCGAAGCCGGTGAGTCGATCGTCTCGCTCGCGAAGTGGATGGGGCACTCCGACCCAGCGTTCACGCTCCGGACGTACACGCACTTCATGCCGCAGGCTGGCGCGCGGGGACTGTCCGCCATCGAGGCCTGGTTCACGGACCTCGGCTGAAAGTCCCTGAGAAGTCCCAGAGGGCGAAACAGCCCGCCAGAACCCCACAAACATGCAGGTCAGAGCGTGATCGCTCCCTAAGCGGAACAGAACCCGGCGTACAGCCCGACTCGTCTGCCGTGCACCGGACACCGCTCCTTTACGGGCAGACCCTGCCTGACGCGGCACTAGGATGGGGGCCGCCTCGGCCGCCCCGAGACTTGCTTGGCCGCCTGTCTCGGGGCGGCCGAGTGCCTTTTCAGATCCGCCCAGCAGGCCCGAAAGCCCACGGGAGGGCGCTCTCCCGGTTCGATACGATGACGATGGTCTGCAGCCCCACCTGTCGCCGTGCGTGACGTGTCCGTGCGACCCGAGTGATCGCGTCGGCTGCAGCCTCCCGACCCGGGCCCGCCGCGACACCGTTCGCTGGCGCCGTACGTACGAAATGGAGCATCCGAGGATGGCTCGACACCTGGTCACCAGCGCGCTTCCCTACATCAACGGGATCAAGCACCTGGGCAACATGGTCGGGTCGATGCTTCCGGCGGATGTGTACTCCCGGTACCTCCGCCGGCGCGGTCACGACGTGCTCTACATCTGCGCCACCGACGAGCACGGCACGCCGGCCGAACTGGCCGCCAAGGAGCAGGGGCTTCCGGTTGCGGAGTTCTGCGCGCAGGCCCATGACGCGCAGAAGGCGGTGTACGACGGGTTCGAGCTGGCCTTCGACTACTTCGGGCGCAGCTCGTCGCAGCAGAACGTCGAGATCACCCAGCACTTCGCGCGCAAACTCAACGAGAACGGCTTCATCGAGGAGCGCGCGATCCGCCAGGTGTACTCGCCGGTCGACGGCCGCTTCCTGCCGGACCGGTATGTCGAGGGCACCTGCCCGCACTGCGGGTACGACAAGGCCCGCGGTGACCAGTGCGAGAACTGCACCCGTGTCCTGGACCCGACCGACCTGATCGACCCGCGCTCGGCGATCAGCGGCTCCACCGAGCTGGAGGTCCGCGAGACCAAGCACCTCTTCCTGCTGCAGTCCAAGCTCCAGCACGAGGTCGAAGCGTGGATCGATCTCGTCAGCGACGAGTGGCCCCACCTGTCCACGGCCATCGCCCGCAAGTGGCTGACCGAGGGGCTGAACGACCGCGCCATCACCCGCGACCTGGACTGGGGCGTTCCGGTCCCGGCCGACACCTGGCCGGAGCTCGCGGCCGAGGGCAAGGTCTTCTACGTCTGGTTCGACGCCCCGATCGAGTACATCGGCGCGACGAAGGAATGGGCGGACGCCGCCGCCGACGGCGAGACCCGTGACTGGAAGTCGTGGTGGTACGACGCCGACGACACCGTCCGCTACACCCAGTTCATGGCCAAGGACAACGTCCCCTTCCACACGGTGATGTTCCCGGCCACCGAGCTCGGCGTGCGCGAGCCGTGGAAGAAGGTCGACGTCGTCAAGGGCTTCAACTGGCTGACGTACTACGGCGGCAAGTTCTCCACCTCCCAGAAGCGCGGCGTCTTCACGGACGCCGCCCTGGAGATCCTCCCCGGCGACTACTGGCGCTACTTCCTGATCGCCAACGCGCCCGAGTCCGACGACTCCTCCTTCACCTGGGAGCACTTCACCGCCACCGTCAACAAGGACCTGGCCGACACCCTCGGCAACTTCGTCAACCGCGTGCTGTCCTTCTCCCGGAAGCGGTTCGGCGACGAGGTCCCGGCCGGGCAGGCAGCCGGCGAGGCGGAGGCCGGGCTGGGCGAGGAGATCGCCCGGCTGCTCGCCGAGTACGAGGAGCAGATGGAGGCCCTGCAGTTCCGCAAGGCGGCGGCCGCGCTGCGCGCCCTGTGGTCCGCGGGCAACTCCTACCTGGAGGAGAAGGCCCCCTGGTTGGAGATCAAGACCGACCCGGACGGCGCCGCGCTGACCCTGCGTACGGCGATGAACCTGATCCACCTGTACGCGGTCGTCTCCGAGCCGTTCATTCCGGCCACGGCCACCGCCATGCGCGGCGCCTTCGCGCTGGAGAACGACATCGCGACCTGGGTGACACCCGAGCAGGCCAAGGCGCTGGACACCGTTCCGGCGGGTACGGCGTTCACCGTCCCCCCGGTGCTCTTCGCGAAGATCACGGAGGAGGACCTGGCGTCCTACCGCGACCGCTTCGGTGGTGCCGACACCGCCTGACCGCGCTTCTCGCACCCGCACCGGGCGGCCTCGGCTGCGGCGAGGTCCCTGTGCCGGCCTCAGAGACCGCCGCTGGGCAACCGCCCGAACACCGTCACCACCGACCACGATCGCCGACGAACCCGCCGGATGGATCACGAGACCGTACTACCCGAGGGAGAGACCGCCGGGTCCACGCTCTCCGAGGAACGACTCTGAGGCTCCGCCGCCTCGGCCGCACCGGAGGCCGGGCCGTAGATCCGAGCCGCCCACGCGCCGGCCACCGCGAACAGCAGCATGGCGCCCGCGAGGCTCCAGAAGCCCGCGTACAGGGAGGCGGAGGCGGACCTGCCGATCAGCGGCATCAGGGCAGCGGTGCCCAGGCCGATCGCGAGCAGCCGCAACGAGGCCATCTTGGCCTTGTCCCCTTCATCGGCCCGCTGCTGGAGGGTGGTGAGCAGCCAGGTGAGGCTGTTGAGGTTGGCGAAGCCCGCCAGGAAGAAGGCGAGGAAGTGCAGCGCGCCCGGCCCGCCGAGCGCCAGTACGGCCGCCGCGCCGGCCTGGCAGAGCAGCCAGAGCGGCAGCAGCCGCTGGGAGATCAGCCGGTCCGTGAAGGCCGAGGCGCTGATCATACCCACCGCGAAGGTCGCTTCCAGGGCGGCGACGTACCAGCCCCGGCCGCCGTGGACGTCGTCGACGAGTGGGATGACCAGGGTGCTCAGGCCGTGCGCGAAGACGAAGTCCCCGGCGCACAGGGCTATCAGCAGGAAGACCACCCGGTCCCCTCGGTAGCGGCGCAGGGTCAGTCGCCACTCGCCGACCGTGCCCATCACCGCCCTGCCCAAGTTCCGGGCCGACAGTGGTGAGGCGCTTTCGGGGGCGGCGAGGCGCATCCGGCTGACCGCCAGCGCGCAGCACAGGGCCATGGCGACGTCCACCAGCAGCGCCTGCCGGGCGGTGCCCCAGGTCAGGATCAGACCGAGGAGGGCCATGCCGCTCAGCACGCCCGCCTGGAACGCCACCCCGACCAGGCTGTTGAACCGGGTGATGTGGGCCTTGTCCACATGGTGTGCGGTGAGCTTGAAGAGGGCCGCCCGCTCGACGTTGTCGAAACAGGCCAGCAGTACGGCCACCGCCACCATCCAGGCGACGGCCCCGCCACCGGGCAGGGCCGCCAGGAGGACGATCGCCAGGACGGCCGCCGCGCGGCCGACGCCGCACGCCACGTACACCCGCTGGGAACTGGCCATGTCCACGAGCGGCCCGCACACCGGTAGGACGCAGAAGGCGGCCACGCCCTGGAGCGTGAGAATCAGTGCGAAGGCCGCGGGGCTTCCCGTGCGGCTGTAGAGCAGCTGGCCCAGCGCGAGGGTGTGGATGCCCACGCCGACGCTGGAGAGGGAGATGGCACCCAGCATGGTGCGGGCCACCGGGTCGCGGAACATCAGCCCGCCACCCCCAGCCTGCGGTCGATGACCGTCTTGACCTTGCCGCTGACCGCGTTGCGGGGCAGCTCGCCCTCCGTGGCGCATTCCACCCTGAGCTCGTACAGGTCGAGTGCGGCGTCGAAGTCCTGGTAGTCGCCGAGCACGGGGAACTTGGCGATCAGCAGCTCGCGCACCCTGGCGGCGTCCGGTGAGCGGGGTGATTCCGTGCGGATGGTCAGGATCTCCTTGCTGCCCTCCGTGGCGACCTCGACCTGGAGTTGGGAGACCCCCAGTTCGGCCAGCACCTCGAAGAGGTCGCCGTACAGGACGGTTTCCCCCTTGAAGCGGATCAGTCCGTCCGAGCGGCCCAGGTACTCGAGTACCTTGCCGGTGACTCCGCAGGCGCAGGCATGCTCGAAGATCCGGCCCATGTCGCCGATGCGGTAGCGCACCAGCGGACCCTCGAACTTCTGGAGGCAGGTGACGAGCAGCTCGCCGACCTCTCCGGCCGCTACCGGCGCGCCCTGCTCGTCCACGACCTCGATGAGGTTGTAGTCGTCGTTGACGTGGTGGAGTGTCCCGCCGAGTGCCGCGCACTGGTGGCCGAGCTGGGCGCCGTCGTTCGCGGCCAGGATGCTGGAGACCACCTGCGCGCCCAGCTCGCCGCGCAGCCAGTCCTTGTCGGTCTCCGTCATGGGGGTGCCTCCGTATATCACCTTCTCCAGACGGAGGCCGGGGCGGCGCTGCTTCGCTTCGCGCAGCAGCGGCAGGATCAGGGCCGGCATGCCGAGGACGACATTCGCCCGGAAGCTGTCCACGAGCATGATCAGGTCGTCGACGGTGACGAACTGGCCGGTCGAGTAGCACTCCACGGGCATCCGGGAGAGCTCGCTGAACGTGGTCGTCAGGCCGCCGTACATACCGCCGCCGAAGAGGGTGTTGACGATCCGGTCGCCGGGCTCCACACCGAGTTCGTAGAACACCGGTACGGCCTCGCGGACCATGTTGTCCCAGTCGGCGCGCGCGTAAACGATGTAGCGGGGGCTGCCGCTGGTCGCTCCGGAGCGCAGCACCTCTCCCGTGGGCGTGTCGCCGCTGCACAGGTCCCGGCTCGCGGGCAGCGAGTGGGCCTCCAGGGTGGGCTTGTCGAGTACCGGCAGCCGGGGTAGGCCGGTCGTGCCCGCGGCCTCGGGCAGTTCGGCGTAGTGGGGTGTGCGGCGGGCCCGGGCGAGGAGATAGCGGAGCTTCGCCGCCAGCCTGTCCTCGTACTCGGCGGCGTCCTCGCTGCGGGCCCGGGCGAGCGAGATACCCGAGCGATGGTCCCGCTCCAGCAGTCCGTACACCCAGGGGGCTTGGCAGTCCAGGGAGAGGAGCCCGTCCAGGGGGAGCCCCGGGGCCCGTACCGGGGTCCCCGACACCTGCGCGTCCGGTGGGACCACCTCGCCCTCGGGGAGCGGCACCCCGGCCTGGCGCAGGGCCGCCATGACGGCGGACCACAGCGTCGGTCGCGCCGAGCGTACGATCACCCGGTTGCCCAGGGCCCAGGCCAGCAGCAGGGCGCGCAGGGTCGCCTCGGCCGAAGCGTCGTCGAGGACCACGCTTCCCACTGGCCGGGTCTCCAGGACCTCGTTGCTGTCGGTCAGCGGCTGCCACGGGTACTGACTGACCCCCGCGAGCAGACGGTCCAGACCCTCGAAGAGCTGGTGGCTGTCGAAGCGCCGCAGCGGCTCGGTCACGCCCGCGGCCGTCAGTGCCGCGTGCAGGGCGGGGAGTTCACCGCGCGACAGGACGCGCTCCACGTGTTCGACGGCCAGCAGCAGATCGGTGGGGTAGTGCCTCATCGGGGTGTCCTTGAGTCGGGGCGGTCGGGGCGGAGGGGCGGAGGGGCGGAGGCTCACCGGTACTCGGCGATCACGGTGGCGAGCCGGCGCACGCCGAGGTCGATCTCTTCTCTCAGCTCGGCGGGGAAGGGCATCACGGCCTCCCGGGGCTGAGGGGGTCAGGGTGCTTCCCGTTGCTGGTGGTGTTTGCGAGCAGGGCCGCCGTGTAGGCGCGGAGCACGTCCTGCTGACGGGGGTGCAGCAGCCGGACGCGCCGGTCCGGGCTTCCGGGGCCGTCCGGGCTCCGGAGGGTTACGGTCGCGGCGTGGCGTAGCACCACGTAGGGGACACCGGCGGCCGTGCGGAAGTCCGCAGGGTGATCGACCGCCAGGTCGGCCCACTCCCGGTGCCCGTCGCCGAGGGCGGCGCGGGACAGTTCGAGGAGATCGGACCGGCACAGGCCCCCGCGCACGGCACCGAGTTCGATACCCGTGGCTGTCGTGGTCAGATCCACGCAGGCAGGTCCGTCACCGACGCCGTGCTCCTCCAGCGCCGCCACCGCGGTCTCCACGGCCCATCGCTGCTCGGCCCCACGTCTGGGCAGCAGCAGGGCTCCGGAGAACTCGCAGGGCCGCTGACCGACGGGGCTGCCGACCCTCCAGATGGCGCAGATCCGTCGAGTGAGTCCGAGGGAGACGACGTTGATGTGCAGTCCTGCGGAGAAGGGGGGCATGGCCTGCCTCATTTCGTGAGTGGCCGCTCCACGCGGCGCCACGCTCAGCTCTGCGGCCGGAGCCGCACGACCGACTTTCCTGTGTTCTCGCCGCGCAGCATGCCGAGGAACGCGTCCACCATCCGGTCGAACCCGTCCGTGATGCTGAGGCTGTCGGGGACCCTTCCTGCACTCAGGTGCGGCACCAGGAAGTCCTCCAACTCTGCTTGTGCGTCGGAGTGATGGGCGACGAGGAAACCCTCCAGCCGGATGCTCTTCCCGACCAAGTCGAACAGGTTGCGCGGCGCCGCCGGGGCGGACCGCGCGTTGTACTGCGCGATGGCTCCGCACCAGGCGATACGCCCGAACTCGCGCATGGCACCGATCGCCGCTTCCAGGTGCTCGCCCCCGACGTTGTCGAGGTAGACGTCGATCCCGTCCGGTGCCGCCTGTGCCAACTGGGCTGCGACGGAGGGGCCCGCGCGGTAGTCGAAGGCGGCGTCGAAGCCGAATTCCTCGGTGAGCTTGCGTACCTTGGCCGCCGAACCGGCGCTTCCCACCACGCGACCGGCGCCGAGCAACCGGGCCAATCGGCCGGCCGCGGTGCCCACACCGCCGGCGGCGGCCGAGATGAACACCGTCTCGCCCGCGCGGAGCCGGGCGATCCGGGTCAGCGCCACATAGGCGGTCAGACCGGTGCCCCCGAGCAGGCCGAGGAAGGATTCCGGTGCGATGCCCTCGTACTGCGGCAGCACCCTGACCTCGTCGGCGGTCACGATCGCGTGGGTGCGCCAGCCATGGCGGTGGAACACCAGGGAGCCGACCGGGAGTCCGGCGGCGCGGGACTCGACGACCCGTCCGATGGAG
Source organism: Streptomyces sp. WMMC940 (assembly GCF_027460265.1). Taxonomy (NCBI): domain Bacteria; kingdom Bacillati; phylum Actinomycetota; class Actinomycetes; order Kitasatosporales; family Streptomycetaceae; genus Streptomyces; species Streptomyces sp. WMMC940. Next base: position 5,535,921 of record NZ_JAPZBC010000001.1, read on the forward strand.
CGCCCCTCCAGCCAGGTGCCCAGGCCCCAGTCCCCGTCCATGCATTCACGCATGTACGGGTCCACCGACAGCCAGAGGTTCTCCACCAGGGCGGTGCCGCTCTTCGGGGACGGCAGGACCAGCTCGACCTCGGCGAAGTCCTCGGGCACCGGCATCCCGTCGGGGAACCGCCTCTGCTGCCAGGCCCGTGCGGTGCGTACGGAGTCGCTCATGCCGCCTGATCCTCTCGCTGACGTGTGGTGGCGGAGACGGTCCGGGCGCACTCCTCGAGGAACGAGCGCAGCTGACCCGGGTCCGTGTGGGACGCTTCGATGAAGACGGGCACCTCCCACTCCTGGTAGGTGATGTGCCTGGGGCACTGCCGGCCGGGAGCCAGGATGTGGATCCGGTCCACACAGGGATGTGTGCGCACCCACTCCGGGACGTGGATCTCCGGTACTCCGTCGGCGGCCAGGTGGTGGCCGGGGAAGGCGAGCCAGCCGTGGTGGCGGCCGGTGGGCCGGTCGGCGGGCGGGCGTTCCAGGTCGAGCCGGATCGCGATCTCGTGGGAGGGCAGGTGCACCCCGGTGTGCTGCTCATGGGTGGAGATGACGGCGGCCCCGCCCACTCGGTTGGCGACCTCCAGGAAGACCAGTTCGCCGTCGGCGGTCTCGAAGAACTCCAGGTGGATGCAGCCCTCCTCGATGCCGAGTACCGCCACCACCTGTTCGGCGAAGGCCCGGTGGGCCGGTGTGCACGACTCCTGGTGGGAACCGAGCGGCACCCCGGAGGCGTACTGGACCGGCTTGTTGACGTAGCGGCTGACAGCCAGGTTCACGAGCCGACCGCCGTCCACCAGCCCGTCGGCGTGCAGGATGTCCCCGTCGATGTGCTCCTCGAGCTGGAACTCCTCGGGGTTCGGGAGCTTGCGGAAAGCGCTGAGCGCCGCGCGCGCCGTTTCGTGGACGGAGACGTCCTCGCTGGAGGCGCCCTGCCGCGGTTTGAGGACAGTGCGGCCCTCCCACGGCAGAGGCCGGCAGGGAGTGGGATCGGCCACGAACCGTGGGTGGCGCAGCCCCGATCCGGCCAGCGCCTCCTTCATCCGCACCTTGTCGCGGACGCGCTCCAAGGCGTCGAGGGCAGCACCCTCGATGCCCAGGTGCCGACGCACGTGCCAGGCCTCGGTGATCCCGAACTCCGAAAGGGCGAGCACCTTCTCGAAGCCGTCGGCCCGCGAGGTGCGGGCGCAGACCCCGGCGACCAGGTCCTCGTCGGCCTCCAGGGTGATGCGCCGGCAGGGGAGGTCCTCAGGGAGGTCGGCCATCCGGTGCGGATGGCCGATGTACGTGACCTCGTGCCGCTCGTGGTCGATACCACGGTGATACGCGATCTTCCGATAGGGCACCTGGTGAATGACCAGAATCTTCATCCCTGATACTCCAAGGTCGTGATGCCCCAGCTGAATCCCATGGCGCTGGTGGCGAGCATGATCAGATCGCCGGGTCGCAGCCGGCCCGCCCGCTCCAGGTCCCCGAGGGCGATCAGGGTGTCCGTTCCGCCCATGTGGGCCAGTCGGTGGTAGTTGAAGACACTGCGCTCGACCGGGATGCCGAGGGTGTCGAGGAGCCGCTCGTGCATCTCGCGGTCGCCGTGGTTGATCAGGAAGTGGGCGATGTCCGTCTGCCGGAGGCGCAGGGCCGCCAGCGTCTCGTCCACCAGCGAAGTGAACTGGCGCACGTAAGCTTCGCCGAGCCCCTTGCGGTGTCCGCCCCGCCTGAGGACCACTCGGTCTCCGGTCAGCTCGCCGGCGTAGTAGTCGGCCCAACTGCCATCGGTGCGCATCGCGGAGTGGAGGACGGAGAAACGGCCCGCACCGCCCTCCAGCAGAACCGCCGCAGCCGCATCACCGAAGTTGAAGAGAGCCTTGGAATCCGGGTCACCGTAGTCCACCATCCGACTCAGCCGGTCTCCGACGAGGACCAGCGCGTACTCGCCCTCGGCCAGTGCGCCCGCCTCGCTGAGCAGGCGGATCGCGGTCATTCCGGCGTTGCAGAAGTTCGTCACCTCGAAGCAGTGGGCACCCTCGACGCCGAGGGTGTGTGCCACCTTCGCGGCGGGCGACCAGAAGGGGCGGTCCCACTCCCCGGAGCCGGCGTAGACGACCTGCCGGATCGCTGAGGCGGGCACGCCGGTCCGGCTCATGACCGTCCGGGGCCGCGGTGAGCGCCAGTTCCCACGACTGCTCATCGTCCCCGAGCACGGGGAAGCTCTCACAGTGCGTGATCCGTACGATGTCCGCGAGGGCCACACCCGAAGCCTCGTGCATGGCGTGGGCGTCGGCCCTCGCGGACGGGAAGCACACGTCGAAGTCGACTATGCCGCCCACTGCTCGCCCTCTTCGATGCTCACCCGGTGCACGGTCCGGGTCGCACCGGGCTCGACCGCCGTCGCCGAGTGGTAGGTCGTCGCGGTCTTCCACACCACCAGGTCGTTGGTGGACCAGCGGTGGGTGTAGACCCGCTCGGGGTCCTGGACGAGTCGGTTGACGAGCTCGAAGAACTCCGCGTTCTCGTTGGCGTCGAAGCCCACGACCGAGTCCATGTACTCCGGGGCGCCGTACAGGTACGAGCGGCCGGTGTACGGGTCCTGCCGTACCAGAGGGTGCTCGATGGGCGGGTACTCCTGCCCGACCAGTTCCTTGAACTCGGCGATGGACAGGCCGACGTGCTCGGCGGAGATGCGCTGGCGCTTGGTCACGGTGTGCAGGGCCGTGCGGCCGGCGATCTTGTCCTTCCACTCCTGCGGAAGCCGGTCGTAGACGTCGACGGCACTGGCGTACAGGGTGTGGCCGCTGGTGCTCGGCACGTCCACGCCGTGGAGCATGGTGTAGGGCGCCGGGTCCTTCATGTATGAGGAGTCCTGGTGCCAGAAGTTGCCGACGCGGGCGATGCCGACCGGGCGGTTCGCCTTCATGGCGTTGGAGGAGATCATGATCTCCGGGTGCTCGGGGTGGCGGTATTTGGCCATGAGGAACGGCACGGGCTTGCCCACCCGGGTGGCCAGCTCGATCTGCTGTTCCGGAGTGATCCCCAGCCTGCGGACCACCAGGAGCTCACGCTGGTGCACGAGGCCCATCAGCTGGTCGAAGACCTCGGGGCTCTGCAGGTCCTCGTAGGTCGCTCCGGTCACCTCGGAGCCGATGAAGGGGGTGATTTCCTTGATTTCCATGGGTCAATCTCCTCGGAACTTGAATTCTGAGAACGTGTGAAATGCCGCTTCCAGGGGCTGATACGCGTACGTTCACTCGTCGTCGAGGCAGGTGCGCAGAGCGCGCACGAATCCCTCGATCTGGGACTGGGTGCGGAACGGCGCGACCGTGACGCGGAACCGCTCGCCGCCCTTCGCGACTGACGGGAAGTTGATGGGCTGGACGTAGATGCCGAACTCGTCGAGCAGTCGGCGGGAGACGCGCTTCACGCGCTCACCACCGGGAACGAGGACCGGGACGAGGTGGCTCTCGGCGTCGATGAAGTCGATGCCGGCGTCGTGCAGTGCGGCGCGCATGCGCGCCGCGTTCTCCCTCAGATTCCGCCGGAGGGAGTCGCCTGCGGGCGACTGGATGACGTCGAGGCTGCGCTGGGTGGCATCCAGACTCGAACGCGGAATGGTGGTGGTGAAGATGAATCCCGGCGCGTTCGATCGCACGTAGTCGAGGGGGACGTCCGGTCCGGCCACATAGCCACCGGTGGTGCCGACGGCCTTGCCGAACACGCCCTGGACGAAGGTCGGGCGATACTCGTCGATCTCCTCGCACACACCGGCGCCCGTGGGCCCGTTGACGCCGATGGCGTGGGTCTCGTCCAGATACGTCATCGCGTTGTAGCGCTCGGCCAGATCGCAGATCTCGCGGATCGGCGCGATATCCCCGTCCATCGAATAGACGGACTCGAAGACGATGAGCTTGGGGCGGTCGATCTCGTACTGGGCGAGCATTTCCTCGAGCGCCGCCACGTCATTGTGCGGGAATACATGCTTGCGGTTCCGCGAAGCTCGAATCCCCTCGATCAGAGAACGGTGGTTCAGCGAGTCGGAGAAGACCACCGTGTCGGGGACGGCGGACAGAAGCGTACTCAGCGTCTCGAAGTTCGCCACGTACCCGCTCGTGAAGACGAGCGCCCGGGGGCGCCGGTGCCAGGCTGCGAGCCGCTGCTCCAACTCCACGTGGGCCTCACTGGTGCCGGCGATGTTGCGCGAGCCTCCGTTGCCCGTGCCGTGCCGCCGCGTCGAGGCGATCTGCGCCTCCATGACCTGCGGGTTCTGACTCATGCCCAGGTAGTCGTTGGTGCACCACACCTGGATGCGCCGTCCCTGGTGGATGGCGTGCCCGGGCTCCTCGGCCAGGTAGGAGCAGGGGGTGAAGTCCCGGTAGAGGCCGGCGGACTTCAGGTCCGCCAGTGCCGTGTCCAGCCCGTCGAACGCTGACCGGAGTTGTGATTCGAGTGGAAGTGCCGACATTGCGTCTCCTGCGCGAATGGATGTGGTGTGGGAGCTGGTGACGGGGTGCGGCGTCATCCCCACTCGGAGTCGGACGTCAGAGCGGTGATCGCGGTGGCTTCCGTCGCAAGCCCAGCCTGGGGCCCGTGCTGAACGGAAAGTGCGATAGCCGTGAGAACGACCGCCGCGAGACCACCGAGAACGTTGCAAAGAACACGCCTCTTGAGCATGTGAATCCCCCTGTTTTCCTGGCGGGCCATGTTGTTCGGGCCCGTGACAAGAATCATGGCGCCCGCTTCCCCCTCGGCCTAGGAAAGTCCTGGATCATGAACCTGCAACGCCAGAACCAGAAGGATCGACAAATGTGCAGAAATGGGACTGAACGGGACGCGGCTTCGGCTCCCGAGGTCTGTGAAGAGGGGCTGAGCTTCTACTCGGAGGTCCTGAAGGGCGCCACGCCGGCAGGGGAGTGTCCTGCATGTCTGATTTCTCTGGGTCTCCTCCAGCAGCTGAGGAACGGCGAACTCGTCCCCATCCCGCCAGGGTTGGCGGCGACAGCGCTCATGCGCCCGATGGAGGAGGTCATCGAGCGGAACCAGCGCGCCCTCGCCGTGGCCCGCACCTCCATGCACCGGGCGCAGGAGGTCTACCGCGGCAGCACGAGCGGCGACGGCGGGCTGGTCCGTATCATCCGCGGCGCGGACGCCATCAGTGCCGCGCTCGCCTCGGCGGTGCGGTCCTGCCAGGACGAGTTGCTCACTGCCCAGCCGGGCGGGGGGCGGCCCCGGGAACTCCTGGCGAAGGCGCTCGGCGGCGACCTGGCCGCTCTGCGCCGCGGCAATCGGCAGCGCACCATCTACCAGCACACCGTGCGCACGCACGGCCCGACGCTGTCCTACGTGGAGCAGATCTCCGCCGCCGGTGCCGAAGTGCGCACGCTGGACGAGGTGTTCGACCGGCTCATCGTGTGCGACGGCAGGATCGCCTTCGTACCGGACCCGGCGGAGGAGCGGAGCCAGGCGGCCCTGGCCATCGAGCACCCCGGCCTGATCCGCTACCTCGTCGGCATATTCGAGCACGCGTGGGAGCGCGCGGTCCCCCTCCCCCACTCGCCGAGCGACCACCGTCCGGCCCTGCTCGTGGACGAGACCCGCCGCGTCGTCCTGCAGTTGATGGTGAACGGCTACACCGACGAGACCATCGCCGGTCGGCTCGGCATGAGCAGCAGAACCGTCGCCTCCCATGTGCGCAAGGCCTCGGAGATGTTCGGCAGCCGCAGTCGCGCCCAGCTCGCCTACCTCATCGCCAAGGCCGGCATCCTCGACGAGGAACTGCCGGAGACCTGACGGGAGAGGGGTGGGCGGTCTGCCGGCCGCCGGTCCGGTGACCGTCGGTCTGCACGGCGTGCGCGACGGGAAGAGCTTCGGCTCCGCCGGGAATTGGCCGCACCTCCTCGAAACCGGACGCGCTCAGCCCAGTGCCCGGTCCAGGTTGAATGCCGCGCTGATCAGTGCGAGATGGGTGAACGCCTGCGGGAAGTTGCCGTTCTGCTCGCCCGTGCGGCCGATCTCCTCCGCGTACAGGCCGAGGTGGTTGGCGTACGTGAGCATCTTCTCGAACGCCAGCCTGGCCTCGTCCGGCCGGCCGGCGCGGACCAGGGCCTCGACGTACCAGAAGGAGCAGATCGAGAACGTGCCCTCCTCGCCACGCAGCCCGTCCGGGCTGGCCTGCGGGTCGTAGCGGTAGACCAGGGAGTCCGAGACCAGTTCCTCGCCGAGCGCGTCCAGGGTCGTGAGCCACTTCGGGTCGGTCGGGGAGATGAACTTCGCCAGCGGCATCATCAGCAGGGCCGCGTCGAGGACGCTGTCGTCCTCGTGTTGCACGAAGGCGTTGCGCTCGGCCGACCAGCCGCGCCGCATGATCCGCCGGTAGATCCCGTCGCGGACGCCGCCCCAGCGCGCCATGTCCGCGGGCAGCCCCCGGCGGCGGGCGATGCGCATGGCGCGCTCGATCGCGACCCAGCACATCAGCCGGGAGTAGAGGAAGCACTTGCGTCCGCCGCGCGTCTCCCAGATGCCCTCGTCGGGCTGGTCCCAGTTCTCGCAGACCCACTCGACGATGCCGCAGACGTGGTCCCACTGCTCGCTGGAGATCGGCTCGCCCCATTTGTCGTAGAGGTAGATCGAGTCGATGAGCGCGCCGTAGATGTCGAGCTGGAGCTGGTCCACCGCGTTGTTGCCGACGCGGACGGGGGAGGAGGCCAGGTACCCCTCGAGATGGCGCAGTTCGCGCTCCGGCAGGTCACGGCGGCCGTCGATCCCGTACATGATCTGCAGGGGGCCTCCGTCGCCGCACGAGACGCACACGTGCTCGGTCAGGAACCGCATGAACGCCTGGGCCTCGTCGGTGAAGCCCAGCCGGAGCAGGGCGTAGACGCAGAAGGCCGCGTCGCGGACCCAGACGTAGCGGTAGTCCCAGTTGCGCTCGCCGCCGATCTGCTCGGGCAGGCTCGTCGTGGGCGCGGCCACGATGGCGCCGGTGGGGGCGTAGGTGAGCAGTTTGAGCGTCAGGGCGGAGCGGTGCACCATCTCGCGCCAGCGGCCGCGGTAGCGCGACGTGGAGAGCCAGCGCCGCCAGTAGCGCACCGTCGCCTCGAACGCCTCCTCGGCCGTGGCGGTGGGGCACTCCTGCGGCACGAGGTCGCTGCCGAGCCGGTCGAGCGCGAAGACGGCCGTCTCCCCCTCGTGCAGTTTGAACAGCGACCACACGTCCCGGCCGTCGGTCTCGACCGGCACGCTGGAGGTGAGCGAGAGGCTCAGCGCGGGCGACTCGAAGACCGGAGAGGCGCCCTCCATGCGGACGGTGTGGGTCTGGCAGCCGTAGTCGAAGCGCGGCGCGACCACCGCCCGGAACGGCAGGGAGCCGCGGACACAGACCACCCGGCGGATCAGCCGGTGCCGGTCGGCCTCGCGCGAGTCGTCGGCGATGGGCATGAAGTCCTGGATCTCGCCGACTCCGTCCTCCGCGAAGAAGCGCGTGATGAGCACGTTCGTGTCGGGGAAGTAGAACTGCTTCGTCCGGGCCGGTACGTCCGGTGCCAGCTCGAAGCGGCCGCCCTTCTCGGCGTCGAGGATCGAGGCGAAGACACTGGGTGCGTCGAAGCGGCCGCAGCAGTACCAGTCGATCGTGCCGTTGGTACCGACGAGGGCGGCACTGCGGAGGTCACCGATCAGTCCGTGTTCGGAGATCGGCAGGTATCGGGGGGTGCCGGGGCCCCCGGGAGCGCCCGCTTCGCGGGCCGCCTCGTACGCCGGCGCCTCAGCGGTCACAGGTCGGTCCTCCCTCTGCCTCGCGGCAAATGCGCCCGTACCTCGCATTTCATGGTAGGTCGACTTGTCGACTGATGGAGGTCGGCGTCGGGAGGGCCTCCGAGCGTCGGGCATCCGGGAAGCCGAGCGCCGGGGATCCGGGCGGGCCTGCGCCGGCAGGGGCCGGGGACGGCGTCCGGGGACGCCGCCCCCGGGACGGTGTCACCGTCGGTGGAGTGGCGGTGACACCGTGCTTCGAGGTGGCCCGGCGGAGGGCGTGTGCGTCAGAAGACGAACGGGCCGGGGTCCTGTGGCGAGGTGGCGTTGCAGGTCGCGGTGATGCCGAAGACGACGACCTTGAGGGACGCCGCCTCCAGGCTGTCTCCCGTGGCGACCGTGCCGTTCAGCGGCCCGGTGGAGACCGCGCCACCGGCAGGGATCGCCGGGTTGGCGTTGCCGGTGAACGTCGTCGTGCCGGAGCCGTTCCTGGTCAGCGCGAGGGTCGAGCTGACGGAGTTGGCGGAGAGGGGGAAGGGCGACTTGATGGCGGAGGTGGACAGGGTGATGGTGGCCGCGGTGCCGTCCTGGGTGGCCGTGAGCGAGGCCTCGCCGGATCCGAACGAGCCGCAGTCGAACGACAGGGTCGCCGTCGTGGGCTCGACCGCGAGCGCTGCCGGGGCCAGGGCGAGGACGCCGACGGCCGTCGCGGCGAGCAGGGCCGTGCCGGTACCGAGTGTGCGGTGCTTCATCGGGGGTCCCGCCTTCGTGTGTGGGGGTCACGGGATGGCGTCGCCGACCGCCGCTGCCTGCGTGGGCACCGGCCCCGCAGCAAGGGGGGCCGATGGGCAGTCAGGGACGGTTGTCATTGGGGCAGGAACTCCCGGAGAAGGCAAGGATGCCGACCGAGATTGTTGGCATGTATCGGTCAATTCCAGCCGCCCGGGCGGCTGCGGGGAGACCGCGGTTCCGGGAGGAGGCCGAGGCATCGGCGGGGGCCGCGGATCCGGCCGGATTCCCGTCCTGCGGGTTGCGGCGCGTGAGGGTGACGCGCCGCGAGTGGCGCAAGGTGCGAGGCGCCGGACCGCGCCCCGGCCGGCACGGGCCGGGGAAGCTCCGCGAGCCCGCGGCCGGCCAAGTCACCTCGTCCAACCGGGCCGGCTCCGATGCCCGCGGCGCTGACCGGCTCGGGTCGCCCGCGGTGCTCGCTCGACGAGGATGTCCGCGTCGTTCACCCGATCCGGGTGTCGGCGGCGCTGACGGGCTCGCGTCGCCCGCGGTGCTCGCTCGACGAGGGTGTCGGGGTGTCGGCGCCGTTCAGCCGATGCGGGTGCCCGCGCCGCTCACCCGCACCCTCGGGTCGCCCGCGTACAGCGTCACCGTCAGTTGCCCCGGCCGCCCGAGGTCCTCGCCCTGGTGCAGGGTGAGCACCGCGTCCTCGGGCACCAGCCCGAGCTCGCGGGCGTACGCACCGAAGGCGGCCGCCGCGGCGCCCGTGGCCGGGTCCTCCACGACTCCTCCGACGGGGAACGGGTCGCGCACGTGGAACACGGTCGTCGACTCCCGCCACACCAGTTGCACGGTGGTGAGGTCCAGCCGGAGCATCAGGGCCTCCAGGCGGTCGACGTCGTACGCGAGGTCCGCGAGGCGCTCGCGGGTCGCGGCGGCGAGGACGAGATGGCGGGCGCCGGCGAAGGCGACACGCGGCGGGAAGGCCGGGTCCAGGTCTCCGGAGCCGGTCCAGTCGAGTGCGGCGAGCGCCTCGGCGAGGTCGTCGTCCGTGATCCCTTCGACGCTCGGTACGACGCTGGTGAGCGTGGCCCGGAGCGCGCCGTCCCGCTCCGTGACCTCCACCGGGACGATCCCCGCGCGGGTGGTGAACTCCAGTTCTCCGGGACCGATGCGTTCGGCGAGGGCGATGGCGGCGGCGACGGTCGCGTGACCGCAGAACGGGACCTCGGCCTTGGGGCTGAAGTAGCGGATGGTGAAGGCCCGCTCGCCCTCTGGGGCGAGGAACGCGGACTCGGAGTACCCGAGCTCGGCGGCGACGGCGAGCATCTCGGCGTCGGCGAGGGTGGAGGCGTCGAGGACCACGCCCGCGGGGTTGCCGCCGGTGGGCTCGGTGGAGAACGCGGTGTACCGGAGGACGTCGGGGCGTGCGTCTGAGCTCATGCCGCACCCAACACCGCGCCCGTGCGGGCTGTTCCCGCGGCGCGGCGCTTTCTCGTGCGGCTGAGCTGCTCGCAGCTGCCGCGGGCGGTGCGGGGGCGTTCCGGGTCGAGGGGCGTGCCGGCGCCGGGCCGTGCGGGCCGTTCCGTCGGTGTGAAGCTCCTCGTGTGCTCCCGCCGGCCGGTGCGCGTGCGTCGGGCCCGACGGTTGGTGCCGGCCGGGCTACCGCGTGCCTCTGGCCGGTGCGCCCCGCCCAGGCTCGCCCGGCGTGACGGTCCGGCCGGGGGAGGGGCTGCTCGGCATGACGGTCCCCCGGGGTGAGGCCACGCCCGTACCTCCGGGGAGGGCCCGCCCCGGCGGGAGCCCGGCCGCGGACCGAGGGTGGTCCGGGTGCCGCGGCCCCGGCGAGGCGTCGACGCGCGGCGACGGGCCGTCGAAACAACGCGGGTCGGGCGAGGCCTCCCGTCAGCCGCGGCCGATGTACGGCATCGTCGTGGACATCACCGTCGCGAACTGCACGTTCGCCTCCAGGGGCAGCTCCGCCATGTGCAGCACCGTCCGTGCCACGTCGTCCACGTCCATGACCGGTTCGGGGGCGGTGCGGCCATCGGCCTGAAGGACGCCGGTCTCCATGCGGGCCGTCATCTCCGTGGCCGCGTTGCCGATGTCGATCTGGCCGCAGGCGATGCGGTAGGGACGGCCGTCCAGCGACAGGGACTTGGTGAGACCGGTGACGGCGTGCTTCGTCGCCGTGTACGCCACCGAGTGCGGACGCGGCGCGTGTGCGGAGATGGAGCCGTTGTTGATGATGCGGCCGCCCTGCGGGTCCTGGTCCTTCATCACCCGGAACGCGGCCTGGGCGCACAGGAACGAACCCGTCAGATTGACGTCCACGACATGGCGCCATGCCTCGTGGGGGAGGTCCTCGAGGTGCACCCCGCCGGGGCCGAACGTGCCCGCGTTGTTGAAGAGCAGGTCCACACGCCCGAACCGCTCCCGCGCCGCGGTGAAGAGCGCCGTGACGGCGTCCGGGGACGTGATGTCCGTCGGGACGCAGAGTACGTCCGCCCCGCCGGCCAGTGAGGCCGTCTCTCCCAGTGCGTCCGCCCGCCGGCCCGCCAGCGCCAGCGACCAACCCGCGCCCGCGAACGCCAGGGCGACGCTGCGCCCGATGCCCGAGCCGGCGCCCGTGACCACCGCACTTCTCCGTTCTGCGTTCATGGCGCCGCAGCGTACGGCAGACGGGTCTCCGGGGTTCTCATCCGTCCGACACGCGGATGTTGTGTACCGGACAATCCACGGACGCCGGGCCCGGCTCAAATGCGGAGTGACAACGTCCGCAAGGGGAGGGCCAGATGACATCCGCACACCGCCACTCGGACGAACTCCGCGCCGTTGCCCGGCACGTGGGCCGCCGCCGCTTCCTGACCGTCACCGGAGCCGCGGCCGCGCTCGCCTTCGCCGTGAACCTGCCCGCTGCCGGCACCGCGGCCGCCGCCGAACTGGACGCCGGGAAACTCACCGAGGACCCGTTCGCGCTCGGCGTGGCGTCCGGAGACCCGCTGCCCGGTTCCGTACTGCTGTGGACGCGGCTCGCGCCCCGCCCGTACGAGCCCGGCGGCGGACTGCCCTCCGCCCGGATCCGGGTCGGCTGGGAGATCGCCCACGACGCCCGGTTCACCCGCGTCGCCAGACGCGGACAGACCACCGCACACCCCGAGTTCGACCACACCGTCCACGTGGACGTCACCGGACTCGACCCCGATCGCGTCTACCACTACCGCTTCCGCGCGGGCCGCTGGATCAGCCCCGTCGGCCGCACCCGCACCGCACCCCCTGCCGGTGCCCGGATCTCCGAGCTGAGGCTCGCGGCCGTCTCCTGCCAGGCGTACCACGACGGCTACTACACCGCGTACCGGCACCTCGCCGGCGAGGACCTGGACGCCGTCTTCCACCTCGGTGACTACCTCTACGAGTACGCCGTCAACGCCGTCGGCGGCGCCCGCAACCACACCGACCGGCTCCTGCCCGCCCATTTCAACCGCGAGACCGTCACCCTGGAGGACTACCGGCTGCGCTACGCGCTCTACCGCAGCGACCCGGACCTCGCCGCCGCGCACGCCGCCCATCCCTTCGTCGTCACCTGGGACGACCACGAGACCGAGAACAACTACGCGGGGGAGACGCCCGAGAACGACGTCCCGCCGGAGGAGTTCCTGCTGCGCCGCGCCGCCGCGTACCGCGCCTACTGGGAGAACCAGCCGCTGCGCAGACCGCAGCGGCCGGCCGGCCCGGACATGCGGCTCTACCGCCGGCTGCGGTTCGGCCGCCTCGCCCAGTTCGACGTGCTCGACACCCGTCAGTACCGCTCCGACCAGGCGTACGGCGACGGCTGGCAGACCCCGGGGCCCGAGTCCGAGGATCCGTCGCGCACGATGACGGGCGCGACGCAGGAGCGCTGGCTGCTCGACGGCTGGCGGGCCTCGGACGCGGTCTGGAACGTGGTGCCGCAGCAGGTCACGTTCGCCCAGCGGCGCAACCTCCCCACGCCCGACTACAAGCTCTCGATGGACTCCTGGGACGGCTACCCGGCCTCCAGGCAGCGGATCCTCGACGGTGCCGAGGCCGCCGGCATCGACAACCTCGTCGTCCTCACCGGCGATGTCCACGTCGGTTACGCGTTCGACCTGAAGAAGGACTTCGACGACCCGTCCTCGCGAACGGTCGGCACGGAGTTCGTCGCCACGTCCGTCAGCAGCGGAAAGGACGGCGCCGAGAAGCCCGCCAACTGGGACAACCTCACCCTGGCCAACCCGCACATGAGGTTCTACAACGGCCGCCGCGGTTATGTGACGGTCACACTGACCACCGAGCACGCCCGCGCGGACTTCCGTACGGTCTCCGCGGTGACGACCCCGGGCGCGCCGGTCACCACGGCCGCGTCCTTCGTCACCGAGGCCGGCGACCCCGGCCTCGTGCAGGTCTGACCGGGGCGGCCACTGCTGTTCCGGGAGGGGCGGGCCCGCACGTCTGAGGGGCGCGGGCCCGTGCTCCCGCCCGCCGGCGGGAAGTCCTTCCGTGGTTGGCTCCCGACTCGCACCCCGGCGAAGTCCCGCGCCGCCCGGTGGAAGGCCATCGCGACCACCCCGCGTCACCTCCTCGTCCGGCGACGCCGTCGGCTGCGCCGTGAGCGCCGCCGCGTTCCCGGCGGTCGCGCACCCCACCGCACCGCGTCACCCGTGGCCGTTCCTGGGTCCCCGGCCCCGCCCGGTCCCCGGTTCTCGGCTCGCCGGTGCTCCGTGGCCGATCCCGGCGGTGCCCGGGCACCGGCCGCGACCACTCCGGACGAGCTGAGAGCATATGGGGCGACGACCAGGACAGGAGCTGTTGATGCCGGAGAGCGGGCCGCCCACCCCAGAGCACATATCCCCCGCCGCGTCCGGCCCGTTGCCGGTACCTCCTCCCTCTCCGGTACCTGCTTCCTCTCCGGCGGCGGAAGCCACCCCGTCCCTGGCCGCGGTACCCGCCGCCGTCGCGGCCGCGCGCCGGGCCGGTCTGCTCGTCACCCTGGTCCTCGGCGGGCTCACCGCGCTCCCGCCGCTCTCCATGGACATGTACCTCCCGGCGCTCCCGGAGGTCACCGGCGATCTCCGCGCACCCGCCGCCACCGTCCAGCTCACCCTCACCGCCTGCCTCGCCGGGATGGCCCTCGGTCAGCTAGTCGTCGGCCCGATGAGCGACAGATGGGGCCGCCGCCGTCCGCTGCTCGCGGGCATGGCGGTGTACGTGGCCGCCACCGCTGCCTGTGCTCTCGCGACCGGCGCCGAGATGCTGATCGCCTTCCGGCTGCTCCAGGGACTGGCGGGGGCGGCCGGGATCGTCATCGCCAGGGCCGTCGTGCGCGACCTCTACGACGGCGTGGAGATGGCCCGCTTCTTCTCGACCCTGATGCTGGTCTCCGGAGTGGCCCCGATCGTGGCACCGCTCGTCGGTGCCCAGGTCCTCCGCGTCACCGACTGGCGGGGCGTCTTCCACGTCCTCACCGGGATCGGCGTGCTGCTCACCCTCGTCGTGGCGAAGTGGCTGCACGAGACGCTGCCTCCGGAGCGGCGCCACAGCGGCGGCGTGGGCCACGCCCTGCGCACCATGCGCGCGCTGGTCGCCGATCGGGTCTTCACCGGCTACACGCTGGCGGGCGGTCTCGCCTTCGCCGCGCTGTTCGCCTATCTCTCGGCCTCTCCGTTCGTGGTCCAGAGCCTCTACGGCGCCTCGCCCCAGACGTTCGGGCTGCTCTTCGCCGTCAACTCGATCGGCCTGGTCGCGGTGGGGCAGATCAACGGCAAGCTGCTGGTGGGCCGGGTCAGCCTGGACAAGGCACTGGGCTTCGGGCTCGCCGTGATCGCGCTGTCGGCCCTCGCGCTGCTGCTGGTCACCGCAGGCGTCTTCGGCGAGAGAGGGCTCCTTCCCGTGGCCGCCGGGCTCTTCGTCCTGATGTCGGCGATGGGCGTCACCCTGCCGAACACGAACGCCCAGGCCCTGATGCGCGCGCCGCACGCGGCCGGATCGGCGTCGGCGCTGCTCGGCACGTCCTCCTTCCTCGTCGGGGCGATCGCCTCCCCGCTCGTCGGGATCGCGGGCGAGGCGACGGCGGTGCCGATGGCGGTCGTCCAACTGGTGTGCGCGCTGGGTGCGGTGGGCTGCTTCCTGGGGCTGTGCCGGCCGTGGCGGGCGCGGGGGACCCGGGAAGCGGCGGTACGGTCGGCGGCCGAGGAAAAGGGCGAGACGGACAAGCGGGGCAAGGTGGGTGAGAGGGGCAAGGCCGGCCAGGACGGCAAGGCGGATGAGGAAGGCAAGGCGGACGAGGCCGGCCGGGACACGTAGCCGACGGGCTCGTGGGAACGGTCTCGTGGCGAGAACCGGCGGGACGCGCGGGAACGGACGCGCGGGAACGGACGCGCGGAAACCGGTTCGAGGGCACGGTCCCGCAGGCAGAGGGTGCCTGAGGCAGGTGACCCGTACCTCGGTGCCCCTCCTCGAGGCTCCTCGAGGTCAGGGGGCCGGGGCGGGACGATCCGCGCGGACGTAGCCGATCAGGTGCAGCCGGTCCCGGTTGTCCGTCCAGCGGAAGACGCCGACGCCCGAGGCCTCCGCCGCGGGCAGTCGTACGCTGCGGGGCAGCGGCTGGGGCACGCCCGTCGCGAGGTCCACGACGTGGGGCGCCCCGACGCCGGCCAGTGCCTCGGCGGGGCCGCGGGCGTCGGTCGCCCCGTAGGCGATTCCCGCGTCCGTGACCGTCGTCAGCGTGAGCGGACGCGTGCCGTCCGGCTCCTCGAAGCAGAGGCCGGTGCGTTTCTCCAGGTCGAAGGCGAGGTTCCCGGCGGCGAGGTAGCGCATCCGGGGGGAGAGCACGGCCTGCGGGTACGTCCCCGGCTCGATCGCCGGCTTGTGGCACTCGGCCGTGACCAGCGGCTTGCCCGACGCGGCGTCGTGCACCGCCCAGAGGTCGCGGGTGGTGGCCGCCTTGGTGCCCTTCGCCTTCTGCCAGCGCACGAGTAGCCGCCCGGAGGCCAGGGACACCGGTATCCCGTTCGCCCGGTCCGCGCCGCGGGGCGCGACGTTCCGGCTGAACCAGCCGTCGCGTACCCAGAACTCCCGGGCCCCGCGCACCAGCAGACCCTTCGCCGTCACTCCCTGGACCGCGGTGAGTTGCCGGCAGGTGGCGCAGCCCCTCGGCGGGCGCAGGTCCTCGGGCGCGACCACGGAGACCTCGCCGCTGTCGGGGTCGACGACCGCGCTGCGCGTGCCGCCGTCGCCGATGAGGATGCCGGGCCCGGTCCCGGAGACCGTGGGCGCGCCGGTCCAGGGCACCTCCACCCGCCGCCGCGAGCCGTCCACCGCGTCGTAGACGTCGAGGGAGACGAAGGGGCCCGAGGGCGTGAGGGAGCCGCGGCCCGTCTTCCCGTACGACCAGACGACGAAGTACTGCCGGTCGCCCTTGGCCACGGACAGCAGCCGCGGGAAGTTCTCCGCGCCGGAGAGCGGGGTGAAGGGGTCGCCGGACCAGCCGGGGCGTCCCGTGCCGGTGTAGAGCGTGCGCAGCCGGAAACGGGCGTCCTGCACCCGTTCCAGATGGGCGATGAGCCCGGACCGGGTGGCGAGCGCGTGGTCGGGCGAGGTGTCGGGGACCTCCCAGCCCCTGGCGGTGTCGTACCCGGCGGGGACGGTGAGCTCGGTGACCGGGCCGAAGACGCGCTTCCCCGGCCGCTTCGGCCCGTCGCCGCGGTCGTCGTCCTTCCCGCCTCCGCCGCCGCAGGTGGCGAGCAGAAGGATCATGGCCAGTACGGCGACGCCGGCCACCAGGGCCGCGCGCACGATCCTCTGTCTCATGGTCCCCCCGATGGGCGCTGCCGGGCACAACGGCCGTCAGATTAGCAACTGGGCGTGTACGCACAGTAGTTCGTCCGAGTGCTCGTTCCGGGGCGACCGCGCACCGGCCCGGGGAGCGGTGCCGTGCCGGGTGGCGACGACGGAAGGGCTCACCGGCATACGACGCCCCGCACGGCGCCTCGCGGGCGTTGCCGGAGTCGCCCGAGCGCTCCCGGGCACGAGGGCGCTCCCTCCGCCTCGTGGAGCGCCGTGCCGCGCCGGAGGGCGCTCCCTTCGCCTCGTGGAGCGCCGTGCCGGACGCCGCGGGCCTCGCGGGGCGACCCTTCCGGTCGCGCCCTAGAATTCGCCGGTGAACACAACCCTGCCCGACGCCCTCGCCGGTCTCCTCGACGGGCTGCCGCAGGGCCGAGCCGCCCAGGCGGTGGAGCGCCTGATCGCCAGCTACCGGGGGGACACTCCGACCGACGCGCCGGTGCTGCGCGACCGCGCCGATGTGGCCGCCTACGCCGCGTACCGGATGCCCGCGACCTTCGAGGCGGTGCGGTCCGCGCTCGACGCGCTCCGGGCGGCTGCGCCCGAGTGGACGCCCGCGACCCACACCGACATCGGTGGCGGTACGGGCGCGGCGAGCTGGGCGGTCGCCGACGCCTGGCCGGAGGGGGAGCACCGCACCACGGTCCTGGACTGGGCGGAGCCCGCGCTGGAGCTCGGCCGCGAGCTGGCGGCGTCCGCGGACTCGCCGGCGCTGCGGGGCGCGCGGTGGCGGCGGGCGCGGATCGGCGAGTCGATGGGGCTGGAGCCGGCGGACCTGATCACGGTCTCGTACGTGCTGAAGGAACTCGACGAGCGGAGCCGGGCGGCGGTCGTGCGCCAGGCCGCGGCGGCGGGACGGACCGTCCTGGTCGTGGAACCCGGCACACCGGACGGCTACGAGCGGATCATCGCGGCGCGTGACCTACTGGTGGACGCGGGGCTGCGGGTGGCGGCGCCGTGCCCGCACAGCGGGGAGTGCCCCATCGTGCCGGGTACGGACTGGTGCCATTTCGCGGCGCGGGTCAGCCGGTCGTCGCTCCACCGGCGGGTGAAGGGCGGCTCGCTTCCCTACGAGGACGAGAAGTTCGCTTACGTCGCCGCCACCAGCGACCCGGCGATCCCGGCGCCCTCCCGGGTGACGCGGAAGCCGCAGATCCGCAAGGGTCAGGTCCTGCTGGACCTGTGTTCCGCCGACGGCGCCCTCCACCGCGAAACGGTCGCCAAACGCCATGGCTCCCTCTACCGGGCGGCGCGCGACACGTCCTGGGGCGCCGCCTGGCCGCCGCCGGACGCCGAGGACGCCTGAGCCGGCCGGTTCGGGCCTGCCGGCGGGCGCCGGCCGGGCGCGGGGGTCGGTGGGGGCGGCGGACCGCCCCCGCCTTCGGCACTCAGGCGCGCAGCTCCTGGGTGCAGCACTTCACGCTGCCGCCGCCTTTCAGCAGTTCGCCCGTGTCCATCCCGATCGGTTCGAAGCCCCGTGCCCGCAGGGGGTCGAAGAGGCCCAGGGCCGCCTGCGGCAGCAGGACGTGGCGGCCGTCGCTGACCGCGTTGAGGCCGAAGGCCGCCGCGTCCGCATCGCGGGCGACGAGGGCGTCGGGGAAAAGGCGGGCGAGGACCGCGCGGCTGCCCGGGGAGAAGGCGCCGGGGTAGTACATGATCTCGTCCGTCTCGTCGTCGAGGACCGACAGCGCGGTGTCCAGGTGGTAGTAGCGGGGGTCCACCAGATCGAGCCCGATCACCGGCCGTCCGAAGAACTCCTGCGCCTCGTCGTGGGACAGCGGGCTCGACCGGAAGCCCCGGCCCGCCAGCACATAGGTCGAGGTCACCGCGAAGTCGCCCTCGCCCTCGTTGATGTGGGCCGGTTCGTGGATCTCGGTGAAACCGTGGGCGCGGAACCACTCGAGATGGGCGTCCGCCTCCGCGGCCCGCTCGGGGAAGGCGAAGCGCGCGCCGAGCACCCGGCCGTCGACCACGGTGGCGCCGTTCGCGGCGAAGACCATGTCCGGCAGGTCCTCGCGGGGTTCGAGCACTTCGACGGTGTGGCCGAGCGCGCGGTAGCGGTCGCGCAGGACCTCCCACTGGGTCATCGCCAGCGACAGGTCGACGGGCTTCCCGGGGTCCATCCAGGGGTTGATGGAGTACGTCACCTCGAAGTGCGTGGGTGGGCACATGAGGTAGCGGCGGGATCTGGCGTCACGAGGCAATGCGGGCTCCTCACGGACGACTGGGCGCACGGTTGTGCGTGAGGCCATGGTGCGGCCTCCGGCGCTTTCGCGCAGTGATCCGATCGGGTGGTTCATCGGACGTACGCCTGATATGAACCAAGACGATACGTCTCGTCGCGGTCATTGCTAGATTGGGCCCATGCCAGAGAGCAGGAAGCCCGACTCCTCACGCCGCAGCGAGCGTTCCCGCCGCGCCATCTACGAAGCCGCCCTCGCGCTCGTCGGCGAGGCCGGCTACACCCGGACGACGATCGAGGGTATCGCCGCCCGCGCCGGCGTCGGCAAGCAGACCATCTACCGCTGGTGGCCCTCAAAGGCCGCCGTCCTCCTGGAGGCATTCCTCGACGTCGCCGAGCAGGCCGCCCGGGGCGAGCACGCCCTCCCCGACACCGGGGACCTGGAGCAGGACCTGAAGCTCGTGCTGCGCGCCACCGTCGACGAACTCAACTCGCCCGTCTACGACGCCCCCGCACGCGCCCTCGCCGCCGAGAGCGTCGTGGACCCCGCCCTCGCCGCCCAGTTCGTGGAGAAGGTCCTCGAACCGCAGCTGGAGCTGTACGTGCACAGGCTGCGCGCGGCCCAGGACGCCGGACAGACGAGCCCCGGCATCGACCCCCGTATCGCCCTGGAACTGCTCGTGGGACCGCTGGCCCACCGCTGGCTGCTGCGGACCCTGCCCCTCACACACGAGTACGCCGACAGGGTCGTCGAGTACGCCCTGCGCGGGCTGGCCCCCCGCCCTTGACCGGCCCCGCCTCCGCCCCCGACCGGCGATTCGGCCACTCGATCGGGGGGTGCGGCCACCCGGCGCGTCCGATGGTGGGACGATGGCAGCAGTGCCGACGCGCGGCCGTGCCCGCGCGAGCCGGGGCGAGCAGGGAGATGTGAGGGGATAGATGGGCGACGGCAACGGCCGCTACCGCGGCACGGAGAGCAGGCTTTCCTGGGACAACCGGCTGCCGCAGTGGCTGCGCCGCCGCTCCCGGGAGGACGCCGCCGGCGCCGCGTCCGGCCGGGCCCGGTACCGTCTCGACCAGCTTCTGGCGGCGGCAGCCGCGGGACTCCCGCTGGCGCCGGCCGCGCACCCCTCGGGATACAGCTGCTCCTGTGAGCGCATCGGCTGTCCGACGCCGGCCCGGCACCCCGTCTCGTTCGCCTGGCAGACCCAGTCCACGCACGACCACGCCTCCGTCGAGCGCTGGGCGGAGGACCAGCCCGAGGCGAACTTCATCACCGCCACCGGCATGGTCCACGACGTCCTCGACGTACCGCTGGAGGCCGGCCGAGCCGCGCTGGAGCGGCTGCTCGCGGACGGCACCGAGGTCGGTCCGGTCACCGAGTCCGGAGAAGGGCGGATGCTGTTCTTCACCGCGACCCGCGGCACGCCCGAGGACGAGGACGAGTGGTGGCCCTGCGAACTCGACTGCCATCCCGGGACGATGGACGAGCATCCGGGCCTGCGCTGGCACAGCCGCGGCAGTTACGTCCTCGTACCGCCCTCGCGGCTCCCCGGCGATCTCGGTGTCGCCTGGGTGCGCGGCCCCGAGCACCCGCTCCCTGACCCGCTGACCCTGCTGGAGGCACTGGCGGACGCCTGCACCAGGTACGCCGAGACCGGGCAGCACGACCCGGAACACCACTCGGTGGCCTGGCCGCTGAGCCGCTGAGCGTTGCGCCGCCGTATCGCGTCTCCGCGCGCCGTCGAGCCGCCGGCCGTCGCGTTGCGTCTCCCGCGCCGCTGAGTCGTTCAGGCGCTCCGCCTTCGCGCGCTCGTGACCGCCGAGTCGCCCGGCCCCTTCCGCCCGCCCTTGGTTGCCCCTGGCGCCCCGTGCCCTGGCGCTCCTGAGCACGCCACGCCCGGAAGGACCCGCGCGGTGCTACGAGCCGCGCGCCGCCGTCACACCCTGCAGCCGGCTGATGATCCGCACCGGCGGGCCGACGGCACCCTTCGGGGCCACCGTCACCGCCTGGCTCGACACCCACTCCTTGGTGAGCGTGCTCTTCACCTCACCGCTCATGAGCGCCTTCACGTCCGGGCTCACCTTGGGCCGGTAACCCTGCGCGGCCGTTTGCCGGTCGAAGTAGCGCAGTGCGAAGAACACCAGCGCCCCGCCGTCCTCCGTGGCCAGCCCGAGGGGCGCGAAGTCCCCGGTGTCCAGCGCTTGGTCGACGTACTGCGTGCTCAGCCCCGCCCGCCGGCCGTTCTGCTCGCGCACCTGCCGCCATCCGCTCGTGTGCGCGCCGTCGGCGAAGTGCTGCGGCTTGCCGGTCCGCAGGTACGACGCGTACTCCTCGCTGAGGTCGCGCGGGGTGACGGCCGTCGCGCCGGAGTCCGGGGCCACCGGCTCCGCCCAGCCCTCCTGGTCCGTGCGGACCTTCGGCACCTCGCCCGGCGAGAGGATCGCCAGATACGCGGCCTCCCACAGCTGCTTGTTGCTGTTCTTGACGAACACGATCAGCCAGCGGCTGTCCTGGTCGCCCGAGTCGGTGTCCCGGTTGCTGTCGGCGTCCGCCACGAAGAAGCGCGGCCAGCCCGCCTTCTTGGGGATGTGGTACGTCGTGTCGCTGAGCTCCAGCGGGCGGTGCCGTGGATTGCCGCCGGGCGTGGTGATGCTGCGGGCCTTCAGGCCCGCCTGGTTGATGGCGCCCAGCGCGCCCGTGACCCGGCCCGCGTCGAGGGCCGGGTCGTATGCCTTGTCGGCCGCGTTGTAGGCGTCGGTGAAGTCCTGGAGGGCCTGCTCGGCCTCAGCATTCGTCGCCGACGGTACGACCTCCAGCTCGCCGTGCACCGTCACGCACCCGCTCGCCGTCAGCGACAGCACCGTCACCGCCGCGAGCCCCGCCGCCGCCCGACCCAGCCTGCTCATCGGTTGCCTTCTGTTCCTCGCCGCCCCGCACTGACCGTCCGAACCCTACCGGGGCGAGGAACAGCGTGAGTGCCGGGACCAGATACAGCGCCCACACCGTGACCTGGAGGACGGTCGGGTTCGGCTGGAAGTTGAACACGCCCTTCAGCAGGGTGCCGTACCAGCTGTCCGGGGGGACGGTGGCGCTGATGTCGAACGCCTTGTCGGCGAGGCCGCCCAGGAAACGGGCCTCCTGGAGATCGTGCACCCCGTAGGCCAGCACACCGGCGGCCACGACCACCAGCATCCCGCCGGTCCAGGTGAAGAACTTCGCCAGGCTGATCCGCAGGGCACCCCGGTAGCACAGCCGGCTGAGCAGCACGGCCGTCGTGATGCCGAGCACGACACCGGCGAGCGGCGCGGACGAGCCGGCGGTGTCCGCCGCCGAACGGACCGCCGCCCAGACGAACAGGGCCGTCTCCAGGCCCTCCCGGCCCACCGCCAGGAACGCCGTGGCGACCAGCGCACCGGTGCCCATCCGCAGCGCTGCGTCCAGTCTGCCGTGCGGTTCGGCCCTCGGCTGCCGCGCGTTGCGCCGCATCCAGAACACCATCCAGGTGACCGGGCAGACCGTGACGATCGACAGGGTGCCGCCCAGCAGCCCCTGGGCCTCGAACGTCAGCTCCTGGGAACCGAATTCGAGGGCCGCGCCGAAGGCGAGGGACACCCCGCAGGCGACGCCGATGCCGGCCCACACCGGCTTCAGCGCGTCCCGGCGGTCCGTCCTGACCAGATGGGCGACCAGGATGCAGACGACCAGTCCGGCCTCCAGCCCCTCGCGCAGCCCGGTCAGATAGTTGCCGAACACGGCAGGTCCCTTCCGCTCACGAGAACAGCGCCCGGCCCCACCAGTCGTCCTTGTCCCGAACGCCCGGAGGGGCCGCACGGAGCGCCGAACCCACGTGCTGGATGTACTCGTTGAGGTCGTCGGCGGCCGGACTCCGCTGCACCGGGACGAAGCCGTGGGCGACGTCCCGCTGGTGGGCGAGGAAGAACAGGCCCGCGTCGAACCGGCCGAGTCCGTCCGTGGAGTCCTCCGCGGTCACGGCGACGGCACCGCTTCCGTCCTCGGCAGCGCTCTTCCCGGCGCAGCCCGCGACGGCGGTGAGCGCGGAGAGCGCGGCGGCTGCGGTGACGACGGGCAGGCGGGCGGTTTGCATACGGGCTCCACGGGGGCGGCGGGGACGCGGGTGGGGCGGCAGGGCCGGTGAGGCGGGCCCAACCTATTCGAGCCTCACCTCCTCGGCACCGGCACGTCCAGTGATTCGGATCTCATCGCCGCACACCGCAAAAGGGAGGTCACAACATCGCCATGGCCGTCCTCCGGCGAGTCGAGTGCGGGTCAAGACCGATTCGGCACGATGTGCGGGGTGCCGGTACGCGGCTGCGGCAGCACCTCCACCGGCTGCCGGTAGACGTCGCCGAGCAGTTCGTCGCGGAACACTCGACAAGATCCCCGCCAAGCTGACCGAGGACGGCGCCGCACCGTTCGCCGGTCCGAACGGCCGGCCGTTCTACCAGCCGGGCACCCTCATCGACCCGGTGACGGTGGTCCTCTCCCTCGACCCGGACGTCGAACTGCCCGCCACCTCCGGTGGTACGTCGGGCGGTACCTCCGGTGGTGACACCGCGGGCGGTTCCACCACGACGGGCGGGGGGAGGGCCGGCGGTACCGCGGGCGGCTCCGTGGGCGGTGGCGGCGCCCTCGCCACCACCGGCTCCGAGGTCCCGGCGGGCGCGCTGCTCGCCGCGTCGGGCGCGATCGCCGCCGCGGGCTCCGGCGCGGTCGTCGCGGTCCGCCGCCGCGCCACCGCCCAGGGCTGACGCCCTCCTCGGCCCCCGGCAGGGTCGCGTCCCCCACCGAGCCGGTGGACGCGGCCCTGCCGGTCCGTGTCGTACGGGGATGCTTGAATGCCCGGGTGACACACGAACCACCCCGCGGCCTCGACGTCCTGCGCGTCTTCTGCTCCGGTGACGGCCGCCACGGCAACGCCCTCGGAGTCGTGCGCGACGGGCGGCCGTACCCCGACGAGCAGTCCCGCCGGGCGCTCGCGGCCGAACTGGGCTTCAGCGAGACCGTGTTCGTCGACGACCCCGAGCGCGGCGTCGTCGACATCCACACCCCGGGGGAGCGCCTGCCGTTCGCCGGCCATCCTCTCGTCGGGGTGGCCTGGCTGCTGGACCTGGAGACGGTGAACCCGCCGGCGGGGGAGGTGTGGGTGCGCTCCGACGGAGAGTTCACCTGGATCACCGCACCCGCCGAGTGGGCCCCGCCGCGTACCCTGCGCCGCTACGGCTCGGCGGCCGAGGTCGAGACATTGGAGGTGCCGCCGCCCGGCGAATGGACGTACGCATGGGCGTGGGAGGACGAGGCCGCGGGCCGGATCCGGGCCCGCGCCTTCCCCGGCCGGGGCGACGGCATCGACGAGGACGAGGCCACCGGCGCGGCGGCGCTGCTGCTGACCGAACAGCTCGGCCGCGCACTGAACATCACCCAGGGCCGCGGCTCCCAGCTCCTGACGGCCCCCGCGCCCGACGGCCTGATCGAACTCGGCGGCCGCGTACGGCTCGCGGGCCCCTGACGCATCGCGGCGGAGGCGCCCGACCCGCGAGTTTCGGCGCCCGGGGCACGCGGCGCGATGCCCGAGGGCGCGCCGCGTCGTCGCCCGCGGTCACGGTGGTCCCGCGGTGGCCTGCGGTCGCGCGGCGCCTTCGCGCCGCATGCGGTCTCGCGAGGTCCGTGGGCACGGGGCACTTGCGATACCCGCGGTCGCGCGACGTCCGTGGGCACGGGAAGCGCACCGGCGCCAGAAGCGCACCAGCACGGGCACGGGCCACGCGCGGTCCCGTCGCCGCGTCACGCCGCGCTGAGCGGGAACTCCCGGCCCAGCTCGCGGAACACCGCGCCGTTGAAGTCGAAGGCGCGCCTGCACTCGTCGATGATGCGCTGCTTCTCGAGGTCGTCCGCGTTCACCGCGTCCAGCAGCTCCCGGTAACCCCGCTTGAAGGCCGCCGGGTTGGGGATCTGCTCGAAGACGTAGAAGCGGACCCCGTCGCCCTTGCGGGCGAAGCCCCAGGTGCGCTCGGCCTTGTCGCGGATGATCTGGCCACCGGAGAGGTCCCCGAGGTAGCGGGTGTAGTGGTGGGCCACATAGCCCGCCGGCCAGGTGAGGGCGCACTCCTCCACCCGGGCCGCGTACGCGGCCGTGGCGGGCAGCGGGCGCAGACCGACACGCCAGTCCGGGCCGCGAAGATGCGCCAGGTCCCGCTCCAGTTCGGCCGCGCGGAACAGCTCCGGCCGGATGAACGGCCCCGCGACCGGGTCGCCCTCGAGCGCGCCCGCCGAGTCCTCCAGTGCCCGGTACACGAACCACAGCTGCTCCGTGTAGCGGGCGTACGCCTCGACGGCCAGCCGGCCGCCGAGCAGATCGCTCATGAAGGTCGACGTCTCCGCCTCGGTGTGCTGTTCGTGCGACGCGACACGGATCAGGGTCGAGAACGGCGTGTCCAGCGTGTCCAAGGCGGGCCTCCGGGGACCGATGGGGACGGGAACCAGAAGGATCCTCGTACTTAGGCTTACCTAAGTCAACTGGTTCCCGACGGCCTGTCGGTAAGAACGCTACCCAGGATTCGCGTCAGGGCAACGTCAGGATGTCCGCCCCGGTCTCCGTCACCACCAGCGTGTGCTCGAACTGCGCGGTCCGCTTCCGGTCCTTCGTCACCACGGTCCAGCCGTCGTCCCACATGTCGTACTCGTGCGTCCCGAGTGTCAGCATCGGCTCGATGGTGAACGTCATGCCGGGCTGCATCACGGTCGTCGCGTGCGGGCTGTCGTAGTGCGGGATGATCAGGCCGGAGTGGAACGAGGAGTTGATGCCGTGGCCGGTGAAGTCGCGCACGACGCCGTAGCCGAACCGCTTCGCGTACGACTCGATGACCCGCCCGATGACATTGATCTGGCGGCCGGGCCGGACCGCCTTGATCGCGCGGCTGAGCGACTCCCGCGTCCGCTCGACCAGCAGCTTCGACTCCTCGTCCACGTCGCCGCACAGATAGGTGGCGTTGTTGTCGCCGTGCACGCCGTTGAGGTACGCGGTGACGTCCAGGTTCACGATGTCGCCGTCGCGCAGCACCGTGGAGTCCGGGATGCCGTGGCAGATGACCTCGTTGACCGAGGAGCACAGCGACTTCGGGAAGCCCCGGTAGCCGAGCGTCGACGGGTACGCCCCGTGGTCGCACATGAACTCGTGTGCGACCCGGTCGAGTTCGTCGGTGGTCACCCCGGGGGCGATGAGCTTCGCGGCCTCCTCCATCGCCTGAGCGGCGATACGGCCCGCGACGCGCATCCTCTCGATCGTCTCGGCGTCCTGGATCTCCGGCCCGGTGTACGGCTTGGGCGCGGGCTTCCCGACGTACTCGGGGCGCCGGATGTTTCCGGGTACGGAACGGGTGGGAGAGAGCTTCCCTGGTACGAGCAGCGACTGGCCAGACATGCCAGCGAGTCTAACCGGGGGTTCCCGGCGCTCCGGGCGCCGGGAACGGCGTCGTCCTCGGGCGAAGGGGAAGACGTCGGGGCAGCATGGGTCAGAGGAAGGAGCCGACGATGGCCCTGTTCAAGAAGCGCACGGTGGGCAAGCCGGGCGAGTGGTACTACTGCCTGGAGCACAAGAAGGTCGAGGAGGGGCCCGAGTGCCCGGCGAAGGACCGCTTCGGACCGTACCCCACGCGCGAGGAGGCCACGCACGCGATGGAGCTGGCGCGGGAGCGGAACCTGGAGTGGGAGAACGACCCGCGGTGGCACGACGCACCGCGCGGCGGCGACACCGCCGCCGACTGACCGCGGGACGGACCTGGCGGCGGACCGGCGCAGGCCGTGCGCCGCAGGGTCCGTACCGTTTGCCGCACTCGGGCCTCTGCCGGTCGGTCTGCCGCACTCGGGCCGCGACTGCCGGACGGTCTGCCGCACTCGGGCCGTGTGGGCCGGGTTCGCCTGCCGTGGCGAGCCGTCGCGCCGGACCGTTGCCGGGTCAGGCGGTTGCGCACCGTGACGCGGCTCCGTCCCGTCAGACCGCCGTCCCTGCCGCCGCCGTCCCCTCCTTCTGGGCACGGCGGCGCAGGGCGTCCTCGTCCGTGGTCGCGTCGTATGTGACGAGCTTCGGCAGCGCAGCCGTCAGCAGGCCCACCGAGGCCACGCAGAGCAGCCCGCCGCTCCAGAACGCCGCCCGGGTGCCGGTCCAGCCGGCCACCGCACCCGCGCGCACCTGGCCCAGCTGCGGTCCCACGCTGTACGACAACACCTCGATGCCCGCGAGGCGGCCGCGCAAGGACTCCGGGATCGTCTGGTTCCAGATGGTGGAGCGGCCCAGTCCGCTGAGCATGTCGCCGGCGCCCGCGAAGGCGAGGCACAGCAGCACCAGCCAGATGTTCGTGAACCAGCCGGCCGCGGCGATCGCGAGCCCCCATCCGGCGGCGCCGAACACCACGAACAGGCCGTGCCGGCGCACCCGTGAGGTCCAGCCGCTGGTCAGGCCGAGCAGCAGTGAGCCGACCGACCCCGCCGCGTACATCAGCCCCAGCGACCACTCCGCGTCGAGTTCGTCGGCGAGGAACGGGAAGATCGTGTTGGGGAACGCGAAGAACATCGCGGCCAGGTCCACCGCGTACGTGCCGAGCAGCACAGGCCGGCTCCACGCGTACCGGGCGCCCTCCGCGATGCCCCGCAGCGACGGCCTCTCCGCGTCGTGCGCGGGCGGGGCGGGCGCGAGCCGGGTGCACAGCAGTACGGAGACCAGGAACCCGGCGACCGTCGTGGTGTACGCCGTCGCGTGTCCCGCGTACGCCACGACCAGCCCGGCCAGCGCGGGCCCGGCGATGGCGCCGAGCTGCCAGCGCAGCGCGTTGAGCGCGGCCGCGGCGGTCTGCCGGTCGTGCGGCACGATCCGGGCCATCAGGGAGTCCAGTGCGGGGCGCTGCAGACCGGCGAGCGCGGAGACACCGGCAGCGACGACATAGAGCGGCCACAGCGAGGGCTCCGGCAGCAACGCGTTGACCAGCAGGATCGTGGCCATCACGGCCATGCCGCCCTCGGTGAGCACCAGCACCCTGCGCCGGTCCACCGCATCGGCGAGCGCGCCCCCGTACAGCCCGAACCCGACCAGCGGCACGAGCTCCACGGCGCCCATGATCCCGACCGCGAGCGGCGAGCCCGTCAGGTCCTTGATCTGCAGCGGCAGCGCCACCATCGCCATGAAGCTGCTGAGGAACGTGACGAGCCCCTGCACCCACAGCAGACGGAAGTCCCGTGAGGAGCGCCAGGGGGAGAGGTCGGGGAGCAGCGCGCCGCCAAGTCGTGAAGCCACGAGCGGCCATGCTCGGCGGGGCGGGGCGGGTGCGGCAACCGAATTTCACCACCGCGCCGGCGGGGGCGCCGTGAGGTGGTCCGCCAGCCGGGCGAGACGGTCGCGGAAGGGCCTGAGGCCGCGCGGGCCCGGCGACGGCGGGACGTTCTCGCCGGCCGCCGCGCTCATGAGGTGCTGCACCGTGTCCAGGTCGACCTCCGCCGTCCCCGGGACCGTGAGCGTCTCGTGCGCCAGCCCGACGACCTCCGGGTCGCCGGCGTCCAGCGAGAGCACGGTCGCCCCGCAGCGCCGGGCGTCGTGGACCCGCTCCAGCAGCCCTCCGTCCGGCCGCTGCGGCGCCACCACCAGCAGTGTCTCCCCGCGCCCGGCCGCCGACACCCGGCCCAGACCGACGGCGAGGTGCGCCGGGTCCCCCGGGCGCACCCGGTGGCGTACGAGGGTGGGCGCCAGCTCGGGCTGCCCCGACCAGGCCGCCTCGTCCACGAGGTGCGCGGCGAGGTGCCACGGCTCGTACTCGGCCGTTCCCACCAGCAGCAGACCGCCGCCCTGGGGGACGACCGAGGAGCGCAGGGTGCCCGCGAACCTGCGGGCCGCCGCGGGCCACTCGGTCCCGGCGAGGACTTCCCTCAAGAGCGCGACGCGTACGGCATCCATGGGCCGGCATCCTGCCCCACGGGCGCGCCCGCCGCCCGCGGTTCCGCCGCGGTCCATCCGTACGGGACGGAGACCGCCCTGCTACCTGCGAGTAAGGTCGGATCATGACTTCTCAAGACAACGCCAGCGCACCGAAGCCCGCCACCAGGGACCCGTGGGACCTCCCCGACGTCTCGGGTCTCGTCGTCGGTGTCCTCGGTGGTACGGGGGACCAGGGCCGTGGCCTCGCCTACCGGCTCGCCCGCGCCGGGCAGAAGGTGATCATCGGTTCCCGGGCCGTCGAGCGTGCCGAGACCGCGGCCCGCGAGCTGGGCCTCGGCATCGAGGGGGCGGAGAACGCCGAGTGCGCCCGGCGGAGCGATGTCGTGATCGTGGCCGTGCCGTGGGACGGGCACGCCAAGACCCTGGAGGCGCTGCGCTCCGACCTCGCCGGGAAGCTGGTCGTCGACTGCGTGAACCCGCTCGGCTTCGACAAGAAGGGCGCCTACGCGCTCAAGCCGGCCGAGGGCAGCGCCGCCGAGCAGGCCGCGGCCCTGCTGCCGGAGTCCCGGGTGACCGCCGCGTTCCACCACCTCTCCGCGGTGCTGCTCCAGGACGAGTCGATCGAGGAGATCGACACGGACGTGATGGTGCTGGGCGAGGACCGCGCCGACACGGACCTGGTGCAGGCCCTCGCGGCCCGTATCCCCGGTATGCGCGGGGTGTTCTCCGGCCGGCTGCGCAACGCCCACCAGGTCGAGTCGCTGGTCGCCAACCTGATCTCGGTGAACCGGCGCTACAAGGCGCACGCGGGTCTGCGCGTGACCGACGTCTGAGCGGTACCGCCGCGGAAGCGGTGCCGCGTCACCGGCGCCGCGGGGGCATGGGGGACACTGGTGCGGAACAACCGTGACCGGACAGGAGCCGTCCCCATGCCCCGCCTCGCCCTCTACGCCCTCATCATCTGCGCTCTCGCCGTCGCCGCGGCGGTCGTCTCGTTCGTCGAGGGCAGCTGGCTGGGGATCGTGTGGGTGCTGCTGGCCGGTGTGTCGTCCAACATGGCGATCTACTACATCCGCCGCGGCAGGGAGCGGACGACGCCGACCTCCTGACCCCGCGCGCGGCCCGGCGTGCGGCATCCCGCGGCAGACCGCGCGCCCGCCCTAGCGGTCGAGCAGCGCCGTGCACTCCGGGTACTGCTCGGTCCAGAAGCGGTACAGGTCCTGGCCGCAGGCGACCTCCGCCCGGGACACCCCGAGCCCGTCCATCAGGGTGAAGATCGCGTCGAAGAACGCGTGGTTCACCTCCGGGACGAAGAGGACGGCGAACACCGCCAGCAGCCCGAACGGCGCGAAAGGCTCCACCTGACGGCGGAAGCCGTACGACAGCCAGGGCTCGATCACCCCGTACCCGTCCAGGCCCGGAACGGGCAGGAAGTTCAGGATCGCGGCGGTGACCTGCAGCAGCGCCAGGAAAGCCAGGGCGAAGCGGAAGCCGAGGGGCACGCCCTCGAGCGCACCGAGCCAGAACGGCGCCGTGCAGACGACCGCGAACAGGACGTTCGTCAGCGGGCCCGCCGCGGAGATCAGGCTGTGCTTCCAGCGCCCCTTGATCCGGTGCCGTTCGATGAAGACCGCACCGCCGGGCAGGCCGATACCGCCCATGATCACGAAGAGGACGGGCAGCACGATGCTCAGCACCGCGTGCGTGTACTTCAGCGGGTTGAGCGTCAGATAGCCCTTCGCGCCGACCGTGAGGTCGCCGCCGTGCAGGGCGGTGCGGGCGTGCGCGTACTCGTGCAGACAGAGCGACACGATCCAGGCGGCCGTGACGAACAGGAACACGGCGACGCCCGGGCTGTCCGCGAAGTCCGTCCAGACCGCCCAGCCCGTCACCGCCATGATCGCGGAGATGCCGAGGAAGACGGGCGAGACCGTCCGGTCGCTGGAGCGGGTGGTGGCCGAGGTCATCGAGGGTGCTCCCGGGGCGTGATCGGCTGGTGAGTGCATGGCTGGTTCGTGGTCGGCGGCCGTGATCGGCGGATCCGGATGCCGACCGTACAGGCGGCACGGCCGGAACGTCCCGGGCGGGGCGGGATTTCCGCAGCCCCGCGGGACCCCCGGGACCCCCGGGACCCGGCTACGCGGAGTCCACGGCCCGGCGCGCCGGGGGCGGCGTCCTCACCCCGGAGGAGGCCGCCGCCCTCGTGCACGACCGGAGCCGGGAGTTCAGGACTTGGCCCGGAACCGACTGATCGCCACCGGGGCCATCACCCCGGTGATCACCGCCGACCAGATCAGCGTCACCCACACCTCGTGGGCCACCGGGCCGCCGTTCATCAGCCCGCGAGCCGCGTCGGCCAGGGACGACAGCGGGTTGTGGTTGGTGAAGGTCTGCAACCAGCCGGGCATGGAGCCGGTCGGGGCGAAGATCGAGGAACCGAACTGCAGCGGCATCAGCACCAGGAACCCCATTCCCTGGATGGTCTGGGCGTTCTTCATCGTCACGCCCATGGTGAGGAAGATCCACATGATCGAGGAGCCGAAGACCATCGACAGACCGACGGCCGCCAGGAGACCCGGGACGTCGTTCGCGGACAGACCGAGCAGGAAGCCGACCGTCAACAGGATCGCGGTGGCGACCAGCATCCGGCCGATCTCGACGACGATCTTGGCGATCAGCACCGAGGAGCGGGCGATCGGCAGGGACCGGAAGCGGTCCATCACACCGCTACGGAAGTCCTCATTGAAGCCGGTGCCGACACCCATCGCGATGTTCATGCCCATCATCGCCATCAGTCCGGGGACGACGTAGTCGACATAGGCGTCGTGGTTGCCCGCGCCGGCGATGGCGCCGCCGAAGACGAACACGAACAGCAGGGTGAGGACGATGGGCATCAGCACCGCGTCCATCATGGACTGCGGGTCCTGCCGGATCCACAGCAGATTGCGGCGGACCAGCGCGCCGATGTGCCGGAGACTGCCGCGCAGGCCGATCCGCCCGCTGTGGGGGGCTGCTGCGGGAACGGTTGCCGTGGCGGCGCTCATGCAGCGACCTCCTGGGGGATCGTGTCGGTGACGGAAGCGGCCCGCCGGCCGGTGATGGCCAGGAAGACCTCGTCCAGGCTGGGCAGTTCGGTCCCGATGTCCGAGACGGCGAAGCCCCGGGCGCCCAGCAGGCCCACGACGGCGGTCAGTTGCTCGTCGCTGAGGATCGGGATGTGGAGCACGCCCTCGTCCGGGACGGCCTGGACGCCGGCGACGCCGTCGAGGCCCGCCTCGCGCACGGCCGAGGCCATCGCGGCCAGTTGCGCCGCGACGGCCGGCCGGATCCGCAGGGTGCGCCCGCCGACCTTCGCCTTGAGCTCGGCGACCCCGCCCTCGGCGATCACCCGGCCCCGGTCGACGACCGTCAGCGCGTGCGCCAGTTGCTCGGCCTCCTCCATGTACTGGGTGGTGAGCAGGACGGTGACGCCCTCGGTGACCATCCGCTGCACCTCGTCCCACACCTCGTTGCGGGTCCGCGGGTCCAGCCCCGTGGTGGGTTCGTCCAGGAACAGCACGGCGGGCCGGCCGATCATCGAGGCGGCCAGGTCGAGCCGGCGGCGCATACCGCCGGAGTAGGTCGCGGCGGGACGCTTCGCGGCGTCGGTGAGCGAGAACCGTTCCAGCAGTTCGTCCGATCGGCGCCGGGCGTCCCTGCGGGGCAGATCGAGCAGCCGCCCGATCAGGTACAGGTTCTCCCGACCGGACAGCTTCTCGTCCACGGAGGCGTACTGGCCGGTGAGGCCGATCGTGCGGCGCAGCTGCCGGGGCCGGCGCGCCACGTCGTGGCCGGCCACCGTGGCGCGTCCGGCGTCCGGGGTGATCAGAGTGGAGAGGCAGCGGACCAGCGTGGTCTTGCCGGCGCCGTTGGGCCCGAGGACCCCGAGGACGGTGCCCTCCCGGACATCGAGGTCCACCCCGTCCAGCGCCTTCGTCTCGCCGTAGTGTTTGACGAGGCCCCGTACCTCGACGGCGTTCATGTCGGTTCGCGTCATGAGGCAACCGTCCCAACCGCCGCCGACGGGCCGCCGACATATCGCCGACGGGCCGCCGACACCCGGCCGTAAGTCAGGACCGGCAGCCCTCGCCGTGGCCGAAGAGCCACGAACGGTGCGGCTTGCAGTGCTTCGAGCGAACCCTGACCCCGCCGTCGGTGAGGCCGTGGGGTTCGTTGCCGATGCCGTCGGTGATGACGGTGCGAACCCTGTTGCTCCTCGCGCTGATCACCGACAGGCTGTCACTCCCGGCGTTGGCGAGGTACACCTGGCGGCCGTCGGCGGTGAAGGCGATGTCCTCGGGGTTCAGCCCGATGCCCTCGGTGATGACGTCGACGACCTTCTCCCGCTTGGTGTCGACCACCGCGACGCTGCCCGGCTGATCGGGGTCGTCCGCGTCCAGGCTGACGTAGAGGCGCTTGCCGTCCGGGCTGAGTGCCAGGTCGTCCGGGGTGTTCCCGAGCGGGATCGAGGCGATGACGGTGTTGCGCCTGGCGGCGATCACCACGAGGGCGTCGTCGCCGGGGGCCGTCACGTAGACGCGCTTGCCGTCAGGGGACACCACGACGTCCTCCGCCCCGTCGATGTCCTCGATCACCTCGATGACCTTGTTGCGGGATGCGTCGATCACCGACACCGAGTCGCCGCCGTTCGCCACGTAGACGCGCCTGCCGTCCGGAGAGACGGCCGCCCCCTGCGGGGTCTCGCCGATCCCCTCGGTGATGGTGGCCACGACGGCGTTCTTCTTGGTGCTGATCACCGACACGCTGTCGTCGCCCGCGTTGGGCACGTAGAGACGCCGGCCGTTCGGGGACACCGCCACTTCGGTCGGAATGTCACCTACGGGGATGGTGTCGGTGACGTCGTCGGTCTTCGTGTCGATCACCGAGACCTGGTCGCTTCCCCGGTCGGCCACGTAGACGTATCTGCCGTCGGGCGACCCGGCCACCCCTCGTGGGTCGTCGCCCACGCCGGTGGTCGCGACGACCTTCTTGGAGTCCGTGTCGACCGCGGACACCGTGTCGTCATCGGCCAGGGTCACGTACATGTAGTCGCCCGGAGGTACGGCGAACGCCGTTCCGGGCGCCATCAGGGCCGCGATCGTGGCGGCCGCCACCACGGGCGACAGTGCTGCGGCCAGACGCCTGGGGTTTGCGGAGCGCGCGCGCCACGGCCGCCTCGGTCCGGTCCGGGCCTTCCTGAAGCGCGGCGCTGCTTGGTCCACCGTCACAACATTCCTCCGGGTTTCGCTGTCGCTGCCAACGGAACGGCCGTGCGCGATCGCACGAATGCCATGCAGGGCACCGCTCCGGGCCGGCCGGCGGATCGCGCGTGGCCGGGGCGATCTCACCACGCCTATCTGCTGAAAATGCATTAATTCTTGCTATTTCAAGCGATATTGACTCGATGGGATGCATTCCGTCGTCCCGGCGCCCGGGACGTCCGCCGACCGCCCGCCGCCGTGTGCCACCAGGTCATCGGTGTTGCGTACATGACGGCGTTGATCCTCGGCGGTACGTACCTCGACGCAGTTCCGCCGCCGGAAGCTGACGGCGGGACGCACGACGGGGGCGGGGCCGCTGTTCCTCGGTTTCGCGGCGAAGCCGGCCATCACGGGCAGCTGAGCACCGCCTCGGCGTCCGCCGGGGCTCGTGGCGAAGCCCTTGACGTGGCGGTGCTCTCGGCAGCCGCCGGGGCCGGCGCGTGGCCCGACTGCGTCCGGAAAGGAGGCAGCCCGCCGACGGGGGAAGATCGGCGGGCTGCCGTGGTGCCGCAGTGGCTCGTGAGGTCTGGGTGGTGCCGGTGCGGGCACCGGCGCCCGTGGGCGGTCAGTGGAAGGTGTGCTCCTCGGCCGGGAACGCACCTCCGGCGACGTCCTCGGCGAACGCCTTCGCCGCGTCGCCCAGCGTCTGCCGCAGATTCGCGTACTGCCTGGTGAAGCGCGGCACCTTGCCGCCCGTCAGCCCGGCCATGTCCGTCCAGACGAGGACCTGCGCGTCCGTGTCCGGGCCGGCGCCGATACCGATGGTCGGGATGTGCAGCGAACGGGTGACCTCGGCCGCGAGCTCGGCGGGTACGAGTTCGAGGACGACGGCGAACGCTCCCGCGTCCTGGGCCGCCTTGGCGTCGCGCAGCAGCCGGTGGGCGGCCTCGTCCCCGCGGCCTTGCACCCGGTAGCCCATCGTGTTGACCGACTGCGGGGTGAGGCCCAGGTGGGACATGACCGGGATGCCCGCCTGCACCAGCATCTCGGTCTGCGGCAGGGAGCGCTCCCCGCCCTCCAGCTTGACGGCGCCGACCCCGGCCTCCTTGACCAGCCGGGTCGCCGAGCGCAGCGCCTGGACGGGACCCTCCTGGTACGAGCCGAAGGGAAGGTCGCCGACGATCAGGGCGCGCTTGGTGCCCCGTACGACGGCCGCGGACAGCAGCGTCATCTCGTCCATCGTGACGGGCACGGTGGAGTCGTAGCCGAGGTGACAGTTGCCCATCGAGTCGCCGACCAGCATCACCGGGATGCCGGCCTCGTCGAAGACGGACGCCGTCATGGCGTCGTAGGCGGTGAGCATGGGCCACTTCTCACCGCGCTCCTTGGCGGCGGCGATGTCGTGGACGGAGATGCGGCGAGTGCCCTTGCCGCCGTACAGCGCCTTGCCGCTGCTGTCGGCGGGCCGCGTCTGGGCAGCCTGAAGCGTCATGGTGAACGGCTCCTTCGTCATCTCGAGGCGCCCTGACGGCGTCCCCGGACCGCGTCCATGGTGGCATCCCCGCGCCCGCCGCGTGAAGTGGCCCCGTTCACACCGACGCCAAATTGGCCGGTCCCGACACCGATGGCCCAGCATTTCTATACGAGACGGTGCCGTATAGAAATACGCTGCGGTCATGTCCACACCGCCGGGCGCACCCCCCGCCCCACCCCGGGTTCCGGAAGCCGTTCACCGACGCCGCTGGCTCATTCTGGCCGTCCTGATGTTCACCGTGCTCATCATGGTGCTGGACCACTCGGTCCTCAACGTGGCGGTCAAGACCATCGCCTCCCCCGCGCCCGTGGGGATCGGCGCCACACAGGGGGAGCTGGAATGGGCCATCAACTCCTACACCCTCGTCTTCGCCGCCCTGCTGTTCACGGCCGGTCTGATCGGCGACCGCGCTGGCCGCAGGAGGACCCTGCTGTTCGGCATGGCCGTGTTCGGCGTCGGCTCGGCGCTGGCCGCGTTCTCGGGCTCGTCCGGCGAGCTCATCGCGTACCGGGCGGTGATGGGCTTCGGCGCCGCGTTCGTGATGCCGGCGACCCTCGCCGTCCTCATGAACGTCTTCGAACGGGACGAGCAGCCCAAGGCCATCGGCATCTGGGCGGGCGGGGTGGGCATCGCCATCGCCCTCGGCCCGCTCACGGGCGGGCTGCTGCTCGAACACTTCTGGTGGGGCTCGATCTTCCTGGTGAACGTGCCGGTGGTGATCGTCGGATTCGTCGCGATGGCCCTGCTCATCCCCGACTCCAGGGACCCCGACCCCGGCCGGATCGACCCCGTCGGCGTGCTGCTGTCCATCGTCGGGCTCGTCCTCCTCGTCTACGGGATCATCCACGGCGGTGAACTCGCCTCGCTCTCCGACCGGTCCGTGCTGCTGCCCCTGGTCGGCGGGCTCGCCGTGCTGGCCGTGTTCGTGGTGTACGAGCACCGCATCGACCACCCGGCACTGGACTTCTCGTACTTCAGGAATCCCGCGTTCTCCGCCGCGATCACCGCGACGGCGCTGGCCTTCCTCTCGATGATGGGCGTCGCGTTCTTCTCGGTGTTCTACCTCCAGAGCGTGCTCGGCCACAGCCCGCTGCAGGCCGGTCTGCTGGTGCTGCCGCTCGCGGTGGCCCAGTCGCTGTTCGCGCCGCGCGCCCGGCTGGCCGTCGCCCGGTTCGGGGCCAAGGCGACCTGCACGGCCGGAATGATGATGATCGCGACCGGGCTCGCCTGCTTCGCCTTCTTCGACGCCTCGACCCCGCTGTGGGCGCTGGAGCTCGCCTTCTTCGTGCAGGGCGCAGGCATGGGGCACGTCATGTCGCCCGTCACGGTCACGGTCATGCAGGCGCTGCCGAGGGAGAAGGCGGGCGTGGCCTCCGCGATCAACAACACCTTCCGGCAGATCGGCGGGGCGCTGGGCGTGGCCGCTCTCGGCTCGCTGCTGTCCGCCGCGTACCGGGGCGGGATCGAGAGCACCCTGGAGCGCGCCCCCGGCGTCCCGGACGAGGCGAAGCACGCGGCGGGCGAATCGCTGGAGGCGACACTGGCCGTCGCCGAGCGGCTCGGCCCCGCCGGACGGCTCCTGATCGCGCCCGCGCACGAGGCGTTCCTCGTCGCCATGCACCTGGCGGCGCTGTCCGCGGCGACGGTGACCCTCATCGGCGCGGTCGTCGTGGCCACCTATCTCCCCGGCCGCCGGAAGTCCGCGGACGCTCCGGCCGTGCCGGACGAGCGCCCGGCGGCGGGGGTGGCGCGGGGATGACCGGGGTCCGCGAGAATCGAGGGACCCGCCGAGGGGCGGACCGGGAGACGCGACGAGATGCGCTTCACGGAAGGGCGCCACGGGGAGGGCGGGGCGGAGTGGAGGCGGCAGTGTCGAGCGGGACCGGAGCGGCACGGGACACGGGTACGGGCGGGAGGCCGGGCGCCGTGACCGCCCCCGGGGCGGGCGCGAGCGCTCCGCGGCGCGGCCGGCCCCGCAGCGAGGCGGCGGAGCGCTCGATCCGCCAGGCGGTGGTGACCCTGCTTGAGGAGGGGCTGCCGCTGGGCGACATCTCCATCGAGCGCATCGCCCGTACCGCCGGGGTAGGCAAGGCCACCATCTACCGGCGCTGGGCAGACAAGGAGGAGCTGTTCGTCGACGTCCTGCGGGACATCGAGCCACCGGATCCCGAGATGCCGGGCACCTCCGCCCGTGACGACCTCGTCGTCATGCTGGAGTCGGTCCGCCTCCGCGGCCTCGCCCAGCGCTCGTCCGCGCTGCTGCACAACGTCCGCGCCCAGATGAAGAGCCATCCCAGGCTGTGGGAGGCGTACGTCGCCACAGTCATCGACCCGCGTCGGGCGACCGTGCTGGAGATCCTGCGCCGAGGCGTCGCCCGCGGCGAGATCCGCGACGACCTGGACATCGACCTGCTCAACGACCTCCTGGTCGGCCCGATGCTCGTGCGTGCCGTGATGCGCCCCGACGCCCCGCTGCCCGGCGACCTCGCGGAACGCATGGTCACGGCCGTGCTGGAGGGCCTCGGACCTTCGTCGTCCTGACCTTCCGGCGGGAGGCCGCCTCGACCGTGCGGCGGTGGCCGTCCCGATCGTCCGGACCGTCGCCCGGCCGTCCCGACCGCTCCGTCCTCGCGCGGGCCGTCCGGCGTACCCCACCGGCCAATATGCGCGTTCTGTCACAGCCACGCCGCCGCCGACCTTGATCGGAACCCGTCGCGGCGCCCGGCCGTCCTCGAACCCGTACGGCAGGAACGCACCCGGTATCGCCTAGGGTCGTGGCGGGCAAGGTGTGCACGGCAAGGCAGTGAGGACTATGCACATGCGGCAGGCATACATGACGGAATCGGGACACGGCAGCGCGGAGGACCCCCGCCCCGGTTCCCGGATCCGGGCCCTGCTCGACCGTTTGCGGAGCGATCCGGGGATCTGGCGGCGCGGTGTCGTCGTCGCGGTCGTCGCGGTCGCCACCGGCCTGCTGATGATCCTGCACGCGCAGATCCCCAACAAGATCGGCAACGTGGGCAGTCTCACCGAGACGTTCCTGCCCTGGCTGGGGCTGCTGGTGCCGGTGCTGCTGGTTCTCGCGCTCCTGCGGCGATCGGCGACGGCACTGGTCGCGCTGCTCGTCCCGGCGATCGTGTGGCTG
The DNA here is from genome assembly GCF_027460265.1 of Streptomyces sp. WMMC940. NCBI lineage: Bacteria > Bacillati > Actinomycetota > Actinomycetes > Kitasatosporales > Streptomycetaceae > Streptomyces > Streptomyces sp. WMMC940. The sequence goes on from NZ_JAPZBC010000001.1 coordinate 5,574,333, forward strand.
AACCTCTTCGGCGGACTGCTCACGGACAAGTCGGGCGGCGGGGGGAACCTCGTCGTCGCCACCCACAACGTGAACGCCGAGAACGCCGACCCCGAGGGCACCGCCCGAGAGGTCGCCGCCTCGGGTGCCGACGTCGTCGCCCTGGAGGAGCTGACGGGCGACGCGGTCCCGGCCTACGAGAAGGCGCTGGCGTCCCAGTACCGCTACCACTCCGTGCAGGGCACGGTCGGGCTGTGGAGCAAGTACCCGATGAGCGACACCCGGCCCGTCGACATCCGGCTGGGCTGGGTCCGCGCCATGCGCTCCACCGTCGCCACCCCGTCCGGCGATCTCTCGGTGTACGTGGCCCACCTGCCGTCGGTGCGGGTCAAGATGAACGCGGGTTTCACCGCCAGCCAGCGGGACACCAGCGCCGACGCGCTCGGCGAGGCGATCGCCCGCGACCCGGTGGGCAAGGTCGTCCTCCTGGGCGACCTCAACGGCACGATGAACGACCGCGCCCTGAACGCGGTCACCTCGCAGATGCGCTCCACGCAGGGCGCCGCGGGCGACGGTTTCGGCTTCAGCTGGCCGGCGTCGTTCCCGATGGCCCGGATCGACCAGATCATGGTGAAGGGCGTCGAGCCGGTCTCGTCCTGGACGCTGCCCCGCACGGCCAGCGACCATCTGCCCATAGCGGCCGGCATCCGTTTCTGACCGGATCACCCCGCCTCCCGGTCCTCCCGGCCTCCCGGTCCTCCCGGCCTCCCGGTCCTCCCGGCCTCCCGGTCCTCCCGGCCTCCCGGTCCTCCCGGCCTCCCGGCCTCCCGGCCTTCGGAACCGGTCAGGATCTCGACCGGGCCCGGCCTTCCCGGCCCCGCCTGCCAGGTGATCGCGGTGACCGCCGGGCTGCTCGACGGTACGGCGAAGGGGGCTTCCCGCGTCGTCGCGGGAAGCCCCCTCGCCCCGGACGTACCGCGCGTCAGTGCGCCGTCGTCTCGCGCCAGCGATTCGTGATCGGCAGCCGGCGGTCCTTGCCGAAGCCCTTCGCGGAGATCTTCGTGCCCGGCGGGTACTGCCTCCGCTTGTACTCGGCGGTGTCGACGAGCCGCAGCACCCTCGCCACCAGCTCCTCGTCGTAGCCCGCCGCCACGATCGCGTCCTTGCCCTGGTCGCGGTCGACGTACAGCTCCAGGATCCCGTCGAGCACGTCGTAGTCGGGAAGCGAGTCGGTGTCGACCTGCCCCGGCCGCAGTTCGGCGCTCGGCGGCTTGGCGATCGAGTTCTCGGGGATCGGCGCGGTCCGGCCCCGCTCCTCGGCCGCCCGGTTGCGCCACTTCGCCAGCCTGAAGACGGAGGACTTGTAGACGTCCTTGATCGGCCCGTACGCGCCGACCGAGTCGCCGTACAGCGTCGAGTAGCCCACCGCCAGCTCGGACTTGTTGCCCGGGGCGAGCACGATGTGGCCCTCCTGGTTGGAGACGGCCATCAGCGTCGTCCCGCGCAGCCGTGACTGGAGGTTCTCCTCCGCCAGACCGGTCAGCGGGAGCGAGCCCATGAAGGCGTCGAACATCGGCTCGATCGACACGGTGCGGAAGTTCAGCCCCGTGCGGCGGGCGAGCTCGGCGGCGTCGTCCCGGGAGTGGTCCGAGGAGTACTTGGACGGCATGGAGATGCCGTGGACGTTCTCCGCCCCCAGCGCGTCGCAGGCGATCGCGGCGACCAGTGCCGAATCGATACCTCCGGAGAGGCCGACGACGACGGAGCGGAAGCCGTTCTTGGCGACGTACGCGCGCAGTCCGACGACCAGGGCCGAGTAGACCTCCTCCTCGTCGTCGAGCCGCTGCGCGTAACCGCCCGTCAGTTCCGGCTCGTACGACGGGAGCGGGTCCTCGGAGAGGACGATCCGGTCGACGGTCAGCCCGTCGTCCACCAGGCCCGTCGGGGCGTCGGCGGACGCGGACGGGAGGTCCAGGTCCAGGATCACGCTGCCCTCCGCGAACTGCGGTGCGCGTGCGATCACCTCCCCGTCCCTGTCGACGACGATCGAGTCGCCGTCGAAGACGAGCTCGTCCTGGCCGCCCATCATCGCGAGGTAGGCGGTGGTGCAGCCGGCCTCCTGGGCGCGCTTGCGCACCAGTTCCAGTCGGGTGTCGTCCTTGTTCCGCTCGTAGGGCGAGGCGTTGATCGAGACCAGCAGCCCGGCTCCGGCGGACCGCGCGGCGGGGACCCGGCCGCCGTCCTGCCAGAGGTCCTCGCAGATGGCGAGCGCGACATCGACGCCGTGGACGCGGACGACGGGCATGGTGTCGCCCGGCACGAAGTACCGGAACTCGTCGAAGACGCCGTAGTTGGGCAGGTGGTGCTTGGCGAACGTCAGCGCCACCCGGCCGTCGTGCAGTACGGCCGCGGCGTTCCGCGGGGCGCCCGCGGGTTGGCCGTACCGCGGCTGCGCCTTCTCGGAGCGGTCCAGATAGCCGACGATCACGGGGACCTCCCCGAAGCCCTCGTCGGCGAGACGCGCGGCGAGCGCGCGCAGGGCGGCCCGTGACGCCTCGACGAAGGACGACCGCAGGGCCAGGTCCTCGACGGGATAGCCGGTCAGCGCCATCTCGGGGAACGCGATGAGATGCGCCCCCTGCGCGGCGGCGTGCCGGGTCCAGTGCACGATCGACTCGGTGTTGCCGGCGAGATCGCCGACGGTCGAGTCGATCTGATTCAGGGCGAGGCGAAGTTGAGGCACGCGCCCAGTGTAATCGTCTTTCTGACGCGATGTCCCGGCTGTGTGGCGGTCGCCACCCCGGGGCGCCCGGTGCGCGGGTCCCGGGGGAGGGCGGCCTCCTCCCCCGGGGCGGGGATCAGCCCTAGTACGCCAGCGTCGTCATCATCCCGGACTCCGAGTGGTAGATGTTGTGGCAGTGGAACATCCACAGCCCCGGATTGTCGGCGTCGAAGTCCGCCACCAGTTTGCGGTGCGGCAGCAGGATCGCCGTGTCCTTGCGGGCGCCCAGCGCGTCGATGCCGGCCAGGGCGAAGGTGTGGCCGTGCAGGTGCATGGGGTGCCACATGTCCGTGGCGTTGATGACCACCAGCCGCACCCGCTCGCCGTACTCGATCCTGTGGAGCACCTCCGGGTCGTACGGCTGCCGGTCGAATGCCCAGTCGTACCGCTTCATGCCGCCGGTCAGCGTGAACCGGATGAGACGGTCCGGGCGGCGCCGGTCCAGTGCCACCGAGTCCTCGGGCCGCAGGCGCGCGGACGACTGCAGCACCCTGCGGTCCAACTCCGACGGGCGGGTGGACGGCTTGGGCGTGGCCCCGCGGCCCGTCCGCAGCACGGCCATCGCCGAGCCCCTCTTGCCCTCCGCCAGCGCCGTGAACGGGAACACCCCGTCCTTCGCGGTGACCATCACGTCGTACCGCTCGGCCATGCCCAGCAGCAGCGCGTCGGTCTTGTACGGGTGGACGGGGAAGCCGTCCGAGTGGACGACGGTCATCTCGTGGCCGCCGAGTGCCACCCGGAAGGCCGTCTCGCCGCCCGCGTTGATGATCCGCAGCCGGATCCGGTCGCCCGGCTTCGCCCTGAACTCGGTCGGGTCGTCCGCCGTGCGCCCGTTGATCAGGTAGTACGGATACGCGACATCGCCCGCGTGGCCGCCGAGCAGCTTGCTCACGGCGTCGCTCATCAGCCGGCGCGGGCCCCTGCCGTCGGCCGGCCCGGGCGCATCGCGTCCGGCGTCCGGGTCCCCGGCCCTGGCAGGCCCGTACCCGGCGTCGACCCCGCCGGTCGGCCGGGACCGAGGACGGCCGTCGCGCTCCTCGTCGTCCCCCTCCTCGCGGTCCTCGCGGTCCTCGCGGTCCCGCTCGCGCCGGTCGTCCCCGTCGCCGCCGTGGCCGCCGTCGTGCGCGTTGCCGTGGCCCATGGCGGGCTTGCCCTTGCGGAGCTGTGACAGCACGTCGTCCGGAGTGGACCCGCCCACGCCGTCGATCCAGTCGTCCAGGACGATGACCCACTCGTGGTCGTAGGCGAGCGGCTCCTTCGGGTCGTCCACGATCAGCGGCGCGTACATGCCGCTGTCGATCTGCACTCCGTAGTGGGGGTGGAACCAGTACGTACCGGCGTGCGGCACGGTGAAGCGGTACTCGAAGGTCCCGCCCGGCTTGACCGCCGGCTGCGTCACGCCCGGCACGCCGTCCATCTTGTTCTCGAGGGCGATGCCGTGCCAGTGCACGGTGGTGGGCACCGGCAGGTGGTTGGCCAGGGTGAGCTCGAGCGTGTCCCCGGCGTTGATCCGCACCTCCTTGCCCGGCAGCCGGTCGTTGTACGTCCACGTCCTGAACGTGCGCCCGCGGCCGATGTCGACCGTGCTGGGCGTGGCCGTGAACGTACGTGTGCGGAGCGGGCCCACGCTGCGCACCGCCGCCGGGCCGCCGACCTTCTTGCCGTCGGCCCGTACGGAACCCTCGGCGGGGGCCCCCGCCGCGCCACGGCCGCCGTCGTCCGCCCCGCCGCCGGAGCAGGCGGCGAGCAGCCCCGATCCGGCGGCGGCGATCCCGGCGCCGAGTACGGCGCGACGGGTGCGAGAGGTCTGACGGGTGTGCTCCTGACTGGACATGGCCCTCCGGTCGGTCGAACATGCGCGCACCACCCCCGCAGGGGACGGGCCCCGGGTGGGGCTGAACGCGGCACGATCTAGCATGGGGCACGATGCCCGAAACATCCGGTACATCCAGAACTGTCGCGCTGCTTATCGCACTCGGCGCCCTGCTCTACACCGCATGGGTGCTGGAACTGCTCCTGGCCACCGGCCTCGACCCGGTCCGGGCGTACGTCAGCGAACTCTCGGCCGCCGACCAGCCCTTCGGTGGCCTGTTCCGCGCCACGGACCTCGCCGCCGGGCTGCTCGTCCTCGCCGGGGCGGCCGTCGCCCTGCCGACGCGTCCGAGACGGCCGTGGTCCGTCGCCGGCTGGACCGCCCTCGCCGTGTTCGGCCTGGCGACCGCCCTCGACTCACGGCTGCCGCTCAGCTGCGCGCCCACCGACGATCCCGAGTGCGCCGCCCTGGAGACGGCGGGCCTCGTCCCGGCCACGCACGCCGCGCACGCCGTCAGTTCCGGTCTCGCCATGACGGGCGCCCTCACCGGCATGGTCGCGCTCACGGTCGCGGCCCGCCGCTACCACCGGTGGCCCGCGCTGGGCCGGTTCGGGCCGGGTCTCGTCGCCGTCGAACTCGCCGCCACCGTCTGGACGCTGACCGCCGTCGCCGCCTTCGAGGCGGGCCGCGGCATCTGGTGGCTCGGCGCCGGGCAGCGACTCCAGGTGCTGGTCGTGGCAGGGTGGCTGGCGGTACTCGCGCTTTCCGTGGCGCGGGAGGGCACGGGCCGTCCGGGTGCGGGACGGCCGGGATCGAGGGGGACGGCGTGACGTTCGTACGGATCGGCGGAGTGCCCCACCACGTGGTGGCCGAGGGCAACGGACCCGTCTGCGTCCTCAGCGCGGGCCTCGCCATGAGCTGGTTCGACTGGGACCCCGTCGTACCCCTGCTGGCCCCGTACCGCACCGTCGTCCGCTTCGACCGGCCGGGGCACGGGCTGAGCGGCACCGCCGCGGTGCCTCCGTCCGCCGCGGGGGAGGCCCACCGCATCGCCGGGATCCTCGACGCCCTCGGGCTCGGCGGCCCGCCCGCCACCGTCGTCGGACACTCCATCGCGGGCTTCCACGTGGAGGCCTTCGCCCGGCTCCACCCCGCCCGCACGGCCGGACTCGTCCTGGTCGACGCCAGCATCGAGGAGGACGCCGGAGCCCCCCGCGCCCCCGCCGTCCGTACGGCCGTGGCACACGGCCTCGGCACGGCGCTGACGGCGGTCGGAGCGCCCGCCGCGATCGGCCCTGCCCTCCGCCGCGCCGTGGTCCGGCTGTCCCGCGAAGGCGGCGGCGACCCGGCCCCCGCCACGCTCGTACGCCGCTGCTACGGCACCTCGCGCGTGCTCCGGGGCGCGTTGCTGGAGAACACCCACTACCGCGCGGTCGCTGCCGAACTGCTCGACCTGCGCACCCGGTTCCCGCTTCCGCACGGCGTGCCCGTGACCGTGCTGGCCGCGTCGGACGGTCGCGGCCGTCGCTCGACGGGCCGCTGGCTGGCACGCCAGCGCGCACTCGCCGCGGAACTCGGCGAGGCGCACTTCGAGGCCGTCGAGCCGTCGGGGCACCTGGTCATGCTGGACCGCCCGGACGCGGTGGCCCGGGCGGTCCTGAAGCAGGGGTGAGGGGGCGACGGCAGTTCGCCGAGCACCGCGGGTCACCGGCCCGTCGGCCGAGTCGGCGTGGCGGGTCGCCGGGGGCTGCCGCCGGCGTACCGACGCATCGGCGTCGCGAGCCGGCGGCGGCCGCTACCGGGGTGGCGACGGTGGGGCCCGCGTACCTCCTGGCGGAGGGGTGGCGGGGTGGCGGCTTGGTGCCTGCCGCACACCCGCGCCCCGGGGCGGAGGGTGGTGGTCCGGTGCGGCGGCGGTGGGGCCCGCGTACCTCCTGGGCGGAGAAGTGGCGGGGTGGTGGCTGGATGCCCCGTACCCGCGCAACCGTGCACCCGCGTGGCGCCCCCTGCGGCGTACGCCGACTGACGCCGGATCAGGCCCGTGCGTACACCTGCTCGACCCACTGGGCGAGCTGGTCCTCCGACAGGTGCTGCGCCAGGTCGGCCTCGCTGATCATGCCGACGAGGCGCTTGTTCTCGATCACCGGGAGCCGGCGGATCTGGTGCTCCTGCATCTCGTGCAGTACGTCGCCGACGTCCGCGCCCGAGTCGATCCAGCGCGGGGTGCCGCGGGCCATGTCCCCCGCCGTGATCTTCGAGGGGTCGTGGCCCATGGCCACGCAGCCGACCACGATGTCGCGGTCGGTCAGAATGCCGCACAGCCGCTCGTCGGCGTCGGCGATGGGCAGCGCGCCCACGTTCAGCTCGCGCATCAACTGCGCGGCACGGTCGAGAGTTTCGTGCGCCGGGATCCACTGGGCCCCGGGGTGCATGATGTCCTTGGCGGTCGTCATGGGGTTCCTACCTCCTGGGCGCGGCCGACGCCCGTCGTCACCCGATGTCACGCCCGTCGTCCCATGCGGGTGGAGAGCGGTCCGCCGACGGCCCGGCCGACGCCCCGCACCCGGGCCGGGACCTCCCCGGCCGGGACCGCGGGGACTTCTTCGACGTGCACGCCGGCACCCGGGGCGGCAGGGAGCCGGGCAACTGGTCCCGGCGGACGCCGAGGAAGCCGTCTTCGACCTTACCGCCGACGTCGTGGCGGCGCCCGACGTGACCGACCGGCCTCCGCGGTCCCGCGTCCAGGGGCCGCGAGGGGCGCCCCTCGGGAGTGCGCCCGCGTGGGGCGGGTGTCCGCCCGGCCCACGCGGGCGCGCCGGTCTCAGGCCCGGGGGGCCGAGCCCCGCTTCTCCAGGAGATCCGCCATCAGGTCCATCTCGGACTGCTGGGCGTCGACCATCCCCTGGGCCAGGGCCTTCTCCTGGGGCACGGTGCACAGGTCCGCGCAGCCCTCCGCCATCGCGACGCCGCCCTTGTGGTGGTCGGTCATCAGCTGCAGGAAGAGGACCTCGGCCTGCTTGCCGCTCGCCTCGGCCAGCCGGTCCAGCTCGGCCTGCGTGGCCATGCCCGGCATCACCGGCCCGGCGCCGGTTGGCTGCCCGCCGTGGCCCGCGTCCCCGGTGCCGGCGCCCTGGCCGCTTCCATGAGCGCCGTTCCCGGACGTGCCGCCGTGTCCGCCGCCCCCGTGCCCGCCCTCGCCGTGGGCCCGCTCCATCCAGGCCATCGGCTCGGTCCCGGACTCCACCTTCGGCAGCTTCCACAGATCCAGCCAGCCCAGCAGCATGCCGCGCTGGTTCGCCTGGGTGTTGGCGATGTCGTAGGCGAGCCGCCGCACCTCCTCGTCCTGCGTACGGTCCCGGACGATGAAGGACATCTCCACCGCCTGCTGGTGGTGGACGGCCATGTCGCGGGCGAAACCCGCGTCGGCCGAGCCCGCAGCGGGGGCGGCCGGGACCCCCGCGCCGCCCCCTTGCCCGCCGGGGTGCTCGTCGCCGCCCGCGGACGCGACCGTGGCCGCGCCCGCGAACAGCAGCGCCGAGACCACCGCGGCGAGCGAGACCCAGTGCGTACGCGTCAGCGCGAGCGTCACGCGCTCAGTCCGCCCGTGCACGCGGCGCCCGGCTCCGGCGTCTGCGGGCCCTGCACGTACTTGGTGAAGAACTGGTCCACCCGCGGGTCGTCCGCGCCGTCGACCGTCACCTGCTTGCCCCAGGCGCTGAGCATGATGGCACCGGCCTGGTCCTTCACCGGGCTCATCATCGAGTACGAGGTCTTGCCGACCTTGTCCTTGAGCTTCTGCACGTCCGCGGCCGGGGCCTCGTCGCTGTACGTGACCCACACGGCGCCGTGCTCCAGCGAGTGGACGGCGTTCACCTCGGGGATCGGCTTGTCGTAGACGTTGCGGTCGCAGTTCATCCACGCCTGGTGGTGGTCACCGCCGACCGGAGGCTTCATCGGGTACGTCACGGCCGTGGTGACGTGGTTGCGCCCGAGCTTCTTGGCGTCCCAGGACTTCTCGTCCTTGATGGGCGCCTTGGCCGCGGCCTCGGCCTGCTCCTTCTTCTCGGACTCCTTGTTCAGCACGTATGTGCCGAAGCCGACGAGTCCCGCCACCAGGACCGCGCTGAGCGAGATCGTGATGATGCGGTTGCGGCGCTCACGGGCCTGTTCGGCGCGGCGCATCTCCTCTATGCGGGCCCGGCGGTCGTTCGTCTTGTCGTTCGTCCTGCTCGACACTCTGCTTCGTCCTTCTGCGTCGGGGGGTGTGGGGTGTGCGCGTGGTCGCATGGCCGTGGGCCATGCCTGCGCGGACTGGCGGTGGAACGGTCCTGCTAGGTCCGCAGCACCTGAAGGACGTGGAGATCCGGGGCGCGGGGGAGCGCACCGGTGCTCGGTGGGCCGCTCGCGTCGCGGGCGGGCAGGGCGCCGGACGGAAGCCCCGCCGGTGCCGGCGGCGAGTCCTCGGGCGGGGCGGTGAGGACGCCGGGCGTCAGGTGCGGGAAGAGCCCGCAGTGGCCGCGGTCGTACGGACAGGTGTACGCGGCGGAGTCGGCCCGGGCGGCGCCCGGCACGGCAGGGGTGGTCTCGCCGACCCGCCCGGCGGCCCGGGTCTCCCCGGTCTCCCGGTGGGTGCCGTGCTCGCGTGCCGCCCCGGCGCCGCCCGTGTGGGTCTGTCCCATGCAGAGGAAGAGCGCGGCGAGGAGCGTCGCCACGGCACTCCCCAGCGCCATGGGACGCGCGGTGTGCGCGGTGCGGGCGTTCCGCATGCCCCCCATGGGCGCAGATGGTAACGGCGGGTACGTGCTCCATGTCATACGGGGTGCGTAATCTGGGCGAAACCCCGGGTCGTGATACTGAAGCTCCTCCTCTACGCCCTGGCGGTGGTGCACAGGCCGTCTGAACTGCAAGGATGTGGCTATGGACAAGCAGCAGGAATTCGTGCTCCGTACGCTCGAGGAGCGCGACATCCGGTTCGTACGCCTGTGGTTCACCGATGTGCTCGGCTTCCTGAAGTCGGTCGCGGTGGCCCCCGCCGAGCTCGAGCAGGCCTTTGACGAGGGCATCGGCTTCGACGGCTCCGCGATCGAGGGCTTCGCCCGTGTGTACGAGTCGGACATGATCGCCAAGCCGGACCCGGGCACCTTCCAGATCCTGCCGTGGCGCGCGGAGGCCCCCGGTACGGCACGCATGTTCTGCGACATCCTCATGCCGGACGGCTCGCCGTCCTTCGCCGACCCTCGCTTCGTCCTGAAGCGGATCCTGGCGAAGACCTCGGACCTGGGTTTCACGTTCTACACCCACCCCGAGATCGAGTTCTTCCTGCTGAAGGACCGGCCCCTGGACGGCTCGCGCCCCACCCCCGCGGACAACTCCGGATACTTCGACCACACCCCGCAGAACGTCGGCATGGACTTCCGCCGCCAGGCCATCACCATGCTGGAGTCCATGGGCATCTCGGTGGAGTTCAGCCACCACGAGGGTGCGCCGGGCCAGCAGGAGATCGACCTCCGGTACGCGGACGCGCTGTCCACCGCGGACAACATCATGACGTTCCGCCTGGTCATGAAGCAGGTCGCGCTGGAGCAGGGGGTCCAGGCGACCTTCATGCCGAAGCCGTTCTCCGAGCACCCCGGCTCCGGCATGCACACGCACCTGTCCCTCTTCGAGGGCGACCGGAACGCCTTCTACGAGTCGGGTGCCGAGTACCAGCTCTCCAAGGTGGGACGTTCCTTCATCGCCGGCCTGCTCAGGCACGCCGCGGAGATCTCCGCCGTCACCAACCAGTGGGTCAACTCCTACAAGCGCATCTGGGGCGGTTCGGCCCGCACCGCCGGCTCCGGCGGCGAGGCCCCCTCGTACATCTGCTGGGGCCACAACAACCGCTCGGCCCTGATCCGCGTCCCGATGTACAAGCCGGGCAAGACCGGCTCCGCGCGCATCGAGGTCCGCTCCCTCGACGCCGGCGCCAACCCCTATCTCGCCTACGCGGTCCTGCTCGCCGCGGGCCTCAAGGGCATCGAGGAGGGCTACGAACTCCCGGCCGGCGCCGACGACGACGTCTGGGCACTCTCGGACTCCGAGCGCCGCGCGATGGGGATCGAGCCGCTCCCGCAGAACCTCGGCGAGGCGATCATGCTGATGGAGCGCAGCGAACTGGTCGCGGAGACGCTCGGCGAGCACGTGTTCGACTTCTTCCTCCGCAACAAGAAGCAGGAGTGGGAGGAGTACCGCTCCGAGGTCACGGCGTTCGAGCTGCGGAAGAACCTGCCGGTGCTGTAGGGGCGGGCCGGCGCGGGGTGTCCCGCGGGAACGAGCCGCGGGGCCGACGGTCGCGAACCGTCGGCCCCGCGGTGTCCCCATCGCGCGGGGGAGCCCGCGCCGCCCTTGCCGGCCGAGTCAGCCGGTGACGCCTCCGGTGGCGACCAGTGCGAAGTCGGCGTCGGTCGCCGGGGTCTCGACGTGTCCGTCCGCATTGACCTGACCTGCGATGACCTCGATCGTCCAGGTGCCGGCGGCCGGAGTCTGGACGAACACGTTCTCCACGGTGTCGATCGTGTTCGCCGAGCCGCCCGGCGTCGACCAATTGTCCGCCGCGAGTCCGTTGTTCCCCCAGTACACGGTGCCGTCCGGGGCGGTGAGCTTCAGGGTCAGGTCGTTGACGCGCGCCTGGGCCGCCGACGGCGAGCCCATCGGATCGGTGTAGGCCATCGTCGCCTTGAGCGGCCGGCTGCCGTCGGTGGTGAGTGTGTACGTCGCGGACTGGCCCACCGTGAGCACGTCCGTCTCGTCGACCAGGATCGGCAGCCGCCAGCCGTTGTCCTGTGCCAGCTGGTACAGGTTGCCGACGCCGGCCGTACCCCAGCCCTGCTTCATGCGGGCCAGGTCGTGGGACGCGCCCGTGAAGGCGTACTGGTCGGCCGAGTTGATCAGCAGCGCCTTCGCGGTGGCGGCGTGCGGCCGGGACGCGAAGACGTCGCGGTCCAGACCCGGGCCGCCGTCGAAGACCCCGTCCGCCCACATCTGGAAGACGAGGCCCGCGTAGCCGCAGGTGATCGGGGTGGAGGCGCTGGTGCCGCTGAACGTGCCGGTGTAGGCGGCGTCGCCGCCGCTCGCGGTGGTGTGGACCGCGTCGTAGTAGTTCGACAGGTCGGGCTTGATCCGCCCGTCCGCGGCCGGGCCGATGCTCGCGCCGCCGTTCCATGCGTCATCGGTGCGGGAGACGGTGTCGTAGTGGTAGGTGCCGCCCACGGACACCACGTTCTTCGCCCACGCCTGCGGCCGGGCGGAGCGGTTGCCGGTGTTGCCCTGGGACTGGCAGATCAGGATGTCGTGGTCGAAGACGATGTCGTCCATCGCCGCCGACGTGGCGTTGTAGCCGAACGTCAGCGCACTGCCCCAGCTGTTGGACTGGAACACCGCCCGGTACGGGCCCGTCGGGTCGACGAGCTGCGCGGTGTGGGCCCACCGGTCGGACACCAGGCTGTGTGCGGCGAAGATCGGTTGCGCCTGGGGGAGCAGACCGCGGGCGGTGGCGGCGACGCCCGAGGCGAAGACCTGCCCGTATGTCGAGGTGCCGTGACTGGTGCTGGTGGTGTTGGCGGTGTGCAGGATCGGCGGGAACGCCGCGAACTCCTGGTGTGTGGTGCGCAGTCCGGTGTCCATCACCTCACCGCGCACCCCTTGGCCGAGATACCCGAACGCCGTCTCGACCGCGTTGGCGCCGCCCGCGACGCGGGCGTTGTCCATGTCCACTTCGGGCGCCGTCCAGACGTCGAGCGCGAGCACCGCGTCCAGGTGCGCCACGGCGAGCGCCTGCGCCGGCTCGAGGGTTGCCTCGATCAGCTGCCGGCCCGCCGATGAGCCGTCGACCCTCCCGCCGATCGCGGTGATCCGCTCGACCACCGCCCGCTGGTCGGCGGCGTCCGGTTCGACCAGCGTGACGACATAGCGGCGGGTGCTCGGCTGCACGGCCCCGCCTTCCAGTTTGTCGCCGGCGTCGTACGGTCCGACCCATCGCACGTACGGCAGGGCGGCGACCCGCCCTCGAGCCGCCTTGTCCATGCGCACCACGTAGGTCGCGTCGGGAATGTAGGCGCCGATCCGGGCACCGAGGGCCGACAGTTCGGCGCGATGGCTGTCGAGCGGTGTGGTGGTGAACTGGACCAGGTAGGTGCGGCCGTTTTTCGTCCGCAGGTTGCCCCGCGGCCGGCTGCGCTCCCCCTCCGGCGTGGTCGGATCGAAGGTGCGTGTGCGCAGCCGGACGTGCGTGGGCTGCCGACCCAGGTGGTCGTCGGCGGCGGCGAGCCGGGTGGGTCCGGCGCGGTCGGGGGGCGCCGGGACGGACAGGGCGGGGCTGGCGGATGCGGCGAGGGCCAGGGCGAGGACGGTGTAGGCCGCTGTGCGTGCGGGGTTACGCATGGGGGCTCCTGGACGGAAATCCACCGAGTGGGTGCGGACGGGCGAAACCGATCGAGGAACGCTAACCGGTCACAGGAGGTCAGAAACCCACTGAAAGGGTGATGGGGTGCCAAAAGCCCCCACGGATGGATCTATAGTCGCGGCGTGCAAATGCTCTGGACCCTTGTGGGTGTCGGATCGGCGGTCGTGGCGGCGGTGTTGCCCGGCGCCGCGGCGCCGGTGACGAGCCAGGACATGGGACGCCTCGCGCGTCAGCCCGGCACCCTGTCGATCACCGTGCCGGCGGCGGTGAATTTCGGCTCGGCCTTTCCCGGTTCTTCGTTCAGCCGGCAACTCGGTGAGGCCCGGGTACGGGACAGGCGTGGCGGGCAGAACACGGTCTGGACCGCGACGGTGTCCGCGACCGACTTCACCACGCCGGGCGGCGGCGCCGCCCGGCAGATCTCCAGGAGCCAGTTCTCCTACTGGTCGGGTCAGGCCACCAGCACCACCGGCAGCGGCACCCGGGTGCCGGGTCAGGCCACCAGCGCGCAGGCGCAGAGCCTGAGCGTCCCGCGTACGGCGTTCAGAAAGACGTCGGGCAACGGGAACAACGACACCCGTTGGCGGCCGACGCTGATCGTCGCGGTGCCGACGACCGCCGTGGGAGGCACCTACACCGGGACGATCACCCATTCAGTGGCATGATCCAGCACGAATACCGACTCTTCCGCCCGGATCGAACTACGGTGGCCCTGTGCGCAGAAGACTCCTGATTCCCTGTATCGCCGCCGCCCTGGTCGGCGTGCCATCGATGCCCGCGGTCGCCCAGCCCTCGGGGGACACGACCGTGACGTTCACCGTCTCGACCTCGGACCTCACGATCGAGGTGCCCGCCTCACGCAACCTCGGGGCCGGCTTCCCGGGGCAGACCGTCAGCGGTCAGCTCGGCACCGTGACGGTGGACGACGGGCGGGCCGCGGCGAGCGCCACGTGGACCGCGTCGGTGGTCTCGACGCAGTTCGACACCGGTGTCGACGACCCCGCCGAGATCATCCTGCCGAACCTGGTGCAGTACTGGTCCGGTCCGGCGACCGCCACCACCGGCACCGGCACCTTCGTGCCCGGACAGCCCACGCGGGACGACCGGGTCAGCATGGACGAGCCCCGTACCGCGTTCTCCAAGACCTCGGGCAGCGGAAACAACAGCGCGAGCTGGAACCCCACCCTGGAGATCACCATTCCGCCGGACGCCGTCGGCGGGCTCTACAGCGGGACGGTGACCCATTCGGTGGCGTGAGCCCCTAGGTGGACTGTTCCTTGCGGTGTCACTGCTCGCCGGGTCGCTCACGCCCGTGGCCGCGGACCCGTCGCGACGGGCGTCCGACGACGTGAGCGTCGGCATCCGGCTCGTCGACGCGCCCGTCAGCCGCCGCGACGACGAGCGTGCCCACCGGTACGTCATCGACCACGTCGGACCGGGCGAGAGGATTCGCAGACGCATCGCGGTCACCAATCTGTCCGACCGTCGGCACCGCGTGCGGCTCTACCCCGCGGCCGCCGCCGTCCACCGAAAGGACGGCTTCGTCTTCGCTCCCGGCCGTACCGGCAACGAGCTCACCGACTGGGTGACGGTCCGACCCGGCGAACTCGTCCTCGCGCCCGACGAGACGGCGAAGGTGTGGACCGAGATCACCGTGGCGGACGACGCGACCCGCGGCGAGCACTACGGCGTCGTGTGGGCGGAGATCAGCCCCGAGCGCGAACCCGCGGAGCAGGTGCGCAACGTGGTCCGCGCCGGGGTGCGCATGTATCTGTCCGTCGGCCCCGACGGGGAACCGCGATCGGACTTCCGCATCGACGACCTCACCGGTTCCCGCACCACGGCCGGCATCCCCTTGGTCACGGCCCGGGTGAAGAACACCGGCGGGAGGGCCCTCGACCTCACGGGCAGGCTCACCCTGTCGGACGGGCCGGGCGGGCTGTCCGCAGGCCCGTTCAACGTCAGGGCGGGCACCGTCGGCCCGGGCCACTCGACGACGGCGAAGGCCACACTCGACCGGCGGCTGCCGGACGGTGCGTGGACCGCACGACTGACCCTCGTGAGTGGCCGTGTCGAGCGGGAGACCACCGGCCGTATCACCATCGGCACGAAGCCGGTCACCCAGCGCGGCGGGAACACCGCGATGTCCGTGCTCACGGTCGGCAGCCTCGTCTCGATCGCCGCGACAGCGCTGCTGGCCGCCTACGCGTACCACCGCCGCAACCGCGTCCGCTGACCCGGCGGCACGGAGAACGGCCAACAGACCGTGCGTCAACCGTTCGACGTCGCACCGTCGTTGAAGGACCAAGGTCAGACCGTGCGCCGCTTCGACAGGGGAGCGGGGGCCTCCTGGACGATCCAGCCGTTGCCGTCGGGGTCCCGGAAGAACATGAAGGAGTTCCAGGGTTCGCCCTTGCCCGGCGCCCAGCCCGACGGGGCGACGTGCTGGACCGCGCTGACCTCGACGCCGCGGGCGAGCAGTTCGTCGTGGGCCGACTCGATGTCGGGGACGCAGAGTTGGAGGCCCTGGATCACGCCGGGGGGCATCGCCTTCTGGCCCGGTGCCGGCGGCATGCCCTCGCCGATGACGATCGAGCAGGTGGAGCCCGGCGGGGTCAGCTGGAGGATGCGGACGCCGTCCGAGATGTGCGTGTCGTGGTCGATGGTGAAACCGCACTCGTCGGCGTAGAAGGTCTTCGCCCGCTCCACGTCGGAGACGGGTACGACGATCACTTCCAGGGTCCATTCCATGGGCACCGCCCGGGGGTGGGGTGCGGACCGCGGCTCGTGCGGACCGCCCGGGGGTGGCTCCCCCAGATCAGTGTGCGCCGGGGTGGAGGGCGCCCGCGACGCGGGCGGCCCTCAGCGGTCCGCGAGCGGGGCCGGGGCCTCCTGGACGATCCAGCCGTTGCCGTCCGGGTCCTGGAAGAACATGAACGAGTTCCAGGGCTCCTCGCCCTTGCCGTCCGCCCAGCCCGACGGTCCCACGTGGCGCACCGGGCCCACCACGACACCGCGGTTCACGAGCTCCTTCCGGGCCGCCTCGATGTCGGTGACGCAGATCTGCAGGCCCTGCAGTGAGCCCGGCGTCATCCGGGGCTGTCCCGGGGACTCCGGCATCCCGGACTCCAGGACGATCGAGCAGCGTGAACCGGGCGGGGTGATCTGGACGAGCCGGGCGCCCTCGAACGGCGACATGTCGAGATCGGCGGTGAACCCGCACCGGTCCACGTAGAAGTCCTTGGCCCGGTCGACGTCGGTGACCGGGATGGCGACCACTTCGAGGGTCCATTCCATGGGTTGGTCTCTCTCCTCTTCCGTGATGGGTCGGGTCTTCCGTGACGGGGCGGCCGGCCCTGGTGAGGGTCTCGTCCGCGGTCGTCCCGTCGGGGCGGACCGGCCCGGTGCTCCCGCGTCCGCCCGGTGGGACGGCCCGGCGGGTGTCCGGCCGCCCGCCCGGTCGCCGACCGGGCGGGCGGCTCAGCGGGTGAAGCGTCATCGGCTCCGGTCGTATGTCTCGGGTCCCCGGCCGAAGCCGAGGCCCCGTGGCGGGTGCCACCTCGAAGACCGGGGCGCGGCCCCCACTCTTGTGCCGGAGCGCCTCGTCCCGGACCTCGAAGTGCCACTCCGGACCGTACTTCGCCCGCCCGTCCCCGGCCAGCCGGGCGGGCCCGGTCTCGTCCGTCACCCGGACGGCCACGCCCCTCCACGACCAGGTGGCCCCTACGGAAGCGCCGCCGTCCGCGGACGGCCCGACGGCGTCCAGTGCAGCGCGCCGTCCAGGCTGATCGCGGCGATGCCGCCGGGGAGTCCGGCGGGCGCCCCGGCGAGGAGGAAATCGGCCTCGGTCCAGCCGGCCCTGGCCGCGGGCTCGCTCACCGGTACCGGGCGGGGCCGCGCCTCCGTGCGCGTCGTCGCCAGTACGCCGGTGCGGGACCGGACGGCCAGCAGATCACCGCCCGCGCCGACCGGGCCGAAGCCCGCCACGCCGGTCGAGGCCACGAACGAGACGACGGGGACGAACGTCCCTGCCGCACCCGTCGCCGCGCCCGAGCTCGCTGCCGTGCCCGTGCCCGCTGCCGTGCCCGCCGCTCCCGCGCTTGCTCCGGTCGCCGTCCCTGCTTCCGTCCCTGCCGCCGTGCCCGCTCCCGTGCCCGTCGCCGCCCCCGCTTCCGTCCCTGCCGCCGCGCCCGTCGCCGATCCCGTACCCGGCACTCCTGTCGTCTTCCCCGCGGTGCCCGCACGCCGCGGGGAAGCCGCTCCGCCCCTGTCACCGGTGCCGGGCACACCGGAGGTGCCGCCGAAGTGGGCGGCGCGGACCTCGCCCGTGACCGGGACGCGGTACCAGAGCCGGATGCCGTCGCCCCCGGCGTCGGCCGTCGCGTTCAGCGCCAGCGTCGTCGCCGGAAGGCCGGTCCGCTTCGGGCCGGTCAGCGGGCCGCCGGGCCCGGTCTGCGTCCAGGCCAGCACCGACGACGGGGTGGGGGCCAGGACGGTGTGCCGGCCGGACGCGTCCGTGACCGCCACCGGATCGCCGCGCAGACCCGTGCCGCCCAGCGGCGTCCAGGGCTCCCAGCCGCCTCCCGGCAGCCCGATCCGGCCGGTCAGCCGGTGGGCGGAGTCCCGGACGAACACCCTGAGCCGGCCCGTCGGGTCCACGACCGCCGCCGGTGCGCTGATGGCCGACGTACCGCTCTCGTCGTCGCGTTCCGGCGTGCCGAGCGAGAGCCACGGCCCGAAGTCGCCGCCCCGGGTGCGCTGCACGCTGAGCACCACGTCCCGGCGGTAGTCGGCGGCCCGGGCGCCGAGGGTCGTCCGGGTTCCGAGCACGGCGATCCGGCCGTCGGGCAGGCGTACCGAGGTCACCCCGCCGTCGATGCCGCCGTCACCGGTCAGCCGGGGACCGGTCCAGCCCGCAGTGGGTCCCGGGCGATGCCAGACGGCGAGCCGCCGGTCGAGCACGGAGAACGCCCACGCGGTCCCGCCCGGACCGGGCTGCGCCCAGGTCGTCGACTCGCCGCGGGTGTGGCGGACCGTCTGCGCCCAGCCGTGGCCGGCGGGCCGCGCCGCCACCTTGCGGTCCCCGCAGCCGGCCGGGTCGCCGCAGTGGTCGGCGCCGTCCGTCCACGCGTAGGTCTTGAGGGTGTGCAGCTTCGCCGCGGCGTCCGCGGGGCCGAGGGTGCGGGGCAGCCTGCCGGTGGAGTAGCCCAGGTAGGTCTGGACGCCGAAGGCGGGGTGCCCGGGTACGGCCGCGTAGCGGGCGAGCGCCGCCTGGGCGAACCGCGCCCCGTACAGATGGTCCTGGTGGTCGGAGTAGGTGCCTTTCGCGGTGCGTCCCGGGGTCGGGTCCTGGATGCGGACGAAGGTCGGCCGGAACCGCTCCAGCAGCCCGGCGACGGTCTCCACGACCTGCCGCTTCGTGTATGCGAAGTCCTCCTGTACCGGCGTCCCGGAGGACAGTTGTGACGCGAGGGAGTCCACCCGGCCGTCCCACAGACCGTGGAGGCTGTGGGGGCGGTCGCCGTTGATGCTTCCGGCCTCGCGGAGCTGGACCCAGACGAGACTGATCCAGGGCTTGGCGCGGAGGGTGTCGAGCTCGGCAGTCCCACCGCCCGCGGTGCGTACGGCCGAGCGCGACCAGGGGCTGGTCCGGTCACCGGTGGCCATCTCGGCGTAGGCGGCGCGTATTCCGTTCTGGCGGGCCTCGGCGTACGCGGCCTTGTCGGGGGCCGGGGGATCCGGGTCGTCCCGCCGGGCGTTGACGCCGTCGGCCTCGCCCGCCGTCAGGTACATCGACGTCAGACTGCGGCCCCTGGCCAGGGACTGGGCGGTGTCGGGGTTCATGAAGAACAGGTCGTCATCGGGATGGGCGACGATCTGGACCACCCGCTCGCCCGCGGTGGTGCGGACCGGCCGCACCGCCGGCCCCGCCGGGGGAACGGCATGCGCGCCCCGGCGGTCCGCGGCCGCGTCGGGCACGGTCACCAGCGTGCCCAGGACGCCCAGCAGCAGCGCGGCGGCCAGCCCGGCGACCACCCCTCGCCGGGCGCGCCCGGCCATGGGACCGGAGCGGGCCGGGAGGCCGGCACCGTGCGGGGATCCGGAACCGCCCGGAGCCCCGGGGCCGTCCGCCGAACCGGGACCGGGAGGCGAGCCGGGGCAGGTCGCGGAGTCGGGGCCGTGCGACGAACCGGAGTCGGGGTGGGCCGCGGGGTCGCGACGGAACGAGGAACCGAAGCGGGGCGCGGAAGCGCGACGCGCCGCCGAAGGGCGGCGGCTGCGGCGGGGCCGGCTGGGCATGGCGGTCGGTGCTTTCGTGATCGGTGGGGGCCGGTGACCGCCCGGGCGCACGCGCCCACGGGGGCACCGGTGTCCCGCGGGCGAACGCGCGCCCGCCGGTCACCGGGCGGCAGGCGGGCGTTTCGGGGCCCGACCGCGCACCGGCGACCCGCGGGCGCGGGTGGTCCTCGGTGAACGTGTCCGTGCCGTCCGGGCACGCGCGGTGCCCGGACACGACGGAAGACGGAGATTCCAGGAATACGGGTTGTCCCGCACGAACCACGAAGAACATGGCGAACATCACGGAACCGCACCGCCCGCGACGTCCTCCGGGGCGCGGCCCCCGCACCCCTGCGACTACGCTCGGACCCGGATCCGGACCTTGATCGGAGGCGGCGGGATGACATCGGTGCCGGGGCGCAGAAGCAGTACCTTCACCCGTCTGCTGCGACACGGCTTCACCCACCCCGCCGCGGCCGAGCGGCTGCTGGACCTGCCGGAGATGGCGCCCGTGCGCACCGACTCCGTGCTCCTCGACGCGCTCGGCGCCACCGCCGACCCCGACCTGGCCCTGCGCGGACTCGTACGCCTGGTCGAGGCCCAGCAGCCGGACGAGCGGCAGGTGCTGCTGGACACGCTGCTCTCCGCGAAGCCGCTGCGCGACCGGCTGCTCGGGGTGCTGGGCGCCTCAGAGGCGCTCGGCGACCATCTGGCCCGGCACCCGCACGACTGGCAGGCGCTGGTGATGTACGAGGCGTCCGATCTGCACCCCGGGGTGGACGACTTCGAACGGGGACTCGCCGAGGCGACCGGGCCGGTGTCGCTGCGCGTCGCCTACCGCCGCTGCCTGCTGTCGATCGCCGCCCGCGACGTGTGCGGCACCACCGACGTGGCGCAGACCGCGGCGGAGCTGGCCGACCTGGCGACGGCGACGCTGCGCGCGGCCCTCGCCATCGCCCGCACCGACGCCCCCGAGGACGCCGCCGCCTGCCGGCTCGCGGTGATCGCCATGGGCAAGTGCGGCGGCCACGAACTCAACTACGTCTCCGACGTGGACGTGATCTTCGTCGGGGAGCAGGCCTCCGAGTCCGTGGACGAGTCCACTGCGGTGAAGGCCGCGACCCGGCTCGCCTCGCACCTCATGCGGATCTGCTCGGAGACCACGGTCGAGGGCGCGATCTGGCCCGTCGACGCCAATCTGCGGCCGGAGGGCCGCAACGGCCCGCTGGTGCGCACCCTCTCCAGCCATCTCGCCTACTACCAGCGCTGGGCGAAGACGTGGGAGTTCCAGGCGCTGCTCAAGGCGCGGCCGGTGGCGGGGGACCCGGAGCTCGGCGCCGAGTACGTCGAGGCCGTGTCGCCGCTGGTCTGGCAGGCCGCCGAGCGCGAGAACTTCGTGCCCGACGTGCAGAGGATGCGCCGCCGCGTCGTCGACAACATCCCCGTCGCGCACATAGACCGCGAGCTGAAGCTGGGACCGGGTGGGCTGCGGGACGTCGAGTTCGCCGTACAGTTGCTGCAGTTGGTCCACGGGCGCACCGACCCCACGCTGCGCAGCGGCTCCACCCTGGAGGCGCTGAGGGCGCTCGCGGCGGGCGGGTACGTGGGCCGGGCGGACGCGGCACAGCTCGACGAGGCGTACCGCTTCCTGCGCTCCATGGAGCACCGGATCCAGCTGTACCGGCTGCGCCGTACGCATCTGGTCCCGGAGGGCGAGGAGGACCTGCGGCGCCTCGGACGGTCCCTGGGGCTGCGCGCCGACCCGGTGGCCGAGCTCGACAAGGAGTGGCGGCGGCACGGCTCCGTCGTCCGCAGACTGCACGAGAAACTCTTCTACCGGCCCCTGCTGGACGCGGTCGCCCAGCTCGCGCCCGGTGAGACCCGGCTCAGCACCCAGGCGGCACGGCAGCGACTGGAGGCGCTCGGCTACGCCGATCCGGCCGCGGCCCTGCGGCATCTGGAGGCCCTGTCGTCCGGCGTCTCGCGCAAGGCGGCGATCCAGCGGACGCTGCTGCCGGTGCTGCTCGGCTGGTTCGCGGACTCCGCCGATCCGGACGCGGGCCTGCTGGGCTTCCGCCAGGTGTCGGACGCGCTCGGAAAGACGCCCTGGTACCTGCGGCTGCTGCGCGACGAGGGCGCGGCCGCGGAGAACCTCGCCCGGGTGCTGTCCGCCGGCCGGCTCGCCCCCGATCTGCTGCTGCGCGCCCCGGAGGCCGTGGCGCTGCTCGGCGATCCCGAGGGGCTGAGGCCGCGGGGCCGCGACCATCTGGAGCAGGAGGTCCTCGCGGCGGTCGGGCGCGCGGACGGCGCGGAGGCGGCGGTCGCCTCCGCCCGCGCGGTGCGGCGGCGGGAGCTGTTCCGTACCGCGGCGGCGGACCTGATCGGCTCGTACGGCACCGAGGAGAACCCCGCCGAGCAGGACCCGGGGGCGCTCGTCGACCGGGTGGGCAACGCCGTCACCGACCTCAACGCGGCCACAATCGCCGGCGCGCTGCGCGCCGTCGTCCGAGAGCGGTGGGGGGACGAGCTCCCCACCCGGTTCGCGGTCATCGGCATGGGACGCTTCGGCGGACACGAACTGTCGTACGGTTCCGACGCGGATGTGCTGTTCGTCCACGGGCCGCGCGAGGGCGACGACGAGCACGAGGCCGCCCAGGCCGCCGCGACGGTCGTGGCGGAGATACGGCGGCTGCTCCAACTGCCCAGCTCCGACCCGCCGTTGCTGATCGACGCCGATCTGCGCCCGGAGGGCCGCAACGGCCCGCTGGTGCGCACGCTCGCGTCGTACGCGGCCTACTACCGCCGCTGGTCGCTGGTCTGGGAGAGCCAGGCCCTGCTGCGTGCCGAGCCGATGGCGGGGGACGCGGAGCTGGGGGCCCGCTTCATCGAACTGGTCGACCCGCTCCGGTACCCGGCGGAGGGCCTGGGCGAGGAGGAGGTCCGGGAGATCCGCCGGCTCAAGGCCCGGATGGAGACGGAACGGCTGCCGCGCGGCGCCGACCCCACCCTCCACACCAAGCTGGGCCGAGGCGGCCTGAGTGACGTGGAGTGGACGGTGCAGCTGCTGCAGATGCGTCACGGCTGCTCCGAACCGGGCCTGCGCACGACGCGCACCCGTACCGCCCTCGCCGCCGCCCGGGACGCGGGGCTCCTGTCCCCGGAGGACGCGGAGGTCCTCGACGACGCGTGGGTGCTGGCGACCCGGGTCCGCAACGGCGTCATGCTCGTCAGGGGCCGTGCGGGGGACACCTTCCCCTCGGAAGCGAAGGAACTGGCCGCGGTGGGCCGCTACCTGGGGTACGGCCAGGGGCATGTCGGGGAGATGGTCGACGAGTACCGCCGTGCGACGCGGCGGGCGCGTGCGGTGGTGGAGCGGCTGTTCTACGGGGCGTAGCCGGAGGTTCCCGAGCGCCGGCGGCACCCGCGAGTGTGCCCGGGCGCCGCTCAGGTCGCCTCCGTGGGTCCCGGCGTCGGGGCCTGGTGCCGGGGAGGCCCGTTCGTGGGCCCCGGCTTCCGGCTGGAGGGTGCCGCTTGGCGGACACGGCCTTCCGGGCGTGCTCCGTGCGCGACGGGCGTCCGGCCCGGCCGCGGGTACCGGGAGGGCGGGGTCGTGGGCGGGCGTCCCCCCCCACCACGGACAGTGAGGGCCGACACCGGCCCGCAGCCCGGGAGTCGGCCCGGCGACGCCGGGCGTTCAACCGCACCGGGCGAACCGCGCGGTGCGCACCGAACCACGCCGGGCGAACCGCGCAGCCCGAACCACGCAGTGCGCACCGCGCTTGGGGCGTGTGCTCGCTCCGGGCGTTCGGCTATGCCGTGAGTACGGCGCCGGCGGGCGCCGGGTCCGGCACATGGCGTGGCAGCCGATGCGGGAGGGAGCCGTACCAGGCGTAGGACAGGCCGTAGCCGAAGCCGAGGCAGAGCAGTCCGCCGACGGCGTCCAGCCAGAAGTGGTTGGCGGTTGCCACGATGACTATGAGGGTGAGCGTCGGGTACAGCAGACCCAGGATCTTTCCCCAGGGCGCCTTCGCCAGCGCGAAGATCGTCAGTCCGCACCACAGCGACCAGCCGATGTGCATCGACGGCATGGCCGCGTACTGGTTGGACATGGTCTTCAGATTGCCGGAGGCCATAGAGCCCCAGGTGTGGTGCACCAGCACCGTGTCGATGAAGTCCTGGCCGTTCATCAGCCGCGGCGGGGCCAGCGGGTAGAGGTAGTAGCCGACGAGGGCGACACCGGTGGTGGCGAAGAGGACGAGCCGGGTGGGGGCGTAGCGGCCGGGGTGCCGGCGGTAGAGCCACACCAGGACGCCGATCGTCACGATG
Organism: Streptomyces sp. WMMC940; assembly: GCF_027460265.1. Classification (NCBI taxonomy): domain Bacteria; kingdom Bacillati; phylum Actinomycetota; class Actinomycetes; order Kitasatosporales; family Streptomycetaceae; genus Streptomyces; species Streptomyces sp. WMMC940. The sequence goes on from NZ_JAPZBC010000001.1 coordinate 5,597,952, forward strand.
AAGTGCAGGGTGGCGTAGTAGTAGTTCATCGTCACGATGAGCCATGTCACCGAGTTGGCTGCGTGGTTGACCGTCTGCTCGACGGCGATGCCGAGGGTGTTCTCGGCCTCCCAGATCCAGTCGGCGTTCCGCAGGGCCTGGGCCTTCTGCTCGGGAACGGCGTTCCGGATGAGGGAGTACGTCCAGTAGCTGACCGCGATGAGCAGGATCTCGAACCAGATGCGGGGCCGCCGTACCGACCGCAGCCTGCGCAGTCTGCCCTGCTCCGGGGCCGGGCCGTCCTCGGTCACCATGGGTGACGGGGACGCGGTCCGGCCTTCCAAGGTCTTCACGGTCGCTTCACCCATAGGAGGAGAGTCTGCCAGATGGGTGCGCCCGCTCCGATCATCCCTCGGTCGGGTTCGGGAGGGCGTCCGGTCCCTCCTGAGGACTAGCCGGAACCCCCGTGTTTCCCTGGTATGCCACGGAATTCGGGAGTCCGGTCGAGAGGCCCGCCGACCGGATGGGACGGATCAGGGCGAACCGTGCAAAGGGCCCGCCGCGGTCGAGCCGCGGACCACCAGTTCCGGCATGAAGACGAACTCGCTGTGAGGCGCGGGCGTTCCGCCGATCTCCTCCAGCAGCGTGCGGACCGCCGCCTGCCCCATGGCGGGGACGGGCTTGCGGACCGTCGTCAGCGGCGGATCGGTGAAGGCGATGAGCGGGGAGTCGTCGAAGCCGACCACCGAGATGTCGTCGGGCACCTCCAGCCCCCGCTGCCGCGCCGCCCGGATCGCGCCGAGCGCCATCATGTCGCTCGCGCACACCACGGCCGTGCAGCCCCGGTCCATCAGTGCGGACGCCGCGGCCTGGCCGCCCTCCAGGGTGTAGAGGGAGTGCTGGATCAGCTCCGACTCGATCTGCTGCTCGCTCGCGCCGAGCTGGTCGTGGACCGCCTTGACGAAGCCCTCTATCTTCCGCAGGACGGGCACGAAGCGGCGTGGCCCGAGGGCCAGTCCGATACGGGTGTGACCGAGGGAGACGAGATGGGTCACGGCCAGCTGCATCGCCGCCCGGTCGTCCGGGGAGATGAAGGGGGCCCGTACCTGCGGGGAGAAGCCGTCGACGAGGACGAAGGGGACGCCCTGGGCACGCAGCTTCTCGTAGCGCTGCATGTCGGCCGTGGTGTCGGCGTGCAGTCCGGAGACGAAGATGATGCCCGATACGCCCCGATCCACCAGCATTTCGGTGAGTTCGTCCTCGGTTGAGCCGCCGGGGGTCTGGGTGGCCAGCACGGGGGTGTAGCCCTGGCGGGTCAGCGCCTGTCCGATGACCTGGGCCAGGGCCGGGAATATCGGGTTCTCCAGCTCGGGCGTGATGAGCCCGACGAGGCCGGCGCTGCGTCGGCGCAGCTTCACGGGACGCTCGTAGCCGAGGACGTCGAGTGCGGCGAGCACTGATTCGCGGGTGGTCGAGGCAACGCCTGGCTTGCCGTTCAGCACCCGGCTGACCGTCGCCTCGCTGACCCCCGCCTGGGCTGCGATGTCGGCAAGCCGTGCGGTCATGGGATTGGACTGTACCGGTCGCATGTCAGATTGCCCACCAGACGGTCGAGTCGGCGGGAAGCCGGACCGTCCCGCCGCTGAACTCGGGGGTCGCGGAGGCCAGCAGCACAACCCCGGGGGCGGGGAACGCCGCGTCCGTGCCGCGGGTGTTCGTCGTGCAGACGAATCCGTCACGGGCGAAGGCCAGCACTCCCTCGGGTGCGTCGAGCCAGGTCACCGCTTCCCCCGCGCCGAGGCCCGGGTGGTCGCGGCGCACGGCGAGGGCCGCCCGGTACAGCTCCAGGGTGGAGCCGGCCACCCCGGTCTGTGCCTCCACGCTCAGCTCGGCCCAGTCGCCCGGCTGCGGGAGCCAGCTGCCGCCGCTGCCGAAGCCGTACGACGAGCCCCCGCGCGTCCAGGGGATCGGCACCCGGCAGCCGTCGCGGAAACCGTCCTGGCCCTCCGCCCGGAAGAACGACGGGTCCTGGCGCACCTCGTCCGGCAGGTCGACGACCTCGGGCAGGCCCAGCTCCTCGCCCTGGTAGACGTACGCCGACCCGGGCAGCGCCAGCATCAGCAGCGTGGCCGCCCGGGCCCGGCGCAGGCCCACCGGGCCGCCGCCGTAGCGCGTGGTGTGCCGGGGGACGTCGTGGTTGGACAGCACCCAGGTGGTGGGCGCGCCGACGGACGCGGTCGCCGCCAGCGAGGCCTCGACGACCTCCCGCATCCGCTCCGGGTCCCAGGGGCAGCGCAGGAACTGGAAGTTGAACGCCTGGTGCAGCTCGTCGGGGCGCACGTAGAGGGCGAGCCGCTCCGGGCTCGGCGCCCAGGCCTCGGCCACGCCGATGCGCTCACCGCCGTAGCCGTCCAGCAACCGACGCCAGGAGCGGTGGATCTCGTGGACGCCGTCCTGGTCGAAGAAGGGCAGCACCTGCGCGCCGATCATCTTGGCCTGCTCCCGGGCCCCGATGTCGGGCAGCCCGGCCGCCTTGACCATCCCGTGGGCGACGTCGATCCGGAAGCCGTCGACGCCCAGGTCCAGCCAGAAGCGCAGCACCGCGTCGAACTCCTCGCGCACGGCGGGGTGCTCCCAGTTCAGATCGGGCTGCTCGGGGGCGAAGAGGTGCAGGTACCACTCTCCCGCGGCCTCCGGCCGGGAGGGGCCCCCAGTGCCGTCCGGGGCCGCAGTCCGGGTCCAGGCCGGTCCGCCGAAGACCGACTCCCAGTCGTTGGGCGGCAGTTCGCCGTGCGCGCCCCTGCCGGGCCGGAAGTGGTAGTAGGCCCGCTCCGGGCCGCCCGCCAGTGCGGAGCGGAACCACAGGTGCTGGTCCGAGGTGTGGTTCGGGACGATGTCGACGATCACCCGCAGACCCAGCCGGTGGGCCTCCCGGACCAGGTCGTCGGCGTCGTCGAGGGCGCCGAAGAGCGGATCGACGGCGCGGTAGTCGGAGACGTCGTAGCCGCCGTCCGCCTGGGGCGAGGCGTAGAAGGGGGTCAGCCAGACCGCGTCCACGCCGAGTCCCGCGAGGTGGGGGAGCCGGTCGCGGATGCCGCGCAGGTCGCCGACGCCGTCGCCGTCGCTGTCGGCGAAGGAGCGGACGTACACCTGGTAGATCACGGCGTCCCGCCACCAGTCACCGGCCCGGCCGGGACGACTGGTCGGGTCGACCGTGCTGACCTGCGGCGTGGTGGTCGTGCCGAGCTCCTGCGTCATGGGCGCTCCTTCGGATGGCTGTCTCTCGATGTTCCGGGTGTTGCAGATGTTCCGGGTGTTCCGGATGTTCTGGAACTTCTCGACCTTCCGGATCTTCCGGCTCAACGCCGACCTATGTCGAAGGTAACAGCGCTGCAATCTCTTGCGGAAGCAGTTGCGCGGGCGCACGGGAGCGCTGGAGCGGGGTCAGGCGCTGTTGGCAAGGCGCACAACGGCAACCGTGCGGACACGCGGATGTAACGATCGCGGTCGCTTGCGGAAATCTCTCGCAAGGTCTTTCGGTCTTCTTTCAACCTTGTTACGTTCCTGACCGAATCGGCGCCGTGATGGAGCGGCCCAGGTTGAAGGAGTTCACATGCGACGTGGCATAGCGGCCACCGCTCTGGTCGCGAGCCTGGCGCTCACGGCGACCGCGTGCGGCGGGGACGACGCCGAGAGCGGCAAGAGCGCCTCGGGCAAGCTGTCGGGCACGGTCACCTGGTGGGACACGTCGACCGTCGGCAGTGAGGACAAGGTCTTCAAGAAGCTCGCCGAGGGCTTCACCAAGCTGCACCCCGATGTCAAGATCAACTATGTGAACGTGCCCTTCGGCGAGGCGCAGAACAAGTTCAAGAACGCCGCCCAGTCCGGCTCCGGCGCCCCCGACGTGATCCGCTCCGAGGTGGCCTGGACCCCCGAGTTCGCCGACCTCGGCTACCTCGCCCCGCTGGACGGCACCTCCGCCCTCAAGGAGGACAAGGACTTCCTGCCGCAGGCCGCCGCCTCCACGAAGTACGACGACAAGACCTACGCCGTGCCGCAGGTCATCGACTCCATGGGCATCTTCTACAACAAGAAGATCTTCCAGGAGGCCGGCGTCCAGCCGCCGTCCTCGATCGCCGAGCTGAAGACCGTCTCCAAGACGATCAAGGACAAGACCGGCAAGACCGGCCTCTACCTGCGCGGCGACGACGCGTACTGGTTCCTGTCCTTCCTCTACGGCGAGGGCGGCAACCTCGTCGACGCCGAGAAGAAGCAGATCACCGTCGACAACCCGGCCGGCGTCAAGGCCATGAAGGTCGTCAAGGACCTCGTCGACTCCGGCGCCGCGAAGACCGACGCCACCGACGGCTGGAACAACATGCAGACCGCCTTCAAGGAAGGCAAGGTCGCCATGATGATCAACGGCCCGTGGGCGGTCACCGACACGTACGGCGGCAAGGAGTTCAAGGACAAGACCAACCTCGGCATCGTCCCGGTCCCGGCGGGCTCCGACGGCCAGGGCGCCCCGCAGGGCGGCCACAACCTCGCCGTCTACGCCGGTTCCAAGAACCTCGAGGCCTCCTACGCCTTCGTCGAGTACATGACCTCGGTCGAGTCCCAGACCACGGTCGCCAAGGAGCTCAGCCTCCTGCCGACCCGCACCTCGGTCTACGACAAGCCCACCGTCTCCGGCAACGAGATGGTCGCCTTCTTCAAGCCGGTCGTCGACAAGGCCGTCGAGCGCCCCTGGATCCCCGAGGGCGGCAGCCTCTTCGCCCCGCTCGTGACCGAGTACACCAAGGTCCTCACCGGCCAGACCACCCCGGAGAAGGGAGCCAAGACGGCGGGCGACGCCTACCGCAAGCTCCTGAAGGACTGGAAGTAAGGGAAGAGGAAGACCGACTGATGGCTGTCCACACCAGCGGCCAGTCGGTGGCGAAGGCCGCGGAGCCCGGGAGGGCCCGCGGCCGTCGCCGCGACACCGCAGGCGCGCCCGGCAAGCTCCGCCGCGCCCTCTCCACGCACTGGTACGCCTGGACCATGGTCGCCCCCGTGGTGATCGTGATCGGGGTGATCATCGGCTATCCGCTCGTCCGCGGCGTCTACCTGTCGCTGACGAACGCCGACGAGCGGAACGTCGAGCGGTCGATCGGGGTGAACCATCTTCCCGCGACGTACGAGTTCGTCGGACTCGACAACTACGCCGACGCGCTCACCGGCAGCCAGTTCCTGGACACCCTCGGGTGGACGCTGGTGTGGACGGTCTCCTGCGTGGCCGTCACCTTCGGACTGGGCCTCGCCCTCGCCAACATCCTCAACCGCAGGATCGCCGGCCGGTCGTTCTACCGGATGATGCTGGTCCTGCCGTGGGCGGTGCCCGGCTTCGTCTCCGTCTTCGCCTGGCGCTTCCTCTACAACGAGGACAACGGCCTGCTCAACAAGCTCCTCGCGGGCGGCGGCATAGACGCCGTGCCGTGGCTCAACGACCCGACCTGGGCCAAGTTCTCGGTGATCGCCGTGAACGTCTGGCTCGGCGTTCCCTTCATGATGGTCGCCCTGCTCGGCGGACTGCAGTCCATCCCCGGCGAGCTGTACGAGGCCGCCGAGATGGACGGTGCGGGCGCCTGGCAGCGGTTCCGCAACATCACCATGCCCGGGCTGCGGTCGGTGTCCACCACCGTCGTGCTGCTGAGCACCATCTGGACCTTCAACATGTTCCCGGTGATCTTCCTGCTCACCCGGGGCGGTCCCGGTGAGGCCACGCAGATCCTGGTCACCCAGGCGTACAAGTTCTCGTTCGAGATCAGCCCCCGCGACTTCGCCCAGTCCTCCACCTGGGGCGTGCTGATCCTCGTCCTCCTGATGGTCTTCGCCGCTGTCTACCAGCGCGTCCTCCGCAAGCAGGGAGAAACCTGGTGACCACGACCAACGCCCCGGTGCGCGGCCGCCGCACGCCGCTGGCCTCGACCGCGCTGCACCTCACGCTGCTCGTCGCCTCCGTGATCGCCGTCTTCCCGGTGCTGTGGGTACTGCTGACCTCGCTGAAGCCGGCGAGCTACGCGACTACGACGGACTTCGTCAGGGAGACGACGCTCGAGAACTACACGAAGCTGCTGGCGGACACCGAGTTCCTGACCTGGTTCGGCAACTCGCTCCTGGTCGCCGGCCTCACCACGGTCCTCGGCGTCTTCGTGGCCGCCACCACCGGCTACGCCGTCAGCCGCTTCCGCTTCCCCGGCAAGCGGGGCCTGATGTGGACGCTGCTGATCACCCAGATGTTCCCGGTCGCGGTCCTGATCGTGCCGATCTACAACATCATGTCGGGCCTGGGCCTGCTCAACGAGCCGGCCGGTCTCGTCATCACCTACCTCACCATCGCGGTGCCCTTCTGCGCCTGGATGATGAAGGGCTTCTTCGACACCATCCCGCGCGAGATCGACGAGTCGGGCCAGGTCGACGGGCTCACCCCGTTCGGCACCTTCTGGCGGCTGATCCTGCCGCTGGCCCGCCCCGGCATCGCGGTGACGGCCTTCTACTCGTTCATCACCGCCTGGGGCGAGGTGGCCTACGCCTCCGCCTTCATGGTCGGCGACGAGAACCTGACCCTCGCCGGGGGCCTGCAGAAGTTCGTCAACCAGTACGGCGCCCAGTGGGGTCCGATGACCGCGGCCTCCGTGCTCATCGCCATCCCGGCCGCGATCGTCTTCCTCTTCGCACAGCGTCATCTGGTCACGGGCGTTTCGGCGGGCGCCGTCAAGGGCTGACCCGCACGTGCCGTACGTTCCCCCCAACCACGACCATCCCAGGGATGAAATGACCCAGCACCTCGCTGCCCCCGCCACCGCGACGACGTCCGGCCACCGAGCCGAGCCAGCGCCATGGTGGCGGGACGCGGTGATCTACCAGGTCTATCCGCGCAGCTTCGCCGACGGCAACGGCGACGGCATGGGCGATCTCGCCGGGATACGCGGCCGGCTCCCGTACCTGAAGGAGCTCGGAGTCGACGCGGTCTGGCTCAGCCCGTTCTACGCCTCCCCACAGGCCGATGCCGGCTACGACGTCGCCGACTACCGTGCCATCGACCCGATGTTCGGCACGCTCCACGACGCCGACGCGCTGATCCGCAGCGCCCACGCCCTGGACCTGCGGATCATCGTCGACCTCGTGCCCAACCACTGTTCCGACCAGCACGACTGGTTCCGCCAGGCGCTGCGCGAGGGCCCCGGGTCCCGGCTGCGCGAGCGCTTCCACTTCCGGCCCGGCAAGGGCGAGGACGGCGAACTGCCGCCCAACGACTGGGAGTCGATCTTCGGCGGACCGGCCTGGACGCGGACGGTGAACCCGGACGGCTCACCGGGCGAGTGGTACCTGCACCTCTTCGCCCCCGAGCAGCCGGACTTCAACTGGGAGCACCCGGCCGTCCAGGACGAGTTCCGCTCCATCCTCCGGTTCTGGCTGGACCTGGGCGCCGACGGGTTCCGTGTAGACGTCGCCCACGGCCTGGTCAAGGCACCCGGCCTGCCCGACATCGGCTCCGGCGAGCAGCTGAAGCTGCTCGGAAACGATGTCATGCCGTTCTTCGACCAGGACGGCGTCCACGAGATCTACCGCTCCTGGCGGCGGATCCTCGACGAGTACGAGGGCGAGCGCGTCCTCGTCGCCGAGGCGTGGACCCCGACCGTGGAGCGCACCGCGCTGTACGTCCGCCCCGACGAGATGCACCAGGCCTTCAACTTCCAGTACCTCACCACCAACTGGGACGCGAAGGAACTGCGCGAGGTCATCGACGGCTCGCTCGCCGCGATGCGGCCGGTCGGCGCGCCCACCACCTGGGTGCTGTCCAACCACGACGTCACCCGGCACGCCACCCGCTTCGGCAACCCGCCGGGCCTCGGCACCCAGCTGCGCGAGCAGGGCGACCGCGAGCTCGGCCTGCGCCGGGCCCGGGCGGCCACGCTGCTGATGCTGGCGCTGCCCGGGTCGGCGTACGTCTACCAGGGCGAGGAGCTGGGCCTGCCGGACGTCGTCGACCTGCCGGACGAGGTGCGCCAGGACCCGTCGTTCTTCCGGGCGGAGGGCCAGGACGGTTTCCGCGACGGCTGCCGGGTGCCGATCCCCTGGACGCGCGGGGGCTCGTCGTACGGCTTCGGCAGCGGCGGCAGCTGGCTCCCGCAGCCGGGCGACTGGGCCGAGCTGAGCGTGGAGGCACAGACCGGGGTGGCCGGCTCCACCCTGGAGCTGTACCGGGCGGCCCTCGCCGTGCGCCGCGACCACCCGGGCCTCGGCGCGGGGGAAGCGGTGACCTGGCTCGACGCACCCGACGGCGTCCTCGCCCTGTCCCGCGACGGGTTCGTCTGCACCACCAACACCACGGGCGCGCCGATCCGCCTCCCCGCACCCGGCGTACTCCTGCTGGCCAGTGCGCCGGTCGCGGTGACCGACGGCTTCGCCGTCCTGCCCGCGGACGCCACGGCGTGGTGGACGGTGTGACGATCCCCAGGCCGAGGGGCACCGCGGGGGCGGGTGCTCCCCGGCTCACCGACATCGCCGCGCAGGCCGACGTCAGCGAGGCCACGGTCAGCCGTGTCCTCAACGGCAAGCCCGGTGTGTCGGCGGCGACCCGCACCCGGGTGCTCGCGGCGCTCGACATCCTCGGCTATGAGCGCCCGGTGCGGCTGCGGCGGCGCAGCGCGGGACTGATCGGCCTGGTGGTGCCCGAGCTCACCAACCCGATCTTCCCGGCGTTCGCCCAGGTCATCGAGCAGGTGCTGGCCGGGCACGGCTACACACCGGTGCTGTGCTGCCAGCAGCCCGGCGGGGCCAGCGAGGACGAGCTCGTGGAGCAACTGGAGGAGAGCGGTGTCGACGGCATCGTCTTCCTCTCGGGACTCCACGCGGACACGGCGGCGGACCAGGGACGCTATGCCGAACTGGCGGCGCGCCGGGTGCCGTTCGTGCTCGTCAACGGCTGGAACGAACAGGTCTCGGCGCCGTTCGTCTCGCCCGACGACCACATGGCCGCGGGCATGGCCGTGCGCCATCTCGCCGAACTCGGGCACGAGCGCATCGGGCTCGCGGTGGGGCCGGTGCGCTACGTGCCGTCGCGGCGGAAGACGGAGGGCTTCCTGGCGGCGGCCGGACCGGACGCCGAACGGTACGTCCGGCACACCCTGTTCAGCGTCGAGGGCGGTCACGCCGCCGCCGCCGAGCTCATCGACGCGGGCTGCACCGGAATCGTCTGCGGCAGCGACATGATGGCGCTCGGGGTGATCCGGGCGGCGCGCGAGCGCGGCCTGGACGTGCCGGGCGAACTGTCGGTGGTCGGGTACGACGACTCGCCGCTGATCCCCTTCACGGACCCGCCGCTGACGACCGTGCGGCAGCCGGTCCAGGCCATGGCGTCGGCGGCGGTCGGCGCGCTGCTGGAGGAGATCCGCGGGAACCCCGTGCCCAGCACCGAATACGTCTTCCAGCCGGAGCTGGTGGTACGCGGCTCGACGGCGAGGGCGCGGAGCTGACCGGTCGGCCGGGACGGCCGTCACGCCATCTGCCCGCAGGGTGAAAAACCTTGCAGGCAGATGGCGTCCGTGTTTCCCGGATGTGTCCGAACGGTTGACCGGGCAATCGTTCGGGCCTACCGTCACCTGCGCGGAGGGTCCTTTCAGTTTTGCAGCAAGAACCTTCAACACCCCCACCCCAGGCCCTCGCTCACCACCTCCCACCTCCCTTCCTGAGCCGCAGGAGGAAGCACATGGCCAGCAGATCTCTGGCTGCCGCGCTCGCCGTCGTGGCGGGCACGGCAGCCGCGGTGATCGCGCCACCCGGGGCAGCGCAGGCGGCCCCGCCCGGCACCAAGGACGTCACCGCCGTCCTCTTCGAATGGCGCTTCGACTCGGTCGCGCAGGCGTGCACCGGCACCCTGGGCCCGGCCGGGTACGGATACGTCCAGGTCTCCCCGCCCCAGGAGCACATACAGGGCGGGCAGTGGTGGACGTCGTACCAGCCCGTCAGCTACCGGATCGCGGGGCGGCTGGGCGACCGCGCCGCGTTCACGAACATGGTCGACGCCTGTCACTCGGCGGGCGTCAAGGTCGTCGTCGACACCGTCATCAACCACATGGCCGCCGGGAACGGCACGGGCACGGGCGGCTCGTCGTACACCAAGTACGGGTACCCCGGCCTGTACTCGGCCCCGGACATGGACGACTGCACCGCGCAGATCACCGACTACCGGGACCGCGCCAACGTCCAGAACTGCGAACTCGTCGGGCTCGCGGACCTCGACACCGGCGAGGAGTACGTCCGCGACAGGATCGCGGGCTACATGAACGACCTGCTGTCGCTCGGCGTCGACGGCTTCCGGGTCGACGCCGCCAAGCACATGCCGGCCGCGGACCTGGCCGCGATCAAGGCCAGGCTCAGCGACCCGGGCGCGTACTGGAAGCAGGAGGCGATCCACGGCGCAGGCGAGGCCGTCCAGCCCGACGAGTACCTGGGCAACGGCGATGTGCAGGAGTTCCGCTACGCCCGCGACCTCAAGCGGGTCTTCCTCAACGAGAACCTGGCGTACCTGAAGAACTTCGGCGAGGGCTGGGGCTACATGACGAGCGGCAAGTCCGCCGTCTTCGTCGACAACCACGACACCGAGCGCGGCGGCGACACCCTGAACTACAAGAACGGCGCCGACTACACCCTGGCGAACGTGTTCATGCTGGCCTGGCCCTACGGCTCGCCGGACGTCCACTCCGGCTACGAGTGGTCCGACAAGGACGCGGGCCCGCCCAACGGCGGCACGGTGAACGCCTGCTACAGCGACGGCTGGAAGTGCCAGCACGCCTGGCGCGAGATCTCCTCCATGGTCGCCTTCCGGAACGTGGCGCGCGGTCAGGGCGTCACGAACTGGTGGGACAACGGCGCCGACGCGATCGCGTTCGGCCGGGGCGACAAGGCGTACGTGGCCGTCAACCACGAGACCTCGGTGCTGACCCGCACCTTCCAGACCTCCCTCCCGGCCGGCGACTACTGCGACGTCCAGTCGGGCACGGGCGTCACGGTGAACGGCGCCGGCCAGTTCACCCGGACCCTCGGCCCGAACACGGCCGTCGCGCTGCACGCCGGTGCGAGGAACTGCGGCGGCGGATCGTCCGCCTCCGGCGCCTCGTTCGCGGTCAACGCCACGACCGTGCCCGGCCAGGACATCTATGTCACCGGCAACCAGGCCGCCCTCGGCAACTGGAACACCGGCAGCGCCCTCAAGCTCGACCCGGCGGGCTACCCCGTGTGGAAGCTCGACGCCGGCCTGCCCGCCGGCACCTCCTTCGAGTACAAGTACCTGCGCAAGGACGCCGTGGGCAACGTCACCTGGGAGACCGGGGCGAACCGTACGGCGACGGTCCCGCCCACCGGCAGGGTGAGCCTCGACGACACCTGGCGGTCCTGAGGTCCAGGGCCGGGCGGCCGGCCGCCGGTGCACGTCCCGGCGCCGCCGCCCGTCCGGACCCCGGGCGCGCGCGGCCGGGGCGGCACCACCACCACGGCCGTTCCGCCCGGACCCGGGCGGTCCGAGAAGTCCCGCGGGCCACGGGCCGCGCGCCACGAGCCCACGAGCAGCCCATCAGCCCACGGCCACAGACGTGTTCCGACGAGTACCGACACGCGTTCCGACACGCGTTCCGACGAGTCCAGACCAGTGAGGAGAACCCTTGTGACACCCCCCTCGCGCGCCCGGCGCAGAACGGTGGCGGCCGGCCTGGCCGTGGCCGTGTGCGCCGCACTCGCGCCCGCCGTGCCCGCCGCCGCGGCGAAGCCGCCCGCCCCACCGTCCGACGCCCACCTCGCCGCACAGCCCGCCCGGCACGATCTGACGCGCGAGCAGTTCTACTTCGTGCTGCCGGACCGGTTCGCGAACGGCACGCGGGCCAACGACCGCGGGGGACTGACCGGTTCACGCCTGGAGACCGGCTACGACCCCACCGACAAGGGCTTCTACCAGGGCGGCGACCTCAAGGGACTCACCAAGCGCCTGGACTACATCAAGGGCCTCGGCACGACCGCCATCTGGCTCGCGCCCATCTTCAAGAACCGGCCCGTACAGGGCAGTGGCGAGGACGCGTCGGCGGGCTACCACGGTTACTGGATCACCGACTTCACCCAGGTCGACCCGCACTTCGGCACCAACCGGGACCTGGAGACGCTGATCGACAAGGCCCATGCCAAGGGCATGAAGGTCTTCTTCGACGTCATCACCAACCACACCGCCGACACCGTCGACTACGCCGAGAAGGCCTACGGCTACCGCCCCAAGGGCTCCCACCCGTACCTCGACAAGAGCGGCCGCCCGTTCGACGACCGGGACGGGATCCCGCGCGGCGCGGTCGACGCCGACTCCTTCCCGTACACCCCGGTCAAGGGCGAGGGCGCCGTCACCAAGGTCCCGGCATGGCTCAACGACCCGACGATGTACCACAACCGGGGCGACTCCACCTGGGCCGGGGAGAGCGCCGAGTACGGCGATTTCGTCGGATTGGACGACCTGTGGACCGAGCGGCCCGAGGTCGTCGAGGGCATGAAGCGGATCTACGAGAAGTGGGTCCGCGATTTCCGGATAGACGGCTTCCGGATCGACACGGTCAAGCACGTCGACCTGGACTTCTGGACCCAGTGGGCGACCGCGCTGGACGCGTACGCGGCCAAGCGCGGCCGCGAGGACTTCTTCATGTTCGGCGAGGTGTTCTCCGCCGACACCGCCGTGACGTCGCCGTACGTCACCCGGGGCCGGCTCGACTCGACCCTCGACTTCCCCTTCCAGGACGCGGCCCGCGCCTACGCCTCGCAGGGCGCAGACGCCGGCCGGCTCGCCAAGGTCTTCGCCGACGACTACCGGTACACCACCGACAAGGCCAACGCCTACGAGCAGGTGACCTTCCTCGGCAACCACGACATGGGCCGCATCGGCACCTTCCTGAAGCAGGACAACCCCGGCGCCGACGACGCCGAGCTGCTGAAGCGGGCCCGTCTCGCCAACGAGCTGATGTTCCTCAGCCGAGGCAACCCGGTCGTCTACTACGGCGACGAGCAGGGCTTCACCGGCGCGGGCGGCGACAAGGACGCCCGCCAGACCCTGTTCGCGTCGAGGACCGCCGACTACCTCGACGACGACCGGCTCGGCACGGACCGCACCCACGCCGACGACGCGTACGACACCGGGCACCCCGTCTACCGTTCGATCGCCGCGCTGTCGAAGCTCACCCGTGAGCACCCGGCGCTGCGCGACGGCGTCCAGCAGGAGCGCTACGCCAAGGACTCCGTGTACGCCTTCTCCCGCACGGACGGGAAGAAGCGCGCGGGAGCCGTCGAGTACCTGGTGGCCGTCAACAACGCCACCACCGCGAAGACCGTCACCGTGCCCGTGGACTCGGCGGAGTTCCGGGCCCTGTACGGCGGTTCCGGCACCGTGCGCGCCACCGGCGGCCGGGTCACCGTCACCGTGCCCGCGCTGTCGTCGCTGGTGCTGCGCGCGACCGGGCCCCTCGCGGCCCCCGCCGCGAAGCCGTCCCTCACTCTCAGGGCCCCCGCCGCCGGGGCGACCGGCACCGTGGAGATCTCCGCCGCCCCCGAGGGCGGACGACTCAACCGGGTCGTCTTCGCCGCGCAGGTGGGCAACGGCAAGTGGCGCACCCTCGGCACCGCCGACCACGCCCCGTACAAGGTGACCCAGCACATCACGGCGCCCGCCGGGACGCCCCTGCGCTACAAGGCGGTCGTCGTCGACAGCCTCGGCCGCACCGCGAGCGCCCGGGCCGCGACCACCGCCGGCCAGGTCCCGCCGCCCGAGAGGCCCACGGCCGTCGAGCGCACCCACGCCGTCGTCCACTACAAGCGCGCCGACGGCGACTACGACGGCGCACGGCTGAAGGCCGCCGGGACCACGGCCGCGTTCACCGGCCGCGACGCCTGGGGCGCCTTCGCCTGGGTCAAGGTCCCCGAGGGCACGTCGGCCCTCTCGTACACCGTCGAGAAGGACGGCGCCGCCGACGGGCCGCAGCGCACCATCGACCTCGGCCGCACCGGCGAGGTCTGGATCACTCAGGGCCAGGACGGCCAGTCCGGCACCGCTCCCGACGGTGCCCGCCCGCCGCAGGACACCGGGAAGGCCGTGCTCCACTACCACCGGCCCGACGGCGACTACGACGGCTGGGGCCTGCACACCTGGACGGGCGCCGCCGAGCCCACCGACTGGTCGAAGCCGCTGATGCCGGTCCGGAAGGACGCGTACGGGGTCACCTTCGAGGTCCCGCTCGCCGACGGCGCCGGCTCGCTCAGCTACATCGTGCACAAGGGCGACCAGAAGGACCTGCCGACCGACCAGTCGCTGTCCTTCGGCAGCCACGGCCGCGAGGTGTGGATGCTCGCCGGGCAGCCTCAGTACCTGCTGCCGATGAGCGGCGGCGCGCCGTCGCTGGACCTGGCCGAGGCGGAGGCGCAGTTCATCGACCGCACCACCGTGGTGTGGAAGGTGAAGCCCACCGACGCCACCAGCCAGCAGCTCGTGTACGCGCCCGGCGGCGGCATCGGGATCGTCGACGGCGCACTCAGCGACGAGGGGCGGTGGTTGCGGCTGAACCCGTCCGCGCTGTCCGACGCCCAGAAGGCGAAGTACCCGCACCTGAAGGACTTCCCCGCCTTCACCGTCGACCCGCGCGACCGCGACCGGGTCGAGGACGCCCTGCGCGGCCAGCTGATCGCCACCCAGCGCAACGCGGCCGGCGCCCTGCTCGCCGCGACCGGAGTGCAGATCCCGGGCGTCCTCGACGACCTGTACGCGGGCAGGGCACAGCAGGCCGCGCTCGGACCGGTGTTCCGCAAGGGGCGCCCGACGCTGTCCGTGTGGGCCCCCACCGCACGCAGGGTCGCCCTCGAACTGGACGGGAAGACCGTCCCGATGCGCCGCGACGACGCCTCCGGCGTCTGGTCGGTCAACGGCCCGGCGAGCTGGCGGGGCAAGCCCTACCGGTACGCCGTGACGGTCTGGGCGCCGAGCGTGCGGAAGCTGGTCACCAACAGGGTCACCGATCCGTACTCCACCGCCCTCACCACGGACTCGGCCCGCAGCCTCGTCGTCGACCTCGCCGACCCGAAGCTCGCGCCCGAGGGCTGGTCCACGCTGCGCAAGCCGGCCGCCGTGCCGCTGAGGGGCGCCCAGATCCAGGAGCTGCACGTCCGCGACTTCTCGGTCGCCGACCGCACCGCGAGGAACAAGGGCGGCTATCTGGCCTTCACCGAGCGTGAGTCGGACGGTATGAAGCACCTGGCGGCGCTCGCGAGGAGCGGCACCTCCTACGTGCATCTGCTGCCCGCCTTCGACATCGGGACCATCCCGGAGAGGAAGTCGGACCAGTCCGTGCCGGACTGCGACCTGAAGGTGTACGCACCGGACTCCGAGGAGCAGCAGGCCTGTGTCGCGAAGGCGGCTGCGAAGGACGCCTACAACTGGGGGTACGACCCACTGCACTACACCGTCCCCGAGGGCTCCTACGCCTCCGACCCCGAGGGCACGCGCCGCACGGTCGAGTTCCGGCGGATGGTGCAGGGCCTGAACGGCGCCGGGCTGCGCACCGTGATGGACGTCGTCTACAACCACACCGTCGCGAGCGGTCAGTCCGAGAAGTCCGTGCTGGACCGGATCGTCCCCGGCTACTACCAGCGGCTCCTCGACGACGGCTCGGTGGCCACGTCCACCTGCTGCGCCAACACCGCGCCCGAGAACGCCATGATGGGCAAGCTCGTCGTGGACTCCGTCGTCACCTGGGCGAGGCACTACAAGGTCGACGGCTTCCGGTTCGACCTGATGGGCCACCACCCGAAGGCGAACATGCTCGCCGTCCGCAAGGCCCTCGACGCGCTCACCGTCGCGAAGGACGGCGTCGACGGGAAGAAGATCGTCCTGTACGGGGAGGGCTGGAACTTCGGCGAGATCGCGGACGACGTCCGGTTCGTCCAGGCCACCCAGAAGAACATGGCCGGTACGGGGATCGCCACCTTCTCCGACCGGGCGCGGGACGCCGTCCGAGGCGGCGGCCCGTTCGACGAGGACCCGGGCGTCCAGGGCTTCGCCTCCGGTCTGTTCACCGAACCCAACGGCTCCGGGGCCAACGGCACCCCGGCCGAGCAGAGGGCCCGGCTGCTGCACTACCAGGACCTGATCAAGGTCGGACTGTCCGGCAACCTGGCGTCGTACACCTTCACCGACACCCGGGGCCGCACGGTCAAGGGCTCCGAGGTGGACTACAACGGCTCACCCGCGGGCTACGCGGCGGTACCCGGTGACGCCCTGGCCTACGCGGACGCCCACGACAACGAGACGCTCTACGACGCGCTCGCGTTCAAGCTGCCGCAGTCCGTCCCCGCGTCCGGCCGGGCCCGGATGCAGGTCCTTGCGATGGCGACGGCCGCGCTCTCCCAGGGGCCCGCACTGTCGCAGGCCGGCACCGACCTCCTGCGGTCGAAGTCGCTGGACCGCAACTCCTACGACAGCGGCGACTGGTTCAACCCCGTCCACTGGGACTGCCGCGACGGCAACGGCTTCGGACGCGGCCTGCCGCCGGCCGCCGACAACAAGGACAAGTGGCCGTACGCCAAGCCACTGCTGACCGCGCCCGCGCTGAAGCCCGGCTGCGCGGAGATCACCGGCACCTCGGCCGCCTACCGCGATCTGCTGAGGATCCGCACGACCGAGAAGGAGTTCGGACTCGGCTCGGCGGACGAGGTGCAGTCGGCGCTCTCGTTCCCGCTGTCGGGGACGGACGAGACCCCGGGCGTGATCACCATGCGCCTCGGTGATCTGGTCGTGGTGTTCAACGCCACCCCGGACCGGCAGACCCAGCGGATCGGCGCCCTCGCGGGCACGTCCCACGGGCTGCACCGGGTCCAGGCCGGAGGCGCCGACCCGGTGGTCAAGTCCGCGTCGTACGACGGTGCCACCGGCACCTTCGCGGTGCCGGGACGCACGGTCGCCGTCTTCACCCGCGGCTGACGCGCGGCGGCGCGCCGGGGTCCTCGGGGCTCAGGCGCGCTGCTGCGGAACCCGCGCCGCGGGTGCCGGGGACGGCACCCGCGGCACGAGGACCACGAGCCTGCCGACGAGGTCCCCGAAGGGCCCGTCGGCCGGCTCGTCCCGCATGATGCGCTCCAGCACGGCCGCCATGTCCGGGTCGTACGCCGCGGGCACCGCCACCAGCGCCGCGAAGTCGTGGACCAGTTGGAGCTCCAGCTCCGCGCGCGGTATCTCCCGTCCGTCCAGCCAGATCAGCGCGGTGGACTCGGCCAGTGACACCCAGGACCGCACCACCAGCCGCAGCCTCGGCGCCGGGTCGGTGACGCCGAGATGGGCCATGATCTGCTCGTAGGCCGCCTGGCGGACCCCGTCGATCACCGCGCTGGTGGTGCCGGTGCCTGCCGCGGGACCGCCCCGCATCAGCGCCGAGAAGCCCGGTCCGTGCTCGTCGACGAAGTCGAAGAACCGGCGCATCACCCTCAGCAGCCGTCCGCCGAGCGGTCCTTCGTGCCGCTCCGAGAAGCGGTGGGCGAGGTCCTCCGCCGCGCGCCGCAGCGCGGCCTCGTACAGGCTCTGCTTGCCGGGGAAGTAGTGGTAGACCAGCGGGCGCGAGATGCCCGCGGCGGCGGCGATCTCGTCGATCGACACCTCTTCGGGGGAGCGGTGGCTGAACAGTTCCAGCGCCACCCCGATCAGCTGCTGCCTGCGCTCTTCGACGCCCATCCTGCGGCGAACCCCGGTCGTCATGCGAACAGCCTAACGGCCGGGCCTCGGACGCCGTCCGCCGCTCGGCCGTTAGGCTTCCGGAGCATGACCGCTTCTGACCAGGAGACACCCGCGGAGACCCCGGCACCCTCGGACGCGTCCGCACTCGTGGACGCGCCCGCGCCGGCGGGAGTGCCCGCGGTGGACGGGCCCGTACCCGTGGACGCGCCCGCGCCCTCGGAGGCGTCCGCAGCCGCGCCGGGGGCCATGACCCCCCGCCAGGCCCGGACGCTCCGGATCGCCGCGGCCTCGGTCGTGCTCGTGGCGCTCGGTGCGGTCCTGGCGGTGCGGCTGGCCAGTCGCACGTCGGTGCTCGTGGTCGGGGTGTACGGACTGGCCATGATCCTGTGCGGAGTTGTCATCGAGCTCAGCCGCCACGGCCGGACCCGGCTGGGCACGTATCTGCTGGGCGCGGGTCTTGCGGCGGCCCTTGCGGCGGACTGGCTGCTGCTGCCCTGAGCCGCTCGGCTCGGGGTGCGTCGGACCCACCCGTCCCGTCCGTGCGCCGTTCAGCGCAGGGCACGCATCCGGGACCCGTCCGCGAGCCTGCCGTCGAGCTCCACCCGTACCCCCTGGCGCGCCGGTACGACGAGGTGGTTGCCCGCCGCGCTGCCGGTGACCCCGCCGGAAGTACGTACGGAGGCGACGTCCTCGCTGCCCGCGGCCAGTACGTACCACCGGCCCGTGCGGGATCTCCAGAGCACGCCCGCGAGCACCTGCGGGTCCCGCGGTCCGCACGCGGGCGACACCTCGGAGCGGGCCACCACCACACCGGGCGCCCGGGCCGCCGGGCCCGACTGCGGCGGCTGGAACTGGGCGAGCACCCGGCCGCCCGTGCCGCGCCAGGTCTCGGCGCGGGTGCACACCCAGGCGGCCCTGCCGTTCCCCTCCGGCAGCCACTGGCGCGTGTAGCGCCAGGCGTTGACCTCCCGCACCCCGTTCGAGCGCATCGTGGGCAGCAGACAGGCCGTGCGCGCCCAGGCGGTGCGGGCCTCCTCGGGAGCCTCGGGGACATCGCCGGCGGACAGCGGAGGACCCCAGGTCAGCCGGGCCGGAACGATCTCGCCGAGATCGGTGACCAGCCGCCGGGAGCCGGCTCCGGCCAGCTCCAGCGCGTGCCACGACCGGCACTCGCGGGCCTCGGCCGGGCTCGGCAGCGCCTCGGTCACCCCATGCGCGTCGCGCCGCAGCGTCCGGGGCTCCGCGTCCGGATCGAGCAGGTCACGCGCCGAGGCCCCGCTCACCCAGGGCGCCGTCAGATAGCGGACCTCGCCGCGACCGCGGTCGACGAGCAGCGCCCCGGCGGTGGCCGCGTCCGCCGAGTCGGTCCGGGCGAGGTCCAGAGCCGGGCCGCCGCTCGCGCCCTCGTCCGGCTCCGCGTACCGCACGACGCGCAGCCCGTCGTGGAACAGCACCACCCGGGCCCGGCCCACCTCGCCCGCGAACAGCAGCTGCGGCGCCCCCATCGGCGGCCCCGGCGGGGTGCCGGGGGTCGCGGACACCTGCACCGTCGCACCGGGCCGCGCCCAGACGGCGAGCGCCCGGCGCAGCAGTGCGCGGTCCCCGGTCAGCGAGCCGCGGGCGGGCCACACGGAGAAGTCCGTGCGGCTGGAGCTCCGCCAGGTCTGGGCGCCGATCCGCTGCAGCCGGGCCGGGTCCAGCGCCGCCTCGGCCGCCGGGTGGCGCGCGTACAGCGGAGCGGCCGCCTCCGCCGGTGCCCAGCCCTCTCCGGGCAGGCTCAGCAGCGTGCCGGACACCAGCACGGCCGCGGCCGCCGCCAGCGCGGCCTTCGCTTGCCGCCGGCGGCGCATCAGATCGGTCGGCCGGGCCTGCAGCGAGCATGGGTCGAACTCGGGGGACTCCAGCAGATCGACCGCGGTCCTGCCCTCCGGGGTGCGGAGCCCGTCCGCCGCCGCGAGCGCCGCGTGCGGGTCGGCCACCCCGGCGCCGGTCAGGACCTGCCGCACCGCGGCGTCCGCCAGCCCCTCCAGGGCGCGCAGCACATACGCGGCACGCGCGGCCCCGGACAGTGCGGACAGCCCCTGGTCCAGCGCGAGTTCATCGGCGCCACCGGAACGCGGGAACAGCCGCAACCCCCGCACCTGGGGCAGCAGCGGCGGGAACTGCACACGCTTCGGCCAGGCCCGCCGCCGCAGTGGGAGCCCCGCGTCCAGCGCCTGCCGCAGCACCCGCCCGCGGACGAACGCGTACCCCGGCACGGCCGTTCCGCGCGGGGCGGGCACCCGTGCCTGACGGGCCTGCGGAAGCCGGGCCGCACGGCCGCGCGGCAGGGAGCGCTGCACGATCCAGTGAGCGGTCAGCACGCGGCGGTTGCGGCCGAGGGAGGGCGGCAGGACGAGGTAGGCGATCCGTACCAGACGTGGGTAGTGCTCCACGAGCGCGGCTTCGGCCTGCTCCACGTCGACGGCGGGGGCGAGTTCCTGGGTGCTCACTGTCAGCAGAACGAGCGAATACTGCGATAGTCACCAGCCCCGGCCGGCGGGCCCGGTGAGACGGGCGCGGATCCGTGCCACCGTCTCGTCGCCCACTCCGAGTCCGTCCCTCACGTACCGCTCCAGCGAGCCGTGGAGCCTGGTCACCTCGTCCCGGGCGGCGGCCAGGTAGTCCGGTGTCACACCGATGAGGGTGAGCGCGATCTCCGGGTCGCCGCCCTGGGCGGTGAAACCCTCCACGAGCGGCGCGAACGCCTGGCGCACCGCCGGGTTCACGGAGAGGTACTCCGCCTCGACGGTGTCCTCGTCCGCGCCGAGCAGGCCCAGCACGACGGCCGCGGCCCAGCCCGTGCGGTCCTTGCCCGCCGTGCAGTGGAACAGCAGCGTTCCGGCGTCCGGCTCGGCCAGGGCCTCCAGGAACGCCCCGTAGCCGTGCCGGGCGGACTCCGTGGAGACCAGGGCCCGGTAGGTGTCGGCGAACAGGGCGTGCGCCCGGCCCCCGCCCAGCTCCCGCTCGGCGGCCGCCGGATCGCCCAGGACCTCCCGCAGGCGTGCGGCCGCGGGCACCGTGCCGGAGGACAGGAAGTCCGCCAGCACATCGGCCGCCAGCACGCGGGTGCCCGGCGGAAGGCGGTCGGGCCGCGCCCGGCGTTCCACCTCCGTGCGGAAGTCGAAGACGGTCCGGACGCCCAGGGCCGCCACGGCCGGGTCGGCCGTGGTGTCCATCCGGTCCAGCTGTCCGGACCGCAGCAGCAGCCCCGGCCGCACGATGCGGCCGCCCGTGAGCGGGGTCGGGCCCAGGTCGCGCAGATTGGCGACGGTGGTCGCGGGGATCGCGGGCATGGCGGCGGCTTCTCCCTGGTGCACGTGGGGCAGCTGGTGCGGGTGCGACGTGCGGCACGTTACCCTCCGTTCCTCTGCCCATCGGGGCGCCGACCGGGCACGATGGCCCGATGAGTACGCAACGAGCCCGAACCACCACTCCGATGGCCCTGGCCGCGCTGGCACTGACGGCCGCCATGGCCCTCACCGCCTGCGGCGGGGACGCGGACGAGGCCCCCGACGTGCCGAGGACGGCGACCGGGAGCCTGGAGCAGCTGGCGAAGCAGGCCGAGTGCGAGCCGAACATCCAGACGGACGCGAAGGAGCTGCGGCAGGCGAACTGCGCGACGAAGGACGGCAAGTACGTCCTCGCCACCTTCGCCACCGACCGCGGCCAGCGCGAGTGGATCAACGAGGCCAAGGACTACGGCGGCTCGTACCTCGTCGGCAGGAAGTGGGTCGCGGTCGGCGACGAGAAGGTCGTGACGGCACTGCGCGGCCGGCTCGGCGGGACCGTGGAGAGCGGCGCCTCGCATGGCGGGCACTCGGGGAGCGGTGCCGGCGGTGGGGGGAACGAGGACGAGCACTCCGGCCATCACTGAGCAGGCCGCGCAGGTGTGGGGGAGGGGGAGACGGGCTGGGGAGGGGTTCGGCGGAAGGTGGCGCCGAACCCCGGGGCTCGGGCGGGGAGTCCGGGGTTCGGCGCCGGCTCAGCGAGCGGTCAGCGGCACTTGCGCCCGCCGTTGATGCAGCTCACCACCTTGTTCATCAGGTTCTCGTCGAAGACGTTGATGAAGTCGCCGTGGTCGGTGATGGGCTTGTGCAGCTGCTCCGGGAACGAGTCGACCGCGAAGACGCTCGGGTTCGCCCCGTCGAAGACCGGCGGCGGCACGTCGTAGACGATGCGCTGCACGAGCTGCGGAATGGCCCGGAAGCCGTTGGGGCAGGCGCCGTTCGCCTGGGCGAAGGCGACATGGGTGCGGTGGTTGGCGCTGTCGGTGTTCTGACCGTCCCAGCAGCTCTGGAACTTGAACGACCGCACCACCTGGCTGCCCTCGGGGCAGATCGGGTACTTGTCCTTCAGCTGGCGGTCCTCGAACCCGGTGCAGCTCCACGACGCGTTCGCGTTCGCGTCACCGTTGACGAACGCCTTGGCGTCGCCGGTGATGATCCGCAGGAACCGCGGCATGGCCGTCACCTTGGACCGCGGGTTGCCGACGAAGTTCAGCGTGACCTGCGACGGCGTCTGGATCTCGCCGACGTTCTGGTCCTTGCCGCCGCCGTCGGCGTCGGCGTCGTTCTCCTGCTGCCCGTTCTGCAGCCGCAGCACCGGCCAGTAGTACGTCGACTTGTCGCCCTGGTTCACACAGGTCGTCTGCCCGTTGGCGAGGTCGTCGTCGCTGGCGAAGGCGTCGTTGGCCTGGTTGCCCACGTAGTCGTGCATGTGGTGGGCGCCGTTGGCGACACCGGGAGCGACGATCACGTTGTCCGGGTTGAACTTCCCGTTCTCGTTCACACCACAGCTGGTCGTGAACGTGCCCCGGGAGGCACCGCGCCGGTTGCGCGGGTTGTCGACGTTCGGCTGGACGGACTGGATGTCGACGAAGTCGGACTGCTCGGGGCCGTTGCCGGCCTGACCGCCGTTGCCGTCGCCCTGGTCCTGGCCGCCGTCGTCCTGGCCCTGGCCGTTGTCCTGGCCGTCGCCCTGACCGCCGTCCTGCCCCTGGTCGCCTCCCTGGTTCTGGTCTCCTCCCTGGTTCTGGCCGCCGTTGTCGTCGCCCCGCAGGGTGCACGACGCCATGGACTCGAGGCCCTGCGGCTTGGGAGCCTTGCCGCGCTCGATGAGCGCCGCGATCCGCTGGAGGATCACCCTCCGCTCGTTCTTCAGCGGAGTGAGGATCTGCTGCTGCCCGTACCGGGGGTCGCTCTCGATCCGTTGCCTGAGGTCGGCGAAGCGCTTGTACGCCGTGGTGATCTGGGTGTCCAGCGTGGCGAGTTCGCGGTCGACGTTGGCGCGCTCCTTCTGGGGCACCACGTCCAGTTCGTTACCGACGTCCGGGCAGTCGATGGTGGAGACCGACCGGCCGGCGGCCTGGGTCCCGTTGGGGTTCTGACCGCGGCTCTCACCCGCGGATGCGTAGACGTTGACCGCGACCAGCCCACCCCCGCCCAGAATCAGGGCAGCCGAGGCGGCGATCGCCCGGTTTGCCAGCGTTGAGCGTTTGCGTGTTGTGCGTGCCATGGAACTCCAATCCCGGGGTGGGAGCAACGCGCCGTTCCATACGGAGTCGCGCCTCGCCCCGTTCAGACGGGACCGGAATTCGTAGAAAACTCCATCCGCAAAACGGATACCACCGGGTGCCAACGGGCATGCCCGCGACGGCGGTTGGCGAAACCTCGCGGCTGCGCCGGTCCGGGTCCGCGCGCCCCGGCCCCCACCGCACGGGTGCGCCCGCCGGGCACGGCCTTCCGGCGCGGGGGCAGTGGGCCGGCGGTGGCGCCCCCGGGTGCTCAGGAGCCGCCGAGCAGCGCCGACTCCTGGGCCGCGGACAGGCCGACCGGGCTCCGGTCCGGACGCAGGGGAGCGCTTCCGCCCAGCCCCTGGAGCCAGGTCCACGTGTCGGCGACCGTCTCCTCGGCCGGCCGGCAGCGCAGACCGGCCGCCAGGGCCCTGGAGACGTCGGCGCAGTGCATCGCGTCGTACGCCTCGCCGCGCGGGATCCACACCGGCAGGTCCGTCCAGGGCTCCACCCCGGCCGCGGCGATCCTCTCGGCGTCGAGCCAGCGCAGCTCCGCGCCGGAGCCGGTCGCCCGGACGCAGGCCTCCAGCAGCCCGCCCATCGTGGTGTGACCGTGCGGCGAGACCAGGTTGAACGGACCGGTCAGCCGCTTCCGCACCGCGTCGAGGGTCCAGAGGGCGAGGTCGCGTACGTCGACGAACTGCACCGGCAGGTCGCGCGGACCCGGCGCGGGCACCGTATCGCCGCGCGCCACCCGGTCCAGCCACCACGGCAGCCGGCCCACGTTCTCCCCGGGCCCCAGGATCAGCCCCGCGCGCACCAGCAGCGACCGGTCGGCGCCGAAGGTCTCCGACACGGCCAGCTCGCCGCCCCGCTTATCGCGGGCGTAGTCGGTCGGCCCGGAGTCCGCCGCGGCACCCTCCACCAGCGGGCCGTCCTCGTCGAGCCCCGCGGCCGCCGGCCACGCGTAGACCGAGCGGCTGGACACGTACACGTAGTGGCCGACCCGGTCCGCGAGCAGCCGTGCCGCGGCGAGGACGGCGGACGGGGCCGACGACCAGGTGTCGACGACGGCGTCCCACTCGCCCTCCGCGAGCGCGCCGAGCCCGTCCGGCGCGACCCGGTCGCCGCGCAGCACCCGCACCCCCGCCGGGGCCTCGTGGCGCCCCCGGTGGAACACCGTCACCTGCCAGCCGCGGGCCAGCGCGGCCTCCACCACGGCCCGCCCCACGAACTCCGTACCGCCCAGCACCAGAAGTCTCATGGTGCCGAGCGTGCCCGCCCACCCGCTCCGACGTGCGGGATTCCGCTGCGGGGAGAATCCGGCCGCGCCCCGTCCGCCCGAAGGACGCCGGAGGAGCCCCGGTGACGCGGAAGGGGCGCCCGCCGGATGACCGGCGGGCGCCCCTTGGCGAAGCGGCTGCGGGATCAGACCTGGCCGGCCTTCTCCAGCGCGGAGCAGCAGGTGTCCACCAGCAGGCGGGTCACCACGTACGGGTCGACGTTCGCGTTCGGACGGCGGTCCTCGATGTAGCCCTTGCCGTCCTTCTCGACCTGCCACGGGATGCGCACCGAGGCACCTCGGTCGGAGACGCCGTAGCTGTACTCGTTCCAGGGGGCCGTCTCGTGCAGACCGGTCAGGCGGTCGTCGATGCCGGCGCCGTAGTTCTTGACGTGGTCCAGCGGCTTGGAACCCTCGCCCAGCGATTCGCACGCGGTGATGATGGCGTCGTAGCCCTCGCGCATCGCCTTCGTGGAGAAGTTGGTGTGCGCGCCGGCGCCGTTCCAGTCGCCCTTCACCGGCTTCGGGTCGAGCGTCGCGGAGACGTCGAAGTCCTCGGCGGTGCGGTACAGCAGCCAGCGGGCGATCCACAGCTGGTCCGCGACCTCCAGGGGTGCGAGCGGGCCGACCTGGAACTCCCACTGGCCCGGCATGACCTCGGCGTTGATGCCGGAGATGCCGAGACCCGCCTGCAGGCAGTTCTCCAGGTGCGCCTCGACGACGTCGCGGCCGTGGATCTCGTCGACGCCGACACCGCAGTAGTAGCCGCCCTGCGGGGCCGGGAAGCCTCCGACCGGGAAGCCGAGCGGGCGGTCCCCGTCGAAGAAGGTGTACTCCTGCTCGATGCCGAAGATCGGCTCCTGGCCGGCGAACTTCTCCGCGACCTCGACCAGCTGGGCGCGCGTGTTGGACGGGTGCGGGGTCATGTCCGTGTTCAGGACCTCGCACAGCACCAGCACGTTGTCGCCGCCGCGGATCGGGTCGGGACACGAGAAGACCGGCTTCAGGACGCAGTCGGACGCGTGCCCCTCGGCCTGGTTGGTGCTGGACCCGTCGAAGCCCCAGATGGGAAGCTCGGAGACGTCTGCGGCGGAACCCGTCAGAATCTTCGTCTTCGAGCGGAGCTTCGCGGTCGGCTCGGTGCCGTCGATCCAGATGTACTCAGCCTTGATGGTCACGGGCCCTCATCCTTTGCGGGTGCAGCGGGTATGAGGCGCAGCTTCGCAACCCCGGATTTCCCGGCCATTGCTCGATTGTGAACCCCGTGTTACTCGGGGATCCCGCGGTCCCCGAACCCGCCGTGCGCCCCGATTCCCGCCGGATCGCGGGCGAATGACCCGGGCCGGGGCCCCGGTGGAGCACGGGCGGGTGGTCCGGACCGGGCCCTCGCGGACCGCCCGGGGAGGACGCGCCCGTACCCGGCCGTCGGGGTTCGGGCGCGGCGCGGGGTGCGCGAGAGCGCCGAGGCGTACGCGAAGGGCGGCGCGGGGACCCCCGACCGCGGTGCCGCAACCGTCGTATACGCAGGTTGATCCGCGAGTCGCCGGGTGCGAGGGCCGGCCGCGCGTCGGCGTCTTCCAGGGGGACGGCGTCACCGGCGGTCCGGCCGGGCGGCTTCCCGGGGCCTGACGGCGGTGTGCCGCGGGCCCGGCTGGTGACCACCCGTCCCCCGCTCCTCCGCCGCCGCCCGCCGGGCAGACTGGCCGCATGACGAGACTGCGCATCGGACTGATCGGAACGGGCCCCTGGGCGGAGCGCACTCAGGCACCGGCCCTCGCCGCGCATCCCGGGGCCGTCCTCAGCGGTGTGTGGGGGCGGCGCGCGGAGGCCGCCGGCGCGCTCGCGTCGGCCCACGGGGTCAAGGCGTACGAGGACGTGGACGCGCTCATCGGCGCGAGCGACGCCGTCGCGTTCGCCCTGCCGCCCGACGTCCAGGCCCCGCTGGCGGCCCGCGCGGCCGCCGCCGGACGGCATCTGCTCCTGGACAAGCCGGTGGCGACGACGGTGGCCGGGGCCCGTGAGGTGGTGGCGGCCGCGGAGGGTTCGGGGGTCGCGTCCGTCGTCTTCTGCACCCTGCGGTTCGCGGCGGACACGGCCCCGTGGATCGCCGAACAGGCCGCCGCGGGCGGCTGGTTCACGGGCCGGGCGCACTGGCTGGGCTCGCTCTTCGGGCCCGGTTCGACGAGCCCGTACGCCGCCTCGCCATGGCGGCGGGAGAGGGGCGGGTTGTGGGACGTCGGGCCCCATGTGCTGTCCGTGCTGCTGCCGGTGCTGGGCGAGATCACGGAGCTGACGGCGCTGCGCGGCCCGGCCGACACCGTCCATCTGGCGCTGCGGCACGCGTCGGGGGCGTCGAGCACGGCCACCGTGGGCCTGAGCGCGCCTCCCGAGGCGTCCGGCGCGAGCATCGACCTGTACGGGGAGCGGGGACGTGTTCCCATGCCGTCGTGGAGCGACGCCGTCGGCGCGTTCCGCTCGGCGGTCGACGCCCTGCTGCAGTCGGCCCGCACGGGCGATCCGCACGCCTGCGACGTACGACTGGGCCTGCGGATCACGGAGATCCTGGCGCAGGCGGAGGAACGGCTGGGGGAGGTGCGGTCCGGGGCGGCCGGAGGCTGAACCCGCCGCGGGACCGGGCATCGCGCCGGGAGGACGCCCCGCAGCAGGCGACGCACCGGGTGCCCGCGGAGCGGTCGCGGGCACCCGGGCGCAGGAGGCGGATCAGCCGACGCGCTCGATGCGCGCGTTGCGGATCAGGAACTTCCCGGGCTCCCGGACCTGCTCGAACGCGGCGTTGTTGAGCAGTGCGCAGCTGCCGGAGGTCGACGTGACCTCGACGGTCGTCGACTTGTCGTTGTCGAGGTTCGTCACCTTGAGCTGGGTGCCGATCGGGAACTGGCCGCTGGAGGCCGCCGGAGCGCCGCCCTCACCGGACAGCGTCACGGTCGATCCGGCGCAGACGACCTCACCGGCGGCGCCTGCCTGGCCCCCTCCGCCTGCCTGGTCCCCGGCGTCGTCCGCGGGCGGCTGCTCGGCGGCCGGGGGCTCGGCGGCCTCGCCGCCACCACCCGCGCCGAGGCGCTCGATGCGGACCTCGCGGATCACGTTCTTGCCCGCCTCGCGGACCTGCTCGAAGGCCGCGGCGTTCAGCAGTGCGCAGCTGCCGGAGGTCGACGTGACCTCGACGGTGGTGGTCTTGCCGTTGGCCAGGTTGGTGACCTTGAGCTGGGTGCCGATCGGGAACTGGCCGCTGGAGGCCGCCGGAGCGCCGCCGTCGTCGGAGAACGTGAGGTTCTGGCCGGCGCATACGACCTCCCCGGCCGCGCCCGCGCCCGCACCTCCGGCCGCCTGGCCCTCTTCGGCCGGAGGCTGGGCCGAAGCCGCCGCCTGGTCTCCTCCGCCGGAGCCCTTCTCACAGCCGGCGGCTTCCTGCTGGAGGTTGATCTGCCTGATCACCGCCTCGCGGTTGGCGATCCGTGCTTCCGACTGGGCGTCGGGATTGGCGCGTTGGCCCGCGATGAAGTTCTCGTTGTTGCGCACCGCCTGGGCGAGGCCGTCACAGGCCGCCGAGGCATTGCTTGTTCCGGTCATGACAACCGCAGTGCCGCCGACCAGTGCCGTGGCACCGATCATGAGCGCGATCTTCTTCTTGCCGCTGAGGGTCTTCTTGCGCGACACGTAAGGCTCCTGTCCCCGGCTCTGAACGGCGGCCGGATCGGTTCCGTGTGCCGTTACGTACGAGTAGGCCGAGGGCCCTGCTCAACGTCCAAGCGGTGACTTCCTTAACTGCGACTTAAGTTTTCGCAGGTGGGCGGGGACCTGGAGGTTCAAGGCCGGCCGCGGGCGCCGCCACGCCGGTCGTCCCGGTCATCGCTTCGAGCGCCGTCACGCCGGTCGTCCCGGTCATCGCGTCGGGCGCCGTCGCTGCCCCGTCGCCGCCGTCGGTACCGATTCCGCCGTCGGCGCCGTGCCCGTCCGTGCGGTTCGGCCCGACCGGCGCGTTCAGCGACCGAGTGCGTCCCGTACCGCCTCGTCGGTACGTGCCACCACTGCCGTGCCGTCGTCCGCAGTGATGATCGGACGCTGGATCAGCTTCGGGTGCTCGGAGAGCGCCGAGATCCACCGGGCGCGCGAGTCCGCGTCCCTCGGCCAGTCCTTGACGCCGAGTTCCCCGGCGACCGTCTCCCCGGTCCGGGTGATGTCCCACGGCTCCAGCCCGAGCCGTTCGAGGACCTCGCGGATCTCCTTCTCCGACGGGACGTCGTCGAGGTAGCGGCGCACCGTGTACGACGCGCCCTCCTCGTCCAGCAGGCGCAGCGCGCTGCGGCACTTCGAGCACGCGGGGTTGATCCAGATCTCCATTCCGACACCGTACTCCCCGTGCGCCACTCGAACACCCCTGAAGGCCCCTTGGCCTGGGGCGATTGTCAGTGGTGGGCGATAAAATCGAACTAGTTCGTGAGGGACCAACCACCGCGCCAGGAGGTCGCCGATGGGCGTTGCCGCAATCACGACGATGACGGGGACGGGGACGGAGCAGGGCATGAGGACGGGGGCCACGAAGAGGAGGGCGAGTCGGCCGGAGCACCGGCCGGTGCTGCCCGAGCCGGCGAAGAGGCCACTGCCCGCGGGACTCCCGCGCGAGTGGTACGAATCGCACAACCGCCGGCTCAAGGCGATGCGCCTGGCCATCGCGCTGCTCGACACGGGTGTGTACCATCCGGCGAACGCCAGCGACCGGCGGATACGCACCACGGCCGAGCGCATCGGCATCCATCCGCCGTCCGACACGACGTGCCGCATGGTGCGCTCACTGATCCACTACGCGGACTGAGGGTCCGCCGGACCTGTACCTGCGGGGACCCGCACCGGTGGTTCCCGCACCGGCGGGGCCGGTACCCGCGAATCCTCGGGTCGACGGACGGCGGTCCGACGGCCGGGACGCACCTTCGGCGGCCCCCGGGCACCTGCCCGGGGGCCGCGCACGGCGCTCGGCCAGTCCACCCCCCGGCCCGTCCGCCCGGCGCCCCGCTCGTGTGGCGTGTCACAGACAAGCGGCCGGGGCTGTGGGAGGTTCAACTCTGCTGTTCCTCAGTTGAGTTGGTGCCGCCCGCCGGCCCGCATACCGAGAGGATCGAATGAGCACACTGGAAGCCATGACGCTGGACCAGGTGGTCGACACGAACCGGTATCCGCTGTCGGAGCTCGACGGCGCCGAGGGACGGGCGGTGGTCGCCCGCGCCCGGCGCGAGCTGTCCGGCCTCGGCTGCACCGTGCTGCCCGACTTCATCCGCCCGTCCCTCCAGGACGTCCTGCGGGAGGAGGGCTCGGCGCTCGCCCCCCGCGCGTACCACGACGTCGAAACGGTGAACGTCTACAACATCGCCGTCGACTCGGACCTGCCCGAGGACCATCCCGGCCGGAGGACGTTCCAGCGCGGCAACGCGTTCGTCGCCAGGGACCGCATCCCCGAGGACTCACTGATCGGACGGCTCTACTCGAACGCCGTGTTCAGGGAGTTCGTCGCACGCTGCTTCGGACTGCCGCGGCTGCACGAACTGGCCGACCCGCTCTCCGGACTGGTCCTCAACGTGGTCCCGCCCGGCATGGAGCACCCCTGGCACTTCGACACCAACGAGTTCACCGTCAGCATGCTCACCCGGGAGGCCGAGGACGGCGGCGTCTTCGAGTACTGCCCCGGCATCAGGTCCGCGCAGGACGAGAACTTCGCCGGCGTACGGGACGTCCTCGACGGCCGCGGCGGCCGGCTGGTCCGCCGACTGCCCCTGCGCCCCGGCGATCTGCAGCTCTTCAAGGGCCGTTACTCGCTGCACCGGGTGAGCCCGGTCCGGGGCGGGACCGCCCGCCACTCCGCGATCTTCGCCTACAGCGAGCGCCCCGGCGTCATCGGGAGCGTCGCCCGCACCCGGCAGTTGTTCGGACGGGTGCTGCCCGAGCATCTGGAGGCCGAGGGCCGTGCCGTCCGGGGCGACCGGCTGCTGGACTAGTGCCGCGCCAGGCGAGGTCTGCCCGTCAAGGAGCGGCGTCCGGTGCGGTGGATCGCAAGGTGCCGGATCGACGTCGTAGGGCCTACCCGGTTGACTCGGCAGCGCCGCGAGTCGCCGTGCCGGGGGCGCGACGGGCCAACGTTGCCTGACGCGGCACTTGGGGCCCCGGCCGCGCCCTGACCCTCCGGGCCACCCCGCAGTCGCCCCGCACGCGGCCCAGGCGCCCGCGGCGCCGGCACATCCGCCCACGGCCACCGGCACACGCGTCCCCCGCCCACCACCGCCGGACCACCGCGGCCGGGCAGCGTGTCCGTCCCGGCCCCGCAGGCGTTTCCCACACAGCGACCCCACGGAGGAGCAGAACCCCGTGCGATTCGACGCCACCGGAAAAGTCTCCCTCGACCACATCTACACCCGACCCGACCCCCGTACGTACTTCAACGTGCTCCGCCCCCTCGGCTACTGCGTCCCCCAGCAGGCCAAACCCTGGTTCACCAAGCTGATCCAGGAGTACCGCGAGTCCCGGCAGGTCGCGGTGCCGCAGGTGCTGGACATCGGCTGCTCCTACGGCATCAACGCCGCGCTGGTGAAGTACGACGCGACCATGGACGAGCTGTACGGCCGCTACGGCGACGCCCGAGCCGCCGACGACAGCCGCGCGGCCCTCCTGGCCCGTGACCGTGAACTGGCCCGCTGCCGCCGCCCCGCACAGCCCCTGCGCTTCGTCGGCCTGGACGCCGCCGGCAGCGCGCTGGCCTACGCCCTCGAAGCGGGCTTCCTCGACGACGCGGTCCACGCCGACCTGGAGAACCACGACCCCACGCCCCGCCAGCACGCCCAGCTCGCCGGCACCGACCTGGTGATCTCGACGGGCTGCCTCGGCTACGTCACCGAGCGGACGCTGACGCGCGTGGTCCGCGCCCAGGGCGGACGTCTGCCGTGGATGGCGCACTTCGTGCTGCGGATGTTCCCCTTCGACCAGATCGAACAGGCCCTTGCCGGGCTCGGGTACCGCACCGTCCGCGTCGGCGAGGTCTTCAGACAGCGGCGGTTCGCCTCCCCCGAGGAGCAGGCGCTCGTCCTCGACGGCATGGCGGCCGCCGGGGTGGATGCGCGGGGCTTCGAGGCGGAAGGCTGGCTCCACGCACAGCTCTACCTTTCCCGGCCGTACGACACCCCAGGCACCGACGACCCGAAACGAGACAAGTGGTGAACAACCCTCAGACGTCCGCGCCGGAGGCCCCGGCGCCCGCCACGGCCCCGTCCACCTTCGCCAACGAGGCGAGCCTGCCGCGGGTACCGCTGCCGACGCCGGAGGCGAGCTGCGAGCGGTTCCTCGCCTGGTGCGCTCCGCTGCTCACCGCGGACGAACTCGCGGCGACCGAGGCGGAGGTCGCCGCCTTCCTCCGGCCCGACGGCCCCGGCCGCGTCCTGCACGCGGCACTGGAGGAGTACGACGCCACCGAGGGCGTGCACAGCTGGCTGGACACGTTCTGGCCGTACCGCTACCTGGGCCGGCGGGACCGCATCGCGCTCAACGCCAACTTCTTCTTCCTGTTCCAGGACACCGGTGAGCGGCAACTGGCGCGCGCAGCCGGGCTGATCGCGGGGGCGTTGCACCACAAGGGCCTGCTCGACCGGGAGCAGCTCCCGCCCGTGGTGCAGCGCGGAGTCCCCCAGTCGATGGTGCAGAACACGTTCCTCTACTCCACCACCAGGATCCCGGGGGTGCCCCGGGACACCGTCCGCGCCCCCTACGGGCCCGACCGGCCCGGCCCGTCCGCCGCCCGGCACATCGTGGTGTTCTTCCGCGGCGGCATGTTCCGGCTGGACGTGCTCGGCCCGGACGGCGTGCCCTACGGGCTGGAGGACCTGGAGGCCGGACTCGGCGCGGTCGTGAAGGCAGGGGCCGAGCCCCCCGCGCCGGACACCTCGGTGGGCCACCTCACCACGATGGCGCGCGCGGAGTGGGCGGCAGCCCGTGAGGAACTGCTGCACGCCGACCCCCGCAACGCCGAGTCGCTGGACGTCGTCGAGACCGCGCTGTTCTGCGTCTGCCTGGAGGACTTCGCACCCGCCGGGGTCCAGGAGGCGTGCGACGAACTGCTGTACGGGGACCGTGGGAACCGCTGGTTCGACAAGGCCGTGTCGTTCGTCGTCTTCGCGGACGGCCGCGCGGGCATCAACGTCGAGCACTGCGAACTCGACGGCACCACCATCCTCGGCTTCACCGACTTCCTCCTGAACACCCCGGCCGAGGAGCACTCCCGCCGCTCGGGGGCCCGCGCCCGGGGCCTGCCCGCGCCGGAGCCGGTCGTCTTCACGCTGGACGCACCGCTCAGGGAGAAGGTACGCGCCGCCGCGGAGTCCTTCGCCGCGTACGGAGAGGCCACCGCGACCACCACGGTGTCCTTCGCGGACTTCGGCAGCACCACGGCCAAGTCCCTCGGCATGTCCCCGGACGCTTTCGTCCAGTGCGCCTACCAGCTCGCCCACCAGCGCGCCAAGGGGTTCCTGGGCGCCACGTACGAATCGATCGCCACCCGGCAGTACCGCAACGGGCGCACCGAGGCCATGCGCGTCGTCACGCCGGAGATGCGGGCGTTCGTCACGGCGATGGAGGATCCCGCCGCGTCCCCGGCCGGGCGCCTCGCCGCGTTCCGTGCCGCGGCCGACGCCCATGTGGCGCGTGCGAAGGCATCCCAGGCCGGCCAGGTGCCCGAACAGCACCTGTGGGAACTGGAACTCGTCCAGCGCCGCCGCGGCCCGGAGCTCGGCGTCACCGAGCAACCCGCGCTCTACCGCACCGCGGGCTGGCTGAAGATGCGCGACGACTACCTCAGCACCAGCTCCGCCCCCTCCCGCAACATCCAGTTCTTCGGCTTCGGCTCCACCAGCAGCCGCTGCATCGGGGTGGCCTACGTACTGCTCCCCGAGCGCCTCAACCTCTACCTGAGCACCCCGCTGCCGGTCGCGGACCGGATGCACGCCTTCGCTGACCGCCTGCGCGACGCGATCGCGGAACTCCGCGCCCTGCTGCGACCCGGAGGGGCGCAGCAGGGCGGCTGACTCCCCCGCCCGACACGGAGGGTCCGTCCCGCGCACGGCGGGACGGACCCTCCGCGTCCCGGGGCCGGGGCCGGGGTTCACCGCAGGAAGGCCAGCCGATCGTCCGCCATTCCCGGCGCGATCTCGATGATCTCCGCCGTGACGACGTCCTGGGCGACGAACGGGTCCTCCTCGACGCGCTTGTGGAGTTCCTCGCGCGAGGCGTTGTGGGCGAGGACCGCGCCGCCGAGCTCCGGCTGGATGCTGCCGACCAGCAGGAACACGCCGTCGTCCAGGCCGCGCCGGATCCACTCCTGATGGCCGGGCATGTGCCGGCCGGCGGCGGCCTTGTTTTCGGAGAACCGGAGCAGGACGACGAACATGGGGTCTCTCATTTCTCGTAGGTCTGCAGCCAGTCGCGCATCCGGTCGACTTCTCGCTGGATGAAGGCCTCGTCGTGGAAGGCGTTGGCCATGACGGCGACGCCCTGGCTGAAAGCGAGCACGTGCATCGCCAGCTCGTCGGCCCGCTCCGCCTGCCCGAGCAGCGCGAACTGTTCGCGGAGCCATGCGCGGAACAGCGTGAACAGGCGGCCGGCCCGGCCGAGCATGGCGTGCTCCAGTTTGGCCAGCTCCGTGGTCAAGGTGCCGACCGGGCAGCCGTAGTACTGGATGTCGGCGCGGTTCGTCAGCACGATCTCGACGTACCGCATGATGCGGCCTGCCGGGGTGGACGCCTCGGTCTCCCACTGCTCCAGCATCCGGCGGGTGTCGGCAAGGCGGGCGTCGATCACCGCGTCCAAGATCGCGTCCTTGGACTTGAAGTGGTAGTAGAAGTTGCCCCGCGACAGTCCGACGGCTCCCGCGATGTCCGCGAACGAGGTGTGCTCGTAGCCGTGTTGGTAGAAGAGCCGGTCGGCCGCCGACACGATCTGCTCACGGGTCGTCACAGCGGTCACGCTGATCCCCTTCCGCCGTAGGACAACCGACCTAGGATCACAACGTAGGTCAACCGTCCCAGGGCGTCAAGTCGTTGACATCGGCGGCGAGGGCGACCTAGCGTGGCGGCGCTCTAGGACAGCTGTCCTACGACCCCTCGACGCAACGTTGGAGCTCCTTGTGCCCCTCGACCTGTTCGCGCCGTTCGACCTGGGCGGCCTCAAGCTCGCCAACCGGCTGGTGATGGCGCCGATGACCCGAAACCGCGCCGAGGCCAACGGGTGCGTTCCCCCGCTGATGGTCACCCACTACCGGCAGCGCGCCACCGCGGGCCTGATCATCGCGGAATCCACCACCGTCTCGCCCCAGGCGGTGGGCTACCCCTTCACCCCCGGCCTCCACTCGGGCGCCCACGCGGCGAGCTGGCGACGCCTGACCGAGGCGGTCCACGCCGAGGGCGGCCGCATCTTCGTCCAGTTGCAGCACTGCGGCCGCGTCTCCCACCCGAGCCTGCTGGACGGCCGGACGCCCGTGGCCCCCTCCGCGCTCGCCCCCGCCGGACAGGCCGTCACCCACGCCGGCCCGCAGGACTTCGTGACACCCCGCGCACTCGAACGTGACGACCTGCCGGGCATCGTCGCCCAGTTCCGCCGCGCCGCGGAGCTGGCCAGGCACGCGGGCTTCGACGGCATCGAGATCCACGCCGGCAACGGCTACCTGATCGACCAGTTCCTGCGCGACGGGGCCAACCACCGCACCGACGCCTACGGCGGCAGCAGGGCCGGCCGTATGCGTCTGCTGAACGAAGTCCTCGACGCCGTGTGCGACCTGTGGCCCGCCGGGCGGGTGGGCGTGCGCCTGACGCCGGAGAACAGCTTCAACTCGATGTCGGACTCCGACCCGCAGGGCCACTTCGAGTACTTCCTGGGGCAGCTGAGTCCTCGCGGTCTGGCGTACGCGCACGTCCTGGAGGGCGACATGACGACGAAGACCGCAGCTGTCGACTACCGCGCGCTGCGGACGAGGTTCTCCGGTGTGTTCATCGCCAACAACGGCTACGACCTCGCGCGCGCCCAGGCGGCGGTGGACGCCGGGGACGCCGACCTGATCGCCTTCGGCACACCGTTCCTGGCCAACCCGGACCTGGTCCGCCGGCACCGGGAGAGCCTACCCCTGACGGCGGCCGACCCGACCACGTTCTACGGTGGCGGGGAAGTCGGCTACACGGACTACCCGTTCCACCGGG
This sequence comes from Streptomyces sp. WMMC940, assembly GCF_027460265.1. Lineage (NCBI taxonomy): Bacteria > Bacillati > Actinomycetota > Actinomycetes > Kitasatosporales > Streptomycetaceae > Streptomyces > Streptomyces sp. WMMC940. Next base: position 5,633,786 of record NZ_JAPZBC010000001.1, read on the forward strand.
GCGACGGAGCCCGAGCGGTGTGACCGACCGGGTCTGCGAGTACCCCGCCCGGCCACCACGCGCAGACCGCTCGACGATCCATGAGGAGCTTCGACCGCACACGACCGTGGGCCGCGTCCTCCCGGAGCGGAGGACACGGCCCACGTACGGCCCAGGTCAGTGTCACTGCGCTCTGACCTGCGGGCTTTCTAGATGTCGAAGTACAGCTCGAACTCGTGCGGGTGCGGACGCAGCTGGATCGGGGCGATCTCGTTCGTGCGCTTGTAGTCGATCCAGGTCTCGATCAGGTCGGCAGTGAAGACACCGCCGGCCTGGAGGTACTCGTTGTCCGCCTCGAGGGCGTCGAGGACCGCCGGCAGCGAGGTCGGGACCTGCGGGACGCCCGCGTGCTCCTCGGGGGCGAGCTCGTAGAGGTCCTTGTCGATCGGCTCGGCCGGCTCGATCTTGTTCTTGACGCCGTCGAGGCCCGCGAGCAGCAGCGCCGAGAACGCCAGGTACGGGTTCGAGGACGGGTCCGGCGCGCGGAACTCGACGCGCTTGGCCTTCGGGTTCGAGCCCGTGATCGGGATACGCATCGCGGCCGAGCGGTTGCGCTGCGAGTACACCAGGTTCACCGGCGCCTCGAAGCCCGGCACCAGGCGGTGGTACGAGTTGACCGTCGGGTTGGTGAAGGCCAGCAGCGACGGGGCGTGCTTCAGGATGCCGCCGATGTAGTAGCGGGCGGTGTCGGAGAGGCCCGCGTAGCCCTGCTCGTCGTAGAAGAGCGGGGAGCCGCCCTGCCACAGCGACTGGTGGACGTGCATGCCGGAGCCGTTGTCACCGAAGATCGGCTTGGGCATGAAGGTCGCGGTCTTGCCGTTGCGCCAGGCGACGTTCTTCACGATGTACTTGAAGAGCATCAGGTCGTCGGCTGCGGCGAGCAGCGTGTTGAACTTGTAGTTGATCTCGGCCTGGCCGGCCGTGCCGACCTCGTGGTGCTGGCGCTCGACCTGCAGGCCGGCGTTCTCCAGCTCCAGCGAGATCTCGGCGCGCAGGTCGGCGAAGTGGTCGACCGGCGGTGCCGGGAAGTAGCCGCCCTTGTAGCGGACCTTGTAGCCCCGGTTGTCCTCGATCGCGCCGGTGTTCCAGGCGCCGGCCTCGGAGTCGATGTGGTAAAAGCCCTCGTTCGCCGAGGTGGCGAAGCGCACCGAGTCGAAGACGTAGAACTCGGCCTCGGGGCCGAAGTACGCGGTGTCCGCGATGCCGGTGGAGGCGAGGTAGGCCTCGGCCTTCTTGGCGATGTTCCGCGGGTCACGGCTGTACTGCTCGCCCGTGATCGGGTCGTGGATGAAGAAGTTGATGTTGAGGGTCTTGTCACGGCGGAACGGGTCCAGGCGCGCCGTGGAGAGGTCCGCGCGCAGCGCCATGTCGGACTCGTGGATGGCCTGGAAGCCGCGGATCGACGAGCCGTCGAAGGCGAGCTCCTCGGACGGGTCGAACGCCGTGGCCGGAATCGTGAAGTGCTGCATCACGCCGGGAAGGTCGCAGAACCGGACGTCGATCATCTTCACGTCGTTGTCCGCGATGTACTTCTTGGCGTCGTCGGCGTTCTGGAACATCCAACTCCTCCTACTCCCGTCCCGGGGAGGGGCGGGGTTGTGACTCGGTCGTGCGGCCAGTGCGGTGGCACACGCAGGACACGACCCTAGGCAGCCGGGATTTCTCCAGCATGACTCATTTGTTTCGCGGAAGTTAACCGGGCGGCCGGTGCCCCGAGCCGCGACACGCCTCGCGGGCCCCTCGGGCTGCCCTCGCCCGGCCCCGTCCGGGCCGGTGACCGAGGCCCGGGAAGGCGCTGCCCCAGGGGTTTCCGGGCACCCGGGAGGCGGTGATCGAAAGCGTGCACAGTACCGTGGACGGGTGGACAACAGGCAAGCAATCGGATCGTGGCTCTCCGGGCCCCGCGCGGCGGCCGAGGACATGGGTGCCGACTTCGGCCACCGGGGCGAGCGGCTCGGGCTGCCGGCGGAGGGGCCGGGTTCGATCGCCCCGCTCGGGCGGCGCTTCGGCGCGCTCTTCATCGACTGGGGCCTGTGCGTGCTCATCGCATACGGCCTCATCACCGGCCGCGACTGGTCCGCGACGGGCAACCCGGCGCTGGTGGTCTTCCTCGCGCTCACCGTGCTGACGGTGGGTACCGTCGGCAGCACTCCCGGCAAGCGCCTGCTCGGGCTGCGGGTCGTCAGCGAGAACGGCGGTCGGCTCGGCGTCGGCAGGGTCCTGGTCCGCAGCGTGCTGCTCTGCCTGGCCGTGCCGGCGCTCATCTGGGACCGCGACGGCCGCGGCCTCCACGACCGGCTCGCCCGCGCGGTCCAGGTGCGCATCTGACGCCTCTCCCGCGCCGCCGCGCAGCCCGGGCCGCGGGAGCCTCGCGTGCCGAGAAGTGGGTACGGCGTACGCCCCGCCGCGAGCAGTGAGCCCGCAGCCCGTGGACCCGCAGGCAGCGCTGCTCGCCCGTGCGGCGCCGCGCTGTCCGCGGACCCCGCCGTCGGGCGCGCCGCCCCGTGCCGGTGCCCGTCCGCGCACCTCGCGCACCCCGCGCGACCCGTCCGTGCGGGCGCACACGGCGCGAGCCGCCCACCCGTGCCCGTCCCCACCGCGCACGAAGAGGGCGCCCCGGTCCGACCGGGGCGCCCTCTTCGTCAGTGTCGGGCGGTCGTGCCCGTCCGCCGGCGAGGCCGGGGACGGGACGGCGTCAGCGCATCTTTCCGCCTCGCGGCATCCGCATGCCCTTCGGCATCGGGCCCTTCGGCAGGGGCATGTTGCTCATCAGGTCGCCCATCGCGCGCAGACGGTCGTTCGTCTGGGTCACCTGCGGTCCGGTCAGCACACGGGGGAGCTTGGTCATCGTGGTGCGCAGCTTCTTCAGCGGCACCTGGCCCTCTTCGTTGCCGACGACGATGTCGTGCACCGGAGCGTCCACGGCGACCCGGGCCATCCGCTTCTTCTCGGCCGCCAGCAGGGTCTTGACCCGGTTCGGGTTGCCCTCGGCCACCAGCACGATGCCGGCGCGGCCGACGGCCCGGTGGACGACGTCCTGGTTGCGGTTCATCGCGACCGCAGGGGTCGTGGTCCAGCCCCGGCCCACGTTCTGCAGTACGGCGGCCGCCGCTCCCGGCTGTCCTTCCATCTGCCCGAAGGCGGCACGCTCGGCGCGGCGTCCGAAGACGATCGCCATCGCGAGGAAGGCCAGCAGGAAGCCCAGGATGCCCAGATAGATCGGGTGGTCGATCAGGAAACCGATCGCGAGGAAGACACCGAAGGTGACGATTCCCACACCCGCGACGACAAGACCGACCTTGGAGTCGACCCGCCGGGTCATCTTGTAGGTAAGGGCGATCTGCTTCAGTCGCCCGGGGTTCGCAGAGTTCTCTGCCTGATCCTTCCTCGCCATGTCCTGAAGTTTACGTGCCTCAGGAGGAGCGAGTCGCCACGGCCTCCAGGACGTGCTGCGCCTCGACCCGGTCCCTGGCGCGGCGGCGGTCCTCGAGGACCGCGGTCCAGGCGTTGCGGCGGGCGGTGCGCTGGCCGCCGCCCAGCAGTACGGACTCGACGGCGAGCAGGGTCTGGGTGAGCGTCGGGAAGGCGTTGGCGCGTACGGAGGTCGCGGCCTGCATGGCGGAGGTCTCCCTCGGGGGCGGGTGGTGAGCGGTGGGAGCGTGCGTGCTGTGCGTGAGGACAGCGTCACTGAACGGTGTTACCAGGGCGTGACTCGCCGGTCAAACGCTGATGAAACCTTTCCGCGCACTGCCGGAACCACTGCGCGGCCCGTACGGGCCCCCGACCTGCGGGGAGCGTACGGACCGCGTGGAACCGGCCATTACCGATCGGTAATTTCTTGTGCGTGAATTCACACGGCCGGGGTGATGGGCACGCTCTCCCCGCTCCGCTGCGCGGCTGCCGACCGCCGCTGGTCCACGGCCTGCTGGTAGAGGCGTCCGGCCCGGTACGAGGACCGCACCAGCGGGCCGGACATCACACCGGAGAAGCCGATCTCGTCGGCCTCCTCCTTCAGCTCCACGAACTCCTGCGGCTTCACCCAGCGCTCGACGGGGTGGTGCCGCACGGACGGCCGCAGGTACTGGGTGATGGTGATCAGCTCGCATCCCGCGTCGTGGAGGTGCTGCAGGGCCTCGCTGACCTCCTCGCGGGTCTCGCCCATGCCGAGGATCAGGTTCGACTTGGTGACCAGGCCGGCCGCGCGGGCCTCGGTGATCACCTTCAGGGAGCGCTCGTACCGGAAGCCGGGGCGGATGCGCTTGAAGATGCGCGGCACCGTCTCGACGTTGTGCGCCAGCACCTCCGGGCGGGAGGAGAAGACCTCGGCCAGCTGGTCCGGCTCCGCGTTGAAGTCGGGGATGAGCAGTTCGACCTTGGTGCGGCCGGCCTCGCGGTCCGCCGTCTGCGCGTGGATCTGGCGCACGGTCTCCGCGTACAGCCAGGCGCCGCCGTCCTCCAGGTCGTCGCGGGCGACGCCGGTGATCGTGGCGTAGTTCAGGTCCATCGTGACGACGGACTCGCCGACGCGGCGCGGCTCGTCGCGGTCGAGCGCCTGCGGCTTGCCCGTGTCGATCTGGCAGAAGTCGCAGCGCCGGGTGCACTGGTCACCGCCGATGAGGAAGGTGGCCTCGCGGTCCTCCCAGCACTCGAAGATGTTGGGACAGCCGGCTTCCTGGCAGACCGTGTGCAGGCCCTCGCTCTTGACGAGCTTCTGCAGCTGGTTGTACTCGGGGCCCATTTTCGCCCGGGTCTTGATCCACTCGGGCTTGCGCTCGATGGGGGTCTGGCTGTTCCGGACCTCCAGGCGCAGCATCTTGCGTCCGTCGGGTGCTACAGCGGACACGACCGGCTCCCTACACTTCGATTCCTCGGCGGACCCCAGGGTACGCCCGTTGATTGTGATGCCCTCACCCGTGGCCAACCTCTGGCCAGGGGTGGGCATTCCTCAGGCTGCCGGGGCGGGCTCCGGAGCCGGGCCCGCGGCCTCCGTCACGGCCTCCGGGCCGGTCCCGCGCTCCACTGCCCGGGGCCGCAGGTCGGCGTTCTCCAGCACCTCGCGCAGGTGCTTCTCGACGACCGGCAGGACCTCGGCGATCGTCACGTCACGACCCAGTTCGCCGGCGAGCGAGGCCACCCCCGCGTCCCGGATGCCGCAGGGCACGATCCGGTCGAACCACGTGTTGTCCGGATTCACGTTCAGCGCGAAGCCGTGCATCGTCACGCCCTTGGCGACGCGGATGCCGATGGCGGCGAGCTTGCGGTCCTCTCGGCGCTGCCCGGCGTTGGACGGGGCGTACTCCGGGCCGCTGAGGCGGGGGTCGAACTCCTCGTCGTGCAGCCGCGGGTCGAGGTCCAGCGACAGTCCTCCCAGCGGGCGCTGCTCGACCGGGTCGCCCAGGACCCAGACGCCGCTGCGGCCCTCGATCCGGGTGGTCTCCACGCCGAAGTCCGCGCAGGTCCGGATCAGCGCTTCCTCCAGGCGCCGGACGTGGGCGACCACGTCCACGGGCCGGGGCAACTGCATGATCGGATAGCCGACCAGCTGACCGGGGCCGTGCCAGGTGATCTTCCCGCCGCGGTCGACGTCGACGACCGGGGTGCCGTCCAGCGGCCGCTCGCTGTCCTCCGTACGCCGTCCGGCCGTGTAGACCGGCGGGTGCTCCAGCAGCAGACAGGTGTCCGGGATCTCGCCGGCGAACCGGGCCGCGTGCACACGGCGCTGCTCGTCCCAGGCCGCCCGGTACTCGACGGCGTCGTCGCCGAAGCCCAGATGGACAAATCGCAGCTCGCTCACCGTTGTGCCTCCCTCAAGCGTTCACGGTGCACTCATCACGCTCCGGCCACTGTACGACTCGTGTCGCACCCGTCAGCGCCGCCCTCAATCCTCACACGATCGGATGAATGCGGGACGAAGGCGGCGGTTGCGCCGGTATGGGCCGCTAAATTCGCGCCGTTCCTCCCCCCAGAGCTGAGCCCGGGGGACCCCCAGGCTGCGAGGGCCGCACCCGGGCCCGGAAGGCAGGAGACCGCACAGCTGATGACGGACCGACCCCCGCAGCGCACCCCGAACCGCCAGCTCGCCGCCCTCATCGCCGAAGCCGGCTTCTCCAACGCGGGGCTGGCCCGCCGGGTGGACCAGCTCGGCCTGGAGCACGGCCTCGACCTGCGGTACGACAAGACGTCCGTGACGCGCTGGCTGCGCGGTCAGCAGCCGCGCGGCACCACACCCGCCCTGATCGCCGAGGTCTTCACCCGGCGGCTCGGGCGGCGGCTGTCGGCCCAGGACCTGGGCCTGGACGCGTGTGCGCCGGTCTACGCGGGGCTGGAGTTCGCCGCCACCCCGGAGGAGGCCGTGGACATCGTCAGCGGGCTCTGGCGCAAGGACTCGGGCAGCCACGCCGAACTGCGCAAGATCGCGTTCACTCCGGCCGGGCTCGTCGTCCCGAGCCGCGACTGGCTGATCGGCCGCGCCGACGAGCGGGTGGCCCGCGGCGAGCCCACCCAGAGCGGAGCGCAGGCCAGGGTGCCGGGACAGGGCGGCCGCACGTCGGTGCCGCGGCAGCGCGGCACGGACCGCGGCCCGGGCCAGCGGGTCGGCCCCGGTGACATCGCGGCCCTGCGGTCCGTCGGCGAGCTCTTCCGGACCCTCGACCACGCCTACGGCGGCGGCCACGCCCGTCAGGCGCTCGTCCGCTACCTGGAGCACGAGGCCGAGCCGATGCTGCGCGGGACGTACGGGGAGGGCACCGGACGCCGGCTGTTCGGGGCGGTCGCGGACCTCACCCGGCTCGCGGGCTGGACGTCGTTCGACATCGCCGCCCACGGTCTCGCCCAGCGGTACTTCGTCCAGGCGCTGCGGCTGGCCCAGGCCGCGGGCGACCGTGCCTACGGGGCGTACGTACTGGTCACGATGGCCCGGCAGGCCGTCTACCTCGGGCACGGACGGGAGGCCGTCCAGCTCACCCGGGTCGCCCAGCAGGGCGTCGGCTCCTCCGCCCCGCCCGCCGTCCAGGCCCTGCTGCACGCGGTCGAGGCCCGCGGGTACGGCGTGCTCGGGGAGGTGCGCTCCTGCACGGCCTCGCTCGTCCGGGCCGAGCGCACACTGGACACCGCCCGGCCCGGGGACGACGTGCCGCACTGGGCGCGGTTCTTCGACGAGGCACAGCTGGCCGACGAGTTCGGGCACTGCCACCGCGATCTGCAGCAGTACCGCGCGGCCGTGCAGCACGCCGAGCGCTCGCTCCAGCTGCGCGCCCCGGGCTTCGCGCGCAGCCGCCTCTTCTGCCGCGTCGTCCTCGCCACCTCCCGGCTCGGCCTGGGGGAGCTGGACCAGGCGTGCGCTCTGGGTGCGGAGGCGGCGCAGCAGGCCTCGGAGATGCGGTCGGCCAGGGCCATCGAGTACGTGCGCGACTTCGAGCGACGGCTGGAGCCCTACCGCGACGCGGCCGCGGTCCGTACCTACCGGGACCGTGTCGCGGCGATGGGCTGATCCGCCGACGCCCGGCACCCGGGGCGGTACCCGGGCGGGACGCCCCCGGTCCCATGGGTGCGCGGCGGGCGTGGGCTCCGCACGCGGCGCGGGCCGCACCGGGGCGGCATACCGGCACCGGAGCGGGAGTGAGCCACGGCCGCGCCCGCGGCCGTGGGTCACGGCCCTGCCCGCGCTTCCGGAGGCTTGGTGCCCCGGTCCCACCGACCCGGTCCGGACCGAGGCCCCCGTGGCCGGACGGCCCCGTCCACGGAGGCCCGGCGGTCAGGCCGCGGCGGTGCCGAGCAGCGCGGGTGCGAGTTCCGGCTGGATGCCGAAGTCGCGCAGTACCGCGTGTGCCGCCCGGCGCCCCGAGTGCAGCGCGCCCTGGACGGTGCTCGTGTCCCGGTGGCCTCCGCAGACGTAGAGCCCGCAGAGCAGCCGCACCGGCCGGCGCAGGTCGTGGGGAGCGGGCATGGCGGGGACGGCCTCCGGGTCGTGGTGCACGTCCAGCAGCTCCCAGTCGGCGGTGGACGTTCCGTACAGGGTGGCGAGATGGGCCCGGACCCGTGCGTCGAGCGCGGCGGGCGGATCGCCCAGCACGGCGGAGGTGATCAGCACCCGGCCCTCGGGCGCACGGGACGGGTCGACCTCGCTCATCACCGCCGTGTGCGCGACCGGACCGGAGCCGTCCGCGTCCAGTACCAGGGCCGGCTCGGCCAACGGTGGCGCAGGGGCGGTGTGGTGCAGGACCGTCAGCGGGTGGAAGTCCGGCACCCGCAGCCCCGGGAGCAGCTCCGCCGCGGCCCGGGCTCCCGTCGCGACGAGCAGGGAGCGGCAGGTGAAGGTGCCGTGTTCCTCGGTGGTGACGGAGGAGATGGACGCCTCGGTGACCCGGGCACCGGTGAGCACGGTGCCCGGCGGCAGCGCGTCCGCGAGCAGCGCCGGAAGCCGGTCGGCACCGCCCGTCGGCACACAGAGCCGGCCGCGCGCGAAGCCGCGCAGCACGAGGTCGGCGCAGCGGCTGGAGGTGACCAGCTCGGCATCGCTCAACAGGGCGGCGAGCAACGGCCGGAGGAAGCCGTGAACGGTACGCGAGGGCAGGCCGCGGTTGAACAGGGCTTCGTGCGTGGGAAGTTCACGCCGGGCCAGTAGTCGCCGGGGCGGCGTCGCGGCGAGCCGTCCGAGCGCCGCCGTGAGCCGGGCCTGGTCGAAGGCGCCGCCGAGGGGTGTCCGGGGGGCGCTTGCCAGGGCGCGCGCCGCAGTCAATGCGCCCCTCGCGCGCCGCGCGCCACCCGTCCCGCGCATGCCGAGGACTTCGCCGGCGCGGTGGTGCCGGCCCTCGCTGTGCACGAGCACGCCGGGCGAGAAGCGGCTCAGCGGCAGGTCGGCCAGGACGGGGGTGCGGCGGAGCTCCGGATACGAGGTGTTGAGCAGCCGGACCGTCCGGTCGAGCCGAAACCCGTCCAGCTCTCCGGTGGCCGTCCGGCCCCCCACCCTCGGTCCGGCCTCCAGTACGACGACCGTGACTCCCGCACCGGTCAGCCGATGAGCCGCCGCGAGCCCGGCGATCCCGGCTCCGACGATGACGACGTCCGCGTGGCGTGCGCTGCTGAGCACGTGCCCCTCCCCGAGGTCGGCGCGGCTGTGGTGGGGTGCTCATGCCCCCAACCGGCTGGCGGAATGCCGAAGTTCGGAACGAGGGTAGAAACCCGGCCGCGGGAATCCACGCGCGCGCGGTGGGCGCCCGGGAGCACGGGGTCGCACGGCCGTGCGATCGGCTTCGCCCCGGCGCGCACGCCGGGGCGTGCGGAGCGCACCACCGTCTTCACGCGGAAGCGCCGGGCGTGAGAGACGGCGCCCGGGCAGTGCCCGCGCCGGGAACCGCACCGGCCCACGACGAGGACCGCTCGGTCGCTCGCCCCCGGTGGAGCCCCCTCGGGCCGTCGGCCCCGGCGCCGCCGGGCCTGCCCGTGTCCGTGTCAGGCGAGGGCCGCGCGGATCGCCTCGTCGACGGACGGATGGGAGAAGGTGAAGCCGGACTCGAGGAGCTTCCTCGGCACGACCCGCTGGCTGCCGAGGACGTCCTCCGCGAACTCGCCGAGATACACCCGCAGGGCTACCGGCGGCACCGTGAGCAGGGTCGGACGGTGGAGCACACGGCCCATCGCCGCCGTCACCTCTCGATTGGTCAGTGGTTCCGGAGCTGTCAGATTGACCGGGCCCGACAGGGTGTCCGTGTCCACGATGTGGCGCAGCGCGGCGATCTCGTCCTGCAAGGAGATGAAGCTCCAGAACTGGCGGCCGCTGCCCAGCCGCCCGCCCAGGCCCGCCCGGAACAGCGGGAAGAGCCTTCCCCACGCACCGCCCTCACGCGCCACCACCAGTCCCGTGCGGGCGAACGCCACCCGGACACCCGCCTCCTCGGCCGGTGCCGCCGCGGCCTCCCACTCCTCGCAGACACCGGGCAGGAAGCCCGCACCGGGGGGCGCGCTCTCGTCGACCGCGCGGTCGCCCGTGTCGCCGTAGTACCCGATCGCCGAGCCGCACACCAGCACCCGCGGCGGCTCCTCCAGTGACGCAAGAGCCTCCGCGAGCGCGGCCGTGCCGAGCACCCGGCTGTCCCGGATCTCCTTCTTGTACGCCTCGCTCCAGCGGCGGTCGCCCACCCCGGCACCCGCGAGATGGACGACCGCCTCGCAGCCGATGAGCCCCGCCGCGTCCACGTACTGCCGTGCCGGGTCCCACCGGACCTCGTCCGCCGCCCGCGGCGCCCGTCTGACGAGTCGCACCACCTCGTGCCCAGCCGTGCCCCCGGCCCGCAGGGAACGCACCAGTGCCGAACCGATCAGACCGCCCGCGCCCGTCACAGCAATACGCATGCGTCACATCCTGCCCCATGACACAGTGACCGCCATGTCCGAACCCGGCACCCCCTTCGTCATACGCCCGGCACAGGGATCCGACGACACCGCCCTCGCCGAACTCGACCGCGCCACCTGGTCGACGCTGCACGCCGTCCAGCCGCGCCCGGTGCCCCCGTACCGGCCGTTCTTCGACGAGACCCACCCGCCGGAGCAGCACCTGGTCGCCGAACCCGTGACCGAAGGCGCGGTCGGGGACGGAAGGATCGCCGGCTACATCCGTGTCTGCGCCCCCACGCCGCTCTCCTGCAACCAGCACGTACGCCAGATCCAGGGCCTCGCGGTGGCCGACTGGGCGCGTGGACGGGGCGTGGCGCGGGCACTGCTCCGCGCCGCCGGTGACGCGGCACGCCGGGAGGGCGCGGTCCGCCTCACCCTGCGGGTGCTCGGGCACAACACCCCGGCCCGCCGGCTCTACGAGTCGGAGGGCTACACCGTCGAGGGAGTCCTGCCCGGTGAGTTCTTCCTCGCCGGTCGGTACGTCGACGACGTGCTCATGGGGCGCCCGCTCACCGGGTAGCCCATGTCGCGGGGGCCAACGGGCGCAGCCCGCCGGACAGTTCGCGCAGACACCGCACCGCCGGTCCCGCCGGCGACCCGGTACCGCCCGCCGCCCCGGGCGGCGCGTCCGACGCTGCCCAGACCTCCAGTCCGATCCGCAGCGCGTCCACGGCGACCGCCGCCGCGAGCCGCAGCTCCAAGGGGTCGGCGTCCGGCCCGGCCAGCCCGGCGAGCACCGGTACCAGGCGCTCCTCCGACTCCTGGTTCACCCGGTACCAGACCGCCCGCAGCGCCGGATCCCGTACCGCCGCGCGCAGCAGCGACCGCGTACGGCGCAGCCCTTCGGCCGATCCGCCCTCCGGTGCCGCGAGCGCCTCGGTGAGCGTCCGCTCCAGGACCTCCGGCAGCGGGGCGCCCGGGCCGGCGGCCGCGAGCAGCGCCAGCCAGCGCTCGGCGCCCATGGCGAGCAACGGCCCGGCGGCGTCCTGTTTGTGGCGGAAGTACCGGTAGAACGTGCGCAGGGCCACCCCGGCCCGGTCCGCGATCTCCTCGGCCGACGTGGCGTCCGGGCCGCGTTCGGTGAACAGTTCCGCGGCGGCGCGGGCGATCTCCAGCCGGGTCGCGGCCTTGCGGCGCTCGGTCAGCGGCCGGCGGGGTGACGGCGGCGTGGTGCTCACCGGACGAAGCGTACGCCCGCCGGCGGCAGACGGGACCGACCGTGCGTCAGGGTCCGGAGCGTCACCCGCCCGTGCGCCGTACGCACTCCGTCCGGGCACGCGCGCGGAGCGTTTCGCGCTCCGGCGCGCGCCCGGGCGGGGGGCGTTCTAGGCCCCGAAGCGCTGCCACAGCGCCGGGAACCGTTCCGCGAGCACCCGGTCGTTCTCGAGGTCGAACGGGGTGCCCTCCGGCTCCGCGGACTGCGCGGCGATCCCCAGATCGGGTGCGGCCGTTCCGGTGAGCTGCTCGTAGGCCTCGTCGGCCGCGTAGCCCAGCTCCTCACCGTCGCCGTCGATCTCCTCGTCGAAGTCGTCCAGGAGTTCGGCGAGGGAGTCCGGCTCGTGCACCGCGCCCTCGAAGACCTCCCGGCCCTGGCCGATCAGCCAGCAGCGGAAGTAGTCGAACGCGTCGTCGCTCGCCCCGTCCAGCAGCACGGTGGCGGCCCCCCACAGATCCCAGCGGTAGGCGCGGTTGTAGCGGGACTCGAAGTGCCGCGCGAAGTCCAGGACGGAGTCGGGGTCGAGCTGCAGCAGCCGCTCGACGAGCAGGTCGGCGTGGTCCTCGGGATCGCCCTCGGCGGCCTCGCGCGTGCTGTCGATGATCTCCCAGAACTCCGTCTCGTCCATCACGGGACAAGCATCGGGGCTCGCGGGGGGCCGCGCACGTGGAGCGGCCGAAATACCGCCCCTCGGAAATCGGCCGCGACGTCGGGCGGGGCCACGGTCCGGAGGGCGGCCGGGCCGCTGCCGCCACACGGACCGGAGGGCGGCCGGGGAGAGCGTCCGGGAAATGCGGACGGAGGATGTCGGGATTCCGTGCGAGCGTCGCAGCATGACGACCGAGACAGCACTGCAGGGGAAGATCGCGCTCGTCGCGGGCGCGACACGGGGCGCGGGCCGGGCCATCGCCGTCCAACTGGGCGCGGCGGGCGCCACCGTCTATGTGACCGGACGCACCACGAGGGAGCGCGTCAGCGAGGTCGGCCGGGCGACCGAGACCATCGAGGAGACGGCCGAACTGGTCACGGCGGCGGGCGGCCTGGGCATCGCGGTCCCCACCGACCACCTCGACGCGGCCGCGGTCCGAGCGCTCGTCGCCCGCGTCGACGAGGAGCACGGCCGGCTGGACGTCCTCGTCAACGACGTCTGGGGCGGCGAGCACCTCGTCGTCTGGGACACCAAGATGTGGGACACCGACCTCGACCGCGGACTGCGCATGCTGGAACTGGGCGTCCGCAGCCACATCATCACCAGCAGCTGTGCCCTGCCCCTGCTCACGCGCCGGCCCGGCGGGCTCGTCGTCGAGGTCACCGACGGCACGGCGGAGACCAACCGCCGCTTCCGCGAGAACTTCTACTACGACCTCGCCAAGAACGCCCCGATCCGAATGGCGTTCACCCTCGGCGAGGACCTGAAGGACACCGGCTGCACCGCGGTGTGCGTGACGCCGGGCTATCTGCGCTCCGAGCAGATGCTGGAGGCCTTCGGGGTCCGCGAGGACAACTGGCGGGACGCGGTCGCCCACCAGCCCCACTTCGCCGTCGCCGAGTCGCCGGTGTACGTCGGCCGCGCCGTCGCCGCCCTCGCCGCCGACCCGGACCGGGCCCGCTGGAACGGGCGGTCGCTCTCCAGCGGACAGCTGGCCCGGGAGTACGGCTTCACGGACACCGACGGGAGCCGGCCGGACGCCTGGGCGTACTTCGAGGACGTCGTGTTCGGGGGCAAGGAGGGATCGGCGGAGGACTACCGCTGAGCCGTGGTCCCGGCGGGCGTGCCCCCGTAGAGGGCGTGCATACCGGCCGCGGCTGTCGCGAACCTCTGGCGGAGGCCTTCCGGGCCCATCACCTCCGACTCCGGCCCGAGCGACAGGAGCTGGGTGAACGCCACCACCTCGGACTCCACCGGCAGCGTGATCGTGCGCCACCCCCGGTCGTCCGCCGGCCCCGCCGCCCCCAGCGCCTCCTCCGCGGCGGCCCGGTCCGTGACGTGGGGCAGCCGGCGGGCCGCCTCCGGGGACAGCCGCAGCACCACCTCGGCCCGCAGGATCGAGCGGGCGAACTGCGCGGCGCGCTCCTCCCAGAAGGCGGGCAGATCGAAGGACGCGTCCCGCTCGAAGCGCTCGTCGGTCAGGGAGACGGCCGTGAACCTGTCGATGCGGTAGACGCGGAACGACGTGCCGTCGGCGAGGGCACACAGGTACCAGACCCCGGCCTTCAGCACGAGGCCGTAGGGCTCCAGCCGGCGCTCGGCCTCCCGGTAGCGCGCCGTCAGCACCCGGTCGCCCCACACGGCCTCGGCGACCACCGGCAGCAGGTCCGGGGTCTCCGGCTCCTGGTACCAGCCGGGTGCGTCCAGATGGAACCGCTGGGCCGCGGAGCGCGAGGCGTCCCGCAGCGACGGGAGCAACGCGGCGGAGACCTTGAGGCGCGCGGCGGAGGCCGCGTCCTCCAGCCCCATCTCGCGCAGCGCTCCGGGCACCCCGGACAGGAACAGCGCCTCGGCCTCGCTCCTGGCCAGCCCGGTCAGCCGGGTCCGGTACCCGCCGACGAGCCGGTACCCCCCGGCCCTCCCGCGGTCCGCGTACACCGGGACCCCCGCCTCCGACAGCGCGAGCGCGTCCCGGGTGACGGTCCGCTCGGAGACCTCCAGCTCCCGGGCGAGCTCGGAGGCGGTCATGGAGGGGCGGGACTGGAGCAGCAGGACCATCTTGATGAGCCGGGCAGCGCGCATGGTGGCCATTGTCGCGGCTCGCACGGACGGGGGCGGCCGCCGGGGACGTCGGTGCGCCGGGACGGGCCGGGGACCGGAATGCGGACGCCCCCGCGGCCCGAGGAGGCTGCGGGGGCGTCCGGGAGAGCCTGGTGCCTGACGCGGCACCAGGGGCTCAGAAGCCGTAGCGCTCGCGGGCGTCCTTCACCGCGGACGCGGGGACCTCGCCGCGCCGGGCGAGCTGCGCCAGCGCCGCGACCACGATCGACTGCGCGTCCACACCGAAGTGGCGGCGCGCCGCCTCACGGGTGTCCGACAGACCGAAGCCGTCCGCTCCCAGCGACGACCAGTCCTGCTCCACCCACTGGGCGATCTGGTCCGGCACCTGCCGCATGTAGTCGCTCACCGCGAGCACCGGACCCTCGGCGCCCTCCAGAGCCTGGCGCACGTAAGGGATCCGGGACTCGCCGCGCAGCAGCGCCTCGTCCGCCTCCAGCGCGTCGCGCCGCAGCTCGGTCCAGGACGTCGCCGACCACACGTCCGCCGTGACGCCCCACTCGGCGGCCAGCAGACGCTGCGCCTCCAGCGCCCAGTGGATCGCCGTGCCCGACGCGAGCAGCTGGATGCGCGGGTCGTCCGCCGCGCCCTCGCCCTCCTTGAAGCGGTACAGGCCCCGGACGATGCCCTCGTCGACGCCCTCCGGCTTCGCGGGCTGCGGCATCGGCTCGTTGTAGACCGTCAGGTAGTAGAAGACGTCCGGGTCCTCGTCCGGGCGGGCCTCGCCGAACATCCGGCGCAGACCGTCCTTGACGATGGCCGCGACCTCGTAGGCGAACGCCGGGTCGTACGTGAGCGCCGCCGGGTTCGTCGCCGCGATCACCGGCGAGTGGCCGTCCGCGTGCTGCAGGCCCTCGCCCGTCAGGGTCGTCCGGCCGGCCGTGGCGCCGACGAGGAAACCCTTGCCGAGCTGGTCGGCGAGCTGCCACATCTGGTCGGCGGTCCGCTGCCAGCCGAACATCGAGTAGAAGATGTAGAAGGGGATCATCGTCTCGCCGTGCGTCGCGTACGACGACGCGGCGGCGATGAAGTCCGCCATCGAACCGGCCTCGGTGATGCCCTCGTTGAGGATCTGGCCGTTCTTCGCCTCGCGGTAGTACATGAGCTGGTCGCGGTCGACCGGCTCGTAGGTCTGGCCCTTCGGCGAGTAGATGCCGAGCGACGGGAACAGCGACTCCATGCCGAAGGTACGGGCCTCGTCCGGGACGATCGGGACCCAGCGCCTGCCGGTCTCCTTGTCGCGGATCAATTCCTTGACCAGGCGGACGAACGCCATGGTCGTCGCCACCGACTGGTTGCCGGAGCCCTTGTCGAAGGCGGCGAAGGCCTTCTCGGCGGGCGCGGGCAGCGGGGCGACCGGGTGGACGCGGCGGGCCGGGGCCGGTCCGCCGAGGGCCGCGCGGCGCTCCTGGAGGTAGCGGACCTCGGGGGAGTCCGCACCGGGGTGGCCGTAGGGCACCTGTCCGTCGGCGAAGTCGCCGTCCTTGATCGGCAGGTCGAGCAGGTCCCGCATGGCCTTGAACTCGTCCGCCGTCAGCTTCTTCATCTGGTGGTTGGAGTTCTTGGACGCGAAGCCCTCGCCGAGCGTGTAGCCCTTGACCGTCTGGGCCAGGATCACCGTCGGGGCGCCCTTGAATTCCAGCGCGGCCTTGTACGCGGCGTACACCTTGCGCGGCTCGTGGCCACCGCGCGAGAGGTGGAAGCACTCCAGGATCTTGTCGTCCGAGAGCAGCTTCGCCATCTCGACGAGCGCGGGGTCCTTGCCGAAGAAGTCCTCGCGGATGTAGGCGGCGTCGCGCGTCTGGTACGTCTGGACCTGCGCGTCCGGGACCTCGCGCAGCCGGCGGACCAGGGCGCCCGTGGTGTCGAGCTGGAAGAGCTCGTCCCAGGCGTTGCCCCAGAGCGTCTTCACGACGTTCCAGCCGGCGCCGCGGAACTGGGCCTCCAGCTCCTGCACGATCTTGAAGTTGGCGCGGACCGGGCCGTCGAGGCGCTGCAGATTGCAGTTGATCACGAAGGTCAGGTTGTCCAGGCCCTCACGGCTGGCCAGCGCGAGCGCCGCGGTCGACTCGGGCTCGTCCATCTCGCCGTCGCCGAGGAACGCCCAGACGTGCGAAGCGGAGACGTCCTTGATGCCGCGGTTGGTCAGGTAGCGGTTGAAGCGCGCCTGGTAGATCGCCGACAGCGGGCCGAGGCCCATGGACACCGTCGGGAACTCCCACAGCCAGGGCAGCCGGCGCGGGTGCGGGTACGAGGGCAGACCGTTGCCGCCCGCCTCCTGGCGGAAGTTGTCGAGGTGCGCCTCGGTGAGACGCCCGTCGAGGAAGGCGCGGGCGTAGATGCCGGGGGAGGCATGGCCCTGGATGTAGAGCTGGTCGCCGGAGCCGTCCTGCTCCTTGCCGCGGAAGAAGTGGTTGAAGCCGGTCTCGTAGAGCCAGGCGGCGGAGGCGAAGGTGGCGATGTGGCCGCCGACGCCGTGCTTGGCGCCGCGGGTCACCATCGCGGCGGCGTTCCACCGGTTCCAGGCGGTGATCCGGCGCTCCATCTCCTCGTCGCCGGCCGGGACGGGCTCGGCGGCGGTGGGGATGGTGTTGACGTGGTCCGTCTCCAGAAGCTTGGGCAGGTCGAGCCCCTCGACGCCCTCGGCGTGCTGGAGGGTGCGGCGCATCAGGTACGCGGCGCGATGGGGGCCGGCGGCCTTGGTGACGGCGTCCAGGGAGGCCGCCCATTCGGCGGTCTCCTCGGTGTCACGGTCCGGGAGCTGGTCGAGCTCGCTCGGAAGCATGGCTACGGGGTCGGTCATGACACCGCCTTCCGGAGAGGAGGGGGAGGTGGAGATGGGGCCTGTCTGGCAGGACGGGGCCGGGCGGACCGGTGAGTCCGTGGTGAACTGTAAGCCGACGATCGATGATCGATCAAAGCGTTGAGCGAAAAACTTCTCCAGGCCGAGAAAGTCGGCACAGGGTGCCTCGAAATGGGGCACGCGGTGCCGGTGCGCTGCGCCCCTCTCCGCGGCCCGTTCTCCGGCACCTGCTCCGCGCCGCGCCCCACTGCGGGCACGCGGGTGCGGGTGCCGGGCGTGGACGCGGCTGCGGGCTCCGGCGACGAGCGGCGGTCCGGCCCGCCTGGGGCCCGCGGGCGGGCGCCCGCCACGCTCCGACCGCGTCGACCACCGCGACCGGCACGCCGTGGAGCGCGCCACCCGACGGCCGAGGGTCACGTCGTGGATGCGCCACCCGCCGCGCGGCGGAACCTCGTCGCGAGGCGATCGAACGCCACCGCGAGCTCGTCCCCGTCGATCACCTCGATGTCGACGCCGAGCTGTGTCATCCACAGCGCGAGCCGGTCCGGATCGTCGGAACCCAGCTCGACACGGCACGTGGACTCGTCGACCACCTCGATGTCGACCGGGATGGGGATCTTCGCGGCGACCTTGGCGGCGGGAGCATGCACGAGTACCCGGGCGCGATACTTCCAGGCCGCCTTGCTGACGCGTCCGACCACGTACTCGACGACATCGTCCTCCGGGATCACCCGCGGCTGGAACCGCGCACCCGTCGGTGCGTGCGGAGCCATGCGGTCGACACGGAAGACCCGCCAGTCGTCACGGTCGAGATCCCACGCGAGCAGGTACCAGAGCGGCCCCCAGCTCACCAGCCGTTGCGGTTCGGTGTGGCGGGCCCCTTCGCTGCCCCCGGGCTTCGTGTATCCGAACCGGAGCCGTTCGTGGCCGCGGATCGCGGCAGCGACCGCGCCGAGAACCGAGAGATCGAGCGGCGGTTCGGCCCCTGGAACGACGCTCGTCGCCTCACGTACCGCCTTGACGCGCCGGCGCAGACGCGAGGGCAGCACCTGCTCCAGCTTCGCGAGCGCGGTGAGCGATGTCTCCTCGACGCCGAGCCTTTGGGTCGCGACCGCACCCAGTCCGACGGCGACGGCGACGGCCTCGTCGTCGTCGAGCAGCAGCGGGGGCATCGCCGTCCCGGCGGCGAGCCGGTACCCGCCCGCGACGCCGGGGCGCGCGTCGACGGGATAGCCGAGCGACCGCAGCTTGCCGATGTCGGCGCGCACGGTCCTCGTGCTCACATCGAGCCGGCCGGCGAGCTCGGAGCTCGTCCAGTCGCGCTTGAGCTGGAGCAATGACAGCAGTTCGAGCAGGCGGGCCGAGGTCTTCAACACGTTCTCCATCATTTCAGCAATCGCGGAAGCCAACCTGCCGCATTGCCTGGGAACGTCGGGGTCATGAACGAGAACAACGCACTCACACCGTTCCGCATCGACATCCCGCAGTCCGACATCGACGATCTGCGCGACCGGCTGGCACACACGCGCTGGCCGATCCCCGTGCCGGGCCGAGACGATCGCACCGACTTCAGCCGCGGCATCCCGCTGGGGTACCTGAAGGAGCTCGCCGAGTACTGGCGCGTCGGGTTCGACTGGCGTGCGCAGGAGGTGAAGCTCAACGAGTACGAGCAGTTCACGACGGTCGTCAACGGCCAGACGTTCCACGTCGTCCACGTGCGATCGACGAACCCGGAGGCCACCCCGCTGATCCTGAACCACGGCTGGCCGGGCTCGTTCGTCGAGTACCAGCGACTCATCCCGCTGCTGACCGACGAATTCCACGTGGTCGTCCCGTCACTGCCCGGCTTCGGGTTCTCCACCCCGTTGTCAGGGACCGGCTGGGAGCTGGCGCGGACGACGGAGGCCTACGCCGAGATCATGACGCGTCTCGGCTACGAGAGGTTCGCGGCCCACGGCACCGACATCGGTACGGGCACCACCAGCCGCCTCGCGGCGCTCCACCCGGAGCGCGTCATCGGCACGCACCTCGGCAGCGACCGCGCGTTGCTCTCGCTGGTCGGCGACAAGTTCCCTTACCCCGACGGTCTGTCCGATGACGAGATCGCCCAGATCGAGGCAGTGCGCACCGAGTACGCGGCCGAGCGCGGGTATCTCGAGATGCAGAACCACCGTCCCGACACGATCGGCGCGGCACTCACCGACTCGCCGGTCGGTCAGCTCGCGTGGATCGCCGAGAAGTTCAAGACCAGGACCAGCGGCGCCTACCGGACGCCGGACGAGTCGGTCGACCGCGACCAGCTCCTCACGAACATCAGCCTGTACTGGTTCACCCGCAGCGGCGCGTCGAGCGCGCAGTTCTACTACGAGGGCGAGCACTCCGGACTCGAGTGGGTCATGGCCTCCGGCGTGCCGTCCGGATGGGCCGTGTTCGACACCCACCCGGTCATGCGCCGCGCGATGGACCCGGGGAAGGCGATCGGCCACTGGAGCGAGTTCACCGAGGGCGGTCACTTCCCCGCGATGGAGGAGACGGAGCTGCTCGCGGACGACATCCGCACCTTCTTCCGCGGCATTTCCTGACTTCGCGTCAGGGCGCGCGGGCCACGAAGGCCCGAAGGCCCGGTCGGTCCGGCACGTCCAGGACCTCGTCGACGTCGAACCCGGCGGCGTTCAGCGACGCCTCGATCTCGTCCCGCTCGTAGGACCGCGGGGTCGAGATCGGGGTGACCACCTCGCCGTCGGGCAGGATGCCCCTGGGAGCGGCGGCGCTACGCGCGGGGGGCGCAGCCCAGGACGTGGGCCTTGACCAGCGCACCGATCCGCGGGTCACGCCGGCGGAAGGCCTCCACCAGTTCCTCGTGCTCCTCCGCGTACGACTTCTGCTTCGTCCCCAGCCACCGGATGGACAGCGCGGTGAAGACCTCGATCCCCAGGCCCTCCCAGGTGTGCAGCAGCACCCCGTTGCCGGCCGCCTTCACCAGTTCCCGGTGGAACGCCACCGTGTGCCGCACCTGCGCCGTCCCGTCCGCGGCACGGTCCGCCTCGTACAGCGCCGCGACGTGCGGTTCCAGCGCCGAGCAGTCGGCGGCCAGCCGCTCCGCGGCCAGCTCGGCGGCGATCTGCTCCAGGCCGGCCCGGACCGGGTAGCTCTCCTCCAGGTCGGCCGCGGTGAGGTTGCGCACCCGTACGCCCTTGTTGGGGGCGGACTCGATCAGCCGCAGGGACTCCAGCTCGCGGAGGGCCTCCCGCACGGGCGTCTGGCTCACGGCGAGCTCCGTGGCGATCCGGCGCTCCACGATCCGCTCGCCCGGCTTCCAGCGGCCGCTGACGATGCCCTCCACGATGTGCTCGCGGATCTGATCGCGCAGCGAGTGGACGACGGGCATGGTCATGAACCGCTCCTTCAAGAAGAGAAGACTCCTAGACAATACGGCGGCGGCCCCGCCCGGAAGTACTCCCGGGCGGGGCCGCCGCTGGTGAGGCTGGTTACAGCCGGGGCGCTCAGATGCCGAGCTCGACCTCGAACTCACCGGCCTCGAGGATCGCCTTGACCGTGGTCAGGTAGCGGGCGGCGTCGGCGCCGTCCACCAGACGGTGGTCGTAGGAGAGCGTCAGGTACGTCATGTCGCGGACGCCGATGACGGTGCCCTCGGGCGTCTCGATGACGGCCGGACGCTTCACCGTGGCGCCGATGCCCAGGATGGCGACCTGGTTCGGCGGCACGATGATCGTGTCGAACAGCGCACCGCGCGAACCGGTGTTGCTGATCGTGAAGGTCGCACCGGCCAGCTCGTCCGGCGTGATCTTGTTGCCGCGGACCTTGCCCGCCAGGTCGGCGGTGGCCTTGGCGATGCCGGCCAGGTTGAGGTCGCCCGCACCCTTGATGACCGGGGTCATCAGGCCCTTCTCGGAGTCCACGGCGATGCCGATGTTCTCCGAGTCGAAGTAGGTGATGGTGCCCTCGTCCTCGTTGATCCGGGCGTTGACGACCGGGTGGGCCTTCAGCGCCTGGGCCGCGGCCTTCACGAAGAACGGCATCGGGGAGAGCTTGACGCCCTCGCGCGCCGCGAACCCGTCCTTGGCCTGGGCGCGCAGCTTCATCAGCCGCGTGACGTCGACCTCGACGACCGACGACAGCTGGGCCTGGCCGTGGAGCGCCTTCATCATGTTGTCGCCGATGACCTTGCGCATGCGGGTCATCTTGACGGTCTGGCCGCGCAGCGGGGACGGCTCGGTCGAGACACCGGCCGGGGCCTTCCCGGCCGCCGGAGCGGCGGCGGCCGGAGCCGGCGCCGCGGCCTTCGCGGCCTCGGCGGCGGCGACGACGTCCTGCTTGCGGATGCGGCCGCCGACACCGGTGCCCTTGACCGAGGAGAGGTCCACACCGCTCTCGGCCGCGAGCTTGCGGACCAGCGGGGTGACGTAGGCGCCCTCGTCCGCGGCCGTCGCGGCGGGAGCCCGTGCCGGGGCGGGGGCGGCGGGCGCGGGCTGCGCCGGGGCCGCGGGAGCCGGGGCGGCGGGCTGTGCCGGGGCGGCGGGCTGCGCGGGAGCCGCGGCGGCCGGCTGAGCCGGAGCCTCGGGAGCCTCGGGAGCCGCCGGAGCCTCGGGAGCCGGGGCGGCAGCGGCGGGCTGCGCCGGAGCCTCGGGGGCGGCCGGAGCGGCACCCGGGGCGCCGATGACGGCGAGCTTCGCGCCGACCTCGGCGGTCTCGTCCTCGCCGACCACGATCTCCAGCAGCACGCCGGAGGCCGGTGCGGGGATCTCGGTGTCGACCTTGTCGGTGGAGACCTCGAGCAGGGGCTCGTCCTCCGCGACCTCCTCGCCGACCTCCTTCAGCCAGCGGGTGACGGTGCCCTCGGTGACCGACTCGCCCAGCGCGGGCAGGACGACGTCGGTGCCCTCGGCGCCGCCGCCACCGGCAGCGGCCTCGGCGGTCGGGGCCGGAGCGGGCGCGGCCTGCTCCGCGGCCGGGGCGGCCTGGGCGGGCTGCTCGGGCTCGGGGGCGGGGGCCTGGGCCTGCTCGGCGGCGGGCTCCGGGGCGGCGGCAGCCGCACCCGAGCCGTCGTCGATGACGGCCAGCTCGGCGCCGACCTCGACGGTCTCGTCCTCGGCGACCTTGATGGACGACAGGACGCCGGAGGCCGGTGCGGGGATCTCGGTGTCGACCTTGTCGGTCGACACCTCGAGCAGCGGCTCGTCGGCCTCGACGCGCTCGCCCTCGGCCTTCAGCCAGCGGGTGACGGTGCCCTCGGTGACGCTCTCGCCGAGCGCCGGGAGGGTTACGGAAACCGGCATGGTTTCGGTTGCTCCTTACGGTGGGGTCTCCCCGGCTCGCGCGAAGCGCGGGGCCGGGGGAAGTGCGGTAGTGGTCGTCGCGCCCGTGGACTCGGCTCAGTCGTGGGAGTGGAGGGGCTTGCCGGCGAGGGCCAGGTGGGCCTCGCCGAGTGCCTCGTTCTGCGTCGGGTGCGCGTGGACGAGCTGCGCGACCTCGGCCGGCAGGGCCTCCCAGTTGTAGATCAGCTGGGCCTCGCCGACCTGCTCGCCCATACGGTCACCGACCATGTGGACGCCGACCACGGCACCGTCCTTGACCTGGACGAGCTTGATCTCGCCGGCGGTCTTCAGGATCTTGCTCTTGCCGTTGCCCGCCAGGTTGTACTTCAGAGCGACGACCTTGTCCGCGCCGTAGACCTCCTTGGCCTTGGCCTCGGACAGGCCCACGGAGGCGACCTCGGGGTGGCAGTACGTCACCTTCGGCACGCCGTCGTAGTCGATCGGGACGGTCTTCAGACCGGCCAGGCGCTCCGCCACCAGGATGCCCTCGGCGAAACCGACGTGCGCGAGCTGAAGGGTCGGGACGAGGTCGCCGACGGCCGAGACGGTCGGCACGTTCGTGCGCATGTACTCGTCGACCAGGACGTAGCCGCGGTCCATCGCGACGCCCTGCTCCTCGTAGCCCAGGCCCTGGGAGACCGGGCCGCGGCCGACGGCGACCAGCAGCACCTCGGCCTCGAAGGTCTTGCCGTCGGCGAGGGTGACCCGCACGCCGTCCTCGGTGTACTCGGCCTTCTCGAAGAAGGTGCCGAGGTTGAACTTGATGCCGCGCTTGCGGAAGGCGCGCTCGAGGAGCTTCGAGCTGTTCTCGTCCTCGACCGGGACGAGGTGCTTCAGGGCCTCGATGATCGTGACGTCGGTGCCGAAGGACTTCCAGGCCGAGGCGAACTCGACACCGATGACGCCGCCGCCCAGGACGATGGCGGACTTCGGCACGCGGTCCAGGACCAGCGCGTGGTCGGAGGAGATGATCCGGTTGCCGTCGATGGTCAGGCCGGGCAGCGACTTCGGCACCGAACCGGTGGCGAGGAGGACGTGGCGGCCCTCGACCCTGCGGCCGTTGACGTCGACGGACGTCGGGGAGGACAGCCGGCCCTCACCCTCGATGTAGGTGACCTTGCGGGAGGCGATCAGACCCTGCAGGCCCTTGTACAGCCCGGAGATCACCTCGTCCTTGTACTTGTGCACGGCCGGGACGTCGATGCCCTCGAAGGTGGCCTTGACGCCGAACTGCTCGCTCTCGCGGGCCTGGTCGGCGATCTCGCCGGCGTGCAGCAGGGCCTTGGTGGGAATGCATCCGCGGTGCAGGCAGGTGCCGCCGACCTTGTCCTTCTCGATCAGGGCGACGTCCAGGCCCAGCTGAGCTCCGCGCAGGGCCGCGGCGTAACCACCGCTGCCACCGCCGAGGATCACTAGGTCGAAAACGGTGCTGGCGTCGTTCGCCACGTCACGTCCTCCATGCATGTGCGCCGGGCGCCGGTGTCTCCCAGGGCGGGGGACTACCGGGCGGCGGCTGGTGTTCGGCCGCTTGTCTTCGGCCCTGTGGTGGGGGCCCTGTCCTGCCGAGAACCCATCTTCGCACTTGTCGACGGAAGGCGGGACGCGGGGCCGGGATACGGGACGGCGGTTCGGCCGTCCCTCTCGGTTACCTGTACGTACGAACCTACGGATTTCGTCGAGGGCGAACGGAAGACCGGCTCCCGATATTCCTGCGGACCCGGGGCGCCGGCCCGGGGCGGCGGGTTCCGGGCGTCCCCCGGAACCCGCCGCGCGGGCGTCAGCCCAGGTCGCCGTCGGCCGTGCGCTCGGCCAGCCTGACCAGGGTGCGGACCGCGGAGCCGGTGCCCCCCTTGGGGGTGTAGCCGAACGG
This sequence comes from Streptomyces sp. WMMC940, assembly GCF_027460265.1. NCBI lineage: Bacteria > Bacillati > Actinomycetota > Actinomycetes > Kitasatosporales > Streptomycetaceae > Streptomyces > Streptomyces sp. WMMC940. The sequence continues at coordinate 5,658,209 of NZ_JAPZBC010000001.1, forward strand.
CGCGCCCTCGTGGAAGGCCGGGCCCGCGATGTCCAGGTGAGCCCAGGTGACGCCCTCGCCGACGAACTCCTGCAGGAACAGGCCGGCGACCAGGCCGCCGCCCATCCGCTCGCCCATGTTCGCGATGTCGGCGGTCGGGGAGTCCATGCCCTTGCGCAGGTCCGAGGGGAGCGGCATCGGCCAGGAGTCCTCGCCCGCGTCCTCCGCGATCTCGTGGACCGAGGTGCGGAACGCCTCGTCGTTGGACATGATCCCGAAGCGCCGGTGGCCCAGCGCCAGGACCATCGCGCCGGTCAGCGTCGCCACGTCCACGATCGCGTCCGGGCTCTCCTCCGAGGCCTTGGTGATCGCGTCGGCCAGCACCAGACGGCCCTCCGCGTCGGTGTTGAGCACCTCGACCGTCTTGCCGCTGTACATGCGCAGGACGTCACCGGGCCGGGTGGCGTTGCCCGACGGCATGTTCTCGGCCAGCGCCAGCCAGCCGGTGAGGTTCACGCGCAGCCCGAGCCGGGCCGCCGCGACGACGGCGGCGAACACGGCGGCGGCGCCGCTCATGTCGCACTTCATCGTCTCGTTGTGGCCGGCCGGCTTCAGCGAGATGCCGCCGGAGTCGTAGGTGATGCCCTTGCCGACGAACGCGAGGGACTTCTCCGCGTCCGGGTGCGTGTACGCCAGCTTCACCAGGCGCGGGCCGTGGGTCGCGCCCTGGCCGACGCCGAGGATGCCGCCGAAGCCGCCCTTGACGAGCGCCTTCTCGTCCCAGACCTGCACCTTGAGGCCGTGCTCCTTGCCGGCGGCGATGGCGACCGCGGCGAACGACTCGGGGTAGAGGTCGTTCGGCGGCGTGTTGATCAGGTCGCGGGCACGGTTCATCTCCCCGGCCACGGCGACGGCACGCTCCGCGGCGGCCTTGAAGGCCTTGTCGCGCGGCTTGGTGCCCAGCAGGGCCACCTCGGCCAGCGGCTTCTTGGCGCTCTTCTCGTCCTGGTAGGCGGTGAAGGCGTACGCGCCGAGCAGGGCGCCCTCCGCGATCGCCTGGGCGTCCTCGGCGGCCTCGACCGGCAGCGCGAACGCGGCCTTCTTCGAGCCGGTCAGCGCGCGGGCGGCGGATCCGGCGGCGCGACGCAGCGACTCGGCCGGATACGCGTCGTCCTTCTCCGGTGCGGTGCCGAGCCCGACCGCGAGCACGACCGGGGCCTTCAGGCCCGACGGCGCGGGCAGCTTGGTCACCTCGCCCTCGGCACCGGAGGCGCCGAGGGTCTCGAGGACGGTGGCGAGCTTCCCGTCGAACGCCGCGTCCACGGCCTCGGCGCCGGCTGCGACGACCGGGCCCTTGGCGCCCTTGGCGACGCCGACGACGACCGCGTCGGCGCGCAGCGTCGCAGCGCCGGCTGTGCTGAGAGTGAGAGCAGTCACGGTGGTGAAATCTCGCTTCCGTTGAGTTTCCTGGGCCGAAGTGGTGGGTCGGCCGCCCGGCGCATCGTAAGTCGGGCGGGTAGGAGCGCCGTCACGAGCCTACGCGCGCCCGCGATGTTCGCTCGTGCCGACGGGGATTCACCCATCCGTGGTGTCTCCGCCGAGTTGCCCACGCGAGCGGGGAGTCCTGCGTCACACTCGGGCCGAATGCGCAAGGGAGCAAGTGGCTGCTTTGCATGATTTCCACATGTCCTCCCCGGTGTCTTCGCGGGGAGGATCAACAAGGGGTGGGGGAAACACCATGGCACCCGTATTCGCCACGGGGTTCGGCACGCGTGCACTGACGAGCGGATCCGGCCGGGCATCCGCGCCGGGCGCGCTTCAGGGGGGAACGGCCGGGCGGGGGCCCGGCCGAGGGGGCCGGCTCGGTGCGGCGGCGGTCGCGCTCACCACGTCGGCGCTGTTCGCGGCGGCACTGCCCGCGTCCCCGGCCGCGGCGGCCGACCCGGTCCCGCGGATCGACCTCAAGGTGCTCGTCGTCGACGACGGAGGCTCGGCGGTCGCCGCCGTCACCTCCGAGCTGCGCAGCACCGGCGTTCCGTACAGCGTGCTCGACCTCGGGGACCCGGGCCGTCCGAAGATCGACGCGGCGTTCCTGAGCGACACCGTGAGCGGCCGGCCGCGCGCCAAGTACCAGGGAGTGGTGCTGCCGAACGAGGCCCCGTTCGGGTCGGACTCCGCCGGGACCGCGGAGCAGGCCGCGCTCGTGGCGTACGAGAAGCGGTTCGGCGTCCGCCAGGTCGACGCCTACACCTGGGCCCACCCGGGAGTGGGGCTCGACTACACCAGCGAGGGCGGCTGGTCCGGCACGCTCGACGGCACGGCGGCCGCGGTGACGGCGGCGGGCCGCTCCGGTCCGTTCGGGTACCTCGACGGTGCCCTGGCCTTCGAGGACAACGCGCCGGGGATCAGCGAGAGCTACGGCTACCTGGCCCGCCCGCGCGAGGGATTCACCAGCTATGTCGACGCCCCGGTGCCGGGCGGCGAGGGCCGCGCCAGCCTCCTCGGGGAGTACGCCCGCGACGGGCGCCGCGAGCTCGTCGTCACCTTCGCGTACAACCAGCACCAGCGGCAGTTCCGGCTGCTGGCGCGCGGGATCGTCGAGTGGCTCACCCAGGGCGTCCACCTCGGCCAGAGCCGCAACTACTTCTCGGTCCACATCGACGACGTCTTCGCGTCCGACTCCCGCTGGGACACCGAGCGCAACTGCACGCCCGGAGACATCGACTGCGCCGGGGGAGCGGGCGAGCAGGCCCCGGACATCCGGATGACCGCCGCCGACGCCCAGTACGCCGCCCAGTGGCAGCGCACCAGCGGCTTCACCCTCGACATGGTCTACAACGCGGGCGCCGGCGAGGAGTGGAAGGCCGAGAACGGCGGCACGGACGCGCTCACCGCACAACTGCTCGCCGACCGGGCCCAGTACCGCTGGGTCAACCACACCTACACCCACCCGTTCCTCGGCTGCGTCCAGGACGTCTCCGTCGTCCCCTGGCAGTGCTCGAAGGACTCGGCGGGCAACACCCGCTGGATGAGCCGCGCCGAGATCTCCGCGCAGATCCGCGACAACCACGCCTGGGCGGTGGGCAAGGGCGTCTCCGTCGACCGCACGGAGCTCGTCACCGGCGAGCACTCGGGGCTGAGGACGCTTCCGCAGCAGCCGGTGGACAACCCCAACCTGGCCCCCGCGCTCGCCGACAACGGCGTCAGGTGGATCGCGAGCGACAACTCCCGCGAGCCCCAGCAGCGCCCCGTCGGCAGCGCCGTCACCGTGCCCCGCCACCCGATGAACGTGTACTACAACGTGGGCACGGCGGCCGAGATGGCCGACGAGTACAACTGGATCTACACCTCCCGGGCCGACGGCGGAAGCGGCATCTGCGAGACCAACCCGGCCTCCACCTGCCTGGACGAGCCGCTGGACGTGGCCACCGGCTACGGCACGTACATCGTGCCGCAGGAGGCCAGGATCGCCCTCGGCCACATCGTGGCCAATGACCCGCGCCCGCACTACGTCCACCAGTCCAACCTGGCCGAGGGCCGGATCCTCTACCCCGTCCTCGACCGGATCCTGGACGACTACCGGGCGCTGTTCGCCGACAACACCCCCCTCGTCAACCCGCGCCACCGCGACGCCGGCACGGAACTGGGCCGCCGCGCCGCCTGGCAGTCGGCCCTCGACGCCGGACAGGTCACCGCGTACCGGATCGGCACCACCGTCACCGTCCAGGCCCCACACGGCGTCGTCGTCCCGGTCACCGCACCCGAGGGCACCCGCAAGCAACTCCTGCTCGGCACGAGCGCCTTCGGCACCGCCTACGCGGGTCAGCGCTCGGCCTGGACCCAGCCGGAGCTGCTGCAGTCCGCCGTCACACTGCGACTGCCCTCCTGACCGGGCCGGCCCGGTAGTTCGGCGCGCGCCCCGGCCGCACGGCCGGGGTGCGTCGCCCCCGCGCCCCCGCGCCCCCGCGCCCGCTCAACTCGCGTCGTGCCCGGGGCACCTCCGTGCGCCGGCCCTCGCAGCCTCAGCACCCTCAGTACCCCAACACCGTCATGTCCAGGGAGACACAGCACGATGAGCCAGGGACGCCATGTCACCATGCTCACCGAAGGCACCTATCCTCATGTCCACGGCGGCGTCAGCACCTGGTGCGACCAACTGGTCCGGGGCATGCCCGAGGTCGACTTCACCGTCGTCTCCCTCACCGGCAGCGGCCGTGAGCCCGTGACCTGGGAGCTGCCGCCCAACGTCCGTGCCCACACCGCCGTGCCCTTGTGGGGGCCGCGGCCCGGCCGTGGCCGCTCCCCGCGCCGCGGCGCCGACCGCAGCCGCTTCCTCGACACCCTCGAGCGCTTCCTGCTGTCCCTGCTCGATCCGGAGGCATCCGCCGACTTCGGCCCCGCGCTCGACGCGCTGGCCGACGAGGCGCGCGGGGGCCGGCTCTCCGCCGCACTCCGCACCGAGGCCGCCGTCCGCACCCTGATGCGCCTGTGGACCCGGCAGTCCCTGCCCACCGCCGCCGCCGGACCCACCGTCCACGACGCCCTGACCGCGGTCGACCTGCTCGAACACGCCCTGCGCCCGCTGGCGGTGCGCATCCCCGGGGACAGCGTCGCCCACGCCGTCAGCAGCGGGCTCGCCACCCTGCCCGCGCTCGTCGCACAGCGCCTGGACGGGGTGCCGTTCCTCCTCACCGAACACGGCATCTACCTGCGCGAGCGCTACCTCGGATACCGCACCGAGGCACCGCGCTGGCCGGTCAAGGCGCTGATGCTCGGCTTCTACCGCGAGCTCAACACCCTCGGCTACGAACGCGCCGATCTGATCACCCCGTGCAACCGCTACAACCGGCGCTGGGAGGAGCGCGGCGGCGCGTTCCCCGGAAAGATCCGCACGGTCTACAACGGGGTCGACCCGTACGCCTTCCCGCACGCCGGGGCCGAACCGGCCGTGCCCACCCTGAGCTGGGCCGGCCGGATCGACCCGATCAAGGACCTCGAGACGCTGATCCGTGCCTTCGCCCTGGCCCGCGAGGAGGTCCCCGACCTGCGGCTGCGGCTGTTCGGCGCGGCCCCGGCCGGGTGCGAGTGGTACGCAACCGGGCTGGAGAAGCTCACCGCCGAACTGGGCGTCGCCGACGGGGTGTTCTGGGAGGGCCGGGTGGGCGACGTGGCGCGCGCGTACGCCGCGGGGCACGTCGTGGTGCTCTCCAGCATCAGCGAGGGCTTCCCCTTCTCGATCATCGAGGCGATGTCCTGCGGGCGCACGACGGTGTCCACCGACGTGGGCGGGGTGCGCGAGGCCGTCGGTGACACCGGCCTGGTGGTCCCGCCGCGCGAGCCCGAGGCGCTGGCCGCCGCCGCCCTGGAACTGCTCCGGGACGACGCGCGCCGCGCCGAACTGGGCCGCCGCGCCCGGCAGCGGGTCGTCGACCTCTTCACCCTGCGGCGTTCGGTGGACGCCTTCCGGCAGATCTACCGGGAGCTCGACGGTACGCCGGGGGCGGTGTACCGGCCGTCGGCCGCCGAGACGGTCGCCGACTGGACCCTGGAGCTGAGGGACCCCTGGTACCAGGAGCACACGGCCTGGGGACACCACTGGTCCGAACCCTCGGAGTCCGTCGGAGGTGGCGTCCGATGAGCGGCTCGCCGTGGCCGAAGGACCCGGGGACGGCCGTGCGGGAGGCCCTGCCGCCGGCGCCGGAGATGGGCCCGTACGGCCGGGCCGGGGCCGACCCGGTCGACGAACTGGCCGGGCGGCTGGCCGGCTTCGTGGCGGCCGCCGTCCACCCCGACGAGGTGGCGGCGCTGCTGGAGTCCGACGGGCTGACGGACGAGCAGATACGCCGGCGGTACGGACACGACGACTCCTTCGCCCTGGCGGAGGACCTGTACGCGCGCGTCGCGCGGCGCTTCCCGCGGTCCGAGGAACCGCCGCCGGCCCCCGGGAACCCGACGCTCCTGGCCTGTCTGCTGCGGGGCCTGCTGTTCACCCTCCCGGGGCTGGGCCACGTGCTGGCCGCGCCGCTCCTCGTGGGAGGTCGCCCCGCCCACGTCCCGCTGCTGGCGGCGGCGCTGGCCGGCTGGGCCTGGAACCAGGCCCTGGCCCACCGCGCGTACGCCTGGCTGGGACTGGGGGACCGCCCCGCGGCGGCCCGGGCGCTGCTGCGGGGCGCGCCCGTGGGCGTGGTGCTCGGCGCGGCCGCCGCCGCGGCCGTGGCACCCGTCGCACCCGTTCACGTCCCGGCGCTCCTGTTCGCCGCGGGGCAGTCGCTCTACCTCGCCGCGGCGACGGTGCTGCTGGTCCTCGGCCGGGAGCGTGTCCTGCTGCCGGCCCTGCTGCCGCTCGTGGGCGGGGCGCTGTTCGCGGCAGTGCATCCGGCGCCCACCTGGACGCACCTCGTGCTCCCCCTGGCTTCGGTCGCCGCGGCCGTGGGCCTCGCGGCGGTCGCGGTCGCGGGCGTGCCGCGACCGGCGGGCTCCCTCGGCCGTGGCCGGAACCGCTGCCGGCGCACGGGGCCGGGAGGGCTGGGCGGTTCGGTGCCGTACGGCCTCTTCGGGCTCGGTTCGGGGGTGCTGGTGCTCCATGTCGCCCTGGAGTCACCGCCGTTCGCGGTGGCCCTCACCCTCGGCATGGGACCCGCGGAGTGGCTGCTGTACCGGTTCCGTGCCGACAGCCTCGCCGGACTGCGGGCCTGCACCTCCCCGCGCGCCTTCCGGATGGCGGTCGCGGCGGCGCTGGTGCGTGCCCTCGCCGGGTACGCGGGCTCCCTGCTGACGCTCGTGGCCGCCGCGCTGCTGCTGTGGCCCGGCGGGGGAGCCGGTCCGGACGCGTCCACCGCGGCCGGTGTGCTGCTGCTCGGAGCGGTGCTGTGGACCGGGCTGCTGCTCCAGGCGTTCGGCGCCGTGCTGAGCCCCGCACTGGTGTGCTGTGCGGCCGCGCTCGTCCCGGTGCTCCTGCCCGGTTCGGAGCCGCTTCTCGTCCCGGCCGCCGCGTCGGCGGTGCTCGTCATGCTGGTCTGTGCTCAGCTGGGCCGGATCACCGCACATCGCTGAGGGAGCCCCGGACATGAGCCTTCCCGCCCGGACGAGAAGCCTGCTGCTGCCCCTCGTCGCCCTGCTGCTGCTGGCCGGCTGCACCTCCGTCCCGGACGACCCCGCGCCGCCGCGCACCACCCGCTGGCTGCCGGGGCCCGGCACGCCGTGGCAGTGGCAGCTCAGCGGCCGGCTGGACCCGGACGTGGACGTCCCGGTCTACGACATCGACGGCTTCGAGCACCCGAGGTCCACGGTCGCCGACCTCCAGCGGCGCGGCCGGAAGGTGATCTGCTACCTGTCCACCGGCGCCTGGGAGGAGTTCCGTCCCGACGCCGCGCGGTTCCCCCGGGTACTGCTCGGCAAGGGGAACGGCTGGCCGGGGGAGCGCTGGCTCGACATCCGCCGCACGGACGTGCTGGAGCCGCTGATGGCCGAGCGCTTCGACATGTGCCGGGACAAGGGCTTCGACGCGGTCGAGCCCGACAACATGGACGGCTACGCCAACGACACCGGCTTCCCCCTCACCGCCGGCGACCAGCTCCGCTACAACCGGCTGATCGCCCGGATGGCCCATGAGCGAGGGTTGTCGGTCGGGCTGAAGAACGACCTGGACCAGATCCCCGCCCTCGTCGGCGACTTCGACTTCGCCGTCAACGAACAGTGCGCGCAGTACGCGGAGTGCGCGGCGCTGACTCCGTTCGTCGAGGCGGGCAAGGCAGTGTTCCACGTCGAGTACGAGGTGCCGGCCGGTCGCTTCTGCCCCCAGTCGCGGCGGCTCGGACTGAGTTCGATGCTGAAGCGCTACGAACTGGACGCCTGGCGCCGGCCCTGCTGACCCGGCTCCACCGGGGACCTGCCGCCCGTGCGGGTGGGCAGATCACGGGACCGGGCGATCGCCGGGGTCCCGCGCGGGCTCCCGCCGTGCGCCCGTGCCTGCCGTGCGCTCGTGCCCGGCGCGGCCGGCTACCAGGGCGACCCGACGACGAGCGCGAGCAGCGCCGCGGTGGCCGCCGTCTCCGCGATCCCCCCGAACACATCGCCCGTGACCCCGCCGAAGCGCCGTAGGCAGTGCCGCAGCAGCAGTTCGGCGGCGGCGGTCCCGGCGAGTACGGACAGCGCGAGCCGCAGCGGCCCGTACCCGCCCGGCAGCGTTCCCCAGGCGGCGCAGACGGCCGCGACCGCGAGAGCGACCCCCAGCGCCTGCCGCGCCGGGACGGTGGCGGCGACCATCGCGCCCAGCCCCTCCGGGCGGGCGGCCGGGATTCCGGTGCGGGAGGCGAGCGTCAGCGCCAGCCGGGCGACGACCCCGGCGGCGGCCGCCGCCGTCGCCCCGTGCACCCAGCCGCGCCCGTAGAGCTCGTACAGCGCCGCGACCTGGGCCAGCAGCACGAACAGCAGGGTGATCACGCCGAACGGCCCGATGTCCGACCGCTTCATGATCCGCAGCGCGTCCTCGGCGGGCTTGCCGCTGCCCAGGCCGTCGGCGGTGTCGGCGAGTCCGTCCAGGTGCAGACCGCGGGTGAGGGCGGCCGGCACGGCGGCTGAGGCGACCGCGGCGAGCAGCGGACCCGCGCCGAGCAGCAGGAGCAGCCCGCCGGCTGCCGCCGCGCAGAGGCCGACGACGAGTCCGGCGAGCGGGGCCCAGCGCATTCCCGCGCGTGCCGCGTCGCGGTCCCAGCGGGTCACGCGCACCGGCAGCACCGTGAGGGTGCCGAAGGCGAACCGCAGGCCCACGGGTCCGTCCGAGTTGAGGGAGCTCACCGCGCGCAGGGTAGCCGGTGCGCCGCGACGGTAAATTGCGCATGACGGACAAAACGGGAGCGGGTGGCATGGGTCACTGGTTTTACCGCAACATCGTGGAGCCCGGGAAGCTCCCGCTGCTCCTCGCGCTGGCCTCGTTCGTCCTGACCTTCCTGATCACCCGGACCGTCACCCGGATGATCCGGGCGGGCAAGGGGCCCTTCGGGAACGTCAAGGCGGGCGGACTCCACATCCACCACGTGGTGCCGGGCGTCGTGCTCACCGTGGTCGGCGGCTTCGGCTCGGTCGCCAGCAGCCAGCACACCGGCGCCGGCACCGTGGTGTTCGCCGTGGTCTTCGGCGTGGGCGCCGGGCTCGTCCTGGACGAGTTCGCGCTGATCCTCCACCTGGACGACGTCTACTGGACCGAGGACGGCCGCAAGAGCGTCGAAGTCGTCGTCCTCACCGCGTCCGTGCTGCTGCTCACCCTCGGCGGCTTCGCGCCGCTCGGCGTCAACGACCTCACCGCGGACGAACGCGACGACCGGCGGGCCTTCCTGCTCACCCTCGCCGTCAACTTCATGTTCGTCCTGATCACCCTCTTCAAGGGCAAGCTGCGCATGGCGGTCATCGGCACCCTGGTGCCGTTCGTCGCGATCATCGGGGCGCTGCGGCTGGCCAGACCCACCTCGCTCTGGGCCAGGCGCCTCTACCGGCACCGTCCGCGCTCCCGGGCCAGGGCGATGCTGCGCGCCTTCCGCCAGGACAGGCGCTGGAGCGGGCCGCGCCGCAAGCTCCAGGACCTGATCGGCGGCGCCCCGGACCGGCTGCCGGTGACCGGAGCCACCGGATCCGGCCGGGACCGCGAACCGCGCTGAAAGCACGCCGTCACGGCGATCGCCACGAACACCCCGGCGATCGCCGCGAGGTGCTCCTTGCCGGCCAGATTGGGTTTCACCACCACTTCCACCACCATGGCGACGACCACCAGCCCCATCGTCAGCCGGGCCGCGTAGCGGGCGCACACGTACACGGCGAGGCCGACCACCGCGGCCGACGGCCCGGTGTCCACGACGTGGGCGTCCGAGGCGGGCAGCCCGAGCGGGTGGTCCGGCCCGAGCGCGACCCCGGCCCGGGCGTACAGGGTCCCGGCGAGCGTCGCCCCGTAGGCGACCGCCAGTGTGCGCGGCCGGCCCAGGCAGATCTCGGCGATGCCGAACACCAGGAGGATCTGTGCCAGCGCGCCCCACACCGGCAGGTCGAGCGCCGGGACGAACAGGGAGAGCGGAGTGCGCAGCAGAGCGAGCCAGAGCGGGTCCTCGGCGCGTACCGAGCCGATGCTCTGCACCGGCTCGTAGCCCCAGGACCGGTTCTGCACGAGCTGGCAGAGGGCGGTGAGGCAGACCGCGGTGAGCGTGAGGGGGATCGCGCGCCACGTCCTCGCCACGAGGGCGCTGCGCACGGTCCGGTACAGCGGCCCCCACTCACGGCGCGCGAAAGCGCGCGCCCGGTTCACCGGCCGTCCGCGGAGGGAGCGCGGCGGGCCGCCGCGGGCGGGCGGCGGACGGTTCCGGTCCGCAGGGGACCGGCGGCCTCGTGGGCGAGCATGGAACGTGGCTCCCGGACTGGTCGGTACTCGGCATGGGCGCGGTACGACGACTCGTTCCACCACCGGCGGGCGGATCCCGGGACCGGACGGCGAGCACCACCCCCGGCGCCGTCGAGCGTCGCGCCGTGTGCCAAGACCCGCCGGAACGGCCGGAAGTTGACTCTGGCCGGAGTGATCCCGATCTCTCGCGGGTGGCCGGGGAGCGGGCGCGTCGGTGGCGGGTGCGTCGGTGGCCCGTGGCGGGTGTCCGGCGACTGGCAGGGTGGCGGGCGCGTGGGTGGCGGGACCGGCCGGTCGGTGCCCTGTGGGCGGCCGGGTGGGCCCGGTCGGTGGCTCGTCGTACTCGCGCGTCCCGGTGAGCCTCCCCGTCAGCGGGCCTCGCCGTCGCCGGCGGCCACGCTCTCGCTCCCCGCCTCGGCCGGGGTCGAGTCCCCGACGTCGCTCCCGCCGCCGGCCGGGCGCTCGGGCAGCTCCGCGGCCAGCGCGGCGGCCGCCTGGACGAGGGGAAGGGCGAGCAGGGCGCCGGTGCCCTCCCCGACCGTGACCCCGTGCTCCAGGAGCGGTTCCAGGGCCATCCGGTCGAGCGCCTTCGCCTGGGCCGGCTCCCCGCTGACCTGCCCCGCGAGCCACCAGTCCGGCGCCCGGAAAGCCGCCCGCTGGGCGACGAGGGCGCACGCGGCCGACACGACCCCGTCCAGGATCACCGGCATCCGGCGGACCGCCGCCTGCAGCAGGAATCCGGTCGTCGCGGCCAGATCCGCGCCGCCCACGGCCGTCAGCAGGGCCAACTGGTCGCCCAGCACGGGCCGGGCCCGGCGCAGTGAGTCGCGGATCGCCGCACACTTGCGCATCCACGCCAGGTCGTCGATGCCCGCGCCGCCGCGGCCGGTGACGACGGAGGCGTCCGTACCGCACAGCGCGGCCACCAGGGCGGAGGCGGGCGTCGTACCGCCGACGCTGAGATCGCCCAGGACGACCAGGTCGGTGCCGGAGTCGGCCTCCTCGTCGGCGATCGCCACGCCGAGGCGTACGGCCCGCTCGGCCTCCTCGGGGGTGAGCGCGTCCTCGACGTCGATCCGGCCGCTGCCACGCCGCACCCGGTGCCGGACGACGTCCTCCGGCAGCAGGTCGGGGTCGCAGTCCAGACCGGCGTCCACGACCCGCACCGGCACGTCCATCCGCCGGGCCAGCACCGCGACCGGGCTCGATCCGTCCAGCACCGAACGCACCAGTTCGTGCGCCGAGCCCGCCGCACGGCCCGACACACCCAGCTCCGCCACCCCGTGGTCCCCGGCGAACAGCACCACCCGGGGCCGCTCGACGGCCCGAACCGGCACGGCACCCTGCGCCGCCGACAGCCACTCACCCAGCTCGTCCAGCCGCCCGAGGGCGCCCGGCGGCACGGCCAGCCGCTCCCGGCGTTCCTCGGCATCGCGCCGCACACCGCTGTCGGGGCGCTCGATCAGATCGGAGAAGTCGTCGAGATTCAGCGAGCTCATTCGCCGAACAGTACCGGCCCGCGCCCGGTGTTCCGCCGTCGGGCCGCGTCGGGATCCCCGCGGCGGGAGCAGCGCCGAGGCGCGTCCCCGCGCCCGCGATCCGGGGCGCGGGAGGGGCCGCTGCGCCGGTCGCGCCCGGTTCACCGGTGGTGTGCCCCGCCTCGGCGGGGCACCCGGGCGGGGGCGTACGGGAAGCGCGGAACCGGCCTCGTCCCGCGGCCCCGACGACGGCGCGGGCCGGCCCGTGCGGGGGGCCGCCAGGGGAGCGACGCCGGGCCGGGAGCCGACGCCGGGTCCGGGAACCGTCGCCGGGCCTGGAACCAGTGTCGGGTCTGGAACCAGTGTCGGGTCTGGGACCGGCGTCGGCGGGCCGGGGTGGGGCCGCCACGGGACCGTCGAGACCTGCCGGGGTCACCGGAGCGGCAGCGCCTGCCCCGCCACCACCAGCAGCATGTGTTCGCACTCGGAGGCGAACGCGGCGTTTAGACGCCCCAGTTCGTCCCGGAAGCGGCGGCCCGACGCGGTCGCGGGGACGACGCCCGAGCCGACCTCGTTGGTGACGGCGACGACCGTGCGGCGCGTGGCGCGCAGGGCCTCGACGAGGGCGGCCGTGCGACGGCGCAGGGCCGCACGGCCGACCGTCTCCCAGCGCTCGTCGTCCCAGGCGCCGACCTGGTCCATCGCGTCCGTCAGCCAGAGCGCCAGGCAGTCGATGAGCAGCGGAGGGCCGTTCTCGGACAGCAGCGGGACGAGGTCGCAGGTCTCCACGGTCCGCCAACTCCCCGGCCGGCGTTCACGGTGGGCCGCGACCCGCTCCGCCCACTCCGTGTCGTTGCCACGTGTCCCGCCCGTCGCCACGTACACGACGTCGGGGAACGACTCCAGCCGCCGCTCCGCCTCCAGCGACTTCCCTGACCGCGCCCCGCCGGTGACGAGGGTGCGCCGGGGCACATCCGGTACGTCCTGGTACTCGCCCACGTACAGCGTCGTCCCGTCCGGCACGGTACGGGTGCCCGCCGCCGCCAGCCGACGGTCGAGCTCGGGGCCGGGCGGGACGTCGTGGTCGATGTGGACGGCGATGACATCGGTCGTCGGCCCGACCGCGCCCCGCGCCCGCAGTTTCGCCAGGCCGTCCGGCCGCCCCAGCACATCGGCGACGACCATGTCGTACGGGAGGGGATCGCCGTCCGTGACACCGGCCGGTGCCCCGCCGGGCGGCAGGTACAGCAGTCGCTCTCCGTCGGGTGAGGTGACCTCGTACCCCGTGCCCGGAGAGTCCAGCGGCACCGCCCGCACCCGGTGCCCGCTGATCAGCGTCAGCTCCTGGCCGTCCGGCACCCGCCCCGCCGACGGCAGCCCCGCGGGCAGCTCCACGGCGGGCCCGCTGTGCGGGTGCGACAGGAGCACCTGACGTACGCCCACGAGCGAATGGCCCGCGCGCGCCGCCGCAAGCGCGGCACCGGGCGTCAGGTCGAGCAGCAGCGCGCTGTCCACGAGCAGGGCCGTCGCGGCGCGCGCCCGGTCGCCACGGGCGGCGGCGCAGCCCGCACAGGTGCAGTCGGGGCGGGGGAGTCCGGTGGGGGCTCCGGTGCCGAGCAGAGTCAGTTCCACGGTCACGATCTTCCCGCGTCCCCGCGGCGGGTGCGCGCCCGGCTACGCTGCGGGCAGCAAGGTGATCGGCAAGGACGATCGGCACAGCGATCACGTGGTGGGACCAGGAGGCGCACATGGCATGGACGTGGCGGTTCGAGAAGTCCGACGGGACGGAGGTCCAGCCGGCCGTCGAGCCGGAGGAGTTCAGCACGCAGGGGGACGCCGAGTCCTGGATCGGTGAGGTCTGGCGCGATCTCCTGGAGGGCGGCGCCGACCACGTCTTCCTCTACGAGGACGGCAGTCGTGTCTACGGCCCCATGAGCCTGCACGCCGAGAGCTGACCCCTCGCAGCCGCGGGTCCGCGGCGCCGCAGATGCGGCGCCGCGGACCCGCGGTTTCCTCGTTCCCGGCCGGGCTTCCGGCGGGTCTGCTTCCGGCGGGTCCGCGCTGCGGGGCTGTCTTGGGCGGGTCCGCCTTCGACGGGGCCTCGTTCCCGGCCGGGCTTCCGTCGGGCCTGTTTCGGGGGGGTCCGCGCTGCGGGGCTGTTTTCGGAGGCTCTGCTTCGATGCGTCCGCGGTCCACGGCCGGGCTTCCGGCGGCCGCTTCCCACCGGCCCGCGTTCTGCGGCCTCGTCCCTGCGCCTCCAGGACGAGGGCGCGTCCCCCTCCCCGCGCGTCCAGGACGAGGGCGCGTCCCCGTCCCCGCGCCTCCAGGACGACGGTGCCTCCGTGTCCCCGCGCCTCCACAACGACGGTGCCCCCGCCGTCTCACCGTGCCGCGGACAGGAACTGTGTGGCCGCGAGTTCCCCGTAGAGCGGGTCCTCCGCCACCAGTTCCGAGTGGGTGCCGATCGCACGGACGCGCCCCGCGTCCATCACCACGATCCGGTCGGCCAGCGTCACGGTGGAGAGCCGGTGGGCGACCACCAGGACCGTCACCTCGCGGGCTGCCTCGGCGACGACGTCCCGGAGCGCCAGTTCGTTGACCGCGTCGAGCTGCGACGTCGCCTCGTCGAGGAGCAGCAGCCGGGGCCGCCGCAGCAGGGCGCGGGCTATCGCGACCCGCTGGCGCTCGCCGCCCGAGAGCTTCGAGCCGCGGTGCCCGACCACCGTTTCCAGCCCGTCGGGCAAGCGGTCAACGAGTGCGTCCAGCCTCGCCCGGGCGAGGACGTCACGGATCTCGTCCTCCGTCGCGCCGGGCGCCGCGAAGACCAGGTTCTCCCTCAGGGTCCCGGCCAGCACCGGAGCGTCCTGCTCGACGTAGCCGATGGCTGCGCGCAGCGCGGGCAGGGACCAGTCCCGTACGTCCCTGCCGTCGACCAGTACCCGGCCGCCGGCCGGCTCGTAGAACCGCTCGACGAGGCCGAAGACCGTCGTCTTCCCCGCGCCCGAGGGGCCGACGAAGGCCGTCATCCCGGGGCCGGGCACGTCGAAGGTGACGCCGTGGTGGACGTACGGCTGGCCGTCCCGGTACCGGAAGCTCACGTCCTCGAAGCGCACGGACGCCGCCCTGCCGGGGGCGTCCGGCCCCGCCTCCGGTGGCCGCGCCCCAGCCGGCCCCGCCGTCGCCACGGGACCGGCCGGCGCGTCCGTCCTCCCCGCCCCCGCCTGGCCCACCGATTCCGGTCCTGCCGGGTGCAGCTCCTCCGTCTCCAGCCGCTCCGCCTCCGCGATCCGGGCGACGGCCGCCGACCCCACCTGGTACTGGGATGCGGCCTCGACCAGCTCCGTGACCGGCTCGATCAGATAGAAGAGGTAGAGCAGGAACGCCATCAGCGTGGACACGGATATCGCCCCCGAGGCGACCCGCGCCCCACCGATCCCCAGCACCGCCAGGAACGACACCTGCACGGCGAGCCCCACGGACGACGCCGCCACCGACTGCCACTTGGCCGTCCGCACGCCGTACCGCCACGCGCGCCTCGCCGCCGTCTCCACGACGGCGGCCTCGCGCTCCTCCGCACCCGACGCCTTGACCGTACGGAACGCGCCGAACACCCGCTCCAGCACGGTGGAGATCTCCCCGACCGCCTCCTGCGACCGCTGGGTGGCCTGCGCGATCCTCGGCATCACCAGTGCGACGGCCCCGCCGATCAGGACGATCACCCCCACGGTGACACCGAGCAGCACGGCGTCCAGGACCGCCATCAGCACGAGCGTCGCGACGCAGGAGAGGGACCCGGTGACGGCCGAGACGATCGACTGGGTGGTGACGGCCCGCAGGAGGGTGGTGTCCGAGGTGACCCGGGACATCAGGTCGCCCGGTTGGGTGCGCTCCACTTCCGGAATCCGCAGCCTCAGCAAGCGGCCGATGAGCGTGCGGCGAGCGGCGAGCACGACCGACTCGGCGGTGCGTTCCAGCACATAGGCGCCGAAAGCGTGGATCGCGGTGCCGAGGACCACCAGCGCGGTGAGCACCAGCAGAATCCCGTTGATCGACTCGCCGGCGCCGAGCCGGTCCACCAGGGCCTTCGCAGCAAGCGGCTGGAGCAGTCCGCTCACGGCCCCGAGCAGCGCGAGGAGCGCCCCGAACGCGACCGTCCAGCGGTGCGGCCGGAAATGGCGGTAGAGCGCCCGGAAGGTCTCCCGGGCGGGCAGACGGGGTGTGTCCGTCGTGGTCAGGTCCGATGCAGTGGTCACACGGAGACGGACGCACCGACGGCCCCGACGCCTGAGCGGGCGCCGACGTTCGTACGATCGGATGCCGCGGGCGCCGCCCCGTACGAGCCGGCCCGGGCGCCCGCCGGAGTCCGTCACCCGCCCTCGCTCGCGCAGTCACCCGCCCGGACCGCGGACCTGCGGCCAGCAGGGGGAGGACCTGTACGGGCGCGAACCCGCACGGGCGCGAACTCGCACGGGCGAGGACCCGCACGGGCGCGAACCCGCGCGTCGCTACTGGCCGCGCACTCCGCAGAGATGCAGTAGCGCCGCCACCGAGCGGTACGGGTCCGTCCGGCCCGCGCGGTCCTCGGCCGTCAGCAGCCGGGTCAGCTCGTCCCCGGACGGCGGCTCAGCGTCGTCCGCCGCGGTGTCCGTGAAGACCCGCACCCCGTACCAGGCGTGCAGCGGCGCCGCGATCCCCGCCAGGGTCGCCGTCAGCGACGCCAGCCGGTCGCCGCGCACCTGGAGGCCGAGACGGTTGGTGTACGTGTCCGTGTCGAAGGCGGTCAGCGCCCCGTCCCAGTCCCCGGCCAGCCCGGCCCGCATCGCCAGCGCGTCCGCGTTCCGCACGAGCAGCGACAGCAGACCCCCCGGAGCGAGCATCCGCGCCAGACCCGCCAGCATCGCGTCCCGCTCCTCGACGTACATCAGCACGCCGTGGCACAGCACCACGTCGAAGGCACCGGGCAGGAAGTGCACGCCCGTGTCCCGGCCGTCGCCCTCGATCATCCGGAAGCGCTCCCGGATGCCCTCGGGCTCGTGGGCCAGGGCCTCACGCGCGACCTGCAGCATCCCGGCGTCGGACTCCAGACCGGTGACCTTGTGCCCGGCCCGCGCCAGACGCAGGGCCTGGGTGCCCTGGCCCATCCCGACATCGAGGACGCGCAGCCGCTGCCCGACGGGGAAGCGGGCGGCCAGCTGCTCGTCGAGCTGCCGGGCCACCAGCTCCTGCCGGACCGTGTTGCGCAGCCCGCCCAGGCCCTGCAGCCAGGCGGCGGCCCCGCTCGCGAAACCGGAGACGTCGCCTCTGCCGGGGGCGTCGGCTCTGTCTGAGACGTCGGACTTCGAGGAGACGTCCGCGCTCAGGGCCGCTCTCCGCGCTTGACCTGGGGCTTGGGCAGGCGCAGTCGGCGAATCTGGAGCGTGCGCATCAGGCCGTAGGCCACCGCGCCGCGCTTCGGCTCGTCCGGGAAGCGCTCGTTCAGCTGCTTCTTCAGCCGGATCCAGATACCGATCGAGTCGACCACGATCATCACGATCACACCGAGCCACAGCAGCATCGCGATGTTCTGCAGCTGGGGGACGCGGATCATGGAGAGCACCAGGATCACCACGGCCAGCGGCAGGAAGAACTCGGCGATGCAGAACCGCGAGTCCACGAAGTCGCGGACGAAGCGACGCACCGGACCCTTGTCGCGCGGCGGCAGATAGCGCTCGTCGCCTCCGGCCAGCGCCTCGCGCTGCTTGGCCAGGTCGGCACGGCGCGCCTCGCGCTGGCGGCGCATGGCCTCCTTGCGGTCGAGGGGTGCCGACTGCGCCCGGCGACGCTGCGTCTGGGCCTCACTCCGCTTCGGGGTCGGGCGGCCCTTGGGGGCCTCGGGGTCGCGGGGCTGCTTGGAGAGGTCCGCCGTCACCTTGCCGGTGGGGGCCTTCTCTTCCTTGGAACGGCTACGGAACACAAAACACAAGGGTACGGGGTGGCGGGCGACTGCCCCAGCCCCTTGGGGAACGATCCGGCAACGGCGCGCGTCCTCACGGGCAGAAGCAGCAGGAACGTGCCCGGGGCGACACGACCGCCGCCTCCCCCGAAGTCCACCTACTCCTTGCGCGGGAGCGGGACGGCCCGCAGGTCGTCCTTGGGGATGAGCGCATCGGCGCTCGAACAGTGCGGTAATGGATGCAGGGCCCGTACTGTGGGTTCTGGAGAAGCCGGAGCTGAGTCCGTCAGAAGGGGGCGCGCGAAGCCCATGAGCGGTGTCATGAAGCGTATGGGGATGATCTTCCGCGCGAAGGCCAACAAGGCCCTTGACCGGGCCGAGGATCCGCGCGAGACCCTCGATTACTCGTATCAGAAGCAGCTGGAGCTGCTGCAGAAGGTCCGCCGCGGCGTCGCCGACGTGGCGACCTCCCGCAAGCGCCTGGAGCTGCAGCTGAACCAGCTCCAGAGCCAGTCCTCCAAGCTGGAGGACCAGGGCCGCAAGGCGCTGGCACTCGGCCGCGAGGACCTTGCGCGCGAGGCGCTGTCCCGCCGTGCCGCGCTCCAGCAGCAGGTCACCGATCTGGAGACCCAGCACCAGACGCTGCAGGGCGAGGAGGAGAAGCTCACCCTCGCCGCCCAGCGGCTGCAGGCCAAGGTCGACGCCTTCCGCACGAAGAAGGAGACCATCAAGGCCACGTACACCGCCGCCCAGGCCCAGACCCGGATCGGCGAGGCGTTCTCCGGCATCTCCGAGGAGATGGGCGACGTCGGTCTCGCGATCCAGCGCGCCGAGGACAAGACCGCCCAGCTGCAGGCGCGGGCCGGTGCCATCGACGAGCTGCTCGCGTCCGGCGCGCTGGACGACCCGACCGGGATGGCGAAGGACGACATCGCGGCGGAGCTGGACCGCATCTCCGGAGGCACGGACGTCGAACTGGAGCTGCAGCGGATGAAGGCCGAGCTGGCCGGGGGCAGCACCCAGCAGCAGGCCATCGAGGGAGGCGAGGGCTCGGCGCAGGACCAGGCCCAGGGCCGTACCCAGCACAAGTTCGACAAACAGTAGGGACGGCGCGTCATGATCGTACGGATCATGGGGGAGGGCCAGTGGACCGTGGCGGACAGCCACTTCGCCGAGCTGAACAAGCTCGACGACGAGCTGTTGGCCGAGATGGAGACGGGTGACCGGGACGGCTTCCGCCGCACCCTCTGCGCGCTGCTCGACGAGGTGCGCCGCTGCGGGGCACCGCTCGCGGACGACGCACTGGAGCCCTCCGAGCTGATCCTGCCCTCCCCGGACGCGACGCTCGACGAGGTCCGCGCCATGCTCAGCGACAACGGCCTCATCCCGGGCTGATCCCGGCCCCGGCTCCCGCTTCGACCACGGCCCGCGGCCGGACACCCCCGTCCGGCCGCGGGCCCCGTCGTCGCCGACCTCGGTCCGGCCCGGGGCTGGCGCGTCGCCGGGCCTGAGCGCCTGTGCCCGGACCCGGGGGCCTCGCCTCCGTCCCGGGGACCCTCCGCTCCGGCCCCGTCTCCGCCCGGCTGCCGTCGTCCGTCTCCGCCGGTGCGTTCGGCTGCTTCCCTCCTCCTGGCTCGCGGTTCCTCCGTGTGTTCGCCGGGTCGTGCGTCACGGACCCCGGCTGCCGTCGTCCGTCTCCGCCGGTGCGTTCGGCTGCTTCCCTCCTCCTGGCTCGCGGTCCTTCCGCCGGTCCGCCCGGTTGCCCGCCACAGGCCCACGGCTCCAGCTCCGGCCGGCCTGCCCCGGGTCCCGCCCCCGCCCGGATCCGACCCCGTACCGTTGCCTGACGTGACCGCACCTCTGACCGGCCTCAGCCGGCTCGCGCCGACCCGCTCCTGGCTGCGTGCGCATCCGACGGCGTTCGACGCGGGCCTCGCGGCGGCGGTGCTCGTGTGCATGGTCGTCGCGTCGTTCGCCGACCCCCACGGGCCGCACGGACCGACGTTCGGCACCCGCACGCCCGAGCTCCGCAGCCTGCTGCTGATGACGGCGGCCGCCGGAGCCCTCGTGTTCCGGCGCGGCCGCCCCGTGACCGTGCTGGCGGTCACCGGTGCCGTGTCCGTCGCCGAGCTCGTCGCCGGCGACCCGCCCGCGCCCATCGCCATGTCCGCGGTGATCGCCCTCTACACGGTCGCCTCCCGCACCGACCGGCCGACGACCTGGCGGGTCGGCCTGCCGACCATGACCGTGCTGACCGGGTCGGCCATGCTGTTCGGCTCCGCGCCCTGGTACAGCCAGGAGAACCTCGGCATCTTCGCCTGGACCGGCATGGCGGCCGCCGCGGGCGACGCCGTACGGAGCCGCCGCGCCTTCGTCGACGCCATACGGGAGCGGGCCGAACGGGCCGAGCGCACCCGCGACGAGGAGGCCCGCCGCCGTGTCGCCGAGGAGCGCCTGCGGATCGCCCGCGACCTCCACGACGTCGTCGCCCACCACATCGCCCTGGTCAACGTTCAGGCCGGAGTGGCCGCGCACGTCATGGACAAGCGTCCGGACCAGGCCAAGGAGGCCCTGTCGCACGTGCGGGAGGCGAGCCGCTCGGCGCTGAACGAGCTGCGCGCCACCGTCGGTCTGCTCAGGCAGTCGGGGGACCCCGAGGCGCCCACCGAACCGGCCCCCGGACTCGCCGTCCTCGACCCGCTGCTGGACGGCTTCCGGCGGGCCGGGCTGCCCGTCGAGCTGGCCCGCACCGACCAGGACACCGCGCTGCCCGCCGCCGTCGACCTCGCCGCGTACCGGATCGTCCAGGAGGCACTCACCAATGTGCGCAAGCACGCCGGGGCGGCCGCCAAGGCGGAGGTGAGCGTCGTACGGGTGGGCCGGACCGTGGAGGTCACCGTCCTCGACGACGGCCGCCCCGCCGGCACGGTACGGGAGGGCGCCGACGGCGACCCGGCGGCCGGGGGCGGCAGCGGCGGGCACGGCCTGATCGGGATGCGTGAGCGCGTCACGGCCCTCGGTGGCACGCTGACCGCGGGCCCCCGCTACGGAGGTGGCTTCCGGGTGCAGGCGATACTGCCGGTCAAGGCCCGCGCGGAGGGGGACGAGGACGGATGACCATCAGGGTGCTGCTCGCCGACGACCAGGCTCTGCTGCGCAGCGCGTTCAAGGTGCTGGTGGACTCCGAACCCGACATGGAGGTCGTGGGCGAGGCCGCGGACGGCGCCGAGGCCGTGGATCTCGCCCGCTCGGCCCGCGCCGACGTCGTCCTCATGGACATCCGGATGCCCGGCACGGACGGCCTCGCAGCCACCCGCATGATCAGTGCCGACCCCGGACTCGCCGAGGTGCGGGTGGTGATGCTGACGACGTTCGAGGTGGACGAGTACGTCGTCCAGTCACTGCGGGCCGGCGCCTCGGGCTTCCTCGGCAAGGGCGCGGAACCCGATGAACTGCTGAACGCCATCCGGATCGCGGCCGCCGGCGACGCGCTGCTCTCGCCCGCGGCCACCAAGGGGCTCATCGCCAAGTTCCTGGCGCAGGGCGGGAGTTCGGAGGGCGGACAGGGCTCCGGGGCGTACTCGGAGCGGCTGGCCGCGCTGACGGGCCGCGAGCGCGAGGTCCTCGTCCTCGTCGCCGGCGGCCACTCCAACGACGGGATCGCGGACCGGCTGGAGGTCAGCCCGCTCACCGTCAAGACGCATGTGAACCGGGCGATGGCGAAGCTCGGCGCCCGCGACCGGGCGCAATTGGTGGTCATCGCGTACGAATCGGGCCTGGTACGCCCACGGGTGGACTGAGTCTCCACCCGGCAGTACTCCATGCGGAGTACGCAGCGGACCAGGATCTGGACCTGGGGCCGACGGATCCGCCCGCACGGATGCCGGATCGTATGGATGGGCACCTGCCCCCGCTCCGGTCCCGGGTCAGCGAAACCATTGCCGCCGGCCACACGTCACAGAAGAGAGACCCCATGTCCTGGCTGTCCAGACTCAGCCTCGCGCAACGGGCCCTGACAGGGCTGATGTCGGTCGTGGCGATCGTCTTCGGAGCGATCGCCATTCCCCAGCTCAAGCAGCAGCTGCTGCCCTCCATCGAACTGCCGATGGTGTCCGTGCTGGCCCCCTACCAGGGCGCGTCGCCCGATGTGGTCGAGAAGCAGGTCGTCGAGCCGCTCGAGAGCA
Organism: Streptomyces sp. WMMC940; assembly: GCF_027460265.1. Classification (NCBI taxonomy): domain Bacteria; kingdom Bacillati; phylum Actinomycetota; class Actinomycetes; order Kitasatosporales; family Streptomycetaceae; genus Streptomyces; species Streptomyces sp. WMMC940. The sequence goes on from NZ_JAPZBC010000001.1 coordinate 5,680,166, forward strand.
CCATCAAGGCGGTCGACGGCATCAAGGGCGTCACCTCGACGGCGAGTGAGGGCAACGCCGTCATCATGGCCTCGTTCGACTACGGGGACGAGGGCACCAAGCAGCTCGTCGCCGACGTCCAGCAGGCCGTGAACCGCGCCCGCGTCCAGCTGCCCGACGACGTCGACCCGCAGGTCGTCGCCGGCTCCACCGACGACATACCGACCGTCGTCCTCGCCGCCGGCTCCGGCCCGGACCAGCGCGGGGGCGCCCCCGGGCCGGAGGCTCTGGGGGACCTCGCCGACCGGCTGGAGCGGACCGTCGTCCCCGCGCTCGAGGACATCGAGGGCGTCGGCCAGGTCAGCGTCGACGGCGTCCAGGACCTCCAGGTCTCCGTCACGCCCGACGACCGGAAGCTGGCCGCTGCCGGGCTGGACACCATGGCCCTGGCGGAGGCGCTCAGGGCGGGCGGAGCCACGATCCCCGCGGGTTCCTTCTCCGAGGCGGGTAGCAGCCGCACCGTCCAGGTCGGCGGCGGCTTCACCTCGCTGAAGCAGATCGAGGACCTGCGGATCGCCCCGCAGGCCGCTCCGGGCGCGGAGCCGCGCAAGCCGGCCGAGCCGGTCCGGCTCGGCGACATCGCCACGGTGAACCAGGAGGAGTCGCAGCGCGTCTCCATCACCCGCACCAACGGCCGACCGAGCCTCGCCGTGATGGCCACGATGGGCAAGGACGGCAGTGCCGTCGCCATCTCCGACGCGGTCAGGGAGAAGCTTCCCGAGCTCCGCAAGGACCTGGGGGCGGGAGCCGAGCTGTCCGTCGTCTCCGACCAGGGCCCGGCGGTCTCGAAGTCGATCTCCGGTCTGACGACGGAGGGAGCGCTCGGTCTGCTGTTCGCCGTGGTCGTCATCCTGGTCTTCCTGGCCTCGATCCGCTCGACCCTCGTCACCGCGGTCTCCATCCCGCTGTCCGTCGTCCTCGCGCTGATCGTGCTGTGGACCCGCGACCTGTCGCTCAACATGCTCACCCTCGGCGCGCTGACCATCGCGATCGGCCGCGTCGTGGACGACTCGATCGTGGTCCTCGAGAACATCAAGCGACACCTCGGCTACGGCGAGGAGCGGCAGTCCGCGATCCTCACCGCCGTCCGCGAGGTCGCGGGCGCCGTCACCTCGTCGACGCTCACCACGGTCGCCGTCTTCCTGCCGATCGGCCTGGTCGGCGGCATGGTCGGGGAGTTGTTCGGATCGTTCAGCCTGACGGTCACCGCCGCGCTCCTGGCGTCCCTGCTGGTCTCGCTCACCGTGGTGCCGGTGCTCTCGTACTGGTTCCTCCGCGCGCCTAAGGACGTCCGGGGCGTCGATCCGGACGAGGCGCGCCGCAAGGCCGAGGAGAAGGAGGCCCGCAGCCCGCTCCAGCGGATGTACGTGGCGGTGCTGCGGTTCGCCACCCGGCGCCGTCTCACCAGCGTGGCCATCGCGCTCGTGGTGCTCGTCGGCACCTTCGGCATGGCGCCGCTCCTGAAGACCAACTTCTTCGACCAGGGCGAGCAGGAGGTCATGTCGATCAAGCAGGAGCTGAGGCCGGGCACCAGCCTGGAGGCGGCCGACGCGTCGGCGAGGAAGATCGAGAAGGTCCTCGACGGGATCGACGGGATCGAGGACTACCAGGTCACCGTCGGATCCTCCGGCTTCATGGCGGCCTTCGGCGGCGGTACGGGCGCCAACCAGGCCTCGTACCAGCTCACCCTGGAGGACGCGGCCTCCTACGAGCGGACCCGCGACCGCATCGACGAGGAGCTCGGCAAGCTCGACGGCATCGGCGACACGACCATCGCGGCGGGCGACGGCTTCGGCAACCAGGACCTCAGCGTCGTGGTGAAGGCCGCCGACCCGGAGACCCTGCGCACCGCCTCCGAGCAGGTACGGGGCGAGGTCGCGAAGCTCGACGACGTCACCGACGTCCAGAGCGACCTGGCCCAGTCCGTGCCGAGGATCTCCGTCAAGGCCAACGCGAAGGCCGCCCGGGCGGGCTTCAGCGACGCCGCGCTGGGCGGCGCGGTGGCCCAGGCCGTCCGCGGCACTCCGGCGGCCAAGGCGATCCTGGACGACACCGAGCGGGACGTCGTCATCACCTCCGCCAAGCCGGCGACGACGATGGCCGAGCTGAAGGAGCTCCCCCTGGGGCCGGTGAAGCTCGGGGACATCGCCGAGGTGAAGCTCGTGCCCGGCCCGGTCTCCATGACCCGCATCGACGGCGCCCGCGCCGCCACGATCACGGCGAAGCCGACCGGCGACAACACGGGTGCGGTGAGCGCCGCGCTCCAGTCGAGGATCGACGCGCTGGACCTGCCGGAGGGCGCGACCGCGTCGATCGGCGGTGTCTCCGAGGACCAGGACGAGGCCTTCGCCTCGCTGGCCCTGGCGATGCTGGCGGCGATCGCGATCGTGTTCATGCTGCTGGTCGCCACGTTCAAGTCGCTGGTCCAGCCGCTGATCCTGCTGGTGTCCATCCCGTTCGCCGCGACGGGCGCGCTCGGTCTGCTGATCGCCACCGGCACCCCGATGGGCGTTCCGGCCCTGATCGGCATGCTGATGCTGATCGGCATCGTGGTCACCAACGCGATCGTGCTCATCGACCTCATCAACCAGTACCGGGCGCAGGGCCTGGGCGTGGTCGAGGCGGTCGTCGAGGGCGGCCGCCACCGGCTCCGCCCGATCCTGATGACGGCCCTGGCGACGATCTTCGCCCTGGTGCCGATGGCGCTGGGCGTCACGGGCGAGGGCGGCTTCATCGCCCAGCCGCTGGCCGTGGTCGTCATCGGCGGCCTGGTGACCTCCACGCTGCTGACGCTGCTGCTGGTGCCGACGCTCTACACGATGGTGGAACTCGGCAAGGAGCGCCGCCGTGCGCGGCGCGAGGCGAAGCGGGCGCGGAAATCCGGCGATGTGCCGCCGCGGCGGGCGGAGGAGGCCCCGGAGCCGGCAAACGCGTAGCCGTACGCGCGGGCACGGGCCGTCCACGCACTGCAGCCGTCCCTGGTGGCGCGGGCCCGTCGTCCGGGCGCCGGGGGCGGCGGCCGGACGCGCCCCGCGCGGGCGCTCCCGGGCCCGTGAGGTGGGGCACCCGGCCCCGCCTCACGGGGAAACGCCGTCGCCCCGGCACACGGACGGGTCGTGTGCCGGGGCGACGCGGGGTCTGCGGACGCGGCGGCTGCGCCCGTCACCGTCAGGGCAGCGCCAGCATGCGCTCCAGGGCGAGCTTGGCGAAACTCTCGGTCTCGCTGTCGACCTGGATCCGGTTGACCGGGTTCCCCTCCGCCAGGGACTCCAGCGCCCACACCAGGTGCGGCAGGTCGATCCGGTTCATCGTCGAGCAGAAGCAGACCGTCTTGTCGAGGAAGACGATCTCCTTGCCCTCGGGGGCGAAACGGTTCGCCAGGCGCCGTACCAGGTTCAGCTCCGTGCCGATCGCCCACTTGGAGCCCGCCGGCGCGGCCTCCAGCGCCTTGATGATGTACTCCGTGGAGCCGACGTGGTCCGCCGCGGCGACGACCTCGTGCTTGCACTCGGGGTGGACCAGGACGTTCACGCCCGGGATGCGCTCGCGGACGTCGTTCACGGAGTCCAGCGAGAAGCGGCCGTGCACGGAGCAGTGGCCGCGCCAGAGGATCATCCTCGCGTCGCGCAGCTGCTCGGCGGTGAGCCCGCCGTTCGGCCGGTGCGGGTTGTAGACGACGCAGTCGTCCAGGGACATCCCCATGTCACGGACGGCGGTGTTCCGGCCGAGGTGCTGGTCGGGCAGGAAGAGGACCTTCTCGCCCTGCTCGAAGGCCCAGTCCAGCGCGCGCTTCGCGTTCGAGGACGTACAGATGGTGCCGCCGTGCTTGCCGGTGAACGCCTTGATGTCCGCGGAGGAGTTCATGTACGAGACGGGAACGGTGCGTTCCGCCACGCCGGCCTCGGTGAGGACGTCCCAGCACTCGGCGACCTGCTCGGCCGTGGCCATGTCGGCCATGGAGCAGCCGGCGGCGAGGTCGGGGAGGACGACCTTCTGGTCGTCACCGGTCAGGATGTCCGCCGACTCGGCCATGAAGTGCACACCGCAGAAGACGATGTACTCGGCCTCCGGCCGGGCCGCCGCGTCCTTGGCGAGCTTGAAGGAGTCGCCGGTGACGTCTGCGAACTGGATGACCTCGTCGCGCTGGTAGTGGTGACCGAGCACGAACACCTTGTCGCCGAGCTTCTCCTTCGCCGCGCGGGCGCGCTCCACCAGGTCCGGGTCGGACGGGGAGGGAAGGTCGCCGGGGCACTCGACGCCCCGCTCGCTCCTGGGGTCGGCTTCGCGTCCGAGCAGCAGCAGGGCGAGCGGCGTCGGCTGGACATCCTGGGAGCCCCCTGCCGCGCCGGGCGCGGTGAGGGAGGGCTGGGCGGTGGTCACGTCACGCACCCTTTCTACTCTTCGGTCGGGGCGACGGAGCCGCCGCCGGTGGGCCCCCGGGGTGCACCGGAGGAGCCTTTTCGTCTATTTGACACTATCTATCATAACCGCTTCACGTCACTTTGACGATGTCCATAGCGTCGATGTGACGCAATTCCTGGTTCCCGGGCCGAGCCGTCCACAGGTCGATGACCCGGGGGGAGGGCATGTGCGAGCATGAAAGGGAAAGACCAGGGCCGGTCCGGAATGAATCCGGAGCCCCGCCGGTTGCCAACGTCGGCAAGCAGTCTCCGTACAACCCGGGAGAGAAGCAGATGTCCGTATCGGACGAGACCACCACCGTGAGCGACGGCATCCTCCTGTCGGACGCCGCCGCGGCCAAGGTGAAGTCCCTGCTGGAGCAGGAGGGCCGGGACGACCTGGCGCTGCGCGTCGCGGTTCAGCCCGGCGGCTGCTCCGGCCTGCGTTACCAGCTCTTCTTCGACGAGCGTTCGCTCGACGGCGACGTCGTCAAGGAGTTCGACGGGGTCAGGGTCGTGACCGACCGTATGAGCGCGCCGTACCTCGGCGGCGCCTCCATCGACTTCGTCGACACGATCGAGAAGCAGGGCTTCACGATCGACAACCCGAACGCGACGGGCTCCTGCGCCTGCGGCGACTCCTTCAGCTGAGCCGCCCGGACGCCGGAGGGCGGTGACCCTGTTCCGGGTCACCGCCCTCCGGCGTCCGGCGCCCGCTCCACTGCGGGACGCCCGCTCACTTGCGGGGCACGGCGTCGCCGCTCTCCACGTCGACGACCGTGCGGTCACCGAGCGGCGCGTCCAGCGTGACCTTCTCCGTCAGCTCCTTGGCGATCAGGATGCAGACCCGCCCCGGATCCGGCCGGGACTCGATGATCCTCACCCTGACCTCGGTGGCGGTCTCCTGCGCCTCGGCCGAGTAGTGGCTGCACACCCCGCCCCAGAAGCGCAGCGTCAGGGTGCGCCCGTCCTTCGCCACGGCGTACGACTCCACGCCCCGGACCGTCGTCTCCGGCAGCTTCGAGGCGTCGGGCGGCGACGGCACCGCGGTGCCCGACGGCACGGGCGCCTGCCGGGCCGGCTTCAGGTACTCCGGCGCCACGGCGGGCTGGATGATCGTGGACTCCTTCGAGCCGGTCTTCGGCCCTGTCGTGAACAGCCACGAGGGCACCAGCGCGGGCCGCCCCTCCACCGAGTGCACGGCCAGCCCGAACTCGGCCCGTGTGATCGTCACCACCTCGGCCGGGGCCGGCGTGCCGCTCTCCGGCTCGCAGGGAGCGGCCGGCTCCTTCCCCGCCAGCGGCCCCGGCGTCGCGCAACCCCCGATGCCGACCCGGCCACCGCCCCCGCGCTCCGCGTTCAGCCGCTCCAGTGCCTCCTCGGCGCCGACGACCGGGTACTCGGGGCCCTCGGCCGGCTTCACCAGTTGCCCGCTGCCGTTCCCCACCGTGCCGTCGGCGCCCACGTGCACGCTGGTGGACCAGCCGTACGTGGGCAGACCGCCGACCGGCGGATCCGCGCGCACGACCCGGTACGCGCCCAGGACCTGCTTCGCGTCCAGCCGCGCGTCGCCCAGGCCCAGTGCGGCCAGCACGGGAGCGGCGGCCTTCTTCGCCGCCTCCTCGCCCACCGTCTTGACGTCCGGCAGCCGGTGCGCGTCGGGGACGGTCCCGCTGGGCCTGCAGACGTTCTTGTCCTTCACGCAGTCGTCGCCCTTGGGCAGACCGAAGGAGCTGAACGTCCATGTGCCCGGGGCCTGCCGGTTGACCTGGAGCAGGGGGCCGCCGCCGTCGCCGTCCGTGCCGGACTTCCACACCCCGCCCTCCAGCCGCGGCGCGCCCGGTACGCCGAGTGCCTCGGCCAGCGCCTCGACCTGCGCCCTGCCGACCGTCCCGTTCGCCTCGTACACACGGGCGGAGCCGGGGCCGTCCGGCAGCTCGCCCCGGGCCCGGTACTCCACCCCGCCGGGGCCGGGCTCGCCGACCGCGACGCCCGTGCCGCCGTCCAGCGCCAGCGGCGGGGGCTCGGGGCCGGAACCCGGTGCGCCGCCCCCGCCGTCGCCGGCGGTCGTGGCGAACCATGCGCCGCCACCGCCCGCGACCAGGACCGCGGCGGCCACGGACGCGATGGCCAGCGGAGACCTCCGAGGACGCCGGACCGCGGTGCCCTCGGGACCACCGGCGTCGTCGGCGCTGTTCTGGGGGCGCTCTGTGCTGCTCACCGCATCGCTCCTTCGGGACCCTTTCCGGGGGACACCCATGGGACGGAGGGGAGGAGCGCGCGGTTCCCGGAATGCGCCGTGTGCCTGCCGGAGCGCTGGGGGCGCGTCAGTCGCCGTACACGGGCATCGAGTCGACCAGCCGTGCGGAGGCGGGGGAGACGACCACCCCGTGGATCAGCGACGGGGACACCGGGGCGGCCGCGGCCATCGGCGGCACCGCCCAGTGCGGCGCCATCCGCGCGCTGTCGCCGCGCAGCTCCGCCAGGCTGATCTCGATCTGCCCGGGCTCGACCGACCGGCGCTCCCGGAAGGCGACGTACGACGTGGGGTTCGGCATACGGGAACCGTACGCAGGGTTACGCTGAGGCAAAAGACCTACTATCGGGTAGTTTCCGTACTACAGAGGGGCCCGTGTTAACCGGTAGCGTTAACCGTCAACTCCGCCTCCCCTCCAGGAGCACTCAGCCGTGCGAATCGCAGTCACCGGCTCCATCGCCACCGACCATCTGATGACCTTTCCCGGCCGCTTCGCCGACCAACTGGTCGCGGACCAGCTCCACACGGTCTCCCTCTCCTTCCTCGTCGACAACCTCGACGTGCGCAGAGGAGGGGTCGGCGCCAACATCTGCTTCGGGATGGGCCAGCTCGGCACCAACCCGGTCCTGGTCGGAGCGGCGGGCTCCGACTTCGACGAGTACCGCGCCTGGCTCGACCGGCACGGCGTCGACACCGCGTCCGTACGGATCTCCGAAGTGCTGCACACCGCGCGCTTCGTCTGCACGACCGACGCCGACCACAACCAGATCGGCTCCTTCTACACGGGCGCGATGAGCGAGGCGCGCCAGATCGAGCTGAAGTCGGTCGCGGACCGCGTCGGCGGACTGGACCTGGTGCTGATCGGCGCCGACGACCCCGAGGCGATGCTGCGCCACACGGAGGAGTGCCGCTCCCGCGGCATCCCGTTCGCCGCGGACTTCTCGCAGCAGATCGCGCGGATGAACGGCGACGAGATCCGGATACTGCTGGACGGGGCGACCTACCTCTTCTCCAACGAGTACGAGAAGGGGCTCATCGAGTCGAAGACGGGCTGGACGGACGAGGAGATCCTGGACCGCGTCGGCCACCGCGTCACCACGCTCGGCTCGCGCGGTGTGCGCATCGAGGGCAAGGGCGAGCCGGCGATCGAGGTCGGCTGCCCCGAGGAGGACGCCAAGGTCGACCCGACGGGCGTCGGCGACGCGTTCCGCGCGGGCTTCCTGTCGGCGCTGTCGTGGGACGTCGGCCTGGAGCGCGCCGCGCAGGTCGGCTGCATGCTCGCGACGCTGGTCATCGAGACACTGGGCACCCAGGAGTACACGCTCCGCCGCGCCCACTTCATGGATCGCTTCACCAAGGCCTACGGCCACGACGCGGCGTCGGACGTCCGGGCGCACCTTTCCTGATCCCGGGCCCGCCGCCCCGAACGCCGCGCCCGCAGAGCCCCGTGTTCTGCGGGCGCGGCGTTCCGCGCAACGGCTCGTCGGCGGGCCCGGTGCCCCGGCGCCGCTGCCCGCGAGCGGACGCGCCCCGCCCCGCCCGTACCGCGGGCGCGGTGTCAGCCGCGGCGGCGCACGACGTAGGCCGTTCCTCCCGGCGCCGGGGACTCGCCCACGTACTCCTGGTCGCGCATCTCGCACCAGGCCGGGATGTCGAGCCGGGCCGCCTCGTCGTCGGCGAGGACCGTGACCGTGCCGCCGACCGGCACGTCCCCGATGACCTTGGCGAGTTCGATGACGGGGAGGGGACAGCGCTTGCCGAGGGCGTCCACCACGAGCGACCCGGACGCGGCGGACGAGGGAGCCCCGGCCGCCGGTGCTCCCAGCCCGCCGCGGACCCCGGCGACGACCCCGGGCAGGACCTCCAGGAACCGGTCGACGTCCTCCTCCGCCGTGCCCGACGGCAGGGACACCCGTACGTTGCCCTCGCTCAGCACGCCCATCGCCCGCAGTACATGGCTCGGAGTGAGCGTCGAGCTCGTGCACGACGAGCCCGAGGACACGGAGAAGCCCGCGCGGTCCAGCTCGTGCAGCACCGTCTCCCCGTCGACGTAGAGACAGGAGAAGGTGACGAGATGGGGGAGCCGGCGCACCGGGTCGCCGACCACCTCCACGTCCGGCACCAGCTCCGGGACCCGGGTGCGGATCCGGTCCACCAGCTCCCGCAGCCGCCGGGCCTCCGACGCGGCGGAGTCCCGCACGGCCCGCAGCGACGCCGCGGCCGCCACGATCGCCGGGATGTTCTCGAAGCCGGGGGCGCGCCCCGACTCCCGTTCGTCCGCCGGGTCCTGGGAGGCGAAGCGGACGCCCTTGCGGACCGCGAGGAGCCCCACACCGGCCGGACCGCCCCATTTGTGCGCGCTCGCGGTGAGCAGCGACCAGTCCGCGTCGACCGGGCCCCAGCCGAGGGTCTGCGCGGCGTCGACGAGCAGCGGCACCCCCGCCGTCCGGCAGAGGCCGGCCACCTCGGCGACCGGCTGCTCGGTGCCGACCTCGTGGTTCGCCGACTGCAGGCACGCCAGCGCGGTGTCCTCGCGCAGTGCCTCCGCGAACACTCCCGGTGACACCGCGCCCCAGCGGTCCACGGGCACCTCGGTGACGGGCCGGCCCTCCGCCGCGTGCAGCACGGCCGAGTGCTCGACCGCGGACACCACCAGGTGGCTCCCGACGCGACGGCGGCCCGCGAGCGCGCCCGAGATGCCCGTATGGAGGGCTCGTGTCCCCGAAGAGGTGAAAACGAGCTCGTCCGGGCGGCAGCCCACGGCGTCCGCCGCCGCCTCCCGTGCCGCGTCCAGCAGCAGCCGCGCGCGCCGGCCCTCGCGGTACAGCCGGGCGGGGTCCGCCCATCCCTCGTCCAGGGCCGCCTGGAGCGCCTGCCGGGCGACGGGGTGCAGGGGAGCGGAGGAAGCGGCGTCGAAGTAGGGCACGGGCCCACGCTAACGCGCGGGTCGTAAGAAGGCGTCAGAAGGCGGCCGCGGGGGCTCAGTCGGGGGCCCGTGGCCAGGCGCGACACGGCCCCCGGAACCTCGCAGTCCACCCCTTCGGGTCGTCGGACGGCGCGTTGGGCACCCTCCATGCGCGACCCCAAATAGCGTCCAGTAGGGTTTGGTCCGCATAAACATCCAAACCCCTGCCCGCGCCAGGGCCGGCGACCGACCAGCGAGACGGCCGCGGGCGGTCGCGCGGGCGAGACTCTCGGGAAGGCGCTACGTGAGTCCCAACGGCTCCGACCTCCCCCACCGCCCGAACGGCGGGGGCGGTACCCCCATGTCGCGGCGCCCGATGCGGCGGAAGCTGCCGCAGGTGCTGACGGCGGGCTTGATCGTGGCATCCGCCACGGGTTGCTCCCCCACTTGGGAGGACTTCCCCCGCCTCGGTATGCCCACCCCCGTCACGGAGGAGGCTCCCCGGATCCTCTCCCTCTGGCAGGGCTCGTGGGCGGCTGCCCTCGCCGTGGGCGTGCTGGTGTGGGGTCTGATCCTGTGGAGCGTCATCTTCCACCGGCGCAGCCGGACCAAGGTCGAGGTTCCCCCGCAGACCCGGTACAACATGCCCATCGAGGCGCTGTACACCGTGGTCCCGCTCATCATCGTCTCGGTGCTGTTCTACTTCACCGCGCGTGACGAGTCGAAGCTCCTCGCCCTCTCCGACAAGCCCGCCCACACCGTCAACGTGGTCGGCTACCAGTGGAGCTGGGGCTTCAACTACCTCGAGGACGTGGACGGGAACCCGGCCACCGGCGATGCAGCGGCCCAGAAGACCCTGAACGCGATTCCGGACAAGTACACCAACGACTTCCCCAAGGGTGCCGAGGGCGTCTACGACGCCGGCATCCCGGGCGACCGGAACCCGCAGACGGGCAACCCCGGCCCCACGCTGTGGCTGCCGAAGGGCGAGAAGGTCCGCTTCATCCTGACGTCGCGGGACGTCATCCACTCCTTCTGGGTGGTCCCCTTCCTGTTCAAGCAGGACGTCATCCCGGGCCACACCAACGTCTTCGAGGTCACTCCGAACCAGGAGGGCACCTTCCTGGGCAAGTGCGCCGAGCTCTGCGGTGTCGACCACTCCCGGATGCTCTTCAACGTCAAGGTCGTCTCCCCGGAGCGCTACCAGCAGCACCTGAAGGAGCTGGCCGAGAAGGGGCAGACCGGCTTCATCCCGTCGGGCATCGCGCAGTCTGACCCGGCCCGGAATGCGGAGAAGAACCAACTGTGAGCATCCTCAACGAACCCCAGGGTGCCGCGGCGGCCGATGACTCGTACGAGAACGAGCTCCCCGTCCGGCGCCGGCAGCCCGGCAACGTGGTCGTGAAGTGGCTCACCACCACCGACCACAAGACCATCGGCACGCTCTACCTGGCGACCTCGTTCTTCTTCTTCTGCATCGGCGGCGTCATGGCGCTCTTCATGCGCGCCGAACTCGCCCGTCCGGGTACGCAGATCATGTCGAACGAGCAGTTCAACCAGGCGTTCACGATGCACGGCACCGTGATGCTGCTGATGTTCGCGACGCCGCTGTTCGCCGGATTCGCCAACTGGATCATGCCGCTGCAGATCGGCGCGCCCGACGTGGCGTTCCCGCGGCTGAACATGTTCGCGTACTGGCTGTACCTCTTCGGCTCGCTCATCGCGGTGGGCGGCTTCCTGACCCCGAACGGTGCGGCCGACTTCGGCTGGTTCGCCTACTCCCCGCTGTCGGACGCCGTCCGCTCGCCGGGCGTCGGCGCCGATCTCTGGATCATGGGTCTGGCCTTCTCCGGCTTCGGCACGATCCTCGGCTCGGTCAACTTCATCACCACGATCATCTGCATGCGCGCCCCGGGCATGACGATGTTCCGCATGCCGATCTTCACCTGGAACGTGCTGCTGACCGGTGTGCTGGTCCTGCTGGCCTTCCCGGTGCTCGCCGCGGCCCTGTTCGCGCTGGAGGCGGACCGCAAGTTCGGCGCCCACATCTTCGACGCGGCCAACGGCGGCGCCCTGTTGTGGCAGCACCTCTTCTGGTTCTTCGGCCATCCGGAGGTGTACATCATCGCGCTGCCGTTCTTCGGCATCGTCTCCGAGATCATCCCGGTGTTCAGCCGCAAGCCGATGTTCGGTTACATCGGCCTGGTGGCCGCGACCATCGCGATCGCCGGTCTGTCCGTGACCGTGTGGGCCCACCACATGTACGTCACCGGCGGAGTGCTACTGCCGTTCTTCTCCTTCATGACCTTCCTCATCGCGGTACCGACCGGTGTGAAGTTCTTCAACTGGATCGGCACGATGTGGAAGGGCTCGCTGTCCTTCGAGACCCCGATGCTCTGGACGATCGGCTTCCTGATCACCTTCACCTTCGGTGGTCTGACCGGCGTCATCCTGGCCTCGCCCCCGATGGACTTCCACGTCTCCGACTCGTACTTCGTCGTCGCGCACTTCCACTACGTCGTCTTCGGCACCGTGGTCTTCGCGATGTTCGCCGGATTCCACTTCTGGTGGCCGAAGTTCACGGGCAAGATGCTGGACGAGCGCCTCGGCAAGATCACGTTCTGGACACTGTTCATCGGCTTCCACGGCACGTTCCTGGTCCAGCACTGGCTGGGCGCCGAGGGCATGCCGCGCCGTTACGCGGACTACCTGGCCGCCGACGGCTTCACCGCGCTGAACACCATCTCGACGATCAGCTCGTTCCTGCTCGGCCTGTCGATCCTCCCGTTCGTCTACAACGTGTGGAAGACGGCCAAGTACGGCAAGAAGATCGAGGTCGACGACCCGTGGGGCTACGGCCGTTCGCTCGAATGGGCGACGTCCTGCCCGCCGCCGCGGCACAACTTCCTCACCCTGCCGCGGATCCGCTCCGAATCCCCGGCGTTCGATCTGCACCACCCGGAGATCGCGGCTCTCGACCAGCTCGACCACGCCGGTCACGGTGCCATCACCGCTGACAAGGAGGCCGGCAAGTGAAGATCCAAGGCAGGATGTTCATCTGGCTGAGCGTCTTCATCCTCGCCATGGCCATCCTCTACGGGGTGTGGTCGAAGGAGCCGGCCGGTACGACGGCGCTCTTCCTGGCCTTCGGCCTGAGCATCATGATCGGCTACTACCTGGCCTTCACGGCCCGGCGCGTGGACGCCATGGCGCAGGACGACAAGGAGGCCGACGTCGCGGACGAGGCCGGCGAGGTCGGCTTCTTCTCGCCGCACAGCTGGCAGCCGCTCTCGCTCGCCTTCGGCGGCGCGCTGGCCTTCCTGGCCGTCGCGATGGGCTGGTGGATCATGTACTTCTCCGCCCCGCTGATCCTGGTCGGCGTCTTCGGCTGGGTGTTCGAGTACTACCGCGGCGAGAACCAGAACCAGTAGCGGACGCGCCGCTCCGGACCACGCAGGGGCCCGGACACTGACCCGTAAGGGTGGTGTCCGGGCCCCTCGTTTGCAGTCATCCGGCGCGCCGCTGCGGGGGGTTCTTCATAGCGTGTGCTCATGAACGTCACGCCGCGCAAGCGCACCGTAGCGAGCTGCACCGTGCTCGCCCTGGCCCTCGGGGCGGGGACGACCGCGTGCGGCGGCCAGGACAGCCACCCGTTGTCGGCGAGGCCGTACGACGCGGCGCGCCAGGTCGCCTTCAACGCGCCTCCCTCGGGCACCAAGGCAGACCCGGACAAGCCCCTGGTGGTCACCGCCAGGGGCAAGGACGGCCGGATCACGGACGTCACCGCAGTCGACACCGCCGGCCGCTACCTGGCGGGCGAACTCTCCGCGAACGGTGCGAGATGGCGTTCCACGGGCCCTCTCGCGGCCGGAACGCGCTACACCGTCCGGGTCTCCACGGAGGACGGCGGCGGCGCTCCCGGCGTCCGCACCCTCACTTACGAGACCGCGTCCCCGAAGCGCCTCCTGGGCGTCGAGCTGGGCCCGAAGACGGGCACCTACGGGGTCGGTCAGCCCATCACCGCCGAGCTCAGCCGCCCCGTGGCCGCCACGGCGGACCGGGCCGCGGTCGAACGGTCCTTCAAGGTCACCTCGTCGCCCGAGGTGGAGGGCGCGTGGCACTGGGTGGACGACAAGAAGCTGCACTACCGCCCGAAGGAGTACTGGCCCGCCGGGGCCTCCGTCGAGGTGCGCAGCAACCTGGACGGCGTGAAGGTCGGCGACCGGCTGTACGGCGGCCCCACCAAGCCCCTGAAGCTGACCATCGGCGACCGGGTGGAGGCCGTCACCGACGCCTCCACGCACCAGATGACGGTCAAGCGCAACGGGGAAGTGATCAAGACCATGCCGGTGACCACCGGCAAGCCGGGCTTCTCGACGCGCAACGGCGTCAAGGTCGTGCTCGGCAAGGAGTACTTCGTCCGCATGCGCGGTACCAGCATCGGCATCCCGGTCGGCAGTGCGGAGTCGTACGATCTGCCCGTCTACTACGCGACGAGGGTCACCTGGAGCGGCGAGTACGTCCACGCCGCGCCCTGGTCCGTCGGCTCCCAGGGGTACGCGAACGTCAGCCACGGCTGCACCGGCATGTCCACCGGCAACGCGGCCTGGTTCTTCAAGACCGTCCGCGAGGGTGACATCGTCAAGGTCGTCAACAGCCTGGGCGCCCCGATGGACCCGTTCGGGAACGGCTTCGGCGACTGGAACCTCGAATGGGACGAGTGGCGCTCCGGCAGCGCGCTGCTGGCGGGGACCCGGGACGGCGGCAGCGCGGCCGACGAGGCACGGTTGCGCCCCAGGATCTGAGGCGTACCGGAGACGGGCCCCCGCGGCGTCAGGCCGCGGCCTGACGCCCGCGCAGCAGTCCCGCCAGGGCCTCGGCGAACTCCACCGGCTCGACGGGCAACGTCACCGCCGCGTCCGCACGGCTCCAGGTGGCCAGCCAGGCGTCCTGCGGGCGCCCCATGAGCACCAGGACCGGCGGGCAGCGGAAGATCTCGTCCTTGATCTGCCGGCAGACGCCCATGCCGCCCGCGGGCACCGCCTCGCCGTCGAGCACGCACACGTCGATTCCGCCCCTGTCCAGCTCCTTGAGGACGGCGGGCAGGGTCGCGCACTCGATGAACTCGACCGCGGGAACGTCGGCGGCCGGGCGGCGGCCCGTGGCGAGCCGCACCTGTTCGCGGGTGCCGGCGTTGTCGCTGTACACCAGCACCGTGGCGGTCGACTGCATTGTTCCTCCGGGATCGTCGGGGAGAACGGGGCTGCACCGATGGGCCGGATGCTACTCCTCACGGGGCCCGCTCAGCACCGCCCGTACCGGCTCAATGACTGCTTTTGATGGGCCGTTCGGGCTGGACACGACTCACTGACACACCGAACGGCACCCCCCGGAGTGAGGGCTGGATAAGCGACCGACATAATGTCGGTCGTGGCGACAGCAACGACAGTAGAAACCGGGCACGCGCACCCGTCGGTCAATCGGCCGAACCTCACCAGCGTCGGAACCATCATCTGGCTGAGTTCCGAGCTGATGTTCTTCGCGGCCCTCTTCGCGATGTACTTCACCCTGCGATCGGTGACGGGTGCCGAGTACTGGGCAGAACGGGCTTCGACCCTGAACTTCCCGTTCTCGGCGACCAACACCACGATCCTGGTGCTCTCCTCCCTCACCTGCCAGCTCGGCGTCTTCGCCGCCGAGCGCGGTGACGTGAAGAAGCTCCGCACCTGGTTCGTGATCACGTTCGTGATGGGTGCGATCTTCATCGGCGGCCAGGTGTTCGAGTACACCGAGCTGGTCAAGCACGAGGGCCTCTCGCTCTCGTCGGACCCGTACGGCTCGGTCTTCTACCTGACCACCGGCTTCCACGGCCTGCACGTGACGGGCGGTCTCATCGCCTTCCTGCTCGTTCTCGGCAGGACGTACGCGGCCCGGAGGTTCACCCACGAGCAGGCAACCGCCGCCATCGTCGTGTCCTACTACTGGCACTTCGTCGATGTCGTCTGGATCGGCCTCTTCGCCACGATCTACATGATCAAGTAGCCGGGCTCCGTACCCGCACACATTCCAGAAGCATCGACGCAGAAGATCCTGACACCGGGGTAATCCGTGAAAAAGCTCTCCGCACGACGACGCCATCCGCTGGCGGCGGTCGTCGTCCTACTCCTCGCGCTGGCGGCCACTGGGGGGCTGTACGCCGCGTTCGCGCCCGCGGACAAGGCGCAGGCCGATGAAACCGCCCAGTCCCTCGCCATCGAGGAGGGCAAGAAGCTCTACACCGTCGGCTGCGCCAGCTGCCACGGAACCGGCGGTCAGGGCACCTCCGACGGGCCGTCCCTGATCGGCGTGGGTTCTGCCGCCGTGGACTTCCAGGTCGGCACCGGCCGTATGCCCGCCCAGCAGCCGGGCGCCCAGGTGCCGAAGAAGCCGAACATCTACTCGCAGGCCGAGATCGACCAGCTCGCTGCGTACATCGCCTCCCTGGGCCCGGGTCCGGTCACGCCAACCGAGAAGGAGTACAACCCCGAGGGTGCCAACATCGCCCGAGGCGGCGACCTGTTCCGCACCAACTGCGCCCAGTGCCACAACTTCACGGGTGAGGGCGGTGCGCTGACGCACGGCAAGTACGCCCCGAACCTCGAGGGCGTGAGCCCGAAGCACATCTACGAGGCCATGCAGACCGGCCCGCAGAACATGCCGTCCTTCCCCGACACGACGATGCCGGAGCAGGAGAAGCGCGACATCATCGCGTACATCCAGACGGTGAACAGCGGCGAGGCGGAGACCCCGGGCGGACTGAGCCTCGGTGGGCTCGGACCCGTCAGCGAGGGACTGTTCGCATGGGTGTTCGGTCTGGGTGCGCTGATCGCCACCGCCATCTGGGTCGCGGCCCACACCGCTAAGGCCAAGAAGTCATGAGTAGCCAAGACATTCCCGAAGAGACCCTGCCCTCCGAGCAGGAGAACGCGCACGGCGCCGTGGCGACGAAGGACCCCTTCGCCGACCCGGGCCTCCCTGCCCACCGGCCGCGGATCCAGGACATCGACGAGCGGGCCGCCAAGCGGTCCGAGCGCACGGTCGCCCTGTTGTTCACCGTGTCGATGCTCGCGACGATCGCGTTCATCGCGTCGTACGTGATCTTCCCGGTCGACAAGATCGTCTACATCTGGCCGTTCGGTCACGTCAGCGCGCTGAACTTCTCGCTGGGCGTGACGCTCGGTGTCGCCCTGTTCTGCATCGGCGCGGGCGCGGTCCACTGGGCCCGCACCCTGATGTCCGACCAGGAGCTGGTGGACGAGCGTCACCCGATCGAGGCCCCGCCGGAGGTCAAGGCCAAGGTCCTGGCCGACTTCGCCGCGGGAGCGGAGGAGTCCGGCTTCGGCCGGCGCAAGCTGATCCGCAACACCCTCTTCGGCGCGCTCGCCATGGTGCCGCTGTCCGGTGTGGTGCTGCTGCGCGACCTCGGTCCACTGCCGGAGGACAAGCTCCGCCACACGCTGTGGGCCAAGGGCAAGCAGCTCATCAACATGAACACGCACGAGCCGCTGCGCCCCGAGGACGTGGCCGTGGGTTCGCTGACCTTCGCCATGCCCGAGGGTCTGACCGAGCACGACCACAGCTTCCAGACCGAGATCGCCAAGGCCGCCCTGATGATCGTCCGGATCCAGCCGGAGGACATCAAGGACAAGCGCGAGCTCGAGTGGTCCCACGAGGGCATCGTCGCCTTCTCGAAGATCTGCACCCACGTGGGCTGCCCGATCTCCCTGTACGAGCAGCAGACCCACCACGTGCTCTGCCCGTGCCACCAGTCCACCTTCGATCTCTCCGACGGCGCCCGCGTCATCTTCGGCCCGGCCGGTCACGCCCTTCCGCAGCTGCGGATCGGTGTGAATGACGAAGGCTTCCTCGAAGCGCTCGGCGACTTCGAAGAGCCCGTCGGTCCTGCTTTCTGGGAGCGCGGATGAGCACTGCATCTGACAAGAGGAAGGCTCCGGCCGGCGAGCGCGTCGCCGACTGGGCCGACGGCCGGCTGGGGATCTACTCCCTCGCCAAGGCCAACATGCGCAAGATCTTCCCGGACCACTGGTCCTTCATGCTGGGTGAGGTCGCGCTCTACAGCTTCATCATCATCATCCTCACGGGTGTGTACCTGACGCTGTTCTTCCACCCGTCGATGAACGAGGTGGAGTACCACGGCAGTTACGTCCCGATGCAGGGCGTGCTGATGTCGGAGGCGTACGCCTCGACCCTGGACATCAGCTTCGACGTCCGCGGCGGTCTGCTGATCCGGCAGATCCACCACTGGGCGGCGCTGATCTTCCTCGCGGCCATGATGGTCCACATGATGCGCGTCTTCTTCACGGGCGCGTTCCGCAAGCCGCGCGAGATCAACTGGCTGTTCGGCTTCCTGCTGTTCGTCCTGGGCATGTTCACCGGTTTCACCGGTTACTCGCTCCCGGACGACCTGCTCTCCGGCACCGGTGTCCGCTTCATGCAGGGCGCGATCCTGTCCGTGCCCATCGTCGGCACGTACCTGTCGATGTTCCTGTTCGGCGGGGAGTTCCCCGGCGGCGACATCGTGGCCCGGTTCTACTCGATCCACATCCTGCTGCTGCCGGGCATCATGCTCGGCCTGCTGGTGGCGCACCTGATCCTGGTCTTCTACCACAAGCACACGCAGTTCGCGGGCCCCGGCCGGACGAACAACAACGTGGTCGGCATGCCGCTGCTGCCGATCTACATGGCCAAGGCCGGCGGCTTCTTCTTCCTGGTCTTCGGCGTCATCTCGGTCATCTCGGCGATCGCCACGATCAACCCGATCTGGGCGCTCGGCCCGTACCGGCCGGACCTGGTGTCCACGGGCGCCCAGCCCGACTGGTACATGGGCTTCTCCGAGGGCCTGATCCGTGTGATGCCCGGCTGGGAGATCAACCTCTGGGGCCACACCCTGGTCCTGGGCGTCTTCATCCCGCTGGTGATCTTCCCGCTGGTGCTGGCGTCCATCGCGGTCTACCCGTTCATCGAGTCCTGGGTCACCGGGGACAAGCGCGAGCACCACATCCTGGACCGCCCGCGCAACGCCCCGACCCGTACCGCCTTCGGTGTGGCCTGGCTGACCTGGTACTTCGTGCTGCTGATCGGTGGTGGGAACGACCTCTGGGCGACCCACTTCCATCTGTCGATCAACGCGATCACCTGGTTCGTCCGGATCTTCTTCTTCGCCGGACCGGTCCTCGCCTTCATCATCACCAAGCGGATCTGCATGGGTCTGCAGCGGCGCGACAAGGACAAGGTGCTGCACGGACGCGAGTCCGGCATCATCAAGCGCCTGCCGCACGGTGAGTTCGTCGAGGTCCACGAGCCGCTGACGCAGGAGGCCCTGCACACGCTCACCGCCCACCAGCAGTACACGCCGGTCGAGATCGGCCCGACGGTCGACGAGAACGGCGTGGAGCGGAAGGTCCCGCGCGCCGAGAGGCTCCGGGCGCGGCTCAGCAAGGCGTACTACGGCAAGGACAACCAGGTCGCGAAGCCGACCGTCGAGGAGTACAAGGAGATCACGAGCGGCCACGGCCACCACTGATCCCCTTCGCTGATCGCAGCGATCGCCACGGCCGGGTACCTCCCGGCGACAGTCGGGCGGAGAGCCCCGTCCATCCGATGGACGGGGCTCTCCGCCGTCCCGGGGGTCGATAGGGTGGGGGCATTCCCATCCGAACGGACCCAGGAGCGACCATGAGCGCTGTGACCCCCGCAGGTGGATCCACCGCGGCGGGCCTTTCCTGGCCCGAGGTGCTGGACTCCCTGCTGTACGGCCGTGACCAGAGCGCGGAGGCCACCGCCTGGGCCATGGACCGCATCCTGCGGGGCGAGGCGACCGACGCGCAGATCGCGGGCTTCGCCGTGGCTCTGCGGGCCAAGGGCGAGACCGTCGAGGAGATCTCCGGGCTCGTGCGGACGATGTACGAGCACGCCAGGACGATCGAGGTGCCCGGGGACACGGTGGACATCGTGGGCACGGGCGGCGACGGCGCCAAGACCGTCAACATCTCCACCATGTCCGCGATCGTCGTGGCCGGCACCGGCGCGAAGGTGGTCAAGCACGGCAACCGGGCCGCGTCGAGCGCGAGCGGCGCCTCGGACGTCCTGGAGAAGCTCGGCGTCAATCTGGAGCTGACACCGGAGCGGGTCGCCGCGGTCGCCGAGGAGGCGGGGATCACCTTCTGCTTCGCGGTGAAGTTCCACCCGGCGCTGCGGCACGTCGCCGCGGCCCGCAGGGAGCTCGGCATCCGCACGACGTTCAACTTCCTGGGGCCGCTGACCAACCCCGCTCGGGTGGGGGCCCAGGCCACCGGCGTCGCGGACGCCCGGATGGCGCCGATCATGGCGGGTGTGCTGGCCGCGCGCGGCTCCAGCGCGCTGGTCTTCCGCGGCGACGACGGCCTGGACGAGCTCACGACGACCGCGACCTCGCGGGTGTGGGCGGTCCGGAACGGCGCCGTGCACGAGGAGACCTTCGACCCCCGGGACGTGGGCATCGAGCCGGTCCCGGTGGAGGCACTGCGCGGCGCGGACGCCTCGTACAACGCGGATGTCGCCCGCCGGCTGCTCGCCGGGGAGACCGGGCCCGTGCGGGACGCGGTCCTGCTGAACTCGGCCGCGGCGCTGGTCGCGCTCGGCAAGGACGAGGGCGATCTCGTGGACCGGCTCAGGGCCGGGATGGCGCGGGCCGCGGAGTCCATCGACTCGGGCGCGGCGAAGCGGGCGCTGGACCGCTGGGTGGCCGCGAGCAACGCATGATGTGGCGCGGGGCGCAGTCCGGATGGCGGACTGCGCCTTGCGTGCCGTGAGACGTGTGGCAGGATGCTTCCCAAGGTCATGAGTGACAGCGACTACGGCCCCGGCCCGCTGTCCGGCAACCCTCCGTCCGTGGCGGGGTGCCCCGGGTGAAGACCAGGCCGTGGGCAGCGAGGTCCGCGGCAAGCGCGGACCCCGCGGACATCGGTGAATGTCGCAACCCTGGGGTCCTGGTCCTCGAGGGAGCTGTCTCGTGAGCAAGCGAATGCGTTAGGGCCGTCGGCCCCTCTCCTCCTCCGTGCGCGTACCCGTGGTGCCGCGCGTCGAGGCAACACCCGTATGCGGAACGGCCGTTGTGAGCCGTCATACCGCGGGCGGGTCCTTTCGCACCTATTCGCCCTTGTCTGCCGGGAGATACCGTCATGTCCGTGCACCCGAACACCGTCGAGACCGCCGCCCCTGCCGCAGCCTTCACCGCCACGTCCGGGGACGGCTCGACCGCGGCCGGCGCGGCCGGCGCCACCGCCACCGCCGTTCGTACCGCCGCCGGCGACCACGACCCCTGCTGTGACGCCCCGCTGCCGGTGCTCGGACGGGACGTCACCGTGCCGCTCGTGACCGGTGGCGAAGTCACCTACGCCGCGCTCGACTACGCGGCCAGCGCCCCGGCCCTGCAGCGTGTGTGGGACGACGTCGCCGCGTACGCCCCGTACTACGGCAGCGTCCACCGCGGCGCCGGGTACCTCTCGCAGCTGTCCACCGACCTGTTCGAGGACGGCCGGGCAACGGTCCATGAGTTCCTGGACTGCCGCGACGGCGACCAGGTCGTGTTCACGCGGTCGACGACCGACTCGCTGAACCTGCTGGCCGGCGCGCTCCCCGACGGCTGCGAGGTCTTCGTCTTCGAGACCGAGCACCACGCCGCCCTGCTGCCGTGGGCGAGCGCCCGCGTGACGTACCTGAACGCGCCGCGCACCCCGGGCGAGGCGGTCCGGACGCTGGAGTCGGCGCTCGCCGGCCGCGATCCCCACGGCCCCGCCCTGGTCTGTGTGACCGGTGCGTCCAACGTGACGGGCGAGCTGTGGCCGGTAAGGGAACTGGCCGCCGCGGCGCACGCCCACGGCGCGCGCATCGTCCTGGACGCCGCCCAGCTCGCCCCGCACCACCGCGTCTCCGTGCGGGAGCTGGACGTCGACTGGGTCGCCTTCTCCGGGCACAAGCTGTACGCGCCGTTCGGCTCCGGTGTGCTCGCCGGCCGCGCGGACTGGCTGCAGGGCGCCGAGCCGTACCTCGCGGGCGGCGGCGCCTCGCGGAGGGTCTCGCGGCGTACCGACGGCGGCGTGGACGTCGAGTGGCACACCACCGCGGCCCGCCACGAGGCCGGTTCGCCGAACGTCATCGGCGTCCACGCGATCGCCTCCGCCTGCAGGGCGCTCACGGAGGCGGGCTTCGACGCCCTCGTCGAGCGCGAACGGCACCTCATCGCGAAGGTCCGTGCGGGTCTCGCCGAAGTGCCCGAGGTCCGGGTGCTGTCGCTGTTCGGCGACGACTCCCCCCGGGTCGGCGTCATCTCCTTCGTGGTGGAGGGCTGGAACAGCTCGCACTTCGCGGCCGCGCTGTCCGCCGAGTACGGCATCGGCGTGCGCGACGGACTGTTCTGCGCCCATCCGCTGGTGCGCACGCTGCTGGGCGGTGACCCGCGGGAGGCCGGCGAGTGCGGTGCCCCGGAGACCGGGCAGGGCGAGCGTAGCGAGGTGGGGGTCCACCCGGCCGAGGGCCGGGGGAGGTCGCTGAACGCGATCCGGGTCAGCTTCGGGGCCGGCACGCCGGACGAGCACGTGGAGCGGTTCGTGGGGGCGGTCGCGGAACTGGTGCGCGACGGTGCGAAGTGGAACTACCGCACCGAGGACGGGCGCTGCGTCCCCGCCGTGTGAGCGGTGCGGGCCGAGTCAGCCGTGCGGGCCGTGTGAGCGGTGCGGGCCGGACGGGCGGCGGCGGGGCCCCTCCCGCACCGGCGCCGGCAGCCCCGACCGCTCTGCCTGCGGCCAGGCCGGGTCCGCGGCTCGCGGCACCGCAGGCCGGGCCCGACCGCTGCGGCGGGCACCGGCCGACCCGGGGGCCGCGATGCCGGGGCGCGAACGCGCTCGACGCGGAACTACGCGTCGAGCCCGATCGCGAACGCCGCCTCCAGGTCGTGCTGGGAGTACGTACGGAACGCGACATGGGTGTCGGTGGCCTCGACGCCCGGGATCTTGCTGATCCGGCCCGGGATCACATCGGCGAGGTCGTCGTGTTTCGCGACCCGGACCATGGCGATCAGGTCGTGGGTGCCGGTGACCGAGAAGACCTCGCTGACGCTGTCCAGGGAGGCGATCGACTCGGCGATCTCGGGGATGCGGTCCACACTGGTCTTGATGAGCACGATCGCGGTGATCACGGCTGTCCTTCTCCCTCGGTGGCCGCTGCTGGGGGTTTCACTCTAGCGGCCTGCCGGAATCGGCCCCACGCGTAGAGGAATCCGATGCCGAACCCCACCAGATGTGCCAGATACGCCACCCCGGGCCCCGTGGACGAGCTCTGGGCCTCCGCCAGCCACTGCAGGACGAACCAGAAGACCAGCACGATCCAGGCGGGGAAGCGCAGCGGCAGGAAGAAGAGGAAGGGGTAGAGGCTTGTCACCCGCCTCCTCGGGAAGAGGCAGAGAAAGGCGCCCAGCACGCCCGAGATGGCTCCGGACGCCCCCACGAGCGTGTGGTCCGACTCCGCGTTGGCCGCCGCGTAGGCGAGGAGCGCCAGATAGCCGCACCCCAGGTAGAAGAGCGCGAACTCCGCGTGCCCCATGCGTTCTTCGACCATGGCGCCGAAGACGTGGAGGAAGAGCATGTTGCCCAGCAGATGGAGCCAGCTGCCGTGCACGAAGAGCGCGGTCAGCGGGGTGAGCAGGGCCCTCGGGGAGCCCCCCGTCAGTTCGCTCGGGATCACTCCCCAGCGTTCGAAGTGGACGGCCTGGGCGGTGAGCAGGGCTTCTCCGGTGCCGTACGACGGGTTGAGCCCGGAGACCGGACCGACGACGAACAGGAGGCAGCACATGCCGATCGCTCCGTAGGTCACCACCGGGCCGGTCGTCATGCCCCGTACCGCTGTCCACCGATCGATCATGCCCAGAGCATGGCGTACCGGGACCGATGCGGTCGGACCGCCTCGCCGTGTCACGGCGGACCCGTGAGGTCGTAGGGTTACGGGCAGTAGGCACGAGGAGACGAGGACGGCAGATGACGACGGTACCCATGCCGACGGAGACCACCCGGTGGCGCTGCACCCTGTGCGGCAATCTCACCCGCTTCGACGTGACCCGGTCCTCCAAGGTCGTCGAGTACGTCCATCTGGATCTGGCGGGGGAGCCCAAGGTGGAGGAGCGCGAGGTGGTGAGTGAGACCATCGAGTCGGTCCGCTGCCGATGGTGCAACGCCGTGGACCAGATCGAACTGGTGGACAGGCCGGGCAGCGGCTCCTGACGGAGCCGTGCGACCCGCGGGAAGACAGTGGGGTGACGGATCGTGGAGCAGCCCGAGAGCGGCGCCGGGCCGGCCGGTGCCGGCGACGCCGCCGAGGCGCTCGACCGCCCGCTGCCGGAAGGCGTGCGGCGACGGGTCGTCGCACTGGTCTCGGACGCCTTCGGCGGGCTGACCGTCACCGAACTGCCCGCCCAGTTGCGGCAGTACGCCCGCTTCACCCCGACCCGCCGGGCGAAGTACGCGGGCAATGCCATGGCCGCGGCCCTGGAGGGCGACCCCGTCTTCCGGCAGCGCATCGGTGAGCGGCTCCGCGACGCCCAGCCCGAGCTCGCCTCCGCACTGGAGTCCGGGACGCCTCCCGCGGCCGCCGACCCCGTCGACGTGGCGGCGGCCGCCTATGTGCTGCGGCCGGCCGGCTGGGGCAAGCTGGTGGCCGCCGCCGGCGAGGAGGCCCAGCGCGTCGACGCCGAGCGCGCGGACGAGGAGAGCAGGCGCGAGCTTCAGCGGCTCCGTGAGGAACTGGACCGGTTGAAGGCGCAGCACAAGGCGGAGACCGAGCGGCTGCGCACCGAGCTGGACGCGGCCCGCAAGGAGTCGGACGCGCTGCACCGCAAGCTGCGCAGCGCCCAGAGCGACGTCAAGCGCGCCGAGGCGGCCGTGCGCCGCGGCAACGCGGAGCACGAGGGCGCCAGGGCCGAGGCGCACGCGCAGGTCTCCGCGGCCGAGAGCGAGGCGCGCCGGCTCAAGGCCAGGCTCACCGAGGCGGAGGCCGCGGTCGAGGCGAGCCGCAAGGCCGCCCGCGAGGGCCGGTCGATCGAGGACATGCGGGTGCGGCTGCTGCTGGACACCGTGCTGGACGCGGCTTCCGGGCTGCGCCGCGAACTGGCCCTGCCCCCCGCCTCCCTGCACCCGGCCGACACCGTCGAGGCGGTGGAGCCCGGCCGGATGACCCCCAAGGACATCGCGGCGCGCGCACTGTCCGAGACCGATCCGGCGATGCTGGACCAGTTGCTGGCGCTGCCCCAGGTGCATCTGCTCGTGGACGGGTACAACGTCACGAAGACCGGCTATCCGACGATGCCGCTGGAGAAGCAGCGGCTGCGGCTGCTCGGTGGACTCGCGATGCTGGCCGCGCAGACCGGCGCCGAGATCACCTGTGTCTTCGACGGCGCCGAACTCGCCGCGCCCGTGCTGCTGGCGCCCCCTCGCGGGGTGCGGGTGCTGTTCTCCAAGCCCGGTGTGACCGCGGACGAGCTGATCCGCCAGCTGGTCCGGGCCGAGCCGCCGGGCCGGCCCGTGGTGGTGGTGTCCACGGACCGCGAAGTCGCCGACGGGGTGGCGAGGGCGGGGGCGAGGCCGGTCGCGTCCGCGATGTTGCTGAAGCGGCTTTCGCGTGTGTAGTGCGACTCGTAACTCCTGGGCCTAATGCCCGATTCCGCGGAACGTACCGTCAAGTCGCCGCTACTGCCCGTGGGGTGTGTGTAAAGAATGCGCTTCGTGGGCCAGATTTTTCTCATGAGGATTTGAACTGATCACAGGAAGGTCACTAGGGTCAGGCCTCGAACCTTCGCGCGGTTGATCGTCCATCCGGGATGACAGCGAAGGAACCGCCGATTTCGCGCAGTTCATCCCTTTTTCGTGGGGGATCGAGTGTGCGCGGAGCCGGGGATCCAACCCCCACGGCCCGGCAGGCGGCTCGAGGAAGAAGGAGCTCGCCTTCGTGGCGTCCCACCGTCGTCCCAAGCAGCCGAGCCGCACCCGTGTGACCGTGCTCACCGCGACCGCCGCCGCGGCCGTCGCCCTCACCTCCCAGGCCGCCCAGGCCGCTCCGGCCAAGCCGAGCAAGGACGAGGTCAAGGCCAAGGTCGACGCCCTCTACCACGAGGCGGAGAAGGCCACCGAGGACCACAGCCTGGCCAAGGAGCAGCAGACCAAGCTCCAGAAGGAGATCGACGCGATCCAGGACCGCGTCGCCCGTGGCCAGGACGAGCTCAACACCATGCGGGACAAGCTGGGTTCGGTGGCCAGCGCCCAGTACCGCTCCGGTGGCATAGACCCGTCCGTCCAGCTCTTCCTCTCCGGCGACCCGGACACGTACCTGGTCAAGGCGTCCGCGATGGACCAGCTCGGCGCCAAGCAGGCGACCGCGCTCGAGGACATCCAGTCGAAGCAGCGGGACCTCGCCCAGCAGCGCGCCGAGGCCACCCGCAAGCTCGGTGACCTCCAGGACGTCCGCAAGACGCTCGGCGAGAAGAAGGCCAAGATCCAGGGCAAGCTCTCCGAGGCCCAGAAGCTCCTCAACACCCTGACCGCCGCCGAGCGGGCGAAGATGCAGGAGGAGGAGCAGCGCGCCAGCCGTGCCGCCGGCGAGCGGGTGAACCTCGGCAACGAGGTGCCGGCCTCCCAGCGCGGTGCCGCCGCGCTGAACGCCGCCGCCACCCAGCTCGGCAAGCCGTACGTCTCCGGCGCCGAGGGCCCCAACTCCTACGACTGCTCCGGGCTGACCCAGTGGGCTTACCGCCAGGCAGGCGTGAGCCTCACCCGGACCACCTACACCCAGCAGAACGACGGTGTGAAGATCGGCCGCAGCCAGCTCAAGCCGGGCGACCTGGTCTTCTTCAACAGCCTTTCGCACGTGGGTCTGTACGCGGGCAACAACCAGATCCTGCACGCCCCGAAGCCAGGCACCGTCGTCCGCTACGAGTCCATGGACTACATGGGCACCTTCCAGTTCGGCGTCCGGATCTGACGCTCCTCCAACCGGCGCCCAATCGGGCGAATCACGGTATGTGCCGCTGACGGTGCGCCCCGCCGGTGACCTGTGGTCTCCCACGGGGCGTCACTGTACGTGCCCGACGCGGCTTTTGGCCGTCCGCTCTCCCCGCCGTTACTGTCTGCCGCGCAGCAGCCGCTCAGGCTGCGTCCAGCGGAAGGGAGTACGGCTCCTGTGGCGTCCCATCGCCGACCCTCGGTATCCGGTTTCGACCGGGGTGCCCGGGTCACCCTCCTTTCAGCCGCGGCGGCCACCGCCGCGGCCGCGCTCGGTACCGCACCGGCCGGAGCCGACCCGTCCGGCGGCCCCGCCGCCACCCGCGCCGAGGTCGACCGGCTGTACGAACAGGCCGAGAAGGCGACGGAGCGGTACAACCAGGCGGGCGAGCGCGCCGACGAGCTGCGCGCCCAGGTGGCCCGGGCCCAGGACCGGGCGGCCCACGGCCAGGAGGCCGTCAACCGGATGCGGGACGCGCTCGGTTCCGTGGCCGGTGCCCAGTACCGGTCGGGCGGGGTGGATCCCGCGCTCGCCCTGCTGCTCTCCGGCGATCCCGACACGTACCTCGACCGGGCGGCGGTGCTGGACCGGCTCGGCGACCGGGAGGCGACCGTACTGAGCGACCTCCGGCGGGCACAGCGGCGGCTCGGCCAGGAGCGCTCCGAAGCCGCCCGGACACTGGCCGAACTGGAACGGACCAGGACCGCCCTGGCCCGGCACAAGCGGACCGTCGAGGCCAAGCTCGCGACGGCCGAGCGGCTGCTGGCCTCGCTGCCGGCCTCGGAACGTGCGGCCTACGACCGGGCGTCGCGCTCCGGCCGCGGTGTCCCCGACCTGTCGGGCCGCGTGAGCCCCTCGTCCGCGCGAGCGGGCGCGGCCGTGGCGGCCGCGCAGAGCGCCGTCGGCAGACCGTACGTCTGGGGTGCCAACGGCCCGAACGGCTTCGACTGCTCCGGCCTGACCCAGTGGTCCTACGCCCAGGCCGGCGTCGGGCTGCCCCGCACCTCCCAGGCGCAGCGGTACGCGGGGCAGCAGGTCCCGCTGTCCCAGGCGAGACCCGGTGACCTGGTCACGTACCGCTCGGACGCCAGTCACGTGGCCATGTACGTCGGCAACGGGCAGGTCGTCCACGCGCCCTACCCCGGGGCGGCGGTGCGCTACGACCCGGTGGGAATGATGCCGATCGCCTCGGTGACCCGGCCATGAGCGGGGCGGGTCCCGCGTCCGGGCCCGTGACGGGATCGGTCCTGAACCTGTTCCGAGCCGGTCCGGACGATCGCCCTCCGAGCCCGCGCGCGTTCCGGGCCGGTCCGGACGATTGCCTTCCGAGCCCGCGCGTTCCGGTCCGGGCCGTGGGCCGATCGCCCCGCGCCCCCGCGCCTCGTCCGGGGCGTGCCTCCTCCCCAAGGGCGTCCGCCGGGTCCGGGTGCCCGTCGGCTCGCCTACGATCGGCAGGGTGGCCGGTCAGGGGTTCTTCGGGTGGACGGCGGGACGGCGGCGCGGGGCGGCGCTCGTCCTGACCGGGCTCGTCCTGGCCGGGTCCCTGCTGACGGGCGGCTGCGCCGACGCACCCCGGCGGGACACCACCGGCCAGGAGGTCCAGCGCACGCTCGACGCCCGCGCCGCCGCGGTGCTCCGCCACGACGAGGCGGGGTATCTGGCGGCCCTCGACCCCTCCGCCCGGCAGCTGAAGGCGGCCGGGCGCACGGAGTTCGCGAACCTCGCCGAGGTGCCGCTGAGCTCCTGGGAGTACCGGCTCACCGGAGTACGGCGGTCCGGCGACGACCGGGCCACGGCCGACGCCGAGCTGCGCTACCGGCTCGACGGGTACGACACCTCTCCCGTGACCGCAGAGCGCCGTCTGGAACTGGCCGAGCGGGACGGCCGCTGGTACATCACCGCCGACCGCCCCGGCCGCGGCGGCGGGCAGCAGCTGTGGCAGCAGGGCGACATCGAGGTGGTGCGCGGCACCCACAGCCTGGTGCTCGGCGTCGGTCAGGAGCCGGCGCGGCTCCGGCGGATCGCGGCGGACGCCGACCGGGCCGTCCCCGCCGTCACGACCGCGTGGGGCGGGGCCTGGGCGGGACGGGTGGTGGTCGTGGTGCCCGCCTCCCTGGACGCCATGGGGCGTCTGCTGGGCGCCCCCGCGGAGGAGTACCGGGGCATCGCGGCGGTCACCACGGGCAGCGCGGCCGCCCCCGGCAGGGGCGGTGGACCGGCGTCCGCGGACCGGGTGACCGTCAACCCCGAGGCGTACGGAGTGCTCGGCGACCTCGGTCGGCGTGTCGTCCTCACCCACGAGACCGCGCACGTGGCCACCCGTGCGCACACCTCGGCCGCCACCCCGCTCTGGCTCTCCGAGGGCTTCGCCGACTGGGCCGCCTACCGCGGCGACGGACGCGACCCCCGTCGGGCGGCACCGGAACTGCGGCGAGCGGTCCTCCGCGGCGATCTCCCCGCCGCCCTCCCCACCGACGGCGACTTCCGCTTCGGGGGCGACGCACGGGCGCTGGGGCGGGCGTACGAGGGCGGCTGGCTGGCCTGCGCGCTGATCGCCGACCGTTGGGGCGAGGAGCGGCTGCGCGCGTTCTACCGGGCGGTGGGTGCCTCGGGGGCGCGCGACGGGGCGGTGGAGTCCGCCTTCGACAAGGTGCTGGGCACGAGCCTCGAACGCTTCACGAGGGACTGGCGGGAGTACGTGGGCGAGCGGCTCGGGTGAGGCGTGCGGCGCGCGGGCCCGGGGCGGTGGCGCGTCCCCGGCGGGTCGGGTGCCGGCAGGGCGTCCGGATGTGGCGGGGCGGGTCGGGTCCCGGCAGGGCGTCCGGCGAGCAGCTGTCCGAAGTCCGCTCCCGCCCTCGCCGAGCGGTGCGGGTTCGCCCCCGTCGGGCCGTGCGTGTTCGCACCGTCCGTGCGTGCCGCCCCCGCCGAGCCGTGGTGCCCGCACCGCGTCACGCACCGCGTCAGGACCCCACCGAAGCACTGTCGCGGTCGGACCGAGCCGGGAGCTCCCGCCGGCCGCGCCGCCGACGCGGTGTGACGGTGCTCGTCCAGAGGCGGCGGCAGGCCAGTAGCGTCGCCGCGACCAGGAGGCCGTTGCGGGCCGCGAGGACCGCGATCCCCTGGGGGTCGCTCGCGACCACCTTGTCGAACCAGACCGGGAACTCCAGGAAGGTGAGCCCCGTGGCGACCAGCACCAGCAGGCTCGGCAGGGTCATCCGGCTCGACCGGAAGGCGAGACAGACCGCGGCCAGCCCGAGCAGCCAGATCAGGTACTGGGGGCTGATCACCCGGCTCGTGGTCGTGAAGAGGAGCACGGCCGTGAACGCCGCGTCCGCCGGGGTCGCGGTGGAGAACTCCGACGCCCGCAGCCGCCACACCGCCAGCCAGCCGAAGGCCGCGGCCGTGAGGCCCAGCGCCACGCCGCTGACCAGGGGGACGTACGGGCCGAGGAACTCCACCGAACCGTAGTTCAGCAGGACCTGTCCCTCCCAGCCGAAGTGCCGTGCCACGTGGAAGACCAGCGCGCCCAGCGATTCGACCTCGGTGCCCCGGTCCCGCTGGAAGCCGAGGAACGCCAGGGCCCCGGGCATCGACGCGGAGAGGACCAGCAGCAGGGACGCGGCCGTGACCGTCGCGGCGCCCCAGGCCCGTCTCTGCCACAGCCCGGCCAGCAGCAGCAGCGGCCACACCTTCAGCATGGCGCCGAACCCGGCCAGCGCACCGGCGACCCCGGGCCGGCGGGCGGCGGCGAAGAGCGCGGCGACCGCGACCGCGGTCACCATCAGGTCGTAGCGGGCGTACGCCGTCGGACCCAGCAGCGGCACTCCGGCGATCCAGAACCACATCCCCCTCGTCGACCTCCCGGGCCGCCGCCCCGCGTACTGCAGCAGCCCGAGGACCGCCGCGTCGCAGACCAGTGCCAGCACGAAGAAGGCGCGTGCGTAGTCCAGGAACGGAAGCACGCCGGGGGAGAGGATCGCCAGCGCGGCCGCGGGCGGGTACTGCCAGGTGACGTCGTCCAGCGGGTACGTGCCGGTCCTCAGCACCTCGTACCAGCCCTGGTAGATCACCGCGACGTCGCTGGTCACGTCGGGACCCCGGACGGGGAGGACCTTCAGCACCCAGAGCAGCAGCAGTGCCCTGGTGAGGGCGAAGGCCGCGGCGGCCGAGGCCACGGAGAACCCGGACGCCGAAGGTCTCCCCGCGGTGCCGCCCGCCGTGGCGGAACGCCCTGTGCCCTTCATGATCACCCCGTGCCGCTCGATCGGTCCCGTGCCCTGCGCGCCGCCCCGCCGCCGTGCCGGCCCGGCTGTCATGATGCCGGTCGCGCCGGTCCGCCCGCGATGGGACATGGCCGCCGTTGGTACTGTCGGCGGCGATGGACAAGACCCTGATCGTGACCAACGACTTCCCACCGCGCCCCGGTGGCATCCAGGCGTTCCTCCACAACATGGCGCTGCGCCTGGACCCCGAACATATCGTCGTCTACGCCTCCACCTGGAAGCACGGTCGCGAGGGGGCGGAGGCGACGGCCGCGTTCGACGCCGAGCAGCCGTTCACGGTGGTCCGCGACCGGACGACGATGCTGCTGCCCACCCCGCGCGTCACCCGGCGCGCGGTGGGGCTGCTGCGGGAGCACGGGTGCACGTCGGTGTGGTTCGGTGCCGCCGCCCCGCTCGGGCTGATGGCTCCCGCGCTGCGGCGGGCGGGTGCGCGGCGTCTCGTGGCGACGACGCACGGCCACGAGGCGGGGTGGGCCCAGCTGCCCGTATCCCGGCAGCTGCTGCGCCGGATCGGCGAGGGCACGGACACGATCACCTACCTCGGCGAGTACACGCGCTCGCGGATCGCCGCCGCGCTGACGCCCGAGGCGGCCGGGCGGATGGTGCAACTGCCGCCGGGCGTCGACGAGAAGACCTTCCATCCCGGCTCGGGCGGCGAGGCGGTGCGCGAACGGCTCGGGCTCACCGACCGCCCGGTGGTCGTCTGCGTCTCCCGGCTGGTGCCGCGCAAGGGCCAGGACACCCTGATCCGGGCCATGCCCGCGATCCTCGCGCAGGTGCCGGACGCGGTGCTGCTGATCGTCGGCGGCGGGCCCTACGAGAAGGACCTGCGGAAGCTCGCCGGGACCACGGGCGTGGCGGCCTCCGTCCGCTTCACCGGGGCGGTCCCCTGGGAGGAACTGCCCGCGCACCACGGCGCCGGTGACGTCTTCGCGATGCCGTGCCGCACACGCCGCGGCGGGCTGGACGTCGAAGGCCTGGGCATCGTCTATCTGGAGGCGTCGGCGACGGGCCTCCCGGTCGTCGCGGGCGACTCCGGCGGTGCGCCGGACGCGGTGCTCGACGGCGAGACGGGCTGGGTCGTGCGCGGTGGCTCACCGGAGGAGTCCGCGGACCGCATCGTCACCCTCCTCCAGGACCCCGACCTGCGCCGCCGCATGGGCGAGCGGGGTCGCGACTGGGTCGAGGAACGCTGGCGCTGGGACCTCCTGGCGGACCGTCTCAGGACGCTGCTGTAAGCCGGGCGATCCGGACGGACACCGCTCGTACGGCCGGCGGACATGCCCCGCGCTCCGGATCGATGTTGGCCTCGCGGCGGGGTCGTGGGGGCCCTGCCACCCCGGTCCGCCCGCGCGTCGCGTTCGGGTGTTCGCACGGTCCCGGCCACATCCACCCGCCCGCGGCGCGAACCGCACTCTTGCGCCGCGCCAGAAACCTCTGCGCAGCGGATAGGCGGAACCGAAAAATCCGCACATGCTGCGCACTATGACACCAAATCTGACGCGCCGTCACCTCTTGGGTCTCGGCGCCCTCCAGACCGCAGCCGCGCTCGGCCTCACCCGTATCGGCCCCGCGCCCACGGCCCACGCGGCGACCGTCCCGGCCGCCTCCCGGGCCGGAGCCGCCGACCACACGCCCGCCCTCGTCATCGGCTCCGGTTACGGCGCCGCCGTCACCGCCCTGCGCCTCGGCGAGGCCGGAATCCCCACCCTCGTCCTGGAGATGGGCCGGCTCTGGGACACCCCGGGCCCCGACGGAAAGCTCTTCTGCACCACCGGCGCCCCGGACCACCGCTCGATGTGGTTCCGCACCCGCACCGAGGCCCCGCTCGCCCAGTTCCTCTGGCTGGACGTCGTCAACAAGGACATCAGCCCCTATCCCGGCGTCCTCGACCGCGTGCGCTTCGACAGCATGTCCGTGTACGTGGGCCGCGGCGTCGGCGGGGGATCGCTCGTGAACGGCGGGATGGCCGTCGTCCCGCAGCGCGCGTACTTCTCCGAGATGCTGCCGAACGTCGACGCCGGGGCCATGTACGACCGGTACTTCCCGCTCGCCCGGCGGATGCTGGGCGTCAACACCGTCGACCCGGCGTGGTTCGAGTCCACCAAGTGGTACCGCTTCTCGCGGATCTCCCGCAAGCACGCCGCCAACGCCGGGCTGCGGACCGTGTTCGTGCCCAACGTCTACGACTTCGGGTACATGCAGCGCGAGGCCGCCGGCCAGGCGGTCCGCTCCGCGCTCGCCGGAGAGGTCATCTACGGCAACAACCACGGCAAGCGCAGCCTCGACAGGACCTATCTCGCCGCCGCGCTGGGAACCGGCAACGTCACCATCGAGACGATGCAACGGGCCCGCGCGCTGCGAAGACAGCCGGACGGCACGTACGTCGTCACCGCCGACCGCATCGACACGACCGGCGAGGTCGTCGCCACCCGCGACATCGGCTGCACCCGGCTGTTCCTGGGCGCCGGCAGCCTCGGCTCCACCGAACTCCTGCTGCGCGCCCGGGAGTCGGGCGCGCTGCCGGATCTCAGCGAGCACCTCGGCACCGGATGGGGAACCAACGGCAACGTCATGACGGCCCGGGCCAACCACCTCTGGGACACCGTCGGCGCCCACCAGGCGACCATGCCGGTGATGGGCATCGACGACTGGTCCAACACCGCCAACCCCGTCTTCGCCGAGATCGCCCCGCTGCCGATGGGTTTCGAGCACTGGATCAGCCTCTACCTGGCCATCACCAGGAACCCGGAGCGCGGCAGGCTCGTCTACGACGCCGGCACCGACGCGATGCGGCTCCTGTGGACCCCGGCACAGAGCAAGGTGTCCGTCGACTCCGCCAGGAAGCTGTTCGACCGCATCAACCTCAGGAACGCCACGATCTACCGGTACGACCTGTTCGGCGGAAACAAGACCTTCGCCGACGACTTCACCTACCACCCGCTCGGCGGGTGTGTGCTCGGCCGGGCCACCGACGACCACGGCCGGGTCAGGGGCGCTCCCGGGGTGTACGTCACCGACGGAGCCCTCGTGCCGGGCTCCATCGGTGTCAACCCGTTCCTCACGATCACCGCGCTCGCCGAGCGCAACATCGAGCGGGTCCTCGCCGAGGACTACGCCCGGTAGATCGCCTCGATCTCGTCCGCGAAGTCCTTGGCCACCACGTTCCGCTTCAGCTTCAGCGACGGCGTGATGTGGCCGGCCTCCTCAGTGAACTGGGAGCTGAGAACCCTGAATTTCCGCACCGATTCAGCCTTGGAAACCGCGGCGTTGCCCTCGTCCACCGCCCGCTGGATCTCCGCCAGCAAATCCGCGTCCTCGCGCAGCGAGGCGGCCGTCGAACCGGCCGGCTTGCCGTTGTCGGAGACCCAGCGGGCCAGGAACTCCTCGTCGATGGTGACCAGCGCGCCCACGAACGGCCGCCCGTCGCCCACGACCATGCACTCCGCGACCAGCGCGTGCGCGCGGATGCGGTCCTCGATGACCGCCGGTGCGACGTTCTTGCCGCCCGCCGTCACCAGGATCTCCTTCTTCCGGCCCGTGATCGCGAGGTAGCCGTCCTCGTCGAGGGTGCCGATGTCACCGGTGTGGAACCAGCCGTCGGCCAGCGCCTCCGCCGTCGCCGTCTCGTTGTTCCAGTAGCCCGTGAAGATGTGCTCGCCGTGCAGCAGCACCTCGCCGTCGTCGGCGATCCGCACCACCGAACCCGGCAGCGGCTGCCCGACCGTACCGATCTTCTGGCGGTCCCAGGGGTTGAACGCCGTCGCCGCACAGGACTCCGTGAGGCCGTAGCCCTCCAGCACCGTGAAGCCGATGCCGCGGAAGAAGTGCCCGAGCCGCTCGCCCAGCGGGGCGCCGCCGGAGACCGCGAACTCGCCGCGCCCGCCGAGCACCGCACGCAGCTTGCCGAAGACGAGCTTGTCGAACACCTTGTGCTTGATCTTCAGCCCCAGCGGCGCGCCCTGCGGGGTGCCGATCGCGCGGCTGTACTCGATGGCCGTCGCCGCGGCCTTGTCGAAGATCTTGCCCTTGCCGTCCGCCTGCGCCTTGGCCCGCGCCGAGTTGTAGACCTTCTCGAAGACCCGCGGCACACCGAGGATCAGCGTCGGGCGGAACGAGGCGAGCTCGTCGGTGAGGTCCTTGATGTCCGGTACGCAGCCGAGCTTGATGGGCGCCATCACCGACGCGACCTCGACCATGCGCCCGAAGACGTGCGCGGCGGGGAGGAAGAGCAGGACCGAGCTGTCACCGGTGCGGAACAGCGGCTTCAGGCGCTCGACCAGGTTGCCGCACTCCGCGAAGAACGCGCGGTGGGTGAGCACACAGCCCTTGGGGCGGCCCGTGGTTCCCGAGGTGTAGACGATGGTCGCCGGGTCGTCGGCCTTGGCGGACGCGCTGCGCTCGTCGACCGTCCCGTCGGGGATCTCCGCCCCGGCCTCGGTGAGCTGTGCGACCGCGCCGCCCTCGATCCGCCACACGTGCCGCAGCGCCGGCAGGGCGACGCGCACCGACTCGACGGCCGCGGCGTGCTCCTCGCTCTCGACGATCGCGGCGACGGCGCCGGAGTCCCCGAGGATCCACTGCACCTGCTCCGGCGAGCTGGTCTCGTACACCGGGACGGTCACACCGCCGGCGCTCCAGATCGCGAAGTCGAGCTGCACCCACTCGTAGCGGGTCCGCGACATCAGGGCGACCCGGTCGCCGGGCTGCACACCCGCGGCGATCAGGCCCTTCGCGGCGGCCCGCACCTCGGCGAGGAACTGCGCGGCGGTGACATCGGTCCAGGTCCCGGCGACCTTTCTGCCCATGACCGCGACCTCGGGGTGCTGCGTCGCATTGCGGCGGATGAGATCCGTCAGATTGCCGTCCGTCGGGACCTCGTACAGGGCCGGAAGGCTGAACTCACGCAAGACTGCTGCTCCTCATCGGGCGCCGGCGCCACGGCTCTGTGTGAACGCACCGGGGACTGCCCGGACGTTACCCATCAGTACTCAGCTCCGGATAGGGGTCCCGGCCAGATGTTCCCTGCGTCACACCTGTGTGCCGCACCACCGCGAACACTATTCCACCAGCCGGACGACTCGGAAGTAACCGCAGGTCCGGTGCCCTCTACTGGGAATCGGGCGACCACTCTAGGGTGATCGGCATGCGAGTCCATGTGGTCAGTGACGTGCACGGCAACGCGAGGGATCTGGCCAGGGCCGGAACCGGCGCCGACGCCCTGATCTGCCTCGGCGACCTGGTGCTCTTCCTCGACTACGCCGACCACTCGCGCGGCATCTTCCCCGATCTCTTCGGGGTCGAGAACGCGGACAGGATCGTCGAGCTGCGCACGGCGCGGCGCTTCGAGGAAGCCCGCGAGTTCGGCCGCCGCCTCTGGGCGGGCCTCGACCGGGACGCCGTGATCCTCGCGGCGGTGCGCAGGCAGTACAGCGAGCTGTTCGCCGCGTTCCCCACTCCGACGTACGCCACCTACGGCAACGTCGACGTCCCGGCCCTCTGGCCGGAGTACGCGCGCCCGGGCACCACCGTGCTCGACGGTGAGCGGGTCGAGCTGGACGGGCTCGTGTTCGGCTTCGTCGGCGGCGGGCTGCGGTCCCCCATGCGCACCCCCTTCGAGATCTCCGACGAGGAGTACGCGGCCAAGGTCGAGGCGCTCGGCGAGGTCGACGTCCTGTGCTCGCACATCCCGCCGGAGGTGCCGGAACTGACGTACGACACGGTCGCCCGCCGCTTCGAGCGCGGCAGCTCGGCCCTGCTCGACGCCATCCGCCGGACCCGGCCCCGGTACTCCCTCTTCGGGCATGTGCACCAGCCGCTGGCACGGCGCATGCGGATCGGCGCGACCGAGTGCGTGAACGTCGGGCACTTCGCGGCGACGGGGCGGCCGTGGGCCCTGGAATGGTGACTGCCCGGGGCGCGATACATTGCACACCGCAACCCGTCCGGCGTTCACTGGAGGAGCCACGGCGATGGCGGAACACACCAGCTCGAGCATCACCATCGACGCGTCCCCGGCCGACGTGATGGGGGTGATCTCCGACTTCGCGCGCTACCCGGAGTGGACCGGCGAGGTGAAGGAGACGGAGGTCCTGGAGAAGGACGACCAGGGCCGTGCGCTCCAGGTCCGGCTGGTCCTCGACGCCGGCGCCATCAAGGACGACCACGTCCTCGCCTACACCTGGACCGGGGACGACAAGGTCTCCTGGACGCTGGTCAAGTCCCAGATGCTGCGCGCGCTGGACGGCTCGTACGCGCTGAAGCCGGTCGCCGGCGGGGAGCGGACCGAGGTCACGTACCAGCTGACCGTCGACGTCAAGATCCCCATGCTCGGGATGATCAAGCGCAAGGCGGAGAAGGTCATCATCGACCGCGCCCTGGCCGGTCTGAAGAAGCGCGTCGAGTCCGCTCCGAAGGGCTGAAGCCGCCCTCCATGCGCACCGTTTTCGTCACCGGCACCGGCGGGGCCGGCCGGAGCACCGTCGCGTCCGCACTCGCCCTTGCCGGGGCACGGCGGGGCGAACGGGTCCTGCTGCTCTCCGACGAGCCCTCCGGGGCGCTGACCGGCACGGGGCCCGCAGTCGCCGGGCCGGACTCCTCGGGATCGGGCTCCGCAGCCACAGGTGCCGCCGGGCCGGACGCCCCGGTGCCCGGCCCCACCGTCGTCCGCGTCGACTCGGGCACCGACTTCCGCCACGAGTTCCTCACCTTCCAGGAGCGGGCCGGGGCGGCGCTCGACCTGCTCGGGGCCGCACCCTTCGAGGACGGTGAGCTGACGGAGCTCCCGGGCAGCGAACAGTTCGCGCTGCTGCGCGCCCTCAGGCACGCCGCCGGGAACGGCCACGACCTGCTGGTCGTCGACCTTCCGCCGGTGCGCCGGGCCGTCGCCCTGCTCGCCCTGCCCGAGCAGCTGCGCCGCTACCTCCGTCGGCTGATCCCGGCGGAGCGCCAGGCCGCCCGCTCGCTGCGCCCCGTGCTCGCCCAGCTCGCGGGCGTGCCGATGCCCGCGCAGTGGCTCTTCGAGACGGCCGCCCGGTGGGACGAGGAGCTGGCCGCCGTCCAGGCCCTGGTCGAGAGCCCCGACGCCTCGGTCCGCCTGGTCGCCGAACCCGGCCCCGAGGCCGCGGACCACGCCCTGCGCACGGCCCGGCTCGGCCTCGCCCTGCACGGGCCGGCCCCGGACATGGTGATCGCGAACCGGATCGTCCCGGTCGGGTCGTCCGACCCCTTCCTCGGTGCCCTCTCGGGGCGCCAGCAGAGCGCGCTCAAGGGCTGGCGCGAGGAGTTCGGCGCCCTACCGGTCCGGGAGGTGCCGCACGCCGGCCGTGACCCCCGGCAGCCCGGCGAGCTCGCGCAGCTGCTCGACGGGCCCGCCGGCAGCACCGCCGGACCCGTCCCCGGGAACCCCTGGACGGTGGAGGACCGCCGGGCGGAGGACGGTGTGCTCGTCTGGCGGCTGCCGCTGCCGGGAGCCACCAAGGGCCGCCTCCAGCTGGTCCGCAGGGACGACGAACTCTTCCTGACCGTGGGCGCGTTCCGCCGCGTCCTGCTCCTGCCGTCCGTGCTGCGCCGCTGCACCGTCAGCGGTGCCGCGCTCCGGGACGGCGAGCTCCGCATACGCTTCGAGCCCGACCCGGGACTCTGGCCGCGGGGTCGCTGAACGGTTGCCCCCCGTTCGGGTACCGTCGACCTACGAGGCACTTTCCGAGGAGTACGCCATGAGCGATGCCACCGAACGTCCCGCCGTCGACGCCGACGCCTGGGCGACGGCGTGCGCCGAGGACCTGGAGGAGGAGCGGGCCCGCCGCAGCGAGCGGTACGGGCAGCAGGCCACCGGTACCGCGGGCGAGGAGCTGCGCAAGCTGCTGGACGCGGTCGCGGACAAGATGTCGTCGCTGCAGAACCCGCTGCTCGGCCTCGCCGGGCAGGGGGCCGTGCAGCAGCTGATCAGCCAGGCGAAGTCGGCCGTCGAGCCGGTCATCGAGCGCAACCCGCAGGTCTTCGACCATCTCGCCGCCGCGGGCAACGAGCTGCTGGCCGCCTACCGCTCCGCCGTGGAAGGCCATGAGCGCCGCTGGACCCGGGACGAGCCGTCCGCAGGGGCGGACGGCACGGCCCGCCGGGACCGGCCGGACGAGGGCCCCGGCCCGAGCGAGAAGATCGACCTGGACTGAGGCAGGGGCTCCCTCCGGTACGGTTGGCCATAGCGGGGCTCGACCGAAAACTGAGGGACACATGGGACTCACCATCGGCGTCGACATCGGCGGCACCAAGATCGCGGCCGGCGTGGTCGACGAAGAGGGCACCATCCTTGAGACGCACACGGTGCCCACTCCGCCGACCGCCGAAGGCATCGTGGATGCGATCTGCTCGGCCGTCACCGGAGCCGGTAAGGGGCACGACATCGAGGCGGTCGGCATCGGCGCCGCCGGCTACGTCGACGACAAGCGTGCCACCGTCCTCTTCGCACCGAACATCCAGTGGCGGCACGAGCCGCTGAAGGACAAGGTGGAGCAGCGCGTGAGCCTGCCGGTGGTCGTGGAGAACGACGCCAACGCGGCGGCCTGGGGCGAGTACCGGTTCGGCGCGGGCCAGGGACACAACGACGTCATCTGCATCACGCTCGGCACGGGCCTCGGCGGCGGCATCATCATCGGCAACAAGCTGCGCCGTGGCCGCTTCGGCGTCGCGGCGGAGTTCGGCCACATCCGGGTCGTCCCCGACGGCCTGCTGTGCGGCTGCGGCAGCCAGGGCTGCTGGGAGCAGTACGCGTCCGGGCGCGCGCTCGTCCGCTACGCGCGCCAGCGTGCGGCGGCGACCCCGGAGAACGCGGCGATCCTGCTCGGTCTCGGCGACGGCACCCCCGAGGGCATCGAGGGCAGGCACGTCAGCGAGGCGGCGCGACAGGGCGACAAGGTCGCCGTCGACTCCTTCCGCGAGCTGGCCCGCTGGGCCGGCGCGGGCCTGGCCGACCTGGCCTCGCTGTTCGACCCCTCGGCGTTCATCGTCGGCGGCGGCGTGTCGGACGAGGGGGAGCTGGTGCTCGACCCGATCCGCAAGTCCTTCCGGCGGTGGCTGATCGGCGGACAGTGGCGCCCGCACGCCCAGGTACTCGCGGCCCAACTCGGCAACAAGGCGGGCCTCGTCGGCGCGGCGGACCTCGCCCGCCAGGGCTGACGCCCACCCTTCCGGCGCCTGCCGTCCCTCCGGGCGGCAGGCGCCCGATCCGTCGCTCCCCGGGACCGCGGTGACGGGACGCGGGCGGTGCGACCGCCGTGGCCCGTTGCCTGTCCCGAGGGGTGCCGGCCCGGTCGGGACGTGGCCCGGTGCGCGGTGACGGGACGCGGGCGGTGCGACCGCCGTGGCCCGTTGCCTGCCCCGAGGGGTGCCGGCCCGGTCGGGACGTGGCCCGGTGCGCGGTGACGGGACGCGGGCGGTGCGACCGCCGTGGCCCGTTGCCTGCCCCGAGGGGTGCCGGCCGTTGCCGGTCCGTTCGGGACCGAGTGGCCCGGTGCGCGTCCCGGCCCGCACCGCACTCCGGCCCGTGCGGCGCGCCCGGTGTGCTGGGGCGGGGCAACACGGCCGAGGCCCGTTATCTTGAGGCACATGGTGACGTCCGAGACGCGACCGCTGCCCAACTCCCGCACCGAGCCCGATGGTTCGGCCGTGATCCGGGTACTCAGCTACAACATCCGCTCGATGCGCGACGACGAGGACGCCCTCACCCGCGTCATCCGTGCCTGCCGGCCCGATCTCGTCTTCGTCCAGGAGGCCCCTCGCTTCTTCAGGTGGCGCAAGCACGCCGCCCGGCTCGCGGCGAAGAGCGAACTGGTGATGCTGAGCGGCGGCGCGACCTCCGCGGGTCCGCTGCTGCTGTGCTCGCTGCGGGCGACCGTCGAGCGCACCGAGGACGTCCTGCTGCCGCTCACCCCGGGTCTGCACCGGCGTGGCTTCGCCACCGCCGTCGTCCGGGTCGGCGCTGCCCGGCTCGGGCTGCTCAGCTGCCATCTGAGCCTGCGGACCGACGAGCGCTATGCCCAGGCCGGAATGCTGCTCGACCGGCTCGACGCGATGGACGTGCCGCACGCGATCGCCGCCGGCGACGTCAACGAGAGTCCCGGCGGGCGCAGTTTCCGGCGCCTCGCGGCCGGGCTCAGGGACGCCTGGGAGGTCAGCCCCTGGGGCGGCGAGTACACCTCGACCCCGACGGACCCGCACCAGCGGATCGACGCGGTGTTCGTGACCCCCGGTATCGAGGTCCTCGGCTGCGGGGTCCCGAGGGGACTTCCCGGGGTCAGCGAGGCCGATCTGAAGGCGGCCACGGACCACCTCCCGGTCCTCGCCGCCCTGCGGGTCCCGGCCTCCGCCGCCCCGACTGCCCGGAGGGGACCCGCTTCCGGGGAGGGGCCGTCGCCGGGGCGGGATCGCCCGTAGCCGGTCGTGCGCGGCCTCCGGGCATGGTTGCGCCCACTGCCACTTTCCGGACCCTGCGGCCACTTTCCGGGCCCCACGGCCACTTTCCGGGCCCTGCGGGCACTTTCCGGGCCCGCCCCCGGCCTTCGCTCGCCGCCTCAGGGCCGCCCTCGCCCCGGCGGCTCCGGCCGCGGTCGGGGCTGCCCGGCCCGCGGTCAGGTCTGCCCCGGTCCCGGGACGCCCTCCGGGCGCACGCCCTAGACGACCGCCCCCCGGCCCGGGTCGTCGTCGTCCTCGTCGTCCCCGTGCGACATCCGCGCCACCAGTGTGACGAAGCCGCCCAGGAAGCCGCCGACGCCGAGGGTGGTCAGCCACCACGTCATGTCCCATCGCAGGATCACGGCGAGCAGCAGCAGCACCGGCCCGCCGATCACCGCGAGCCAGGCGAACTTCGCGGTCGTGTCGGCCTCCGGCAGCGGCGGGGGCTCCGGCGGGACGAAATGGCCCTCGTCGGTCTCGTCCAGGTCGTCGTCCGCCGCCTCGGCGACCTCGTAGTCGCGCGGCCCGCCGCCCACTCCGGGTGCGAACACGACGGAGCCGCCCAGCGGCTTCTCCGGCCGCGGGCGCTCGTCCTCCTCGTCGCCTCCGACGTGGTTCCCGCGGTCGTCGCCGCGGGCGCGGTCGCCGTCCCCGGGCTCCGGTCCTTCGTTCCGGGCGGACTTCTCCAGGCCCGCGAGGTCCTCCACCGACTTGAACGGCTTCGCCCCCGGCGGGTCCGAAGGCTCCTCGCCGTACCCGGCGACGATGGCCGCCCAGGCGGCCTCCTCGTCGATGGGCTGCGGTTCCCGGTCCCGGTCCGCGTCGTGCTGCTCAGCCACCGGTCGTGCTTCCCTTCTTGCCGACACTCGGAGCGAGGCGGCCGATGAACGCGTGGCTCTCCTCGAAAATCCGCTCCGCGTCGTGGTCCAACGTCGCCACGTGGTAGCTCTGTTCCAGCAGGACCTCCCGAACGTCCGTCGACGACACCCGGCCGAGGATCCGGGCCGAGTCCGCCGGCGGCACCACATGGTCCTGAGGGCTGTGCAGCAGCAGCATCGGCTGTGTGACCTGCGGAAGCTCGCCGTCGACGAGCCGCAGGAAGTTCCGCAGCGAGTGTGCGGCGTGCAGGGGGACCCGGTCGTAGGCGACCTCGTCCATGCCCTCCTTCGCGATGTCGTTGGCCAGGCCCTTCGTCGTGCGGACGAGATGCCGGGCCACCGGCAGGGCGTGTGCCGCCGCACCGTGCACCTTGTTGGCCGGGTTCACCACCACGATGCCGCTGATCGCGTCGCCGTGCCTGGCAGCCAGCCGCAGGGCCAGCGCGCCGCCCATGGAGAGCCCGAGGACGAAGACCTGGCCGCACTCCTCGCGCAGCGCCCGGAGCTCCCGGTCCACCTCCGCGTACCAGTCCTGCCAGCCGGTGACCGCCATGTCCTGCCAGCGGGTGCCGTGGCCCGGCAGCAGCGGCAGCGAGACGGTCAGTCCGCGCTCCGCGAGGTACTCCGCCCACGGGCGCAGCGACCGGGGGGAACCGGTGAAGCCGTGACAGAGAAGGACGCCGACCTCGCCACCCTCGTGGCGGTACGGCTCGGCTCCAGGAAGG
The DNA here is from genome assembly GCF_027460265.1 of Streptomyces sp. WMMC940. Taxonomy (NCBI): domain Bacteria; kingdom Bacillati; phylum Actinomycetota; class Actinomycetes; order Kitasatosporales; family Streptomycetaceae; genus Streptomyces; species Streptomyces sp. WMMC940. The sequence continues at coordinate 5,723,187 of NZ_JAPZBC010000001.1, forward strand.
ACCGGCACCGGGGTCTCCTTTCGGGGCGGCCCGGGGGGCGTCCCCCCGGTGGGCAGATTCACCGTACGCGACGGGACGGACACCGACCAGGGCTGAGGCCGCCCGGCACGGGGCCACGGAGGAGAGCGCGGTCCGCCCAGGGGTTAAGGTCTTTTCGACGGATCCCAGGAAGGCACTCGAGTTGATCTACGGCGCAATGAAGTTCTCCATCGGCGGGGCGCTGAAGCTCGCCTTTCGGCCTTGGGTGGAGGGCCTCGAGTACATTCCCGCCGAGGGGCCCGCGATCCTCGCGAGCAACCACCTGTCCTTCTCGGACTCCTTCTTCCTGCCCGCGGTCCTGGACCGCAAGGTCACGTTCATCGCCAAGGCCGAGTACTTCACCTCGCCGGGCGTGAAGGGCAAGCTCACCGCCGCCTTCTTCAAGGGCGTGGGCCAGCTGCCGGTGGATCGCTCCGGAGCGCGCGGCGCCGGTGAGGCGGCCATCAGGAGCGGCGTGGAGGTCATCGAGCGCGGTGAGCTCTTCGGCATCTACCCGGAGGGCACCCGTTCCCCGGACGGCAGGCTCTACCGCGGGAAGCCCGGCGGTCTGGCGCGCGTCGCGCTCGCCACCGGCGCGCCCGTCATCCCCGTCGCGATGATCGACACCGAGAAGATCCAGCCGCCCGGCAAGGTCGTCCCCAAGCTGATGAGCCCCGGGATCAGGATCGGCAAGCCGCTCGACTTCAGCCGCTACCACGGCATGGACCACGACCGCTTCATCCTCCGCTCGGTGACCGACGAGGTCATGTACGAGATCATGAAGCTCTCCGGCCAGGAGTACGTGGACATCTACGCCACGGCCGCCAAGCGGCAGATCGCGGACGCGGAGAAGGCGGCGAAGGAGGCCGCCAAGGAGGCGGAGCGGGCCGCCAAGGAGGCCGGCGGGGCGGAGCGGGGCGGCGACCGGTAGCGTCGCCCGTCCGGTCGGACGGTTTGGGGGGATCGGGGCATGGCCAGGCGCGAACGGGTCGTACGCATGTCGGTGGAGCTGCCGCTGTGGCGTGCGCTGACCGCCTACCGCGTGCTGACGACGGGCTACGCGGTCCTGCTCTTCGTCTTCGCCCGGGACGGGTACGAGCGCCCCTCGGTGGCCGTCGGCTTCCTCGCCGTACTGGTGGTCTGGACGCTGGCCACGCTCCCGAGGGTGGCGAACGCGGCCGCCTGCACCAAGCGTTTCCTCGGCGCCGATCTCACCGTCGCCCTCACCGGCATCCTGCTCACGCCGCTCGCCGACGCGCAGGCGCAGCAGATCGACGGCCCGACCCTGCCGTCGATCTGGACGGCGGGCTCGGTGCTCGCCTTCGCGATCAAGGGCGGCTGGCGCTGGGCGGGTTTCGCGTCATCCCTGGTGGCCGTGGCCAACATCATCGAGCGCGGCGAGCCCAGTCGGGACACCTTCCACAACGTGCTGCTTGTGTGGGTCGCGTCCATCGCCATCGGGTACGTCGTCGAGGTCGCCCGCGCCTCCGAGCGCACCCTGGCCCGCGCCCTGGAGATCGAGGCCGCGACCCGGGAACGCGAGCGGCTGGCCCGCGACATCCACGACAGCGTGCTGCAGGTGCTGGCCATGGTGCAGCGGCGCGGCACGGCGATCGGGGGCGAGGCGGCGGAGCTCGGCCGGATGGCGGGCGAGCAGGAGGTCGCCCTGCGCACCCTGGTCGCCGGCGGACTGGTCCCCGCGTCCCGGGTGTCGGAGGACGAGACCCAGGGCGCGGTCGTCCGGCTCGTCGACGAGCCGGACGGGCCGGACGGTGGGAGCACCGGGGCCGACGGACCGGTGGACCTGCGCACGCTGCTGGCGCCGAGGGCCGGCTGCCGGGTGACCCTGTCGGAGCCGGGGGCCCCGGTGCTGCTCCCCGCACACGCGGCGAAGGAGCTCGTGGCAGCCGTCGGTGCCGCGCTGGACAATGTCCGCCGGCACGCCGGCGAGGACGCGCACGCGTGGATCCTGGTCGAGGACTGGCCGGACGAGGTGATCGTGACGGTCCGGGACGACGGCCCGGGGATCCCGGAGGGGCGGTTGGCCCAGGCCGAGGGCGAGGGGCGGCTCGGAGTCGCGCTCTCGATCCGCGGCCGGCTGCGGGACATCGGCGGCACCGCCGAGCTGGTCTCGGTGCCGGGGCAGGGTACGGAAGTCGAGTTGAAGGTCCCGCGGGGGACCCGGGGGAAGGCGGAACGATGACGGAGACGAGCGGTGCGGCGCAGCGGCCCGTGCGCGTCATGGTCGTGGACGACCACCCGATGTGGCGGGACGCGGTCGCCCGGGATCTGGCCGAGGCCGGTCACGAGGTGGTGGCGACCGCGGGCGACGGCCCGCAGGCGGTGCGCCGGGCCAGGGCGGCGGGGCCGGACGTCCTCGTGCTCGACCTCAACCTCCCGGGTATGCCGGGGGCCGCGGTCTGCAAGGAGCTCGTGGGAGCGAACCCGTCGCTGCGGGTGCTCGTGCTCTCCGCCAGCGGGGAGCACGCCGACGTGCTGGAGGCGGTGAAGTCGGGGGCGACCGGCTATCTGCTGAAGTCGGCCAGTACGGAGGAGCTGATCGACGCCGTGCGCCGCACCGCCGCCGGCGATCCGGTGTTCACCCCCGGCCTCGCGGGCCTGGTGCTGGGGGAGTACCGGCGGCTGGCGACCGAGCCGGTGCCGGCCGCGGGGCCGGACGAGCCGAAGGCGCCGCAGCTCACCGAGCGGGAGACGGAGGTGCTGCGGCTGGTCGCCAAGGGCCTCTCGTACAAGCAGATCGCGGAGCGGCTCGTCATCTCGCACCGCACGGTGCAGAACCACGTGCAGAACACCCTGGGCAAGCTCCAGCTGCACAACCGGGTGGAGCTCGTGCGCTACGCGATCGAGCGCGGCCTCGACGACGTCTGACGCCCGCCGGGCCGCCGGCCCGGCCTGGTACCCGGTCCACTCGATGGAGTGAACCACCGGACGTCAACTGCCGTCCCCGTACCCGGAATTCACCTTTCGTACCGTCCCGGAGTGACCTGGGTCACCACTAGCGTGGCCGACGAATGTGGCCACCGACGGCGAAGGGACCTTCCATGCGGGTCGGAGTACTGACCGGGGGCGGCGACTGCCCCGGCCTCAACGCGGTCATCCGCGGCATCGTCCGCAAGGGCGTGCAGGAGTACGGATACGAGTTCACCGGCTACCGGGACGGGTGGCGCGGGCCGCTGGAGGGCGACACCGTGCGCCTCGACATCCCCGCGGTGCGCGGCATCCTGCCACGCGGGGGCACCGTCCTCGGTTCCTCGCGGACCAATCCCCTCAAGACGCAGGACGGCGTCCGCCGGATCAAGGAGAACCTCGCCAAGCACGAGGTGGAAGCACTGATCGCGATCGGCGGCGAGGACACCCTCGGGGTCGCCGCGCGGCTCTCGGACGAGTACGGGATCAGGTGCGTCGGCGTCCCCAAGACCATCGACAACGACCTGTCCGCCACGGACTACACCTTCGGCTTCGACACCGCCGTCGGCATCGCCACCGAGGCCATCGACCGGTTGCACACCACGGCGGAGTCCCACATGCGGGTCCTCGTGGTCGAGGTGATGGGCCGTCACGCCGGCTGGATCGCCCTGCACTCGGGGCTGGCGGGCGGGGCGAACGTGATCCTCATCCCGGAGCAGCGGTTCGACCTGGACCAGGTCTGCGCCTGGGTCACCTCCCGGTTCCGGGCCTCGTACGCGCCGATCGTCGTGGTCGCCGAGGGCGCGATGCCCAGGGACGGCGACATGGTCCTCAAGGACGGGACGCTGGACTCCTTCGGCCACGTCCGGCTGTCCGGCGTCGGTGAATGGCTGGCCACGGAGATCGAGAAGCGCACCGGCAAGGAGGCCAGGACCACCGTCCTCGGCCATGTCCAGCGCGGCGGTACGCCCAGTGCCTTCGACCGCTGGCTGGCGACCCGCTTCGGCCTGCACGCGATCGAGGCGGTGCGTGACGGCGACTACGGCAAGATGGTCGCCCTGCGCGGCACGGACATCGTCCGCGTACCGATCGGCGAGGCGACGGCGAGACTGAAGACCGTCGATCCGGCTCTCTACGAGGAGGTCGGCGTCTTCTTCGGCTGACGGACGGCCTGGGCTATGCGCCGGTACCGCCCCGGCCCGTACCCAGGGGCCCGCCGGTGGGTCGGGGCAGGGCCGGTCCACCGCCGTGTACGGCTCGGACGTCGCCGGGGTGCTCCCCCTGACCGGCGTCCGTCCGGCTGACCGGCGTCCGTCCGGTCGGCCGGTGCCGCGTCGGCAGAGGTCCGCCCCGCCGTGACGCGCGGCACGGCGCCTCGCGGCGTTGCCGGTCCACGGGCAGGCCCACCACGAGGGCCGTCCGGCGCCCTGCGGTCCTTCCCCTCGGTCCGCAGGGCCGGGAAGGCCCCGTGCGCCGGGCGCGGCTCCTTCCCGGGGCGAACCCCGCCCGACGGAGCAGTAGGGTGTGCCCGGTATTCCATGATCATGGGGGGAACCGTGTCACCTGTCAGCCGTCGTGCCGCGCTCGCCGCGGCCCTCGCGGGCACAGCAGCGGGAGTGGTCCCGTCCACGGCGCTCGCCCGCGCTCCCGGGAAGGCGTCCCGTGCGCCCGTGCCCGCCCCCGCGGGGGTTGCCGCCGGGCCCGCCGCCCAGCCGCCCGCGACCATGTGGCTGCACCGTCAGGACGTCGACGACGCGCGCTTCTTCCGCGCGGGGCTCGGCGGACCGCTCACCGCGCGGAGGACCGGTGCGGCCGGTCCCGAGACCTACGAGGTCTCGGACGCGTACGGCCCCCTCGCCACGCTCACCAAGGGGGCGCGGACCGTCACCGTGCACGGGTTGCGGCGCACCTTCACCGAGCAGAAGAAGGCCTTCACCGACCGCTTCGACCGGACCGTCTCCGGCTGGGGCACGTCGCCCGGCGGCGGCAGATGGGCGACTCCCGACACCACCCGGGCGGAGTTTCGCGTCGAGGGCGGAAACGGCACCGTGGTGCTGCGGGAGGACGGGTTCAGCCAGTTCGCCACGCTCTCCGACGGCGTCGGGGACGTCGATGTGAGCGCCGTGCTCACACTCGACAGGGTCCCGGCCGGTGACGCCGTCTCGGCCGCGGTCTGCTGCGCGTACGCGGGCGACGACCGGCACTACCGCGCCCGGCTGTCCTTCCTCACCACCGGCGAGGTCAGACTGATCCTGGAGATGGCGGCCGGGAACACCACGACCGTGCTCGGCGGCCCCGTCCAGGTGGGATCCGGCTTCCGGCCCGGTGACCGCTGGCGCCTCCGCCTGGAGCGCACGGGGACCGCACTGCGCTGCCGCGCCTGGCGCGACGGCCAGAACGAGCCCGCCACCTGGCAGGCCGCAGGGACGGACGGCACGCTCGGCGCGGGCGGGACCGGCATCCGGGTCCTCGCCAACAAGGGCGGCACCGCCCTTCCGGTGAAGGCGCTGGTCGGCGAGTTCACCGTCGCCGGCCGCCGGCCCGAGCCCCCCGAGGTCACGCACGACCTGTGGGTGCGGCTGCTGGACACGCCCTTCGACGGCACCCTGACCCCCGCCCTGGAACGGCGCCTGCGCGACTGGGCGGGCGACACCTCCCCCGACGCCCTCGGCTACGCGGCCATGTTCCTGCCGCACGCGGCCGGCGCGGTCGACCCGGTGCTCGGCACGCGCGTCCTGGGCGAGGCGGGGTACGGGCCCTTCAACGCGGGGACGGGCGACGGCACCCGCGAGATCGGCGCCGACTTCTGGGAGTACATGGGCCTGGACACCTGGACCTTCCCCAACGGCGAGGCACCGGCGCAGCCGGAGAACACGGGCTCGCAGAAGCGCTGGGCGGGCTTCCTCGACTGCTCCGGCTACGTCCGGATGGTGTACGGGCACCACATGGGCGTACCCATGGTCAACTACCGGGACTTCGACGGCGCCAACCTGCCGAGGGAGTCCGCCGACCAGGCGGAGAAGGGCCCGGGCGTCGCGGTCGCCGGCCTCACGGCCGAGGGCGTCCCCGGCCAGGCCCCGCCGCCGCTGGACGGACTGCGCGTCGGCGACCTGGTGTACTTCGACGCCTACGACAGCGCCGGTGACGACGAAGGCGTGGGGGACGACCGCGGGACCATCGACCACGTCGGCATCTACCTGGGCCGGGACCAGGACGGCAGGCGCCGGTTCGCGTCCAGCCGCAAGACGCCCGACGGGCCGACGACGGCGGATCTCGGCGCGCTGTCGGTGCTGGACGCCGGAACCGAGTTGTACAGCAGGAGCCTGCGCGTCATCCGCCGCTTCTGACGTCGCGGGCCGTCCCCCGCCGGGCCGCCCCGGCAGGGCACGGACCAGGCTCCTTCAGATGCCCGCCGCACCCCCCGGGGCCCGCCCCGGGGGTCAGGGCGCACGCTCCGGAACCACCGCGTCGAGGAGCGTGCGCACGATCTCCGGCCCGCGCAGCGTCAGCACCGACTCCGGGTGGAACTGGATGCCCGCGAAACCCGGCCCGCGCAGCGCGTGGACCTCACCCGACGGCGCACGGCTCACCTCGACGCCGTGCCGGGACAGCTCCGCCGCCGCCTCGTCGTCGCACACGGCGGTGAAACTGTTGTAGAAGCCGACCGTCTCCTCCGCGCCGAACAGCCCGACCCGCAGTTGTGCCCCCTGGAACGGTGTCTTCCTGCGGGCGATGTCCAGTCCCAGCTCGGCCGCGATCAGCTCATGGCCGAGGCAGACCCCCAGCAGACCCCTCCGGTGGCCGCGCAGCAGGTCCGCCGTGAGCGAGCGCAGGAAGCTCATCTTCGGGTCGGCCGCGTCCGACGGATCGCCCGGGCCCGGCCCGAGGACGACCGGCCCGTCGTGGGCGAGCGCAGCCTCCCGCACCCCCGGTTCGTCATAGCGGCGTACGGCCACGTCGAGCCCCGAGCCCCGCAGCAGATGGGCCAGCATCGCGGTGAACGTGTCCTCGCCGTCCACCACCAGCGCACGCCCCGAGACGCGCTCCGGCAGGGCCTGCATCCGCAGCCAGAAGGGCGCCAGGTCCGCCCGCCGGGCGTCCAGGGCCGCCCGCACCCGGGGGTCGTCGGTCGGCCGCGGCCGTGCCTCCTCCGCCCGCGCCGGCCCCGGGCGGACCCCCAGCGCGGCCAGCACCCCCGCCGCCTTGGCGTGCGTCTCCGCCACCTCGGACGCCGGGTCCGAGTGGCGGACCAGCGTCGCGCCGACCGGCACCCGCACCTCGCCCGAGGCGGAGATGTCGGCGGTGCGGATCAGGATCGGCGAGTCGAGGGTCTGCGCGCCGCCCGCGTCGGTGCCGAGGAGCGCCAGCGCGCCCGCGTAGTAGCCGCGCCCGCCGTCCTCGTACCGCTCGATGACCCGGCACGCGTTCTGCACCGGCGAGCCGGTGACCGTGGCCGCGAACATCGTCTCGCGCAGGACCTCGCGGACGTCGAGCGAGGAGCGTCCCCGCAGCTCGTACTCCGTGTGCGCGAGATGGGCCATCTCCCTGAGGCGGGGCCCGACCACCACGCCGCCCATGTCGCCGACCGTGCACATCATCTTGAGCTCCTCGTCGACGACCATGGAGAGCTCGTCGGTCTCCTTGCGGTCGGAGAGGAAGTCCAGCAGCCCGTCGACCGCAGGTCCACCCGCCGGGTAGCGGTACGTCCCGCTGATCGGGTTCATCACGACCGTGCCCCCGGACATCCGCACATGCACCTCCGGGCTCGCCCCGACGAGCGTGCGTCCGCCCGTATCCCTGCCGGGCCGCCCCGCCGGGGAGGGCCTACCGTCGCCGGTGTGGACGACGTAGGTCCAGTACGCGCCGCGTTCGCCGGCGAGCAGCCGCCGGAAGAGCGCGAGTGCGTCGGCCCTGCCGAAGTCCGGGACACGCCCGGTGAACGTGCGCCGGATGACGAAGTTCGCGCCCTCGCCGCGCCCGATCTCGTGCTCCACCACACGCCGGACGATCTCCGCGTACTCCTCGTCGCCGACGTCGAAGCCGCCGCCCTCGACGTCGACCGCGTGCGCCGGAAGCCGGTCCAGCACCTCGTCGAGCGGCAGCTCGCAGGACTCCTCGGCGACCAGCACGGACAGCGGTGTGCCGTCGTCGCGCACGTCGAAGCCCCGTTCGCGGATCTGCCGGAACGGCACCAGCGCCAGTGACGGACGCTCGCCCACCGGGAGGTCGGCGAGCCGCTCGACCTCGAGGACCGGGCCGGTGAGCACCTCGACGGTGTCGTGGTCGCGGCCGGGCGTGCGCCGGCGCAGCAGGGCGAACGGAGGGGCGTCGGGATTCAGCAACCGGTCGAGGACGTGCATGGCGGGGTTCCTTCCGTGGTGGGGAGGAACGGCCCGCGGAAACGGGAAAGGCCGCCCCTCGGGCGGCCTTCGCGAAACTGTGCGCGCGATCGGATCAGTGGGCCGCCGGATGAGCGGTCCACCACCGGTTCTGGGTCGTCTGCGCGAACATGCCCGGAACCCTACCCCACCGGTGTCCCGTCCGCCGGTGGCCGCCGTCTCACTTTCTGGTCCGCGGCCCGGACCGGCCGATTCACCACGTAATGTTGTCGGGGTGACCGTGAACGCTAAGCCCACCGCAACCGGTGGCAACACCTGGCGAGACCTGCCCGCGGCGCAGCAGCCCGAGTACCCCGATGCCGAGGCTCTGCGCGATGTGATCGCGGACCTCGAGTCGTATCCGCCGCTCGTCTTCGCGGGCGAGTGCGACCAGCTGCGCGCCCGGATGGGAGCCGTCGCCAAGGGCGAGGCGTTCCTGCTCCAGGGCGGCGACTGCGCCGAGGCCTTCGACGCGGTGTCCGCCGACCACATCCGCAACAAGCTCAAGACCCTGCTCCAGATGGGTGCGGTGCTGACGTACGCCGCGTCCGTGCCGGTCGTGAAGGTCGGCCGGATCGCCGGCCAGTACTCCAAGCCTCGCTCGAAGTCCACGGAGACCCGTGACGGCGTGACGCTGCCGACCTACCGGGGCGACTCGGTCAACGGCTTCGAGTTCACCGAGGCGGCCCGGGTCCCGGACCCCGAGCGGCTGAAGCGGATGTACCACGCCTCGGCGTCGACGCTGAACCTCGTGCGCGCCTTCACCACCGGCGGTTACGCCGACCTGCGCCAGGTGCACGCCTGGAACCAGGACTTCGTGAAGTCCTCCCCCTCCGGGCAGCGCTACGAGCAGCTGGCGCGCGAGATCGACAACGCGCTGAACTTCATGAAGGCCTGCGGCACGGACCCGGCGGAGTTCCGCACCGTCGAGTTCTACGCCTCCCACGAGGCCCTGCTGATGGACTACGAGTCGGCCCTCACCCGGGTCGACTCTCGGACGGGCGATCTGTACGACGTCTCGGGCCACATGGTGTGGATCGGTGAGCGCACCCGCCAGCTGGACGGCGCGCACATCGAGTTCGCGTCGCGGATCCGCAACCCCGTCGGCGTGAAGCTCGGCCCGACGACGACCGTCGACGAGGCGCTGCAGTACGTCGAGCGGCTGGACCCGGAGCGCGAGCCCGGCCGGCTGACCTTCGTCGTCCGCATGGGAGCCGACAAGGTCCGCGACCGGCTCCCCGAGCTGGTCGAGAAGGTCACCGCCTCCGGTGCCACCGTGGCCTGGGTGACCGACCCGATGCACGGCAACACCTTCGAGGCGGCCTCCGGCCACAAGACCCGCCGTTTCGACGACGTGCTCGACGAGGTCAAGGGATTCTTCGAGGTGCACAAGGCGCTGGGCACCCACCCGGGCGGCATCCACGTCGAGCTCACCGGCGATGACGTCACCGAGTGCGTGGGCGGCGGCGACGAGATCTTCGTCGACGACCTGCACCAGCGCTACGAGACGGCCTGCGACCCCCGGCTGAACCGCAGCCAGTCGCTGGACCTGGCGTTCCTGGTCGCGGAGATGTACCGCGACCAGTGAGCCGACCGGCACGACGGTGGGGCGTGGATCGTGTGATCCGCGCCCCACCGTCGTACCCGGGACTTTTGCGACCGGCGAGCGGCGGGTAAGGTTAGGTTAGCCTCACCGATCAATCGGGACGGGCGCCACAGTCGATCTCGATCCCGCCGGGAGGTGAACCGCGTGTACGTCTGCTCTTGCTTCGGCATCACGGAGAAGCAGGTCAAGGAGCACGCGGAGGCCGGTGCCTGCACCCCCCGCCAGATCGCCTCGGTGTCCAAGGCGGGCACCGACTGCGGTTCCTGTGTGCGCCGTATCCAGGGCATCCTCGGCCGGGGCGCCTGCCCGCGCCGCGAGCTGCTGGAGCAGGGCAGCGGCGCCGCCGCACTGTCCGAGGGCACGACCCCGGTGGCTGCCGAGACGGTCTCGCCCGGCCGGCTGCGCGAGGCGGCCTAGCCCCGGCCCCGTGGCGATGGCCCAGCCTCCGCCCCGTGGCGATCCGGGCCGTCCGGACGGGCGGGTTCCTAGGACTCCGGCTGCTCGATCACCTGGGCGATGTAGAGCGGCTCTCCGAGCTTCTCGACCAGTTCCAGCTGGGTGTCCAGGTAGTCGATGTGGTGCTCCTCGTCCGCCAGGATCGACTCGAAGATGTTCGCGGACGTGATGTCGCCCTTCCCCCGCATGACCTCGATGCCGCGCCGCAGTCGGTCGATCGCCTCGACCTCGACCTGCCGGTCCGCCTGGAACATCTCGGTGACCGTCTGCCCGATCCGCACGTGGAACAGCCGCTGGTAGTTCGGCAGCCCCTCCAGGAACAGGATGCGGTCGGTGAGCACCTCGGCGTGCTTCATCTCGTCGAACGACTCGGCCCGTGTGTACTTGGCGAGCTTCGTCCAACCGAAGTTCTCCTGCATCTTGGCGTGCAGGAAGTACTGGTTGATCGCGGTCAGCTCGGCAGTCAACTGCTCGTTGAGGAACTCGATGACCTCGGGATCGCCCTGCATCGCAGAGGCTCCTTCCGCACGTGTGACTCGGGCAGGATGCGCGCATCCTCGCACCGTGATCGAAGGCCGTCCAGTAAGTGCCTCCTTAGTAGGAGTTGCCCGAATCGGCCCAGACCTGGTCATGACCACCCCTCCTGGTCTGTCACCATTGAGGGCATGGGTCAGCCGGAGAGCCGGGAACACCGGGCGTCAGAACAGTCCGAGCTACCTCCGGGACAGCGACTGCAGCGCGGCTGGCCGGTCACCCACTACGGGCCCGTCCCCAAGTTCAAGCCGGACCGCTGGGAGTTCCGGGTCTTCGGCGCCACCGCCGACGGCGACAAGCGCTGCTGGAACCACGAGGAGTTCTCCGCGCTGCCGTTCTCGACGGTCGTCGCCGACCTCCACTGCGTGACGAAATTCAGCATGCTCGGGGCCGAATGGGGCGGAGTGCCCGCATCGACGATCGTCGAGCTGGCCCCGCCGGCCCCGGCGGTCACCCATGTCATGGTCTGGGCCGAGTACGGCTTCAGCGCCAATCTGCGGCTCTCCGACTTCCTCTCCGAGCGCACGATCTTCGCCACCCACAAGGACGGCGAGCTGCTCACCGCCGAGCACGGCTTCCCCCTGCGGCTGATCGTCCCGCACCTGTACGCCTGGAAGGGCCCGAAGTGGGTCCGCGGTGTGGAGTACATGACGGCCGACCGGAGGGGCTTCTGGGAGGAGCGGGGCTACCACAACATCGGCGACCCATGGCGCGAGCAGCGCTACTCCTACCAGGAGGAGCCGGGCGACGGGCCCGAGTTCTAGCCTGATCTCCAAGCTGCGCGGCGCTCACCGGCCGCAGGGTCCCGGGCTCAGGCGTCGCGGAGCTTCTTCAGCAGGGCCACGTCCGCCGCGTACGTCTCCTTGCCGTGGCGGCCGCCCGGTGTCTCGATGATCAGCGGTACGCCCTCCGCGGCGGGGTGGCGCATCAGCTCGCCGAACGCCTCCTCGCCGATGTGGCCGGCACCGATGTTCTCGTGGCGGTCCTTGCGGGCCCCGACGACGTCCTTGGAGTCGTTGGCGTGGATCAGCCTCAGCCTGCCGGGGCCGACCGTGTCGACCAGCAGATCCAGCGTCCGCCCGGCTCCGCCGGGAGCGGCCAGTTCGTGACCGGCCGCGAACGCGTGGCAGGTGTCCAGGCACACGCCCAGTCTGGGGTGGGCCTCCAGGGCCTCGAAGTACGGACCGAGGTCCGCGACCAGCGAGCAGAGCGAGAACCCCTGCCCGGCCGTCGGCTCCAGCAGCAGGAACGGGTCGTCGTCGTGCGTCAGCTCGTCCAGCAGCGGCAGCACCAGCTCCCGCACCTGCGCGAGGGCCGTCTCCCGGGTCCTGCCCCCGGTCGCCGAGCCGGTGTGCACCACCACGCCCGCCGCGCCGATGTCCCGGCCGCGGCGCAGCGAGTGGCGCAGCGACTCCACGGACAGCTCGGCGGTGACCGCGCTGTGGGAGCCGAAGTTGATCAGGTACGGGGCGTGCACGAACGCCGGTGTGCCGGTGGTGGCGTTCCCGGCGCGGAACAGTTCGTCCTGCGCGGCGTTCCCCACCGGGGTGGCCCAGCCGCGCGGATTGGCGACGAAGACCTGCACGGCCTCGGCCTCGATCTCACGGGCGTACGCCAGACCCGTCCTGGCCAGGCCGCCGGCCACGGGCACATGCGCGCCGACAGGGTTGTGCACGGTCGCTAGAGCCCCTTGGTCGTGATCGTGATCGTGCTGCCCTCGGCCGCCTGCTCGCCGCCCTCGACGGACTGGCGCTCGACGGTGTCGCCGAGGAACGGGAAGGCCCGCTCGACCTTGACCTCGAAGCCCGCCTCCTGGAGTTCGCGCCGGGCGTCGTCCAGCGAGTCCCCGGTGACGTCCGGGACCTCGACCATCCGCGGTCCCTTGGAGACCGTGAGGGTGACGGTGTCGCCGCCGGCGGCCCGTGCGCCCTCGGCGGGCGCCTGCCGGGCGACGGTCCCCGCCTCCTGGGGGGAGTGGACCTGCTCCGGCGCCACCTCCACCTTCAGCCCCGCGTCCTCGAGGGTGCTCGTGGCGTCCTCGACGGAGTCGCCGGTGACGTCCGGGACGTCGACCGGGGCGCCCTTGCTGACGACGAGCGCGACCGCGGAGTCCGGACGGCGCTCGGTGCCGGCGGCCGGGTCGGAACCGATCACCGTGCCCTGGGCGGCCTCGTCGCTGAACTCCCTGGTGATCACACCCGGGGCGAGACCGGCCTTGCGGAGGGCGCTTCTGGCCTCGGCGAGCTTCAGGCCCTCGAGCTCCGGAACCTTGACGATCTCGGGGCCGCGCGAGATGACGAGTGTGACCGAGCCGTTGTGGCGGATGCGCTGCCCGGGGTCGGGGTTCACGTCCATGACGGTGCCCCGGTCGTAGGCGTCGCTGAAGCCCTTCCTGACGGCCTCGACGTCCAGACCGGCGGCGGACAGCCGCTGCTTCGCCACGGCCTCGGTCTGGCCGAGGACGGTGGGCACGCGGGTGAACTGGCCGGAATTGATGTACCAGACGCCCGCCCCGGCACCGAGGACGAGCAGCACGGCGACGACGGCGGCGAGCACCCCCCGGCGCGGCGCCGGCAGCCGCCGGCCCGCCGGACGGGACGGCGGGGGACCGGCGGGCGGCATCTCCAACCGGCTCGTCCGGTCGGCGGCCCCGCCGGTGGGCATCGGCCGCGCGATCACGCTCGTCCGGTCCTCCGAACCGGCGGACGACTCGGCGCCCGGCGTCCTGGCCTGCGGCGGTACGGCGTCGAGCTGGTCGTCGCCGAGTCCGGCACGGGCCCCGCGGGTCCGGCCGAGCAGGGCGACGGCGTCGTCGGGACGCGACTCGGGGTCCCGGGCGGTGGCGAGGGCCACCAGGCCGTCCAGCTCAGGGGCGAGCCCGGGCACGGCGGCCGACGGCGGTGGCACGTCCTCGTTGAGGTGCCGGTAGAGCACCTGGGCCGGGGTGTCGCCGGAGTGCGGCTTGCCGCCCGTGAGCATCTCGTAGAGCACGACACCGCAGGCGTACACGTCGGCGCGGGTGTCCGCCGTGCCGGACTCGATCTGCTCCGGCGCGAGGTAGGAGACGGTCCCGAGCAGCGAACCCGTGGTGCTCGTCACCGAGCCCACGGCACGGACCAGGCCGAAGTCGGCGACCTTGACCCGCCCGTCGTCCCCGATCAGGACGTTCTCGGGCTTCATGTCCCGGTGGACGAACCCGGCCCGGTGCGCGGCGCCCAGCGCGGCAAGCACGGGCTCCAGGATGTCGAGGGCCGCCCGCGGACGGAGCGCGCCCCGCTCCCGCAGCACGTCACGGAGCGTGCACCCGGCGACGTACTCCATCGCCAGATAGACGTACGCGCCGTCGGCCCCCTGGTCGTACACGCCGACGACGTTGGGGTGGGACAGCCGGGCCACGGACTTCGCCTCGCGGATGAACCGCTCGACGAACGAGACGTCCGCCGCGAGCGCCGGGTGCATCACCTTGAGGGCGAGCACCCGGTCGAGCCGGGTGTCCACGGCCCGGTAGACCGTGGCCATCCCGCCGACGGCGATACGCGCGTCGACGCGGTAGCGGCCGTCGAGCACCTGCCCGACGAGGGGGTCCTGAAGGGTCGTATCCACGCAGGCGAGTCTACGAGCCCGGCCCCCCGGCTCCGGCCCCCCGGCCGGGGCTGCAGCGCAGCTGTGACGTGCGTCATCGAAGAGCGGGCGTCGTCCGCGGGGCCGGGCGCCGTCACCCGAAGGCGGGGCGCTCCGGGTCCAGCGCCGCCCGTCCCTCGACGGGGGACGAGGCCTCGGCGAAGTGCCGGCGCGGGATACGGCCCGCCCGGTGGGCCAGCCGGCCCGCCTCGACCGCGTGCCGCATGGCCTCGGCCATCACGACCGGTTCCTGCGCCCGGGTGACCGCGGAGGCCAGCATCACCGCGGAGCACCCCAGCTCCATCGCCAGCGCGGCGTCCGACGCCGTGCCGGCGCCCGCGTCCAGGATCACCGGGACCCGGGCGCGCTCGGTGATCAGCTGGAAGTTGTGCGGGTTGCGGATGCCGAGCCCGGAGCCGATCGGGGAACCGAGCGGCATGATCGCGGCGCAGCCCACGTCCTCCAGCCGCCGCGCCAGCACGGGGTCGTCGTTGGTGTAGGGCAGCACGACGAAGCCGTCGTCCACCAGCACCTCCGCCGCGTCGAGCAGCTCGACCGGATCGGGCAGCAGCGTCCGTTCGTCCGCCACCACCTCCAGCTTGATCCAGGACGTCCCGAGTGCCTCCCGGGCGAGCCGTGCGGTCAGCACGGCCTCGCCCGCGGTGAAGCATCCCGCGGTGTTCGGCAGCACCTGGATGCCCAGGCGGTCCAGCACGGACAGCACCGAGCCCTGCACGGTCGGGTCGAGGCGGCGCATCGCGACCGTGGTCAGTTCCGTGCCGCTGGCGACCAGCGCGCGTTCCAGCACGTCGAGGCTGGGCGCCCCGCCCGTCCCCATGATCAGCCGGGACGAGAACCCCGTCCCGCCCAGTACGAAGCGGTCGTCGGCCATGTCGGTCAGCCTCCCTGCACCGCGGTGAGGACCTCGACGCGATCGCCCTCGCCGAGCAGCGTCCCCGGCCACTCGCCACGGGGGACGACGCTCTCGTTGACGGCGGCCGCGACCCCCGAGGGCGCGACGGTGAGCGTGGCCACCAGCGCGTCGAGCGTGGTGCCGGCCGGGACGGCGTGCGGCTGCCCGTTGACGGACACGGTGTGCGTGGACGCGGTCATGCGGACACCTCCTGCTGGACGGGGGAGAAACGGCGTGGGGTGAAGGCCCGGGCCTCGTCCGGCAGTTCACCGGTGAGCAGGGCGTGCGCCATGACGTCGCCGGTCACCGGGGTGAGCAGGACGCCGTTGCGGTAGTGGCCGGTGGCGAGCAGCAGACCGGGCAGCTCCGTGGGACCCAGCACCGGGGCGTTGTCCGGTGAGCCGGGGCGCAGTCCCGCCCGGGTCTCGGTCAGTGGAAGCTCGGTGATGCCGGGCACCAACTCGTGCGCGTCGCGCAGCAGCTGGTACACGCCACCCGCCGTGACCGTGGTGTCCCAGCCGAGTTCCTCGCTGGTCGCGCCCACGACCAGCTCGCCGTTCTCGCGGGGCACGAGGTAGACGTGGCTGCCGCGCACCACGGCCCGGACCGTACGCGACAGGAACGGGGCGTACGCGGGCGGTACGGCCAGCCGCAGCACCTGCCCCTTGACCGGGCGCACCGGGGGGAGCGCCTCCGCGGGCACGCCCCGGAGCCGGCCGCTGAGACTGCCCGCGGCCAGCACGACCCGGTCGGCCGCGATCTCGTCGCCGCCGGCCAGCACGGCTCCGGCCGCCCGGCCCCGTACCACCGACAGTCGTTCCGCCCACCGCCGGTGGAACACCACGCCCGCGCGTTCGCAGGCCACCAGGAGCGCCCGGGCCAGCCGCCGGGGATCGATCTGGTGGTCGCCGTCCACCCGCAGCCCGCCGCGCACGCCCGGCGCCAACATGGGCTCCAGCCGCCGGCACTCCCGCCCGGAGAGCCACTCCGACTCCAGCCCGGAGCGCCGCTGCAGCGCGTGCAGTTCGCGCAGATGGGCCCGGTCGTCCGCGTCGAGGGCCACGGCGAGCGTCCCGCAGGAGCGGTACCCGGTGTCCTCGCCGCTCGCCTCCTCGAGCTCCGTCACGAACCGCGGATAGCGGTCCGCGGAGGCGAGGTTCAGCCCGAGCAGCGTCTCCTCGCCGTAGTGGAGCTCCGTGACGGCCGCAAGCATGCCCGCCGCGACCTGCGCCGCCCCACCGCCCGGCTCGGGGTCGGCCAGCGCGGTCCGCAGTCCGCGCTGCGCCGCCCGCCACGCGGTGACGAGGCCGATGACGCCACCACCGACGACGAGCACGTCCGTGCTGCGCCCTGGGGAACGTCCTGGTGATTGTCCTGGATGCATGCGCGTCCGGACCCTCCCTTCGCCGGCATGACCCGGATCAGGTTCGTACGGTCGGAGGCCGCCTCAGCCTCCCTCTCAGCCCGGTGCTCCGGGCTCCCGCGAGTATCAGTACGGTGGCCACCCTAACCCTCGTCGCCAACCCCCGGTAAGGGAGCCGCCGCCGTGGCCCGTTCGCTCGACGGACTCGTCCTCGCCCCGGTCGCCGACCAGTCACCCGGCCAGGTCGGCACCCGGACCCGGTTCACATACCACGAGGACGGGGGCCGGATCTGGGCCGAGTACGCCGGCGGCGACGTCGTCCGCGGCCGTCTCGTCGGCACCCGCGAGGGGGACCGGCTGGACTTCCGCTACGTCCAGCTCGGGCAGGACGGGACGACCTCCTCCGGCCACTGCGCGTCCACCGTCGTCGACCTCCCCGACGGGCGGGTGCGGCTCGAGGAGACCTGGGAGTGGGAGTCCCGGCAGGGGCGCGGCACGAGCGTCGTGGAGCAGCTGCCTTCCTGACGTGTCGTCAGGTGGTTAGGGTGGCCGGGTGAGTGAGAGCGAGCAGACGGCGCCGAGCCGCCGAGTCGTCATCGTCGGGGCGGGCATGGCCGGTGTGCAGACCGCCGTGGCCCTGCGCGAGCAGGGCTTCACCGGCGGCATCGACCTCATCGGCGCCGAACCGCACCAGCCCTACGACCGGCCCCCGCTGTCCAAGGCCGTGCTGCTCGGGAAGGCCGAGGACTCCGCCTTCGACGTCGACTTCGACGCGCTCGACGTGGAGCTCCGGCTGGGCCTCGAGGTCACGGGCCTGCGCCCCGGGGAGCACGAGCTCGACACGCCCGCCGGGCCCGTCCCGTACGACGTCCTCGTCATCGCCACCGGAGCGGAGCCGGTCACCCTCCCCGGCACCGAGGGCGTCCCTGGGGTCCATCTGCTGCGCACCCTCGACGACGCGGAGCGGCTCCGCCCGGTGCTGGAGCGACGTCACAGGATCGTGGTCGTCGGCGCGGGCTGGATCGGCGCCGAGTTCGCCACCGCCGCCCGCGAGGCGGGCTGCGAGGCCACCGTCGTCGAGGCCGCCGACCGCCCGCTGCCGGGAGCCCTGCCGGCCGAGGTCGCCGCCCCGATGGCCGCGTGGTACGCCGAGGCCGGCGCCGAACTGCTCACCGGGGCGCGGGTCGCGGCCGTCGAGCCGGGCGCCGTGGTCCTCGAAGGGGGCCGGCGGCTGCCCGCGGACGCCGTCGTCGTCGGCATCGGCGCCCGGCCGGCGACCCGCTGGCTCGCCGGTTCCGGCATCGGCCTGGGCCCCGACGGCTCGGTCACCGCCGACGAGCGGCTGCGCACCTCGCTGCCCGACGTCTACGCGGTCGGGGACTGCGCCTCCTTCCCGTCCGGCCGCTACGGGCGGCGCATGCTCGTCCACCACTGGGACAACGCGCTCCAGGGCCCCCGTACGGTCGCGGCCAACATCGTCGGCGCGGACACGGGCGACGGGACCGAGCCGGGGGAGATCTACGACCCGGTGCCGTACTTCTGGTCGGAGCAGTTCGGCCGGTTCGTGCAGTACGCCGGGCACCACGGCGCGGCCGACGCGCTCGTGCGCCGGGGTGACCCGGAGGGTGCCTCCTGGTCGGTGCTGTGGCTGCGGGACGGGGCCCTGGTCGCCGTGCTGACGGTCGGCAGGCCCCGGGACCTGGCCCAGGGGCGCAGACTCATCGAGGTCGGCGCCCGCGTCGACGCCGAGCGCGCCGCCGACCCGGCCGTCCCCCTGAAGGCCGCCGTGCTGTGACCTCGGACCGCCGTTCCGAGCGGGCGGACGTGCCCCGAACGCGGAGGGACGGCGCCCCGGGCTCCCGAAGCACTCCCGAGGCGGCGGTCAGGTGGCCCGTGTCCCTCTGAAGGCCGCAGCCGGACCGGGCCCGGCTACCGACTGTCGGTCCGGGATGGCACGCTTGGTCCCGTGACCGAGATTGACGCAAAGATCGATGCTCTCGTCCCCGCCTGGCTCCACCTGCCCGACGTCGCGGAAAAGCTCGATGTCGAGGTGACGCGCGTACGGCAGCTGGTCAAGGAGGGTCAGCTGATCGCCGTGCGACGCGGTGAGAACCGGACGCTCCAGGTACCTGCCGCCTTCATCAAGGGCGGCAAGGTGGTCAAGGGCCTCTCCGGCACCCTGACCCTCCTGAAGGACGACGGCTTCACCGACGAAGAGATGCTGGAGTGGCTCTTCACTCCGGACCCCACCCTGCCGGGGACCCCAGCGGAGGCGCTCAGCGAGAATCGCGGCACGGAGGTGAAGCGCCGGGCCCAGGCGCTCGCCGTCTGACGACGTCCTGAGCACGTCGCCGCGTTCCGCCACACCGATCTGGATGCGGTGCGCGCACCGGGTCCGGACCGTCCGGCACCCGGTGCGCGAACCGCCGACCCACCCCGGGGGGTACCACCCATGTCCACATCCCGAGCGGCGCTGTCCGACGCCCGGCTCTACCTGTGCACGGACGCCCGCAGACGCCAGGGCGACCTGCCGGAGTTCCTGGACGCCGTCCTCTCCTCCGGGGTGGACATCGTGCAACTGCGCGACAAGGGCATGGAGGCCGGCGAGGAGCTGGAGCACCTCGCCGTGTTCGCCGACGCCTGCCGCCGCCACGGGAAGCTGCTCGCGGTCAACGACCGGGCCGATGTCGCCCACGCCGCCCGCTCGGACGTGCTGCACCTCGGCCAGGGCGACCTGCCGGTGCCCGCGGCACGGGCGGTCCTCGGCACCGGGGCGCTGATCGGGCGCTCCACGCACGCCCGGGAGGAGGTGGACGCGGCGGCCGCCGAGCCCGGTGTCGACTACTTCTGCACCGGCCCCTGCTGGCCCACGCCCACCAAGCCGGGCCGGCCGGCCCCCGGCCTCGACCTGGTGCGGTACACGGCCTCGCTCGGCCAGGACCGCCCTTGGTTCGCGATCGGCGGAATCGACGCGGGCAACCTCGACGAGGTGCTGGAGGCGGGTGCCCGCCGGGTCGTCGTCGTCCGGGCGATCACGGAGGCCGGCGACCCCGCCGAGGCCGCGGCCCGTCTCGCCGAGCGGATACGGGCCCACGCGCAGTAGGCCGTTCCATGAGCGATCCGTGTCCGATGGGTGGAATCCGGTTGGGAGACCGCTGCCCCGTGGATAACCTGCGACTATGGCCCTCGGCACAGCTTCGACCCGGACCGATCGCGCACGCACCGTGCGCGAGCTGCTCGCCACCGACAAGACCTCGTACTCCTTCGAGTTCTGGGCGCCCAAGACGGAGAAGGGCGAGCGGAATCTCTGGAACGCGTTGCGGCGAGTCGAGGCGGTACAGCCCAACTTCGTCTCGGTGACCTACGGAGCCGGGGGATCCACCCGCGCGGGCACCGTCAAGGCCACCCAGCAGATCGCCGCCGACACCACGCTCACCCCGGTCGCGCACCTCACCGCGGTCAACCACTCCGTCGCGGAGCTGCGCAACATGATCGGCCAGTACGCGGACGCCGGGATCAGGAACATCCTCGCCGTCCGCGGCGACCCGCCCGGCGACCCGATGGGGGAGTGGGTCGAGCATCCGGACGGTGTGCGGTACGCGGCGGAGCTCGTCCGGCTGATCAAGGAGTCGGGCGACTTCTGCGTCGGCGTCGCGGCCTTCCCCGAGATGCATCCCCGCTCCAGCGACTGGGAGACGGACGTCGGGCACTTCGTGGACAAGTGCCGTGCCGGTGCGGACTATGCGATCACCCAGATGTTCTTCCGCGTGGAGGACTATCTGCGGTTGCGCGACAGCGTCGCGGAGGCGGGCTGCGAGACCCCGATCATCCCCGAGATCATGCCCGTCACCAGCGTGAAGCAGATCGAACGGTTCGCCCAGCTCAGCAACGCGTCGTTCCCCGCCGAACTCGAACAGAGGATCCGCGCCGTCGCGGACGACCCCGCCGCTGTACGCTCCATCGGTATCGAGTTCGCGACGGAGTTCTGCGCACGGCTGCTCTCGGAGGGCGTCCCCGGGTTGCACTTCATCACGCTCAACAACTCCACCGCGACGCTCGAAATCTACGAGAATCTCGGACTGCACCAGCAGTCGTGAACGGCCGCACCCGCCGCAACCCCGGGCGGAGGCCGCAGGAGAGGGGCGGGCATGGGCTGGACGGTGCTCTACATCGCGTTCGGCATTGTCGCGCTGTGGCTGCTCGGCGAGGTGCTGCTGCAGTACAAGGCGCGGCTGCGCTGGCGGCTGGTCGCCTTCGTCGGCTTCCTGGGCGTTGTCGTCGGTGTGCTGATGCCGAACGTCATCGTGATCGGCGTCGGTGCGGCGGCCTTCGCGGTCGGTCAGACGTACGTCACGCTCTCCTTCCGGCGCGGCTTCTCCACCGGCTGGGCGCTGGGCGGCAGCCCGGGCTCCAGCCGCCGCCGGAGGTCCGGCGCCCCCGTCGACCGTGACCCCGTGCTGGAGGTGACGGGCATCGACTACGAGGACTCCTACGACGCCTCCGGCCGTCCCCGTCAGTCCGGCCCCGACCCGGACGAGTCCCCGTCCGAGGAGACCACATCCGTCTACGAGCCGCAGCCACTCCCGGACGACACCGGGCAGTACGGCGTCTACTCCGACGCGACCCACACGGCGAACCACGCGCAGGCCGGCGAGGAAACCCACTACGGCGGCTACTCCAGCGGCTACGCCGACTCCTACTCGCAGGGCCACGACTACCAGCAGCCGACGGGGACCCATGACGCGTACGCGGGGTCGTACGACTACGGCACCGGCGGCGGGCAGCAGCAGTACGCCGCCTGGTCCGACCCGTACGCCGGCGGTGCGGAGCAGGGCTACGGCTCGTACGAGAGCTACGGCGGCCAGCAGCAGTACGCCGACCCGTACGCGTCACAGGGCTACAACGAGACGCCGCCGGGCGGGGTGTGGGTGCCGCTCCAGCGCGACGGGGACCAGGCCCCGCCGTCGACGGAGCAGCCCTCGCAGTACGGCTACGACCAGGGCTACCAGAACGACCCCAACGGCCAGACCTACCGCTACTGAGACACCCCGCGTCCTCTGAGCCCCCGCCCCGCGTCCCGTCGGCCCGTCGGGACGTGGAGCCGGGTCGTTGGAATCCATGGGCGCGGAGCCGGTCCCTGGATCCCGGAACGCGGAGTCGGGACGTGGAGCCGGGTCGTTGGAATCCGGGGGCGCGGAGCCCGGCTCGCACATCCCGGGCTGCCGGGGGCCGGAGAGGCCCCGTCCCCGCCCCGACCTCCGAGCCGCCGGCGCGGGGAACGCCCGGGCGGGCCGTTCGGGCCGCCCGCGGGCGGGAGCGGCGCCACGTTCCAGACCGTCACCCGATCCGGGCGCCGCGACACGGAGCCGCCCGGCGGGTCTTGCGACGTCCGGTCGCCCCGGAGAGCGCGGCCCTCCGCCGCCGGGGGGCCGCGGATCAGGTCACTGCGAACCGCGGAAGTCCGCGCCCTCGACGATGAGGCCGGTCACCAACGCGCCCGACATTCCGCTGTGCGCGAGCCCGCCGCCGGGATGCGACCAGCCGCCCGCGAAGTACAGCCCGGGCACCGGTGGGACGTTCGCCGCGGGCAGCAGTGCCCCGCCCGCTCCGGCCAGTGCCGGTCCGGGCACCCGGGGCGTGCCCGTCTCCCGGAGGGTGTCGGCGGGTGTGCGCACCTCGCGCCACAGAAGTCGCTCCCGCAGACCGGGTACGGCCGCCTCCGCGGCCGCCGTCATCCGGTCCGCGAACGCCTCCACGCCCGTGGCGTCCCCGCCCGTCACGTGCTCGTCCCACGGGAGGTCCGACATCCGGTCGCCGGTCCCGGCGGGAACGGTCGCGGTCACCGTGACCGCCTCGTGGCCACCGGGCCGCAGCCGCTCGTCGTCGGGCCGCAGCACCACGACCGTCGGACGGTCGCACAGCCGCCCCGCGGCCAGCGCCGCCGACTCCCCGGCCCGGTCGGGCGAGTGCACCACCGTCCGGTGCGCCGCGTCCGCCGCCCGGGCGCCGCGCAGTGCCAGGCAGACGGTGACCCGCCCGGTCCGCACCGCCGACTGGTGGTGCGGCCACTCTTCTCGGGAGGCCCACGGCAGGACCCGGTCCCGGTACAGCGCGGGCACGGGCGCGCCCGCGACCACATGGTCCGCCTCGGCCGTGCTTCCGTCCGCCAGTTCCACGCCGACCGCCCGGCCGTCCTCGATCCGTACCTCCGTCACCTCGGTGCCGAGGACGAACTCCACCCCCCGTGCGAGGCACCGCTCGTGCACCGCGTCCGCGAGTGCCCGCATCCCGCCCCGCACGTACCAACTGCCGAACGTCTGCTCCATGTAGGGCAGGACGGCGGCGGACGCGGGCGCGGTGGCGGGGTCGAGGCCGTACGCCAGGGCGTGGCTCTCCAGCAGCGCCGCCAGCCGCGGATCCCGCAGCTCACGCCGGCCCACCTCGGCCAGGGTGCGCGCCGGGCGGCGCAACAGGCCGCCCCTGAGTGCCGGGTACGGGTCCCGGGCGAAGCGGGAGGTCTCCGGGGGCAGCGGCTCCTCCAGCAGTGGGCGCCGCGAACGGTCCCAGGCCTCCCGCGCACGCCCCAGGAACGCGCCCCAGCGCTCGCCCGCCCCGGCGCCGAGGGCTCCGTCCAGCGCCGAGACGACACCCGCACGCGAGGCGTTCGGCAGGGACACGGCCGTGCCGTCCGCGAAGACATGACGGCTCGCCGGGTCCACCTGGACCAGTTCCACGCACTTCTCCAGCGGCTCCTTGCCGGTCTTCACGAAGAAGTCCCGCCAGACGGCGGGCAGATGCAGCAGTCCGGGCCCGGTGTCGAAGGCGAATCCGGCACGCTCGAACCGGCGCACCGCGCCGCCGTACGTGTCCGTCCGCTCGAACACCGTCACCCGGTGGCCCGCCACGGCAAGCCGGGCGGCTGCCGCCATGGCGCCCATCCCGGCGCCCATCACCACGATCCGTGCCATGTCGGGGACTGTATCGGCAGCGTCCGACAGCCACCGGGGCGGTGGTCCCCGCAGGTCCGCGGCGACGCGCCGCTCCTCCCGGCGCCGGGCTCGGCGCCGGGAGGGAACGGCGGATCCGCGGGGCGGGGAGGACCAGCGCCACCGGCCCCGGCACGAGCAGCGTGCCGCGGTGATCGCCGCCACCGGGTGGCCCCGGACGCGGTCGTGACCAGCCCGCACCCGGAGTGCGTGGGGATGAGCACGGGCCTCTGAGTATCCGTACCTAGTGCGGGAGATGAGTAGGCGCGCGGATGGGGCCGACCGGCGCGGACGGAAGAGTGGAGGCCACGGAGGGGCGCGGCGCCGGCACCGCCGGCACGGGGCGGCGGAACGGCGCGGCGCACCTGCGAACGGGGGTTGCCCGGACCCGGGGGAACAGCGGTACGGGGCAACTGGGGAGCGGGGGGACGACGGGGGGAACGCCGGTGCGGCGAAGCTCGGGGGGATCGAGCTTCGCCGCACCGGCACTCGTCGTTCGTGCGCTCGGTGCGCTCGGTGCCCGAGGCGGGTGGTCGTCGTGCGTGCCCTCGGTGCGCTCGGCGGGCGGTGCGGTCACGGCCGCCGGGAGCGTCCGCGACCGCACGGGGGAGCGAGCTTCAGCAGCCGCCGACCCGCCCGTGGAGCAATCGGGAAAGGGCCGCGTGCAC
Source organism: Streptomyces sp. WMMC940 (assembly GCF_027460265.1). NCBI lineage: Bacteria > Bacillati > Actinomycetota > Actinomycetes > Kitasatosporales > Streptomycetaceae > Streptomyces > Streptomyces sp. WMMC940. The sequence continues at coordinate 5,747,658 of NZ_JAPZBC010000001.1, forward strand.
GTCGTCGATCGACCGCTCCCGCTGGAACGCCTGCCAGTCGAGCGCCGCCACCAGCACCATCCCGACCAGCGCGGCCGCGGTCAGCGGAATGTCGATCTCCTCGCTCAGCTCGCCCCGCTCGACGCCTTCCCGGAGGACGGTCTCGACGACGGCGACCGCCTGCTGACGGACCACCATCAGCGTCGACTGCCAGGCGCGGTTGGTGCGCCACAGTTCGGCGACGTACAGCTGGGTGAAGGCCGGGTAGCGGTCGATGAAGACCAGGCCGGCCCGGATCATCCCGTCCAGGGCCTCGATCTTGGCGCCGCCCCGCCGCTCCGCCTCGTCGGCGGCCTCCTGCAGCGAGGAGGTCAGCAGGCCGACCCCGTACCGCAGCAGTTCCTCGAAGAGCTCGGTCTTGCTCTTGAAGTTGTAGTAGACCGTGCCCTTGGCGACGCCGGCCCGCTCGGCGATCTCGTCGACCGTGGTGGCGGAGAAGCCCTGTTCGGCGATGAGCGTCACCGCCGCCTCGTAGAGCTTGGCTCGGGTGGCCTGTCTCCGGGTGCTACCGCTGTTCATGGTGCCGATTCTCACAGGTCCGCCCGCCTCACAGGCTCAGCTCGGGGTGAAGACGGTCGAACGTCCACACCTGCTTGCTACGTGCCGACAGGGCGGTGAGGGCGAGGGCCCCGGCGGTGAACGCCGCGAGGACGGCCACGGCCTGCCACACCGGCCCGACGCCGCCGCCCGTGATGAGCCGGCGCAGCGCCTCGACGACGTGGGTCATCGGCAGGAAGGGGTGGACGGCGTTGAAGAACGGCGGGCTCGTCTGGACGGGGTACGTGCCGCCCGCCGAGGTCAGCTGCAGCATCAGCAGCGCGAGCACGAGGATGCGGCCGGCCGCGCCGAAGCGGGCGTTGAGCCACTGGATGATCGCGGCGAAGCAGCACACGACCAGGGCGAGGAAGCCGACCGTCCCGGCGGCGCGGGCCATCTGCAGCCCCAGGCCCCAGTGGAGCACGGCCATCAGCGCGCCGACCTGGAGCAGCCCGATCGCGGCGACCGGCAGCCAGCCGGCGATGGCGATCCGCCAGGCCGAGGCGCCGGCGGCGAGGGCGCGCCGGTTCAGCGGCTGGATCAGCATGTACGCCACCATCGCGCCCACCCAGAGGGAGAGCGGGATGAAGTACGGCGCGAAGCCCGTGCCGTAGTTGTCCGCCTTGTGCAGGGATTGGGATGCGAGCTGCACCGGATCGGCCATCACGTCCGTGCGGCGGTCGCGCTCCTGCTTGCCGTAGTCGGGGATCTTGCCGACGCCGTCGTTGAGCCCGCCGGCCAGCTCGCCCGAACCGTCGACGAGCTTGAACATGCCGCCGTCGAGGTCGTGCGCACCGCTCTTGAGCCTGCCCACACCGGTGTCGAGGTCGGTGGAGCCGGTGCGCGCGCTGCCCAGGCCCTCGTGGAGGTCGCCGGCGCCCTTGGCGACCTTGTGCGCTCCGGAGTTCAGCCGGTTGACGTCCGCGACGGCCTTCTCGACGTCGTCCTCGAGGGTGGGGGAGCGGTCGGCGAGGTCCTTGGCCATCTTCTGGATCTTGGCGAGCCGGGCGTCGAGCTGCTCGAGTTCGCCGCTGTTGTCCCGCACCAGCTTGTCGACGTCGTCGGCGACCGCCGCGGAGTCGGCCGTCGCGGTCTTGGCCTGCTCCAGCACGGAGCAGACGGCGGGGTCGGGGAGGACGGCGTCCTCGCAGCGGGACTTGTGCAGCGCGGCCGCCTTGTCTGCGGCGTCGTGAGCCTTGGTCGCGGCAGCGGGGGCGGTCGCCACGAGGAGGTCGAGATGGCTGCGGGCGGCGCGGGCGCCGTTCTCCACGAACCGCGCGTGCTCACCGATCGTGGCGCCCTCGTCCTTGATGTACGGCCGGACGTCGGCCGCGATGCCGTTGACCTTGTCGGCCAGCCGCTGGGTGCCGGCGGCGACCTCGCGGGCGCCCTTCTCCAGCTTCTCGGCGCCGTTGTCGAGGCGGGTGATGCCGCCCGCGAGTTTGCCGCTGCCGGCCTTGGCGTCCTCCAGGCCGTCGGCGAGCTCCTTGGAGCCCTCCTTCGCCTTGCCGATGCCCCCCTTCAGCTTGTCGGCGCCCTTCGCGGCCTTCTCGGTCGCGTCGTGGATGTCGGAGAACGAGATGAAGATCTTGTCGAGGAAGGAGCGGGAGGCGTTCTTGGACGCGGACTTGCGCACCTCGGCGAAGACCGTGCGGGATATCTGCCCGACGATGTAGTTGTTCGCGTCGTTCGTCCGAACCTCCAGCGCACCGGTCTCCGGGGCGTCGCCGGAGGCGGAGGCGATGCGCTCGCTGAAGTCGGCGGGCACGGTCAGGGACAGGTAGTAGGTACCGTCCTCGACGCCCTCGCGGGCGTCCCGGGCGCTCACCTCGTGCCAGTCGAAGACGTCGCTCTCGCGCAGGCCCTCGGTGATCCCGTCGCCCGCGGCGATCTTCTTCCCGGCGGCGGTCGCGCCCCTGTCGTCGTTGACGAGCGCCACGGGGATCTTGTCGAGGCGGCTGTACGGGTCCCAGAACGACCACAGGTACAGAGCGCCGTAGAGCAGCGGGAGCAGCAGTATCGCGACGAGCGCGGCGCGCGGCAGCCTGCCCCTGCCGAATCGCTTCAGCTCAAGCGCGGCCAGTTTCGGCGAGCGCATCGGCCGCCCCCTCCTCGGTGTCGTGCGTGGTCTCGTGCGTGGTCCCGGTCCCGCGGTCGCCCGCGGCGGTGACCTTGTCCGCGTCCGCGGCCGTTCCTGCGGCCGTACCCGCCGCGGTGCCGGGTCCGGTGCCGGCGTCCTTCGCGCCGTCCGCGGACGCGGTCGGCTCCGCGTCGGCGGCCCCGGGCGCCTCGACGCCGGGGTCCGTCTCCCCGGCGGCCCCGGCGGCGGCCTTCGGCGGGTCGCCGTTCCCGGCCGCCGGCGGCTTCGGCGCGTCGTGGCCGGCCTCCGTGTCCTCGGCGCCGCTCCCCTGCTCGGCGTGGGCCCCGTTCCCGGCGCCGTTCCCGCTCTTCGCGTCGGGCGCGCCGAGCACGTCGGGCGTGCCGTCCGCCGCACCGCCGCCCGACTCGTCCGCAGCGGCCGGGTGCGGCGCCCCCGCGCCCGTACGGACCACGACCGCGTCCGCAGGCGCCTCACTGCAGACCGTGAGCACGGTCGTGCCCCCGTCGGTGATGCCGCGCAGGAGGTCCCACGCCTGCGCCCGGTCCGCCTCGGGGAGCTTGAGGTCGGCGTCGTCGACGGCCAGCAGCCGCGGACGGCCGATCAGGGCGAGGGCCACGGAGAGGCGGAGGGCCTCCAGCCGTTCGAGATCCCGTACCGCCGTGCGCCCCGCCTTCGGCAGGGCGTCCACGTCGAGCCCGACGCGGCCCAGCGCCTCTTCGATCCGCGCCCGGGCCGCCGCGGCCCGTTCCCCCGGTGGCCGCAGCAGCGCCCGGAGCGAGGCGTCGAACCGCCGCTGCATCAGCGCCCGCTCCCGCAGGTGCTCGGCCACGGTGAGCGCCGGGTCGAGGTCGCTCACCCCCGGGACCGGCCCCAGCGCGCTGATCCGCCGGACGGCCGCCATCTTGCGCGGCAGCCGCAGCCCGCCCACCTCCGCGTGCCCGTCCGTCGCCTTCATGCGTCCGGTGAGCGCGAGCAGCAGACAGGTGCGGCCCGAGCCGGACGGGCCCTCGATCGCGATGAGCGAGCCCGGGCCGGCCTCGACGTCCACCTTCCGGAACGCCCAGCCGCGCGGCCCCTTGAGGCCGAAGCCCTCGGCTCGTACGGCTGCCCCGTGTGGGCTGTCCACGCGGCCTCCCCCTTTTGAACTGACTGGTCAGTGCAAAACTTACTCCGTACCCGGGAACGAAGCAAAACGGGAGGGGAGTTCAGCGGTCGCGCGGTTCGATTCCCGCCACGATCTCGGCCAGCCGGGCGCAGACGCGTCTGATCTCCTCGTGGGTCTGGTTCCGCTCGGTGATCACGGCCGCCATCAGCAGCGCCGTCAGTGCCGTGACCCCGTTGAAGGCCTGCAGCGTGACCATGCTCGAGAACAGGTCGCGCCCGGCGAACGGTCCCAGCTGCCCGGCCGCGGCCCTGACCGCGAGAGTCGACACCAGCAGCGCGCATGGTGCGGCCCCCGCCAGCTGGAACCGGAAGGCCGCCCAGATCAGGCAGGGGAAGACCAGGAACAGCAGCGACGAGTTGCGTGTCGAGGTCGCCAGCAGCGTCACTCCGAGCGTGCAGAGCCCGAGCGCCGTCGCCTCCGCCCAGCGGGCCGGTCCGGCAGGGACCGGCCACCGTGCCCGACGCAGTACCAGCAGGAACGGAGTGACCACCAGCACGCCCATCGCGTCGCCCGTCCACCAGACCGACCACGCGGGCCAGAAGCCCTCCGGCTCCAGTGCCCCGGCCAGGAGGAGGGTCGCCGTGCCGACGGTCGCGCTGACCAGCATCCCGCCCAGGGCCCCGAGGAAGACGAGTGCCGGCACGTCCCGGAGCCGGTCCAGTTCCTGCCGGAACCCCGCGCGGCGCAGCATCAGGTACGCGCAGAGCGGCGCGGCGGTGTTTCCGGCGACGATGGCCAGCACGGCGAAGGCGGTCGGTCCGATGGAGAAGTTGACCAGGAAGGCCCCGAGCGCGATACCGGGCCAGACCCGCGGCCCGAAGAACAGCAGCCCGGCCAGCGCCACGCCCGTCGGCGGCCACAGCGGGGTGATCTGGCCGCGCACCAGCTGCTGGAGCAGCCCGAGCCTGGCGGAGCCGTAGTAGACGGCGGCCACAGCGAGGATCCGCAGCGCCGACGAGGCGTAACGCCGGATCTCCTCATTGCGCACGACAGCAGTTTCCTTCGCCGGTGCCGGGGCGGCGAGTCGGCCGGCCTCGGAGCGGGCCGGAGCGGGGCCGCGTCCCGGGCGAGACGGCCTCCCGGACCGGGCCGGTGTTCGGGACGCGGGCCGTCGTGGCGGACGACGAGCACGTCGGCGTCGTCCGGTGGCCGCACGGCCCACCCCGGGATCGGGCGCCGGCCGGCGCGGGCAGGACATCCCCTTCGCCCGGGAGAAGTCCAGGTCAGGACGGATTGTCAGTGGCGCCCCCCACCATGGTTCACGGACGGCCGGAGTGCCGTCACCCGACGACAGGAGGCTCGTCATGGCCAGCTCGTACGCCGCTGCCACACGCCGGCTCCGCGCAGGCGGCCCTGCCCCCTCACCGACCGGTCCCGCGAGCGACGTCCACCCCGTGCCGCGGCGCTCGTCGGCTCCCCCTGCCGCGCTCGACCTGCTCGCCCAGGCGCGGGCGGGCCTGGAAGAGGCCGCGCGCCTGGAGACGCCCAACGAGCGGTACGCCACCGCCCATCTCGCCGCACTGCGCACGGCGGCGGCCGTCCTCGCCGCCCGCGGACGGCCGGAGACCGGCCCGCGCCGGCGCGCACGCATACGCTCCGCCTGGGAAGTCCTGCCGGAGATCGCCCCGGAACTCACCGAGTGGAGCGCGCTCTTCGCCTCCGGCGCCGAGCGCCGGGCCCGCGCCGAGGCGGGCATCCGGGGCGCCGCCGGCAGCCGCGACGCCGACGACCTGCTCCGCGACGTCGCCGTGTTCCTGCGGCTGGTGGAGCGGATGCTGGTGCTCCAGCCGGTGCTGCCGCAGCCCCGGCCCGAGCAGCACCCTCCGGGCGCTCCGGGGGTGTGCCCGGAGGACGCCGCGGGATGAGAACTCCCGGGGCCGCGGGGCGGCGGGGTCCGGTCGGCCCGGGGACGCCGCGGGATGACCGGGGCGCCCGGCCGAGGCAATAGGGTGGAGCCAGCCTGCACCGTTCACGCCCCGTCAGCAGGGGCGGCATCCGCGCCGAGGAGTCAACTGCCGTGTCGGACCAGACGCCCCCCGTTCGGCCTCGCCGTGGGGAGACCCCGTCCCGCGCCTCCCTTCGCACGGCCGTGGTCTGGGAGGTGCTCAGGGACGCCCTGGACCGCCGGGTCAAGGCGACCGGCCGTGACGCCCTGGACGTCCTCGACACCGGCGGCGGCTCCGGCAACTTCGCCGTGCCCGCGGCCCGCCTCGGCCACCACGTCACCGTGGTCGACCCCAGCCCCAACGCGCTGTTCGCGCTGGAGCGCCGGGCGGCCGAGGCCGGGGTTGCCGACCGGGTGCGCGGGGTCCAGGGCGATGTCCACGGACTGTTCGACGTCGTGGAGCGCGGTGGCTTCGACGCCGTGCTGTTCCACGGGGTGCTCGAGTACGTCGAGGACCCGGCCGAGGGCGTGCGGAACGCGGTGGAGGCGCTGCGCCCCGGAGGCGCCCTCAGCCTGCTCGCCGCCGGGCTCGGCGGTGCCGTCCTCGCCCGGGCCCTGGCCGGACACTTCACCGAGGCCCGGCGGGCGCTCGGCGACCCGGCGGGGCGCTGGGGCGAGGGTGACCCGACGCCGCGAAGGTTCACGGCCGAGCAGCTCACGCGACTCGTCGGCGACTCGGGCCTGGAGGTCGGCTCCGTCCACGGTGTCCGGGTCTTCGCCGACCTGGTCCCGGGGGTGCTCGTGGACACCGAGCCGGGGGCGCTGGAGGCCCTGCTGAAGCTGGAGGAGGCCGCCGCCGAGTCGCCCGCGTTCCACGCCGTCGCCACCCAGCTCCACGTCCTCGGCGAGAAGCGCGGCTGACCACCGGCTTCCCGGCACGGCGGCCCCGCCGCTGATCAGCCGCGCAGCTGCAGATGGAGTACGCCACAGGCCCCCCGATCGAGGCGTCGGCCCCGTATGATCGGGGGACACGATCCGGCATGACGGACAGGCGGTTGGGGAATCAACGCCTCAGCAGTCGATCCGGCATGGCAGGCCCCTCAGGGCAATCGGGCACTCGGCGGGTTTCACGGGGGCGATTCCCTGCCTATCCTGAAAGGGCCGCATACCGGTCGCCCCCGCGACCGACGACTAGGAGGACTCCGTGCCGCTCTCGGAGCACGAGCAGCGAATGCTCGAGCAGATGGAGCGAGCGCTGTACGCCGAAGATCCCAAGTTCGCGACAGCGCTTGAGGGAAGCGGGCTGCGTACGTACACCCGACGACGGGTCTACCAAGCGGTCGCCGGCTTCCTGGTGGGTATCGCGCTCCTCATGGCCGGAATGGTCGCCCAGCAGATCTGGATCAGCGTGGTGGGTTTTCTCGTCATGCTCGGCTGTGCGGTCCTGGCGGTCACCGGCTGGCGCAAGGCGCCGAAGCCGGGTGAGCAAAGCGGCCCCGGGGCCGAGGCCACGCGCCGACAGCCCAGGCAGCGCCGGTCGATGATGGACCGGATCGAGCAGCGGTGGCAGCGCCGCCGCGACGAGCAGGGCCACTGAGCCCCCGACCACATCCACGCACTCGGACACGGCTGAGGGGTGACCGCACGGGCGGTCACCCCTCACGCGTCTCTCCGCCCGGGTACGGGCGTCGTTCGCTGCGGACACCTCCCGCCGGCCCCGGGATCCCCGCGCTTGCGGACGCACCACGGTGAGGGCCTCGCCCGCGGGCATCGCCCCCACCACCCGTCGGTACCGCTTCCGCCGACGAGCACGGCAGCCGCCCGGGCCCGCCCCGGTACCACGAGGGCCGGGCCCGGCGGGAGCACGTCCCGCCGGGCCCGGCCGTACGCTCGTCAGCCCCGCTGCCGCAGCGGCCCCCGCAGTCGCGCCATCGCGCGGCCCAGCAGCCGCCGCCGCGTGGTGGCGGCGCGTTCCACCAGGGCGTTCCAGCGCTCCGAGCACGCCCACACGACGCGCACCGTGGAGCGCGGCAGCAACAGCGCGCGCAGAGCGGCGACGCGGCCGGTCCGCTCGCCCAGGCCCTCCCGCACCCGGCCGGCGTCCTCGGCCAACCCTATGGCCGGGACGGGCCTCGGCGCGTACAGCACCTGCTCCACCGCCTGGGCCACCCGGTGGACCGAGTCCGCGGCCGGGCCCTCCAACCGGCCGAGCCGGACGATGCGCGCGGCCGCCTTCCTCGGCGACAGCGACTCGTCCGGTGGGATGCCGTGGTCCCAGGCGGTGTCGGCGATCTCCTGCCATACCAGAAGCGTCCGCGCCGAGGTCTCCTCGGCCGTACGCCCCTCGGAGCCGAGCCGGATCCTGCGCAGTCTCGTCCGCCAGAGCATCGGCAGCAGCGGGACCGCAAGCAGCGCGGCGCCCGCACCCGTCCACATCAGGACCGTGCCGGCCGACGGGCCCTCGTCCTCGGACACCGCGACGTCCTGCGGTGCCGTGGCCCCGCACTCGCCGAGCCGGCGATCCTGCGGGGAGCAGTCGGACGACCGCGACGGGCCGACCGGCACCGCCTGGGACGCCCCCACCTCCGGCTCCGCCGGGCTGCTCGGCCCGCCGGACGGGGCGACCGCACGCGTGTAGTCCGGTGCGCTGCCCCGGGTCGGCGTCGGCTCGAACCGGGTCCACCCCACGCCCTCGAAGTACAGCTCGGGCCAGGCGTGGGCGTCCTGGTTGCTGACCGACGTCGCACCGTCCGCCGAGGGCGTGCCGGGCGTGAAGCCCACGGCCACCCGGGCCGGTATCCCCAGGGTCCGCGCCATGGCGGCCATGGAGAACGAGAAGTGGATGCAGAACCCTTCCTTGTTCTTCAGGAAGCGCGAGATCGCCCCGACCCCGCCGCCCGAATCCACCTGGGTGTCGTAGGTGAAGCCGCCGTCCGCGGCGAACCAGTCCTGGAGCCTGACCGCCCGCTCGTAGTCGTTGTCGGCGCCCCGAGTCACGCGCAGGGCCGTGGACCCCACATCGGCCGGCAGTGCGTCCGGCACCTTGGTGTACTCCTCCAGCAGCGCGGCGGGGGGCTTCGGCGCCTCGGCGAGCTGCTGCGCGGTGGGCTTCACCTGGAGGCTGGTGACCGAGTACTGCAGGCCGCCGGTCGTCTGCCCCCGGTCCCCGACGATCGTCCGCCGGGCCGGGTCGAAGCGCCATTTGCCGTCCACGGCCACCTTGGTCGCCGGGTACGGCATGGGCAGCCAGCCCTGCTTGTAGGCACCCGCGGCGGAGATGTTCGTCCTGATCTCCGTCGTGCCGACATCCCCGCCGAGGCCCTCCGGGCGGGGAAGCTCGGCGGGGATGTCGGTGACCTTGCGGACCGAGAACTTCCAAGCCCCGCCGTCGAACTGGTCCAGCGCCATGATCCGCAGATACATGTCACCGGTGGCCTTCGCGTTCGTCTTGTACTTGAGCCACTCCCGGCTCTCCGGCTGGTTCAGGCTGTCCTGCAGCGTCACCACCGGGTTCACCGCGTTGATCGTGCCGCCACCGGAGCCCGTGCCCGCACCACCGCCGCCCTGGCCGATCAGCCCGCCGCCCAGGGCCGGGAGCGACCAGTGGGCGACCAGGGCGACGCCGAGCGTGGCCACACCGATCCGCCTGCCGGTGCGCACCGGCGCGTGCGCGGCCCCGTCCCCGCGGTCGAACCCGGTCCTGCCGTGCGGCGGGGCCCCGCCGAAGACCCGGCCCCATTGGGACAGCCGGTCCCGGCCCTCCGCCAGCAGAAGCATCAGATAGCCGGAGGCCGCCAGCAGGAACCACCACCAGCCCGCCCCGCCCCCGGACAGACCGGTGGCCACCGAGAACAGGGCCAGCAGCGGCAGACCCGCGGGGGCGGCGCTGCGGTAGGTCACGGCCAGCGCGTCCACGGCCAGGCCGATCAGCAGCACCCCGCCGATCAGCATCAGCTTGATGCCGTCGGTCGCCGGCGCCGGGATCGCGTACCGGCCGACGTCCTGCGCACCGGCGGACAGCAGCTCGCCGAACCTGCCGAACACGTCCGGCCCGGGGACCAGCCCGAGCACCGCGTGCTCGCGGGCGAAGACCAGGGTGAGCATCAGCAGCGCCAGCGCGGCCTGGGCCGCCACGGTCAGCGGACGCGCCAGCGGCACCCGCCGCGCCGCCGCCCCCGCCCCGCTGACCAGTGCCGACAGGAACGCGGCCTGCAGCAGCCACGTCAAAGGATCGACCAGCGGGACCATCGCGGCCGCCGCCAGCAGCGTGGCGCCGTAGGCGCACAGGGCGAGCCTTCCACGGCCGCTCATGACCATCCCCCCGAAAGACCCGTCGTAGCGGACGGGGCGGAGTCCGCGCGCTCGCGCGCCGCCTGCCGCCAGAGCTCGGGCAGTGCCGCGCCAGGCCCGGCGGGTACCACGGTCCACCCGGCCTCGCGCAGCCCGCGCAGCCGCGCGTCCGCCGCGTCGTCCACCGCTCCGTTCGCCGTCCACGGGCGGCTGTCCGTCACGAACGCGACCGCGCTCCCGCAGCGTTGCCGCATCCGGGCCGCCACCGCCGCCTGCTCCTCGTCCAGGTCGCCGAAGAAGGCGACCAGCAGCCCCTCGCCGCCGCGCAGCACGTCGTAGGCGCGGGAAAGCCCCGGACCGTCCGAGTGGTCCACGACCGCGAGCGCGTCCAGCATCATCCCGGCCGATTCGGCGGACTCCTGCGGCGAGCCGGCGAGGCCGTCCCCTCCGTCGCCGGGCACCGAGGTGCCCGTGTCCGTCAGCAGCCGGACCGAGAAGCCCCGCTCCAGCATGTGCACCAGCGCGGAGGCGGCGCCCGAGACCGCCCACTCGAAGGCCGAGTCGGGCCCGGCGCCCCGGTAGGCCGTGCGCCGGGTGTCGAGCAGCACCGTGCACCCGGCCCGCTGCGGCTGCTCCTCGCGCCGCACCATCAGCTCGCCGTAGCGGGCCGTGGAACGCCAGTGCACCCGGCGCAGGTCGTCCCCGTGCCGGTAGGTCCGGGGGATCACGTCGTCGTCCCCGGCCAGGGCGAGGGTGCGCTGGCGTCCGTCGCCGTACCCCGTGGCATCCCCCGAGAGCCGTACCGGCGGCAGCGGCTCGGTGCGGGGGATCACGGTGAGGGTGTCCGCGGAGCTGAAGGAACGGGTCAGCTCGCACATGCCGAACGGGTCGTTCAGCCGCAGCTGCAGCGGACCCAGCGGATAACGTCCGCGCAGGTCGGACCGGACCCGGTAGGACACCTCGCGCCGGCCCCCGGGCTCCACCCGGTCCAGCACGAACCTGGGCCGGGGTCCCAGGACGTAGGGCACGTGGTCCTGGAGCATCAGCAGCCCCGTGGGCATCCGGGAGACGTTGTCCAGGCGCAGGTGCACCCGCGCCTCGGTCCCGGCGGGCACCCGGGACGGGAACAGCCTCCGGCTGCCCGCCACCCGGTGGCGGGTGCGGTACAGCACGGCCACGCAGATCAGGGGCAGTACGGCGAGCAGCAGCCCGACCCGGAGCAGATCGCTCTGCCCGAGGACCACGGCACACACCGCCGCGGCCACCCCGGCGGCCAGGAACGAGCGGCCGCGTGTCGTCAGCCCGCCGAGAGCGGACCACGGACCGCCGCTCTCCTCATCGCCGTCGGCAGGGCTCCCGGCCGTCATCAGATCCGCCGGACGCCGGGCCGCTGCCGGCCGTAGGCCGGGCCGCCGGACGCCTGGCGGGCACCGGTGCCGTACGCGGTGTCGTTTCCGGAGGTCGGCACGGGCGTGCGCTGGAGGATCTCCAGCACGACCTGCGCGGCGGTGCGGCGGTTCAGCTGTGCCTGGGCCGTCGGCAGCAGGCGGTGGGCGAGCACCGGCACGGCGAGGGACTGGACGTCGTCCGGCAGTGCGTAGTCCCGGCCGCTCAGCGCCGCCGAGGCCTTGGCGGCGCGCAGCAGGTGCAGGGTGGCGCGCGGCGAGGCGCCCAGTCGGAGGTCGGGGTGGTTGCGGGTCCCGGCGACCAGCTCCACCGCGTACCTCCGGACGGAGTCGGCGACATGGACCGTCCGCACCGCGTCGATCAGCTTCACGACGTCATGGGCGTGCGCCGCCGGCTGGAGGTCCTCGAGCGGGGACACCGCACCGTGCACGTCGAGCATCTGCAGCTCGGCCTCCGGTGTCGGATAGCCCATCGACACGCGGGCCATGAAGCGGTCCCGCTGGGCCTCGGGCAGCGGGTAGGTCCCCTCCATCTCCACCGGGTTCTGCGTGGCCACCACCATGAAGGGGGTGGGCAGTTCGTACGTCTGCCCGTCGATGGTGACCTGCCGCTCCTCCATGGACTCCAGCAGCGCGGACTGGGTCTTCGGGGACGCCCGGTTGATCTCGTCGCCGATCACTATCTGCGCGAAGATCGCGCCGGGCTTGAACTCGAAGTCCCGTCTCTGCTGGTCGTAGATCGACACGCCGGTGATGTCCGACGGCAGCAGGTCCGGCGTGAACTGGATGCGCCGGACCGAGCAGTCGATCGACCGCGCCAGTGCCTTCGCCAGCATCGTCTTGCCCACGCCCGGCACGTCCTCGATGAGGAGATGCCCCTCGGCGAGCAGCACTGTCAGCGAGAGCCGTACGACCTCAGGCTTGCCCTCGATCACACCCTCCACCGACCTGCGGACGCGGTCCGCTGTGGTGGTCAGATCCGTGAGGCTCGCTCGATCGTCATAGGTCGTCACCCGGCCCTCCTCGGCCCGTTCCATGGGCCGGTGCACTGCTTGCGGCACGGCCCACCCCGAAACACGGACACCTTCTCCGGTCGATTCCGCGAAGGTGCCACACCCGCATTCTTGTTGCCGTTGCCGCGTCATGTCACTCGCCTGTGGACAAGTGGGCGCCATATGTCTGGGGTTGCCGTGTTTGGCCGCTCACGCAGCGCTGTGATCCACCCCACGCCCGGCGGTACGGTGCCCCGGTGCGACGCAGTACGGACATCCCGTGCGGCGCGGTACGGCCCCCTCCGGCCCGCGCCTCACGGGCGCGGACACGCCGACGGCGCCGCGCTGCGGGCTGGCGCGGCGCCGTCCGGGGCGGGACTCAGCCGGTGGGGTCGATCTCCCGCAGCAGACCCGACGTGACGTCGAAGACGAAGCCGCGCACGTCTCCCGTGTGCAGCAGGAACGGCGAGGTGCGCACCCGCTGCATCGACTGGCGCACGTCCTGGTCCACGTCGCGGAACGCCTCGACCGCCCAGGAGGGCCGCTGGCCGACCTCGTCCTCCAGCTCGTGCCGGAAGTCCTCGGTCAGGCTCTCCAGGCCGCAGCCGGTGTGGTGGATGAGGATGACGCTGCGGGTGCCCAGCGCGCGCTGGCTGATGGTCAGGGAGCGGATCACGTCGTCCGTGACCACTCCGCCCGCGTTGCGGATCGTGTGGCAGTCGCCGAGCTGCAGGCCCAGTGCGGCGTGCAGGTCGAGACGGGCGTCCATACAGGCCACCACGGCGACCCGGAGCACCGGCCTGGCGTCCATGCCGGGGTCGGTGAAGCCCGAGGCGTAGTGCTGGTTGGCTTCGACGAGCCGGTCGGTGACCGTGCCGGTCGCGACGGCGGGCTCAGCGGGGAGGTGCGCGGAAGTCGACATGTCTCCGACGGTAATGGTCACCGGCTCTCACAGCTCGCTGTGAGAGGGGACAAAGAACGTCAACGCGGCTTGTTGTGAGCTAACCCACAGGCAGGAGCGGACCGTGTCCGTTCGGGTGAGTCGCCCCGCTCCCGGACCCCTCGCCGGCCGCCGCTGCGACGCGCCAGCCGGTTGATTGACCGGCACGACCAGTGGACTAAAGTGACGCGCAGTTCACGGACACATCCAGCACATTTCCGCGATTTCCCCGCGGGTGCGGCAAACGTACGGCCCGGCCACCGCCCGTGCCGGACCTGAGAGGGCGCATTGAGCCAGCGACACGTCCCGGTGATGCTCCAGCGGTGTCTGGACCTGCTGGCGCCGGCCCTGGAGCGTCCCGGCGGGGACGGCCCGGCCCCCGTGGTCGTCGACTGCACCCTCGGCCTCGGCGGACACAGCGAGGCGCTGCTGACCCGCTTCCCCGCCGCCCGGCTCGTCGCGCTCGACCGGGACAAGGAGGCGCTGCGGCTGTCCGGTGAGCGGCTCGCGCCGTTCGGTGACCGCGCCACCCTGGTGCACGCCGTCTACGACGAGCTGCCCGACGTGCTCGACCGACTCGGCATCCCCGCCGTGCAGGGCGTCCTGTTCGACCTCGGCGTCTCCTCGATGCAGCTCGACGAGGCCGACCGCGGTTTCGCCTACGCCCAGGACGCCCCGCTCGACATGCGGATGGACCAGACGACCGGCGTCAGCGCCGCCGAGGTCCTCAACACCTACCCGGCCGGCGAGCTGGTCCGCATCCTGCGCGCGTACGGCGAGGAGAAGCAGGCCAAGCGGATCGTGGCCGCGATCGTGCGGGAACGGGAGAAGGAACCGTTCAGCAACAGCGCCCGGCTCGTCGAGCTGATCCGCGACGCGCTCCCGCAGGCCGCCAAGCGCACCGGCGGCAACCCGGCGAAGCGCACGTTCCAGGCCCTGCGCATCGAGGTCAACGGCGAACTGACCGTACTGGAGCGGGCGATCCCGGCCGCGGTGAAGGCGCTCGCGGTCGGCGGCCGGATCGCGGTCCTCTCGTACCACTCGCTGGAGGACCGGCTGGTCAAGCGGGTACTCGCGGAGGGCGCCGCCGGCACGGCACCGCCCGGACTGCCCGTCGTCCCCGAGCGCTACCAGCCGCGGCTCAAGCTCCTCACCCGCGGTGCCGAACTCCCTTCCGAGGAAGAGGTCGCGGAGAACCGCCGGGCCGCGCCCGCGCGGCTGCGCGGCGCCGAGCGCGTCCGCGAGGACGTGCGGTGACGGCGGCCGCGCCGAGGGAGCGCGACCGGTGACGGCAGCCGCGGTGAGGGAGGGCTCGGGGTGAGGAAGGCCGCAGGTCAGCTCAAGGGGCGTGCCGCACGGCTCGTGCGGCTCATGCCGTCCGGGCCGAGCACCGCGGCCCGGACCCCCTTCGTCCTGCTGGTCGTCGTCCTGCTCGGCGGTGGACTGATCACCCTGCTGCTGCTCAACACCTCCCTCAACGAGGGCTCGTTCCGACTGAGCGAGCTCAGGAAGAAGACCACCGAACTCACCGACCAGGAACAGGCGCTGCAGCGGGACGTGGACGAGCGCTCCGCCCCGGACGCCCTGGAGCGCCGGGCCCGCGAGCTGGGCATGGTCCCCGGCGGCAACCCCGCCTTCCTCGACCCCGACGGCACGGTCCGCGGCGTCCCGAAGCGGGCGACGGCCGACCCGTCGGCCGTCCGGCCCACGGCAACGGCGCAGCGGCCGGTCGGGCCCCCCGTAGCCGTGCAGCCGCCGCCCGCGTCCGGCACGCCCGCGCCGGCGCCCGCCTCGCCGAAGCCGTCGGCCGCAGGCGCACCCCCGGTGCCCGCGGCACCGTCCGCGCCGGCGCTGCCCGCCGCGTCCGGCGCGCCGAAGCCGTCCCCCACGACCCCCGGCAGGTGACGCAGTGCCATCCAAGGAACCACCGCGGCGCCGTGTGCCGGGCCCCGCGCGCCGCGGCGGACCGGCCGGCCGGGGCCGGACGGCGCCCCGCCCCCGCCGGACCGCACCGCCCCGGCGGCCTGCGGCGCCCGGCCGGATCCGGCTCGGCAACCCCCGCCCCCGGCTGAGGCTCGTCAGCGTGGCGCTCACGCTCGTCATGCTGACGTTCGTGGTCCGGCTGCTGCAGGTGCAGGCCGTCGACGCCGGCACGTACGCCGCGATGGCCGAGAAGAACCGCTACACGAGCCACAAGCTGGCGGCCGAGCGCGGCCGGATCACGGACCGTGCCGGGATCGCGCTCGCCACCAGCGTGGACGCGCACGACATCACCGCCGACCCGAAGATGTTCACGCCCGGGGAGAGCAAGGCCCCGGACGCGCCGGAGCAGGCCGCGGCGCTGCTGGCACCGATCCTGGGCGCCGACGCCGCGGAGCTCGCGAACAAGCTCAAGGCCCCCAAGTCCCGGTACACCGTCCTCGCCCGCCGCCAGACCCCGCAGGTCTGGAAGCAGATCAAGGACCTCAAGACCGTCTTCGCCGAGCGGGCCGCCGCCGACAGGGCCAGGGGCGGGCCAGGCGCCAACGTCCTCGCCGGCGTCTTCCAGGAGGCCAGCAGCCGACGCGTCTACCCCAACGGCGATCTCGCGGCCGGGATACTGGGCTGGGTCAACGCCGACGGCCGCGGCGCGGGCGGCCTGGAGTCCATGCTCGACAAGGAACTGGCGGGCAAGGACGGCAGCATCACCTACGCGCAGTCGGGCGGCCGCCGGGTGCCCACCGCCGGGACCCGGGAGAAGCCCGCCGTCCCCGGCTCCGACATCGAGCTCACGATCGACCGCGACATCCAGTGGGCCGCCCAGCGCGCGATCAGCGAGCAGGTGACGAAGTCGAAGGCGGACCGCGGGTACGTGGTGGTCCAGAACGCCAGGACCGGCGAGGTCCTGGCGATGGCCAACGCGCCCGGCTTCAACCCCAACGACATCGCGCGGGCCGACGCCGAGGCCATGGGCAACGCGGCCCTCCAGGACGTCTACGAGCCCGGCTCCACCAGCAAGGTCATGTCCATGGCCGCCGTGCTGGAGGAGCGGGCCGCCACCCCGGGCACCCACGTCACCGTCCCCAACCGGCTCCACCGCGGCGACCGGCTCTTCAAGGACGACATCGACCACCCCACGTGGTACCTGACGCTCAACGGGGTCCTCGCCAAGTCCAGCAACATCGGGACGATCCTGGCGACCGGACAGCTCGGGAAGACCCAGAGCCAGGCCAACCGCGTCCTCTACTCCTACCTCAGGAAGTTCGGCATCGGCAGCCCCACCGGCCTCGGCTACCCGGGCGAGAGCGCCGGCATCCTCGCCGAGCCGCAGGACTGGTCGACCTCCCAGCAATACACGATCCCGTTCGGCCAGGGCTTGTCGATCAACGCCATGCAGGCCGCCTCCGTCTACTCGACCATCGCCAACGGCGGCGTACGCATCGAGCCCACCCTGGTGCGCGGCACCCGCGGTCCCGACGGACGCTTCAACCCGGCGCAGGCGCCGGAGAAGACCCGGGTGGTGAGCGAGAAGACCGCGAAGACCCTCGCGGCCATGCTCGAATCGGTCGTGGGCGACGAGGAGGGCACCGGCACCAAGGCCCGGATCCCCGGCTACCGGGTCGCCGGCAAGACCGGCACCGCGAACCGGGTCGACCCCGAGCTCGGCCGCTACCGGGGCTACACCGCCTCCTTCGCGGGCTTCGCACCCGCCGACAAGCCACAGATCACCGTCTACTGCGCCATCCAGAACCCGACCCGCGGCAGCTACTTCGGCGGCCAGATCTGCGGACCCATCTACAAGAAGGTCATGGAGTTCGCGCTCAAGACCCAGCAGGTCGCGCCGACCGGCGCGGCTCCCGCGCGGCTGCCGGTAGCTTTCGAACCCGGCGCGTGACCCGGGAGGAACAGCCAGTGAGAACCATTACGCCGGGCCCGGGGAACCGCCACCCGGGGTCCGCCTCGACCCCGCCCGCCGCGAGCCCGTCCCCGGGCGGCCGCGGCCCCCGGTGGGGCCCCTCATTTAGCGCCGGTCCGGGTACTGCCGGTACGCTCACCGCCGTGCCACAAGCTGATCAGTACCGAACCGCCCCTCCCCGTCCGGCCGAGGTCCACCCGATCGACCTCGCAGATCTGGCCGCCCGGCTGGGGGTAGAGCCCCCGGGCTCCGGCGCGGTCACCGGCATCACGCACGACTCCCGCGCGGTGCGCCCCGGGGACGTGTACGCCGCTCTGCCCGGTGCCCGGCTGCACGGCGCCGACTACGTCGCCCAGGCCAGGGATCTCGGCGCGGCCGCGATCCTCACCGACCCGACGGGCGCCGACCGCGCCGCCGCGACCGGACTGCCCGTCCTGGTCACCGAGAACCCGCGCGGCAGAATGGGCGAGCTCGCCGCCGAGATCTACGGACGCCCCGGTGAGGCACTGCTGCAGATCGGCATCACCGGCACCTCCGGCAAGACCACCACGGCGTACCTCGTCGAGGGCGGTCTGCGCGGCGCCGGCCGCAGCACCGGCCTGATCGGCACGGTCGAGATGCGCATCGACGAGGAGCGCATCAAATCGGAGCGCACCACCCCCGAAGCCACCGATCTGCAGGCCCTGTTCGCCGTGATGCGGGAACGCGGCGTCGAGTCGGTCGCCATGGAGGTCTCCAGCCACGCCCTGGTGCTCGGCCGGGTCGACGGCTGCGTCTTCGACGTCGCCGTCTTCAACAACCTCTCGCCGGAGCACATGGAGTTCCACTCCGGCATGGAGGACTACTTCCAGGCCAAGGCCCAGCTGTTCACCCCGGCCCGCGCCCGGCAGGGCGTCGTCAACCTCGACGACGAGTACGGTCAGCGGCTGGTGACGGAGTCCTCGATCCCCGTCGTCACGTTCTCCGCCGAGGGCCACCCCGACGCCGACTGGCGCGCCGACGACGTCGAAGTGGGCCCGCTGGGTTCCTCGTTCACCGTCATCGGCCCGCAGGGCGAGCGGGTGCGCGCCCAGGCACCGCTGCCGGGCCCCTTCAACGTCGCCAACACGCTCGCCGCGATCGTCACCCTCGCCGTCGCCGGCATCGACCCGCAGACCGCGGCCGACGGCGTCGCCGCCGTACCCGGCGTCCCCGGCCGGCTGGAGCGTGTGGACGCCGGCCAGCCGTATCTCGCGGTGGTCGACTACGCGCACAAGACCGACGCGGTCGAGTCGGTCCTGCGCTCCCTGCGCAAGGTCACCGAGGGCAGGCTGCACATCGTGCTCGGCTGCGGCGGCGACCGCGACCGGACCAAGCGCGGCCCGATGGGCGCCGCCGCGGCCCGCTACGCCGACACGGCCGTCCTCACCTCGGACAACCCCCGCTCCGAGGACCCCCTCGCGATCCTGGCCGCGATGCTCGCGGGCGCCGCCGAGGTGCCGGCGCACGAGCGCGGCGACGTCCTGGTGGAAGCGGACCGGGCGGCCGCCATCGCCGCGGCCGTCGCCCGCGCCGCGCCGGGCGACACCGTGCTGATCGCCGGCAAGGGACACGAGCAGGGGCAGGACATCGCCGGGGTGGTCCGCCCCTTCGACGACCGCCGGGTGCTCCGCGAGGCGATCGAGCACAGCCACAAGAACAGTGAGGGATGAACAGTGATCGCCCTCTCCCTCGCCGAGATCGCCCGGATCGTCGACGGGCGGCCGTGCGACATACCGGATCCGTCCGTGCGCGTCACCGGGCCCGTCGTCCGGGACTCCCGCGAGGTGGTACCCGGCAGCCTGTTCGTCGCCTTCGCCGGCGCCCGCGTCGACGGTCACGACTACGCCGCGGACGTGGTCGCCGCGGGCGCGTCCGCCGTGCTGGCCTCGCGTCCCGTCGGCGTCCCCGCGATCGTCGTGGACGACGTCCAGAAGGCCCTCGGCGCACTGGCCCGCGCCGTCGTGGAACGTCTCGGCGCCACCCTCGTGGCGCTCACCGGCTCCGCCGGCAAGACGAGCACCAAGGACCTGATCGCCCAGGTGCTGCGCCGCATGGCGCCGACCGTCTGGACCCCCGGCTCCCTCAACAACGAGATCGGGCTGCCGCTGACCGCGCTCAGCGCCACCGACGAAACCCGGTTCCTGGTCCTCGAGATGGGCGCCCGCGGCATCGGCCACATCCGCTACCTCACCGAACTCACCCCGCCCCGCATCGGCGTCGTGCTCAACGTGGGCAGCGCCCACATCGGGGAGTTCGGCGGCCGCGAGCAGATCGCCGAGGCCAAGGGCGAGCTCGTCGAGACGCTGCCCCCCGCAGCCGAGGGCGGAGTCGCCGTCCTCAACGCCGACGACCCCCTGGTACGCGCCATGTCCGCCCGTACCGAGGCGCGCGTGGTGCTGTTCGGGGAGTCGGACGAAGCGGACGTACGTGCCGACAACGTCCGCCTCATGCCGGGCGGACGGCCCGCATTCCTCCTTCGCACACCCTCCGGGTGCAGCGACGTGACCTTGCGGCTGTACGGTGAGCACCACGTGTCGAACGCGCTCGCCGCGGCCGCCGTCGCCCATGAGCTGGGCATGTCCGTCGACGAGATCGCCACCGCGCTCTCGGAGGCGGGCACCCTCTCCCGCTGGCGTATGGAGGTCACCGAGCGTCCGGACGGCGTGACGGTCGTCAACGACGCCTACAACGCGAACCCCGAGTCCATGCGAGCCGCACTGCGTGCGCTCGCCGCCATGGGCACGGCCGCCCAGGCCACCGGGGGGCGCACGTGGGCGGTGCTCGGTCCGATGGCCGAGCTCGGCGGCGAGGCGCTGACGGAGCACGACGCGATCGGACGGCTCGCCGTCCGGCTCAACGTCAGCAAGCTCGTCGCGGTCGGGGGCAGGGAAGCGTCCTGGCTGCAGCTGGGCGCATATAACGAGGGTTCGTGGGGTGAGGAGTCGGTGCACGTGTCCGACGCGCAGGCGGCGGTCGACCTGTTGCGCAGAGAGCTGCGCCCGGGAGACGTCGTGCTGGTGAAGGCTTCCAGGTCGGCCGGGCTCGAGCGGATCGCCGAGGCGCTGCTCGCCGACGCCGGTCCGACCGACGAGGGGCAGGTCGCCGGCCGATGAGGCAGATCCTCTTCGCGGGAGCCATCGGGCTCTTCCTGACGCTCATCGGTACCCCGCTGCTGATCAAGCTGCTGGCCCGCAAGGGTTACGGCCAGTTCATCCGTGACGACGGCCCGCGCAGCCACGGCAGCAAGAAGGGCACGCCCACCATGGGCGGCATCGCCTTCATCCTGGCCACGCTGATCGCGTACGCCCTCACCAAGGTGATCACCGGCGAGGACCCGACCGTCCCGGGCCTGCTGGTGCTGTTCCTGATGGCGGGCATGGGACTGGTCGGCTTCCTCGACGACTACATCAAGATCGTCAAGCAGCGGTCCCTGGGCCTGCGGGCCAAGGCGAAGATGGCCGGCCAGCTGATCGTCGGCATCGCCTTCGCGGTGCTGGCGCTGCAGTTCCCGGACGACCGCGGCAACACCCCGGCCTCCACCAAGCTGTCGTTCGTCACCGACTTCGGCTGGACGATCGGTCCGGTGCTGTTCGTGGTCTGGGCGCTGTTCATGATCCTCGCGATGTCGAACGGCGTGAACCTCACCGACGGGCTGGACGGCCTGGCCACCGGCGCCTCCGTGATGGTCTTCGGCGCGTACACCTTCATCGGCCTGTGGCAGTTCCAGGAGTCCTGCGCCAACGCGACGACCCTGACCAACCCCGCCGCCTGCTTCGAGGTACGGGACCCCCTCGACCTCGCCGTCGTGGCCGCGGCGCTGATGGGAGCCTGCTTCGGCTTCCTGTGGTGGAACACCTCGCCGGCGAAGATCTTCATGGGTGACACCGGCTCCCTGGCCCTCGGCGGCGCGCTCGCCGGCCTGGCCATCTGCTCCCGCACGGAGCTGCTCCTGGCGCTCCTCGGCGGCCTCTTCGTCCTGATCACCCTGTCCGTGATCATCCAGGTCGGTTCCTTCCGGCTCACCGGGAAGCGCGTATTCCGGATGGCCCCGCTGCAGCACCACTTCGAGCTCAAGGGGTGGTCCGAAGTCCTTGTCGTGGTCCGTTTCTGGATCATTCAGGGCATGTGCGTCATCGTGGGACTGGGCATCTTCTACGCGGGCTGGGCGGCCGACAAGTGAGCACGCGGGACTGGCAGGGCAAACGCGTCACCGTCGCAGGGCTGGGCGTGAGCGGCATTCCGGCCGCCCGCGTACTGCACGGCCTCGGTGCGGTCGTCACGGTCGTCAACGACGGCGACGACGAGCGCGCCCGCGCCCAGGCGGCGGAGCTGGAGGCGGAGGGGATCTCCGTCCGCCTCGGCGACGGCGCCACCCTGCCGGAGGGCACCGAGCTGGTCGTGACGGCGCCCGGCTGGAAGCCCGACAAGCCCCTGTTCACGGCAGCCGCGGAGGCGGGCGTCGAGGTCTGGGGCGACGTCGAGCTCGCCTGGCGGCTGCGCGGCCTGGACGGCAGGGAAGCCGCCCCCTGGCTCGCGGTGACCGGCACCAACGGCAAGACGACGACCGTGCGGATGCTCGCCGCGATCCTGGAGGCGGCCGGCCTGAGGACCGCGGCCGTCGGCAACATCGGGGTCTCCCTGCTGGACGCGGTGCTCGGCGACGAGAAGTACGACGTGCTCGCCGTCGAGCTCTCCAGCTACCAGCTCCACTGGGCCCCCTCGCTGCGCGCCCACTCCGCCGCCGTCCTCAACCTGGCGCCGGACCACCTCGACTGGCACGGCTCCATGGAGGCGTACGCCGCCGACAAGGGCCGTGTCTACGAAGGCAATACGGTCGCCTGCGTCTACAACGCCGCCGACCCCGCGACCGAGGACCTGGTGCGGGAGGCCGACGTCGTCGAGGGCTGCCGCGCCGTCGGCTTCACCCTCGGCACGCCCGGCCCCTCCCAACTCGGAGTCGTGGAAGGCATCCTCGTCGACCGCGCCTTCGTCGAGAACCGGCAGAAGCAGGCACAGGAGCTGGCGCAGGTCTCCGACGTCGACCCACCGGCCCCCCACAACATCGCCAACGCCCTCGCCGCGGCGGCGCTGGCCCGCGCGTTCGGCGTCGAACCCGCGGCGGTGCGGGAGGGGCTGCGGGCCTTCCGACCCGACGCGCACCGCATCGAGTACGTGGCCGAGGTCGACGGCGTCGCCTACGTCGACGACTCCAAGGCCACCAACACCCATGCCGCGGAAGCCTCCTTGGCGGCGTACGACCCGATCGTCTGGATCGCGGGCGGCCTCGCCAAGGGCGCGACCTTCGACGAGCTCGTCCGGAAGTCCGCGGAACGGCTGCGCGGCGCGGTGCTGATGGGCGCGGACCGGGCACTGATCGCCGAAGCCCTGGCGCGACACGCGCCCGAGGTCCCGGTGGTCGACCTCGACCGGACCGACACTGGGGCGATGTCGGCGGCGGTCCGCGAAGCGGCACGGCTCGCGCGGCCCGGGGACACGGTCCTGCTGGCCCCCGCCTGCGCCTCGATGGACATGTTCGCCAACTACAACAAGCGAGGCGAGGCGTTCGCGGACGCGGTCCGCACCCTCGCCGCCGAGCGCGCCTGACCGGCCCTGGCCCCGCCGCCACGACCCGGCGGCGTGGGCCACGACCTGGAGGGGACAGCGACATGCCACCCGACGCGACCACGACGCCCGACCCCCGCCGCCCCGGGGCCGCGGACCCGCTGCGGCCCGCCGGTCCCCACGGCGCACCGCACGCCACCGGCCACGCCGCCCCGGCCCCGGAGCGCCGCCCCGGGCCGCCCGCCGTGGACGCCCCGGACGCGAGCGGTTCCTCGTCCGGCCTCGACCGCACCGTGCGCGCGGCCGCGACGACAGCGACGGAGGCGACCGATCGGGTCGTACGCCCCCACTCCGCGGTGCGCACGGACGGGTTGGCCGCCGCGGCGCGAGGCGTCGTGCGTCACGGCGGGGCGTCGTGGCGGTCCCGCGCACGAGCCGACCGGCGGGAACCGCTCGTCGAGCGGGCGCGTGCGCTCGGCCGTGGCCTGGTGCCCGTACTCGCCCTCGCCGGACTGCCCGGAGCCGGACTGCCCGGAGCCGCACTGCGCGGCAGGACCGCCAGGCCCGCGCCGCGCCCGGCGTACGGCTGGGGCGGAGGCAGCGGCGGCCGGCCCCGCCCGCCACGCGGCGGCGGACTGCGCCGGCTGTACGAGCAGGCCCGCCGGGCCTGGGACCGGCCGCTGACGGCCTACTACGTGATTCTCGGCGCCGGTCTGCTGATCACCGTGCTCGGCCTCGTGATGGTCTACTCCGCCTCGATGATCACCGCTCTGAAGTACTCGCTGCCCTCCTCGTACTTCTTCCGCAAGCAGTTCCTCGCCGCAGTGATCGGCACCGGACTGCTCCTGATCGCCTCGCGGATGCCCCTCCGGCTCCACCGGGGCCTCGCCTACCCGATCCTCGTCGTCAGCGCCTGTCTGATGGTCCTGGTGCAGGTCCCCGGGATAGGGCAGTCGGTCAACGGCAACCAGAACTGGATCTCGCTCGGCGGGCCCTTCCAGCTCCAGCCCAGCGAGTTCGGCAAGCTCGCCCTGATCCTCTGGGGCGCCGACCTGCTCGCCCGCAAGCAGGACAAGCGGCTGCTCACACAGTGGAAGCACCTGCTCGTCCCGCTGGTCCCGGTGGCCTTCATACTGCTGGGGCTGATCATGCTGGGCGGCGACATGGGCACCGCCATCATCCTGACCGCGATCCTCTTCGGGCTGCTCTGGCTGGCCGGCGCCCCGACCAGGCTGTTCGTGGGCGTGCTGTCCGTCGCCGCGGTGATCGGCGCGGTCCTGATCAAGACCAACGCGAACAGGATGGCCCGCTTCCAGTGCGTCGGCGCCACCGATCCCGGACCGGACGACAGCTGCTGGCAGGCCGTGCACGGGATCTACGCCCTGGCCTCGGGCGGATGGTTCGGTTCGGGCATCGGGGCAAGTGTGGAAAAATGGGGTCAACTCCCCGAAGCGCACACCGACTTCATCTTCGCCATCACCGGGGAGGAACTGGGCCTCGCGGGGACACTGTCGGTGCTCGCTCTCTTCGCGGCTCTAGGCTATGCGGGTATCCGCGTGGCCGGACGCACGGAGGACCCCTTCGTGAGGTACGCCGCGGGAGGTGTGACCACCTGGATCACGGCCCAGGCCGTGGTCAACATCGGTGCGGTGCTCGGACTGCTGCCGATCGCCGGTGTCCCCCTCCCGCTGTTCTCCTACGGGGGCTCCGCCCTGCTGCCGACCATGTTCGCGGTCGGACTGCTGATCGCCTTCGCGCGGGAGGATCCCGCGGCGAAGGCGGCCCTGGCCGTGCGGCCCGGGACGAGATGGAAGACGATGAGACGGCGCGTCAAGGAACGTCCGTCCGGAGAGCGGTGAATTTCGGTGCATGTCGTACTCGCCGGCGGGGGGACCGCCGGCCACATCGAGCCCGCGCTCGCCCTCGCGGACGCCCTGCGGAGGCAGGATCCGACGATGGGCATCACGGCCCTCGGTACCGAGCGCGGCCTGGAGACCCGGCTCGTCCCCGAGCGGGGCTACGAGCTGGCGCTGATCCCCGCCGTGCCGCTGCCGCGCAAACCGACGCCCGAGCTGATCACCGTCCCGGGCCGGCTGCGCGGCACGATCAAGGCCGCCGAGCAGATCCTGGAGCGCACGAAGGCCGACGCCGTCGTGGGCTTCGGCGGCTATGTCGCGCTGCCCGGATACCTGGCCGCCAAGCGGCTCGGGGTGCCCATCGTCGTCCACGAGGCCAACGCCCGCCCGGGCCTGGCCAACAAGATCGGTTCGCGGTACGCCGCCGCGGTCGCCGTGTCGACGCCCGACAGCAAGCTGCGGGGCGCGCGCTACGTCGGGATCCCGCTGCGCCGCTCCATCGCCACCCTCGACCGGGCCCGCGTCCGGCCCGAGGCGCGTGCCGCCTTCGGCCTGGACCCCAACCTGCCGACACTGCTGGTCTCGGGCGGTTCGCAGGGCGCCCGCCGCCTCAACGAGGTGGTCCAGCAGGTCGCTCCGCTGCTCCAGCGCTCCGGTATCCAGGTCCTGCACGCGGTCGGACCGAAGAACGAACTGCCGCACGCGGACAACATGCCCGGGATGCCGCCGTACATCCCGGTACCGTACGTGGACCGGATGGATCTCGCGTACGCCGCGGCCGACATGATGCTGTGCCGTGCGGGCGCCATGACGGTCGCCGAACTCTCCGCCGTGGGCCTGCCCGCCGCGTACGTACCGCTGCCGATCGGCAACGGCGAACAGCGGCTCAACGCACAGCCCGTGGTGAAGGCCGGCGGCGGACTGCTGGTCGACGACGCCGAGCTGACCCCCGAGTGGGTCCAGGGCCATGTGCTCCCGGTGCTCGCCGATCCGCACCGGCTGTACGAGATGTCCCGTGCCGCGGCCGAGTTCGGGCGCCGGGACGCAGACGATCTGCTTGTCGGAATGGTCTACGAGGCGATCGCCTCGCGCCGATAGGCACGGCGAAGGGCAGGGAGCATGGCCGGACCGACGACCGCCGAACGCGGCACCCGCAAGCCGAACGGACCGTCGTCGCCCGGCCGGCCCCGCAGGGGCGCGGTTCCGCGCCGCCCCCGGCTCCCCGCCCCCCGGGTCCTGCTCCCCCTGGTCGCCGCCGCCGTCCTCGCCGGCGGCGGCCTGTGGGTGCTGTACGGCTCCTCCTGGGCCCGGGCCGAGCAGGTGGAGGTCTCCGGTACGCGGGTTCTGACGCCTCGTGAGGTCGAGGCGGCGGCCGGCGTGCCGCTCGGGACCCCCCTGGTCTCCGTGGATCTGGACGGCATCGAGAGCCGGCTCCGCGACCGGCTCGCCCGCATCGACTCGGTCGAGGCCGAACGCTCGTGGCCGCACGGCGTCGTGCTCCGGGTGACGGAGCGGGTGCCCGTCCTCCTCATGCGCAAGGGTGCCCGGTTCGTCGAAGTCGACGCCAAGGGCGTCCGGTTCGCCACGGTGGACAAAGCGCCCGAAGGCGTACCGTTCGTGGAGATGACGGCGAATCAGTCACCCAGCGTCGCGCGCTTCGGGGGGCGGCGGCTGCTGAAGGGGGCGGCCCTGGTCGTCTCCCAACTCCCCGCCGGGATCGCCGGCGACCTCCGGAGCCTACAAGTCATTTCGTACGATTCCCTCACTCTGAAGTTGACGCGTGGCCGTGAGGTGATGTGGGGCAGCAGCGAGGACGGCGAGGTCAAGGCCCGTACGCTCACCGCTCTGATGAAGGCCGCTCCCCGTGCCCGGCGCTTCGACGTGAGTGCCGCCACCGCTCCTGCCGTGTCGGCGAGTTGACGCACAAATGCGCAGGCCAGCACCCTGGTTGGTCAGCGCAACGGCTGATCACATAGGGTGAAAAGAAAAACGGGAGGTTCGGCGTGTTCGTTGAACGCACGCCACTTGTCGACTTAGTGTCTCGTTCGAGAGAGTCCAGGAAGCAGAGACACTGGTAACCCTAAACTTCAACGTTAGGGTTTGGGTCGGCATTTCGGACCGTCCCAATCGGCATCCGTCGTCGCGGCGCGGCCACCACCGCGAAGCGGCGACTCGTAACTCGAGGCGAGAGGCCTTCGACGTGGCAGCACCGCAGAACTACCTCGCAGTCATCAAGGTCATCGGTGTCGGCGGCGGTGGTGTCAATGCCATCAACCGAATGATCGAGGTCGGCCTCAAGGGCGTCGAGTTCATCGCGATCAACACCGACGCGCAAGCCCTGTTGATGAGCGACGCCGACGTCAAGCTCGACGTCGGCCGCGAACTCACCCGCGGGCTCGGGGCCGGAGCCAACCCGGCCGTCGGTCGCAAGGCGGCAGAGGACCACCGAGAGGAGATCGAGGAGGTCCTGAAGGGGGCCGACATGGTCTTCGTCACCGCCGGTGAAGGCGGCGGCACCGGCACCGGCGGCGCACCCGTCGTGGCCAACATCGCGCGTTCGCTCGGCGCCCTCACCATCGGTGTGGTCACCCGGCCCTTCACCTTCGAGGGCCGCCGCCGCGCCAACCAGGCGGAGGACGGCATCGCCGAACTCCGCGAAGAGGTCGACACCCTCATCGTCATCCCGAACGACCGGCTGCTGTCCATCTCGGACCGCCAGGTCAGCGTGCTCGACGCGTTCAAGTCCGCGGACCAGGTGCTGCTGTCCGGCGTCCAGGGCATCACCGACCTCATCACCACGCCCGGTCTCATCAACCTCGACTTCGCCGACGTCAAGTCCGTCATGTCCGAGGCCGGCTCCGCCCTCATGGGCATCGGCTCGGCCCGCGGCGACGACCGCGCGGTGGCCGCGGCCGAGATGGCGATCTCCTCGCCGTTGCTGGAGGCGTCCATCGACGGCGCCCGCGGTGTACTGCTCTCGATCTCCGGTGGCTCCGACCTCGGTCTGTTCGAGATCAACGAGGCCGCCCAGCTGGTCAGCGAGGCCGCCCACCCCGAGGCCAACATCATCTTCGGTGCCGTCATCGACGACGCGCTGGGCGACGAGGTGCGGGTGACCGTCATCGCGGCCGGCTTCGACGGCGGCCAGCCCCCCGCCCGCCGCGACAACGTGATCGGTTCCTCCTCCGCCAAGCGCGAGGAGCCCGCCCCGGCCGCCCGGCCGGAGCCGGCGCGCTCCCTCGGCGGACTGGGCGCCGTGCCGCCGCGCGAGGAGTCCGCCCCCGCGGAGCCGGCACCCGCGGCGAACGAGACCTCCGTCCCGCAGACCCCGTCGCCGCAGGTGCCGCCCGCCCGGCCGTACGACAGCTCGGCCGAGGAACTGGACGTCCCGGACTTCCTGAAGTGATCTTGAAGTGATAGGGGAGCACAACAGAGTGAGCGGCGCCCACTTCGCCTTCACCGACCGGTGGGGCGGAGTGAGCGCCGCTCCGTACGACGAGCTCAATCTCGGCGGCGCGGTCGGTGACGACCCCGTCGCCGTCCGTACGAACCGGGAACTCGCGGCCGGGCGGCTGGGCATCGACCCGGGGCTCGTCGTCTGGATGAACCAGGTGCACGGCCGGGACGTCGCCGTCGTCGACGGGCCCTGGACGGGCCCGGACGTCCCGGCCGTCGACGCGGTGGTCACCTCCCGGCGCGGGCTTCCGCTCGCGGTCCTCACCGCCGACTGCACACCGGTACTGCTCGCCGACCCGGTCGCCGGAGTGGTGGGCGCGGCCCATGCCGGACGCCCCGGGATGGTGACCGGGGTGGTGCCCGCCGCGGTCGGGGCGATGGTCCGGCTCGGCGCCGAACCGTCCCGCATCACCGCCCGGACCGGGCCTTCGGTCTGCGGACGGTGCTACGAAGTGCCCGAGGCCATGCGGGCGCAGGTCGCCGAGGCCGAGCCCGCGGCCTGGGCCGAGACCGGCTGGGGCACCCCGGCCGTGGACGTCGCCGCCGGAGTGCACGCCCAGCTCGAAGCCCTCGGCGTGCGTGACCGGAGCGCGTCGCCGGTCTGCACACTGGAGTCGGGAGACCACTTCTCCTACCGACGCGACCGCACCACCGGCCGGCTCGCCGGATATGTCTGGCTGGACCGCGAAAGAGACGACGCATGACCGACCGCAGAACCGAACTCGCCGAGAACCTCGAGAGGGTGGAGGAACGTATCGCCTCCGCCTGCGCCGCGGCCGGACGCAAGCGGGAGGAGGTGACCCTCATCGTGGTCACCAAGACCTACCCCGCCGGCGACGTGCGGCTGCTGCACGAACTCGGTGTGCGGAACGTCGCCGAGAACAAGGACCAGGAGGCGGCCCCGAAGGCGGCCGCCTGCTCGGATCTGTCACTCACCTGGCACTTCGTCGGTCAGCTTCAGACAAATAAGGCGCGTTCCGTCGCTGGTTATGCCGATATCGTGCAGTCCGTTGACCGGCTGAAGCTCGTCCGCGCCCTGTCCGCGGCGGCGGTCCGCGCCGAGCGCGAACTGGGCTGCCTCATCCAGGTCGCCCTCGACGCGGAGTCGGGGCGGCAGGGTGACCGCGGCGGCGTCGCGCCCGACGACATCGGGGAGTTGGCCGCCGCGGTGGACGGGGCACCGGGGCTCCGGCTCGACGGACTGATGACGGTCGCCCCGCTCGAGGGGCCCTACGCCGGGCGTCAACAGGCCGCTTTCGAGCGGCTGATGGAATTCTCATCCCGCCTGCGCGCGGACCGTCCGGCTGCGAACATGGTGTCGGCAGGGATGAGTGCGGACCTCGAGCAGGCCGTGGCGGCCGGGGCGACACACGTGCGCGTCGGTACGGCGGTGCTCGGAGTCCGACCCCGGCTCGGGTAACGTCGCGAAGCAAGTCGGACCACAGCAGAAAATATGGTCATTTCCGTCGAAAGGCGGACGGGCCGAGTGGATCGCGGGCACTTGGTGACGTAGCCGAACGAAGCCGATCCACCACAGAGCGGAGGACTCAGAGAATGGCCGGCGCGATGCGCAAGATGGCGGTCTACCTCGGCCTCGTGGAGGACGATGGGTACGACGGCCGGGGATTCGATCCCGACGACGACTTCGAACCCGAGATGGAGCCGGAGCCCGAGCGGGACCGTCGGCGCCACCAGCCCCCGCATCAGGTGGAACGGGAAGAACCGGTGCGGGTGGTCCAGCCCCCGGCACCGCGTGAGTCCGCGCCGCGACCGGCTCACGGGTCCGCGCCCGTGTCCACTCCGCTCTCCGCGGAATCCGGACGTCCCGCACGAATCGCCCCCGTGGCATCCATCACACCTGAACGTCCCAGTCTGGAGAAGAACGCACCGGTGATCATGCCCAAGGTCGTGTCCGAGCGGGAGCCGTACCGCATCACGACGCTGCACCCGAGGACGTACAACGAGGCCCGTACCATCGGGGAACACTTCCGCGAGGGCACCCCGGTGATCATGAATCTGACCGAGATGGACGACACCGATGCGAAGCGACTTGTCGACTTTGCCGCGGGACTCGTCTTCGGCCTCCATGGCAGCATTGAGCGGGTGACTCAGAAGGTCTTCCTCCTCTCGCCTGCTAACGTCGATGTCACGGCGGAGGACAAGGCCCGCATCGCAGAGGGCGGGTTCTTCAACCAGAGCTAGAACGAGCCAGAACACGACCGAGGGAACAACCCGGCCGCAAGGCCGGCAACGAGAGCCAGGGGAGAGGGAAGCACGGGATGGGCGTCGCACTGCAGGTGATCTACATCGCTCTGATGTGCTTCCTCATCGTGCTGATTTTCCGGCTGGTCATGGACTACGTCTTCCAGTTCGCCCGCTCGTGGCAACCCGGGAGGGCGATGGTGGTCGTCCTGGAGGCCACCTACACTGTCACCGATCCACCGCTCAAGCTTCTGCGGCGGTTCATTCCGCCGCTGCGTCTCGGGGGCGTGGCACTCGATCTGTCCTTCTTCGTTCTGATGATCATCGTTTACATCCTGATCTCCGTCGTGAGCAGTGTGGGGAGAGGGATGTGAACGACACGGTCTTGCCGACTGCCGACGACTACGTAGAGGTGAAGTAGAGATGCCGCTGACCCCCGAGGACGTGCGGAACAAGCAGTTCACGACCGTCCGCCTCCGAGAAGGCTATGACGAGGACGAGGTCGATGCCTTTCTCGATGAGGTCGAAGCCGAGCTGACGCGCCTCCTCCGAGAGAACGAGGACCTGCGCGCAAAGCTGGCGGCGGCGACCCGTGCGGCCGCGCAGAACCAGCAGCAGCAGGGCATGCGCAAGCCGCCGGAGCCGCAGGACGGCCGCGGTCCCGGCGCTCCCGTGCCCGCCGCCATATCCGGACCCCCCGTCCAGCAGCAGCCCCCGCAGATGGGTCCCCCCCAGCTGCCCGGTGGAGCTCCTCAGCTGCCGGCCGGTCCCGGTGGTCACGGCCCCCAGGGGCACCCGCAGGGTGGTCCGATGGGTCCCGGCCCGATGCAGGGCGGTCCCATGGGTGGTCCGATGGGCGGCCCCATGGGTGGTCACGGCGGCCCCCAGCTCCCGGGTCAGGGCCCTGGAGGCGACAGTGCCGCGCGCGTGCTGTCGCTGGCCCAGCAGACCGCCGACCAGGCGATCGCGGAGGCCCGTTCCGAGGCCAACAAGATCGTCGGCGAGGCCCGGTCCCGTGCCGAGGGCCTGGAGCGGGACGCCCGCGCCAAGGCCGACGCGCTGGAGCGGGACGCGCAGGAGAAGCACCGCGTCGCGATGGGCTCGCTCGAGTCCGCCCGCGCCACGCTCGAGCGCAAGGTCGAGGACCTGCGCGGCTTCGAGCGCGAGTACCGCACGCGTCTGAAGTCGTACCTGGAGAGCCAGCTGCGCCAGCTGGAGACCCAGTCCGACGACTCGCTGGCCCCGCCGCGGACCCCGGCGGCCGCGTCGCTGCCCCCGTCCCCCTCGATGGCTCCGGCCGGCGCCGGCGCCCCCTCCTTCGGCGGGAACCAGGCGATGGGCGGCAACCAGGGCATGGGCGGCGCCCCGTCGTACGGCGGTCAGCAGCAGATGTCTCCGGCGATGACCCAGCCGATGGCGCCGGTGCGGCCGCAGGGCGGTCCGCAGCCGATGCAGCAGGCGCCGTCGCCGATGCGCGGATTCCTCATCGACGAGGACGACAACTGACGGCGGGCCACGGCGCGGAGCGCGCTCGGCCGTCGGCAGGCTGAAACGGGCCGGGCCCGGGACCAACGTCCCGGGCCCGGCCCGTTCTTGTGCTCGGGCCCGCGGTGGCGGATGCCGCGCTTCGGGGGCGCGGCCGGGCACGTGAGCGCGATGTCCCCCGTGCGGGGCGTGATCCCCGCGGCCACGCGGAGGCCCGCCCTCCCGGATGGCGGGGTCCGTGCCACGCGGTCGACGGTCCGTGTCGAAGGCCCTGCCCTGCCGACGTGTGCGGCGCGGACGACCCACGCGAAAGGGTCCGGCCCCCGAAGGGGCCGGACCCACGATGCGAGGCGCGGTACGGGTTACGCCTTGCGGAGGCGGAACGTCAGCGACAGACCCTCGTCCGTGAACGGGGAGCCGTACGCGTCGTCGCCCTCGCCCGTCGCGAAGTCCGTCGCGAGGACCTCGTCCGCGATCAGACCCGAGTGGTCCGTGAGCGCCGAGGCGACCTCGGCGTCCGAGGAGGACCAGCGGAGCGCGATGCGGTCGGCGACGTCCAGGCCGCTGTTCTTGCGCGCCTCCTGGATCAGCCGGATCGCGTCGCGGGCGAGGCCCGCCCGCCGCAGCTCCGGAGTGATCTCCAGATCGAGCGCGACCGTCGCGCCCTGGTCGGAGGCGACCGACCAGCCCTCGCGCGGGGTCTCCGTGATGATGACCTCCTCCGGGGAGAGGGTCACCTCCTCGCCGCCGACCTCGATCACGGCCGAGCCGGACCGCAGCGCCAGGGACAGCGCCGCCGCGTCCGCCGTGGCCACGGCCTTCGCGACGTCCTGCACGCCCTTGCCGAAACGCTTGCCCAGCGCCCGGAAGTTCGCCTTCGCCGTCGTGTCGACCAGCGATCCGCCGCCCGCTGGACCAGCGGAGGAATCAGTCAGCGACGCCAGGGAGGAGACGTTGAGCTCCTCGGTGATCTGCGCGTGCAGTTCGGGCGACAGGGAGTCGAAGCCCGGGGCCGCGACGAGTGCCCGCGACAGCGGCTGGCGGGTCTTCACGCCCGACTCCGCGCGCGTGGCACGGCCCAGCTCGACCAGCCGGCGCACCAGCGCCATCTGCTGGGACAGCTCCGGGTCGACGGTGGAGAGGTCCGCCTCCGGCCAGGCCGTGAGGTGCACGGACTCCGGGGCGTCCGGCGTCACCGGAACCACGAGGTCCTGCCACACCCGCTCCGTGATGAACGGGGTCAGCGGGGCCATCAGCCGCGTGACGGTCTCGATCACGTCGTGCAGCGTGCGCAGCGCGGCCGCGTCGCCCTGCCAGAACCGGCGGCGCGAGCGGCGTACGTACCAGTTCGACAGGTCGTCCACGAAGGACGAGATCAGCTTGCCGGCGCGCTGGGTGTCGTACGCCTCCAGCGCCTGCGTCACCTGGTCGACCAGCGCGTGCAGCTCGGAGAGCAGCCAGCGGTCGAGCACGGTGCGCTCCGCAGGCGCCGGGTCGGCCTCGCCGGGCGCCCAGTTCGAGGTGCGGGCGTACAGCGCCTGGAAGGCCACCGTGTTCCAGTACGTGAGGAGCGTCTTGCGGACGACCTCCTGGATGGTGCCGTGGCCGACCCGGCGGGCCGCCCACGGCGAGCCGCCGGCGGCCATGAACCAGCGCACGGCGTCGGCGCCGTGCTGGTCCATGAGCGGGATCGGCTGCAGGATGTTGCCCAGGTGCTTGGACATCTTGCGGCCGTCCTCGGCGAGGATGTGGCCAAGGCAGACCACGTTCTCGTACGACGACTTGTCGAAGACCAGGGTGCCGACCGCCATCAGCGTGTAGAACCAGCCGCGCGTCTGGTCGATGGCCTCGGAGATGAACTGCGCCGGATAGCGCTTCTCGAAGATCTCCTTGTTCCGGTACGGATAGCCCCACTGCGCGAACGGCATCGACCCGGAGTCGTACCACGCGTCGATGACCTCGGGCACCCGCGTCGCCGTCGAGGAGCACTGCGGACAGGCGAAGGTGACGGCGTCGATGAACGGGCGGTGCGGGTCCAGGCCCGACTGGTCCTCCCCGGTGAGCTCGCCCAGCTCGGCGAGCGAGCCGACGACGGTGAGGTGGTCCTCCGCGCAGCGCCAGATCGGCAGCGGGGTGCCCCAGTAGCGGTTCCGTGACAGCGCCCAGTCGATGTTGTTGTTGAGCCAGTCGCCGTACCGGCCGGTCTTGACCGACTCCGGGTACCAGTTGGTGTTCTCGTTCTCCTCGAGGAGCCGGTCCTTGACCGCCGTCGTGCGGATGTACCACGACGGCTGCGCGTAGTAGAGCAGCGCCGTGTGGCAGCGCCAGCAGTGCGGGTAGCTGTGCTCGTACGGGACGTGCCGGAAGAGCAGACCGCGGGCGTCCAGGTCCCGGGTGAGCGCCTCGTCGGCCTTCTTGAAGAACACGCCGCCGACCAGGGGCACGTCCTCCTCGAAGGTGCCGTCGGGGCGGACCGGGTTCACCACGGGGAGCCCGTAGGCGCGGCAGACCCTGAGGTCGTCCTCACCGAATGCGGGGGACTGGTGGACCAGACCGGTGCCGTCCTCGGTCGTGACGTACTCGGCGTTGACCACGTAGTGCGCCGGGGCCGGGAACTCGACGAGCTCGAACGGCCGGCGGTAGCCCCAGCGCTCCATCTCGGCGCCCGTGAACGTCTGACCGGTGGCCTCCCAGCCTTCGCCGAGGGCCTTCTCCAGCAGCGGTTCGGCGACGACGAGCTTCTCCTCGCCGTTCGTGGCCACCACATAGGTGACCCCGGGGTGGGCGGCCACCGCGGTGTTGGACACCAACGTCCACGGGGTGGTCGTCCAGACCAGCAGCGACGCCTCGCCCGCGAGCGGGCCGGAGGTCAGCGGGAAGCGGACGAAGACGGACGGGTCGACGACGGTCTCGTAGCCCTGCGCCAGCTCGTGGTCGGACAGGCCGGTGCCGCAGCGCGGGCACCAGGGGGCGACGCGGTGGTCCTGTACGAGCAGGCCCTTGCCGAAGATCTCCTTCAGGGACCACCACACGGACTCGATGTACTCGGGATCCATGGTCCGGTACGCCTCGTCGAGGTCGACCCAGTAGCCCATGCGGGTCGTCAGCTCGGCGAAGGCGTCCGTGTGGCGGGTCACGGACTCGCGGCACTTCGCGTTGAACTCCGCGATGCCGTACGCCTCGATGTCCTTCTTGCCGTTGAAGCCGAGTTCCTTCTCGACGGCGAGCTCGACCGGCAGACCGTGGCAGTCCCAGCCGGCCTTGCGGGCCACGTGGTAGCCCTGCATGGTCCGGAAGCGCGGGAAGACGTCCTTGAAGACGCGGGCCTCGATGTGGTGGGCGCCGGGCATGCCGTTGGCCGTGGGCGGGCCCTCGTAGAAGACCCACTCGGGGCGGCCCTCGGACTGCTCGAGGCTCTTCGCGAAGACCTTGTTGTCGCGCCAGAAGTCGAGCACGGCGTGCTCGAGCGCGGGCAGGTCGACCTGGGCGGGCACCTGGCGGTACTGCGGCGGCGTCATGTACGGCTCCTCCAACGGAGTGTGTCTCTTCCGTCGGAGGGACGAGAGCCGATGCGCTGCGCTCCCGCGGTACCACCCTCCTTGGCCCTCCGGCGCGCGGCCGGACGGCCCCCTCATTGGGGTCGCGATGCCGGTTCTACTGGCCCTGGGCTGCCCGTGGGCGTTCTTCCGGCGGCTCCGGGGTGATCCTTCGCACCGCGCTCGCCCCCGGGCTCTCACCGTCCCCGGGTCGCTCATGGCTGCGTACGACGCTACTCGTCCCCATCCACGCCTTTCGCTTCGCCCAGTGTACGGGCCCGGGCGGGTGGGGGCCGACCGGATTTCCCGGCCGGCGGCGGGCCGGAGGCCGGGCCGCGCATGACCCGAATGGCCACACGGGGCCCGGTGGGTCCCGGCGGTACCCGCCCGGCGGATTAGGGGGCGGGGAGCTGGGCACAACGGATGCAGGCTCGCGTTGGGGAAGGCGCGGGGCGGGCCGGACAGGCGGCGTGCCCCGTTGCCGCGGCGCTGGGGTCGATTTATCGTCCCAGCACGATTCGCGAGCAAGATCACAATATGTGAAGGGGCCGCGGCCATGGTGGCGAAGAAGACCGCCGTGAAGAAGACGGCGTCAGCCAGGTCCACCGCCGCTGCGGGGGCGGCGGCCAAGGAGACGAACGGCAAGAAGAGCGCCGTCGCGAAGAAGACCACCAGGAGGGTGACGAAGACGGTCCCTTCCGGCGCGAACGCGCACGAAGGGTCCGGGGCCAAGTCCGCGGAACCCGCCAGGAAGGCCGCGCGGAAGACCACGGCGGCGGCGGCCAAGCGTTCCGCCGCCGGCCCGTCCGCGGGCGCCGCGAAGTCCGCGGCGGCGAGGAGCCCGAAGGGCCACGCCCGGGAGCACCCGGCCGAGGAGGCGGGGGAGCGGCGGGCGGGAGCGGCCGCGGAGCAGGCGGAGGAGGCCGCGGAGGCACCGGCGAAGGAAGCGGGCCGGAAGGCGGCGAGGAAGGCGACCGCGCGGGCCGCCGCGCGGTCCGGCGCCGGTTCGGGGACCACGGGTACCGCGAGGGCCTCGGGCACGGGCTCGAAGGCGGCGGAAGCCGGTTCGAAGACCACCCGAGGCAGGAAGACCGCCGCGGGCACGAAGAAGGGCACGGCCGCGCGGAAGACCGCGACAGGCAGGGAGACGGCGGGGCGCTCGGCGGCGCCCTCGGCGGCCGCGGCCGCGAAGGCGCCGGGCAGGAAGGCGGCTGCGAGGGCAGGCGCCAGGAAGGCCGCCACGGCGGCCGGGGAAGCGGTCGAGGCCGCGGAGCAGACGGGAGCCAGGACGGTGGCAGCCAAGAAGAGCGCGGGCGGGTCCGGTACGGCCACGAAGGACACCGCGCCGCCGGTGCCGCAGGCCCGTGTCGCCGCGGCACCGGGAGACCTCGCGGTACGGCCGGGGGAGGACCCGTGGACGCCGGAGGAGGTCGCCGAGGCGCGCGCCGAGCTGGAGAGCGAGCTGGCCCGGCTGCAGGCCGAGATCAGCCACTCCGAGGAGGCGCTGACCGGGCTGATGCGGGACTCCGGGGACGGCGCCGGGGACGACCAGGCCGACACCGGCACCAAGAACATCACCCGGGAGCACGAGATGGCGCTGGCCGCCAACGCCCGCGAGATGGTCGAGCAGACCGATCGGGCCCTGCACCGGCTGGACGCGGGCACGTACGGCCTCTGCGAGATCTGCGGGAAGCCGATCGGCAAGGCGCGGATGCAGGCGTTCCCCCGGGCCACGCTGTGCGTGGAGGACAAGCAGAAGCAGGAGCGGCGGGGCTGAGCCCACCCCCGGCTCCGGGCTGCGCACGGTGTCCGGAGCCGGGCCCCACGTGTGTGCCGTACCCTCGTGACCAGTCAGCACCTAGGTTGAGGGACTCACGTGGCAGAGGCGGAGCGCATCATCGGTACGCCGGACGTAGACGACGAGGCCGCGGCGCCCGCCGAGCGGCCCAGGGGCGGGCGCCGGATCTTCGCCCTGTTCGCGGTGGCCGCCGTGGCCTACGCGCTGGACCTCGCCACCAAGATGGTGGTCGTCGCCGAGCTGGAGCACCACCAGCCGATCCAGGTGATCGGCGACTGGCTGCGGTTCGAGGCGGTCCGCAACCCCGGAGCGGCGTTCGGCTTCGGCGAGGCGTTCACGATCATCTTCACGATCATCGCGGCGGTGGTGATCGTGGTGATCGCTCGGCTGGCTCGCAAGCTCTACAGCCTGCCGTGGGCCATCGCGCTCGGCATGCTGCTGGGCGGGGCGCTCGGCAATCTCACGGACCGGATCTTCCGTTCGCCGGGGGTCTTCGAGGGCGCGGTCGTCGACTTCATCGCGCCGAAGCACTTCGCCGTGTTCAACCTGGCCGACTCCGCGATCGTGTGCGGCGGCATCCTGATCGTGATCCTGTCCTTCAAGGGCCTGGACCCGGACGGCACCGTCCACAAGGACTGAGGCCGGCCGGACTCCGGCCGCGGCGGGCACGGGGAGCGAGCCGGCGGCGGAGCCCGCTCGGGGCGGCCCCGAGTCCGGTTGTCCACAGAGGGCCCCGCCGGTCGGGCCGGGGCCCGGTCGTCCACAGGCGGGATCGGTCACAGGGACCGACAAGGCATACTCGACGGGTGAGCACGATTCCCGAAACCCGCACCCTGCCCGTTCCCGACGGCCTCGAGGGCGAGCGCGTCGACGCCGCCATATCGCGCATGTTCGGCTTCTCCCGGACGAAGGCGGCCGAGCTCGCCGCCGCGGGCAAGGTCCAGGTCGACGGCTCGGTCGTGGGCAAGTCCGAGCGGGTGCGCGGCGGGGCCTGGCTCGAGGTCGAGATGCCTCAGGCGCCCGTCCCGGTGCAGGTCGTCGCCGAGCCGGTCGAGGGCATGGAGATCGTGCACGACGACGAGGACATCGTCGTGATCGTGAAACCGGTCGGTGTGGCGGCCCACCCGAGTCCCGGCTGGACGGGACCGACGGTGATCGGCGGGCTGGCCGCGGCCGGGTACCGGATCTCGACCTCGGGCGCCGCGGAGCGGCAGGGGATCGTGCACCGGCTGGACGTCGGCACGTCCGGGCTGATGGTGGTCGCCAAGTCGGAGCGCGCTTACACCCTGCTGAAGCAGCAGTTCCGGGAGCGCACGGTCGACAAGCGGTACCACGCGCTGGTGCAGGGCCACCCCGACCCGCTGAGCGGCACGATCGACGCGCCCATCGGCCGCCACCCCCAGCACGACTACAAGTGGGCCGTGACCGCGGAGGGCAAGCCCTCCGTCACGCACTACGACCTGATCGAGGCGTTCCGCGCCGCGTCACTGCTGGACATCAAGCTGGAGACCGGCCGCACGCACCAGATCCGGGTGCACATGTCCGCCCACCGGCACCCGTGCGTCGGCGATCTCACCTACGGCGCGGACCCGACGATGGCGCGACGGCTGGGGCTGACCCGGCAGTGGCTGCACGCGGTGCGCCTGGGCTTCGAGCACCCCGCGGACGGCCAGTGGGTCGAGTTCGGCAGCGACTATCCCCAGGACCTGCAGGCGGCGCTGGACCGGATCGCGGCGGAGAGCGCATGAGCGGGGACGCGGAGCGCCTGCCGGAGGGCGTCGTCCCGGGCGGTTGTGCCGTGCGGGAGGCGACGGATCCTTCGGACCGCGAAGCCTGCTTCGCGGTGCGCAAGGAGGTCTTCGTCGTCGAGCAACGGGTCCCGCAGGAGATCGAGTACGACGCCTACGACGCCGACGGAGCGGACACCATCCATGTCCTCGCCGTCGGCCCGGAGGGCCCGCTGGGCACGGGCCGTCTGCTGTACGGCCCGGCGGCGGCCGGCAAGACCGGAGGCGACTCGTCGGTCGGATCGCTGGGGCGGCTCGCGGTGACCGGGGCCGCGCGCGGCCGGGGCGTGGGGGCGGCGCTCGTCCGCGCGATCGAGTCCGCGGCCCGAGAGCGCGGCCTCACCGCGATCGACCTGCACGCGCAGACCCACGCGCTCGCGTTCTACGAGCGCCTGGGCTACGAGGCCTACGGCCCCGAGTTCCCGGACGCGGGCATCCCCCACCGGGCCATGCGCCGAGCGCTCTGACGGCCGAGTCCCTCCCTGCCCGTACCGCCCGCCGCGCTCGTATGCCCCCGGACACCGAAGTGACCGTTGTCCGGGCGGTGAAGGGGGACCCGCACGGGGCCGGTGACGGGCGTTCGGCAGACGCACCGGGCGGGCGTATGGGGATGAATCGGGAGAAACGTGCGGCCGCTGGGTGCGGTGATCGTCGGAGAACCGGCCGTCGAGAGGTGCTCGTGGACCAACTGGCCCTGCTGTGCGTGCTGTTACCGGGGCCGACCGTGCCGCTCGGGGAGCGGTACGGACCGCCCGCGCCGGTCCTGAGGACCCGCTGTCGGCCCCCCGGCACGAGGTGCCGGCCGCACGCGGGGAGCCGGGGCCGACCCCGAGTTCGTCGACCGCGTCCTGCCGCACCTGTACGTCCGCGGTCTGCGCTGAGCGCCTCCGCTCGGGCGCGGCACGCCCCGAACCGACCGCGCGGGGCGGTTTCGGACCGGCGCCGGGCTGCCGGCCGGTCGTAGGATCGGCTCATGGCGCGCACCGTGGTGATCAGTGGCGGGGGTACGGGAATCGGGCTCGCGACGGCGGAGGTGTTCGCCGCGGACGGCGAGCAGGTACTGCTGCTGGGACGCCGCGAGGAGGTGCTCGTGCGGGCGGCCGAGCGGATTCCCGGCGCGCGCTACTGCGCCGCTGATCTCAGTGAGCCCGAAGGGGCCCGCCGCGCCGCGGTGTTCGCCGCCCGGGAGTACGGCACGGTGGACGTGCTCGTCCACAGCGCGGGCGGCAACGGCGGGCTGGAGGACCGGCCGGGGTACGAGGACCCGCTGGAGGCGGTCGCCCACGACTGGACCCTCAACTTCCGCCTCAACACCCTCACCGCCGCGCTCCTCACCGAGGCCATCGCGGACCATCTCGCAACGCCCGGCGGCCGCGTGCTCTTCCTCAGCTCCATCGCGGCCTACCGGGGGTCCGGTTCGGGTGCGTACGCGGCGTCCAAGGCAGCCCTGCACCCCTACGCGCACGACCTGGCACGCAGGCTCGGGCCGCGCGGCATCACGGTCAACCTGGTGGCGCCCGGCTACGTGGAGGAGACCGGCTTCTTCGGCGACGGGATCGGCGAGGACCGCCGCAGGCAGCTCATCGCAGAGACGTCCACGGGTCGCCCGGGCCACCCCGGTGACGTGGCCCGGACCCTCCACTGGCTCGCGTCCCACGCGGCGTCCCACATCACGTCCCAGGTCGTCCAGGTCAACGGCGGTGCGGAGCGGGGCCACTAGGGCGTGTTCGCCCCGTCGCGCCGCCCCGCACGGCGACTCGCGGCGCCGCCGAACAGGCCGAACAGGCCCCCCGCGAGGTCGATCCGCCGCCTTGCGATCCAACTCTCGGCCCGGGGGGCCGGGGGAGACCCCGTGCACCGGACGCCGCTCCTCGACGGGCATCCCCGTGCCCGACGCGGCACCAGCGACAGTCAGGGGCCGTCCGGCCATCGGCGTCCAGCGGCCACTGCCGGACGGCCGCCCGCATTCCCGTGCGCCGCCCACCCCGGAAGGCCCGACGCGGCACCGCCACGCCCCGCTACCCGCGGCCGGTCCGCTGAGCGGGGGTGTCGGGCTGGGTGTGCGTGGGGGGCGGGGAGACCGCCTGGGACGTGGCGATGCGCGGGAGGGCGTACGGGTGGTGGTCGCAGAGCCAGGCGATCAACTGCTCGCGCACCCTGCACCGCACCGTCCAGATGTCGTCCGCGTCCTTCGCGGTGACGACGGCGCGGACCACCATCGTGTTCGGCGTGGTGTCCGTGACCGCGAGCGACCAGTCGCGGCCGTCCCAGGCCGGGCACTCGTGCAGGATGTCGTGGAGCTTCTCGCGCATCTCGTGCACCGGTGCCGTGTGGTCGAGGTGGAAGAAGACCGTCCCGGTCATCTGCACACCGCCGCGCGACCAGTTCTCGAACGGCTTGCTGGTGAAGTACGACACCGGCATCGTGATCCGCCGCTCGTCCCAGGTCCGCACCGCGAGGAAGGTGAGGGTCACCTCCTCCACCGTGCCCCACTCGCCGTCCACCACGACGGTGTCCCCGATGCGCACCATGTCGCCGAATGCGATCTGGAAGCCGGCGAAGAGATTGCCCAGCGTGGACTGGGCCGCGACCCCGGCGACGATACCGAGGACACCGGCGGAGGCCAGCAGCGAGGCCCCCAGCTTGTCCATGCCGGGGAAGGTCAGCAGCATCGACGCGAAGGCCACGACGGCGACCAGGGCGGTGACGATCCGCTGGACCAGCGTGACCTGGGTGCGGACCCGGCGTACCCGCGCGAGGTCCCGGGAGGTGGCGGCGAAGCGGGAGTACGAGGCCTCCACCACCGCCGCGGCGATCCGCACCACCAGCCACGCCGAGGCGGCGATGAGGACGAGAGTCAGGACATGGCCGATGAGGGCCTCGTTCCGTTCGACGACCGCGATGGCGGTCTCCGTGTAGGTCCCTCGCAACAGCGCGGTCAGCACCACCACCTGCAACGGCACCCGGCAGCGGCGCAGCAGCCCCCACAGCGGGGTCTCGCTGTGGCGGGCGTCCGCGCGGCGGAGCAGCAGATCGGCTAGCCATCCCAGCAGCAGCGTGAGCAGGACCGAGCCGACGAGGACGATCAACGGACGCAGCACGTTCTCCATGCCCTCGAACGTAACCTGACCGGATGGACATCATGCTTTTCCATTCGACGTACGGCCTGCGCCCCGCCGTGCTCACCGCCGCCGAGCGACTGCGGGCGGCAGGCCACCAGGTGTGGACCCCGGATCTGTTCGAGGGCCGGGTGTACGGGTCCGTGGAGGAGGGCAGGGCGTACAAGGACGAGGTCGGGGTGGACGAGCTGCTGAAGCGGGCGATTGTGGCCGCCGCGCCGTACTCGGAGCGCGGGCTCGTGTACGCGGGGTTCTCCCTGGGGGCGGCCATCGCCCAGAACCTCGCCCTCGGCGACGAGAAGGCCCGCGGCCTCCTGCTGCTGCACGGCACGTCCGACATCGCCGAGAACGCGCGCGTGGAGGACCTGCCCGTACAACTGCACGTCGCCGACCCGGACCCGTTCGAGCCGTACGACTGGCTCACCGCCTGGTACCTGGGCATGGGCAGGACGGGGGCGGACGTCGAGGTGCACCGTTACGCCGGCGCCGGGCACCTGTACACGGACCCCGACCTTCCCGACTGGGACGAGGAGGCGGCCGACCGGACGTGGCGCGTGGCGCTCGGCTTCCTGGAGACGCTGGGGGAGGCCGAGGCCCGCGTGACCGTGTGACCGCGTGACCAGGGGGTGCGTGCCCGAGGGGTCCGGGCAGCGCCTCCGGGAGGTCCGGCGTCCGGAGGGGCCGGCGCTCCGGAGGTGTCAGGCGTCGCGAGCCGGGCGGCTGTTGCCCATCTCACACGGCAAGGCACCTGGCTGAGCCGGTGCCGTGACCGGAAAGGTTCACCGGCTCGCGACGCCCGGCACGGCGCCTCGCGGCGTTGTCGGAGTCGCCCGAGTACGTCCAGTACGAGGGCGATCCTCCGCCTTGCGATCCACCGCACCGGACGCCGCGAGCTTCCCGGCCAACCCTTCCGGTCACAGCACTAGCCGAGGTCGCAGCGCCCCGAGGGGTTGCCCGCCGGGGGACGGCACTGGAGCGCCGAGTCGGCCGCGCGGGAACTGAGATAGCGGCCGAGGCAGCTGTTGGCCGTGGTGCGGTCACGTTCGGCGCAGAACCTGAGCGCGGCCCGGCCGTCGTCGAACGGCCCCTCGGCGTAGATCACCCAGTACCCGGGCCGCAGCGACGCGTAGTCGTCGCTGCGCAGGTACCGGGCCTCGGGGACCGTCTCGCGGATCCGGGCGAGCCGGACATCGCGTGCGGCGGTGCCGGATCCGACGGGCTCGGAGAAGAGCTGTGCGATCCAGCGGCCCGAGGACGGCGGGGGCACGGCTGGGTCGGACGGAGTGCTCGCAGTCGCCGACGCGGTGACGGTGACCGTCGGCGCCGGCGGCGCGCTCGGACCCGGCGCCGGACTCGAGGCGGGTGCGGCGGAGGCGTGGACCGAGGGGCCCGATGCCGCACCCGGGCCCTTCGCGTCGTCCGTGGCCCGTCCGCCGGGATCCCGCAGTGCCAGGACGACGGCGCCGGCGGCCGTGATCGCGAGGGCCACGCCGATGACGGCGGCGACGAGGGGCGCACGGTTCGCCCGCCTGCCCTCCGCGGGCCGCGAGGGTGGCTGGGAGGTCGTCGGCCGTGGGCCGTCCACCCGGGTCGGCACCGGCGGAACCGGTCCCGGCACTGGCACCGGACCGGGCGGCGGTGTCGCCGTCGTCATCGTGGGCTGGGCCCAGTACGGCGCCGTCCCCGTCTCGACCTGTGCCAGCATCGCGTCCAGCCGTGCGGCGTCGGGCCGGGCCGCCGGGTCCCGTACCAGA
Organism: Streptomyces sp. WMMC940; assembly: GCF_027460265.1. Lineage (NCBI taxonomy): Bacteria > Bacillati > Actinomycetota > Actinomycetes > Kitasatosporales > Streptomycetaceae > Streptomyces > Streptomyces sp. WMMC940. The sequence goes on from NZ_JAPZBC010000001.1 coordinate 5,791,484, forward strand.
AGGGCCTGGAGCACGGGTGCGAGCGGTCCGGAACGCACCGGCGGGGGCACCGGCTCGTCGAGCACGGCCGCCAGCGTGGCCAGCGTCGTCGGCCGGCGCAGCGGACTGACGCCCTCCACGCCCACGTACAGCACCAGGCCGAGCGACCAGAGGTCGGATGCCGGGTCGTCGTCCCGGCCGCGCACCCGTTCGGGCGCCATGTACTCGGGCGAGCCGATCAGTTCGCCCGTGGCGGTCAGCGCGGTCGAGCCCTGCAGCGCCGCGATCCCGAAGTCGGTGAGCACGGCGGTGTCGCCGCTGCCGGCGTGCCCGGTGGCACCGGCCGGGCGCATCAGGACGTTGGCGGGCTTGACGTCCCGGTGCTGGATGCCGGCCGCGTGTGCGGCGCGCAGTGCGGAGAGCACCTGCCGTCCGATGCGCGCCGCCTCCGGTGGGGTCAGCGGCCCCTGGGCGAGGCGAGCCTGGAGCGAGATCCCGGGAACCAGCTCCATCACGATCCACGGATGCGGTTCGGCGTCCACGATGTGATGGATCGTCACCACGTGGGGATGGCTGAGCCGGGCGAGAGCACGGGCCTCGCGCAGCACCCGCTCGCGCACGGCCTCGGAAGCGGAGGCGTCGGATCTGACCGCCTTGAGGGCGACTTCACGGTGGAGCACGGTGTCGCGAGCCCGCCACACCGTGCCCATGCCTCCGCTGCCGAGCCTCTCGATCAGCTCGAACCGCCCGTCGACCAGTTCCCCCGGCGCATTCATGGCGCCAGGTTAGAGGAACCGTCACGGGGCTCGGGGCCTCAGCGCACCGGCTGGTTGACGCGCTCGACCTTCTGCGTTCCGCTCAGCGTCCGGTAGGAGCGTGCCCAGGCCGCGGTCGCGTCGGGCCGGGCCTTGTCGGAGACGGTGTAGTAGTCCATCTGCGACCGTTCGGGGGTCAGGTCGAGGACGCCGTAGCCGTGGTGGTCCATGTCGAGCCACTTCACATGGCGGTTCGCGACCTTGACGGCGGTGGCCGCGACCAGGGATACCGTGCCGGGGGCGACGTGCAGGATGTCGTCCAGGTTGTCGGAGCTCACCGACGTCACCACGAACTCCGTCGCGGCCGAACGCGACAGCGGGTAGGTCGCGGCCTTCACGGGCACGTCGTTGGCCCATGCCATGTGGATGTCGCCGGTGAGGAAGACGGTGTTCTCGATGCCCCGGTCCGTCAGATGTTTCAGCAGTTCCCTCCGGTCGTCCGTGTAGCCGTCCCACTGGTCGACGTTGGCGGCGAGGCCCTCCTTGGGCAGGCCGAGCAGTTCGGCGATCGGCCCCAGCAGATGGGCGGGTACGGAGCCGAAGGCCACCGGGGAGATCATCACCGAGGTGCCCACGAGCTTCCACGTCGCGTCCGACGACGCGAGGCCGGACTTGAGCCAGTCCAGCTGGGCGCGGCCGGTGATGGTGCGCTCCGGGTCGTCGACCTTTCCGCTGCCCACGGACGCCTGCTCGGAGCGGAACGAGCGGAGGTCCAGCAGGTGCAGGTCGGCCAGCTTGCCGAAGCGCAGCCGGCGGTAGACGGTGCCCTCGGTGGAGGTGCGCACGGGCATCCACTCGAAGTAGGCCCGCTTGGCGGCCGCCGCGCGGGCCGCGTAGTCGCCCTCGGTGCCGGGCGTGTGGTTCTCCGCGCCGCCCGCCCAGGCGTCGTTGGCGATCTCGTGGTCGTCCCAGATCGCGACGAGCGGATGGGCGGCGTGCACCGCCTGGAGGTCGGCGTCCGTCTTGTACTTGCCGTGCCGGACGCGGTAGTCGGCGAGCGTCGTGATCTCGTGCCCGGGCTCGTGCCGGCGCACCACGTACTCGTCGGCCGGGTAGCCGCCGGTGCCGTACTCGTAGATGTAGTCGCCGAGGTGAAGGACCGCGTCCAGGTCGGCGCGGGCCGCGAGATGACGGTACGCCGCGAAGTATCCGGACTCCCAGTTGGCACAGGAGACCACGCCGAAGCGCACCCCGGGCGCGGCGGCGTCGGCGGCGGGCGCGGTCCTGGTGCGGCCGGTGGCGGAGACGGTGCCCGCGGAGGCGAAGCGGAAGAAGTAGGCGGTGGCCGGGGACAGCCCCCTGACGTCGACCTTGACGGTGTGGTCGGTGGCCGCGGTGGCGGTGGTCAGGCCCCGGGCGACGACCTTGGTGAAGCCCCTGTCCTCGGCCATCTCCCAACTCACCTCGGTGTCGGGGCCCTTGCCGGAACCGGGCAGCGCGTCGGGGGCCGGGGTGACCCGGGTCCACAGCAGCACGCCATCGGGGAGCGGGTCGCCCGAGGCGACCCCGTGGAGGAAGGCCGTGCCCTGTTCTGCGGCGGCGGCGGGTGATGCGGCCGCGAGCGCGGGAGCGGCGGCGGCAGTGGCGACAGCGGTGGCGGCAGCGGCTTTGACGACCGAGCGGCGGCTGGGGGTTGAGGTGAGTCTTCTGGTCACGGCCGGTCAGACTACTGACCGGTAAGGCGAACTGGCAGGCGAATTCAGGAAAGTTCGCCTGAGTGTTCTCGATCGTCCGCCCGCCGCTGCCTGACGGTGGGTCAGGCGACGGCGGGCGGCGGGCTCCTCGCGGGAAGCGGTGTGCCGGGCCGGAGCCCGCGGTGCAGCGGCGTGCTCGGGCCGCCGAGGATGCCCGAACGCCGAGCGGGCCGTGTGCCTGGGGAGTTCCCGGCACACGGCCCGCGTCGGGGGCCGGCTCTGTGAGGCGTCAGCCCTTGAGCGCCTTGTCGACGGCGGCGTTGAACTGCTCGACCGTCATCGGGGCGTTGTCGCTGCCCTCCGCGACGACCTTCTTGCCGTCCATCCTCAGCGTCGGTGTACCCGTCACGCCGCTGTCGTCGAAGGTCTTCGACATCTTCAGCGCCCAGGCGTCGAACGTGCCGTTCTCGACGTTCTTCTTGAACCCGGCGTTGTTCTTGAGCGCGTCCACCGAGTCGGCGACCTCCAGCAGATACGCGTCCTTGGCGAACTTGTCCTCGCTCTCCTCCGGGTGGAACTTCGCGGAGTAGAGGGCCGCCTTGTACTCCATGAAGGCCTCGGGGCTCACGTCGAGTGCCGCGCCGAGGGCGGAGAGGGCGTTCTTGGAACCCTCGCCGTTGTCGCTGTTGTCGATGAACGTCGCGCCGATGTACTTCAGCCTGTACTTGCCCGCGTCGACGTCCTTCTTCACGGTCTCGCCCACCGCCTGCTCGAACGTCGCGCAGACCGGGCAGCGCGAGTCCTCGTAGACCTCGAGGGTCTTCTTCGCGGCCGGCTTGCCGATGACGACGGTGGTGCCGTTCTCGCCCTCGGTGTTCTTGGGCTTGACGACCTTCGCGTCCTTCGCCGCCTCCCAGGCCGAGGGCTTGTTGGCCTGCATGACGGCGTAGCCGATGCCGCCCGCGGCCGCCAGGACCGCGACGGTCGAGACCGCGACGACGACCTGCCGCCTGATCCTGTCCTTCTTGGCCTGGCGCTCGCGCTCCAGACGCAGACGCTCGCGGGCGGCGGCCTTGTTGGCGCGGCTGTTGCGTGCACTCATGATCGTTTTCTCCGTGGGCATGGTGTGAAAAAGGGTCGGTCGGGGACGTGCCGGGGCTCAGGCGTGAGCGGGAGCGGGCAGCGGTGGTCCCCTCCGTCGCACGGAGTGCACGAAGTGGCGGGTACGGGCGAGGGCCGGGAGGGCCGCCGTCCGCACCGGGGGCCGGTCGGCGGCGGCGCGGCGGTGGACGGCGGCGACGGCGGTCAGCAGCGGCCGGAACGCGGCCAGGGCCGCCGTGCGCAGCAGACCCGCGAGTGCCGACTCGCCGTGGCGCAGCCAGGCCGCGGCGAGCAGCCCGACGGAGACGTGGGCCGCGAGCAGCAGCCAGGGCACATACGGATCGGGGGAGTCGACCAGCGCGGCGAGCCGGCCGTCGGCCGCTGCCACACCGGGCAGATGCGCCCCGGCGGTGCCACCGCAGAGCACGTCCACGCCGACCGCGCGGAGCGATCCGGCGACGGGCCCGCCCGCGGCGCCGTAACAGACGTGCTGGCCGGCGGTGAAGACCGTGTCCGCGGCCAGTTCCAGGGGGACCAGTGCGGCCGCGATCGGCCCGTACCCCCGCTCCCGGCCCGCCAGGGCGTACGTGACCAGGAACACTCCGCAGGCGACCGCCGCGACGGTCGTCAGCGGCAGCGGCGCCCGGGAGAGCAGCACATGGGAGGCCACGGACAGCGTCACGACGAGTGCCGTGAAAACCGCCGCCCGCAGCCCTCTGAGCCGGGTCTCGCCTGTGTGCACGGGGCTCCTGACTGGTGGACGTCCGCACTGCCGGTCCCGGGACCGCCCGCGGGGAGGAATCCGGCATCGTCTGGAGTGTGCCATGCCGTTCGGTAAGGGGCCGCTAAGAGTCCGGCCCCCTTGCCCCGCGGGGCCAGGGACGGCCCGTCCCGTGGTCGCTTCGTGCCTGCCGGGCCGCCGCCTTGTGGTGGCCCTCCGTGCGTGCCCGGCCGTCGTGCCGCCGTCCGCCCGCGCGGTCCGGGACGGGCCCCCGTGCCCGCCGCTCCGCCGGGCCCGGCCGTCCCGGCCCGGGGCACGCTCCGGCCCGGCGCTACAGCCCCGGGATCCGGCCGTTGCGGAACAGGTCCAGGAAGATCTGGTGGTCGGCGCGGGCCCGGGCGCCGTAGTCGTGGGCGAAGTCCACCAGCAGGTCCCCGAAGCCGTCCTCGTCCGCCGCGATCGCCGCGTCGATGGCCCGCTCCGTCGAGAACGGCACCAGCGAGTGGCCGCTCTCGTCGTCCGCGGCCGCGTGCATGGTCGCCGTGGCCCGGCCGAGGTCGGCGACCACCGCCGCGATCTCCTCCGGGTCGTCGATGTCGGACCAGTCCAGGTCGACCGCGTACGGGGAGACCTCGGCGACCAGCTGACCCGAGTTGTCGAGCTCCGTCCAGCCCAGCCAGGGGTCCGCGTGGGCCTGCAGGGCCCGCTGCGAGATCACCGTGCGGTGCCCCTCGTGCCGGAAGTAGCTCCGCACCCGCTCGTCCGTGACGTGCCGGGACACCGCCGGGGTCTGCGCCTGCTTCATGTAGATCACGACGTCGTTCTCGAGGGCGTCGCTGTTGCCCTCCAGCAGGATGTTGTACGAGGGCAGACCGGCGGAGCCGATACCGATGCCGCGCCGCCCGACCACGTCCTTCACCCGGTACGAGTCGGGCCGGGCGAGGCTGGACTCGGGCAGGGTCTCCAGATAGCCGTCGAAAGCCGCCAGCACCTTGTAGCGGGTGGCCGCGTCCAGCTCGATCGCGCCGCCGCCGCCGGTGAAACGGCGCTCGAAGTCGCGGATCTCGGTCATCGAGTCCAGCAGCCCGAAACGGGTCAGCGAGCGGGCGCTGCGCAGTGCCTCCAGCAGCGCGCCGTCCGCCGTGTCCAGGGTGAAGGGCGGCACCTCGTCGTTCTTCGCGCCGGTCGCCAGGGCGTGGACGCGCTCGCGGTAGGCGGCGGCGAAGATCCGCACCAGCTCGGTGATCTGCTCGTCGCCGAGGGCCTTCGTGTAGCCGATCAGTGCCAGCGAGGCGGAGAGCCGCTTGAGGTCCCAGGTGAAGGGGCCCACGTACGCCTCGTCGAAGTCGTTGACGTTGAAGACCAGCCGGCCGTTGGAGTCCATGTACGTGCCGAAGTTCTCGGCGTGCAGGTCGCCGTGGATCCACACCCGGCTGGTCCGCTCGTCCAGGTACGGACCGGCGTGCTGCTCGCGCTCCAGGTCGGCGTAGAACAGGCTCGCCGAGCCCCGGTAGAAGGCGAAGGCCGAGGCCGCCATCTTGCGGAACTTCACCCGGAACGCGGCCGGGTCGGCGGCCAGGAGCTCGCCGAAGGCGGTGCCGAACACGGAGAGGATCTCCTCACCGCGCTCGCCGGCCGGGGGCTGGTGGACCGACATCGCTGGGTGCCTCCTGGTGCATGTCGTGGGGGACGGGTGTTCCGCCCCGCTCAACGCACGACCGTAGTGCGGAGTGCCCGGCGCGCCCATCTGCGACTCCCCGCCGGGTCGTGGTGCCCGGCCCCCTTTTGTCGGTGCGGAGGCATAGACTTCCACGCTGTCCACCCAGACCGTCCTGGAGGCCTCCCGCCGTGACCAAGCCGCCCTTCACGCACCTTCACGTCCACACCCAGTACTCGCTGCTGGACGGTGCCGCGCGGCTCAAGGACATGTTCAATGCCTGCAACGAGATGGGCATGACGCACATCGCCATGAGCGATCACGGCAACCTCCACGGCGCGTACGACTTCTTCCACTCCGCGCAGAAGGCCGGAGTCACCCCGATCATCGGGATCGAGGCCTATGTCGCGCCGGAGTCGCGGCGGAACAAGCGGAAGATCCTGTGGGGTCAGCCGCACCAGAAGCGGGACGACGTCTCCGGTTCCGGCGGTTACACCCACAAGACGATCTGGGCGGCGAACGCGACGGGTCTGCACAACCTCTTCCGCCTCTCCTCGGACGCGTACGCCGAGGGCTGGCTCCAGAAGTGGCCCCGGATGGACAAGGAGACGATCTCCAAGTGGTCCGAGGGCCTGATCGCCTCCACCGGCTGCCCCTCGGGCGAGCTCCAGACCCGGCTGCGTCTCGGCCAGTTCGACGAGGCCCTGAAGTCGGCGTCCGAGTACCAGGACATCTTCGGCAAGGACCGGTACTTCCTGGAGCTGATGGACCACGGCATCGAGATCGAGCGCCGCGTCCGCGACGGGCTGCTGGAGATCGGCAGGAAGCTCGGCATCCCGCCGCTGGTCACGAACGACTCGCACTACACGTACTCCCACGAGGCCGGCGCCCATGACGCGCTGCTGTGCATCCAGACCGGCAAGAACCTCTCCGACCCCGACCGCTTCAAGTTCGACGGCACCGGCTACTACCTGAAGTCGACCGACGAGATGTACGCGATCGACTCCTCGGACGCCTGGCAGGAGGGCTGCCGCAACACGCTGCTGGTCGCCGAGCAGGTCGACACGACCGGGATGTTCGAGAAGCGCGACCTGATGCCGAAGTTCGACATCCCCGAGGGGCACACGGAGGTCTCCTGGTTCCGCGAGGAGACGATGCGCGGCATGCAGCGCAGGTTCCCCGACGGCATCCCGGACGACCGCATGAAGCAGGTCGAGTACGAGATGGACACGATCATCTCGATGGGCTTCCCGGGCTACTTCCTCGTGGTCGCCGACTTCATCATGTGGGCGAAGAAGCAGGGCATCGCGGTCGGCCCGGGCCGGGGCTCCGCGGCCGGCTCGATCGTCGCGTACGCCATGGGCATCACCGACCTGGACCCCATCCCGCACGGACTGATCTTCGAGCGCTTCCTCAATCCCGAGCGCGTCTCGATGCCCGATGTCGACATCGACTTCGACGAGCGCAGGCGCGTCGAGGTGATCAGGTACGTGACGGAGAAGTACGGCGCGGACAAGGTCGCCATGATCGGCACGTACGGCACCATCAAGGCCAAGAACGCCATCAAGGACTCCGCCCGTGTGCTGGGCTACCCGTACGCGATGGGCGACCGGCTCACCAAGGCCATGCCCGCCGACGTCCTCGGCAAGGGCATCCCGCTCTCCGGCATCCTCGACCCGCAGCACCCGCGCTACAGCGAGGCCGGCGAGATCCGCGGGATGTACGAGAACGAGCCGGACGTCAAGAAGGTCATCGACACCGCCCGCGGTGTGGAGGGCCTGGTCCGGCAGATGGGTGTGCACGCCGCCGGCGTGATCATGTCCAGCGAGACCATCACCGACCATGTCCCCGTGTGGGTGAGGCACACCGACGGGGTGACCATCACCCAGTGGGACTACCCGAGCTGTGAGTCGCTCGGCCTGCTGAAGATGGACTTCCTGGGCCTGCGCAACCTCACGATCATGGACGACGCCGTCAAGATGGTGAAGGCCAACAAGGGGATCGACATCGACCTCCTGAGCCTGCCGCTGGACGACCCCACGACGTTCGAGCTGCTGCAGCGCGGCGACACCCTCGGCGTCTTCCAGTTCGACGGCGGCCCCATGCGCTCGTTGCTGCGGCTGATGAAGCCCGACAACTTCGAGGACATCTCCGCCGTGTCGGCCCTCTACCGGCCGGGCCCGATGGGCATGAACTCGCACACCAACTACGCCCTCCGCAAGAACGGCCAGCAGGAGATCACCCCGATCCACCCGGAGCTGGAGGAGCCGCTCAAGGAGGTCCTGGACGTCACCTACGGCCTGATCGTCTACCAGGAGCAGGTGCAGAAGGCCGCCCAGATCATCGCCGGCTACTCCCTCGGCGAGGCCGACATCCTCCGCCGGGTGATGGGCAAGAAGAAGCCCGAGGAGCTGGCCAAGAACTTCACGATCTTCCAGGCGGGCGCGCGGAAGAACGACTACAGCGACGAGGCCATCCAGGCCCTGTGGGACGTGCTGGTCCCCTTCGCCGGATACGCCTTCAACAAGGCGCACTCCGCCGCCTACGGCCTCGTCTCCTACTGGACGGCCTACCTCAAGGCCAACCACCCGGCCGAGTACATGGCGGCGCTGCTCACCTCGGTCAAGGACGACAAGGACAAGTCCGCCGTCTATCTGAACGAGTGCCGCCGTATGGGCATCAAGGTCCTGCCGCCCAATGTGAACGAGTCGGAGCCGAACTTCGCGGCCCAGGGAGACGACGTGATCCTGTTCGGCCTCACGGCCGTCCGGAACGTCGGGCAGAACGTCGTGGACTCGATCATCAAATGCCGCAAGGCCAAGGGGAAGTACGCGACGTTCCCGGACTTCCTGGACAAGGTCGAGGCGGTCGTCTGCAACAAGCGGACCGTCGAGTCGCTCATCAAGGCCGGCGCCTTCGACGAGATGGGCCACACCCGCAAGGGCCTGGTCGCCCAGCACGAACCGATGATCGACAACGTGGTCGCGGTCAAGCGCAAGGAGGCCGAGGGGCAGTTCGACCTCTTCGGCGGTATGGGCGACGAGTCGAGCGGTGAGCCGGGCTTCGGTCTCGACGTCGAGTTCTCCGACGTGGAGTGGGAGAAGTCGTACCTGCTCGCCCAGGAGCGCGAGATGCTCGGCCTGTACGTCTCCGACCACCCGCTCTTCGGCATCGAGCACGTGCTGAGCGACAAGACCGACGCGGCCATCGCGCAGCTCACCGGTGGGGAGCACTCCGACGGCGCCGTCGTCACCATCGGCGGCATCATCTCGGGTCTGCAGCGGAAGATGACCAAGCAGGGCAACGCCTGGGCCATCGCCACCGTGGAGGACCTGGCCGGCTCGATCGAGTGCATGTTCTTCCCCGCGACGTACCAGCTGGTGTCCACCCAGCTCGTCGAGGACACGGTGGTCTTCGTGAAGGGCCGGCTCGACAAGCGCGAGGACGTCCCCCGGCTGGTCGCGATGGAGCTGATGGTCCCCGACCTGTCCTCGGCGGGCACCAACGCGCCCGTGGTGATCACCATTCCGACGGTGAAGGTCACCCCGCCCATGATCAGCCGGCTCGGCGAGATCCTTGGCCACCACAAGGGCAACACGGAGGTCCGGATCAAGCTCCAGGGCGCCCGCAAGACCACGGTGCTGCGCCTCGACCGGCACCGGGTCCAGCCCGATCCCGCGCTGTTCGGCGATCTCAAGGTGCTGCTCGGCCCGTCCTGCCTGGCGGGCTGAGGGCCGTGACGCGCGGCGCCGGGCCGTTGACGGCCGCGGCCCGGCACGGGCGGGACCGGCCCGACGGGCGTGAGTCCGCCGGCCACGCCGGCGTGCGGCGCAAGTGAGGGGCGCGCCCGGGCGGCCGGGCGCGCCCCTCATCCATACGTCACACAGGGAAACCGTATGCCGGGCGTGACGCGTCAGTTGTGGCCGAAGCGCTTCTGCCGCCCCTTGTGGGCCACGCTCGTCGCGATCGGCACGTCCGACTCGGCCTCAGGGGTACGGGCATCCTGGCCACCGCGCTCGCCGGGGGAGCCGCTCTGGGCCTTGCGTTCTCGGTTCTTGTTCTTGGCCATGGTGATGCCTCCCGAGGGATGTAGGGGCCAGGGCCGTCCTCAGCCTCACACAGCCGAATACTCTGCGCATTTCGGATCGTTGCAGTGAGTAACGGGCTGCTGTTACGGTGCGGTTTCGCTCCCCGCCACGCCGATGATCGAGTTCCGGCGGTCAACCCTGCGGCGTTCGGGCAGACTCGAAGGAAACCCGAAGCAACTCCGATCCCGAGGTTCCCGAAAGAGGGTGGAACGCGTGGACCGCTGCGTCGTCCTGGTGGACGCCGGCTATCTGCTGGGAGCCGCCGCGAGCCTCCTCGCCGGGGAACCGGCCCGTTCCCGCATCACCGTCGACCACGCCGCCCTCATCCAGGCCCTGCGCGAGCGCGCGGAGGCCGACACCGAACGTCCCCTGCTGCGCATCTACTGGTTCGACGGCGCCCCCGACCGGGTTCCCCAGCCCGAGCACCGCCGCCTCCGGGTCATGCCCCGGGTCACCGTCCGGCTGGGCGCGCTCACCCGCAGCGACGGCCGCTGGGCGCAGAAGGGCGTCGACGCCGCCATGCACGCGGAGCTCACGGAGCTCGCCAGGAACCGGGCCTGTTCGGACGTGGTGCTGGTGACCGGGGACGGCGATCTGCTCCCCGGACTGATGTCCGCGAAGGAGCACGGCGTCGCCGTCCACCTCTGGGCCGTCCAGGCCGCCGACGGCGACTACAACCAGTCGGAGGACCTGGTCGCCGAGGCCGACGAACGCCGCGTCCTCGACCGCGCCTGGATCACCCAGGCGGTGCGCGCCAAGGAACTCAGCGGTGTCTGCGCCCCGCCGCCCGCGCCCCGGCCCGAGATCGCGGCCATCCTCTCCGCCCCGTTGCCCGAGTCGGCGCCGGCCGCCGCGGAACGCCCGGAGGAGACCGCCGGCCCGGTGGCGGGCGGCAACGGCACGGCGCCCCCGGCCCCGTCGGCCGCGAGCGGCACGGAGAACGGCGCCGCCGCGCCCACCGCCCACCACCACACGAAGGGCGTTCCCACCCCCAAGGACCTGGCGGGCCTGCGCGGCCCGTCGGGCCAGGCCGAGCGCCATCCGGCCGCCGGGGCGACCCTGCGCTGGTCCTCCGACAAGGGCTGGATCGAGCGACCGGGCGCCGGTGCGCCCGCCGAGCCCCCGGAGGCGGCGTCCCTGCCCACCCTGGCCCAGCTCACCAGCGCCGAGCAGCGCTGGGCGGACCGCGAGGAGGACATCACCACCGTCGGCGGTGACCCTTTCGAGGTCGGGCAGGTCTTCGCCCGGCGCTGGATGGAGCGGCTGCCGGATCCGGCGCACGTGGAGAAGCTGTCCGGCATGTACCCGCGTGTTCCGCACCGCATCGACGGCGAACTGCTGCGGTACGCGGCCCGGTTCGGGCTGCTCGCGCACAAGGACGACCAGATCGACGAGCACGACCGCTATGCCATCAGGGCCGGATTCTGGCGGGAGATCGATGTCCGAGCGGCCGCGGAACGCGCCCCGGCCGGGGACTAGGCCGGGCGACCCCTTAGGCTCGTCCCTCGTGAGTACGGTGTGCGCGGTGCGGGATCTGGTCAAGACGTACCCCGCCGCGCGTGCCCGGCGGGGGGTTCCCGCGACCCCCGAGGTGCGTGCCAACGACGGGATCGGCCTCGACGTGGGGCGGGGAGAGATCTTCGGGCTGCTCGGCCCCAACGGCGCCGGCAAGTCGACCCTCGTCCGGCAGCTGACCGGCCTGATGCGCCCGGACTCCGGCACCGTCGAGGTGCTGGGCCACGATCTCGTACGCCACCCCGAGCGGGCGTCGCGGCTCATCGGCTACCTCGGCCAGGAGTCCACCGCCCTCGACGAGCTGACCGTCGCCCTCGCCGCCGAGACCACGGGCCGGCTGCGCGGGCTCGCGGCGCGGCAGGCGCGCGCCGAACGTGACACGGTCCTGGAGGAGCTGGGCCTGACCGGCCTCGCGGGGCGGCCCCTGAAGAAGCTCTCCGGCGGGCAGCGGCGGCTCGCCTGCTTCGCCGCCACTCTGGTGGGGGAGCGTCCGGTACTGGTGCTGGACGAGCCCACCACCGGGATGGACCCGGTCGCGCGGCGGGCGGTCTGGGCCGCGGTCGACCGCCGGCGAGCCGAGCACGAGGTGACCGTCCTCCTCGTCACCCACAACGTCATCGAGGCGGAGACCGTCCTCGACCGGGTCGCCGTGCTGGAGCGGGGAAGGGTGATCGCCTGCGACACGCCCGCCGGGCTCAAGGAGCGCGTCGCCGGCGAGGTCCGGGTGGAACTGGTCTGGCGCGAGCGGGCCCCGCTCGACGTGCCCGAGGTCGCCGCGCTCCGTCCGTCCGCCCAGGAGTCCGGGCGCCGCTGGGTCCTCCGGCTCGCCCCGGACGAGGCCCGCGCGGCCGTGGCCGCCGTGACCGGTGGCGAGGCGTTCTCGGCCCTCGACGACTTCACCCTGGCCACGCCGAGCCTGGAGGACGTGTATCTCGCGCTCGGCGGCCATGCGACGAAAGGGCTGGTGAAGGCGTGAGACGTGAGCCGTCGCCCGCACCGACGTCGTCCGTACCGAACAGGAGCAGCGCCAGGTGAGCATCGTGCCTGCGGAGGCCGTGTCCGCGCGTGCGCGGGGGGCGTACGGCGCCCGATCCGGCGACGAAGGGGGTGCCGCGCCCCTCGCCCCGCGCGCCCGACTGCTGCCGGCGCTCGCGGCGGTGTACCGGGCCCAGCTGTCCCGGGCCCGTGTCGCGCGGATACCGCTTCTGTTCGTCGCCACGTTCCAGTCCGTCGGGATCATGGTGCTGATGCGCGGGGTGGTCGACGGCGGGGCTGAGGCGCGGGCCGTGGTCGCCGGGTCGTCCGTCCTGGTCGTGGCCTTCGTCGCGCTCAATCTGCTGGCCCAGTACTTCGGCCAGCTTCGTGCCTCCGGTGGTCTGGACCACTACGCGACGCTGCCGGTGCCCCCGGCGGCGGTGGTGCTCGGGGCGGCGGGAGCCTACGCCTCGTTCACCGTGCCGGGAACGGTCGTGACGGCGGTCGCCGGCTCGGTGCTGTTCGGGTTGCCGCTCACCCATCTGTGGGTACTGGCGGCGGTGATCCCGCTCGCGGGCGCCGCGCTGGCCGGGCTGGGCGCGGCGCTCGGGCTGCTCGCGCCACGCCAGGAACTGGCGACGCTCCTCGGCCAGTTGGGCATGTCGGCGGCCCTGCTGCTGGGGGTGCTCCCGGCGGGGCGGCTGCCCGGGCCGATCGCCTTCGCGCGGGACCTGCTGCCGTCCACGTACGGAGTCGAGGCTCTCGCTCGTACGTTCGACTTCCGTCCGCACTGGCCGACGGTCGCGCTGGACCTCGCGGTCTGTGCGGCCGTGGGCGTGGTCTCGCTGGCCGTCGCGACCTGGGCGTACCGGCGGGCCGCGGTCCGCTGAGTCGCGGCCGGTGAGGCGGGCCACAGGGACGTTTGGCACGATGTCAGGGTGACAGCACCCCTGACGCCGCCCCACCGGCCCGCCCCGCACGACTCGTCCTGGAACCACCCGAACCCCGCGCGGCACCCGGACGGAGAAGGGCTGGAGATGAGGAGCGAACTGCGCCGGGCGGCGGTCGTCCTGGTGGGCGTGACGCTCGCCGGGATCGTGCTCGGTCTGCTGTGGCTGTGGCTGGCTCCGAAGGTCCCGCTGATCTCGACCGACAAGGCGGTCTTCTTCGCGGACACCGAGGGCGAGGAGGCGGCGGGCGCGGACGGTACGTTCGTCCTGCTGGCGCTCGGCTTCGGCGCGCTCAGCGCAGCGGTCACCTTCTGGTTCAACCGTCGCGGGGGCATCGCGGTCGTCGCCGCACTCGCCCTCGGCGGCGTCCTCGCGTCCGCTCTCGCCTGGGGCACGGGCTATCTGCTCGGACCCGAGCAGGACGTCGTCGCCCACGCCCGCGCGGTCGGTCAGGGCGTCGTCTTCGACGCGCCCCTCCGTCTCCGCGCGAAGGGCGCGCTGCTGGCCTGGCCCATCACGGCGATGGTCGTGCATCTCGCGCTCACGGCCCTCTTCGCCCCGCGCGACCCCGAGCCGGAGTGGCCCCCGCTGGGCCCGGAACACCAGCGCTGAGCCTCCCCGGAGCACCGGGGTGGGCCCACACCCGCTGCCTACCCCGCCGACGACCGTCGGCGGGGGATGCCCGCAGACCGCGCGCGGCGGCCGTACGCGTCACCTCGGCCCGCGGCGAGGACGTGGTGCGCCGCACTCCAGGCGCCGGGCGGACGGGAGAAGGCCGGAGTCCCCGCCGGGCGGGCCGGCGCCCGTACCGGAGGCCGTGGCGTTCGGGAGGAGCGGTCGCGGCATCCGCACGGTCAGTGCTGTGACCGGAAGGTTCAGCTGCTCGCGACGCCCTGCACGGGCACGGCACCTCGCAGCGTTGTCGGAGTCGCCCGATACGCCCGGTACGAGGGGACCCTCCGCCTCGCTCTCCCTCGGCCCGGAGGTCCGGGAGAGACCCCGCGCACCGGACGCCGCGAGCTTCCCGCCAGACGTTTGCGGTCACCGCACCTGCCGTCGCCGCCGCGCGCCCGGAGGGGCGGGACGGCGACGGTCCCTCGTCAGGCCGGCCGGCGGCCGTGATTCGCCCGGCGCTTCCTCAGCCGCCACTTCCGCTTGCGCGTGCGCTTGGACACAGGCACCCCCTCGGGTCGGCATGTCCTTCGGTCGTAGCCGAGGACGCGCAGGAAGTCGAGCGGGCGTGCGGTGCGTGGACGCCCTGCGCGGAGGCGCTGAGCGGGTCCGCGCACCGGGGGACCGAGGGCGGCGTGGGCGGGGCAGCCCGGCGTGCCCCGGGCGTCGGGAGGCCGCGGGCGGTGCGCCGGGGACGCTACACGCGCCCGATCGGTGCCAGGACGGCGTTCGTCAGCGAGGCCAGGTCCGCGGGGGACAGCTCCACCTCGAGCCCGCGCCGGCCCGCGGAGACGCAGATCGTCGGGTGCGCGGCGGCTGAGGCGTCCAGCACCGTGGGCAGACGCCTGCGCTGGCCCAGCGGGGAGATGCCGCCCCGGACGTAGCCCGTGGTGCGCTCCGCCGCCACCGGGTCGGCCATCGACGCGCGCTTGCCGCCGACCGCCGCGGCCAGCGCCTTGAGGTCCAGCTGCCCGGCGACCGGTACGACGGCGACCGTCAGCTCGCCGTCCACGTCGGCGACGAGCGTCTTGAAGACCCGCTCCGGCGCCACGCCCAGTGCCTGCGCCGCCTCCTCCCCGTACGACGGGGACGCCGGGTCGTGTGCGTACGCGTGCACGGTGAACGCCGTGCCCGCGGCCGTCAGGGCCACCGTCGCCGGCGTACCGCCCTGCTGCTTCCTGGCCTTCTTCGCCACGGTCCTGCTACTCCCTCGCCCCGGTCGGTCCGGCTCAGTTCGGGCTCGTCGGCGAGCGGGTCAGATCGACCGCGGGCAACGACGGCAGATGACGTATCACCGCGGTCTCGGACCGCAGCAGCTTCAGCTCCTCGCGCAGCCGGGTCGCCGTGTCCGGAGCCTGCAGCAGCTTCTGCTTCGACGGCGTGTCGAGCACGGCGGCGGCGGCGACCAGGTACGAGACCACCGACGGCTCGTCCGGAAGCTCCGAGGCCGTCGACAGCGAGCGCTCCCGGGCCCCGGCCAGCCGCTTCTGATAGTTGCGGAACGCCCGCAGCACGCCTTCGGCGAGCGTGCCCGCGCCCTCCCCCGACTCCTCCGGGATCTCCTCGAGTTCGGCCGTCAGAAACGGTCCGCTCGCGTCGACCGAGAGCAGCTTGACCCGGGTCGTGCCGGTGGCCAGCACCTCGAAGCTGCCGTCGGCGCGTTCCCGGATCGTCGCGGCGTCCGCGATGCAGCCGACGCGGTGGAACGCCTGGATCGGGTCCGGGCCGAAGCCCGCGGCGGGGCCCTTCTCGGGCTGGGCGGTCTGGTCGGGCATCCCGGGCGCGGTCGGAGCGACCTCGCGGCCGTCGCGGATGGCGACCACGGCGAACCGGCGCGGCTCGGACTCGTCGGTCTTCAACAGCTCGCGCATCATGGCGCGATAGCGCTCCTCGAAGACGTTCAGCGGCAGCACGAGGCCGGGGAAAAGCACCGCGTTGAGCGGGAAGAGAGGCAGGCGAGCGGTGGTCACAGCGGTCAAGCGTAGTGGTCGCCGGGCACGGCGCGTCCGGCCGCCCGTCCCTGGCCGGCAACGGCCGTGCCGGCGGAGCGGATCCGCCGCCCGCCGCGGATCGGAGTCGAGGACGCCACTTCGATCCGGACCCCGTCCCGCGCCTCCAGGAACTGGCCCAGCGGATCGTCCGTCACCTGGTTCCACGGGAACGACGTGGCGTAGGGGCCGATCGCGCGGAACTGCTCCAGCGCCTCGTTCCAGCGGCCCCGCGCGATCAGCACGTACACGAGGAGGTTGCGGACCTCGGCGGGCCAGTGATCGCCGGGCCGGTACCGGGCGGACAGTTCCGCCGCCCGGTCGGCGGCCGCGTCGATCCGGTCCGCCTGTACGGCCGTGACGGCTCCCGCGAGCAGTAGCGTCAGGGCGGCGCGCACCGGCAGGGCCTGCACCAGCGAGCCGGGCAGGGAGTCCTCGGCCGCGCGCTCGGCGAAGTCGAAGCACTCCCGGTGCGAGCCGTGCCAGACCGCCGAGAGGTAGCGGAGCGCGGCGACATGGCAGCCGTAGTGGTGCGAGGAACGGCGCACCGCCTGCTCCCACAGTGCCTCGAAGGCGGTGTGCGTGGCGTGCGTGCCGCGAGCGTGGTCCAGGGCCAACCGCCAGGGCACGGGGTCGCGCGGATCGGCCTCGGCCGCGGCGTGGACGAGTGGGCCCACCTCGCGCAGCCGCTCGACGCTCGCGGGCGACTCCCAGGCCCTGCGGACTTCGAGTTCGGCCTTCACGAGCAGGGCGTCGGGGTCGCGCGGCGAGGCGGCGAACCAGCCGGCGAGCCAGTCGGGCCTGCTGTACGCGAACGCCGCGAGCCGTTTGACGTAGCGGTCGCGGTTCTCCCACTCGGCCGCTCCCCGGGTGGTGGCGAGCAGCTTGGCGGCCGGTTCGTGATCGCCGAGCGCGGCGGCCACGAGCGCGGGCCCGAGCTCCCCGTCCGGGGCGTCGAGCAGTACCGCATCGTCCGGGGGCAGTCCGTCGGCGAGCCGCGGGGTGTGCCGGACCATGCGGGCGGTGCTGATCAGGGCGCGCAGCAGAGACATGGTGCGGACCATTGAAAGCTGCAGGTCGGGGTCGCGCCAGAGGGCATCTGTGAAGTTTTGGTAGGAGGTGGAATGGTTGTCCTGACTCGGGTCAAGAAAACGTAAAGGAGCGCGCATTCGTGCCGTATGAGGGGCGCTCGACGCCTCCACGGACGCCCCCGCATGCCCCGGTTGCCGGCCCCGCTCAGCTGCGTCTCAGCAACCGGGACGCACCCGCCGCCACCGTCGTCGCGAGTATCCAGCCCAGGAGCACCAGCGCCGCGGCGACCCACTGCCAGTGGCCCTCCAGCCGCCAGTGGCCGTCCTGACCGAGGTTGATCACCGGCAGGAGCAGGTCGAGGGCGTAGAGCGAGGGGTTCCACTCGGGATGCTCGCCCGGCTTCATCGCGTCGGGCGCGTAGCGGGAGAACGCCACGGCGCCGGCGGCCCAGAGCACCGCCATCCACAGTGCCGCGCGGCCCGGACGGTAGCCGTACGCCACCGTCCAGTCCTGGACGTAGCCCCAGAGCTTCGCGGCGAGCGGCAGTGTCTCGCGGCGGCGGCGCTGCTTGGCGAGGAGTACCTCGCGGGCGTCCGCGTCCTCCCCGCTGTTGCGCAGCACGGTCGCCAGCCGCTCGTACGGCTCCGGCTGGTACTCGGGAGTGGCCGCGGCGACCCACTCCAGCCGTCGCGAGAGCGGGAAGCGGCTGTAGGGCACGAGGTTCTCGTAGACGAACCCGCCCATCGCCAGCCCGCCCGGCCCCGGCCAGCTCGTCGAGTGGTCGATGAGCGTGACGACCTTCGCGCCGTTCAGCACCACGCGCCCCTGTTCCGGCCGCTCCCCGTTGAAGCGCAGCTCCGGAGTGACGATCCGGCGCAGCGACAGTTCCTCCCGGCGCGCGCCCGACAGCACGAACCGGGCGTGGTGGAGGTCGACGGCGTCACCGAAGCGGCCGTCGTCCAGCCGCACGCCGCCGTGGCACTCGAAACGCCGCTCCCGCGCGCCCGACCGGCGGCCCGGGGCGTCGAAGGAGAGGCCGAACGGGGGAGTGGCGCCCTGGTCGCCCGCGCAGTCCACCCACGCCCTCGTCAGGTACAGAGTGCGTTCCACCGTCAGCTGGGGCGCGTTCAGCGCGCGCCGGCCCTCGGCCGCCCGCAGCCGGCTTCCGCGCAGGCTCAGCGACACGCCGACCTTCGCGCCGCGCAGACTGACCTCCCCGTACGTCTCGATCAGCTCGGCCTGCAGATCCTGACCCACGGACAGGCCGTCCGCGGTGATGGCCCTGCCGTGCCGGTCCGGCCGCACCCGGATCTGGTTGATCAGCAGATCGGTGCCTATCTGCGCGTCCGTGAGCCGTATCCCCTGCTCGACGCGGCAGCGCGGAAGATGCAGATCGCCCTCGGTGTGCAGCCGGGCGGCCTCCAGCCGGGGCATCGCGCACCCCACCAGCCGAAGCGTGGTGAACCGCGACTCCGGCAGCGTCAGCTCGCTCTCGAAACGGCACCCCGTCAGCTCGACGTACGGGGCGATGGTGCCGCCCGCGAGCGTGAGCCTCCCCGTCACGTAGGCGCCCAGCAGCTTCAGCGCGCAGACCCGCCCCGGACGCGCCGGTGGGCCGCTGAGCAGCAGCAGCGCGATCACATCGGCGCGCACGCTTCGCCCGGGGCCCCACTCCAGTTCGGAGAAGGGGTCGTTCAGCAGCGCATCGCCCTCGCGAAGATCGCACGTCATTCCGTACTCGAACGAGGTCCACATCGTGCGTTCCGCCGTGGTGAGATCGTTGGGCATGTCGACGCCCTGCGGCTCGGTCAATGCCGCTCCCTCGCTTTCCCCCGGTCCGCCTACCCGGTCTCGTACTGCCGTTCTTCCCGCTGGGTAACGCACTGAACACGAGTGGTCATGACCGACATCAGTGCCGTGCGGGGCGGACCGGCCGCCCGGGGCCCCCGGGTCCCACGGGGAGGACGCCGTTCACGTCCCGTGACCCTCTTACGGGTGGGCGTGTATCAGCCAGTGATACGGAAGGCCGGTCCGCGGAGCCCGTCTGAGAGAATTGACCCGTGATCTCTCGTATCGACCTCCGCGGCGACGCCCTCCCCGAGGGCGCCGCGCTGCGCGACCTGCTGCCCCGTGCCGAGTTCGACGTGGAAGCCGCCCTGGAGAAGGTGCGGCCCATCTGCGAGGACGTGCATCATCGTGGGACGGCGGCGCTGATCGAGTACGCGGAGAGGTTCGACGGCGTGGTCCTGGACCGGGTGCGAGTGCCCGAGAAGGCCCTCGTGGAGGCGCTCGAACAGCTCGACCCCGAGGTCAGGGCCGCCCTGGAGGAGTCCGTCCGCCGGGCCAGGACCGTCCACCGCGCCCAGCGCCGCGAGACGCACACCACCCGGGTCGTGCCCGGTGGCACGGTGACCGAGAAATGGGTTCCGGTCGAGCGGGTCGGGCTGTACGCGCCGGGCGGCCGCTCGGTCTACCCCTCGTCCGTGATCATGAACGCCGTGCCCGCGCAGGAGGCCGGCGTCGAGTCCGTCGCGCTCGCTTCCCCGCCGCAGAAGGAGTTCGGCGGACTTCCGCACCCGACGATCCTCGCCGCCTGCGCGCTGCTCGGCACCGACGAGGTGTACGCCGTGGGCGGCGCCCAGGCCGTGGCGATGTTCGCGTACGGCACCTCGGGACCGGACGGGTGTGCGCCCGCGAACATGGTGACCGGTCCCGGAAACGTCTGGGTCGCCGCCGCCAAGCGCTACTTCACGGGCCGTATCGGCATCGACACCGAGGCCGGCCCCACCGAGATCGCGATCCTCGCCGACGCCACCGCCGACCCGGCTCACGTCGCGGCCGATCTGATCAGCCAGGCCGAGCACGACCCGCTGGCCGCCGCCGTGCTGGTCACCGACTCGCCCGGACTCGCGGACGCGGTCGAGCGCGAGCTGGAGCCGCAGATCGCGGCGACCAGGCACATCGAGGACCGGATCGTCCCGGCCCTGTCCGGGAAGCAGTCCGCGATCGTCCTCGTCGACGGCATCGAGGAGGGCCTGCGCGTCGTCGACGCCTACGGCGCCGAGCACCTGGAGATCCAGACCGCCGACGCGGCCGCCGTGGCCGACCGGGTGCGCAACGCGGGCGCGATCTTCGTCGGCCCCTGGTCGCCGGTCTCGCTCGGCGACTACTGCGCGGGGTCCAACCACGTGCTGCCGACCGGCGGCTGCGCCTGCCACTCCTCCGGCCTGTCCGTCCAGTCCTTCCTGCGCGGCGTCCACATCGTCGACTACACGCGCGAGGCGCTCGCCGACGTCGCCCACCACGTGGTGACCCTCGCCGAGGCCGAGGACCTCCCGGCGCACGGCGCCGCCGTGAAGGCAAGGTTCGACTGGAAGGTGCCCCCGAGCCAGTGAGCACGACCGACGTCGGCATCGACGATCTGCCCATCCGCGAGGAGCTGCGCGGCAAGTCGCCGTACGGCGCGCCACAACTCGACGTGCCCGTGCAGCTGAACACCAACGAGAACCCGTACCCACTGCCCGAACCGCTCGTCGAACGGATCGCCGAGCGGGTGCGGGAGGCCGCGCGCGGCCTCAACCGCTACCCGGACCGGGACGCGGTCGAACTGCGCACCGAACTGGCCCGGTACCTCACCCGCACCGGGAAGCACCCGGTCGCCCTGGAGAACGTCTGGGCGGCCAACGGCTCCAACGAGGTCATCCAGCAGCTGCTGCAGACCTTCGGCGGGCCGGGGCGCACCGCCATCGGCTTCGAGCCGTCGTACTCGATGCACGCGCTGATCGCGCGCGGCACCGGCACCGGCTGGATCTCCGGCCCGCGCAACGACGACTTCACCATCGACGAACAGGCGGCCGCCGGCGCGATCGCCGAGCACCGGCCCGACGTCGTCTTCATCACCTCACCCAACAACCCCACCGGCACCGCCGTCGCACCGGAGACGGTCCTCGCGCTCCACGAGGCCGCCCAGAAGGCCAGGGCGGACGGCGCGGGGGCGCTCGTCGTCGTGGACGAGGCGTACGTCGAGTTCAGCCACCGGCCCTCACTGCTCCCGCTGCTCGAGGGCCGGCCGAACCTCGTCGTCTCGCGCACCATGTCCAAGGCTTTCGGCGCCGCGGGACTGCGCCTCGGCTACCTCGCCGCGCACCGCGCCGTGGTCGACGCCCTGCAGCTGGTACGCCTCCCGTACCACCTCTCTGCCGTCACCCAGGCCACCGCCCTGGCCGCCCTGGAGCACACCGACACGCTGCTGAAGTACGTCGAGAAGCTCAAGGACGAGCGGGACCGGCTGGTCGACGGGCTGCGCGCCATCGGCTTCGAGGTGACCGACTCCGACGCCAACTTCGTGCAGTTCGGGCGGTTCGACGGCGAGGGCGGTGCCCATGCCGCGTGGCGAAAGATCCTCGACCGGGGCGTACTGGTCCGGGACAACGGCGTACCGGGCCGGCTGCGGGTGACCGCCGGCACCCCCGAAGAGAACGACGCGTTCCTCGATGCGGTGCGCGCACTGAAGAGTTCCGTGGGGGACACCCCCACACCCCCGAAGGAGCAGAAGCGATGAGCCGGGTAGGACGCGTCGAGCGCACCACCAAGGAGACGTCCGTCGTCGTGGAGATCGATCTCGACGGCACCGGGAAGGTCGATGTGGCGACCGGGGTCGGCTTCTACGACCACATGCTCGACCAGCTGGGCCGCCACGGTCTGTTCGACCTGACCGTCAAGACCGACGGCGATCTGCACATCGACAGTCACCACACCATCGAGGACACCGCCCTGGCGCTGGGTGCCGCCTTCAAGCAGGCCCTCGGCGACAAGGTCGGCATCTACCGCTTCGGCAACTGCACCGTGCCGCTGGACGAGTCGCTCGCCCAGGCGACCGTCGACCTCTCCGGCCGCCCGTACCTCGTGCACACCGAGCCGGAGAACATGGCGCCGATGATCGGCGCGTACGACACCACGATGACCCGGCACATCCTGGAGTCCTTCGTGGCCCAGGCGCAGATCGCGCTGCACGTCCACGTGCCGTACGGACGCAACGCCCACCACATCGTGGAGTGCCAGTTCAAGGCGCTGGCGCGGGCGCTGCGCTACGCCTCGGAGCGCGACCCGCGCGCAGCCGGAATCCTGCCGTCCACGAAGGGTGCCCTCTAGTCGTGAACGGTCTTTCCACGGTTCTGATCGTCGTCGGGCTCTTCCTGATCGGCGGCATCATCTCCTTCGCCAAGCAGCAGATGCCCAAGGGCCTGATCGCGCTGCTGTCCGTCGGCGCCGCCATGTGCCTCGCCGCCGGCGTCCTGCGACTGGACGTGTGGTCATGAGCGGACGGAAGAACGTCGTCGTCTTCGACTACGGCTTCGGCAACGTACGGTCCGCCGAGCGGGCCCTCGCACGCGTCGGCGCGGACGTTGAGATCACCCGCGACTTCGACCGGGCGATGAACGCCGACGGGCTGCTCGTGCCGGGCGTCGGTGCCTTCTCCGCGTGCATGACGGGGCTGCGGGAGGCCCGTGGCCACTGGGTCGTCGACCGCAGGCTCTCCGGAGGCCGCCCCGTCATGGGCATCTGCGTCGGCATGCAGATCCTCTTCGAGCGCGGCATCGAGCACGGCGTCGAGACCGAAGGCCTCGACGAGTGGCCCGGGGTCGTAGGGCCGCTGAACGCCCCGGTCGTGCCGCACATGGGCTGGAACACCGTCAAGGCGCCCGAGGACTCGGAGATGTTCGCCGGCCTCGACGCCGACGCCCGCTTCTACTTCGTGCACTCCTACGCCGTGCGCGAATGGGACTTCGAGGTGACCAGCGCGGCCATGGCCGTCCCGAAGGTCACTTGGGCGACGCACGGCGAGCCCTTCGTCGCGGCCGTCGAGAACGGCGCCCTGTGGGCCACCCAGTTCCACCCCGAGAAGTCCGGCGACGCCGGCGCCCAGCTGCTCACCAACTGGATCGAGACCCTCTGATCATGGCTCAGAAGCTTGAACTCCTCCCCGCCGTCGACGTCCGCAACGGCCAGGCCGTCCGCCTCGTCCACGGCGAGTCCGGCACGGAGACCTCCTACGGATCCCCGCTGGAGGCCGCCCTCACCTGGCAGCGGGCGGGCGCCGAGTGGCTGCATCTGGTCGATCTGGACGCCGCCTTCGGCACCGGCGACAACCGGGAGCTGGTCGCCGAGGTGGCCGGTGCCATGGACCTCAAGGTCGAGCTGTCCGGCGGGATCCGCGACGACGCCTCGCTCGCCGCCGCCCTCGCCACCGGCTGCACCCGCGTCAACCTCGGCACCGCCGCACTGGAGACCCCCGAGTGGGTCGCCAAGGTCATCGCCGAGTACGGCGACAGGATCGCGGTCGGCCTGGACGTACGGGGCACGACCCTGCGCGGCCGCGGCTGGACCCGTGACGGCGGCGACCTCTACGAGACCCTGGCCCGGCTCGACTCCGAGGGCTGCGCCCGGTACGTCGTGACCGACATCGCCAAGGACGGCACGCTCCAGGGCCCCAACCTGGAGCTGCTGCGCAACGTCTGCGCCGCCACCGACAAGCCGGTCGTCGCCTCCGGCGGCGTCTCCTCCCTCGACGACCTGCGCGCGCTCGCCGGGCTCGTCCCGATCGGCGTCGAGGGCGCGATCGTCGGCAAGGCGCTGTACGCCGAGGCGTTCACCCTGGAAGAGGCCCTGGAGGCGGTGTCCCGGTGAGCGACGACATCCGACGCGTCGGTTCCGCCGGCCCCTGGGAGGACGCCTTCGGCTACTCCCGCGCGGTCGAGCTGCCGAACGGCCTGGTGCTGGTGTCCGGCTGCACGTCGGTCGTCGACGGCGTGGTCGTCGACGGCGGCCCGTACGACCAGGCCGTCAACGCCTTCAACGCGGCCCTGGCCGCGCTGAAGGAACTGGGTCTGGGCAGTGAGCACGTCGTGCGCACCCGGATGTACATCACGCACGCCCGGGACGTCGACGAGGTGGGCCGGGCCCACAAGGAGATGTTCGGCGGCGTGCGCCCGGCGGCCTCGATGCTCATCGTCTCCGGATTCGTCGACCCGCGGCTGGTCGTCGAGGTCGAGGTCGAGGCGTACCGGAGGGAGAGCGCATGACCCTCGCCGTCCGGGTCATCCCCTGCCTCGACGTGGACAACGGCCGCGTCGTCAAAGGCGTGAACTTCCAGAACCTGCGCGACGCCGGCGACCCCGTCGAGATGGCCAAGCTGTACGACGCGGAGGGCGCCGACGAGCTCACCTTCCTCGACATCACGGCTTCCTCCGGGGACAGGGAGACCACGTACGACGTCGTGCGCCGCACCGCCGAGCAGGTCTTCATCCCGCTCACGGTCGGCGGCGGGGTCCGCTCCGCGGACGACGTCGACAAGCTGCTGCGGGCCGGGGCCGACAAGGTCGGCGTCAACACCGCCGCCATCGCCCGGCCCGAGCTGATCCGTGAGATCGCCGAGCGCTTCGGGCGCCAGGTGCTGGTGCTGTCCGTCGACGCCCGCCGCACCCCGGAGGGCACCGTCACACCGTCCGGCTACGAGGTCACCACCCACGGCGGACGGCGCGGCACCGGCATCGACGCCGTCGAGTGGGCCCACCGCGCCGCCGAGCTGGGCGCGGGGGAGATCCTGCTCAACTCGATGGACGCGGACGGCACCAAGGACGGCTACGACACCCGGATGATCGAGGCCGTCCGCAAGCACGTCACGGTCCCGGTGATCGCCTCCGGCGGTGCGGGCAAGCTCGGCGACTTCGCCCCCGCCATCGCGGCCGGTGCGGACGCGGTGCTCGCGGCGTCCGTGTTCCACTTCGGTGATCTGCGGATCTCCCAGGTCAAGGAGTCGCTGCGCGAGGCGGGGCACCCCGTCCGCTGAGCGTTCCGGTCCACCCTTCGGGCAGCCCGTCCGAAGGGTGGACGGCTCCTGGGCCCACCGGGCGGCGTGACGGATTCGCGCGCATAGTGCCGTTATGAGGCCGTCCCGTCCGGTGCTGCTGCTTCTCGCGGCGACGCTCGTCGCCGCGAGCCCCGCGACGGCCGCCGCCCCCGAACGGGCCGCCGGCACCGCGCGACCCTGCGTCGCCTCGCCGCCGCCCAGGGGCGGGGAAGGGCGGGAGGCGCTGAACATCGCCCAGCGGGTCAAGACCGAGCAGCACCTCAACTCCGTGCTGGTGCGCGTCACCAGGGACGGCGAGGAGATCCTCACGGCGGGCCTCGGCGAGTCGATGACCGGTGTTCCCGCCCGGCCCGGTATGCACTTCCGCGCGGGCTCCGTCGCCATCGTCCACATGGGCATCGTCCTGCTGCAGTTGGTGGACGAGAAGAAGGCCGGCCTCGACGACCCGCTGTCCCGCTGGCTGCCCGACGCCCCGCACGCCGACGAGATCACCCTGCGCATGCTCGGCAGCTCCACCTCGGGCCTCCACGACTACGTCACCGACCCGAAGTTCCTCGCCGAGCTGGAGGCGGCACCGTTCCGGCACTGGACGCCGGAGCAACTGGTCGCCTACCCGGCCGCCCACCCCCTCTGGTACGAGCCGGGCACCGACTGGAACTACTCGCACGCCAACTTCGTGCTGCTCGGCGCCGCCCTGGAGAAGATCAGCGGGACACCGCTCGACGAACTGCTGCGGCAGCGCGTCATGAACCCGCTCGGCCTCGCCGACACACGCAACGAGTCCACCCCCGAGATCCAGCCGCCGGTGCTGCACGCCTTCACCAAGGAGCGGGGCCCCTACGAGGAGTCCACCTTCTGGAATCCCTCCTGGACCACCGCGCCGGGGGCCGTCCTGACCACCCACGTCTGCGACCTGGCGCGCTCGGCGGAGGCGGTCGGGACGGGCGAACTGCTGTCGCCCGCCGCGTTCCGGACCCAGCTCGACCCGGGCACGGTCGGGCTCGGCGGCGGGACGAAGACCTGCCCCGCCACGGTGTGCCTGAGGAACACCGCCGCCGAGCACTTCGGGCTCGGGGTGCTCGTCATGAACGGCTGGATCCTGACGAACCCGTCGTTCTCCGGGTACGCGGCCGTCCAGGCGTACCTCCCCGCCGAACGGCTCGCGATCGCCGTCGCGACGACCAAGGGCAAGGACACCCCGGAGGGCAACACGGCGCAGACGATCGCGAACGGGATCGCCGAGGCGCTGGCCCCCGGACACCCCGCCCCCGGAGGCCGCTGAGGGCGCGGGCGGCGACCCGGTGCGACGGGCACCGCGTCCCGCCCGACCCGCCCCGACCATCCGACGGCTGCACGGCCTGGCGTCTGGACCACCTGCCGGCTGCACGGCCTGGCGTCTGGACGGCCCGACGGCCGCCTCGGATCGGGCGGGAGTCAGCCCATTCCCAGCTGCGTCCTGCCGACCCGGTCGACCGCCTCCTTGTCGCCCTCGACCTCCACGTGCGCCGCGTCCTGCCGGCCGAAGGCGTACATGGTCAGCTCGCCGGGCTCACCGGTCACCGTCACCACCGGAGCACCGCGGTGCGCCACCGCCGTCTGCCCGTTCGGACGCCGCAGCACCAGCCCCACCGGCGCCTTGCGGCCCAGCAGCCGGGCCGACTTCTCCAGCCGGGACCAGAGCGCGTCCGCGAACACCGGGTCCAGCTCCCGCGGCGTCCAGTCGGCCTGCGCCCGCCGCACGTCCTCGGCGTGCACATAGAACTCGACCGTGTTCGACGCCTCGTCCACCGGCTTGATCGCGAACGGCGACATCCTCGGCGGACCCGTGCGGATCAGCCGGATCAGCTCCTCGTACGGCCTCGCCGCGTACTCGGCCTGCACCCGGTCCAGCCTGCTCCTCAGGGGGCCCAGCACGATCCCCGCGGCCTCCGGCCGCCGCTCGCGCACCACGACGTGGGCCGCGAGGTCCCGGGTGTTCCACCCCTCGCACAGCGTCGGGGCGTCCGGGCCGGCCGCCTCCAGCAGATCGGCGAGCAGAAGTCGTTCGCGCTTCGCATGGGTCGACATGGCGGCCAGCCTACGACCGGGGCGCCGCGTCCGCCCAGTGGACGCACGCCCGTCACGCCCCCGAGGGCGCGGCACAATGGCGGCATGACCAGCACCCCCAGCGCACTCGACCCCGCCATCGCCGCCCGCCTCAAGCGCAGCGCGGACGGCCTGGTCCCGGCCATCGCCCAGCAGTACGACACAGGTGAGGTGCTGATGCTCGGCTGGATGGACGACGAGGCGTTGCACCGCACCCTCACCACGGGGCGAGCCACCTACTGGTCCCGCAGCCGTCGGGAGTACTGGGTCAAGGGGGACACCTCCGGCCACGTCCAGCACGTCAAGGCGGTCGCTCTCGACTGCGACGCCGACACCGTCCTCGTGAAGGTCGACCAGATCGGGGCCGCCTGTCACACCGGAGACCGCACCTGCTTCGACGCCGACGTGCTCGCCCTGGGCCAGTAGGGTCGTACGTCATGGATCTCGAGACGTTCCGCAAGCTGGCGGCCGACCGCCGCGTCATCCCCGTGAGCCGGCGCCTCCTCGCGGACGGCGACACCCCGGTCGGCCTCTACCGCAAGCTCGCCGGCGAGCGTCCCGGCACCTTCCTCCTCGAGTCCGCCGAAGGGGGTCGCTCCTGGTCCCGGTACTCCTTCGTCGGCGTGCGGTCCGCCGCGACCCTCACCGTCCGCGACGGCCGGGCGCACTGGCTCGGCACCCCGCCCGTGGGCGTCCCCACGGGCGGCGACCCGCTCCAGGCCCTCCGGGCGACCGTCGAGACCCTCCACACCCCCCGGCAGGACCTCGACGAGGGCATGCCGCCCTTCACCGGCGGCATGGTCGGCTACCTCGGCTACGACATCGTCCGCCGGCTGGAGCGGATCGGCGAGCACGGCAGGGACGACCTGCGGCTCCCCGAGCTGACCATGCTGCTCACCTCCGACCTCGCCGTGCTCGACCACTGGGACGGCTCCGTGCTGCTGATCGCCAACGCGATCAACCACAACGACCTCGACACCGGCGTCGACGAGGCGTACGCGGACGCCGTCGCCCGGCTCGACGCCATGGAGGCCGACCTGGCCCGGCCCGTCGAGAGCCGGCCGCGCGCGCTCCCCGCCTCCGAATTGCCGCCGTACACCGGACCCATGTGGAGCGGTGAGCAGTTCCGGGCCGCCGTCGAGGACGTCAAGGAGCGCATCCGCGCGGGCGAGGCCTTCCAGGTCGTGCCGTCGCAGCGGTTCGAGACCCCTTGCGAGGCGAGCGCCCTGGACGTCTACCGGGTGCTCCGGGCGACCAACCCCAGCCCGTACATGTACCTGCTGCGCTTCCCCCACGAGGAGGGCGGGTTCGACGTCGTCGGCTCCAGCCCGGAGGCGCTGGTCAAGGTCGAGGACGGACGCGCCATGGTGCACCCCATCGCCGGCACCCGCCCGCGCGGCTCGACCCCGCAGGAGGACCAGGCGCTCGCCGACGAACTGCTCGCCGACCCCAAGGAGCGCGCCGAGCACCTCATGCTCGTCGACCTCGGCCGCAACGACCTGGGCCGGGTCTGCGAGCCGGGCTCCGTCGAGGTCGTCGACTTCATGTCGATCGAGAAGTACTCGCACGTCATGCACATCGTCTCGACGGTGACGGGCCGGGTCGCCGAGGGCCGCACCGCCTTCGACGTGCTCACCGCCTGCTTCCCCGCGGGCACGCTCTCCGGCGCCCCCAAACCCCGCGCGATGCAGATCATCGAGGAACTGGAGCCGTCGCGGCGCGGGCTGTACGGCGGCGCGGTCGGCTACCTCGACTTCGCCGGCGACTCCGACACGGCGATCGCCATCCGTACCGCGCTGCTCCGCGACGGCACCGCCCATGTGCAGGCCGGGGCGGGGATCGTCGCGGACTCGGACCCGGCCGCCGAGGACGCCGAGTGCCGCAACAAGGCGGCCGCGGTGCTGCGGGCCGTCCACACCGCGAACCGGCTGAACGGCGGCGGGACGCGTAAGGGATAGTGGGGGACGTGACTGCTGTACCCGTACCCCACTCCAGCGGAGGGACCGAGCGGACGGCCGGGGCCGCCCCGGCCGCTTCGAGCGGCCGGCGCAGCCTCGCCGCGGCCCTCTTCCTCGGCGCCCTCGGCGCCGCCGTGGTGCTGCTCGCCTCCGGGCAGACCTGGGCCGAGGGCACGGCCGCCGTCGGAGCCGGCAGCGTGCCGCTCGAGGCCGACGGCCGTGACGTCACCGGGCTCCCCGCGGCGCTCGCCGTCGTCGGCCTCGCCGCCCTGGTCGCGGTCTTCGCGGTCCGCCGGGCGGGCCGTGCGATCGTCTCAGCCCTGCTCGCGCTGAGCGGGGCCGGGGCCGCGGCCGCCGCCTTCCTCGGTGCCTCCGACAGCGCTGCGCTCGAGGAGAAGGCCCGGCAGACCACCGGCGACACGGCCGCGGCCGTCGACGGCCTCACCCACACGCCCTGGCCGTACGTCACCGCCGTCGCCGGGCTGCTGATCCTGGCCGCCGGGCTGCTCGCCCTGCGGTACGGCTCCTCGTGGCCCGCCATGTCGGGGCGCTACGAGCGCGAGGGCGGCGTCCCGCGCGGGGCCCGCCCGGCCGCCGACCCGGACCGGCCCGAAGAGCTGTGGAAGGCCCTCGACCGCGGTGAGGACCCCACCGGCGACCGGTGAGACGTTCCCTCCGCGATCAGTGACGACCCCCACGTCCCGGCAGCCCCACCGGTACGGGACAATGGGGCACGGAGCATCCGACCCACCCCCAGCGCAACACCAACGAGGAGCACTTCATGGCGGGCAGCAGCCACGGACACACCCCGGCCGCCTGGACCGGTGTCACCATCTCCTTCATCGGCTTCAGCATCGCGGGAGTCTTCATGGTGGCCGCAAACCCGCTCGGGTTCTGGGCCGGCATGGGCGTCGTCGTCCTCGGCGGTGTCGTCGGCGTCGCGATGAAGGCCGCCGGCCTCGGGCAGAAGGAGGCGGCCGTGCCCGTCCCGGCCCGTACCCCGGCCGCGCAGCCGGTGGCGGCCGAGGCGACCGCCTCCTGACCGCGGAGATCCCCCTCGAAGGCGCGGCCCGGCGAGCCCGGGCTGCGCCTCCGCGCACGACCGGGGACAATCACGGGGTGGAAGCCACGCCTGCCGCCACCCCCGCACCGGGACCGTCCGCCGAAGCGGGACCGTCCCCCGCCGCCGCGCCGGGACACGAACCCGCGCCGGCACCCGTGTCCCGGCACGACCAGGGTCCGCCGCCGGCACCCCCCGCGCCGCCGCCCCTGCGTCGCCGCCTCGCGGCGCCGCTGGCCACCATGGCCGTCGTCGCCGGGGCCTTCGCCTACGTGGGCGCCGTCGACCCGAACGAGCCGGGCCACTACCCGGTCTGCCCGCTGCTGCGGTTCACCGGGATCTACTGCCCGGGCTGCGGCGGGCTGCGCAGTGCCCATGCCTTCGTCCACGGCGACCTGGGCACGGCCTTCGGCGCCAACGCCCTCGCCGTCGCCGGATACCTGGTATTCGCCGTGTTCTGGGCCGTGTGGCTCGTCCGCGCGGCCAGTGCGAAACCGGTACGAATCACTCTGGAACCCGTGTGGTGGTGGGGTCTCGGCGCGCTCCTGGCCGTCTTCACGGTTGTCCGGAACCTGCCGTTCGGCTCGGGGCTCACCCCCTGATCCAGGAAGAAATCCCAGGTAGTGGGACGGGGCGTCAACCGGATGCGGAGCCATCGCCCGCATCCGGATACCATCGGGATTGCCGACAGTGATCCATCATCAACTTCCCGGAAGGGGGCCGCTCGCGTGAGTGTGCTCGACGAGATCATCGAAGGCGTGCGCGCCGACCTCGCAGAGCGGCAGGCGCGGGTCAGCCTCGACGAGCTCAAGGAGCGTGCCGCCAAGGCGCCCCAGGCCAAGGACGGCGTCGCCGCGCTGCGCGGGGACGCCGTGAAGGTCATCTGCGAGGTGAAGCGCTCCAGCCCCTCCAAGGGCGCGCTCGCCGCGATCGCCGACCCCGCCGGCCTGGCCGCCGACTACGAGGCGGGCGGCGCGGCCGTCATCTCCGTCCTCACCGAGCAGCGCCGCTTCGGCGGCTCGCTCGAGGACCTGGAAGCCGTGCGCGCCCGGGTGGACGTCCCCGTCCTCCGCAAGGACTTCATCGTCACGTCCTACCAGCTGTGGGAGGCCCGTGCGTACGGCGCCGACCTGGCCCTGCTGATCGTCGCCGCCCTCGACCAGGAGGCCCTCGTCTCCCTGATCGAGCGCGCCGAGTCGATCGGGCTCACACCGCTCGTCGAGGTCCACGACGAGGACGAGGTCGAGCGGGCCGTGGACGCCGGAGCCAAGATCATCGGTGTCAACGCGCGCGACCTCAGGACCCTCAAGGTCGACCGTTCCACGTTCGAGCGGGTCGTCCCCGAGGTGCCCGCGGGGATCGTCAAGGTCGCCGAGTCAGGCATCCGCGGCCCCCACGACCTGATCGCGTACGCCAATGCCGGCGCCGACGCGGTGCTGGTCGGGGAGTCGCTGGTCACCGGTCGGGACCCGAAGGCCGCCGTGGCCGACCTGGTCGCCGCGGGTGCCCACCCGGCCCTGCGGCAGGGGAGGGACTGACCCGCCCCGTGACCGCCGTCGTCCGCCGCGCAAACACCGCCACCGGGCCGGGCCTTCCCCGGCCGGGCCGGGCGGCCGCGGGCGCCTGCGTACCGCACGCCCCGCTGGCGCGCGGCTGCCGTCCGCGCGGCTGCCGCGCGCCGGCCCGGCGGGTGCACGGACGACGGGTCAGGTACGTCATCGGGGACGAGCCCGGCCAGGTCAACGGCATGCGATGGCGCCGCTGAGCGACACGCTCGGCACCACACGTCATCACTCATTTCTCTTCGGCTCACACGCACACGAGGAGTTCTGGCATGCCCAGTCAATACTTCGTTCCCGACCCCGAGGGCCGGGTGCCGAACGCCGCCGGCTACTTCGGCGACTTCGGCGGCAAGTTCATTCCCGAGGCCCTCGTCGCCGCGGTCGACGAGGTGGCAGTCGAATACGACAAGGCCAAGTCCGACCCGGCCTTCGCCGCCGAACTCGACGACCTGCTCGTCCACTACACGGGCCGGCCCAGCGCCCTGACCGAGGTGCCCCGCTTCGCCGAGCACGCGGGCGGCGCGCGGGTCTTCCTCAAGCGCGAGGACCTCAACCACACCGGTTCGCACAAGATCAACAATGTGCTGGGGCAGGCGCTCCTCACCCGGCGCATGGGCAAGACCCGTGTCATCGCCGAGACCGGCGCCGGCCAGCACGGGGTGGCCACCGCCACCGCGTGCGCGCTCTTCGGCCTCGACTGCACGATCTACATGGGCGAGATCGACACCGAGCGCCAAGCGCTGAACGTCGCCCGCATGCGCATGCTCGGCGCCGAGGTCGTGCCGGTGAGGTCCGGCAGCCGCACCCTGAAGGACGCCATCAACGAGGCGTTCCGCGACTGGGTCGCCAACGTCGACCACACGCACTACCTGTTCGGCACTGTCGCGGGCCCGCACCCGTTCCCGGCGATGGTCCGCGACTTCCACCGGGTGATCGGCGTCGAGGCCCGGCGCCAGATCCTGGAGCGCGCCGGCCGGCTCCCGGACGCCGCCGTGGCCTGTGTCGGCGGCGGCTCCAACGCCATCGGCCTGTTCCACGCCTTCATCCCGGACGAGGGGGTGCGCCTGGTGGGCTGCGAGCCCGCGGGCCACGGGGTCGAGACCGGCGAGCACGCGGCCACCCTGACCGCGGGCGAGCCCGGCATCCTGCACGGTTCCCGCAGCTACGTCCTCCAGGACGACGAGGGCCAGATCACCGAGCCGTACTCGATCTCGGCCGGTCTGGACTACCCGGGCATCGGCCCGGAGCACTCGTACCTCAAGGACACCGGACGCGGCGAGTACCGGGCCGTGACCGACGACGCCGCCATGCGGGCGCTGCGGCTGCTCTCCCGGACGGAGGGCGTCATCCCGGCCATCGAGTCCGCGCACGCCCTGGCCGGCGCCCTCGAACTCGGCAGGGAACTCGGCGAGGACGGACTGATCCTGGTCAATCTGTCCGGCCGGGGCGACAAGGACATGGACACCGCCGCCCGCTACTTCGGGCTGTACGACGCGGACGGCGGCGCCGGCACGGACGCCGTGGTCGAGGCCGATGCCACCGGCGAGGTCGCGGAGATCGAGGGGGACGCCAAGTGACCGGGAACATCCGACTGCTGAGCGACACCCTGGCGCGTGCGAGGTCCGAGGACCGGGCCGCCCTCGTCGCCTACCTCCCGGCCGGCTTCCCCACGGTGGACGGCGGCATCGAGGCGATCAAGGCCGCCTTCGACGGCGGCGCCGACGTCGTGGAGGTGGGCCTGCCGCACAGCGACCCGGTGCTCGACGGACCGGTCATCCAGACCGCCGACGACATCGCCCTGCGCGGCGGAGTCAGGATCGCGGACGTGATGCGCACGGTCCGCGAGGCCCACACGGCCACGGGCAAGCCGGTGCTCGTGATGACGTACTGGAACCCCATCGACCGGTACGGCGTCGAGCGCTTCACCGCCGAGCTCGCCGAGGCGGGCGGGGCGGGCTGCATCCTGCCGGACCTGCCGGTCCAGGAGTCCGCGGTGTGGCGCGAGCACGCCGAGAAGCACGGGCTCGCCACGGTGTTCGTCGTCGCGCCCAGCAGCAGGGACGAACGGCTCGCCGAGATCACGGCCGCGGGCTCGGGCTTCGTCTACGCGGCCTCGCTGATGGGCGTCACCGGCACCCGCGAGTCCGTCGGCGCCCAGGCCCAGGACCTGGTGGGTCGCACCCGCGCCACCACCGACATGCCCGTGTGCGTCGGGCTGGGCGTCTCCAACGCCGAGCAGGCCGCCGAGGTCGCGGGCTTCGCCGACGGGGTGATCGTCGGTTCGGCTTTCGTCAAGCGACTGCTCGACGCCGAGGACCAGGCGGCCGGGATCGCCGCTGTGCGGGCGCTGGCGGCCGAGCTCGCGGAGGGCGTCCGCAAGCGATGACGGCAGGGGGTCGGCCGGTCACGCGACGAGTGATCTGATCGGACCGGCTCACCCGTACGGGTGGACATGGGACCGGGGAGGCGCATGGGCGCCTCCCCGGTTCGTTGCTGTGGGCGTGAGCGAGAACAACCAAGACGGAAGGCGGGCCGCGCGCGAGCGGCTCATGCGCGATCGCGAGCTGCAGAAGGCCCGCGAGAAGCGACGGCGCCTGTTGATCGTGTCCGCCGCCGTGGTCGGCGTCCTGGGCCTGGCCGCGGTCGTCGGCGTGATCGCGGCGGGTGGCGGGGGCAAGGACGAGGGCTCGGCCGCCGACGGCCCGGTGGTCGCCCCGAGCGGCGCCCAGGGCGAGGACGCCCTCGCCCTCCCGGCGGGCGCCGACGACGCGCCGTCCACGCTCACGGTCTGGGAGGACTTCCGCTGCCCGGCCTGCGCCCAGTTCGAGAACGTGATGAGGGACACCATCCACGACCTGACCGCCTCGGGGCAGCTCAGGGTCGAGTACCACCTCGCGACGATCATCGACGGAAGCATGGGAGGCGACGGATCGCACCGCTCGGCGAACGCCGCCGCCTGCGCCCAGGACGCCGGGAAGTTCGTGGAGTACCACGACGTGCTGTACCGGAACCAGCCGCCGGAGACCGAGGACGCCTTCGGGGACAACGAGCGGCTGATCGAGCTGGCGGGCAAGGTGCCGGGTCTCGTCACCCCCTCGTTCATCGAGTGCGTGAAGTCCGGCAGGCACGACGGCTGGGTGGACAAGTCCGGTCAGGCGTTCCAGGAGAAGAACTTCCGGGGCACTCCGACGGTGCTGCTCAACGGCGAGTCCGTGTTCCCGCAGAAGGGAAACGAGCAGATCAGCCCCGAGAACCTGCGCAAGTGGGTCACCGAGGCCAACAAGGGCAAGAAACCGGGCTCCGCGCAGCCGAGCCCCGCGGCCTCCTGACGGGCGGCGCTCCCGGTGGGCGTTCCGCGGCACGGCCGGGGGACGCCCACCGACACGTCCGCCGGGTCGTGTGTCCGCGTGCTCGGTCTCGCCGGGCCGCGTGTCCGCGTGCTCGTGCGTCCGCTCCTCCGCGCGTCCCCGTGGGCGTACCGCACGGGCACGGGGCGGAGGCCGGAGGGCGGTGGCGTGCCGGCCACGGAGCTCGTTACGCAGACGTTGCGCGGTCGCTTGCCGTGCCCGGGGCCCGGCAAGGTAGCGTCGGACCTGCCATGGACCTTGCCTACATTCCCAGCCCGTCCACGGGTGTCGTCCACCTCGGACCGCTTCCGCTGCGCGGCTATGCCTTCTGCATCATCATCGGTGTCTTCGTGGCCGTCTGGTACGGCAACAAGCGCTGGATCGCCCGCGGCGGCAAAGCCGGCACGGTGGCCGACATCGCCGTGTGGGCCGTCCCCTTCGGCCTCGTCGGCGGCCGTCTGTACCACGTGATCACCGACTACCAGCTGTACTTCGGCGAAGGTGAGAACTGGGTCGACGCGTTCAAGATCTGGGAGGGCGGCCTCGGCATCTGGGGCGCCATCGCGTTCGGCGCGGTCGGCGCGTGGATCGGCTGCCGCCGCCGGGGCATCCCGCTGCCCGCGTACGCCGACGCCATCGCACCGGGCATCGCGTTCGCCCAGGCGATCGGCCGCTGGGGCAACTGGTTCAACCAGGAGCTGTACGGGAAGCCGACCGATCTCCCGTGGGCGCTCGAGATCAGCGAGGGCGTGAACCGGGAGGCCGGCCTCTACCACCCCACGTTCCTCTACGAGTCGCTGTGGTGCGTCGGCGTGGCACTGCTGGTCATCTGGGCCGACCGCCGCTTCAGGCTCGGCCACGGGCGGGCCTTCGCGCTGTACGTCGCCGCGTACTGCGCCGGCCGGGCGTGGATCGAGTACATGCGCGTCGACGAGGCGCACCACATCCTCGGCCTCCGGCTGAACGTCTGGACCGCGCTCCTGGTCTTCGTCCTGGCCGTGGTGTACATCGTGCTCTCCGCCCGGCTCCGCCCGGGCCGCGAGGAGGTCGTCGAGCCCGAGGCGGTGCGGCAGGGCAGGGCGGCGGACGCGGACCCCGCCCCCGGCGAGTCGTCGCCCTCCAGCGCCCCTTCCCTGGACAAGGGCGCCGAGGGCGACCCGGCGGACTCCGGGTCCGCGAACAGAGGCTGACCGGGAGCCGAGGCTCCGCGCAAGGCGTTCCCCGGGGCCGCCCGGCCGTCACGGCCGGGCGGCCCTGATGCGTCTGCGGGGCCGTCGCCCGGCCGCCTGGACGAGCGTGCGCCGCCCGGGCCCTGCGGGCCGGGCCGCCCGCGTACGGGACGCGGGACGCATCCGCCGCCCTGCGTGGTCGTCGGCGGGACCTGCGCCCGTCCACGTGCCTGGTCCGTTTCTCCGCGCTGCCCGAGTGCGGGTCGGTGGGTTCGCGCCGTCAGCGGCCGGGCAACGGGTGCGGACTGCCCGACTGCCCGACTGCCGGACTGCCGGACTGCCCGACTGCCGGACTGCCGTCCGCCCACCGCCCTGCCGCGGTCCGCGTCATGCGCCGTCGCGGCCGGCGAGCGAGAGGGTGCGGTGGGCGGCGGCGACGACCGCCGCGTCCACGAAGCGGCCGTCGGGGAGGGCCAGGGCGCCCGCGTCCGTTGTCGCCGCCTTGACGATCTCCTCCGCCGCCTCGACCTCCTCGGGGCCGGGCAGATAGGCGCGCTCGATCACCGGGAGCTGCCGGGGGTGGATCGCGGCACGGCCGAGGAAGCCCAGGGAACGGCCGTGGGCGCAGGAGGCCGCCAGCCCGTCCAGGTCGCGGATGTCGGGGAACACCGACTGCGTCGGCGGCGGCAGCCCCGCCGCGCGGGAGGCGACGACGACGCGGCTGCGCGGCCAG
Organism: Streptomyces sp. WMMC940; assembly: GCF_027460265.1. Taxonomy (NCBI): domain Bacteria; kingdom Bacillati; phylum Actinomycetota; class Actinomycetes; order Kitasatosporales; family Streptomycetaceae; genus Streptomyces; species Streptomyces sp. WMMC940. Next base: position 5,828,395 of record NZ_JAPZBC010000001.1, read on the forward strand.
TCCAGTCCGGTGTCGTTCCGCACGCCCAGGTCCGCCCGGAGATCCGCCTCGCCGAGCGCGATACCGCGCACCGCGGGGTCCGCGGTGGCGATGGCGTAGGCGTGCTCCACGCCGCCGGCCGACTCCAGCAGCGCGTAGAGCGCTTTCCCCGGGGCCAGCTTCGCCGGGACCCGGATGTCGGTGGCGTGCGTCACCTTGGGGATGCGCAGAGCCGCCAGTCCCGGCAGGGGGGCCAGCGGCGCGATGTCGCGTTCCGCGTGGATGCGGACGTGGACCGGCACGGGCTGGGGGGAGGAGAGCAGCTCGACGGTGGCCGCGAGCGCGTAGGCCTTGCGGTGCGGCGCGACCGCGTCCTCGAGGTCGACGATCACGATGTCGGCGCCTGTGGAGAGCGCCTTCTGCACCACCTCGGGGCGGTCCCCGGGCACGTACAGCCAGGTCAGCGGGGTCATAGCGCGCCTTCGTTGCGCAGGGCTGCGATCCGGCCGGGGGTGAGCCCGAGCTCGCCCAGGACGGTGTCGGTGTCCGCGCCGTGCGGCCGGCCGGCCCAGCGGATGCCGCCGGGGGTCTCGGAGAGGCGGAAGAGGATGTTCTGCATACGGATCGGGCCGAGTTCCGGATCGGGCACCTCGGTGACGCTGTCCAGCGCCCGGTACTGGGGGTCGTCCATGACCTCCCGTACGTCGTAGACGGGGGCGACCGCGGCCTCGGCCTTGTCGAAGGCGGCGATGACCTCGTCCCGGGTGTGCCGGGCGATCCAGGCGCCCACGGCCTCGTCGAGCACATCGGCGTGCTCGGCCCGTCCGCTGCCCGAGGAGAACCACGGCTCGGAGACCAGCTCCGGGCGGCCGACGAGCCGCATCACGCGTTCGGCCACGGACTGCGCGGAGGTGGAGACCGCGAGCCAGGAGCCGTCGGCAGCCCGGTAGGTGTTGCGCGGGGCGTTGTTGCGTGACCGGTTGCCGGTGCGTGGCTGGACGTAGCCGAGCTGGTCGTACCAGATGGGCTGCGGCCCGAGCACGGTGAGGATGGGTTCGATGATGGCCATGTCGACGACCTGGCCGCGGGCGGTGGAGGCTCGCGCGGTGAGCGCGGTCATGACGGCGTAGGAGGTGGCGAGGGCCGCGATGGAGTCGGCGAGACCGAACGGCGGCAGCGTGGGCGGCCCGTCCGGCTCGCCGGTGATCGCGGCGAACCCGCTCATGGCCTCGGCGAGGGTGCCGAAACCGGGCCGGTGGCAGTACGGGCCGAACTGGCCGAAGCCCGTGACCCTGGCCAGCACCAGCCGCGGATTGGCGGCGCTCAGCTCCTCCCAGCCCAGCCGCCACCGTTCCAGCGTGCCGGGGCGGAAGTTCTCGATGACGACGTCCGCCGTGGAGGCGAGCCTCAGGAAGGTCTCGCGCCCGCCGGGCGTGGACAGGTCGAGCGTGATGGTCCGCTTGTTGCGGCCGAGTAGCTTCCACCAGAGCCCGATGCCGTCCTTGCCGGGACCGTGGCCCCGTGACGGGTCGGGTCTGCGGGGGTGCTCGACCTTGATCACGTCGGCGCCGAAGTCGCCGAGCATCGTCGCGGCGAGCGGCCCGGCGAAGAGGGTGGCGAGATCGAGGACGCGCAGCCCGGCGAGCGGCCCGCCCGTGGCGGGCGCCCCGGCCTGGGGGGACTGGCGGGCGGCGACACCGTCGGCGTCGGGGTCGTGCATGGGGGCTCCCTGAGAGTCTCTCCTGCGGGTGTGCGTGAGGCGGCGACGGGCGTGGGGTACGGCCCGTCGGGACGCGTGCGCGTGTGGTGCGTGCGGGCCGGGCGGAGCGCGCCGGCTCAGCCGCCCGTGGCGCCCTCCAGCCGCCCGGCGTCGATCTCGGAGCGGTACGGCATGGACGTCGAGGCGCCGGGGCGCCGGACGGACAGCGCGGCCGCGGTGGACGCCCAGGCCATCGCCTCGGCCATCGGCCGGCCCTCGACCAGGGCCACGGTGAGGGCGCCGACGAAGGTGTCCCCGGCGGCCGTCGTGTCGACGGCACGCACCCGGGGCGCCGGGACGGTGACGATCCCGGCGTCCCGGGCGGCATGGAGGCTGCCTGCCGAGCCGAGGGTGATCACCACCTCCGGCACCTCCCGGAGCAGCGCCTCCGCCGCCGCTCGGGGATCGGCGGTTCCGGTGAGCAGGGCGGCCTCGTGCTCGTTGGGCACCAGCAGGTCGGTGACGCCGAGCAGCTCGGGCGGCAGGGGCCGGGCCGGGGCGGGGGTGAGGACGGTCCTCACCCCGTGCCGGTGGGCGGCCTCGGCGCCCGCGATCACTCCGGCCAGAGGCAGTTCGAGCTGGAGCAGCAGCGCGTCCGCGGCGCCGATGAGGGTCTCGTCGCCGGGTGTGAGGTGGTCCACGGTCCCGTTGGCGCCGGGGATGACGACGATCGCGTTGCCGCCCTCGTCGTCCACCACGATGTGCGCGGTTCCGGACGGCCCTTCCGCGGTGCGCAGCAGATCGGTGTCGACCGCGGAGTGTTCGAGCGTCTCCCGCAGCACGGCGCCGAAGTCGTCCGTGCCGACGGCGCCGATCATCGCCACGTCGCCGCCGGCCCGGGCGGCGGCGACGGCCTGGTTGGCGCCCTTGCCGCCGGGAACGGTGCGGAACTCCCGGCCCGTCACGGTCTCCCCGCGCAGCGGAGCCTTCGGGACGTAGACGACGAGGTCCATGTTGGTACTGCCGAGCACGACGATGCCGGTCATGGGTGCCGGTCCTCCCGGAGAGTGATGCGGTCGCACGTGAGGCGGGCGAGCGAGTCGAAGCCGATGCCGTCGAACCCTCCGACGGTGGTGGCGAGGCGGTTCTTGAGCGGGGTGGTCCAGCGCTCGGGCAGCCGCTCGGGGCGCCCGGCGAGCAGCCCGGCCAGCGAACCCGCCGTGGCGCCGTTGGAGTCCGTGTCCCAGCCCCCCGACACCGCACGGCAGACGGAACCGGTGAAGTCGCCGTCCGCATGGGTGAGCGCGGCGGCGAGCAGAGCGGCGTTGGGCACGACGTGCACCCAGTGGTAGGCGCCGTGTGCGGCGTGCAGCCGGTCCACGACGGTGTCGAAGTCGCCGTGCGCGGCGGCGGTGGCGATCGCGTGCCGCACGGCCCGCGCGAGCCGCGAACCGGGCGGGACGACACGGAGCCCCTCGCGCAGGCACGCGTGCACGTCGGTGCCCCCGCCGGCCGCGACGGCGAGCGCGGCCGCGACGAACATGGCTCCGTACACGCCGTTCGCGGTGTGGGTGAGCACCGCGTCCCGGTGGGCCTGTTCGGCCGCGGCGGCCGGGTCGCCCGGGTGGGTCCAGCCGTGGACGTCGGCGCGGATCGCGGCGCCGATCCACTCCCGGAAGGGGTTGTGCCGGGTCGCGGTCTCCGGCGGTTCCACGCCGTGGAGGAGATTGCGGTACGCGACCCGCTCGGCGGTGAAGGTACGGCCTGCGGGGAGTTCGTCCAGCCAGAGCCGGGCCACGTCGGAGGTGTCGAAGTCCTGTCCGTACCGCTGGAGGAGGAGCAGGTTCAGCAGCGGGTAGTCGAGGTCGTCGTCCTCGGGCATGCCGTCGATGTTCTCGGCGAGCGAGGTGGGGGCGGAGCGGCGGTTCCAGGGGTGGGCGGCCAGCAGCCGGGGAGGCACGCCCTCGGCGGTGAACCAGGTCGACAGCGGCCAGTTGCCGGTCGCTCGGGCGAGTGCGCGGATGGCGTGCAGGGGGAGCTTCTCCACGGGCTTGCCGAGCAGGCAGCCGGCCGCCCGGCCGAGCCAGGCGGCGTGCAGCCGGTGTTCCAACGGCCCGCCCGGCCCGTTCCCGGGCGCGCCGCGTGGTCGGCCGACCCCCGTCTCCTCCCGCGAACGGGAGGTGGGCCAGTCGGGGCACGCGGCCCGGATGGCCGGCAGGCTCGTCGGCTCGCGGTCGGCGAACGGAGCGGGGAGCGCGTCCAGTTCGTCCAGCAGCCGCATCGCCAGCGTCCGGAGCCGGGGGTCGGCGGGCCGGGGCGAGGCGCCCGCGGCCGGGGGGGCCGGGGCGCCGCCGGCGGTACGCCAGCGCAGCGCGGCCGCAGAGGCGTCGCGGCCGTCCTCGGCGGCCTGGCGGAGCTCGTGGCCTACCAGGTCCTCGGGCTGGACCCAGGTGAGCCGGAGGTTCACCGGGCGTCCGTCAGTTCGGCGAAGGCGGCCTCGTGCGCCCGGCGGCGCCGGGTGTCGCGGGCGAAGATCTCATGGGCGACCTCCGTGAGCGTGCGGGCGGGGGCGTGCAGATCGAGACGGCTGGCCTCGGAGACGGTCTTGACCCATTCGGCCGGGACCGGTTCCCCGCCGTACAGCGCGCCCGCGATCGCGCCGGACATCGTGGCGATCGAGTCGCAGTCCCGGCCGTAGTTGACGCAGCCCAGCACGGTCCTGCGGTAGTCGCCGTCGCCGATGAGCAGCATGCCCAGCGCGATGGGGAGTTCCTCGACGGAGTGCAGCCGGGAGGGGCGGCGGGCGGCGAGGGACGGGGCGCGGTAGTCGGGCCCGACGGTGTCGAAGGGGGCGACCGCCTCGCGGAGCGGACGGAGCGCGGGCTCGAAGTCGCTGTACCGGCAGGCGACTTCGGCCACCGCCTCGATCGCGGAGTGGGTGCCGTCCTTGGCGAGGGACAGGGAGGCCTCGACGACGGTCTCCGGGCCGGCGCCGGGTGTGCAGGCCGCGGCGACCGCGGCGGCGAGGACGCCCGCGGCCTCGCGCCCGTAGGAGGACTGGTGGGCGCCCGCCACGTCCAGGGCCTCCGCGTACGCGGCGGCCGGGTCGGCGGCGTTGACCAGGCCGACGGGGGCCATGTACATGGCCGCACCGCAGTTGACGATGTTCCCGGTCCCGGCCTCGCGGGGGTCGACATGGCCGTAGTGCAGCCGCGCCGCGAGCCACTTCTCGGCGAGGAACACCCGCTGCAGGGGCAGGGCCTCGGCCTCCAGCTCGGGGATCCAGCGGGGGGTGGAGACGAGGTCCGGTACGAGGTGGTCGGCGACGGCGTACGCGTCCAGGTGGTCCCGGACGGTGGCGTAGACGCGGACCAGGGCGTGCGTCATCAGGGTGTCGTCGGTGACGTGCCCGTCGCCCTTGTGGTACGGCGCGATGGGGCGGGCGGTGCGCCAGTCGTCGCCGTGCCAGGGGCCGACGACGCCCTGGACGCGGCCGCCGTGGCGTTCCACGATCTGCTCCGGCGTGTAGCCCTCGACCGGCCCGCCGAGCGCGTCGCCCACCGCCGCGCCGACGAGGGAGCCCGTGATGCGGTCGTCGAGCGCGGCGACCGGGTGCGCTGAGAGTGTCATGCCGGAATTGTCCACCCGGGGTGGGTGCGGGTGGGGCAGGCCGCGTCGGGGATTCGCGCACGGGACAGGCGAGTTACGGGCCCGTGGTCCGGCCGGCGCCGTGCCGGGGGGCGGCCGAGGACGGGAGGCGCGTCGCGCCCGGCGGCTCGGTGGACGGCGGGGTGCGCGGCGCGGCCGGGGGACCGTTCGGCGGGCGGACCCCGCGGGCGAGCCGTCCCGCGAGTTCGACGAGATCCGTACCGGCGAGACGGGGGAGGGCGCAGCCGGCCAGGGTGCGGCAGGCGTCCCGCCACGCCGCGGGCACGGCCGTGCCACCGCAGAGGGCCCCGGACAGCGCACCGGCGAGGGCGGGCGCCGAGTCGGCCACGCGCGACAGGCACGCGGCGGCCGGCAGGGCCCCGCCCAGCCCGCCGCGCGCCGCCGTCACCATGGCGAGGGCGACGGGCACGGTCTCGGCGGCGGCGATGCCGTAGCTGTAGACGTGGTCGACGATCTGGTGTTCCAGCAGGGGCACGAGGGAGAAGGCGTCCTCGGCGTCGCGGGCGAGCGCGAGGGCGTGCCGGGCGTTGCGGCCGATCTCTGTGGCCGCGGGGAGTTCGGCGAGGGCGGCGCCGACGGCCGCGTCCACCCGTGCGCCACCGAGCGCCGCGGCGACGGCGGCCGCCATGGCGCGGGCGCCGTGCACCCCGTCGCCGTCCTGGGTGTAGCGGGCGTCGAACTCGGCGAGGTCGGCGGCGTTCCGCGGATCACCGGGGTGGACGACGGCGAGCACGGCGGCCCGGACGCAGGCGGCGTCGTCGAAGTAGTGCGGGTTGTCGTGGCCCGTGGCGGGCGGGCGCAGCCCGGTCGCGAGATTGCCGAGTCCCGCGCGCACGGAGATCCGGGCACGGAGGGGCGGTACGGCCGCCTCGACCTCGGGGGCGCGGGCCTCGGCCGCGGCGATCTTCCCGGCCAGGGAGTTCCAGGCGACGTCGACGGCCGCGCGCACACGGCGGCGGGGGTCGAGTCCGTCGAACCGCTCACCGGCGGAGGCGAGGACGGTCTCAGCGGTGAAGGCGGCCCACTCGGCGTCGTCGGACGGGCCGAGGCGCAGTGGTTCCGGTGGCTGGTTCAGAGCGATGGGGACCGGGAGCGTGGTCGTGGCGTTCTGCTCGGCGAACGTGTCCAGCTCACGGGTGAGCCGCCGGGTCCACTCCGGCATCCGCGCGGCCCGGTGCCGAGCGGCGGGCCACCCGGCGGCGTCACCGGCGGCGAGGCCCAGCAGCAGCCCCTCGATCCGTGCGCGGTACGCGTCGTCGGCCGGGGGAGCGGTGCGCCCCCGGGAGCCGGTGGCCTCGCCGGGGCGGACCGCTGCCCGGTGCGGCCAGGAGGAGTAGCCCCACCCGGACACGGGACCGCCGGCACCGGTCCCGGCACCGCGGGCGTCCTGCGGCCGAGCCCGCCCGGCGGCCGCGCCGCGCGCCCGGACGTCCGGCGCCGAGTGCCGCCGCAGCGGGTCCGTCCCGTGCCCCGGCCGCCCTGCCGGGCGCGCGTGCTCCGGTTTCCCGGGGCGCTGCCGTGCGGTGCGGTCCGCACCCAGGGCACCGGCCGAGGGGCCGGGGACCGGGCGGGGGCCGTGCGGCGCCGCGTCGCCGTCCGCCGGACCGCTGCCCGCCGGTGCCTCGGGCGCCTCGCCGTGCCCATCCGCCTCCCCCTTGCCGTGTCGTCTCTTGTCGTGACCGTCGTCGTCGTGCCGGTCCTGCGCCCGACGGCCGCCTTCGCCGTGCCGCCCCTCGCCCTCCTCGCCCCCGCCGTGCCGGCCGTGCCCCAGCACGTCCCTCCCGGTGGCCGGGACCGGCTCGGGGCACGGATCCGGCGCTTCCTCGCCGTGGTCCTCGCCGGATGTGCCCGACCTGTCCGACGTCAGGTCCGGAGGGGCGTCGGGGCTGCCCGGGGCGGAGTGGTCCGGGGGCGCCGGGTCGAGGGGGCGGGGGGTCATGACAGGGCCTCGGAGTCGTCGTACGGAGTGAGCAGATCCGCGATGTCCAGGACGTGGTGGCCACGCATCGAGGGGAGGCAGCTGCCGCGGACGGGGCCGATCGCGGCGGCCCAGTCCGACGGGATGGCGGAGGCGCCCGACATCGCGCCGGCCAGCGCCCCCGCGACCGCCGCGGTGGTGTCGGCGTCGCGGCCCATGTTCACCGCGGTCAGCACCGACGTGCGGAAGTCGCCGCGGGCCGCCGCGAAGGCCCCGAAGGCGAGGCCGACGGCCTCGGGAGCCAGGTCGGTCCACGGGTAGCCGCCGACGACGACGGCGGAGCGGACCGTCCGTTCCCGGCCGAGCGGGTCCGTCCCGGCGCGTTCCGCCGCGACGACCGCCCGGCGCATGGAGCGCGAGGTCCAGGAGTCGAGGGGGACGACGGACAGGGCCGCCCCGATCACTCCCGCCGGGCCGGCCCCGGCCATCGCCGCGGCCACCCCCGCCGCCACCGCCTGCCCGCCGTAGATGCCCTCGCCGTCGTGGCTCACGGAGCCGTCGACGGCCACCAGCCGCGCGGCCTCGTCGGGCCGGCCCGCGGCGAACACGCCGAACGGTGCCGCCCGCATCGCGAGCCCGTCGCTCCAGGCGTGCCGGTGCTGCGCGGTGATCGGAGCCGCCAGCCCCCGACGCAGGTTCTCCAGTGTGCCGCGCTCGCTGAAGCCGGCGCCGCGGAACGGCCCCTCGTCCAGGTCCGCGATCCAGTGGTGCCACGCCTTCTCGACGTGGGCCACCGTCAGCGCCGATCCGTGCCGGGCGAGCAGCAGCCCGGAGAAGATCGCGTACTCCGTGTCGTCCGTGCCGGCGGGGCTGTCGGTCACGAAGCCCTCGATGCGGCCCCAGCGGCGGCGGATCTCGGACGGCCGCATGTTCTCCGCCGGTGCGCCGAGGGCGTCGCCCACCGCCAGCCCCAGAAGTGCGCCGCGGGCCCGATCGCATGCAATCCAGTCCACCGCGCCACTCCTTCGCACCCCCTCGGGCCTGTTCCCCGATCTGTCCCCCGCGGGGCGCCGGGTGGGGGCGCGGGGGACATCGGTTCACGCGTCCGGCCCAAGGAGGGAGTGCACCGCGCGCCAGGTAAGTAAAGCCTGCCTTGCTGGCGCGCCCCTTACATCGCGCGTACTTTCGAGAGCGGGAAAAGGGGCGGGACGCGGACGCGGACCGTTCGGGTTCGAGGGGAGAGCTGTGTCCATCATCGAGACCGAGGCGACGCTTCACGAGGCGCACCGCGACAATCACACGCACCGCGACGTCAGCGGCGGCTGGCTGCGTCCCGCGGTGTTCGGCGCGATGGACGGGCTCGTGTCCAACCTCGCCCTGATGACCGGGGTCGCCGGGGGCTCCGCCTCCCCGCAGACCATCGTGATCACGGGCTTCGCCGGTCTCGCGGCCGGCGCCTTCTCGATGGCCGCCGGTGAGTACACCTCGGTCGCCTCGCAGCGCGAGCTCGTCCAGGCGGAACTGGACGTCGAGCGCCGTGAGCTGCGCAAGCACCCGGTCGACGAGATGGAGGAGCTGGCCGCGCTGTACGTGGCCCGCGGTGTCGAGCCCCGGCTGGCCCGCGAGGTGGCCATCCAGCTGTCCAGGGACCCGGAGCAGGCGCTGGAGATCCACGCCCGCGAGGAACTGGGCATCGACCCGGACGAGCTGCCCTCGCCGGCGGTCGCCGCCGTCTCGTCGTTCGCATCGTTCGCCCTGGGCGCGCTGCTCCCGGTCCTGCCGTACCTGCTGGGGGCCGCCTCGCTGTGGCCGGCGGTGCTGCTGGCGCTCCTGGGGCTGTTCGCCTGCGGCGCGCTGGTGTCCAGGGTGACCGCCCGCGGCTGGTGGTTCAGCGGGCTGCGGCAGCTGGCCCTGGGCGGTGCCGCGGCGGCGGTGACGTACGGGATCGGGAACCTGGTCGGCGCCGCGGTGTAGGGCGTGTTCCGAAAGCGGCGTCGTCACGGCCTACGGAGGGGGCCTCCGGAGGCTGTGACCTATGTCCTGCTGCCCTATCGGCCCGTGAAGTGCGACACTTGGTCTTGGCCTCACATCATGAGCCGTTACCCGGCGGTTTCGAATCCTTAACCGCGGGGCATGAGCCACAAGCGCTGTGGGCAACGAAGCCTGCTCAGCATCCCGGGTCCGTGGACGCCGATCCCAAGCCGATCTTGTCCGCACCCGCCCCCACCTGCGCCGCCATCAGATCCCCATAGCGCGGTGTCCGCATGTTGGAATGGGCTATCCGCTTCCCGAGAACCACTCCATCATGTAACCTGCACGAAATTTCAGCGGAGGGCCAACGTCGTCCCTCGGCACCGCCACATGCCACGACGACGACGGGAGAGCCGATGCGTTCCGACGCCTGGTCGCCCATGGACGGTCGCCCCGCTCCGCAGGGGATGTACGACCCCCGTAACGAACACGACGCCTGCGGTGTCGGGTTCGTGGCCACCCTCACCGGTGTTGCCAGCCATGAGCTGGTCGAGCAGGCGTTGACCGTTCTGCGCAACCTCGAGCACCGCGGCGCCACCGGCTCCGAGCCCGACTCCGGCGACGGGGCCGGCATCCTGCTCCAGGTCCCCGACGCCTTTCTGCGCGAGGTCGCCGGCTTCGAGCTCCCCGAGGCCGGTTCGTACGCCGTCGGCATCGCTTTCGTCCCCCAGGGCACCGAGGACGAGGCCGTCTCACGGATCGAGACGATCGCCGCCGAGGAGGGGCTCGATGTCCTCGGCTGGCGCGACGTCCCCGTCGCCCCCGAGCTGCTCGGCGCCACCGCCCGTTCGACGATGCCCGTCTTCCGCCAGCTCTTCGTGAGTGGTGGTACCTCCCAGGCCGAAGGCCCCGGGGGAGGCGAGATCAGCGGGATCGCCCTCGACCGCAAGGCGTTCGTGCTGCGCAAGCGCGCCGAGCGCGAGGCCGGCGTGTACTTCCCGTCGCTCTCCGCCCGCACCATCGTCTACAAGGGCATGCTGACCACCGGCCAGCTGGAGCCCTTCTTCCCGGACCTCTCGGACCGCCGTCTCGCAACCGCCGTGGCCCTGGTCCACTCGCGCTTCTCCACGAACACCTTCCCGAGCTGGCCGCTCGCCCACCCGTACCGCTTCGTGGCGCACAACGGTGAGATCAACACCGTCAAGGGCAACCGCAACTGGATGCGTGCCCGTGAGTCGCAGCTGGTCAGCGACCTGTTCGGGGACAGGGACCTGGACCGGGTCTTCCCGGTCTGCACCCCGGACGCCTCGGACTCCGCCTCCTTCGACGAGGTCCTGGAGCTGCTCCACCTCGGCGGCCGCTCGCTGCCCCACAGCGTGCTGATGATGGTCCCCGAGGCGTGGGAGAACCACGACTCCATGGACCCGGCCCGGCGCGCCTTCTACCAGTACCACTCCACGATGATGGAGCCCTGGGACGGCCCGGCGTGCGTCACCTTCACCGACGGCACCCAGGTCGGCGCGGTCCTCGACCGCAACGGCCTCCGCCCCGGCCGCTACTGGGTCACCGACGACGGCCTCGTCGTGCTCTCCTCCGAGGTCGGCGTCCTGGACATCGACCCCGCCAAGGTCGTCCGCAAGGGCCGCCTCCAGCCGGGCCGGATGTTCCTCGTCGACACCGCCGAGCACCGCATCATCGAGGACGACGAGATCAAGGCGTCACTGGCCGCCGAGCACCCCTACGAGGAGTGGCTCGATGCCGGGATCATCGAGCTCGGCGACCTGCCCGAGCGCGAGCACATCGTCCACACCCACGCCTCGGTCACCCGCCGCCAGCAGACCTTCGGCTACACCGAGGAGGAGCTGCGCGTCCTGCTCGCGCCGATGGCCCGCACCGGAGCCGAGCCGATCGGTTCCATGGGCACCGACTCTCCGATCGCGGCCCTCTCGGAGCGCCCGCGGCTGCTCTTCGACTACTTCACCCAGCTGTTCGCGCAGGTCACCAACCCGCCGCTGGACGCCATCCGCGAGGAGCTCGTCACCTCGCTGATCTCCTCGCTCGGCCCGCAGGGCAACCTGCTGGAGCCGACCGCGGCGTCCTGCCGCTCGGTCACCCTGCCGTTCCCGGTGATCGACAACGACGAGCTGGCCAAGCTCATCCACATCAACGCCGACGGCGACATGCCCGGTATGAAGGCCGTCACCCTGTCCGGTCTCTTCCGGGTCTCCGGCGGCGGCGACGCCCTCGCCGCCCGGCTGGCCGAGATCTGCGCCGAGGCCGACGCCGCCATCGAGGGCGGCGCCCGGCTGATCGTGCTGTCCGACCGGCACTCCGACGCCGAGCACGCGCCGATCCCCTCGCTGCTGCTCACCTCCGCCGTCCACCACCACCTCATCCGCACCAAGCAGCGCACCCACGTGGGCCTGCTGGTCGAGGCCGGCGACGTCCGCGAGGTGCACCACGTCGCGCTGCTCATCGGCTTCGGCGCCGCCGCGGTCAACCCGTACCTGGCCATGGAGTCCGTGGAGGACCTGCTGCGCGCCGGTACGTTCATCGAGGGCCTGGAGCCCGAGCAGGCGATCCGTAACCTGATCAAGGCCCTCGGCAAGGGCGTCCTCAAGGTCATGTCCAAGATGGGCATCTCGACCGTCGCCTCCTACCGCGGCGCCCAGGTCTTCGAGGCCGTCGGTCTCGACGACGCCTTCGTCGCCAAGTACTTCGACGGCACCGCCACGAAGATCGGCGGGGCCGGTCTCGACGTCGTCGCCGAGGAGGTCGCCGCCCGGCACGCCAAGGCGTACCCGGTCAGCGGCATCGCCCCGGCGCACCGCGCGCTGGAGATCGGCGGCGAGTACCAGTGGCGCCGCGAGGGCGAGCCGCACCTGTTCGACCCGGAGACCGTCTTCCGCCTGCAGCACGCCACGCGCACCAAGCGGTACGACATCTTCAAGCAGTACACGGGCCGGGTGAACGAGCAGTCCGAGCGCCTGATGACGCTCCGCGGCCTGTTCGGCTTCAAGTCCGACCGCCCGTCGATCCCCGTCGACGAGGTCGAGCCGGTCAGCGAGATCGTCAGGCGCTTCTCCACCGGCGCCATGTCGTACGGCTCCATCTCCAAGGAGGCGCACGAGACCCTCGCCATCGCCATGAACCAGCTGGGCGGCAAGTCCAACACCGGTGAGGGCGGCGAGGACCCGGACCGCCTGTACGACCCGGCGCGCCGCTCCAGCATCAAGCAGGTCGCCTCCGGCCGCTTCGGCGTGACCTCCGAGTACCTGGTCAACGCGGACGACATCCAGATCAAGATGGCCCAGGGCGCAAAGCCCGGCGAGGGCGGTCAACTGCCCGGCCCCAAGGTCTACCCGTGGGTCGCCAAGACCCGGCACTCCACCCCGGGCGTCGGCCTGATCTCCCCGCCGCCGCACCACGACATCTACTCGATCGAGGACCTGGCGCAGCTGATCCACGACCTCAAGAACGCCAACCCGGCCGCCCGCATCCACGTGAAGCTGGTGTCCGAGGTCGGCGTCGGCACGGTCGCCGCGGGCGTCTCCAAGGCCCACGCGGACGTGGTCCTCATCTCCGGCCACGACGGCGGCACCGGCGCCTCGCCGCTCACCTCGCTGAAGCACGCGGGCGGCCCCTGGGAGCTCGGCCTCGCCGAGACCCAGCAGACGCTGCTGCTCAACGGCCTCCGCGACCGGATCGTCGTGCAGACCGACGGCCAGCTGAAGACCGGCCGTGACGTCGTCATCGCCGCGCTCCTCGGTGCCGAGGAGTTCGGTTTCGCGACCGCTCCGCTCGTCGTGTCCGGCTGCGTCATGATGCGCGTCTGCCACCTGGACACCTGCCCGGTCGGCATCGCCACGCAGAACCCGGTCCTGCGCGAGCGCTTCAACGGCAAGGCCGAGTTCGTCGTCAACTTCTTCGAGTTCATCGCCGAGGAGGTCCGCGAACTGCTCGCCGAGCTGGGCTTCCGCACCCTGGACGAGGCGGTCGGCCACGCCGAGCTGCTGGACACCACCCGGGCCGTGAACCACTGGAAGGCCCAGGGCCTCGACCTGGCACCGCTGTTCCACGTGCCAGAGCTGCCCGATGGCGCCGTCCGCCACCAGTTGGTCGAGCAGGACCACGGCCTGGAGAAGGCCCTGGACAACGAGCTGATCAAGCTGTCCGCGGACGCGCTGGCCGCGGCCACCGCCGAGGAGGCCCAGCCGGTCCGCGCCCAGGTCGCGATCCGGAACATCAACCGGACCGTCGGCACCATGCTCGGCCACGAGGTGACCAAGAAGTTCGGCGGTGCGGGCCTGCCCGACGACACCATCGACATCACCTTCACCGGCTCCGCCGGCCAGTCCTTCGGCGCCTTCCTGCCGCGCGGTGTCACGCTGCGCCTGGAGGGCGACGCCAACGACTACGTCGGCAAGGGCCTCTCCGGCGGCAGGGTCGTCGTCCGCCCCGACCGCGGCGCCGACCACCTGGCCGAGTACTCGACCATCGCGGGCAACACCATCGCCTACGGCGCCACCGGCGGCGAGCTGTTCCTGCGCGGCCGCACCGGCGAGCGCTTCTGCGTCCGCAACTCCGGTGCGCTGGTGGTCTCCGAGGGCGTGGGCGACCACGGCTGCGAGTACATGACGGGCGGCCACGCCGTCGTCCTCGGCGAGACGGGACGCAACTTCGCGGCCGGCATGTCCGGCGGTGTCGCGTACGTCGTCGACCTCGACGAGGACAACGTCAACGCCGGCAACGCGAACGCCGTCGAGGCCCCGAGCGACGCCGACAAGGAGTGGCTGCACGACGTCGTGCGCCGCCACCACGAGGAGACGGGTTCCACCGTGGCCGAGAAGCTCCTCGCCGACTGGCCCGCCGCCGCGGACCGGTTCAGCAAGATCATCCCGACCACGTACAAGGCCGTGCTCGCCGCCAAGGACGCCGCTGAGCTCGCCGGTCTCTCCGAGCGGGAGACCACCGAGAAGATGATGGAGGCGGCGACCCATGGCTGACCCCAAGGGCTTCCTGACCACCGGGCGCGAGGTCGCCGAGACCCGCCCCGTCGCCGAGCGCGTCAAGGACTGGAACGAGGTCTACGTTCCCGGCTCCCTGCTGCCGATCATCAGCAAGCAGGCCGGGCGCTGCATGGACTGCGGCATCCCGTTCTGCCACAACGGCTGCCCGCTCGGGAACCTCATCCCGGAGTGGAACGACTACGCCTACCGCGAGAACTGGCAGGCGGCCAGCGAGCGGCTGCACGCCACGAACAACTTCCCGGAGTTCACCGGACGGCTGTGCCCCGCCCCGTGCGAGTCGGCGTGCGTCCTCGGCATCAGCCAGCCCGCCGTCACCATCAAGAACGTCGAGGTCTCGATCATCGACAAGGCGTGGGACACGGGTGACGTCAAGCCGCAGCCGCCGGAGCGGCTGTCCGGCAAGACCGTCGCGGTGATCGGCTCCGGGCCGGCGGGCCTCGCCGCCGCCCAGCAGCTGACGCGGGCCGGCCACACCGTGGTCGTCTACGAGCGCGCCGACCGCGTCGGCGGGCTCCTCCGCTACGGCATCCCCGAGTTCAAGATGGAGAAGCGGCACGTCAACCGCCGTATCGAGCAGATGCGCGCGGAGGGCACCAAGTTCCGTACGGGCATTGAGATCGGCCGCGACCTCACGGCGACGGACCTGCGCAAGCGGTTCGACGCGGTCGTCATCGCCGCCGGTGCCACGACCGCGCGCGACCTTCCGGTGCAGGGCCGCGAACTGAACGGCATCCACCAGGCGATGGAGTACCTGCCGCTCTCCAACAAGGTCGTCGAGGGCGACTTCGTGACCCCGCCGATCACCGCCGAGGGCAAGCACGTCGTCGTCATCGGCGGCGGCGACACCGGCGCCGACTGCGTCGGTACCGCGCACCGCCAGGGCGCGGCGTCCGTGACCCAGCTGGAGATCATGCCCCGGCCGGGCGAGGAGCGCAGCTCCGGCCAGCCGTGGCCGACGTTCCCGATGCTCTACAAGGTGACGTCCGCGCACGAGGAGGGCGGCGAGCGGGTCTACTCCGTCTCCACCACCCACTTCGAGGGCGACGCCGAGGGCAACGTCCAGTCACTGCACCTCGTCGAGGTCGAGTTCGTCGACGGCAAGCTCACCCAGAAGCCGGGCACCGAGCGTGCCATCCCGGCCCAGCTGGTCACCCTCGCCATGGGCTTCACCGGCACCGACGTCGAGAACGGCCTGGTGTCCCAGTTCGGCCTGGCGCTGGACGAGCGCGGCAACATCGCCCGCGACGCGGACTTCGCCACCAACATCGACGGCGTCTATGTCGCCGGCGACGCGGGCCGCGGCCAGTCCCTGATCGTCTGGGCCATCGCCGAGGGCCGCTCCGCGGCGCGCGGAGTGGACCGCTACCTCACGGGCGCGAGCGAACTGCCCGCCCCGATCCGCCCGACGGACCGCGCGCTGACGGTCTGACCCGGCAGCCCACCATCCGGGCCGTTCGCTGACGGCCCCTCACATACGTCCCGTACAAAGGCGTACGGAACAGACGCGGCGCCTGCCCCCGTCCCCGACCGGATGATGGGCAGGCGCCGCGGCGTCTTCCGCGGTGACGGTACGCGCGCGTAGCCTCGCGGTCCGCGCACCCGGGTGGCGCGTGTGCGGACCCTCGCCCCGGATTCCGGGCATTCGCCCCCTGCGCATCCCGGTTCCGCGCGTAGTCTCACGGCACGGGCGCGGCCCGGAGCGGCACCCGAGAGCCCGGCGAACGGAGACACGTCCATGGCGGCGATCAGCCTGCGCAAGATTGAGGAGACCGCTCCGGCGCTCGTCAGCCTCTACAAGTCCGCGGCGGTGTCGCTGGCGAAGCACGGGCTGGGGGACCGGCGCGCGGCGGTCTACCTGGTGCTCGACCACTCCGGTTCCATGAGGCCGTACTACGGGGACGGCAGCGTCCAGGCCCTCGCGGACCGGGTCCTCGGGCTCTCGGCCAATCTGGACGACGACGGGCGCGTCCCCGTCGTCGTCTTCTCCACGGACATCGACGCCGAGACCGACATCGAACTCGCCGACCACGAGGGCCGGATAGACCGGATCGTGGCCGGGCTCGGTCACATGGGCAGGACCAACTACCACCACGCCATGGACGCGGTCATCGACCACTATCTGGACAGCGGCGCAACCGAGCCCGCACTGGTCGTCTTCCAGACCGACGGCGGCCCCAGCAACCGGGCCGCTGCGGAACGCTATGTGTGCAAGGCGGCCAAGCTGCCTATGTTCTGGCAGTTCATCGGCTTCGGCGACCCCGGCAGCCGGCAGTTCGAGTTCCTGCGCAGACTCGACGACCTCGCGGTCCCCGCCAAGCGCCCCGTCGACAACGCGGGCTTCTTCCACGCCGGGCAGGACCCGCGGAAGGTCCCGGACGCGGAGCTGTACGACCGCCTGCTGTCCGAGTTCCCGGTGTGGCTGGCGAACGCGCGCGAGTTGGGGATCGTACGCTCCTGACCCCGGTGTCCCCCGGACCCCCGGCACCTCCCCGGGCCCCGACCGGGTCGCGGTACGAGGTGGCCGCCGTCGGGGTGATGCGCCGGCCGTCACGGCACCCTGCTCGGGACACCGGACGGCAGATGTCCGGTATTCGGGGTTTCCTGGGCCCATGAGCAACAGCTGGGCAGGTCGTGGCGGTGCCACGTTCGCCCGGTCGCCGGAAGGGGGGCGCCCCGCGCGGTCCCGGGCGGTAGCTCAGAGCCCGGCCACCTTGGCGCTCGCCGACAGTTCGTAGACCAGTGTGACCGTGCGGTGGCCGCCGGGCGGGAGGGCGACGTCCCAGCGGGCCATGCCGTCGGCGTCGAGCACGTCGGGCGCCGGCGAGCAGGCTTCCTTGCGCAGGCTGACCTCCACCGCCGAGACCTCGGACACCGGGATCCGCTCGCGGAGGACGACCACCCGGTCCCCGTGCTCCCCGGGGGCGGAGAAGCGGGACACGTGCAGCCGGACCGTGCGGGTGACCACGGTCCGCTGGGTGAGCCCGGCGGTGGCGCGGGTCTCCTCGGCCTCCCTCACCACACGGTGGTCGTCGGAGCTGCCGAAGGCCAGCTCGACGGGGGCGCCCGGGGCCGTGAAGCCCAGCGCTCCGCGGCCGGTGAAACCGCTGTCGCGGATCAGGTCCACGGGCCCCGCGAGCAGTGCGTGGCCGGACCGGTTGTCGCACCACACCACCTGTGTGACCAGCGGGGACAGTTCGGGGGAGCAGGCGAACTCACTTCGCGCGTCGGTCGTGAAGGCGGACACCGGCACCCGGTGGGCGCGACCGTCGCCGGCCACCGAGACCGGGGCCGGGGACTCCAGCACCCGCACCTCGCCTCCGTCGTCCACCCCGGGCAGGCCGACCACAGGGACCGGGCCGAGGTCCCCGATCTCCTCCTCGCGCAGTTCGACGTCGACCGTGCGGCGCTCGGCCGCGGAGCGGTCCCTGAGCGTCAGCCGGTCCTCGCCGAGCCGCGGCGGGTCGGTGGCCAGTGCCGAGCGGGCGGTGGAGAACGTCAGCCGTGCGTCCGACCAGTCCTCGCCGGTGCGCTGCCAGACCATCGCGTCGGTCTCCAGCGTCAGGGTCCCGCCGTCGAGCACGGCCCGGTAGGCGGGCCGCCACAGGGCACACGGAGTCAGATGGGTCAGCCGCAGGCGGGCCGGTCCGGCCGCCGCGGCGTCCACGGTCAGCTCGACGTGGCCGATCAGCTCGGCGGGCTCCGTCTCGGCGAGGGCCAGCGCCCCTCGGGTCTCCCCGAGTCCGGCCGCGACGGCGGCCAGCCGGGCCTCCACGGTGCGGAGTTCCTCGCCGTAGGTGTCGCGCTCGGTGTCCACCCGGTCCAGTTCGCGGGCCCAGCGTTCCGGTTCGGCCTCGCCCGCCCCGGCGCCCTCGCCGATCTCCCGCAGCAGATCGGCGGCGAGCCGACCGAGCAGGTCGAGGCGGGCCCGGAGGCGGTCGCGCCGCTGTTCCAGGGCCCGCTGTTCCTCTTCGAGTTCGTGCTCGCGACGGCGGAGCGCCGAGTCGTCGCCGGTGGGCGGCTGCGGGTTCCGCGGCGTCCGGTCGCGGACGATCCGCAGATCGAGCACGCTCGCCGGACGGTCCGCGTGATCGGTCGTCAACTCGGCGTTCAGGGTGCGGTCGACGGCCGTCGCGGCGACGGGTCCGAGACGCAGCCGCTGGACCCCGGCCTCCAGGCCGAGCACCGCGACGCGCTCGACGTGGGCCCGGTCCTCCAGACAGGTGACGGCGGTGACGGGAAGGGAGATCGGCGGCGGGACGGTGGACATGGCGTCAGCTCCTCCGGTTGCCGCCGGCCAGCGCCTTGCCGGCCGGGACGCGGATCTCGTAGCCGCCGTCGAGCGCGGCGGTGCCGCCGGCGGGCAGGTCCACCCGCCAGACACGGGTGCCCGGGGCGTGGTGCTCGGTCCCTTCACCGTCCACGGGCGCCACCCAGTCGGCCCGCTCCTCGATCCGGACGTCCGGTTCCGAGGTGACCGGGACGCGCTCGTGGACCTCCACGGTGACGGGGCTCCCCAGCCGGTTGGCCAGCTCCACGTGGACGCGGTGGTCGAGCACGGTCGTGCTGTTGCGCAGCCCCGCGGCGGACTCGCGCAGCTCGGTGCGCCGGGTGACCCGGACGGCCTCGGCCGGTCCGAGGCCCACCCGGCGCTCCCCGCCGGGGGCGAGCGTGGGCAGTGCTGCGGTCAGGACGAAGCCGTCGTCCACGGTGACCTCCACCGGGCCGGCCAGCAGCGCCCGTTCGGTCGCGTTGGAGAGCACCAGCGTGGCATACACGATCTCCTCCACGGACGGTACACAGAGGTATTCGGTACGCAGACCGACCGGCATCTCCGTGACGGTGACGGTGTGCCAGGTGCCGTCCGACGGGATGTCGGCGCGTGCCGCGGCGTCGAAGCGGTGGTCGAAGGAGCCCGCCGACTCGCGGGGTCGTACGGCGTGCCCGGGCAGTGGCAGGGCGGCCACGCCCTCGGCCCGGCGGCGGTGCTCGGCGGCCACCAGGTCGCCGGAGGAGGCCGGGAAGAGCCGCCCCCGTCGACCGCGCTGCTCGTCCGGGCCGCTGAGGACGAGGCCGGCGTAGTCGAGCTCGGCGCCGCTCGGCCGCGGAGGCCCGGCCACCGGTTGCTGCGGCGGTGGCGGTGCGGGACTGCCGGGAGCGGCAGGTGCCACGGGGGCGTGGGCCGCGAAGGACGCGCCGCGCGCACGAGGCCCGCCGCCCGGTCGTGCCCCGGCCGGTCGCGCGAGGTCGGGCACCCCGCCGCCGAATGCCGCCGGGGCGGGGCCGGCCGTACCGCCGGGGACCGGGAGCGCCCCGGGCGGAGCGCCGTGGCCCTGCGGAGCCGGCGGGGGTGGCGGGGCGGGAACGGGCGGTGGGCCGGCAGTGACGGGCAGGGCGCCGACCTTGGCGCCGGCCCCGGCGGCAGGACGCGGACCCGCCGCGTCGTAACCCGTGAACAGGTCGGCGAGTCCTGCCGGGGGCTCACGCCAGCCGGAGGGCGCGGGGGCGGGCTGACGGCGCCCGATCCGGATCGAGCGGAGCCTCGGCAGGTCCGTACGCCGCCGCAGGTCGGCGGTGGACAGACCGACGCGTACCCCCGTCCAGTCCTCGCCGGTGCGCTGGGCGACCGAGGCGCGCAGCACCAGTCGGCCGCTGCCGTCGCCCTGACGGTGGGTGAGCCGGTAGGCGGGCACCCAGACCGCGCCCGGCACCCCGTACTCCAGTTCCACCTCGACCTCCGCCGCGTCCGCCCCCGGCTCCCGCTCGCCGTCCCCGGCTCCGATCCCGGCTTCGGATCGCGCTCCGACCTCGGCGTCGTCTCCGGCCCCCTTGAGTGTCAGCACCACGGAGACCGCGGTCTCCACATGCGCCGACGGTGCGTCGGTGGAGGCGCGTTCGAGCTTGGCCACGGCGACGTCGAAGTCGTGGTCGACGTCGCGCAGTGCCTTCTCCAGTTCGGCGAGCCGGGCGTGAAGAAGCGTCAGCCGTTCCTCGACGAAGTCGCCGAGCCCGAGCCAGGCGTCGACCGGTGTGCGGCGGTGCGGGTCCTCGCGCCTGCGGGCGGGCGGGACCGGACGCAACGCCTCGACCTCCTCGATCAGGCCGAGTTGACGGTCCCTGCGCCCCTCCGCCGCCGCGCGCTCGTCGCGCAGCCGTTCGACCTCGCGCCACAGGCCGTCGGCGTTCTCGCCGGCGGCCGGCTCCGCCTCGACCTCAACCCGGGCTTCGACGACCCGTACACCGGACCTGCCGAGGACCCGGGCCCGCAGGGAACCTGCGTCCAGCGAGCGGGGGAGTCCCTCCACCCGCACCCGGCCGTCCGGCGGCACGACTCCCCGGGCCAGCCGGCGGCAGAGCGCGCCCTGCGCGTACACCACCACCGAATCGAGGGTCGATCCCCAACCCTGTGCCGTCTCGGCCGCCATCGGCCCGCCCCCGCCCCCAGTTGCGTCCACGTGGAGCGAAGCCTACGCGAGCGGCCGGCCCGCCCGGCGGCGTCCGGACGACCCGGATGCCGGCGCGCTCGACTCCGGTGCGGTACCGGACGCCCGGGTCTGCGGCGGCACCGGAGCGCTCGGCCCCAGTGGCTCCGGCGGTCGGGGTTCCGGTCCCGTTCGGCTCCGGTGGTACCGGAGGTGCAGGGTCTCGGTGGGTGGCGATGCCCGGGTCTGCGGTGGCGTCGGAGGGCGCGGCTCAGGCGGCTCACGCGGTTCCGGCGGTCCCGGGTGTCGGAGGTACCCGCTCGGGTTCCGGCACCGTCCGCGCCGCCAGGGCCGGCGGCGTCGGCGTGCACGGACGCACCGGCCGGCCGTGTCCGCGGGTGGCCGGGCGGCGCGCCGGCGACGGAGGCGGTTCGGGCAGCACCGGCGCACGGCGTATCCGCACGCCCCGCGCCGCGTCCCGGCCATCCCCCGCGCCGCGTCCCGGCCATCCCCCGCGCCGCGTCCCGGCCACGCCCCGGCTCAGGTCCAGCCCTCCAGTACCGCCGCCCTGCACTGCGCAGGGGTGCCCCACGCGTCCCGCAGCGGGCGCGCCTTGCGCAGCCACAGGGAGAGGTCCAGTTCGTCGGTGTAGCCCACCGCACCGTGGAGTTGGAGCGCGGTGCGGGCGGCGGCGTACGCGGCCTCGCCCGCGGCGGTCTTCGCCGCCGCGACATCCGCGGCGGTGAGCGTGAGCGCCGCCCCGTGCACGAGCGGCCGGGCGAACTCCAGGGCGATCAGCGTGTCCGCCAGCCGGTGCTTGACCGCCTGGAAGGAGCCGATCGGCGCCCCGAACTGGCTGCGCTGCCGCACGTAGGCGACGGTCCGCTCCAGCAGCGCGAGCCCGACGCCGAGCGCCTGGGCCGCCGTCGCGAGCCGCGCCCAGCCCGTCGCCTGCCGCACCGCCGCCGCGACCGCCGGCCCGGCGGCGACCGTCTCCCCGCCGGCGCCGGGCACGGCGAGTCGCCGCACCGGGTCGACGGAGGCGCGCACGGGCCCGTGCCCGGCGGCGATCCGCAATGCCGCGCCGTCGCCGTGATCGACCACGAGCAGACGGTCCGCCGCGTCCGCGTCCAGGGCGTACGGTCCCGTCCCGGGCATGTGCAGCGAGACCAGCAGGCCGCCCGACGCGATGCCGGGCAGCAGGCGTTCGGCGAGTGCGGGCTCGTCCAGTGCCGCCACGAGTACCGCGCCCGCGACCGTCTCCACCAGTGGCCCCGGCGCGGCGCGCCGGCCCAGCTCGACGAACGCGAGGGCCAGTTCGACCGGCAGCGGCCCGACCCCCTCGTACGCCTCGGGCACGGCCAGCGCCAACACGCCGGCATCGGCGATCCGCGACCACAGCGCCCGGCCCGGTGCCGGGTCGCCCGCCGCCCAGGCGCGCGCCGCCGCGGGCGTGTCCGCGGCCGACAGCAGCGCGTCCAACGAGCGGACGAACGCGAGCTGTTCGTCGGTCGGCAGGAAGCGCATGGTCAGCGGCGTCCCTTCGGCAGGCCGAGCAGCCGCTCGGCGATGATGTCGCGCTGGATCTCGTTCGTGCCCGCGTAGACCGGCCCGGCCAGGGCGAAGACGTATCCCTCCGTCCACCCGCCGGGCCCGTCGGCCGGTTCGCCCGCCGCGCCGAGCAGGTCGAGCGCCGTCTCGTGCAGGGAGATGTCGTACTCGGACCAGAACACCTTGTTCAGGCTCGACTCCGCGCCTGCCGGTGTGCCGGCCGCGAGACGCGAGGCGCCCGCGTACGTGAACAACTGGTACGCCCGCGCGCCGATCACCGCGTCGGCGACGCGGTCGCGCAGGGCCGTGTCGGACGGGTCGGCCGCGGCCCCCCACAGCTCCACCAGGCGCCGCGCAGCGGCCAGATAGCGGCCGGGGGAGCGGAGCACGAGCCCGCGCTCGCTGCCCGTCGTCGACATGGCGATGCGCCAGCCGTGCCCCGGTTCGCCGATCACGTCCTCGTCCGGGACGAACACCTCGTCCAGGAACAGCTCGGCGAACGCGGGTTTTCCGTCCAGCCGGCGGATCGGCCGGACCGTGACCCCGGGGGCCCGCAGGTCGAACATCAGGTACGTCAGCCCCCGGTGCCGCCGCCCGGCGTCCGGGTCGGTGCGGAAGAGACCGAACGCCCGGTCCGCGAAGGCCGCCCGCGACGACCACGTCTTCTGGCCGGACAGCAGCCAGCCGCCCGCCGTTCGGACCGCGCGGGAGCGCAGCGACGCGAGGTCCGAGCCGGCCTCCGGCTCGGACCAGGCCTGGGCCCACACCACCTCGCCGCTCGCCATGGGCGGCAGGATCCGGGCCCGCTGCTCCTCCGTGCCGTGGTCGAACAGGGTGGGTGCCAGCAGGCTGATGCCGTTCTGGGAGACCCGGCCGGGGGCGCCCGCCGCGTAGTACTCCTCCTCGAACACCAGCCAGCGGAAGACGTCCGCCCCGCGGCCGCCGTACCGCTCCGGCCACGACACCGCCGACCAGCGGCCGGCGGCCAGCCCCGCCTCCCACCGCCGGTGCTCGGCGAAGCCCTCCCGGGTCTCCAACGAGGGCAGCGGCGCGTCCGGGACGTGCGCGCGCAGCCAGGCGCGGGCCTCGGCGCGGAACGCGTCCTCGTCCGCCGTGTGCGTCAGTTCCATCAGCGCACCTCGGTTCCCTAACAAGTGTTTGGTAGGTTAACGTGCCGGTGTGACGGACAACAAGGCTCAGTACGTTCCGGGGCACGCGCTGCTGGCCGGTCGGACCGCCGTCGTCACGGCCGCCGCCGGGGCCGGGATCGGCGGGGCCACCGCCCGGCGGTTCCTGGAGGAGGGCGCGCGGGTCCTCATCTCGGACGTCCACGCCCGACGTCTGAAGGAGACGGAGGAGGCGCTCGCGGAGGAGTTCGGTCCGGACGCGGTCGCCTCCCTGGTCTGCGACGTCACGGACGAGACGCAGGTGCGTGCCCTCCTCGGCGAAGCCGTACGGCTCCACGGCGGTCCCGACGTCGTCGTCAACAACGCGGGCCTCGGCGGGACGGCCGCGCTCGTCGACATGACCGACGCCCAGTGGTCCCGTGTTCTCGACGTCACCCTGAACGGCACGTTCCGGTGCACCCGGGCCGCGCTGCGGGCCTTCCGCGACACCGGCCGCGGGGGAGTCGTCGTCAACAACGCCTCCGTCGTCGGATGGCGGGCCCAGGCCGGGCAGGCCCACTACGCGGCCGCCAAGGCCGGGGTCATGGCCCTCACCCGGTGCGCCGCCGTCGAGGCGGCGGAGTTCGGGGTCCGCGTCAACGCCGTGGCCCCCAGTCTCGCCATGCACCCGCACCTGGTGAAGGTCACCTCCGCCGAACTGCTGGCGGACCTCGCCGCCCGCGAGGCGTTCGGCCGGTACGCCGAGCCCTGGGAGGTCGCCAACGTGATCGTCTTCCTCGCCAGCGGCTACTCCTCGTACATGACCGGCGAGACCGTGTCCGTCAGCTCCCAGCACCCGTAGGGGCGCCGGGATGGACCGGACGACCGCAGGCCCGGGGTGGGACCGGCCGCGCCCGCCACCCGGGCGGGACCGGCCGTCCGCGGGCCGCCCCGAGCCGGACCAGAATGGACATGTGGCCACGACCAAGAAGAAGAACCAGGTGAGCGCCTCGCCCGAGCGGCGCCGCGAACTCCTCGGCACCGCCGCCGAGGTCTTCGCCGCCCACGGCTACAACGCCACCACCGTGCGCAGGATCGCCGACGAGGCGGGAATGCTCGCGGGCAGCCTCTACTACCACTTCGACTCCAAGGAGTCGATCGTCGACGAGATCCTCTCCACCTTCCTCGACGAGCTGTGGGCGGGGTACGACGCCGTCCTCGCCGCCGGGCTCGGGCCGAGGGAGACCATCGAGGCGCTCGTCACCGAGTCCTTCCGGGAGATCGACCGGCACCGCGCGGCCGTCGCCATCTACCAGAAGGAGTCCCGGCACCTCTCCGCCCTGCCCCGCTTCCGCTATCTCGCCGACTCCCAGCAGCGGTTCGAGAAGGCGTGGCTCGGGACGCTGGAGCGCGGGGTCGCCGCGGGCGTCTTCCGGGACGACCTGGACGTCCGGCTCACCTACCGCTTCGTCCGCGACACGGTGTGGGTCGCGGCGTCCTGGTACCGGCCGGGCGGCCACCACGCCCCCGAGGAGATCGCCCGGCAGTACCTGTCGATGGTCCTGGACGGCATCGCCGTACGGGACTGAGCGCCGCACGTCCGCCGACCCTGGAGGAACAGTCATGGCCGAGGCATTCATCGTCGAAGCGGTCCGCACCCCGGTGGGCCGGCGCGGGGGCGGCCTCGCCGCCGTGCACCCCGCCGACCTGGGCGCGCACGTGCTGCGGGCCCTGGTCGACCGCTGCGGGATCGACCCGGTGGCCGTGGACGACGTCGTCTTCGGCTGCCTCGACACGGTCGGCCCGCAGGCGGGCGACATCGCCCGGACGAGCTGGCTGGCCGCCGGGCTGCCGGAGGAGGTGCCCGGCGTGACCGTCGACCGCCAGTGCGGCTCCTCGCAGCAGGCCGTGCACTTCGCCGCGCAGGGTGTGATGTCCGGCACCCAGGACCTCGTCGTCGCCGGCGGTGTGCAGAACATGTCGCAGATCCCCATCGCCTTCGCCTCCCGGCGGGCCGCCGAGCCGCTCGGGCTGACCGAGGGCCCGTTCGCCGGCAGCGAGGGCTGGCGGGCCAGGTACGGCGACGCGCCCGTCGACCAGTTCCACGGCGCCGAACTCATCGCCCGGGAGTGGGGCGTCTCCCGCGGCGACATGGAGGAGTACGCCCTCGGCTCGCACCGGCGGGCCGTGCGCGCGATCGACGAGGGCCGCTTCGCCCGGGAGACCGTCGCCCACGGCGACGTCACCGTGGACGAGGGACCGCGCCGCGACACCACCCTGGAGCGGATGGCCGCCCTGCCGCCCGTGGTCCCGGGCGGCACGATCACCGCCGCCTGCTCCTCCCAGGTGTCGGACGGCGCGGCGGCGATGCTGCTCGCGGGCGAACGCGCCGTACGGGAGCACGGGCTGACCCCCCGCGCCCGCGTGCACCACCTCTCGGTGCGCGGTGAGGACCCGGTCCGGATGCTCTCCGCGCCGATCCCGGCGACGGCGCACGCGCTGGAGAAGACCGGACTGACGATCGACGACATCGACCTCTTCGAGATCAACGAGGCGTTCGCCCCGGTGGCCCTGGCCTGGCTGAAGGAGACGGGCGCCGACCCGGACCGCGTCAACGTCAACGGCGGCGCCATCGCGCTCGGGCACCCCCTGGGTGCCACGGGGGTCCGGCTGATGACCACGCTGCTGCACGAACTGGAGCGCACGGGCGGCCGGTTCGGGCTCCAGACGATGTGCGAGGGCGGCGGCCAGGCGAACGTGACGATCATCGAACGGATGTAGTGCCGGGCACCGGCCGCGGGCTCCGGCGTGCCGATCGCCGCGGCCGGACCGGTCCCCGTTCCCGGGCACACGGGGCGGAACTCGCCGAGCGGGGGGAACGGAGCAGCGGCGAAGCGTGCTACGTTGTAACGGTTGCAGTTTGGTACCCATGAACTTTATGCGCGCCTGACGGGAATGATCCGCAGGCGCTTTATCGTTTTTCCGGCATCTCCGGATGGGGCCCCTACCTATCGGGAGAATGACATGGCCACCGGCACCGTGAAGTGGTTCAACTCGGAAAAGGGCTTCGGCTTCATCGCGCAGGACGGCGGCGGCGCCGACGTCTTCGCCCACTACTCCAACATCGCCACCCAGGGCTTCCGTGAGCTCCAGGAGGGCCAGAAGGTCACCTTCGACGTCACGCAGGGCCCGAAGGGCCCGCAGGCGGAGAACATCGTCCCCGCCTGACCCTCGGGACGCGTACCACGCGGCCGGGGCCCGCACCCTCGCGGTGCGGGCCCCGGCTTGTGCTGTGCTCAGCACCAGGAAGGCAAATCGCATGACTCGTTCCGCACGCCCCGTCCGCAAGCGGCCGGCCGAGCGCACGGCGAAGCGGTCCCCGAAGGGGACCGGCGGTGTCCGCCGTACGGCGGGCCCGCAGGAGTTCACCGTTCCGGAGCCCCGTGTCCCGGCCCTGCCCGCCGTACGGGCCTTCGAGGAGCTGACGGACCTGCCGCCGGCGCTGCTGAAGGCCCTCGCCGCGCAGGGGGTCACGGAGCCGTTCCCGATCCAGGCGGCGACGCTGCCGAACTCGCTCGCCGGCCGTGATCTCCTCGGGCGCGGGCGTACCGGATCCGGCAAGACCCTCGCCTTCGGGCTGGCGCTGCTCGCCCGCACCGCCGGGCGCCGGGCGGAGCCGGGAGCCCCCCTCGGCCTGGTGCTCGTGCCCACCCGGGAGCTGGCACAGCAGGTGACGGACGCCCTCGCCCCCTACGCGACCGCGGTCAACCTGCGTCTGGCGACGGTCGTCGGAGGGCTGTCGATCACCAAGCAGGCCAACCAGCTGCGGCGCGGGGCCGAGGTGCTCGTGGCGACGCCCGGGCGGCTGCAGGACCTCGTCGAGCGAGGCGACTGCCGTCTCGGCGAGGTGGCGGTCACGGTGCTGGACGAGGCCGACCAGATGGCCGACATGGGCTTCCTCCCCCAGGTCACCGTCCTGTTGAAGCAGGTGGATCCCGGCGGGCAGCGCATGCTGTTCTCGGCCACGCTGGACCGGAACATCGACCGGCTGGTACGGGGGTTCCTGAGCGACCCCGTGGTGCACTCGGTCGACCCGTCCGCCGGTGCGGTCACCACCATGGAGCACCACGTCCTCCACGTCGCCGACGAGACCGACAAGAAGGCCGTCACCGTGCGGATAGCGGCGCGCGACGGCCGCGTCATCCTCTTCCTCGACACCAAGCGCTCCGTGGACCGTCTGGTCAAGCGGCTGCTGGCCAGCGGTGTACGGGCGGCCGGCCTGCACGGGGGCCGGAGCCAGCCGCAACGCAACCGCACCCTCGACCAGTTCAAGAACGGCCAGGTCAGCGCACTGGTCGCCACCAACGTCGCCGCCCGCGGCATCCATGTGGACGCTCTGGATCTCGTCGTGAACGTCGATCCGCCGACGGACCACAAGGACTATCTGCACCGGGGCGGCCGCACCGCGCGGGCGGGCGAGTCGGGCAGCGTCGTGACCCTCGTGCTGCCGGACCAGAAGCGGGAGATGACCCGGCTGATGGCGGACGCCGGCATCACTCCGCGCACCGCCGCGGTCAGGTCCGGGGACGAGGAGCTGGCCCGGCTGACCGGAGCCCGTGAACCGTCGGGTGTGGCGGTGACCATCGAGGCGCCCCACGCCCCGCAGCCGGCTGCCGCGAAGTCCCGGCCCAAGCGCAGACGCGCGCAGGGCGGCGGCCGTGCCGGTGGACGTGACGAGGCCCTCCGAGAGGACGCAGGCGCCCGCACCGACGGCGGGCGCAGGACCGGAGCGCGCGCCGAGGCCGGCCGCACGGAGCGCGGATCGGGCGACAGCGGACGTGCCAAGAGCGGCCGCGCCGCCCGGGGCGGCGCCGAGCGCGCCGGGAACGGCCGTGCGGCCCAGGGCGGAGCCGGACGTGACGACGGCGGACGCGCGAGGGGAGGGCGGGCTGCCCAGGGCGGCGCAGGACGCGGCGAAACCGGACGCACCGGTGCCGGACGTGCCGGGGACGGCGCGGGGCAGAACCGCGGACGCACCGCGGGCCGGCCGCCGGGCGGGTCCAGGGGCAGCAGGGCCGCGGCCCGCTGACGCCGTGACCGGGACCGCGAGGGCAGCCGCCCGGCGGTCCCGGCCCGGTCGGGAGCGCGGGCCGCGGCCCGCGGCCGGTACGGACGGTTCAGGCCACGGTACGCAGCTCCCGCAGTACCCCCTCCGCCTCCGCCATCACCCGGGCGACCAACTCCCCGCAGCTCGGCAGGTCCCCGATCACCCCCGCGACCTGGCCGGACGCCATCACACCGAGATCGGTGCGGCCCTCGACCATCGCGGCCCGCAGCAGCATGGGCGTGTTCGCGGCGAGGAGCACCTGGCTCCAGGAGAGGTCCTTGCCGTGCCGCAGCGCGAGGCCGTCGCGGACCATCTCCGGCCAGGACAGCCCGGAGAGCTTCCGGAAGCCCGCCGCCCTGCGCAGCGCGTGCAGCAGGGCGCGGATGCGACCGGAACGTTCCAGGGTCTCGACGAGGTCGGAGCGGAGCATACGGTGCGGCAGGCCGTCGACGGCGGTGGTGACCGTGACGTCCCCGACGGACGCCGCCAGATAACGGGCCTTCACCGCGTCCGGCACCGTCGAGTCGGACGTGAGCAGGAAGCGCGTGCCCATGGCGATGCCCGCGGCCCCGTACGCGAGCGCGGCGACCAGACCGCGCCCGTCGTGGAATCCGCCCGCCGCGACGACCGGGACGTCCACGGCGTCCACCACCTGCGGCAGCAGCACGGTCGTCGCCACGTCCCCGGTGTGCCCGCCGCCCTCGCCGCCCTGCACGATCACGGCGTCGGCGCCCCAGGCCGCGACCTTCTCGGCGTGGCGCCGCGCGCCGACCGACGGGATCACGACCACGCCCGCGTCCTTGAGCTCCGCGATCAGCTCCCGGGACGGGGCCAGCGCGAACGACGCCACCGGTACGCCCTCGTCCACGACGATCCGCACCCGTTCCCGGGCGTCCCCGGCGTCGGCCCGCAGATTGACCCCGAACGGCGCCTGAGTGCGGGCCTTCACCTCGCGGACCGCCTGCCGCAGCCGGGCCGGCGTCATCGTCGCGGAGGCAAGGACGCCCAGGGCGCCGGCGTTCGCGGCCGCCGAGACCAGCCGAGGTCCCGCCACCCAGCCCATGCCGGTCTGGACGATGGGGTGCCGCACTCCGGTGAGCTCGGTGAGCGCCGTCCTCATCGGGCCCCGATCTCACGGTCGCGCCGGCCGTCCGGATCGAGCACCTCGCGGATGAGCCGCAGCTCCTCGGCGGTGGGTTCGCGGGTGCACGGGACGGGGCCGCCGCCGGAGACGGCGAGCGGGAAACCGGTCGCCTCCCGGGCCTCCTCCACGGTCACGCCCGGGTGCAGTGAGCACAGCCGCATCGACCGGTCCCGTGTCTCGAAGTCGAACACGCCCAGATCCGTGACGACACGCGGGATGCGGTGGAAGCGCGCCCCCTCCGCGCGGTCGTACCCGACGCCGCAGACCATGTCGACCTTCTCGACGAAGACCCTGCGCGACTGCCGGGGGACCCAGTAACTGACCCGATTGTTGAGCGTGTTGACCGGCGCTCCGCGCACACCGAGCAGCTGGCGCGCCGGCCGGGCCCAGTCGCCGATGCAGGAGATGTTCTGGTTGCCGTACCGGTCGAGCTGGCTCGCTCCCATCATGACGTGCCGTCTGCCGCCGGTCACCATCGTGAGATGGCGGCGGTACGGGAGCCATCCCTCCACCTCGCCCCCGGGGCCGACGAGCAGCGCCTCGCCGTCGGTGAGCAGCAGATCGGGGGAGAAGGTGTGCCGGGCGAGCCGGGCCCCGAGGGACGGGATCACCCCCATGGGGCTCGCCAGCACCTCCCCGTCGCCGCGCCAGGCCTCGGCGCAGGCGATCACGCAGTACTCGGAGCGGGACGGTGCGGGGACACGGGCCTGGTCGACGCTCACCGCTGCTCCTCGTGCCAGGTCCGCACGGCGGACCGGTAGGCGTGCTCGTCGGGACCGGACAGGAAGCGCTCGGCGAACTCCGGCCACCGCGTGGTCGCGTACAGCCGCTGGAAGGACTCGTCACGGGCGTGGTCGGGGGCGCAGGACGTGAAGTGCGCCCCGTCCGGGGCCTCGACGACCCCCGTGACGCTGTGCCGACCGACCAGCAGGGTCTGCGGGGCGGCTTCCTCGGTCAGCTCGGCCGTCTCCACGAGCCGCTCGCACGAGACGTACGCCTCGTCGGCCGCCTCGCAGAAGAGGTCGTCGAAGTAGGGGTCGGGCCCGAGGTACTGGCCGTTGCCGAGGCGGTCGGCGCGATTGAGGTGGACCAGGGCGGCGTCCAGGCGCAGTGCGGGGACGGCGACGAACTCCTCGCCGTCGTCGTACGGCGAACGGACCGTGCGCAGCTCCGGGTTGACCCGCATGACGTCCGAACCGAGGCCGGCCCGCACGGGCATGAAGGGGAGCCGGTTCGCCGCGGCGTGCAGTCCCCACATGAACATCGCCTCGTCCAGCTCCGTCATCGCGATCGCCCCCGCTTCGCGCGCCGCCCGGAAGTGGGGTTCCAGCGGCACCGAGTCGAGCGTCGCGAACGGCGCGACGAGCCTGCGGACCCGCCCCGCCGCACAGAGCATCCCCACGTCCGGGCCGCCGTAGGAGACGACGGTCAGACCGGTGACCCCGGACCGCAGCAGCGCCCGTACCAGGGCCATCGGCTTGCGGCGCGAGCCCCAGCCGCCGATGCCGAGGGTCATGCCGCTGCGCAGCCGTCCCGCGACGTCGTCGGCGGTCATCGTCTTGTCCGCCACGGGTCACGCCTCCTTGCCGAAGGCGTCCCGGACGCGGCCCGCGGTCCCGGCGAGGTCCGCCTCGAAGGTGAAGCCCTGCTCGTACCGGTAGCTGCGGTGCACGTCCACGGGGTCGATACCGTTGATGGCGGCCTTGGCCAACCGGATCAGACGGCCGTCCTTGGCGGCGATCTCGCGCGCCAGCCCCAGGGCAGCGGCCCGGAGCCCCTCGCGGGGGACGACCCGCCAGACCGACCCGTGGGCGTGCAGCTCGGCGGCCGTCACGGTGCGGGAGGTGTAGTAGAGGGTGCGCATCAGGTGCTGGGGGACGAGCCGGGAGAGGTGCGTGGCCGCCCCGAGCGCGCCCCGGTCCAGCTCCGGCAGCCCGAAGACGGCGTCCTCGGAGGCCACGGCGGCGTCGGCGTTCCCGACGAGCCCGATCCCGCCTCCCAGGCAGAAACCGTGCACGGCGGCGACGACGGGGACCTCGCACTCGTAGACGGCCCCGAAGGCCTCGTGGCAGCCCCGGTTGGCGCCGATCAGGGCATCGTGCCCGGCGTCGCGCTGCAACTCCTTGATGTCGACGCCGGCGTTGAAGCCGCGGCCCTCGGCGGCCAGGACCACACAGCGGACCTCCGGGTCCCGGCCGGCGCCGCGCACGGCGTCGGCGAGTGCGTACCAGCCGTGGACGGGGAGGGCGTTGACGGGCGGGAAGTCGACCGTCACGAGGCGAACGCCCTTCTCCGGGCTTGCGGTGGAGACACCCATCAGCGGATCAGCTACCTTTCCACCAAACGTTTGTTAGGTGACTGCTCGTCAGAAAGGTAGCAGCCGATGGAGCTGGACGGGAGGGTCGCGGTCGTCACCGGCGGAACGCGCGGTGTCGGCGCGGGCATCGCGAGGGCGTTCCTGGCGGCCGGGGCGGACGTCGTCGTCTGCGCCCGCAGGCCACCCGGCGCACCCGTCGTCTCCGCCGGCCGCACGGCCCGGTTCCAGCCCGTCGACCTGCGGGACCCGGCGGCCGTCGAGGACTTCTTCGCCGGGATCGCACGCCACCACGGCCGGCTCGACGTCCTGGTCAACAACGCGGGCGGGGCGCCGTACCGGCCGCTGGACGACGGCGGCCCGGCGCGGCACGCGCGGGTGCTGGAACTGAACCTGGTGGCACCGCTGACGGCCTCGCTCGCGGCCCACCCGCTGCTGCGCGCCGTGCGCGGGTGCGTCGTGATGGTCGGCAGCGTGAGCGCGACCCGGCCGTCGCCAGGGACGGCCGCCTACGGAGCCGCCAAGGCGGGGCTGGAGAGCCTCGCCCGGTCCATGGCGGTGGAGTGGGCGCCGGACGTGCGGGTGAACACCGTCGTGCCCGGAATGGTCCGCACCGAGCTGTCCCATCTCCACTACGGCGACGAGCGCGGGGTCGCGGCGGTGGGCCGGACCGTACCGCTGGGCCGGCTCGCCGAGCCGGACGAGATCGGGGACGCGGCGGTGTTCCTCGCGTCCCCACGCGCGGACTACATCACCGGGGCCTCCCTGCTGGTCCACGGGGGAGGGGAGCGCCCCGCGTTCCTCGGCGCGGCGACGGTCAACGGGGGCGGGCCGGGCGGCGGGGCCGCGACGGCCGGTGGGGCAGTGGATGACGGCGACGGGGCCGGGGCGGACCGCGACCGGTCAGGGGCGGACGGCGAAGGGCCCGGGGCGGACGGCGCCGTGGGCGGGGCGGCCGGCGTCCCCGCGAGGGCCGCCGACGACAAGGAGGGCTGAGATGAACGCAGTTGCCGGGATCTGCCGCGGTCGGGTCGTGGCCGTGACGGGTGCGGGCCGGGGACTGGGGCGCGCACACGCGCTGGCGTTCGCGGCGGAGGGCGCGCGGGTCGTGGTCAACGACCTGGGCGTCGGGCCGGACGGCACGCCAGGCGGGGACAGCCCGGCCGGCCGGGTCGTCGAGGAGATCCGCGCGCGGGGCGGAGAGGCGGTGCCCCACTCGGGCGACGTGGCCTCGGCCGAGGGCGCCGCCACGCTGGTGGCGACGGCGCTCGACTCCTTCGGGCGGCTCGACACGCTCGTCAACAACGCCGGGTTCCTGCGCGACCGGATGCTGGTCAACCTCGACGAGGACGACTGGGACGCCGTGGTGCGGGTCCATCTGAAGGGCCACTTCCTGCCCCTGAAGCACGCGGCGGCGCACTGGCGGGCCGAGGCCCGGGCGGGGCGCGAGCCGGCGGCCCGCGTCGTCCACACCTCCAGCGGAGCCGGCCTGCTGGGCTCGGTCGGCCAGGGCGGCTACAGCGCGGCCAAGGCCGGCATCGTGGGCCTGACCCTCGTCGCGGCGGCGGAACTGTCGCGATACGGCGTCCAGGTCAACGCCATCGCCCCGGCCGCACGGACGCGCATGACGGAGCGCACCTTCGCCGAGACGATGGCGGCGCCCGAGGACCCCGGGGCCTTCGACGCGATGGCGCCGGAGAACGTCTCGCCGCTGGTGGTGTGGCTGGGCTCGATGTCGTCGGCGGGCGTGACCGGCCGGGTCTTCGAGGCGGAGGCGGGCCGCATCACGGTCATGGAGGGCTGGCGGCGGGGTCCCACGGCCGACCGCGGGGGCCGCTGGACCCCGGCGGAGGCCGGGGAGACCGCACTGAGACTCCTCGCGGAGGGAACGCCGCCGCAACCGGTGTACGGGGCGAGGTAGCCGGCCCCGGCGGCCCGCCCGGCGGACCCGGGTGCCGGGTCCGTGATGTCGGGGCGCGGTCAGGGCGCCGGCGAGTGCTCCCGGAGCGTCGCCGGTGGCCGGTGGCCGGGGGCGTCGCGGCCGTGGCCCGGGGCCGGTGTTGGAGGCGTGAGGCCGCAGGTCGGGGCCGCCCGGGTGCGGTGTGCCGGTGGGGGGCGGCGTGTCGTGGTGAGGCGGCTCGGCGTCCGTCGCGGCCTTGGGTGCGGTGGTGGTGCGGGGTCGCGGTGGCGGGTTCCCCGGGGGCGTCGGGGCCGTGGCCCGGGGCCGGTGTTGGAGGCGTGAGGCCGCAGGTCGGGGCCGCCCGGGTGCGGTGTGCCGGTGGGGGGCGGCGTGTCGTGGTGAGGCGGCTCGGCGTCCGTCGCGGCTTTGGGTGCGGTGGTGGTGCGGGGTCGCGGTGGCGGGTTTCCCGGGGGCGTCGCGGCCGTGGCCGGGTCACGGTACCGCCGGGCCCGGTCGGCGGTCGCGCGGCCGGCACCGCCGGGCCCGGCACGGGAGGCGTCGCTCGGGATCGGGCCAGGACCGCCTGTCACCGGCGCCCGCCCGTCACCGCGATCTGGGTACCGTCGCCTCCAGGAGCCGTCGCACCCCTTCGTCCTCCACGTACTCCACCGCCTGGTCCGCCGTGGAGTACGCGTATCCGTCCGGGTCCTCGGTCTCCAGGATGCGGGCCAACGCCCCGGCGGCCCTGGCGTCCTGACGCATCGCCAGCCCGCGTGCCGCCTCCGCCTCGATGTCGGGCACGGAGTCTTCGAGGCGGGCGGCGAGGGCGTCCCGGATCGCGGGGGTGTCCTCCTCGACGTCGGCCAGCACCGTCGTCGCCCAGTCCCTGACCCCGTCGTCCGGGTCCCGGGTGAGCGCGACGACCGCCTCGACCCCGTCCGCGCGGTCCGCCGGCAGCAGCCCGTGCAGCGCCACGGCCACCCCGAAGCGCACCTCGGGATCCGGGTGCCCGGCGTGCCGGAGGATCTCGGTCACCCCGGCCGGGTCGGCCTGCTGCCCGAGCGCCGCCACCGCCGCCCGGATCACCTCGGGGTCGCGGGCCTCCCGCGACAGCTCCCGCAGCAGCGGCACGGCCCTCGCCGGCATCCCGTCGTCCGCGAGCCCCGCCAGTACGTCGGCCGCGAACATCTGCCGCAGCGGGTCCTCCGTCCCGCACCACGCGGTCGCCGCGCGGAAGGTGTCCTCGTCGCCGCGGCGCTGGAGGACCGCCACGGCCTCGGTCCAGTCGTCCTGGTCCGGGTCCCCGCCGCGCAGGGCGCGCTCGGCCAGGGTGCCGGCCGGGGTGCGCAGTCCCAGCTCCTCCTCGAGGAGCGTCGCCACGGCCGCGTGCCCGGTCTGCTGCTCGGCACCCGTGACCCCGCCCCCGTCGTGGTGCAGCTCGACCACGACGGTGACCCCGCCGTCCTCCTCCACCCGGTGCGCGAGAGCCCCCACGAAGGTCGCGCAGTCGTCCCCGTGCTCCTCGCGGTGCCGATCGGCCAGGGTCCGGCGCAGCTCGTCCTCGATGTCGACACCGAGCCAGCGCCGGGCCTCCGTGAGCGCGTCCTCCTTCGCCGCCGCGCCGTGCCGCAGCAGAGCCCGGACGCTCGAGGGCGAGCCGCGCCGGACGGCCGTGACCAGCGGGGGTTCCTCGCCGGGGCCCGGCAGGTCCGGGTCCGCCCCGTTCGCGAGCAGTAGTTCCACGGCCTCGGCACGGCCCTGGCGGCAGGCCCAGGTCAGGGCGCGGACGCCGCCGTCCCCCTCTTGGAGGTCGGGGCGGGCCCCCGCCGCCAGCAGCGCCCGCATCACCTCGGTGCGGCCCCACACGGCGGCCCCGCACAGCGGCAGCTCCGCCCCGTCGGCACCGCTCGCCCGGTTCGGGTCGGCGCCCGCCGCCAGCAGCAGGCGCACCATGACCGGCCGGTCCTGGGCCGTCGCCACGTACAGGGCGGTCTGCCCGTCCTCGTCCGTGGCCTCGGCCGGCGCCCCGGCCCGCAGCGCCCGCACCACCGCGTCGTCGTCGCCCCCGTACAGCCCCTCGAAGAGATCTTCGGCCGGATCGAGCGCTTCGGCCGGATCCAGGACCGGTCTGCCGGTGTCCTCGGTCTCCTTGGTGCCCATACCAGAACCCTACGGAAGCTCCCTCAGGTGTCGCATTCGAGAATCGTCCGGCACAGCCCGCACCGCGCCCGTACCCGGCCCCGCACCGGCACCCGGATCCGCTGGTGGCAGGTGGGGCAGGGGAACGACACGCGCAGCCCGCCGCCCGGCGCGTACTCGAAGGCGTACGGCGAGCCGTGCCCCGGCCGGCCCGGTCCCGGATGGTCCACGGCGTACCGCCGGTCCTTGGCGTAGCGGCGCCGACCGTTCCATCCGGCCGCCGAGAGCGGGGGCTGCCGGCCGTCGCGCAGCGCCCGGTCCCGGCCCCTGGTGTACGCGGTGTACCCCTGCGGGCTGGTGAACCAGACCGACGGGTCCTCGTCGAAGACCAGTGCGCGTTTGGCGAGCACGTAACCGAATTCCTCAGGGGTCAGATAGCCCAGTTTCTGGCTGGATACCTCGTCCTCGCGGTAGGCGTCGAGCAGCAGCCAGCCCGCCCCGAGATAGGTCGTCACCGTGTCGGTGAGGATCTCGTTGTCCCGGGTCCCGTGGAACTCCAGCCCGAGCCGGTGCAGCAGCACGTGCGTGATCTCGTGCGCGAGGGCCGCCCCGATGTCGCGGCGGTGGCGGCGGAACCGGTCGTTCAGTTCGATGAAGTACTCGGGGCCCGCCGTGAGTTCCACGCTCGCGGCGTGGTGCATCTCGCGGAAGCTCACGATCATCCGGGCCTCCGGCAGCCGCAGCTGACGGACCAGCGCACGGGCCACCCGCTGGGCCCCGAGATGGAGGTCGTCGCCGTCGGCGAAGGCGACGTCGGCCGGCGGGACGCTGCTCGCGTAGGCGCGTACCCCGTCGTACGAGAGCCGCTTGTGCAGCGCCGTGATCGCCGCCCGCACCGTGTCGAGGTGCGGGAAGCCGTGTACGACCTCGCTGCCGTTCGCCACGCCCGAACCCCCTGTGGGTGCTGTCCGAGGCCGGTCCACCACCGGCCGGGAGGACGGCCGGACCCTCCCGACTCTACGGCGCGCGACGGCCTCCCGACGGTTGCCCGCGGTGCCGTCGAGAGCTCTCGTCTGGCTCAAAAGCGCTTCTTGTGGGGCCCATGTGACGCTCCCCATAATCCGAACACGCTTTGACGGGCTCATGTCACTACCCATGGCGCGGGTCCGCCTGAGCGCACGCGTCAACCCCCCACGAAAGAAGGCAGACCTTGAACAAGTTCGTTCGCGCCCTCAAGAGATGCGCGGTCGTCGGTGCCGTCGTCGTCGCGGCCGTCAGCCTCCAGCCCGCCTCCGCCTCCGCCGCCCCTCCGCCCGTCGTCGGCGGAACCCGCGCCGCCCAGGGCGAGTTCCCCTTCATGGTCCGGCTCTCCATGGGCTGCGGCGGCTCCCTGCTCACCCAGCAGATCGTCCTCACCGCCGCCCACTGCGTCGGATCCTCCGGCAACAACACCAGCATCACCGCCACCGCCGGTGTCGTGGACCTCCGCAGCTCCAGCGCCATCAAGGTCCGGTCCACCAAGGTCCTCCGGGCCCCCGGCTACAACGGCGACGGCAAGGACTGGGCGCTGATCAAGCTCGCCCAGCCGATCAACCTGCCGACGCTGAAGATCGCCGAGTCGGCCGCGTACAACAACGGCACCTTCACCGTCGCCGGCTGGGGTGCGGCCCGTGAGGGCGGCGCACAGCAGCGCTACCTGCTCAAGGCACAGGTCCCCTTCGTCTCCGACGCCTCCTGCCGGCAGTCCTACCCGAGTCTGATCACCGACGAGGAGATCTGCGCGGGCTTCACCCAGGGCGGCGTCGACACCTGCCAGGGCGACTCCGGCGGCCCCATGTTCCGCCGCGACAACGCCGGCGCCTGGATCCAGGTCGGCATCGTCAGCTGGGGCCAGGGCTGCGCCAGGCCCAACTACCCCGGTGTCTACACCGAGGTCTCCACCTTCGCCTCCGCGATCAAGTCCGCCGCGGCGACGTTGTGACCCGGCCGGGCGCCCCTCGCGCCTTACCGGCCGCGCGCTGATCTGAGAGCGCGGCGGGGAAGCCGTCGCCGTCGCCACCGGCGTAGGTCCTCCCCGCCGCGTTCCAGCTCCGCCACCCGCGCCCCAAGGCCCGGCCCCCGTCCCGCCGGGCGTGACGACCCCGCCCGCTTCTCCCGGCCGTTCACCCACCGTGCCGGCACCGCTCCGATCCGCTTCCGCGAACGGCAGGGCCGGAGCGCCCCCGGCCTCCACCGCGGCCGCGTCCCGGATCCCGAACACCCCCCGACCATCACCCCCCGGCCGACGTAAGCTCCCACCCCATGACCACCAGCGAGACGAGCGGCACCGACGACTCCGTCCTGGCCGAGCTCACCAGGCTGCGCGAAAGCATCGACAACATCGACGCGGCCGTCGTCCACATGCTCGCCGAGCGCTTCAAATGCACCCAGCAGGTCGGCCACCTCAAGGCCGAACACGATCTCCCGCCCGCCGACCCGGCCCGCGAGGCCCGCCAGATCGCCCGGCTGCGCAGGCTCGCCGAAAGCGCCAAGCTCGACCCCGGTTTCGCCGAGAAACTCCTGAACTTCATCATCGCCGAGGTCATCCGCCACCACGAGCAGATCGCCGACACCCCCGGCGCCGCCACCGGCAAAGGCTGATCAACACACATACCCCGTGTACGGGACCGGGGCCATCGGGCAGCATGGCCCCCATGCCCGTACTCACGCATGACGAAGCGCAGACCCGAGCCCAGCTCCTGGACGTCCGCCGTTACTCGGTCGAACTCGACCTCACCACCGGCGAGACCTTCGCGTCACGCACCGTCATCGGGTTCAACGCCCGCGCCGCCGGCGACACCTTCGTCGAGCTCAAGCCCGCGACCCTGCGCTCGGCGACCCTCGACGGACAGCACCTCGACCCGGAGAAGCTGCTCGACAACCGGCTCCCGCTCACCGGACTCGCCGAGGGAGAGCACGAGTTGCGCATCGACGCCACCATGCACTACTCCCGCACGGGCGAGGGCATGCACCGCTTCACCGACCCCGCCGACGGCGAGACGTACGTCTACACCCAGCTCTTCCTCGACGACGTGCAGCGCGTCTTCGCCGCCTTCGACCAGCCCGACCTCAAGGCGGTCTTCGAACTGTCGGTGACCGCCCCCGAGGGCTGGACCGTCCTCGCCAACGGCGTCACCACCGACCACGGCGACGGCCGCTGGACCGCCGCCCCCACGCCCCGCATCTCCACCTACCTCGTCGCCGTCGCCGCCGGCCCCTGGCACTCCGTACGCACCGAGCACCGGGGCCTGCCCTTCGGCATCCACTGCCGCCGCTCCCTCGCCCCCCACCTGGACGAGGACGCCGACGAGATCCTCGACATCACGCGCCAGTGCTACGACCGCTACCACGAGAAGTTCGAGGAGCCCTACCCGTTCGACTCCTACGACCAGGCCTTCGTACCCGAGTTCAACGCCGGCGCCATGGAGAACCCCGGACTCGTCACCTTCCGCGACGAGTTCGTCTACCGCTCCGCCGTCACCGACACCGAACGCCAGACCCGCGCCATGGTCATCGCCCACGAGATGGCCCACATGTGGTTCGGGGACCTCGTCACCCTCCGCTGGTGGGACGACATCTGGCTGAACGAGTCCTTCGCCGAGTACATGGGCTACCAGACCCTCACCGAGGCCACCCGCTTCACCGACACCTGGACCGACTTCGCCATCGGCCGCAAGTCCTGGGGGTACGACGCCGACCAGCGCCCCTCCACCCACCCCGTCGCCCCCGACCCGGACAAGGTCCCCGACACCGCCTCCGCGCTGCTCAACTTCGACGGCATCTCCTACGCCAAGGGCGCCTCCGCGCTCCGCCAGCTCGTCGCCTGGCTCGGCGAGAAGGACTTCCTCACCGGGATCAACATCCACTTCGCGCGCCACCGCTTCGGCAACGCCACCCTCGCCGACTTCATCGACTCCCTCGCCGAGGCCACCGACCGCGACGTGCACACCTGGGCCGCCGCCTGGCTGCGCACCACCGGCGTCGACACCCTCACGCCGCGGATCACCGCGGGCACCGGCACCTGGCGCCTCGACATCGACCAGGACGGAAGCAGGCCGCACCGCATCGCCGTCGGCGCCTACGACCGCGACCCTGTCGACGACCGCGCGCTCGTCCTGCGCGAACGCTTCGAGACCGACGTCCCCCAGGGCGAGAAC
Source organism: Streptomyces sp. WMMC940 (assembly GCF_027460265.1). NCBI lineage: Bacteria > Bacillati > Actinomycetota > Actinomycetes > Kitasatosporales > Streptomycetaceae > Streptomyces > Streptomyces sp. WMMC940. The sequence goes on from NZ_JAPZBC010000001.1 coordinate 5,868,537, forward strand.
AGCACCGTCCGCACCGGCCGCCGCCCCGACCTCGTCGTGCTCAACGACGGCGACCTCACCTACGCCAAGATCCGCCTCGACTCCGCGTCCGAGGAACCGGCTCTGCGCGGCCTCTCCGGCATTCCCGACGCACTCACCCGCGCCGTCGTCTGGAACAGCCTCCGCGACATGGTCCGCGACGGCCGGCTCGAACCCGCCGCATACCTGGAGACCGCCCGCGCCCACCTCCCGCACGAGCGCGATCTCGCCGTCGTCCAGGGCGTCCTCGCGTTCGCCCGGGCCCAGATCGCCGACCGCTACCTCACGCCCGGGGACCGCCCCGCCGCGCTCTCCCTGCTCACCGGCCTCACCCGCGACCTCATCCGCCGCACCGAGGACGGCAGCCACCCGGACCTCCGCCTCACCGCCGTACGCCACTTCATCGACGCCGCCGCGCACCCCAACGGACTCCACGACTGGCTCGCCGACGGCAGCGTGCCCGGCGGCCCCGCCCTCGACGCCGAGTTGCGCTGGCGCGTCCTCGGCCGACTCGCCGTCCTCGGCGCCACCGACGAGGCCGAGATCGCGGCGGAACTCGACCGCGACCCCAGCGCCACCGGGCAGGAGGGCGCGGCCCGCTGCCGTGCCGCACTGCCCACCCCGGAGGCGAAGGCGGCCGCCTGGTCCCGGCTGTTCGACACCGACGACCTGTCCAACTACGTCTTCGCCGCGACCGCGCAGGGCTTCTGGCAGCCCGAACAGGCCGAACTCGTCAGCGAGTACGTGCCGCGCTTCTTCCCCGCGGCCGTCGCCCTCGCGGACCGGCGCGGGCCCGCGATCGCGGAAGCGGCCGGGCGCTACGCCTTCCCCCTCCACGCCGTGGACGCGCAGACGTTGCGCCTCGGCGAGGAGTGCCTGAGTGACGCGACGATGATCCCGCTGCTCCGGCGCAAGCTGATGGACCAACTGGACGACCTGCGCCGGGCACTGGGGGTGCGCGGGTATGGCGCGTAGGGCGGGCGCGCCGGGGGCGCGCGGCGCGTGGAGGTGCGCGCCGCGACGCCTGCGGGCGGGAACCGCCCCGGTGGCGTGAGGCCCCCCGCTACGGGCTGCCCCGTGACGCAGCGCCTCCCGCCCACCCTGGGCCGGGGCTCCTCGCACCGGCCCCGCGAACGGCGGGGCCGCCGCGGGGGAACCGCCCCGCACCGGCCCTCGCGCGGAAACCGCACCCGACCGCGACTTCGCCCACGGGAACCGTCCGTGACGGCCTGCCCGGTCCCGCCCGGTCCCGCTCCCGCCTTGCGCGGCAGCCGTCCCGCACGGCCCGTGCGCGCCGTGCGTGAACCGTCCCGTCCCGGGAGCGTGAGCCCCGCCCCGCACCGGCCCTCGCGCGGAAACCGCAGCCGACCGCGACTTCGCCGCACGGGAACCGTCCGTGACGGCCTGCCCGGTCCCGCCCGGTCCCGCTCCCGCCTTGCGCGGCAGCCGTCCCGCACGGCCCGTGCGCGCCGTGCGTGAACCGTCCCGCACCCCGGCGCCGCGCACCGAACCGTCGCACGACGAGCGCGGGTTCGGGCGGGCGCAAGGCGCGGCACCAACGTCCCACAGCAGAAGAGGCGTACCACTTTCGGGTTCTGATCGTTGAGCTCTGAGGGCAGCCCACCCCGACCCCGTACACCCTGGCGGGAGGCCCGTCCGCGCCCCGCAGGGCCAACGCCGCCGTCCCCTAAGGACCCCGCATGACGACGCCGCCGCGCCTGACGTCGAGCCCCGGCCCCGGTGGCGGGATCCCGCCGCTCGCCGGCGGGACCGAAGGACCCGACGCGCTGCGGCCCCTCCTCGGCGTGGTGCTGGACGCGCTTCGCGCGGGCGCCGTCGCGCGCAACGGGCCGCTGCCCCCCGGCGGGCCCGAACCCCTGGGCAGGGCCGTGGCGGAGACCGTCGCCCCCGTGATCCCCGACCACGGCCGCGGTGCCGAGGAAGCGCTCCGCAGCATCGTCGAGGCCGTCGCCTACGGCGCCGCCGACCCCGCCGACCCCCGCTGCGCCGCCCATCTCCACACCTCGCCCCTCGCGCTCGCCGTCGCCGCCGACCTGGCCGCGTCCGCGCTCAACCCGTCCCTGGACTCCTGGGACCAGGCGCCGGCCGCCTCCGCGCTGGAGACCGAGGTGACCCGCGCCCTCGCCGCCGAGGTGTACCCGCGGGCCGCGCGCCCCGACGCCCTCGTCACCACCGGAGGCACCGAGGCCAACCAACTCGCCGTCCTCCTCGCCCGCGAGCACCACGGACCGGTCCGGATCGTCTGCGGCGCCGGCACCCACCACTCGGTGCGCCGCTCCGCCTGGCTCCTCGGGCTCCCCGAGCCCGTCACCGTCCCCGCCCCGGGCGGCACCACCGACCTCGCCGCCCTCGACGCCGCCCTCACCGCCCTGCCCGAAGGCCCCGTGCTCGTCGCGGCCACCGCGGGCACCACCGACGCCGGACTCGTCGACCCGCTCCCCGCCATCGCCGACCTCTGCGCACACCACGGCGCCGAACTGCACGTCGACGCGGCCTACGGCGGTCCGCTGCTGTTCAGCCCCCGCCGACGGGACCTGCTGTGCGGCCTCGACCGCGCCCACTCCGTCACGTTCGACCTCCACAAACTGGGCTGGCAGCCGGTCGCCGCCGGAATCCTCGCCGTCCCCGACGGCACCCGGCTCGCCCCGCTCGCCCACACCGCCGACTACCTCAACCCGGACGACGACACCGAGGCCGGCCTGCCCGACCTCCTCGGCCGCTCGCTGCGGACCACCCGCCGGCCCGACATCCTCAAGATCGCGGTCACCCTCCGGGCCCTCGGCCGCGACGGCCTCGCGGACCTCGTCGACCGCACCTGCGCCGCCGCCCGGGAATGCGCCGACCTGATCGAGAAGCACCCGGCCCTGGAACTCCACCGCCGGCCCGTGCTGACCACGGTCCTCTTCCGGCCCCGCGGTGCGAGCGACGCCGCCGTAGCAGCGCTCCGCCGCAGGCTGCTGCACGACGGCCGCGCCGTCCTCGGCCGCGCCCGCGCGGACGGCAGGCTCTGGCTCAAGGCCACCCTGCTCAACCCCCACACCACCGCGCACGACCTCGACACCCTCATCGCACTCGTGGAAGGCAGCAGCACCCGATGACCGGCACGTCCGCCCCCGGCGCCCCCCAGCCCCACCGGCCCCACGATCTCGTGGGCATCGGCATCGGGCCCTTCAACCTCTCCCTCGCCGCCCTCGCCCACGGGCTACGGGCCGGGGACGCCGCGGGCGGTCTCACCGCCGCCTTCTACGACCAGCGCCCCGCGTTCCAGTGGCACGCCGGACTGCTCATCGACGGCAGTACCCTCCAGGTGCCGTTCCTCGCCGACCTCGTCACCCTCGCCGACCCCGCCAGCCCCTGGTCGTTCCTCCGCTACCTCAAGGACCGCGAGCGGCTCTTCCCCTTCTACTTCGCCGAGCGGTTCCACATCGAGCGCGCCGAGTACGACGCCTACTGCCGCTGGGTCAGCGACCGGCTGCCCGGCCTCCACTTCGGACACCAGGTCGACGCCGTCCGCTGGAATCCGGAACGCTCCCTGTTCGAGGTCGACTTCACCCAGCTCGACCCGCACGGGGGAGCCGAGTCACTGGGCCGCGCCCACGCCCGCCACATCGCCGTCGGTATCGGCACCGAGCCGCACGTCCCCGAACCGCTGCAACCCCTCGTCGACGCCCCCGGCGTCCGCGTGATCCACTCCGCCGACTACCTCGAGCACCGCGAACACCTCCTCGCCGCAGGGCACATCACCGTCATCGGCTCCGGCCAGTCCGGCGCCGAGGTCTTCCTCGACGTGCTGCGCGCCCGCCCCGCCGGTGCCGAGCGGGTCCACTGGCTGGCCCGCACCGAGGCGTTCGCCCCCATGGAGTACTCCAAGCTCGGCCTGGAGCACTTCACGCCCGACTACACCCGCTACTTCCACGCCCTGCCGGAGACCGTGCGGGACGACCTCGTTCCCCGGCAGTGGCAGCTCCACAAGGGCATCGACACCGGCACCATCGCCGCCATCCACGACGAGCTGTACCGGCGCGCCCTGCACACCGGCTGGCCCGACGCCGTCCTCACCCCGGGCGTACGCGTCCGCACCGCCGGCCGGGTCGCCACCACCAAGGTCGAACTCCACCTGGAACACGTCCAGCAGGGCAGCCGCTCCCGGCTCACCACCGACGCCGTCGTCCTCGCGACCGGCTACCGCGAGCGCCCCCTCGACCGGATCCTCGTCGGACTCGACCCGTACATGCGGCGCGACGCCTCCGGCAGGCCCCGCATCGACGAGCACTTCCGGCTGGTGCTCGACCCGGCGGTCGGCGGCTCCGTGTACGTGCAGAACGCGGAGCGCCACACCCACGGCGTGGGCGCACCCGACCTCGGACTGGCCGCCTGGCGCAGCGCGACCATCCTGAACTCCCTCACCGGCAAGGAGCCGTACCCGCTGCCCCGCCGCACCGCCTTCACCAGCTTCGGCCTCGAACGGCGCGAGGCGCCCGGCATTCCCGGCCAGGCGCCCCGTCCCGCACCGCTCCAGGCACGGCACCGGGTCCGCTAGGCAGTGTCGCGAAGGTCCGTCCTGGCCCGCGGCGTCCGGCACGCACTCCCGCGCAGCCCTTCGGGCACGGTAGCTGCCCCACGCCGCGTTGTCGGGGTCATCCGAGTACGTCCGGTACGAGGACGATCCTCCGCCTTGCGGTCCTTCCCCTCGGCCCGGAGGGCCGGGGGAGACCTCATGCACGGGACACCGCGGGCCCCGCCCTGCGGGCGCGGGCGGAGCTGCTTCCGTCACACGCCCCAGGGGCCGTGCCGGACGTTCCCGGCCGGACGGGACAACACCACCTAGAAGACCGGAACACCGTCCCGGGTCAGCTTCCAGCCCACCGACGCGAACGCCGCCGGGTCCACGGTGCCCTTCGCCTGCACCCACTGGATGATCGTGTTGCGGATCTCGTCCGAGTTCGACCACACCTGCCGGGCGCCGGCGACGTGAGGGAACGCGCCGCCGCCGCCGGCCCGGTAGTTGTTCACCGCCAGGACGAACTGCGCCGCCGGGTCCAGGGCCTCGCCCTCGAACGACAGGTTCACGATCCGCGACCCCGCCGGCTTCGCGATGTCGATCTCGTACGTCAGACCCGATACGGCGTCGTAGTTGTAGTCCGGAACGCCGTCGGCGTTCGTCAGCTTCGCCGTGTCCACCGGGGCCCCCGCCGGTGTCCGTACGTAGTACCGCGCCGAGTACTCCAGATAGTCCTTCAGCTGGGCACCGGTCATCAGCCGTGCCTCCAGCGTGTTCTCGAACGGGTACAGGCCGGCCGCGTCCCTGATCGTCACCCGCCCGGCCGGGATCGCCGCCGTGCGCGAGAAGCACGACGCCTGCGACAGCACCGGCAGCGCCGCCCACTGCCCGCCCGCCAGCGCCGACTTCACCGTCTCCGTCTGCACCTGGTTGATCAGGTCGATGATCGGCTCGTCCTTCCACGGCGCCTCCGCCGAGGCCATCGCCGCCGTCGAGGTCCCGATGACCTGGTTGACGTAAGCGACGACCTTCTCGTGCTCGTCCCCCAGCAGCCTCGTGATCCGCGGGTCCTCCGGGACCGTGTTGGAGTTCAGGACCTGTGCCCCCACCTTCACCACCGTCCACCTGCCCCGCTCCCACACGAGGTCGAAGTCGAACAGGGTCAGCCGCTGGCCCCACTTCAGCGGCTCGGACAGCACGACCGGCCTGCCCGTCTCCTCGTTGGTGACCGTGTACTCGGCGATCTCGGTGTGCGCGTGCCCCACCAGGATCGCGTCGATCCCCGGGACCTGCTCGGCGACCAGCGCCGCCGCGTTCTCGACGTACGGCAGCTGGTCACCGTACGAGGAGGTGCCGCTGGACCCGGAGTGCGCCGACACGATCACCACGTCGGCACCCATCGAGCGCAGCTTCGGCACCCACTTCGCCGCCTGCTCCTCCAGGCCGGGGAACACCATCCTCCCGCTGACGTTGGCCTTGTCCCAGATCGCGATGCCCGGGTTCGTCAGCCCCAGCACCGCCACCCGCACATCACGCCCGTGCGGCGTGCGCAGCCGGTGCATGCTGTACGGCGGGAACGCGGGCCGCAGCGTCCTCGCGTCCAGGGCGTTGGCGCCGAGCAGCGGGAAGTCGCACTGCTCCTGGAACGCCCGCAGCACCGGGATGCCGTAGTTGAACTCGTGGTTGCCGAGCGCGGCGGCGTCGTAGCCGATGGCGTTCATCGCCTGCGCCATGGGGTGCACCGGACCGCGACGCGCGGTGATCGGGTCGACCTTGGCGTAGTAGTACGACAGCTGGGTGCCCTGGATCGTGTCACCGGCGTCGACGAGGAGCGTGTTGCACCGCCCCTTCTCCCGGCGCACCTGCTCGACCAGGGTGGAGATCTTCGCCAGGCCGACGTCGTTGTGGGCCTTGTCGTCGAACTCCCGGTCGGTGAAGTAGTCCCAGTTGAAGACGTTCCCGTGCAGGTCGGTCGTGCCCATCACGGTGAACGAGTACCGCTTCTCCCGCCCGTGACGGCCGTGGGCCGCGGCGGGGACGGCAGCGCCGCCCGCGATGGCGGCCCCGGCGCCTGCGGCGGCCGAACGGCCCAGGAACGTCCTGCGATTGAGCGGCATGTGGTCTCCCCTGTCCTCCATGGCACTACGCGCGTGGAACAACGCGCGTAGAGTCTGGCGCAGGGCCGCCCCGTGCGAAAGTGCCGGAGACCGATCAGCGAGGGAGCCCACATGAACAGCGACATGCCGACACCCGTCCCCGCGCCCTACGGCACCCCCGAGACGCCCAGAGTCGCGGTACGCGGTGAGGCCCGGCTGGAGATCGATCCCGAGATCGCCACGATCGGCGTCACCGTCAGCGCACGCGGCACGGACCGGCGTAGCGCCCTCGACGACCTGACCCGCCGCAACGGACAGGTCCTCGAACTCGTCAGGTCCTACGGCGACGCCGTCGAGAGGCTCGAGACCGGCGTGTTCTCCATCAGCCCGGAACCGGCCCGGCACGGTCGAGGCGAACGCGTCCGCGCCTACCACGGCCGTGTCCGTCTCACCGCCGTCCTCGCCGACTTCACCGCACTCGGCGAACTCACCACCCGCCTCGCCGACCTCGACCTCACCCGCGTCGACGGCCCCTGGTGGGCCCTGCGTCCCGACTCCCCGGCCCACGGCGAGGCCCGTCGCCAGGCCGTCCTCGGAGCCGTACAGCGGGCCCGCGAGTACGCCGCCGCGCTCGGGGCCCGCCTGGCCGCGCTGGTCGAACTCGCCGACCTCGGCGCAGAGGCCCCGGCCCCCCAGGGAGGACCCCCGGCGACCGGAGTGCTGCGCTCCGCCGCCTTCGCCGGCGCCGCCCACGAAGGAGCGCCGGCCCTCGATCTCGAACCCCAGCGGCAGACGGTGTACGCCCAGGTCAATGCACGCTTCACCATGACGCCCCCGGAACTCTGACAGCGCCGCGGCCACCCGAATGCTCAGAAGAGCACCCCCATGCACAATTCAATACTTGTCAATAAGGCTTCATGGAAAGGTTGTTGAGTAGTCACGCACAGCCAATTCTCTACCGGCGGGTAAGACATAGGCTCGAACCATGCGCCGAGCAAAGATCGTCTGCACACTTGGGCCCTCCACCGACTCGTACGAGCAGATCAAGGCACTCGTGGACGCCGGAATGGACGTCGCCCGCCTCAACCTCAGCCACGGCACCTACGTCGATCACGAGGAGCGGTACCGCCACGTCCGCAAGGCCTCCGACGAAACCGGCCGCAGCGTCGGCGTCCTCGCCGACCTTCAAGGCCCGAAGATCCGCCTTGGACGTTTCCGCGAAGGACCCGTACTCCTTGAACGCGGTGACGAATTCACCATCACCGTCGAACCCGTCGAGGGAGACCGCGACATCTGCGGCACCACCTACGTCGGCCTCGCCTCCGACGTCACCCCCGGAGAGCGCATCCTCGTCGACGACGGCCGCGTCTCGCTCGAGGTCACCGCGGTCGACGGCCCCCGCGTCCGCACCACCGTCGTCGAAGGCGGCGTGATCTCCGACCACAAGGGACTCAACCTCCCGGGAGTCGCCGTGTCCGTCCCCGCCCTCTCCGACAAGGACGTCGACGACCTCCGCTGGGCCATCAGAACCGGCGCCGACGTCATCGCCCTCTCCTTCGTCCGCAGCGGACGCGACATCGAGGACGTCCACCGCGTCATGGACGAGGAAGGCCGCCGCCTTCCCGTCATCGCGAAGATCGAGAAGCCCCAGGCCGTCGACGACATCGACGACATCGTCGCCGCCTTCGACGGCATCATGGTCGCCCGCGGAGACCTCGGCGTCGAAATGCCCCTGGAACAGGTACCCCTCGTCCAGAAGCGCGCGATCAAGCTCGCCCGGCGCAACGCCAAGCCCGTCATCGTCGCCACCCAGATGCTCGACTCGATGATCGACAACTCCCGGCCCACCCGCGCCGAGGCCTCCGACGTCGCCAACGCCGTCATCGACGGCACCGACGCCGTCATGCTCTCCGGCGAGACCAGCGTCGGCAAACACCCCGTCGAAACCGTCCGCACCATGAGCCGCATCGTCGAAGCCGCCGAGCAGGAGATCCTCGCCCAGGGCCTTCCCCCGCTCACCGAACGCAACAAGCCCCGCACCCAGGGCGGTTCCGTCGCCCGCGCCGCCGCCGAGATCGGCGACTTCCTCGGCGCCAAGTTCCTCGTCGCCTTCACACAGTCCGGCGACACCGTCCGGCGCCTCTCCCGCTACCGCTCGCCCATCCCCCTCCTCGCCTTCACCCCCGACCCGGCCACCCGCTCCCAGCTCAACCTCACCTGGGGCGTCGAGACCTTCCTCGGCCCCCGTGTCGACTCCACCGACGCCATGGTCGCCCAGGTCGACGAGGAACTCCTCCGCATCGGCCGCTGCGAGCGCGGCGACACCGTCGTCATCACCGCCGGCTCCCCACCCGGCGTCGCCGGCTCCACCAACCTCGTACGCGTCCACCACATCGGCGAGGACGACACCCCACGCCCCTGACACCGGCCGCGCCGGGGCGACGGCGTGTTTGTGCGGACAGGTCCTGGGCAGTCGGCCCCACAAGAGGCCCCGACACAAAGGGCCCCCGCCGACAACGGATGCATGCGGAGGTCCGGATGTCCACAGGAACACTCATCGCCGTCATCGTCTTGATCGTCGCCGTCCTGCTCCTGATCGCGGTGGGCGCATGGCTGGTCACCCGCCGGCGCCACCTCCGGGAACGCTTCGGCCCCGAGTACGACCGAACCGTCGAGTCCGGTGACAGCAGGCACGCCGCCGAGCGCGAACTGCGCTCCAGGGAGCAACGGCACCGCGACCTCGACATCCGGGAGCTGCCCCCGGAGGCCAGGGACCGCTACTCGACGGAATGGACCGGAGTACAGGAACGCTTCGTCGACGACCCCTCCCGCTGCGTCGACGACGCCGACCGGCTCGTCACCCGGCTCATGAGCGACCGCGGCTACCCCACGGAAGGCTACGAGCAGCAACTCAGGGACCTCTCCGTCGAACACGGCAACACCCTGGAGCACTACCGGGCCGCCCATGACGTCGGTCTGCGCAACAGGGAGGGCCGGGCGACCACCGAGGAACTGCGCGGAGCGATGGTGCACTACCGCGCCCTCTTCCAGGAACTGCTCGGCGACGACCCCCGCACGAGCCCGGATCCGGCCACCGACACCCGACGACGTCACGACGCCGCCTGACCCCGCGCGACGTACGAGGTGAGTTGACATGCGAGACCCCAAGAACACGCACGACACGGCCAGGAGCGGCCTCACGACCGACGACCTGGCACACCCCCGGACCGGAACGCCCCCCGAGGACAACGGCGTCGGCGAGCGCACCCCGCCCACCTTCCCCGGTGAGGCGACGGACCTGCCGGGGAACAGGGCCGGGGCCCCCGCGGAGCGCCGCGACCGCGCCGCCGAGCCGCGCGGCGCCGAAGAGAGGACCGGCCGCGCCTCCACGACGGAACCCATGACCGACCGGGAGCCCGCTGCGGACCGTGAGGGCCGGGAGCCCGAGGCGGACCGTGAGGACCGGGAGCCCGCTGCGGACCGTGAGGACCGGGAATCCGCGGCGGACCGTGAGGGCCGGGAGCCCGAGGCGGACCGTGAGCCCAGGGCCGAGCACGAGTCCGCGGCCCCCGCGGCGACGGAGGGGCGACCGGGGCCCGACCGCGGCACGCCCCTGATCGCCGGCGAGGACGCCGAAAGCTACCGGGACCGCTGGCAGCAGATACAGGCGAACTTCATCGACGACCCCCGGGACTCCGTCCGCGCCGCCGACTCCCTCGTCGCCGATGTGATCCAGACCCTCGCGGCGACCTTCGCCGACCACAAGCAGGACCTCGAGTCCCAGTGGAGCAGGGGCGAGGAGACGGAGACGGAGGACCTGCGCGTCGCACTGCAGCACTACCGACTCTTCTTCAACCAACTTCTCGACGCCTGACGCCACCACAGCCAACGACGAACGCGCACATCGGGCCCGCTCAGTACCTGGGCCCGATGTGCGCGTCCATGAGGGCGACGGAGGTGCGCCGGGCGACGGATATGTTGTACGGCCTGCCGTACCGGGTGCATTCCTTCCACTCGGCCCCGAGCCGGTCGAGCGTGTCCGTGTAGAGCCGGCGGATGTCGTCGGAGACGTTCGTGAACCAGTAGCGGGGATACTCGTAGCGCTTGCGCACTCCGCCGACGAGTCGGGTCGTCCAGTTGATGTTCCGGCACCCGTCGGAGTGAATCAGTCCGCGGACGAACTCCCACGGATGGGCGTCCACGATCTCCCGCTGCCACGACTGCAGGACGATCCGGCGTTCGTGCTTCCTGCCGGGCCCGTGCTGGGGGAAGAGGCACCACGGGTGGTGCGAGTACAACTTGACGGTGCGACAGCCCTGCCTGCGCACCCGGCAGACGGAATTGTCGGGGAGGACCGCCCGCATCGCGGTCTCGCACTCGTCCATGAGGCCGGGCCACTGCTCCGCGCACGTGATCATGAGGCTGGGCACACGGTGCCCCGAGTAGCGGATGATGTGCCCGTCGCCGAGGTACAGCCCGAGCAGATAGGCGTAGGCGGCTCCGTCGAGCTCCCGGCCGTCGCATCTCGGACACGGGGGCGCGTGCCTCCCGGGACACACACCGCGCTCCGCCCGGTCCCGGTGCCGCCAGTACGCCACGGTGCCGGCGGGCACGCCCAGCAGGCGACCCACGTCGGCGTTGCGGGCGCCACCGCTCAGCAGGGCCAGCGCCTTCAGTCGTACGTCCGTGCCATGGAGCTTCATATGACTACATTGCGCGACGGCTCGTCGCGGCGGGTGACAGAAAGCGGATGTTCACGAGAACGTGAACATCCGCTTGTGGTGCCGGGTGCGGGACTCGAACCCGCACGTCCTTTCGGACAGATGTGTTTGAGACATCAGCGTCTGCCACTTCCGCCAACCCGGCGATGCCGCTGGTGGGAGTGTACCGGGTGAAGGTAGGGGGCCTCAGCTAGGTAGGCTTTCCAGTGCAGCACCGGCCCCGCAACGAGGAGCTCCCGTGACCGCCCCCGAGTCGCCCCAGCCCGTCGCCGACGACGGCAACGCGTCGCACGTCCCGCCGCTGACGACCCGCGTCGTCATCGCAGAGGACGAGGCACTCATCCGCCTCGACCTGAAAGAGATGCTCGAGGAAGAGGGCTACACGGTCGTCGGCGAGGCCGGGGACGGGCAGCGAGCCGTCGAGCTCGCCCGGGAGCAGCGGCCGGATCTGGTGATCCTGGACGTGAAGATGCCGGTGCTCGACGGGATTTCCGCCGCCGAGAGGATCGCGGAGGAGTCGATCGCACCGGTCCTGATGCTGACGGCCTTCTCCCAGCGCGATCTCGTCGAGCGCGCGCGGGACGCGGGGGCGATGGCGTATCTGGTGAAGCCGTTCAGCAAGAGCGACGTGGTGCCGGCCATCGAGATGGCGGTGTCGCGGTTCGCGGAGCTGCGGGCGCTGGAGAAGGAGGTCGCGGATCTCGCCCAGCGGCTGGAGACGCGGAAGCTGGTGGACCGGGCGAAGAGCATTCTGCAGACGCAGTACGGGCTGACCGAGCCTGCGGCGTTCCGGTGGATCCAGAAGACGTCGATGGACCGGCGGCTGTCGATGCAGCAGGTCGCGGAGGCGGTCATCGAGGACGCCGAGGAGAAGAAGGCGGCCAAGGGGCGGTCGGAGCAGTAGCGGCGCACCGCCGGGCAGGGGCCCTCGGTCACAGCGGTGACCGAGGGCCCTGTGATGTCGAAGTGGAAGTCGTGAAGGTCGATTCCCATTCGCCCGCGCGGCGGGCCGCCGCGCACTACGGTGACGTGACCTGCCGGCGGGGACTGACCGGTGAGACGGGCGGTGCTGCAGAATGGTGCGTATCAGCCGGCGGGGGACCGTGATCCGGCCGCCTCGATGACCCGGCACCGACGGAGAGTTCCCTGGTCAGGGCCCTTTCGGGGAGCTGGGCGACACGGTGGCGAAGATCCCGTACAGGTGTGTCGGGGCGTTCTGGATCACGGCTGATACGTCCGGTCGCCGGTAAGGAGTGTTCTGTTTCCGGCGCATGACTCAGGTCACAGGGCGATCACACATCGTTCGGTCACCTATCCGTGCGCCCGAACGCGCGATTACATTCCCCGCACACCGCACCGTTTGGCGGTGTCCTGCGAGGAAAGGCCAACTTCCTCCGCAGACAAGATCGTTCGGGCGGCTCCAAGGGGTTCGTAGTGCTGAACAAGAACATCGTCAAGCTGGGCATACCGCTGGCAGTGGGCGCGCTCGCGCTCACCGGATGCGCCAACGATTCCGGCAGCAGCGGCGACACCGTCAAGATTGCCTTCCAGGGCCCGCTCTCCGGTGACAACGTCGCGCTCGGTCAGAACATGGAGCGTGGCATCCAGCTGGCTATCGAGCAGGCCAACGCCAAGGGCGACCTCGGCGTCAAGCTCGAGTACTTCCCGGTCGACGACCAGGGTCTGCCGGAGAAGGCCACGGCCGCTGCGCAGAAGGCGATCGACGACCCGGACGTCCTCGCGCTGGTGGGGCCGGCGTTCTCCGGCGCCACCAACTCGGCGGCTCCGCTGCTCGGTGACGCGGGTCTGACGGCCATCTCCCCGTCGGCCACCAACCCGGGCCTGACCGAGCAGGGCTTCAAGACCTTCCTGCGCGGCGTGCCCAACGACAACGCGCAGGGCGCCGGTATGGCGGACTACTACGCGAAGAAGCTGAAGGCCAAGAAGGTCTACCTGCTCGACGACAAGTCGGACTACGGCGTGGGCCTGGCGCAGGTCGCCAACGACAAGCTCACGGCTGCCGGTGTCGAGGTCGTCAAGAAGTCGGTTCCGGCGAAGACCCCGGACTACAGCGCCACGGCGAAGGACGTCGTCAACTCCAAGGCCGACGCGCTGATCTACGCGGGCTACTACCAGGACGCGGCGCCGTTCGCGAAGAAGCTGGCGGAGGCCGGTTACAAGGGTGCCGCGATCTCCGGTGACGGCACGAACGACATGAAGTTCGTCGAGCTGGCGGGTGACGCGTCGGAGAACTGGTTCCTCACCTGCCCGTGCACCGACGCCACGGTGGAGGCGAGCACCAAGCAGTTCACCGAGGACTACAAGAAGAAGTTCAACGTCGCCCCGGGCACCTACTCGGCGGAGGCGTACGACCTCACCAACTACGTCATCCAGGAAGTCAAGCGCCTCGGCGACAAGGCGGACCGTGCGAGCGTCTACGACGCGCTGGCGAAGGGTTCGTACAAGGGTCTGACGAAGGAGTTCTCCTTCGACGACAAGGGTGAGCTGAAGATCTCGAACATCTACCTGTACCAGGTCAAGGGCGGCAAGATCGCCTACCAGGGGTCCATCCAGGAGCTGGCCGGTAGCTGATTTCGGTCGCCGGGCCGCGTCCAGTCCCCCCAGGACGCGGCCCGGCGTCGTCCCTGCACACGTGGTGCGGGTCCCACAGCCGTGTGCCGATCGCACCGCAGACCCGCCCGCTCAGCTCCCACAAGGAAGTACGTTTGATGTCCCTTGTTGAATTCTGGGACTATCTGGTCCTAGGGGTGGTGCTCGGCTCCATCTACGCCGTCATCGCCATCGGTTACACACTCGTCTACGGCGTCCTCCAGCTGATCAACTTCGCGCACAGCGAGGTGTTCATGCTGGGCGCCTACGGCGGTCTCATCGCCCTGACCGTGGTCGCGCCGGGGAATGCTCCCTCGGGTCTCGCATCGGTCGGATACGTGGTACTCGGTCTCGCGGCCGGCGCCGCCTTCGGTGCTCTCACCGCGTACGGCCTGGAGAAAGTGGCCTATCGGCCGCTGCGCCGCAGAGGCTCTCCACGGCTCATCTTCCTGATCACCGCGATCGGTGCGTCGTTCTTCCTGTACAACCTCGCGGGCAAGCTCTTCGGCCGTGACCCGCTGCCGATGCCGGAGGCCTACGAGAACAAGAAGGTCCTTACGGTATTCGGCGCCGATCTCAACGTGACGCAGTTGCTGCTGCTCGCGTCCGCCGTGGTCATGATGGTCGGCCTCGACATGGTGGTGAACCGCACCAAGCTCGGTTCCGGTATCCGGGCGGTGTCCCAGGACGCCGAGGTCGCCGGCCTGATGGGTGTGGACATCGACAAGGTCGTCTCGCGCACCTTCGTCATCGGTGGTCTGCTCGGCGGCGCCGCGGGATTCCTGTACGGCACGTTCACGCAGGTCAAATTCGACATGGGCTTCATCCCCGGCATCACCGCGTTCGCCGCGGCGGTCGTCGGCGGTATCGGCAACATCCGCGGTGCCATGCTCGGCGGACTGATGCTGGGCATCGTGGAGACGCTTACGGTGCCGGCCTTCGGAGGCGAGTGGCGCCACGTCGGCGCGTTCGTCGTACTGATCGCCGTGCTGATGTTCCGTCCGACCGGCATTCTCGGTGAGCGTGTGGGGAGGACGGCATGAGCACGAGCACAACCGTGAAGTCGCCGTCCACGGCGGCGAAGCTGCGCAGGACCGCGTGGTACCAGCAGCCCCGGTACACGCGGCTGGGCGCGCTGATCGCGCTGGCCCTGGTGCTCACCCTGATGGTGGGCGAGCAGGGCAACACCCGTGACCTCTTCTACTCCGTGCGGACGAGTCTCACGGGGGTCAACCTGTGGATCTGCCTGGGCGGCGCACTGGTCATCTGGCTCGTGCGGGAGTTCGGCTCGCGGCAGGTGTCCGGTGCGGTCGGCGGTATCAAGTCCGTGCACAACCTGGGTCCGTGGAAGCGGGCGCAGGAGGCGTTCCGTACCCAGCCGAGGGTCAAGTGGACCGTGATGATCGCGCTGCTGCTCGCAGCGCTCTTCATCCCCGGCCAGCTGACCGGGTACTGGCAGACCGTGCTGATCGACCAGATCGCCACGTACGCGCTGCTGGCCATCGGCCTCAACGTGGTGATCGGCTGGGCCGGCCTGCTGGACCTGGGCTTCGTCGCCTTCTTCGCGGTCGGTGCCTACAGCGCGGCGTTCTGGACGGGCAGTCTCCCGGTGGAGCCGCCCATCGTGCTGAACAACTTCCTGATCATTCCGGTGGCCGTGGTCACCTGTCTGATCGCGGGTGTGCTGCTCGGGGCGCCGACACTGCGACTGCGCGGTGACTACCTGGCCATCGTGACGCTGGGCTTCCACGAGATCGTGTACCTGGTGGCGAAGAACGCCGAAGGGGTCACGGGTGGTCCCGCCGGTGCGCGCCAGGTGCCGAAGTTCTCCGCTTTCGGATACGAGTGGGGACTGGAGAAGATGCCGTACTGGTATCTCCTGGTCACCTTGATCGTCGTCCTGATCATCGTCTTCGCGCGGCTGGAGCACTCGCGGGTGGGCCGCGCCTGGACCGCGATCCGTGAGGACGAGGTCGCGGCTGCCGCGAACGGCGTCGACACGGTCCGCTTCAAGCTGATGGCCTTCGCCATCGGTGCGTCGACGTCCGGTGTCGCCGGTGTCGTCTACGCGAGCAAGGTCGGGTACTTCAACCCGGAGAACTTCATCATCCTCAACTCCATCCTGGTGCTGTCGTACGTCATCTTCGGCGGCATGGGATCGATCCCGGGCGTGCTGCTGGGTGCGGCGATCCTGGTGTGGCTGCCGGAGGTGCTCCGTGACTTCGTGGACCCGGCAGACCGGTACATGTATCTGGGCGCACTGCTGGTGGTCATGATGATCTACCGCCCGCAGGGTGTGTGGCCTTCCCGTCGACGGCAACGGGAGCTGAAACTGACGCAGGAAGGCATCGGCGACGCCGATGCGATGACGGAGCCGGCGGGAGGTGCGGTCCGATGACCACCGATGTGACAAAAGGCGTGGCCGCTGCGGCCGACGGCTCGGCGGCCGGTCAGGACAACGTCCTGGAGGCCTCCGGTGTGACGCTGAGATTCGGCGGTCTGACCTGCCTGAACAGCGTCGAGCTGGGGATGCGCCGGGGCGAGGTCCTCGCCGTGATCGGCCCCAACGGTGCCGGCAAGACGTCGCTGTTCAACTCGCTGACGGGCGTCTACAAGCCGCAGGAGGGACGGATCTCCTTCCGTCCCAAGGACGGTGGCGAGAAGCAGCTGCTCGGCAGCAAGCCGCACTTGGTGAACCGGTTGGGACTGGCGCGTACGTTCCAGAACATCCGGCTGTTCTCCGCGCTGACGGCGCTGGAGAACGTGAAGATCGCGGCGGAGACCCGGCAGCGGGTGGGCCCGGTCTCGATCATGCTCGGTCTCCCGAACGCCCGCCGGGCCGAGCGGGAGAGCGACGAGCGGGCCCACCGGCTGCTGAAGTTCGTCGGCCTGGAGGGCAAGCTCAACGAGATCGCGGGCAGCCTGTCCTACGGCGACCAGCGCAGCCTGGAGATCGCGAGGGCACTGGCCACCGATCCGCAGGTGCTGCTCCTCGACGAGCCGGCCGCGGGCACGAACCCGACGGAGAAGCTGGAGCTGGAGCAGCTGATCCGCCGTATCAACGCGGAACTGGGCGTCAGTGTGCTGCTGATCGAGCACGACATGCGCCTGGTGATGTCGGTGGCAGACCGGGTGATGGTCCTCAACTTCGGCAAGAAGATCGCCGAGGGGACACCGAGTGAGGTGCAGCAGCATCCGGCTGTGATCGAGGCCTATCTCGGTGCCGAAGCCGCGGCCGATGCGGAGCCGGTTCCAGCGGTGATCGCCGAGCAGCGGAGCCCGGTGGACGGGGACGAGACCACCTCCGCACCCGCGGGCGATGATGCGGAGGATCCCGGTCCGGAGGGCGGCTCCGACGCGGATGGCGCGTCCGGTTCGGACGAGACGCCGTCGTCGGACGACACGACGTCGGACGGTTCCGCGTCGGACGAGGAGAACGGCAAGTGACCACGACCGAACTCGAGAAGGACGCCGGCGGAGCCGGCGCCGTGACGGACACACTCCTCGAACTCAAGGGCGTCCGGGTCTTCTACGGCGCCATCGAGGCCATCAAGGGCATCGACCTGACCGTCCGCAAGGGTGAGATCGTCGCCCTGCTCGGCGGCAACGGCGCGGGGAAGACCACCACGCTGCGCACGATCTCGGGCATGCTCCGGCCGCGCCACGGCGAGGTCCTGCTGCACGACGAGCGCATCGACGGCATCAAGTCCCATGAACTGGTCCAGTTCGGTGTGGGACACGTGCCGGAGGGCCGCAGGGTCTTCGCACGGATGACCGTGCGGGAGAACCTGGAGATGGGCGCCTATCGGTTCAAGTCGGTCGACTCGGCCGAGATGGAACGGGTGTTCACCCTCTTCCCGCGGCTGGCGGAGCGGCGCTCGCAGCTCGCCGGGACCCTGTCGGGCGGTGAGCAGCAGATGCTCGCCATCGGACGGGCCCTGATGGGCAAGCCCGAGTTGCTGCTGCTCGACGAACCGTCGATGGGCCTGGCTCCACTGATCGTGCAGCAGATCTTCGACATCGTCGAGGAGATCAACAAGCAGGGCACGACGGTGCTGCTGGTGGAGCAGAACGCCACCCAGGCGCTCGCCCTGGCCAACCGCGGCTACGTCCTGGAGACGGGTGAGATCGCCATGTCGGGTCCCTCGGCGGACCTGCTGGCGGATTCCCGGATCCGTGAGGCGTACCTCGGTGAGGGCGCGGCCTGACCTTCCGCAGAGCCGCCGAGGGCCGGGGAGCGATCGCTCCCCGGCCCTCGGCGTCGTGCCGGGCAGGATGGTTCGGGGGTGTCGTCACCTCCGGCGTTCCGGGCGGCCGGCGCGAGTCCGGGGCCTGTGGCGCACCCCGCGGCGCCCCGGCGGGAATCCGGCGGTGCCGCACCCCGGGCGGCGGACCGTCCGCCCGGTGGGCCGGGCGAGCCGGACGGCCCGGACCCGGTCGGTCGAGGCGCCGCCGCCCGAACGGCGGTACGGGGCGGCGTGAACCGGTCCGCCGGGGGCAATGGGGCACGACGGCAGCGGTGTTGGGTCTGGTGCCGCTGGGGCGCACAGGGTGGAATGTGTCCGCGCTCACCGCGTGATCGTCACCCGTGATCGTCACCAACCCCGGCCCTGGAGGGCACGAATGGCGAGATCCACCCGAACAGGCGCGGCCCACAAGGCGCGTGCGCGCACGGCATCCCGATGGGGCACGGCCGCGCTGGCCGTGTCGCTGCTGTCGGCGCTGCCCGCACCGGCGGCCCGGGCGGACGACCCGGCGCTGAGCATCGTGGGCAACCGGACCCAGCCCGTGTTCTCCCGCGCCGACGCCGTCCATCAGCAGGTCGACATCGAGACCGAGGTGGACAGCGACGGCAACGGCCGGCGCGACACGGTACGGATGAGGATCCTGCGTCCCAAGGAGACCGACGCGGGGCTGAAGGTCGCCACCATCGTCGAGGCCAGCCCCTACTGGGCGGGCGGCAACGACGTCCGCAACCACGACGTCGACGTGGACGTGGACGGTCTGCCTCCGCGCGGCCGGCTCACCGGGGACGAGCGGGTCCCCGGGCTGGTGACCCCGTACGAGGAGCCGGGATCCGCCGGACTGTCCGCCTCGTCGGTGCCCTGGTCCGGTTACACGGACAACTACTTCCTCCCGCGCGGCTACGCGGTCGCGCAGGTCGACAGCCTCGGCACGGGCGGCTCGACCGGCTGCCCGACCTCGGGCGGCCGCAACGAGACGCTCGGCGCGAAGGCCGCCGTCGACTGGCTGAACGGCCGCGCCCGCGGCTGGGACCCCGACGGCCGGCCCGTGGGTGCCGCCTGGTCGACGGGCGACACGGCGATGATGGGCATCTCGTACAACGGCACCCTGCCGACGGCCGTCGCCACGACCGGGGTAGAGGGACTCAAGGCCATCGTGCCGATCTCGGGGATCTCGTCCTGGTACGACTACTACCGCGCGGGAGGCGGTGTGGTGGCGCCCGGCGGCTACCAGGGCGAGGACGCCGACGTCCTCGCGAAGTACGTGCACACCCGCGCCGACCGGGAGGTCTGCCGGCCCGTCATCGACCGGCTCACCGCCGAACAGGACCGGGTGACGGGGGACTTCACCCCCTTCTGGAAGGAGCGGGACTACCTCCGCGACGTCGGCAGGATCAAGGCGGGTGTCTTCCTCGTCCACGGAGGCAACGACTGGAACGTGAAGACGCGGCACTTCGGGCGGTTGTGGGAGGCGCTGAAGAGCCACGGCGTCCCGCGGAAGCTGTGGCTCCATCAGGCGGGCCACGTCAACCCGATGCCGCTGCGCATGGAGGAGTGGCTCGACCAGCTGCACCAGTGGTTCGACCACTGGCTGTACGGGCTGGACAACGGCGCACTCACCGCACCGGCCGTCGAGGTCGAGCAGTCGGACTTCAGCTGGCGGCGGCAGTCCGACTGGCCCGCGCGCGGCACCCGTGACGTCAGACTGTGGCTGACCGAGGGCGGGCTCTCGCCGTTGCCGGGCAGGCCGGTGCGGCAGCAGGCGACCGACCGGGGCCGCACCGTACCCGCCGAACAGCTGGTGACGGACCCCGGTGCGGCACGGCCCGACCGGCTCGCCTACACCACCCGCCCGCTGCCGGCCGATCTGAGGCTCAACGGCACTCCGGAGATGTCGGTACGCGCCTCGCTCGACGGTTCGTCGCCGTACGTGACCGCGCTGCTGGTCGACTACGGCACCGACACCCGGGCGACGGCCGGCACCGTCGCGGACACCACGCAGCAGGTCTGCTACGGCGAGGGCATCCCCGGGGACACCGGATGCGCCTACCGCACCCGCCACCGCACCGAGACCGCCGACTTCAAGATCGTCTCGCGAGGCTGGCTGGACATCCGCAACCGGGACTCCATCGAGCGGCAGAGCACGGTCGTCGAGGGCCGCGAGTACCGGCTGGAGTGGGCGATGCAGCCCCAGGACCACGTCTTCAAGAAGGGGCACCGGCTGGGAGTCGTGCTGATCTCGACCGACCACGACCACACCCTGCGCCACCCGGCCGGGACGGAACTCGCCGTCCGGGCCGGTATCAGCAGCGTCACCCTGCCGGTCGCGCCGTAGCACCGCGGGCGCGCGTCAGCCGTTCGCCCCCGGGACGTGATCCGCGTCCTGGGGGCGGACGTCCCTCAGCAGGCAGGTCAGCCGGGCCGTGCAGACCCGCTTGTCCTGCTCGTCGGTGATCACGATCTCGTAGGTGGCGGTGGAGCGGCCCCGGTGCACCGGCGTCGCCACGCCCGTGACCTGCCCGGAGCGCACACCCCGGTGGTGCGTGCAGTTGAGGTCCACACCGACGGCGATCCTCGAGCTGCCGCCGTGCAGCATCGACCCGACCGACCCGAGGGTCTCGGCCAGCACCGCGGACGCCCCGCCGTGCAGCAGCCCGTACGGCTGGGTGTTGCCCTCGACCGGCATCGTGCCGACGACGCGCTCCGCGGAGGCCTCGACGATGCGCACACCCATCCGGTTGCCGAGGGTCCCCGCCGAGAACAGCGCGGGCAGGTCGACACCGAGTGCGGCGTACTCGTCGATGACCTCCTGCGGGAACTTCACCGTCGTCTGCTCACCCATGGCCGGCTCCGATCGTCGTGCGTCTCTGGTGTCCTGGGGATCCGTCGCCTGAGCGGACGCTCAGTCGGTCGGTGATTGTTCCAGACGCACGATCACGGACTTGCTGGCGGGGGTGTTGCTGGTGTCCGCGGTGGCGTCCAGCGGCACCAGGACGTTGGTCTCCGGGTAGTACGCGGCGGCGCAGCCCCGGGCGGTCGGGTAGTGCACCACGCGGAAGCCGCGGGCCCGCCGCTCCACGCCGTCCGTCCACTCGCTGACGAGATCGGCGTACACGCCGTCCGCGAGGCCCAGCTCCGCCGCGTCCTCCGGGTGGACCAGGACGACGCGGCGGCCGCCCCTGACGCCGCGGTAGCGGTCGTCGAGCCCGTAGATCGTCGTGTTGTACTGGTCGTGGGAGCGCAGGGTCTGCAGCAGCAGCCGGCCCTCGGGAACCTCCGGGTACTCCACCGGCGCCGCCGTGAAGTTGGCCCGGCCCGTCGCCGTGGGGAAGCGGCGCTCGTCGCGCGGGGCGTGGGGCAGGGTGAACCCGCCGGGGCGGGCGATCCTCGCGTTGAAGTCCTCGAAGCCGGGCACCACCCGGGAGATCCGGTCCCGGATCGTGGCGTAGTCCTCCTCGAACTCCTCCCACGGCGTCCTCGACGCCGGGCCGAGCACCGCCCGGGCCAGCCGGGCCACGATCGCCGGCTCGGACAGCAGGTGCTCACTCGCCGGCGGCAGGTTGCCGCGGGACGCGTGCACCATGCCCATGGAGTCCTCGACCGTCACGAACTGGCGGCCGCTCCTCTGCTCGTCCCTGTCGGTCCGGCCGAGCGTGGGCAGGATCAGCGCCCGCGTCCCGGTCACCGCGTGCGAACGGTTGAGCTTCGTCGACACGTGCACGGTGAGTCGGGCGCGGCGCATCGCCGCCTCGGTGACGTCCGTGTCGGGGGAGGCGGCCACGAAGTTGCCGCCCATCGCGAAGAACACCTTCGCCTCCCCGTCCCGCAGCGCCCTGATGGCCCGGACCGTGTCCAGGCCGTGGTGCCGCGGCGGGGCGAAGTCGAACTCCTTCTCCAGGGCGTCCAGGAAGGCCTCCGAGGGGCGCTCGAAGATGCCCATCGTCCGGTCGCCCTGGACATTGGAATGCCCGCGCACCGGGCACACGCCGGCGCCGGGACGGCCGACGCAGCCGCGCAGCAGCAGCAGGTTGACGACCTCGCGGATGGTCGCGACGGAGTGCTTGTGCTGGGTCAGCCCCATCGCCCAGCAGACGATCGTCCGCTCCGAGGCGAGGACCATGTGCGCCGCGCGTTCGATGTCCGCGCGGTCGAGGCCGGTCGCGGCGAGCGTCTCGTCCCAGTCCGCGGCGCGCGCCGCGGCGGCGAACTCCTCGTAACCGTGCGTGTGCTCCCGTACGAATGCCTCGTCCACACCGCCCGGCGCCTGAAGGACCAGCTTGTTCAGGAGCCGGAAGAGGGCCTGGTCGCCGCCGATGCGGATCTGCAGGAAGAGATCGGTGAGCCGGACGCCCTTGATCATGCCCCGCGCCGTCTGCGGGTTCCTGAACCGCTCCAGCCCGGCCTCCGGCAGCGGGTTCACCGAAATGATCTTCGCTCCGGACCGCTTGGCCTCCTCCAGCGCGGACAGCATCCGCGGGTGGTTCGTCCCCGGGTTCTGCCCGGCGACGACGATCAGGTCGGCCCGGTGCAGATCCTCCAGGGAGACGCTGCCCTTGCCCACGCCCAGCGTCTCGGTCAGCGCCGAGCCCGAGGACTCGTGGCACATGTTGGAGCAGTCCGGCAGGTTGTTGGTGCCGAACTCGCGGGCGAAGAGCTGCAGCAGGAAGGCGGCCTCGTTGCTGGTGCGGCCCGAGGTGTAGAAGAGGGCCTCGTCGGGGGAGCCGAGCGCCGTGAGCTCCTCGGCGACGATCGCGAAGGCGCGCTCCCAGGTCACCGCCTCGTAGTGGTCGGAGCCCTCCGCCAGGTACACGGGCTGCGTGATACGGCCCTGCTGGCCCAGCCAGTACCCGCTGCGGGACGCCAGGCCGGACACCGGGTGGGCGGCGAAGAAGTCCGGCGTGACCCGGCGCAGCGTCGCCTCCTCGGCCACCGCCTTCGCGCCGTTCTCGCAGAACTCCGCCACATGACGGCGCTCGCCCTCGGGCCAGGCGCAGCCGGGGCAGTCGAAGCCGTCCTTCTGGTTCACCCTGAGGAGGGTCCGCGCGGTGCGCGCCGGCCCCATCTGCCGCTGCGCGACCCTGAGCGTGTGCCCGATCGCCGGGAGCCCGGCCGCGGAGTGCCGGGGCGCCTCGACCCGGGGTGCGTCCTGCACCGGGTCACCTTCGGGCGGCGTGGTGGCCATCGTGCTCCCTTTCGAGCGCGGACGAGAGGACGTGCTGAACATCGTCGATCCTGTCACGTGCCCGGAGCGGCCGGACCCCGGCGGCCGTGGGCGGCTTTGTCGGTGGTCCGTGGCAGGATCGTGTCCGTGGCTGAGACAGCATCGAGGAAGACCTCAGAGGAAACCCGTCCCCGCCTGCTCCTCATGGACGGGCACTCGCTGGCGTACCGGGCGTTCTTCGCGCTGCCCGCGGAGAACTTCACGACCGCGAGCGGCCAGACGACGAACGCGATCTACGGCTTCGCGTCGATGCTGGCGAACACGCTCCGCGACGAGGCGCCCACGCACTTCGCCGTGGCCTTCGACGTGTCCCGCAAGACCTGGCGCTCCCAGGACTTCCCCGAGTACAAGGCCAACCGCTCCTCGACGCCGGACGAGTTCAAGGGCCAGGTCGAGCTGATCGGGGAACTGCTCGACACGATGAACGCGGTGCGGTTCGCCGTGGACGGGTTCGAGGCCGACGACATCATCGCGACCCTCGCCACCCGGGCCGAGGCCGCCGGCTTCGAGGTCCTGATCGTCACCGGCGACCGCGACTCCTTCCAGCTGGTCTCCGACCACGTCACCGTGCTGTACCCGACCAAGGGCGTCTCCGAGCTGACCCGCTTCACCCCGGAGAAGGTCCAGGAGAAGTACGGGCTGACCCCCTCCCAGTACCCGGACTTCGCCGCCCTCCGCGGCGACCCGTCCGACAACCTCCCGGGCATCCCCGGCGTCGGCGAGAAGACCGCCACGAAGTGGATCAACCAGTTCGGCTCGTTCGCGGAGCTCGTGGAGCGGGCCGACGAGGTCAAGGGCAAGGTCGGCCAGGCGCTCCGGGACCATCTGGAGGCCGTCAAGCTCAACCGTCACCTGACGGAACTGGTCCGTGACGTGGAGCTGCCGAAGTCCGTCGGCGACCTCGAGCGCGCCCCCTACGACCGGACCGCGCTGAAGGGCTTCCTGGAGGTCCTGGAGATCCGCAACCCGAGCCTGCGCGAGCGGCTGCTCGCCGTGGACCCGGGCGCCGCCGAGGACGAGCCCCCGGCCCCGGCGGCCGGCGTGGAGCTCGACGGCAGCGTGCTCGGCGCGGGCGAACTGGCCCCCTGGCTGGAGCGGCACGGCGCCCAGCCCCTCGGTCTCGCCACGGTCGCCGCCTGGGCGCTGGGCGTCGGCAGCGTCAGCGAGATCGCTCTCGCGGCCGCCGGGGGAGCGGCGGCCTGGTTCGACACGACCCAGCTCGACGAGGCCGACGAGCGTGCCTTCGCCTCCTGGGTCTCCGACCCGGACCGCCCCAAGGTCGTGCACGGCGCGAAGGAGGCACTGCGGGTCTTCCCCGAGCACGGCTGGGACATCCGGGGCATCACGATGGACACGGCCCTGGCCGCCTACCTGGTGAAGCCCGGGCGCCGGTCCTTCGCGCTGGACGCCCTCTCCGTCGAGTACCTCCACCGCGAGCTGGCCCCCGCCGCCGCCGACGGGCAGCTGGCCTTCGGCGCGGAGGACGAGCAGGCCGAGGCCGACGCGCTGATGGCGCAGGCCCGCGCGGTCCTCGACCTGGGCGAGGCCTTCGGCGGGCGGCTCGGAGAGGTCGGCGCCGGCGAGCTGCTGCACGACATGGAACTGCCCACGTCACTGCTGCTGGCCAGGATGGAGCGGCACGGCATCTCGGCCGACCGGGCCCATCTCGAGGCCATGGAGCAGCAGTTCGCGGGAGCCGTGCAGCAGGCGGTGAAGGAGGCCCATGCCTCCGTGGGCCACGAGTTCAACCTCGGTTCGCCCAAGCAGCTCCAGGAGGTCTTCTTCGGGGAGCTCAACCTCCCCAAGACCAAGAAGACCAAGACCGGTTACACGACCGACGCCGACGCGCTGGCCTGGCTCGCGAACCAGACCGACCACGAGCTGCCCGTCATCATGCTCCGCCACCGCGAGCAGGCCCGGCTGCGCTCCACCGTCGAGGGCCTCATCAAGACCATCGCCGCGGACGGCCGGATCCACACCACCTTCAGCCAGACCGTCGCCGCGACCGGACGGCTCTCCTCCACCGACCCGAACCTGCAGAACGTGCCGGTGCGCACGGACGAGGGCCGGGCGATCCGCCGCGGCTTCGTCGTCGGCGAGGGCTTCGAGTCCCTGATGACCGCCGACTACAGCCAGATCGAACTGCGCGTCATGGCCCACCTCTCGGAGGACGAGGGCCTGATCGAGGCGTTCACCTCGGGCGAGGACCTGCACACGACCGTGGCCTCCCAGGTCTTCGCCGTCGAACGGTCCGCGGTCGACGCGGAGATGCGCCGCAAGATCAAGGCGATGTCGTACGGACTGGCCTACGGCCTCTCCGCCTTCGGCCTCAGCCAGCAGTTGAACATCGAGGCGGCCGAGGCGCGGGCCCTGATGGACACCTACTTCGAGCGGTTCGGCGGCGTCCGCGACTATCTGCGCCGCGTCGTGGACGAGGCGCGCGCCACGGGCTACACGGCGACGATGTTCGGCCGCCGGCGCTATCTCCCGGACCTCAACAGCGACAACCGCCAGCGCCGTGAGGCGGCCGAGCGCATGGCGCTGAACGCGCCGATCCAGGGCACGGCGGCGGACATCGTCAAGATGGCGATGCTGCGGGTGGACGCGGCGCTGCGGGAGGCGGGCCTCACCTCGCGGATGCTGCTCCAGGTCCACGACGAAATCGTTCTGGAGATCGCCCCGGGCGAGCGCGAGCGGGTCGAGGAACTCGTCCGCCGCGAGATGCCCGCGGCGGCGGAACTGCGCGCACCGCTCGACGTCTCGGTGGGGGTGGGCCCGGACTGGGAGTCCGCCGCGCACTGACGCAGCCGGTGCGGGCGTCCCGGGCCGGTACGGGTGACGGGTCCCGCCGGACGAAAGCGCACCGCCCGGCGGGACTGGCGCCCGCCGGGCGGTCCGAAGGTGGCTCGGTGGGTTCGTGTCCGTTCGGCGAGGGCGTGTGGGACGCGGCGTGTGCCCTGCGTGGATGTCCCCTGTGGTGGGCGCCCGTGCGGGTGTGGGCGCGACGCCCGCGTTCGTCCGTGAGGCGGTGGGCGCCCGCCGGGCGGTCCGAAGGTGGCTCGGTGGGTTCGTGTCCGTTCGGCGAGGGCGTGCCGGCGGCTGCCCGTGCCGGCCGGCCCGCCCTCGGCCGTCCGTCCGCGTCAGGCGTTCCCGCGCGGGCGGCGCGGCGCGGGGTGAGGGCTCCCCCCGACGAGAGGCCGCCGTCTCCGCGTTCGGGCCTCCCCGGGCTCCGACGCGGGGGCCCGCCGGGCGGCACCCCTCAGGACAAGCCCGTACGGCACCCGTCAGGACACGCCCGCATGCTCCCGGGCGGGCGCCTCTTCCAGGCTCGCGCCGCGGCGTGACCACAACCGGACCGCCGCGCCGTACAGCACGACCCCCAGCGCGAGCCCCGCCCCCGCCCCGAAGCACGCGGTCGGGATGATGTCGAGCGGCGTGTCGATCCGGCCCCAGTGCTCGTACCAGCGCACGCAGCGATGCACCGTTCCCGCGAGGACGCACAGCGTGAGCAGCGCCACGGCGGCCCACCGTCCGCGCCGGCCCAGCGACGGCACGGGCACCGGCCCGGTGCGCCCCGGGGTGCGCTTCCACGCGGACGCCGCGAACCAGCCCAACGCCACCAGCGCCACGATCGAACTCCCGTACTGCGTGTACGTGTAGAGGGGGAATCCCGCGAGGGATTCGGCCAGCACCGGCAGCGCCCGCGTGCCCCAGCGGTCGAAGTGCGTGAACGCGTCCCAGACCACGTGCGTCGCCGCCCCGATCACCGCCGAGACCCAGAACCACAGCGCCAGCGACGCCCGCGTCCGGTCCTGCGGGGCGTCGCCGCGCACCAGGGCGTGGGCGCGCGCCTGCAGGTGCCGCGGCAGCAGGGCCAGCAGCGGTTCACGCACCATCAGCCAGATCCCCACCAGTCCCGCCGCGATGACGACGTCGACCGTGAGCACCCCCAGCGGACCGTGCGTCACGTCGCCGAACCACATCGCCTCCGGCAGCACACTCGCCGCGAAGTACGTCATGTCGGGTGCGAACGAACCCGCGACCAATGCCGACGCGACCAGCGGTCCCCGGGCTGTACCGTTCCTGCGGATGCCGGGCAGGACCGCCGCGGCGTGGCTGAGCGTGAATGGCATGGTGCCTCCCCCGTGAGACCGTGTTCGAGCGATGCGGCCCAGTATGCGGGAACCCGGCCGGGCGCCGTGTGAACCGGACGGCCCTGTGCCGTCTGTGGACACGGGGTGAACACCGGGCGCGAGCGGCCGGGGTGACTGTTCTGCGGCACGGGGAGTTGCCGTAGTGTCGCACGGGACGTTGCGCGGGGAGCGGAACGGCCGCCTATGGGGAGGGATCAGGGGTATGGCAGCGCAATTCGGCCGCCGGCTGCGCAAGGGGGCCACCACGACAGCGGTGGCGGCGGTCGCGGTGGCCGCGCTCTCCGCGTCGCAGGCGCCGGGTGTCGCGCCCACCGCCACCGGCGGCGACGCGCAGTCCTCCGGGTCCACCCCGCCGTCCGGCTCCTCGGCGACCGGCAACTCCCCCTACTTCACGGACCTGCCACCGCTGAACAGCCCCAACAAGCCGGGCGCGTCGCCCCATCTGCCCGTCGTCGGCCCGGCGGAGTCCGGTATTCCGGCCACGGTGCTGGCCGCGTACAAGCAGGCCGAGCAGGCCCTCGCCGCGAGCGACCCCGGCTGCAGGATCCCCTGGCAGCTGCTGGCCGCGATAGGCAAGGTCGAGTCCGGCCAGGCACGTGGCGGCCGGGTCGACGCCAACGGCACGACCTTCTCCCCGATCCTCGGCCCGGTGCTGAACGGTGTCGGGTTCGCCAACATCTCCGACACCGACAACGGCGCCTACGACGGCGACCGCACGCACGACCGCGCCGTCGGCCCGATGCAGTTCATCCCGTCCACCTGGGCCACCTGGGGCCAGGACGCCAACAGCGACGGCCGCAAGGACCCGAACAACATCTACGACGCGGCCCTCGCCGCCGCGAAGTACCTCTGCGCCGGCGGCCGCGATCTGTCCGTCAAGGAGGACCTCGACAAGGCGATCCTGAGCTACAACCGCTCCCGGGAGTACCTGCGGACGGTTCTGTCCTGGTTCGAGTACTACAAGCGCGGCACGCACGAGGTCCCCGACGGCTCGGGAGTGCTGCCGGTCGACCGCAGCGACAGCGACTCCGCCGGGTCGGGCACCACGCCGGCCGCGCCGGGTGTCACCCCCGGCCCGTCGCCCTCCCCCTCGAACCCCGGTGGTTCGACCGGGAGCCCCAAGCCCCCCTCGGACCCGTCGAAGCCGGGTACCGGCACGCCGTCCCCGGGCCCGACGACGCCGACCGTCCCGACGCCGACCGTCCCGACGCCGACACCGAAGCCGACGCCGACCCCTCCGCCCGCCGTGACGGTGTTCGCCATCGAGAACGCGGGCGACGGGCGTCCCACCGCCGTCGCCGGCGAGGAATTCGCCGTCCTGCCCAAGGTCCGGGCGAAGAACCGCTCGGGCCAGTCGGTCGTCGGAGCCGACCTCGTCTTCGAGATCGTCGGCGCGACCGACGCCCGGTTCGCCGGCAACCGCACCACCGCGGTCGTGCGCACCGGCGAGGGCGGCGTCGCCGTCGCACCCGCGCTGAAGGCCGGTGAGAAGACCGGCGACTTCACCATCCGCGTCACCGTCGCCGGACGTGCCCTGCCCCGGCTCGACTGCACCGCGACCGTCACCGACCGCCGGGCCGACGCCCTCGTCCGGACCGGCGACAAGGAGCTGACCGCCGCGCCGTCCTCCGAGTTCGCCGACGCGGTCGAGGTCAAGGCCACGTTCAAGGGCGAGGCGGCCGCGGGTGTGGCGGTCACGGCCACGATGGTCACCTCGGACGAAGACCCGGCCGAGAACACCGGTGGGCCGTACTTCAAGGGCGCCCAGGACGAGCGGGTCCGCACCCTCACGCTGAGGACCGGAGCCGACGGCCTGCTGGTGCTGCCGGACATCTTCTCGGACGAGCTGTCCGGCGCCTTCCTGCTGCGTCTGACGACCGAGGGCGGCGCCACGCTGACCGTCGAACTGAAGGTCGCCGCCCCCGAGGCCCCGCCCGCCTGAGCTGCCGGCCTGCCCGGCGGCCCGCCCCGGACCAGCGTCCCTCCGCGCGGATCCCATCGGAGGGACGGTGTCGTGTGCGGTGCGACGTGTTCTCATCTCGACGCCCCGTTGCTACGGTGCCCCCGCCCGCTGTTCTGACGCTTATTCAGATCGCGTACCCGGGAGGCCGACCATGCGCGCCCTCGCCGCCGCCGCCGTCGGGCTGGCCCCGGTGCTGCTCGTCGTGCTGCTCATCGCCGTGCTCGACGTCCCGCCCGGGAAGACCTCGCCCAGACCGCTCCTCACCACCGTCCCCGGCCCCAAGAAGTAGTCGGGAGGAGCAGCCGTCATGCGCCGCAGAGCCAGTCTCGTGCTCCTGTCCCTCGCCGTCTTCTTCGCGGCGCTGGCGCCGGTGCTGCGCTGGTACGCCTTCCCCCGACTCGCGAAGATCCCGCCGAGCCAATACCAGGAGATGGTGCTCGAGGCGAGGCCCGCGACCCTGCTGCAGTACGACACCATGCAGCCGAAGCGGGTGGAGAAGGTCACCATCGTGCAGACCCTCAAGGGAAACGTGGAGGAGTCGGAACGGATCGAGCGCGACGCGGGCCGGGACGTGGTCGTCTGGGACTCGCTCTCCTACGTCCAGGGGCCGGACGGGAGAACGGTCTCCCAGATCCCCGAGCGGTACATCTTCGACGCCCACACCCAGGCCCCCGTGCACGCCGCGGGGGAGACCGTCGACGGGGACCCGGTCCGGCGCCAGGGCATCGAGTTCAAGTGGCCCTTCCTCACCGAGAAGCGGGACTACGAGTACTTCGACGCCCAGACCAGGACCTCGGCCCCCATCCACTACCGGGGAACCCGCACCTTCCGCGGCCTGGAGGTCTACTACTTCGAGCAGACGGTCCCCTGGACCAAGGTGCCGTACCCGAAGAAGATGCCGATGCCCGGCATCGACGCGACGACGCTGGAGAAGCAGACCGGCACCACCCGCTGGTACACCACCAAGCGCATGTTCTGGGTCGAACCGGTCACGGGGGCGCCCGTCAACGGCGAGGAGATCCACGCCGAGGAGCTGCGCGGAGGATCGCTCCTCGGCGGCCGCGACAGGGTGACCGCGTTCTCCGGGCACGTGAAGATGCGGGAGGACTACGTGGACCACACCGTCGCCCTGGTGTCGTCCCACCGCGGCCTCGTGCTCCTGCTGGTCTCCCGCCTGCCGTGGACGTTCCTGACCCTCGGCACCGGCCTCCTCGCGCTCTCCCTCCTCCTCGAAGCGCGTTCACGCCGGCCGGACGGCGACTCCGCGGCGGCACCCGGGCCCCCACCCGCCCGGGCGTGACCGGGCGAGCCGGGCGAGCAGGGCGAACTCGTGCGACGCCGGCCGGACGGCGACTCCGCGGCGGCACCCGGGCCCCCACCCGCCCGGGCGTGACCGGGCGAGCCGGGCCCGCCCCTACGCCGCGCCCGCCGGTCAGCGCTTCACACCGCGCGTGGGCTCCGCCGTCGCCGGATCCTCCGGCCAGGGATGTTTCGGATAGCGCCCGCGCAGCTCCGCGCGCACCGCCCGGTACCCGTCGCGCCAGAACGACGCCAGATCGGCGGTCACCGCAGCGGGGCGTCCGGCGGGGGAGAGCAGATGGACGAGTACCGGCACCCCGGCGAGGCGAGGCGTCTCCCGGAGCCCGAACAGCTCCTGGAGCTTCACGGCCAGCACGGGCTGTTCGCCCGAGTAGTCCACCCGGATCCGCGAGCCGCTCGGCACCTCGATCCGTTCCGGGGCCAGTTCGTCGAGGCGCACCGCCTCGCCCGAGGCCCACGGAAGCAGCCGCCGCAGGCACTCCCCGGCGTCGATCCTCGCCAGATCGGCCCGGCGCCGGGCCCGGGACAGCTCCGGCTCCAGCCACTCACCGGCGAGATCCAGCAGGGACGTGTCCGACACATCGGGCCAGGGCGCACCCCGCACCCGGTGGAGGAAGCCGATCCGCTGCCGCAGTGCCGCGGCCTCCCGCGACCAGGCGAGCAGCCCAGGACCCTCGCGCCGGAGCCCCTCCAGCAGCGCGTCCCGCACCAGGCCGGGCCCCGGCTCCGGAAGCGGGCGCACGGACAGTTCCACCGCGCCCAGCCGGTCCACCCGCCGGGCCACGACGTCGCCGTCCTCCCAGCGCACCTCCTCGCCCCGGGCGGCTAGATGCCCGGCGGCGGTGCGCGCGGTCTCCTCGTCCACGACGGCGGCGAGCCGCACCCGTGCGGACGCGGCCTGCGCCTGCCGGTCGGCCACCGCCACCGCCAGCCAGGGAGCACCCCGCAGCGGCGACCCCTCACCGAGCTCCGCACCGGTCCCGGAGACCATCAGGTACGACGTGCCGCCGCGCGCCCGCGCCACCCGCTCGGGGAACGCCAGCGCGGTCACGAACCCCGCGACCGCGTCGTCGGAGGCGGCCGCCGGACGGCCCGGGGCGCTCCCGGTGCCGCCGAGCGAGCGGGCCAGCCGGTCCGCCTCCGCGCGCCAGAGCGCACCGTACGCGTCAGCGCCCCGCCCGGCCGAGCGCCAGGCGTCCGCCAGGTCGTCCCCGTACTCACGCGGCGGCTCATCGCTCAGCAGCGCGACGACCTCCGCGGCACGCCGGGCACCCACCTCCGGCGCGCCGTCGACCAGGGCCCGCGCGAGCCGGGGATGCAGGCCGAGCCGGGCCATCCGCCGTCCCCGGTCCGTCGCCCGGCCCGACGCGTCGACCGCACCCACGGCGCCGAGGACCGAGCGGGCCGCGGCCATCGCACCCGCGGGCGGCCGATCCAGCAGGGCGAGCCCGGAGGCGTCCGGATCACCCCAGCACGCCGCCTGCAGGGCGAACGCCGTCAGGTCCGCCACCTGGATCTCCGGCGCGGGGAAGCGGGGCAGCCTGGCGTCCTCCGCCTCGGCCCAGCAGCGGTAGACCGTGCCGGGCGCCTCCCGCCCCGCCCGGCCCGCCCGCTGCCGGGCCGCCGCCCGGGAGGCCCGTACCGTCGTCAGCGAGCCGAGGCCGCGGGCGTGATCGGTGCGCGGCTCCCGGGCCAGTCCCGAGTCCACGACGACCCGTACGCCGGGGACGGTCAGCGACGACTCGGCGACCGACGTCGCCAGCACGACCCTGCGGCGCCGCCCGGGGGAGAGCACCGCGTCCTGCACGGCCGCCGGCGCCCGCCCGTGCACCTGCAGCACCTCGGCCCCGGCGTCCCCGAGCAGCCCGGCGACCCGCGCGACCTCCCCCACCCCCGGCAGGAAACAGAGCACGTCCCCGGACCGCTCGGCCAGAGCCCCGCGGACCACCGACGCCACATGCGCGAGCAGCGCCGGATCGACCCGCATGCCGTGCGGCGGACGCACGGGCCGCCCGGGCGGCGCCCACACCACGTCGACGGGATGGGCGACCCCCTCGGCCTCGACCACCGGCGCGCCGCCGAGGAGCCGGGCCCAGCCCTCCGCGTCCGTCGTGGCCGACGCCGCCAGCAGCCGCAGTTCCGGCCGCAGCGTCTCGCGCACGTCCAGCAGGAACGCGGCCACCGTGTCCGCGTCCAGATGCCGCTCGTGGCACTCGTCGAGGACCACCGTGCCGACCCCGGCGAGCTCCTGGTCGCGCTGGAGCCGCTGGAGCAGCACACCCGTGGTGACGACCTCGATCGCGGTGTCCGGCCCCACGACCCGCTCACCGCGCACCGTGAAGCCGACCCGGCCGCCCACCCTCTCGCCCAGCAGCCATGCCATCCGCCGGGCGGCCGCACGCGCCGCGATCCGCCGCGGCTCGGCGACCACGACCCGGCCGCGGGCGCCACCGCGGTCCAGGAGGCCGGCGAGCGCGATCGGCACCAGCGTCGTCTTGCCCGTGCCGGGCGGGGCGCACAGCACCGCGGTGCCGTGCGCGTCGAGGGCGCGCTCCAGCGCGGGCAGGGCGCCGCGCACGGGGAGCCCGGCCAGGGAGTCCTCGCGGATCACCTCACCCGTCCCCCGCCCGGGCGCCCGTCCCGCTCCGCTCGCAGACGAAGACCGCCGTCCCCGGGATCAGGTTCCCGCGCAGCGGGGACCAGCCGGCCCACTCCTGGCCGTTCCACGGCGGCCACTCCGGCTCGACCAGGTCCACCAGCCGGAAGCCGCCCGCCACCACGTCGCGGACCCGGTCCCCGATCGTCCGGTGGTGCTCCACGTAGACGGCCCGGCCCTCCTCGTCCTGCTCCACGTACGGGGTGCGGTCGAAGTAGGAGGCGGCGACGCTCAGCCCCTCGGGGCCGGGCTCGTCGGGGAACGCCCAGCGGATCGGGTGCGTGACCGAGAAGACCCACCGCCCGCCCGGTCGCAGCACCCGCCGCACCTCCCGGAACACGCCCACCGGGTCGGCCACGAACGGCACGGCCCCGTACGCGGAGCACGCCAGGTCGAAGGAGCCGTCGGCGAAGGGCAGTGCGCCGGCGTCCGCCTCGACCAGCGGGAAGCCGGTGCCGAGCCGCAGGGCGTGCTGGAGCTGGCGGTGCGAGAGGTCCAGTGCCACCGGCCGCGCGCCCTGGGCCAGCAGCCAGCGGGAGCACTGCGCCGCGCCGGCGCCGATCTCCAGCACGTCGGCGCCCCGCAGGGCCTCCGCCGGGCCGAGCAGCCGGGCCTGCTCCTCGTCCAGCCCCTCGGGACCCCAGACGAAGCGGTCGTCGCCGAGGAAGGAGCCGTGTTCGGACTGGTACTCGTCGGCGTTGCGGTCCCACCAGCCGCGGTTCGCCCGGCTGCTCTCCGCGCCGCCGGCGTCACGCCTGGTCGCCACCGGTTCGTACTCTTGGATCATCTCGCCCGTCGTTGTACGTTTGCTGGTACCTCGCCCGGAAGGGCCGGGACGGCCCTGCGGCCGTGTCGCGGAGGGGCGAGGCGCGGCCATCATGGCCTCGGCAAACCTTAGTTGTGCCGGGTATGCGGTGTTCCGCCCCGGGTGGGGGCCTTCGCGCATTGACCGTGCCCTGCCGCCCCCGTATGCTAAAGGTTGCGCTGCGGGCTTGCGCGCCTCAGACGGAGCAGGCCGCGCTCGCATCTGTTGTATGTCCCCTCGGTTCTCGAGGCGCCATTCCTCTCGGGTTGGCGCTTCCTTGGCTGTCCGGCTTCTTCAGCTGCGATACGGGCTCACGGCGTAGCAGTACCTACGACTTCAATGTCCGTACCGGAGCCCTTTCCCACATGACGAGCAGCACCGAGACCACCGCCACCACCCCGCAGGTTGCGGTCAACGACATCGGTAACGAGGAAGCCTTCCTCGCCGCGATCGACGAGACGATCAAGTACTTCAACGACGGCGACATCGTCGACGGCGTCATCGTGAAGGTCGACCGGGACGAGGTCCTGCTCGACATCGGTTACAAGACCGAAGGTGTCATCCCGAGCCGCGAGCTCTCGATCAAGCACGACGTCGACCCGAACGAGGTCGTCGCCGTCGGTGACGAGATCGAGGCCCTGGTCCTCCAGAAGGAGGACAAGGAAGGCCGCCTGATCCTCTCGAAGAAGCGCGCCCAGTACGAGCGTGCCTGGGGCACCATCGAGAAGATCAAGGAAGAGGACGGCATCGTCACCGGTACCGTCATCGAGGTCGTCAAGGGTGGTCTCATCCTCGACATCGGCCTCCGTGGCTTCCTCCCGGCCTCCCTGGTCGAGATGCGCCGCGTCCGCGACCTCCAGCCGTACGTCGGCAAGGAGCTCGAGGCCAAGATCATCGAGCTGGACAAGAACCGCAACAACGTGGTCCTGTCCCGCCGTGCCTGGCTGGAGCAGACCCAGTCCGAGGTCCGCCAGACGTTCCTCACCACCCTGCAGAAGGGCCAGGTCCGCTCCGGCGTCGTCTCCTCGATCGTCAACTTCGGTGCCTTCGTGGACCTGGGCGGCGTCGACGGTCTGGTGCACGTCTCCGAGCTGTCCTGGAAGCACATCGACCACCCGTCCGAGGTCGTCGAGGTCGGCCAGGAGGTCACCGTCGAGGTTCTCGACGTCGACATGGACCGCGAGCGTGTCTCCCTGTCGCTGAAGGCGACGCAGGAGGACCCGTGGCAGCAGTTCGCCCGCACCCACCAGATCGGCCAGGTCGTCCCGGGCAAGGTCACGAAGCTGGTGCCGTTCGGTGCGTTCGTCCGCGTGGACGAGGGCATCGAGGGTCTGGTCCACATCTCCGAGCTGGCCGAGCGCCACGTGGAGATCCCGGAGCAGGTCGTCCAGGTCAACGACGAGATCTTCGTCAAGGTCATCGACATCGACCTCGAGCGTCGCCGGATCTCGCTGTCCCTGAAGCAGGCCAACGAGTCCTTCGGTGCCGACCCGGCGTCGGTCGAGTTCGACCCGACCCTGTACGGCATGGCCGCGTCCTACGACGACCAGGGCAACTACATCTACCCCGAGGGCTTCGACCCCGAGACCAACGACTGGCTCGAGGGTTACGAGAAGCAGCGCGAGGAGTGGGAGCGCCAGTACGCCGAGGCGCAGCAGCGCTTCGAGCAGCACCAGGCGCAGGTCATCAAGTCCCGCGAGGCCGACGAGGCCGCCGCGGCCGAGGGCGGCCAGGCCGCTCCGGCCGCCGCGCCCCAGGGCGGTTCGTACTCCTCGGAGTCGGACGACAACTCCGGCGCCCTGGCGTCGGACGAGGCCCTCGCCGCGCTCCGCGAGAAGCTGGCCGGCGGCCAGAGCTGACAAGCTCCCCGTAAGCCACCGGGCGACCGGCACGGAGGCCCGCCCCCTTTCGGGGGCGGGCCTCCGTCGTCGTCCCGAACGCGCCGCGGCCCGCGCCCTCCTGGAACTCCGAAGCGGCCCGGCGCCGCGGGAATGATCGCGGAGGCCGCGAGGTTGACACCGGAGACACGGAGAAGGGGCGGTAACGGTGCGAGATCCGCAGAGTCTGTACGAGTGGGAGCCGAAGGGCCTGGCGGTCGTCGACGTGGCACTGGCGCAGGAGTCGGCCGGACTCGCCATGCTGTACCACTTCGACGGGTACATCGACGCGGGCGAGACGGGCGAGCAGATCGTCGACACCCTGCTCGAGTCACTGCCCCACCAGGTGGTGGCCCGCTTCGACCACGACCGGCTCGTCGACTACCGCGCCCGCCGCCCGCTGCTGACCTTCCGCCGCGACCGCTGGACCGGTTTCGAGACGCCGTCCCTGGAGGTCCGCCTGGTCCAGGACGCCACCGGCGCCCCGTTCCTGCTGCTGTCCGGTCCCGAGCCGGACGTCGAGTGGGAACTGTTCGCCGCGGCCGTGCGGCAGATCGTCGAACGGCTCGGCGTGCGTCTCTCCGTGAACTTCCACGGCATCCCCATGGGGGTACCGCACACCCGCCCCGTCGGCATCACCCCGCACGGCAACCGCACGGACCTCATGCCCGGTCACCGCAGCCCCTTCGACGAGGCCCAGGTGCCCGGAAGCGCGGAGTCCCTCGTCGAGTACCGGCTGGCGCAGTGGGGCCACGACGTCCTCGGCGTCGCCGCCCACGTACCGCACTACGTGGCCCGCTCCGCGTACCCGGACGCCGCGCTGACCGCCCTCGAGGCGATCACCGCCGCGACCGGTCTGGTACTCCCCGCTGCCGCGCACACCCTGCGCGCCCGGGCCCAGCGCACCCAGACCGAGATCGAACGCCAGATCGGCGAGGGCGACGAGGAGCTGACGTCCCTGGTGCGGGGGCTCGAGCACCAGTACGACGCCATCGCCGGCGCCGACACGCGCGGCAGCCTGGTCGCCGAACCGGTGGAGCTCCCGTCCGCGGACGAGATCGGCAGGCAGTTCGAACGGTTCCTCGCCGAACGCGAAGGCGACTCCTAGTCGCTCGACGGGCCGGGCGCGCACATGGCGACGGGCGGGCCCAGCCCGACGGGCACTCGGCCCCGGCGGGCCCGGCCGTCCCACCCGGCACCCAGCCAAGGGCCGTCCGCAACCCCCGGGGATCCGCGCGCGGCGTCAGATGCGATGCACCGCAAGGCGGGGAGTCGCTCTCGTGCTGCGTGTACTTCGGGTGGTTCGACAACATGGCCAGGTGCCGTGGCTGTCGTCGTCCGCCCGCCGGGGACCGCGGGACAGCCCTTAGGCTTCGGCCCATGTTGAAGGTGGGCCTGACCGGCGGAATCGGCGCCGGCAAGAGCGAAGTGTCCCGGCTCCTCGCGTCGTACGGCGCGGTACTGATCGACGCGGACGAGATCGCACGGGAGGTCGTCGAACCCGGCACGCCCGGACTGGCGGCCGTCGTCGAGGCGTTCGGCCCCGACGTCCTCACACCCGAGGGCACCCTCGACCGGCCACGGCTGGGCGCGATCGTCTTCGCGGACGCCGAAGCGCTCGCGCGGCTCAACGCCATCGTGCATCCGCTCGTCGGGGCGCGGTCGGCCGAGCTGGAGGCCGCGGCCGGCCCCGACGCGGTCGTCGTCCACGACGTCCCGCTCCTCACGGAGAACGGCCTCGCCCCCCTGTACGACCTGGTCGTCGTCGTGGACGCCGCCCCCGAGACCCAGCTGGACCGGCTCGTACGGCAGCGCGGTATGACCGAGTCGGACGCGCGCGCCCGAATGGCCGCGCAGGCGACGCGCGAGCAGCGCAGGGCCGTCGCCGATGTGCTCATCGACAACGACGGGCCGCTGGAGGCGCTGGAGCCCCAGGTCCGCCGGGTCTGGGCGGAGCTGAGCGAGCGGGCGCGGCGCTAGGTGCGTTCTTCGGTCATGACCGTGACCGACGGGTCGGGCCCGGGCCCACGACGCCGGCGCGCCCGCGCCACGGGCCCGGCCACCGGGAATCCCCTGCGGCCGGGAATGTTGAATACCTGAGGGGGAGGGAAGGATGCGAGCGTGCCCGAGACCAACCCGGAGACCCACGTCATCGACTTCCGCGCGGCCGAGCAACTGCTCGCCTCGCGGGACCCGCGCGGGGCGATCAAGCTCCTCGACTCGGTCATCGCCGCCCACCCGGAGAGCAGGGCGGCCCGTCTGCTGCGGGCACGCGCCTATTTCGCGTCCGCCCAACTGCGCGCGGCCGAACGCGAGTTCCAGCACATAGTCGACCACGAACCCGACAACGCCTTCGCCCACTTCGCGCTGGCCCGCACCTTCCAGCGCGCCGGCCGCCCGGACCAGGCACAGCGGCATTTCCGCCTCGCCGCCGCGCTCGATCCCAAGCCCGAGTACCTGGAAGCCGCACGCTTCGACACCTGAGGCCGAAGAGGCGGACGCGGCGTACGGCGACATCCGAGGCGGGGCGCCGGGACCCGAGGCGGGGCGCCCGGACACCGGGCGCGGTGCCGCCCGGGCCCTAACGCCGCCGCCGGTCGTCCCCGTGGTCCGGCTCGTAGGGCGGGATGCCGGGACCGGGCTGGTAGTGCGGGCCCTGGTGCAGCCGGTGCACCACGATCATCAGGTCGATCATGACGACCAGGCTCAGCACCGCGCAGGCGATCGCCCAACCGGGGCGTTCGGCGAGCGCGAAGAGCGCCGTACCCGCGACCGCCCACAGCAGTCCCCAGACACTCAGCCAGAGCCGCATCCGCAGCGGACTGCGGGCCGTGGCCGGCTCGTTTCCCGTACGCATCGCCATCGCCTCTTCCCCTCCAGGATCCACCCGGACCGCGCGGGACCGGTCGTGCGGACGACGAATTCCTCCTGGGGCGGCTCCCGCGGGGCGACGGCCGCGGGGCGCGCGGGAGAACGAGGGGGCCGGCCACGGGCGGGCGATGAGTCCGCCGGCTGTTCCGGTCCGACTCCGTGCGAGCGCCACGGGGCGCCGGCACGGACGGCCGGCACGGCACACCGCAGGGTCGGCCGCCCCCGCCACGCACCACGGCCGGAACCGGCCGCCGCGCCCCCGCCGCGCCCGCCACGGCTTAGGAACCGGCCGCAGCGCGCATCTCACGGCCCTGACGCTGTGGGTGCTGCTCGCCCCGTTCCGCGCCGGCGCCGGTGCAGCGGGTCCGCGCCCAGCGCCCCGGCGCCTGCTCAGTGGACCCAGCGGTAGCTGCGCCAGGGCTGGGTGCCGGGGGCGATGTTGTTGAACAGCGTCGTCGCGATGTACGCCGTGTCCCCGCCCGTGCAGTCCGCCGTCCGGTACGCGATGAGATCGATCAGCGTGGCGTTCTCGATCCGCACCGCGCCGGCCGGCCCGAGCTTGTGGCAGCCGGTGACCACGGGATTGGACACCGTGACGACGCGGTCCTCCCCGCCCTCGTAGTTCACGGTGCCCACGGCGGTCCGGCCCAGGCCGGAACAGCCCGTGAGGGCGGCGGTCAGAAGCACTGCCCCGGCGGCGATGCCGAGGCGCCGGTGATCGGCCATGACTGGTCCCCGTCTGTGATGCGGACTCCTGCTCAGACCCTGCCGGACGTCCTCGGGGGTCCGCACGCCGGATGCGCCCGCTCAGGGGACGCCCCGTACCCGCACGGCGCTCGACCACCGCACCGCACAGGATTACCGTTGAATCACAGACCGAATCTCCCGGACGCGTGAAACTGCAGGGGGTGCCGTGATGGTTGAGGATCTCGTGGCGATCGGTGTCACGGCGGGTGCCGCGTGCGCCGCCTACCTCATGGCCGCGGCCAAGGTCGTCAAACAGTACGAGCGGGGCGTGGTCTTCCGCCTGGGCCGGCTGCGCGACCGGGTCCGCGGCCCCGGATTCACCATGATCATTCCGATCGTGGACCGGCTGCACAAGGTCAACATGCAGATCGTGACCATGCCCGTACCCGCGCAGGAGGGCATCACCAGGGACAACGTCACGGTCAGGGTCGACGCCGTCGTCTACTTCAAGGTGGTCGACGCGCCCGACGCCCTCGTGAAGGTCGAGGACTACCGTTTCGCCGTCTCCCAGATGGCCCAGACGTCACTGCGCTCGATCATCGGCAAGAGCGAACTGGACGACCTCCTCTCCAACCGCGAGAAACTCAACCAGGGCCTCGAACTCATGATCGACAGCCCGGCGCTCGGCTGGGGCGTGAGCGTCGACCGCGTCGAGATCAAGGACGTGTCGCTGCCGGAGACCATGAAACGCTCCATGGCACGCCAGGCGGAGGCCGACCGGGAGCGCCGGGCACGCGTCATCAACGCGGACGCCGAACTCCAGGCCTCGAAGAAACTGGCCGAAGCGGCCCACCAGATGTCCGAGACCCCGGCGGCACTGCAGCTGCGCCTGCTCCAGACCGTCATGGCGGTCGCCGCCGAGAAGAACTCCACCCTGGTCCTCCCCATCCCCGTCGAACTGCTGCGCTTCCTGGAACGCGGCTCCGCCCCCGACCGGGACGCCGAGCACCACCACGAGGCACACGCGGTGAAGCCGCCGCTGAACGCGCCGGTGACCAACTCGACGGCGTTGCCCGCCATGCCGGACCTCCCGCTACCGATCGTCCCGGAGAGCCCCGCCGCCCTCGGCGACCAGGCACACGGCGGCCACGAGTCCCTGGACGACGGAAGGAGGTGAGACGGGAGGAGACGAGACGCCGCCCGCCCGGCAGCAGCGGGGCCCACCCCCGCGCACCGTCCCCGCGGACCCCCGCCCGGCACCCGGCCGCGACGCAGGCCGGAGTCGATGTCAGACCCGCCCCGTAAGGTCGTACACCCATGGCGCGGTCCACGTCGCGCCACCCGTACGACCGAGCGGAACGGAGGCGACGCGGGCATGCTGCACACCCTTGCCGCCGTCTTCCGCCCGGCGGCCCTGCCCCGCGACGGACGGGTCGCCTTCTGGAGCCCCGACGGGAAGCCACTGCCCGACAGCGCCGCGGCGGGAGACACCCCCGCCGTCCCCGGCGAGATCACCGTCGTCCGCCGACACGGCGCCGGGATCCGCAGCCGCACCGTCCCCGCACTGCTGCTGCCCGTCGCCGACGCCGTGCCGCTCCTCGCCGGCACCCGGCACGACACCGCCGCCCACCCCGCCACGGCCTGCTGGGGCGCCGCCGCCCTGCACGCCCTGCACCTCGTCGCACGCGGCAGACTGCTCCCCGGCCTGACATCCACCGACCACGACGCCTGGCGCGCCGGGCCACTCGACGCCGACGACATCGCCCAGCTCCGGGCCATCGCCGCCGCCATGCCGCCCGAGGCGCACGCCACCCCCCTCCCCGGGCTGCGGCCACTCCGGCTGCCCGAACCCGAGGCGCTGATCAGAGCATTCCTCGACGCGGTCGCGGACAGCCTGCCCCGCACCCCCGCCGCCGAGCACGCCGCCGGCGGACCGTTCGCCGCCACGGCACCGCAGCACCTGCCGCACGCCCGCGAATGGGCGGCACAGGCCGCGGCAGGCATGGACGCCGGCGTCCGGATCTCCCTCCGCCTGGACCTGTCCCCCCACGAACTCTTCGACACGTCCGAGGACGGCCGAGACGGCCGGCAGGCCGCGGCAGCCCTCGTCCAGGTGCACAGCCTCGCCGACCCCACACTCGTCGTCGACGCCGCACGGCTGTGGGCGGGGGAGGGCGACGAGCACTTCGGCCCCCGCGCCCGCGTCGACGCCGTGCTGGCCCTGCGCCGCGCCGCCCGCGTCTGGCCCCCACTCGGCCGGCTCCTCGAGCGCGAGGTGCCCGACGTCCTGCCCGTCACCGAGGACGAGCTGTACGAGCTGCTGGGCCCGGCAGCCACCCGCCTCGCCGACGCCGGGATCGCCGTGCACTGGCCCAGGGAACTCGCCAGGACCCTCAGCGCCACGGCGGTCGTCCGCCCGACCGCACCCGGCTCCGCCACCGACGGCACGCCGTTCTTCGAGAGCGAGCAGCTCCTGCGGTTCGACTGGCGACTCGCGCTCGACGGCGACCCCCTCACCGAGCAGGAGATGGACGCCCTCGCCGAATCCCACCGGCCCGTCGTCCGGCTGCGCGACCAGTGGGTGGTCGTCGACCCCGAGCT
Source organism: Streptomyces sp. WMMC940 (assembly GCF_027460265.1). NCBI lineage: Bacteria > Bacillati > Actinomycetota > Actinomycetes > Kitasatosporales > Streptomycetaceae > Streptomyces > Streptomyces sp. WMMC940. The sequence goes on from NZ_JAPZBC010000001.1 coordinate 5,910,903, forward strand.
CGTACGCAAGGCCCGCAAGCGCGAACTCGGCCTGCTGGAACCGGTGGACGCCCTGGCCGCGGCACTCACCGGCACCGCCGAGGTCGACGGCGAGAGGGTCGAGGCCGTCCCCGAGGGCGCGCTGGCCGCCCTGCGGGACCGGCTCACCCACGGTCCGGCCCCCCTCGCCCAGCCCACCGCCCTCGCCGCCACCCTGCGGGAGTACCAACTGCGCGGACTCGCCTGGCTCGACCTGATGACCTCACTGGGCCTCGGCGGCTGCCTCGCCGACGACATGGGCCTCGGCAAGACCGTCACCGTCATCGCGCTCCACCTCCACCGCGCCGAGCACCGGGCCCGCACGGCACCCACACTCGTCGTCTGCCCCGCGTCCCTGCTCGGCAACTGGCAGCGGGAGATCACACGCTTCGCACCCGGAGTGCCCGTCCGGCGCTTCCACGGCCAGGAACGCAGCCTCGACACCGGCCCCGGCGGCTTCGTCCTCACCACCTACGGCACCATGCGCACCAGCGCCGCGGAGATCGCCGCCCGGGACTGGGGCATGGTCGTCGCCGACGAGGCCCAGCACGTCAAGAACCCCTTCTCCGCGACCGCCAAGGCCCTGCGCACCATTCCCGCCCCGGCCCGCGTCGCCCTCACCGGCACCCCCGTCGAGAACAACCTCTCCGAGCTGTGGTCCCTCCTCGACTGGACCACACCGGGACTGCTCGGGCCGCTGAAGACCTTCCGCGCCCGCCACGCCCGCACCGTCGAGAACAACGAGCACACCGGCAACGAGGAGGCGGTCGAACGTCTCGCCCGGCTCGTCCGCCCCTTCCTGCTGCGGCGGAAGAAGAGCGACCCCGGCATCGTGCCCGAACTCCCGCCGAAGACCGAGTCCGACCACCCCGTCCCCCTCACCCGGGAACAGGCGTCGCTCTACGAGGCGGTCGTCCGGGAGACCATGGCCCGGATCGAGACCGCCGAAGGCATCGCCCGCCGCGGCCTCGTCATGAAGCTGCTCACCTCGCTCAAGCAGATCTGCAACCACCCGGCGCAGTTCCTGAAGGAGGACCGGCCCCGCCTCACGGCCCGTTCCGGCAAACTCGCACTGCTGGACGAACTGCTCGACACGATCCTGGCCGAGGACGGTTCCGTGCTGGTCTTCACCCAGTACGTGGCGATGGCCCGGCTCATCACGGACCATCTGGCCTCCCGGGCGACCCCGTCCCAGCTGCTGCACGGCTCCACCCCCGTACCGGAGCGGGAGAGGATGGTGGACCGCTTCCAGTCCGGCGAGATCCCCGTCTTCGTCCTCTCCCTCAAGGCGGCGGGCACCGGACTCAACCTGACCCGAGCCGGCCACGTCGTCCACTACGACCGCTGGTGGAACCCGGCGGTGGAGGACCAGGCCACCGACCGCGCCCACCGCATCGGGCAGACCCAGCCCGTCCAGGTCCACCGGCTGATCACCGAAGGCACGGTCGAGGACCGCATCTCCGAACTCCTCCAGTCGAAACGGGCCCTGGCGGACGCCGTCCTCGGCTCCGGCGAGGCCGCCCTGACCGAACTCACCGACCGCGAACTGGCCGACCTCGTGTCCCTCAGGAGGCCGTCATGACCCCGGCCCCGCCCCGCCGTACGCAGGCCGCACCGCACCGCACCGGCCGGCCCGCCCGGGAGGCCCCGCACCGCCCGGACGACCGACGGCGCACGTTCCCCGCCCTCGCCCCCCGGCCCGGGAAGGACGGCTTCGCCACCTCCTGGTGGGGCGACGCCTGGGTGGACGCCCTGGAGGACACCGCCCTCGACCCGGCCCGTCTCACCCGCGGCCGGGCGTACGCCGGACGCGGCCACGTCGACGCGATCACCGTGACCCCGGGAAGAGTCGTCGCCTACGTCCACGGCTCCCGGCCGCGCCCCTACCGCGCCGAGATCCGGCTGCGCACCCTCGGCGACGACGACTGGGAGCGGCTGCTGGACACCGCGGCGGCCCGTCCGGACCACATCGCGGCCCTCCTCGACAAGGACGTCCCGCACGCCCTCGCGTCCGCCGCCGACCTGCTGCCCGCGCCCGGCGACCTGATCCCCGACTGCTCCTGCCCCGACGACGGGTTCCCCTGCAAACACGCCGCGGCACTCTGCTACCAGACCGCCAGGATCCTCGACGAGGACCCTTTCGTGCTCTTCCTCATGCGCGGCCGCGGCGAGCAGGAGATCCTCGCCGAGCTCACCCGGCGCAACGCCGCCCGCTCGGCGGCCGAACACGCCCGACGCCGCGCCGCCCCCACGGGACACCACGCCGACGACGGCGACGACACCGCCCCGGTTCTCGCCACGGTGCGCGCCCGCGACGTCCTCGCCCCGCGCGCCCGCCCCCCGCTCCCGCCCCCGCTGCCCGCACCACCGCAGCCGGGTCGCCCACCCGTGTACCCCCAGGCCGCCGGCGCACCCGACCCCCTCGCCCTCGACCTCCTCGCCGGCGAGGCCGCGGCCCGCGCCCACACCACCCTGCGCACCGGCAGGGACCCGGTCGGCGGGCTCAACCTCTGGCAGGACGCGGTCCGGCTCGCCGCCGCCCACCCCGGATCCGGGCTGACCGCGTCCACCCGCACGCTGTACACCGCTCTGGCCCGAGCCGACGGCCGCACCCCCACCGACCTGGCGCGCGCCGTGGCCGCCTGGCGCCAGGGCGGGCTCGCGGGACTCGCGGCCCTGGAAGAGGAATGGGACCCGCCCGCCGGTCCCTTCGACCGGGCCCGCCCCGCCCTCGCCGCCGCGGACTTCCCGCACTTCCGTCCCCGGCGCAATCGCCTCTCCACCCCCTCCCTCCAACTGCGTCTGGGCCGCGACGGCTTGTGGTACGGATACGAGTCGGACCCCGGCCGGGACGACTGGTGGCCGCGGGGCACACCGGACGAGGACCCGGTGGGCGCCCTCACGACCCTCCTGGGCCGCTGACCACAGGCCCGGGCCCACGGCCGGCCCCCGGGCCGCGCCGACCACCCCACCCGGCGCGCGCACCGGCGCCGAGTACAGGACCGCGACGCCGGGAGCCGAACACAACGACGGTGCTGAACAGTTCTGCCTCGCCCCACCCGAAGGGGTGAAACGCCTCGCGGCCATAACCCGGTCGGTTCCATGCCGTTATTTTCGGTGCGGGTGAGCACCCGTGTTCATCCACCGGAAGGCAGGAATCCATGAGGCACATTCGCCGAACAGGTCTGGTCGCAGCGATGGTCACCGGCGGCGCGCTGGCCGCCGCCGGGGCCGCCCACGCCGACTCGGGCGCGCAGGGGAGCGCGGCCGGATCACCGGGCCTGATCTCCGGCAACGCGGTGCAGATCCCGGTCCATGTGCCGGTGAACGTGTGCGGCAACACCGTGAACGTGATCGGTCTGCTGAACCCGGCGGTCGGCAACAGCTGCGAGAACGAAGGAAACGGCGGCGGAGGCGACGGCGCGACAGGCGGCGGAGCGGTCGCCGGGGCGAGTGCGAACGACTCGCCCGGAGTCCTCTCCGGGAACGCGGTCCAGCTGCCCGTCGACGTCCCCGTGAACGTCACCGGCAACTCCGTGAACGTCGTCGGCATCGGCAACGCCGCGGCCGGCAACTCCTCCTCGAACTCCGCCAACCCGCCGGCCCCGCCCCGGCAGGTGACGCCGCCGAAGACGGTCACACCGTCGGAGGTCCGCCCCGTCACGCGCGCCCCGGAGCCCCAGCAGGGCCCGGTCCACCTGGCAGAGACCGGCACACCGGCGTCCCTGGGCCTCACCCTCCCGGCGGGCGCGGCTCTGGTCCTGGGCGGCGCCGTGCTGTTCCGCCGGTCCCGCGCCACGGCGTAGACGCGCCGGGCGCCCACGTCGCACACGGGCCCGTGCTGCTCCTGCCGCCCGGTCCTGAGCCGTGCGGGCCGGCAAGCGCGGCCCGCCGCGCCCCCTCCGCCGCCACCCGCCTGCGCCGCGACCACCCGAGCTGGTCTCGGCCGCGCTGACGCATGCACGGCTGAGGCAGCCCGCGATGGCCACGTTCGGTGCGGAGGACGCCTACCGCGGAAACCCTCCGCCCCTGCGCACCCCCGGGTGACCATCCGCTCCGGACGCCCCGGCCGTCACGGCGGCGTCGCCCGCCAGGCCGTGAGCATCGTGTCGACCGCAGTGGCGACACGCCGGCGGGCCTCGTGGCGAGGGACACCCCGCATCAGCAGCGCGTCGTACGGCGTGTCCCGATGACGCACCGAAGCCCGCACGGCCGCCGTGACCGCGCCCTCGTCCAGGGCGCGGCCGGCCGCGGTACGGCCCACCCGCCCGCTGCCCCGCACCGAGGTGTGCGCCGCCACGTCCAGCGCGCGGTCCAGCGGGCAGGACGGGAAGAGCCGCAGGATCTCCGCGGTGAGCCGGGCGGTGAACCGGACGTCCTCCGCTGCCCGCCGGGCCGCGTCCCGCTCCCGCCGCCGGGCCCGTGCCTCCGCATCGGCCAGGCACGCCGCCTCCGCACGTGCCAGTGCCGCCTCCTCCACCAGCAGGCCCTGCCGTTCGTACCGGGTGCGCTGTCTGTTGTGCCGTACGACGACGGCCCACAGGGAACTCGCCTCGCGCGCCCGACGGGTCAGCGCCGCGTCACCTCGCGCCAGGAAGACCAGATGGCCCAGGTCCGCGCAGTCGAGACAGCGCGGCGCGTGGAACTCCAGCACCAGCCGCTCCAGCGGTCCCCGCCGGCATTCCGCGCAATGCCGCCGCTTCAGCGGCTCGACGACGACGAGCGGATCCACCGGACCCTCGCCCCCTCCCCGTGGAACGCGCCCTCGCGAACGGGAGATGACAGCTGACAGATGACGGCCGCCCAATAATCGTTCGAGAAAAGGACATCGGTCTTGCTAACTTCCCGGACGTGGCGAAACTCAATCAGATCATCGCAGTGGAGAAGGGCGTCAAGTCCAAGGCGCACCAGGACCTGACGACGGCTCATCACGGCCTCCAGAAGCCGGCCCTGCTCGCCGGAATCGCCCGCACCTACCAGCCCAAGGACGAGGAGGGCGAGCAGCTCCCGCCCGAGTCGACGCTGGTGCAGGTCAAGGCCGAGGACGTGCTGCGCGACACCGCGAGGACACTGACCCGGTTGTTCGACGTGACCGCCACCAAGGACTGGGCCAACTGCACGGCCCGCGCGGACATCACCGTCGACGGGCGGGTCCTCGTCGCGGACGTACCCGTCGCGTACCTCCTCTTCCTGGAGAAGCAGCTCACGGACATCAACACCTTCGTGCGCAAGCTCCCGGTGCTGGACGCGGCGGAGTCCTGGACCCAGGACCCGTCCACCGACTCCTGGAAGACCGAGCCGGTCAAGACGGTCCGCACGAGGAAGGTGCCCCGAAACCATGTGAAGGCGGAGGCGACCGAGAAGCACCCCGCGCAGGTCGAGGTGTACTACGAGGACATCCCGGTGGGGTACTGGACCACCGTGAAGTTCTCCGGTGCCCTGCCCGCCCGCCGGGTCAACGAGCTGCTGGACCGGGTGGAGAAGCTCCAGCAGGCGGTGAAGTTCGCCCGTGAGGAGGCGAACGGCGCGGAGGTCACCGACCAGCGGGTCGGCGACGCCGTGTTCGGCTACCTCTTCGGGTAGCCCCAAGTACTCCCCGGCCACCACGCACCACGGCCGGGGCGCGCGAGGAGCGCAAAGCTGAAGCTGAAGCTTGTCGTGAACCGCGCGGCCGGCAGGAGACCGGCCGCGATGAATCTCAGACTCTCGCTCCAGACTCAGCATTCGCCGCTCATCGCCGGATCGACCGGGCCCGGGCCCTGGTGCGTCGAGATGCCGGTTCAAGTCCGGCCCGCGGAGCTCGGTCCGCGGTGGTCCAAAGGAAGGACGCGGCGCAATGACGACTGACCCGGGTCCTCAAGCGTGCCGGCGTGTGAATGTGAGCGGCATCAACAGGGCCCGGAGGCCGGCTACGCCTCCGGGCCCGCTCCCGTTCACCGGCGTCCTCCGCGCGTGCCGGGCGACGCGGTCCGGTCCTCCCGGCGCGCCGTGAACCATCCCGGCTCCGCGGGCCCTCCGGCGCGCGCCCCGCATCGCCCGGTTCACCCGGCCCGGCGGCCCGCGGCTTCTCGCCTACTGGCGGTATCCGCTCAGGAAGCGCCCGATCCGGCTGATCGCGGCATCCAGGTCGTCCGCGTGCGGCAGGGTCAGGATGCGGAAGTGGTCCGGGCGCGGCCAGCTGAAGCCGGTGCCCTGCACGACCTGGATCTTCTCCCGCAGCAGCAGGTCCAGCACGAACCTCTCGTCGTCGTGGATGGGGTGCACCTCGGGGTCGATGCGCGGGAAGGCGTACAGCGCCCCTTTGGGCTTCACGCACGAGATGCCGGGGATCTCGTTCAGCCGTTCCCACGCCCGGTCGCGCTGCTCGCGCAGCCGTCCTCCCGGCGCGGTCAGCTCGTGGATGGACTGGCGTCCGCCGAGCGCGGCCTGGATGGCGTACTGCGCGGGCGCGTTGGGGCACAGCCGCATCGACGCGAGCATCGTGAGCCCCTCCAGGTAGCTGCGGGCATGCTGCTTGGGGCCGGTGACGACCAGCCAGCCGGAGCGGAAGCCGGCCACCCGGTAGGTCTTGGACAGTCCGCTGAAGGTGAGGACGAGCAGGTCCGGGGCGAGCGCGGCCGCGGTGTGGTGGACCGCGTCGTCGTAGACGATCTGGTCGTAGATCTCGTCGGCGAAGACCATCAGCTGGTGGCGGCGTGCCAGGTCCAGGATGCCCTCGACGATCTCCCGCGGATACACCGCTCCGGTGGGGTTGTTGGGGTTGATGATCACGACGGCCCTGGTCCGGTCGGTGATCTTCGACGCCATGTCGTGCAGGTCCGGGTACCAGTCGGACGCCTCGTCGCAGAGGTAGTGGACGGGCTTGCCGCCGGAGAGGGTCGTGACGGCGGTCCACAGCGGGAAGTCGGGTGCGGGGACGAGTACTTCGTCGCCGTCCTCCAGGAGTGCCTGCACGGCCATGGACACGAGTTCCGAGACGCCGTTGCCGAGGAACACGTCGTCGACGGAGACGTCCGTGAGTCCGAGGGCCTGGTAGCGCTGGGCGACGGCGCGCCGGGCGGAGAGGATGCCGCGGGAGTCCGTGTAGCCGTGGGCCTTCGGCAGCATCCGGATCATGTCCTGGACGATTTCCTCCGGCGCCTCGAAGCCGAACAGCGCGGGGTTGCCGGTGTTGAGCCTCAGCACGCTGTGGCCTGCCTCCTCCAGTGCGTTGGCGTGCTCGATCACCGGGCCGCGGATCTCGTAGCAGACATCGCTGAGCTTGCTCGACTGCCGGAACTCCATGTGGAGGCCTCCCCAGGACTGGCGCGGACGGTGGTACCCGCTGTCACTTGGTTTTACCAAGTGACAGCTTGGAAAGTCCAACAACGGGTCTAGACTGCCCTGCATGCCCCGTCCTCCACGCCGCCGAAGCTACGACCAGTACTGCGCCGTCGCCCGCGCCCTCGACTCCGTCGGCGACCGCTGGACGCTGCTGATCGTGCGGGAACTGCTGGCGGGCCCCCGCCGGTACACCGATCTCCACGCCGATCTGCCCGGAGTCAGCACGGACGTCCTCGCCTCCCGGCTCAAGGACATGGAGCGCGAGGGGCTGACGGCCCGCCGCCGGCTGCCCGCCCCCGTCTCGGCGTACGTGTACGAACTGACCGAACGCGGCCGGTCGTTGCTCCCCCTGGTCGGAGCCCTCGCCGAATGGGGTGCGCCCGCACTCGACCGGCCCCGCCCGACGGACGCCGTGCGGGCCCACTGGTTCGCCCTCCCGTTGCTGCGCCGGCTGGAGGCGGCGGGTGCGACCGGCACCGTCGAAGTGCGCCTCCCGGAGGGGGAGTTCCATCTGCGGCTCGTTCCGGACGGCTCCGGGGAATCCGGTTACGGGGACGGCCCGGCCCCCGCCGGTATCCCGGTCACCCGGCTGGAGCTGGACGGCGGCACCTGCCTCGCCGTCAGCCGGGGTGACCTCGGCGTCGCGGAGGGCGTACGGGACGGGCGCATCCGCCTCTCCGGCGGCGGCACCCTGGCAGCCGCGCTCGCGGAAGGGCTCGAAGGGGAGCCCCCGGGCACCGGCCGGGACACGGGCGTACTCGTCGACGCGTCCCGCGGCCGGTCGCGGGACGCCCCGGAGCAGGGCGGCCGGGAGCAGGGCGGCCGGGAGCGATGATGGACGGGTGCGACTGGAACCGATCACCTGGGAACGGCTGACCGAGGCCGTCGCCGACCGGATCGCGAAGAGGCGGGCCGACGACGGCAGCCCGTGGCTGCGCGTCGCCGTCGACGGCGCACCCGCCGCCGGCACGGCGGGTGCGGCCGGGGCCCTCGCCGAGGCTCTGCGGTTGCGCGGCCGGGCGGTGCGGGTGGTGGGCACGGGCGGGTTCCTGCGGCCCGCCTCGCTGCGGCTCGAGCTCGGACGCGAGGATCCCGACAGCTTCTACGACGGCTGGTTCGACACCGGGGCGCTCTGGCGCGAGGTGTTCGGGCCGCTGGAGCCGGGGGGTTCGGGACGGGTGCTCCCGGATCTCCGGGACCCGGTCACCGACCGCTCGACACGCAGCCCCCGCATCGAACTGCCGCCGGGCGGCGTCCTGGTGCTCCACGGCCCGCTGCTCCTCGGGCACTGGTTCCCCTTCGACCTGACCGTCCATCTGCGCCTCTCGTCCGGAGCCCTGCGCCGCCGCACCGACGCCGCCGAGCTGTGGACGCTGCCCGCCTTCGAGCGCTACGAGCAGGAGGTCTCGCCGTCGGAGTCCGCCGACGTGGTGGTCCGTGCCGACGACCCGCGCCACCCCGCGTGGAACGCGCCGTGGGAAGGCCGCGACGGAATCGGACGCTGAGGTGCGTCGGGGGCACTCGCGGGGTGCGTGCTCCGGGTGACGGGCACGGCCGGCCCGGTGGCGCGCGGGCAGTCCGGGCGGTTCCGGCCGGCGGTGTGTGCCTCGGGACGTGCGCCTGGCCGTGGACTACGGCCGCGTACCCGCGTTTCGCGGCGGTCGGCCCCCGCACACCGTGACCGCGTGGGCCCCGGCACGGCATCCCGCCGACGCCGCGGCGGCCGGGGACGCGCCTGACAGCAGTGCGGCCAGGAAGGCGCCCGTGAAGGCGTCGCCCGCTCCCGTGGAGTCGACCGCCGTCGCCGGAACCGGGGCGACCCGGGCCGTCACCGCGCCCGACTCCGCGACGAGCGCGCCGCCCGCGCCGAGCGTGACGACGGCCAGCGGGACGTGGCGGCTCAGTTCGGCCGCGGCGTCGCCGGGGTCGGGGAGGCCGGTGAGGAGCCGGGCCTCGTCCGCGTTCGGGAGCAGCACGGCGGCGCCCGCCGTCGCCCTGAGGAAGCGGTCCACGCCCAGAGCGGCGATGAACCCGGCGGAGGCCGGGTCGACGCTCACCGGAACGCCCCGTTCGAGCGCGTCCACGAGTGCCAGTCCGGCCAGTTCCCGGCTGGGCTCGGAGAAGAAGAGGTACCCGGAGAGATGGAGTCGGGCCACTCCGTCCAGCAGCCCCGCCGACCAGTCGGCGGGGCACAGCCGCAGCGCCGCTCCGCTGTCGGTGAGGAAGGTCCGTTCGGCCTTCGCGTCGACCAGTGCGACGATCGTGGCCGTCGGTGCCTCCTCGTCGGGGATCAGCGTCGGGCGGACTCCGGAGTTCCGCAGCAGTGTGTCGTGCCACTCCGCGCCGTCCGCGCCGACCCGGCCGAGCAGCCGCACGTCCGCACAGCCCGAGTGGGCCGCCCAGCAGGCGGCGTTGGCGCCGGCGCCGCCCGGCAGCGTCCGTATCTCCGCCGCGGTGTCGGTCCCGTACGTGAGCGGCTCGGCGTGGCGGGCCACCACGTCCGTGGCCACGTCCCCGACGACCAGCAGCGCTCCGGCCGCACCGGGCCGCGCCGGTTCCTCGTGGCCCGCTGCCGCTCTCACAGCGCGGCCGCGATCCGCGCCGCCAGCCGTACGTTGCCGCGTACCGCCGCCAGATTGGCCTCCAGCGAGGCGCCGCCCGTGCGTTTCATCAGGAAGTCCAGCAGGAACGGTGTGACCGCCTGGCCGCCGATGCCCCGCTCCCGGCATTCGTCGAGCGCCTCCGCGAGCACACGGTCGTGCAGTGCCGGGTCCAGCTGCTCGTCCTCCGGCACCGGCCGGGCCACGATCAGCGCCGTGTCCGGCCCGCCGAGCGCGTCCTGTGCCCGCATCACGTCCGCCACCTCCTCGGGGGTACGGACCGTCCAGTCGACCGGCAGGCCGGAGGAGGACAGATAGAACCCGGGGAAGTGCCCGGTGCCGTAGCCGAGGACGCCGACCCCGAGGGTCTCCAGGCGCTGCAGCGTCGCCGGGACGTCGAGGATCGACTTGACCCCGGCGCAGACGACCGTGATCCCGGTCCTGGCGAGCAGCCGCAGGTCCGCCGACTCGTCCTGGGTGACGGACCACTCCCGGTGCACCCCGCCGAGCCCGCCGGTCGCGAAGACCCGGATCCCGGCGCGTGCCGCGAGGAAAGCCGTGGCGGACACGGTCGTCGCCCCGCTGGCCCCGGCGGCGAGGGCGGGTGCCAGGTCGCGGTGCCCGAGCTTGCGCACCCCCGGGTCCGTGGCGATGCGCTCCAACTCGTCCTTGCCCAGGCCGACATGGGCCCTGCCGTCCAGTACGGCGATCGTCGCCGGCACCGCGCCGGCGCCTCTGACCAGCGTCTCGAGCTCCTCGGCGACGGCCAGATTGCGCGGCCGCGGCAGTCCGTGGGCGATGATCGTGGATTCCAGGGCGACGACGGGCCGACGCGCGGCGAGCGCCTCCCGTACCTCTTCGGACATCATCAGCGTGGTCTCGGGCATGTCCACATCCCTGGCACGGCAGCGGCGTGCTCAAACGTTTCGGCAGTCGCCCCGTCACGCCCCGGCCGACATGATGCGCGCGCTCGTGCCCCGCCCCGTCCGTCGCGCCGCTCCGTTGCACGCCGCCGCCCCACCGGGATCATCCGGCTCAGCAGCCGTCCGCCGCTGCTACCGCCGCCGCTCGCACCGTCTCCGCCGCGGCTGCCGGACCGCGCCCCGCCCCTCCCGGCCACCTTGCTCCGCCGCTTCCCCACCAGCACCGCTTCCGGGACCACGGTGCCGACGGCCCGCGCACCGACCGGGCACGGCGGCCCGAGCGGTGCTTCGCGACTCAGCCGCAGTCGCGCGGCTTCGGCAGTCGGGGCAGCCGGTCCGCACGCACGACCTGGATCACCGACCGTGCGCCCGGCCCCTTCACCCGGTCCTTGTTGTAGGCGACGGCCAGGGCGCCCGCTCTGGCCTGGGCGTAGCCGTACTGCGGGGTGATCCGCGTGTACGCGGAGGTCCGCAGGTCCAGGGCGTAGGCGGCCTCCGGCGTACGCCATGTGATCAGTTCACCGCTGATGCGCAGCTGGTCGAGCCCCTCGGCCGCGGGGGCACCGGAGAGACGTGCCACCGGTGACGGCTGCCCCTGCCGCCAGACCACCAGCCTCGGCTCACCCCCGTCCTCGCCCTCCTCCTCGATCCAGGCCCAGGTGGTGCCGTCGGAGGCCGGAGACCTCAGATCGCGCAGTGCGGCGAGGGGTCCCGGCAGTCCGGCGGGGCGCAGGGTGGTGAACGACAGCGCGGACAGCTGCGTCGAGCGTCCGTCCGCGCTCGCCTCCCGCCAGGCCAGCAGCCCGCCCGCGGCGAACGGGGCGTCGAGCACACCGGAGTGCAGGGCGCGAGGCGAGGCGGCCCGGTTCCCGGAGCCGGGCCGCCGGACCGGACTGCTGAAGATCGTGGCCCGGCCCTTGCCCGTGCCCTGCGCCCAGAAGACCGAACCGTTCCGGACGACGGGCTGGGGGAGCGGGCCGGGGAGGGTGGACCGGGCGAGCCTGCGCATCCCGCCCCGGGCGTCCTGCACGTACAACGACCACGGACTGTCCAGCGTGCGGCCCTCCAGGACCGCGAACGCCGTCCACCGTCCGTCCGCCGAGACGTCGGCGGCGAGGAGCTGGTGCTCGACGGGATCGGTGAACGTCAGCAGGGTGCGTGGTGCCCCGGCGTCCTCGACGACGGCCGCCCGGCGGCTCCGCCCGTCGGAGAGCTGGACCACGGTCCACCGGGCCCGGGGGCCGACCTCGGTGAGGACCGCACGCTGGCCCGCCGGCGCGCGGAACTCGCCTGCCGCGAGCGCGGACCGCCAGCTCGCGGGCAGGGGCGCCTCGCACGCCGCCCGGACGACGGTGGCCGGCGGGGAAGCCGTCCGCGCGGAGCCGGACGGCAGCGCGTGCGCCGGCCCCGACGAGGACGGCGACGGCCCTGCGGAGGCCGGCGACGGGGGAACCGGAGAGGCGGTGGGGTCCGTGGGGCCCGACTTGTGGGCCGGTGAGCACCCCAGGCCCGCGAGCACGAGCAGGGCCGAGCCGAGCAGCGCCGGGACCCGTGGTGCTCCGGCGCGGTTCGCTGGTGCCGGTGGTGCCGGTGGTGCCGGTGGTGCCGGTGGTGCCGGTGGTGTCGGTGGTGCCGGTGGTGCCGGTCGTTCCGGTGGTGAGCCGGCGCGGGCCCACCGGCCGCACCGGCGCTCCGGACGGTCCGGCGCCCCGCCCGCCGGACGGGGCATGCCGGCCAGGGGCTTCCGGCCGGAGGGCCTACCAGACGTAGCCACGGCCACCCATGATCGTCGTGATGGTGTCCGCGGAGATCCGGGCGGACTTCGGGACGCCGCCGGCCCACGAGATCACGCTGGTGCTCACCCCGCCGACCGGGTCCAGGTAGCGGACCTGCCGCGCGTCCGTGTCGCTGTTGTAGCCGTCGATGGCCACCCAGTGGAAGATCTCGATGTTCGGGTGCCCGGCCAGGTGCGGACCGCCCGGTACTTCCCAGGCGTTCCCGGCGATCGCGTAGTCGTAGTCCGTGTTGTGGACGATGTGCTCCCGGAAGTCCGCCACGTCGGCCGACGTCGGGCTGTACGGCAGCGACCTCGGCACGTAGTTGGCGCCGGGGAGACGGTGGTTGAGGGCGTCGGCCATCGGGTAGCCGGTCGGCTCCGCCACGTCGATGCCGACCCCGTACCAGGCCGTGCCGTTGGAATCGGTCTCCAGGAGGTCCGCCGCGCTCTGCTGGGAGCGCCCACCGACCTCGTCGTGCGCGGACTGGGTGATGACCAGGGCGGCCGGGCCGCACCAGTACGACGTCCGCTGGGACTGGTGCAGGCCGCCCGAGACGATGTAGCCGGCGCGCTTGGCGCGGGTGGCCGGCCGCCCGAACCACGCGGCGGCCTCCGCCTCCTTCCTGGCGGTGACCCGGCGCTGCTCGGGGGTGAGCCGCTGCGGACCGAGGGTGTCCAGGGCCTGCTTGTAGAACGCGCCGGGTGCCCGCCGGGACCCGGATCCGGGCAGGGGGCCCGGGAAGGGGTCGGTGTCCTGCCCCGCCGTCGCGCGGGCGTCGGCCGGTTCCGCTGCGGCGGCCGGCCCGGTCGCGATGAGGGCGGAGAGGAGGCACACGGCCGTGATGAGGGCGAGGCAACGCCCTGTGCGCACTGCTGACATCGGTGGTCGCTTCCTGTACGAGGGAACTCGGGCAAGCGCTGCCGTGGGTGTCGCACGCCTTCGCGCGTGGGCAGCTGTGGGCGTACCTCGACGGTGCCCCGCGCCCTTGTGCCTCCCGGAGCGGCTCGCCGCGCGCCGCGGATCTTTCGCCCGCTAAGGTGAGCCGCCATGACGACCTTTGATCACTCAGTTGCCGGGCCTTCTTCTCCTTCGTTCGTCGTGCACATCCCGGACGCGGAGCTGGAGCCCGAGCCCCTCGACCCGGCGCAGATCGTCTCGGGGAACCCGGTGGTGACGGGCAAGGTGCTGTGGGAGTCCGAGGACGGGAAGCAGGTACGCGGCCTCTGGCAGATCACGCCCGGCGTGGTCACCGACACCGAGGCCAACGAGCTGTTCGTCGTCGTGAGTGGACGCGCCACGGTCGAGGTCGAGGGCGGTGCCACGCTGGAGATCGGGCCGGGCGACGCCTGTGTCCTGCGGGAGGGCGACCGTACGACGTGGACCGTCCACGAGACGCTGCGCAAGGCCTACCACATCAGCCAGTGACGGCGTCGGCGGGCGGTCAGTCCTCGGCCGCCGCGTCGCTGCGGGTGACGGCGCGGCGGACGGCGAGGGCCGCGAGCGGCAGCAGCAGACTCGCGCCGACGAGGTTGAGCAGACCGTAGCCTCCCTGCGCCACGATCAGCCCCGCCATGACGCCGCCGATACCGGCTGCCGCGTTCATGGTCAGGTCCGACAGGCCCTGGGCCGCCGCCCGGGCGGGTCCCGGCACGGAGTCGGTGAGCAGGGCGGAGCCGGAGACCAGGCCCGCGGACCAGCCGAGGCCGAGCAGGAACAGACCCGCCGCGGTACGGCCGTGGCTCGCTCCCGCCGTGCCCGCGAGGAGCGCGGCGCAGGACAGCAGGCCCACGGAGAGTCCGATCACCGTCAGTCTGCCGAAGCGGTCGGACAGCACGCCCATCACCGGCGAGAACGCGTACATACCGGCGATGTGGCCGCTGATGACCAGGCCGATCAGTTGGATCCCCGCGCCGTGGTGGCTCAGCGCGACGGGGGTCATCGACATGATCGACACCATTGCGGTGTGCGAGATCGCGACCGTGACGAGCGCCAGTCTGGCCCCGGCGGACTCCCGTACGGCACGGACCCCCGCACGCAGCGACCTCTCCTCCTCGTCCCCTTCCTCCGACGGCGCGAGTGCCCGGGCCGTCAGCAGCGGATCGGGCCGCAGCAGCAGGGCGACGACCACCGCCGCGATCAGGAAGACCCCGGCCGCCCAGACGAACGGCCCGGCGGCCTCGGGTATCCCGGACCCGGAGACACTCCGGCCCGCCGGTGCGGCGATGTTCGGTCCCAGGACCGCCCCGATCGTGGTCGCCCACACCACCAGGGAGATGGCGCGGGCGCGTCTCGTCGGCTCCGCCAGGTCCGCTGCGGCGAATCGCGCCTGGAGGTTCGCCGAGGAGGCGGCTCCGAAGGCCGCCATGCCCGTCAGCAGGAGCGGGAAGTTGCCGAGCACCGACGCGAGTACCACGACACCGGCCCCCGCGGACCCGATCACATAGGCCAGTACCAGCCCGGGACGCCGCCCGCGGGCGGTCATCAGCGCGGCGAGCGGAACGGACAGCAGTGCCGTGCCGGTGACCGTCGCGGTGGGGGCGAGGCCCGACAGGGCCTCCGACCCGCTGATCTGCTGGGCCAGTACGGCGGCCAGCGCGATGCCGGTCGCGACCCCGAGACCGCCGAGGATCTGGCTCGCGATCAGCACCGGAGTGATCCGGCGGCGCAGGGCGGGCAGGTCCCTGGAGCCGGCGGCTATGGGCACGTCATGAGAGGTACTTGCCACTGCCGCAGTCTGCCAGTGACATCGGCTCCACGGCACCCCGGCCGTCGTGCCGCGGTGCCGTCGCACGCGGTCCGTGCGGCCCGGGCCGGTCAGAAGAGCGGCTGCGGCAGGACTCCTTCCAGCGCCAGCAGCTTCCGCTTGGTCTCGAGACCGCCGCCGAAACCGCCCAGGCCGCCGTCGTTCTCCACCACGCGGTGGCACGGCACCACCAGGGGCAGGGGGTTGGACCCCATCGCCGCGCCCACCGCCTGGGCGGAGCCGGGCCGGCCCACCCGGTCGGCCAGCTCCCCGTACCCCACGACCGTGCCGTACGGCACCGTTTCCACGAGCTCGCGCAGTACCTGGCGGTTGAAGCCGGACGTCAGCGACCAGTCCAGCGGCAGCCCGAACTCCGAGCGCCGCCCCGCGAAGTACTCCGCGAGCCGGCGTATCGGCTCGGCCAGCAGTCCCGAGCCCGGGGCGTCCTCGACCCCCCGGCGGCCCAGGCGGTCCGCGAGCCGGCCGACGGCTCTGGCCCGCACCGGCTCCCGGGCGTGGAAGACGACGCTCACCAGCCCGTCCTCGGTCGCGGCGAGCAGCAGCGGCCCGATGCCCGAGTCCACGACGGTCCACTCGAAGCTCTTCATGCGGACCACCGTACGGCCGGGCACCGACAGCCGCCCCGGCCTGTGGAAAACCCGGACCGGGCTCCCGGGCCGGTGCTCGGACCGCCGGGGCCCGGGCCGTGCGCACCGGTCGGCCGCGGGCGGGTGCCCGGCCGCGGCACCCGGCACCCGGCACCCGGCGAACCTGCCGGCACGCCGTCGCGGCGGAGTCCGCCGAGGTCACCGCGCCGGGTCGGGCCGGCTCGGGTCGGGCCGCCCCGGGTCGGTTCGGTCGACTCGGTCGGTTCGGTCGACGTGCCATGGGCTCGCGGACCAATCACGTACGGTCACATGACGGACACAAGACGCTCGGAACCCTCGCGCCGCGGCTCCCGGTCCACGCTGTCCTCGCGGATGAATTCCCCTCCCGATCTTTGCTTGCCAGGGCGCTCGCCATACGCTCGCCCGGGACGGCCTTCTCGACGGGACGCACGAGGACACCTGGCGACACATGGGGCGAAGGGCATAGCGCGATGCAGGGCACAGTGGACGGTTTCAGCCATGGGCTCGTCACACCCGTGGCCGCGTACCTCATGGCGTGCCTGGGGGGTGTGCTCGGGCTGCGCTGCACGACCAGGGCACTGCGGAGCGGGGGCGTCGTACGGCCGGGTTGGCTGGCGCTCGGCGCCGTCTCCATCGGTTCCGGGATCTGGACGATGCACTTCGTCGCCATGACGGGCTTCGCCGTGGACGGAGTGCCGATCCGCTACGACCCCGTGATCACCTTCGCCAGCCTCGGCGTCGCCGTCGTGATGACCGCGATCGGGACGTTCGTCGTCGGCCACCGCGGCGCGAACACGATGGCCCTGGTCACCGGAGGCATGATCACCGGCCTTGGCATCGCGACCGTGCACTACCTGGGCATGGCGGGCATGCGGCTCAGTGGGCGGATCGAGTACGACACCCCGACCGTGGCCCTGTCGGTGGTGATCGCCGTCGTGGCGGCGACGGCCGCGTTGTGGGCGGCGGTCTCGGTCCGCGGTTTCCTGTCGAGCCTCGGCGCCGGCCTGGTGATGGGTGTGGCGGTGAGCGGCATGCACTACACCGGCATGGCCGCCGTCACCGTCCATGTGCACGGTGCCGCCTCGCCGCCGGCCGACGGCGACAGCCCGCTCGCGCTCCTCGCCCCGATGCTGGTGGGGCCCGTGGTGTTCCTGGTCCTGGCGGCGTTGATCGTCGTGTCCGACCCCGCGCTCCTCACGGGCGGCCCGGACCCACGGCACGCTCCTGCCGTGGGGCGCGCGGCCGCCGTGGGCGTGCCCGCGCAGCGCCGGCCCTCCCACGCCGAGCCGGCGAACCGGGCGGCGCCCACCCGAGAGGCCCGTCGCGGCGTCCAGCGGGCCCGCAGGCCCTGACGGTCCCGCCCGTCGCGCCCCGGTGGCAGCTGCCGGGCGAGGCGGCCCCCGGGCCCGCCGCCCAGCCGTCGCGACCGGTCCGGGCCGGTTGTCAGTGGGGGGTCGTACGGTTGATGGCATGCGGCCCGTTACCGAGATCGAACGCACGATGGCGCCCTTCGAGGTCGTCAGTCCCTACAAGCCCAGTGGCGACCAGCCCGCGGCCATCGCCGAGCTCGACCGGCGCGTCCGCGCGGGCGAGAGGGACGTCGTCCTGCTGGGTGCGACCGGCACCGGCAAGTCGGCCACCACGGCCTGGATGATCGAGAAGCTCCAGCGCCCGACCCTCGTGATGGCGCCGAACAAGACCCTGGCCGCCCAGTTGGCGAACGAGTTCCGGGAGCTCCTGCCGAACAACGCGGTCGAGTACTTCGTCTCGTACTACGACTACTACCAGCCCGAGGCGTACGTCCCGCAGTCGGACACCTACATCGAGAAGGACTCCTCGATCAACGAGGAGGTGGAGCGGCTGCGCCACTCCGCGACGAACTCCCTGCTCACCCGCAGGGACGTCGTGGTGGTCGCCTCCGTCTCGTGCATCTACGGCCTCGGCACCCCGCAGGAGTACGTGGACCGCATGGTGCCGCTGCGGGTCGGCGACGAGATCGACCGCGACCGGCTGCTGCGCCGTTTCGTGGACATCCAGTACGCGCGCAACGACCTCGCCTTCACCCGTGGCACCTTCCGGGTCCGCGGCGACACCATCGAGATCTTCCCGGTGTACGAGGAGCTCGCCGTCCGGATCGAGATGTTCGGCGACGAGATCGAGGCGCTCTCCACGCTCCACCCGATCACGGGCGAGGTGATCAGCGACGACAACGAGCTGTACGTCTTCCCGGCCAGTCACTACGTCGCCGGTCCGGAGCGCATGGAGAAGGCGATCACCGGAATCGAGCGGGAGCTCGAGGAGCGCCTCGCGGAGCTCGAGAAGCAGGGCAAGCTCCTGGAGGCCCAGCGGCTGCGCATGCGCACCACGTACGACATCGAGATGCTGCGCCAGATCGGCACCTGCTCCGGCGTGGAGAACTACTCGATGCACTTCGACGGCCGCCTCCCGGGCAGCGCGCCGAACACCCTTCTGGACTACTTCCCGGAGGACTTCCTCCTGGTCATCGACGAGTCCCACGTCACGGTCCCGCAGATCGGCGCCATGTACGAAGGTGACGCCTCCCGCAAGCGCACCCTCGTGGAGCACGGCTTCCGGCTGCCCTCCGCGCTCGACAACCGGCCGCTGAAGTGGGAGGAGTTCCAGGAGCGGATCGGGCAGACCGTCTATCTGTCGGCGACCCCGGGCGCGTACGAACTCTCCCGCGCCGACGGCTCCGTCGAGCAGATCATCCGGCCCACCGGCCTCGTCGACCCGGAGGTCGTCGTCAAGCCCACCGAGGGCCAGATCGACGACCTCGTGCACGAGATCCGCACGCGCACCGAGAAGGACGAGCGCGTCCTCGTCACCACACTCACCAAGAAGATGGCCGAGGACCTGACGGACTACTTCCTGGAGCTGGGCGTCCGGG
Organism: Streptomyces sp. WMMC940; assembly: GCF_027460265.1. Classification (NCBI taxonomy): domain Bacteria; kingdom Bacillati; phylum Actinomycetota; class Actinomycetes; order Kitasatosporales; family Streptomycetaceae; genus Streptomyces; species Streptomyces sp. WMMC940. Next base: position 5,929,825 of record NZ_JAPZBC010000001.1, read on the forward strand.
TCCGCTATCTGCACAGCGACGTGGACACGCTCCGCCGGATCGAGCTGCTGCGCGAACTGCGCGCCGGTGAGTACGACGTCCTGGTCGGCATCAACCTCCTCCGGGAGGGCCTCGACCTCCCCGAGGTGTCGCTGGTGGCGATCCTCGACGCCGACAAGGAGGGATTCCTGCGCTCCGGCACCTCTCTGATCCAGACCATCGGCCGCGCGGCGCGCAATGTGTCCGGACAGGTCCACATGTACGCCGACAAGATCACTCCGGCGATGGAGAAGGCGATCGAGGAGACCAACCGGCGCCGGGCCAAGCAGATCGCGTACAACGAGGCGAACGGCATCGACCCGCAGCCGCTCCGCAAGAAGATCAACGACATCGTCGCCACCATCGCCCGCGAGGAGGTCGACACCGAGCAGCTTCTCGGCACCGGCTATCGGCAGGGCAAGGACGGCAAGGGAGCCAAGGCGCCCGTCCCTTCGCTGGCCGCGCACGCCGTCAAGGGCGCCGACGCCAAGGCGGGCAAGGCCGGGAAGGCAGGCAAGGGTGCGATCACCAGCGACCGGCCGGCCGCCGAACTGGCCGGGATCATCGAGGAGATGACGGATCGGATGCGAGCCGCGGCGGCGGAGCTCCAGTTCGAGGTGGCCGCGCGGTTGCGGGACGAGGTGGGCGAACTGAAGAAGGAGCTGCGGCAGATGAAGGAAGCCGGTATCGCCTGAGCCGGGCCGGTGCCATCCGGGCCGCGGCCAGTGTCTCAACACCGCCACAAAAACACACCAAGTCTGCTGCGCGGTCCGAGCGACTGCGTAGGGTGCAGGCAACCGCACACACGGACGGTTGCGGGGGAACCATGGAGAGGGGACAGCGCGTGGTGGACGTATCCAAGGGCAATGCGCCCGGGGGTCCCGGCGTCAATCTGACCAAGGGACAGGCCATCAGCCTGGAGAAGAAGGGCGGCGGCACCCTCACCGCGGTGCGGATGGGCCTCGGCTGGCAGGCGGCCCCCCGCCGGGGGCTGTTCGGGTCGCGCACCCGGGAGATCGACCTGGACGCCTCCGCGGTGCTCTTCGCCGACAAGCAGCCGGTGGACGTGGTCTTCTTCCGGCACCTCGTGAGCGACGACGGCTCGGTCCGCCACACCGGCGACAACCTGGTCGGCGGTGCCGGCCAGGGCGGCGACGACGAGGCGATCCTCGTCGATCTGCAGCGGGTGCCGGTGCACATCGACCAGATCGTCTTCACCGTCAACTCCTTCACGGGCCAGACCTTCCAGGAAGTGCAGAACGCCTTCTGCCGCATCGTGGACGAGACCAACGGCCAGGAACTCGCCCGTTACACGCTGGACGGCGGCGGCCAGTACACCGCCCAGATCATGGCCAAGGTGCACCGCGCCGGCTCCGGCTGGCAGATGACCGCCCTGGGCAACCCGGCCAACGGCCGTACGTTCCAGGACCTGATGCCGTCGATCCTGCCGCACCTGTAGGCGCGCGGGCGGATCGGTCCGCGCCAGCGGACACGGCGGCGCCCGCCGTGACCGCGCGGCTCCCGGGGGCGAGCAGGCCGCCGGGAGCCGCTCAGCACACCACCGAGGGGGACAGAGGCGATGACGGCCGAGCTGGTCAGGGGGCAGAACCATCCCTTGCCCCACACCCGACTCGAGATCCGGGTGTCCGCCGGCAAACCGGTCGTGGCCGCAGCCGCGTTGAGCGACGAGGACGGCCGGGTCCCGGGCACCGAGTGGGTCGCCCACCCCGCACAGCCGGCCCTGCCCGGCGTCGAGGTCTCCCGCCAGGCCACCGCGGACCATCTGCTGGCCGTCGACCTGAACGCCGTACCCGCCTCCGCGCACCGGGTGACGGTGCTGCTGGCGCTGCCCATGGGACCGGGGCGCCCCGTACGCTTCGGGGCCGTCGCCGCCCCGTTCGTCTCCGTCGGCCCCCCGGACGGCGACGAGATCGCGAGCTACACCGTCACCGGCCTGGACACCGAGTCCGCCGTCGTGGCCCTGGAGCTGTACCGCCGCCAGGGGGCCTGGAAGGTCCGCGCCGTCGGCCAGGGGTACGCGGGCGGTCTCGCCGCCTGCCTCACCGACCAGGGCCTCGACCGCGCCGGCGAACTCGCCGCGGTCGTCCACGAGGCCGTCGCGCCCGGCCTCTCGCGCACTCTCGGCACGCCGCCGCCCCGGACGACGGAGGTGCGGCACAACGCGGCCGCGGCCGCCACCGCGGGCGACACCGGCCCCTCTTCCGACCCCGGCCCGGCACCGGACGCCGCCTCGGGTACGGGTCCGCGGACGTCGGGCCCGGCGACGCCGCAGCCGCCGGCCCAGACGCACGGGGGGCCCGTCAACTACACGCACCCGCGCAGGCAGTCCTCCGCGCCGCCGCCTCCGCCCCCGGCCGCGCCGCCCGCCGGGCCCGGCCGGCCGCCGGTGCCCGTCGCGGGCGACGCCACCGGCTGGTCCATGGAGGAGCGGCTTTACAACCAGGTCTGGGGCATGTTCGAGGACCTGGCCCGGACGACGGCCGCCTACCGCAGCGCGGTGGACTTCGCCGACTCACGGCTCGACCAGGAGCTCGACCGCGCCCTGTCCGACCCGCGCAGCCGGATCGCCGGCGCGGGGGACGGCGCCCGTGAGGCGGCCCGTGCCAGGCACGAGGAGCTGACGGGACGCGCCCGGGAGGCCCTCGACCGCGACCTGGCCCAGCTGGCCGCGGAGTGCGAGGTCGTCGAGCCCGCCCTGCCACCGGCGTTCGCCCGCTGGGACAGCCCGGTCTGGCACGGCTACCGCGTCCCGATGGAGATCCCCATGGCCCTCCGTCTCGGCGACCTCCACCTCCCCGAGCGGCCCGAGCTCCGGATCCCGATGCTGGTCCGGCTGCCGCTGGAACGCGGGCTGTGGGTGGACAGCGGCCGGGGCACGTCGGAAGCCGCCGTGACGCTGGACGAGGCGCGGCTGCGCACCCTCGCCGTGGACAGCGCGGTCGCCCACGCGGCCCGGCTGCTCGCGGTCCATCCGGCCGGGGAGTTCACCGTGCACGTCATCGACCCCGCGGGTTCGGCGGCGCGTTCACTGGCCCCGCTGGTGCGGTCGGGCGTGCTGGACGGGCGGCCGGCGGCCGGGGCCCAGAGCGTCTCCACGGTGCTGGCGAAGCTCACGCAGCGCGTGGACCTGGTGCAGATGGCCGTGCGCGGGGGCGCGGCCGACGCACTTCCGCCGGACCTGGACACCGCTCAGCAACTGCTGATCGTCAATGACTTCCCGCACGGTTTCGACGACCGCGCCGTCACACAGCTCCGCTACCTCGCCGACGAGGGGCCCGCGGTCGGGGTCCATCTGCTGATGGTCGCCGACCGGGAGGACGCCTCCGCGTACGGGCCGGTGCTCGACCCGCTCTGGCGCTCGCTGCTGCGGATCACCCCGGTCCCGGACGACCACCTGGCCGATCCATGGGTCCAGCACTCCTGGACGTACGAACCGCCGTCGGTGCCGGAGGGCAGCGATGTGCTCGGGCTGGTGCTGGCGAAGGTCGCGGAGGCGCGGCGCACCCTGCGCCGCTGACCCGCGGCGGCGGGGCGCATGTGGCGCTGATCCGCGGCGGCGGGGCGCATGTGGCGCTGATCCGCGGAGGCCGGCGCGGTCCGGACCCGCGCGCCACCGGCCTGCTCGCGGGGCACCGCTCCACCGCTGTGCTGCCCCCGCCGTGAGCCGCCCCGTGCCGCCCGCACCGTCCGCCCCTCGGGACGATTGCGGACTCGCCTTGCTGATCTGCGACTTTGACCCTCCATTACCCTCGCCTTTACCTTTCTTTGGTCTTTCGGGTAGTGTTTCCCGCGCGGAGGGGAGTACTCCCACCTGCGGCGTGCCCGTCAGTACGGACCGACAGACCCAGAGCGGTCCCGGGGCGCCGGCCCGCGGTTCGGCGACCAGCCACCCGGGTGGAAGAGACCTCCGGCAGCGACGACGCTGGTGAGTAGCCGTACGACGCCGGAGGCGCAATGGACGTTTCATTGACCATGTGGCTGGTGACCATTCTTGGTCTCTCCGCCCTGATCGCTGTCGACTTCTTCATCGGGCGCAAGCCCCATGATGTGTCGATCAAGGAAGCGGGCATCTGGACGATCGTCTGGATCGTCCTGGCAGCGATCTTCGGTGTCGGACTGCTGCTGGCCGGTGAGAGCCAGGCCTCGGGCGAGTTCTTCGCGGGCTACATCACGGAGAAGTCGCTCAGCGTCGACAACCTCTTCGTCTTCGTGCTGATCATGGCGAAGTTCGCGGTGCCGTCGCAGCTCCAGCAGCGCGTCCTGATGTTCGGTGTGCTCATCGCGCTCGTGCTGCGGGCCGTCTTCATCGCCGCGGGCGCCGCGATCATCGCCAACTTCTCCTGGGTGTTCTACATCTTCGGCGCGTTCCTGATCTACACGGCCTGGAAGCTCATCCAGGAGGCGCGGTCCGACGAGGACGAGGACGAGTTCGAGGAGAACAGGCTTCTCAAGTCCGTCGAGCGGAAGTTCGGCGTCGCCGACAGGTACCACGGCACCAAGCTCTTCATCCGCGTCAACGGCAAGCGGGTGCTGACGCCGCTGATGGTCGTCATGCTCGCCATCGGCACCACCGACGTGCTGTTCGCCCTGGACTCGATCCCCGCGATCTTCGGTCTGACCCAGGACCCGTACATCGTCTTCACCGCGAACGCCTTCGCGCTGATGGGTCTGCGGCAGCTGTACTTCCTCATCGGCGGACTGCTCAAGAAGCTGGTCCACCTCAGCTACGGGCTGTCGGTGATCCTCGGCTTCATCGGCGTCAAACTGGTGCTGCACGCGCTGCACGAATCCGGGGTCCATGTCCCCGAGATCTCCATCCCGTTCTCGTTGACGGTCATCTGCGGCGTCCTGATCATCACCACGATCACGAGCCTCATCGCCTCCAGGAAGCAGGAGAAGCGGGAGGCGGAGGCCAAGGCCGCGGACTCGTCCGAGAAGGACAGCGTCGAGGCCTGAGTCCCCCGGTGGGCCGCGCGCTCCCTGACGCGCGCGGCGCACGGCACTCCGGCGCCGGCCGGGTCGTCCGCGACCCGGCCGGCGCGGTCGTGCCCGGCCCGGCCGCCCGCGGTCGCGCAAGAGCCGTGCCCGGATCCTGTCAGGGGATCCGCGGCCAGGATCCTGCGGTCCCGGGGAGCGTGAGCCTGGATTCCGCGTCCCGGGATCCGCGGCCCCGGGGGAATGCGCGGGTCCCGCGCCGTACGGTCGCCGGAGAACCGCGGGTCCCGCGCGGCGGGCGCCGGGAGCGTCATACGGCAGCGGCGCCCTCGGCGGGCTCGCGCAGCCGCCCTTGGGCCGGCGCCGTCTCCGGCAGCAGCGCGAAGCAGCCGAGGCTGAGCACGGCGACCGCGCTCAGATACGCCGCGACCCCCCACGGCGGTCCGCTCCCGCCCGCCAAGGCCGTGGCGACGACCGGGGTGAGCGCTCCTCCGAGCACTCCCGCCAGGTTGTAGCCGACCGCCGCCCCCGTGCACCGCACCCGGGGCTCGTACAGCTCCGGCAGATACGCCGCGACCACCGCGAACATCGTGATGAACGCCAGCAACGCGCCGAGGAACCCGGCGAACATCAGCAGCGGCTCGGCCGTCTGCAGCAGCGCCACCATCGGGAACGTCCACAGTGCGCTCGCCGCGCATCCGACAAGACAGAGCGGTCTGCGCCCGTAGCGGTCCCCGAGCATCGCCGCGAACGGCGTCACGGCCCCCTTGACGGCGACCGCCGCCATGACGCAGACCAGCATCACGGTCCGGCTCACCCCGAGCCGCTCGGTGCCGTACGCCAGCGACCACGTGGAGACGGCGTAGAAGACCGCGTAGCCGACCGACAGCGCGCCCGCGGTGAGCAGCACCAGCCGCCAGTGCCCCCGCATCACCTCGGCCAGCGGCAGCCGCGCCCGTTCGCCGATGCCTTCGAACTGCGGTGTCTCCGCCAGTGATCCGCGCAGCAGCAGCCCGCCGGCGGCCAGCAGCCCCGCCGCCCAGAACGGCACCCGCCAGCCCCAGTCCCGGAACTGGGCATCCGTCAGCCCCGCGGACAGCGCCAGCATCACTGTGTTGGCCAGCAGAAACCCCACCGAGGGGCCGATCTGCGGAAAGCTCGCCCAGAGCCCGCGCCGCCCGGCCGGGGCATGCTCGGCCGTCAGCAGCACCGCCCCGCCCCACTCGCCGCCGAGGCCGAGCCCCTGGAGGAAGCGCAGCACCAGCAGCAGCGCGGGAGCGGCCGCTCCGATGGTCGCGTACGACGGGACACAACCCACGCCGACGGTCGCCAGCCCCGTCAGGAGCAGCGAGGCGAAGAGCACCGGCCGCCGCCCGTGACGGTCGCCGATGTGCCCGAAGAGCACCGACCCCAGCGGCCGGGAGAGGAAGCCGACGGCGAACGTCCCGAAGGCGGCGAGCGTCCCGGCGAGCGGGGAGAACGTCGGGAAGAACAACGGGCCGAGGACCAGTGCCGCGGCCGTGCCGTAGACGAAGAAGTCGTAGAACTCCACGGCCGTCCCGGCGAGGGAGGCGGCCGCGAGCCGGGGCATGGAGACGGCCCGGGCCGCCGGCACCGGAGGGGTCGACGGCGACTCTTCCGACGACGGAGCGCGACGATTGTGCATGTCGCGCCAACTACCTGTGGTCGTCGGCGGTTACGGGGCGCGCAGGCGCGTGGTCGGCGGCGGGTGGCGCACCGGTGCACGGCCGGTGCACGACGCGGCGCCCGTCGGTCGCCGTGAGCGGTCTCGTCCGTGGCCGCCTCCGTCCGCCCGTCGAGGAGCCCCGCTCGTCGCCCCCGGGCCCGGGTCCCGGATCCACCTCCGGGCCGTCCCCGGGGCCCGCGCTCCGGGAGCGAGGCCCGGACCCCGGGGCTCCCGCCGGTCCGACGCCCGCTCTCGGTTCCGCCCCGGGGCTCAGTACGTGACCACGATGCGGCGGGCCACGCCCTTCTCGGACACCCTCCTCCGGCCCGCCGGGCCCGTCGGCGGGATCATCAATCGTGAGCAGTTGCGGCGCATCACGGCGAAGCTGGCGAAGCAGATCACGGACGCGCAGAACGAGGCGCGCCGGTTGCGCCCGGCCTTCGACCTCGACGCGTTCGACGGCCTCGTGGGGCCACGGTCGGCGGAGACGTGGGAAGGGCTTGAGGTGCCGCAGCAGCGGCGGGTCCTGGACGGCCTGGGCGTGCGGTTGAGGGTGCACCCGGTGGCGCGGCGCGGCCCTGGGTTCGATCAGAGCACCATCGAGCTCGAGTGGGTGCGGACGGGCGACTGAGCGCGCGGACGCCGCACGAGCGTGGTCCCCGGGATGTCCCGGGCCACGTCGTCGTTCCGGCCGAGGCCGGAGGACTGGCTTTGTTCACGAGAACCGACAGCAGATGTTCACCACTTCGGGAGGCACCACTACCTGGTGCTGTTCGATTGCGCAGCTCCGGAGTGTGAGCACCGGCGTCGTCTGGCAGTCGGCTAGAAGAGACCGGCTTGCATGTGGTGCGTGAGGTTGTCGAGGATCTCGCGCAGCAACGGGCTGCGGACCGCCGGCAATCGGACCAGGGCGTGCTGGAAGGTTCCCGGGTCGGCTCGGAACAGGTGGTGGGGGCGTGGCGGGGGCGGGGCGTCGCGCAGTACGCCGTCGGGCATGGTTCCCGAGGTGGGGAGGTAGAGGTGTGGTTCGGGGAAGGCCATCCACATCCATATCCCGAACGGCAGTGGCACCGGGCGTGCAGATGCGTCCGGGCTGGCCGGGCTCCAGAGTTCCCCCGTCTGCGGGTGGGTCGGCACGAGGATCATGTCGGCGTCCGGGCCGGGGGCGGATAGCCCCGGACCGGACAGGACGGCGCGTCGCGCTGGCTGGTCCGCGGGCAGCAAGGCGTCGAGGGCGCGTTGGAACACTTCCGTGATCGTGCCGGGCGGGACCGTCACCGGTCGGCCGTCGGAAGCTGCCAGGAGGTGGGCCAGGGCCCGACCGGCTGCCGCTTCCCACTGTGGGCTCCATGACCACCAGTGGTCCAGCCCGAGGAGCGAGCCCCATCTGCTGATCGGCTCCATCGGGGGCGTGGCTACCCCCTCCTCCAGCAGTTCCTCCCAGGAGAGGATTGCGGAGTCGGAGTCGGTGTCGTCGACGGGGAGGCGGTGCACGGCGTCCGGCGCGAGCCAGACCGCCTGCCAGAGTGAGCAGTCGTCGATCCGGCTCGCTACCGGCAGGCCGCACGCCTCGCAGGCCATGTTGGGGCCGTCACCCCAGTCGAGGCCGCAGCAGTAGCCGCCGGCTTCGTGCGGGATGAGCACGGTGCCGCGGGTATCCCCGGGGGCGATGACGACGGTGCCGGGTGCGCTGTCGGACAAGGCGTAGAGCGGAGCGTAGATACCGCGGGCCGCCGCCTCGTCCGGGTCGATCTCCTCCCACCTCCGCCACGGCGGCCCCCAGGGCTCCGGTTCCACGGCGAATGTGCCCGACTCCATGAGCACCGGGAGCTGGATCCCGTTCCCGTACTTCTGATGGGCATGAACCGGCAGCGCGACCGGGGACAGCGGGATGGTCAGCTCGGCGCCACATCCCGCACACGCGAAAACGAACAAATGTCCTCCGCGAAGAAAGTAAGGGGCATCGTCGCAGCTCTATGGCGGACCTTCCACGTGTTTTCTCATCCGCGGCGCGGGACTGTGCACCGCCACGGTGTGTAACGCACGGTTCGAATCCCCGACGTGCCGGGTGCCCCCGGTCCAGCAGCCACACCACGAACGCCACCAGAGCGCCGCGCGTCGCCTCCAGCTCCGGGAACTCCTGGTCGGTGCAGAACCGCTCCCAGACGCGCCACGCCTTCGCGTACGTGTCCGTCGTGTTCGCTGGCCGCAGCCGTCGCTGCACCTCGTCAGCGAAGTCCTCCGCGTCCGCGAGGCGCTGGGCGTCCTCCACGCCGTGCCGCTGTGCCCACTGGACGAGCAGGGCGGGCGCTCCTCGGACACGGCCGGGACGAGGGGCGCGCGGCGGCCTCTCCTGAAAAGTGCTCAGACACTGCCGTCACCATGCCCCTTCCTACCGGTCCTGCATCGGATTGACGGTGTGGCTGAGCCCGGGCAGGGTGCTGCCCCAGAGCATTTTGGTCTCCCATTCCTGCGCCTGGATGTTGATGTAGCCATCCCACACGAGTTCCGAGCCGTTCCAGTACCAGCGGGCCAGGCCGTTCGCGGGCCCGGCGAACTCCACGCCGTACGCGATCAAAGGGATGCTGGGCCACGGGTGGTCCCTGTTCGCCTCCATCGCGCTCCGCACCTGCTGCACCAGGAGGTCGAGTTGGGATTGCGCCTCCTCGTAACTCCGGTAGCGGGGCGGCGGGGTCCAGCCCAGGGTGCCGACAATGACGCCGACGACCGGATGCGGCGCAACGGACACTCTTCCGGCCTCGAAGACGAACTGCGGCGCGAAGGACAGCACCGGCTCGTCTTCGGGCTCGAAGCAGATCCGCCGCTCGCGTTCGTGTAGCCAGTCCGAGCGGGAGCCCTGCGTGGGGGCCGGTTCGTAGGCGACACAGCGGTTGTACGTGCGCCGCGGCAGCGTGGCCTGCATCTCGGCGCGTTCTTCGCGGGAGACGTAGAGGACGGGCCGGGCCCCGGCGGCGATGAGCCGCCGACGGTCGAGCACGAGTCCCCACGGGGCGTACGGGCCTCGCCCGGTCCCGTCGCGGAGCATCGTGCGGCGGGCTTCCTCGGTGACCTCGCTGAAGCAGATCACCGGGGCGTCGATCCCGAAGGGCTGCGCCCCGCGCAGCGTCCCGCTGTGCAGGATGCTCACCAGGCGCTGCTCCGGCGAGCTCGGCGGGAAGTCCGGCAGCTCGCCCCGCCCGCGGGGCCGACCGGTGAAGTGGACCAGGGTGTCGGGCAGGTCGGGGTGCGTGCTCACGTCGGGTTTCCTCCCCTTCGCCGACGCGCGTTCCGATGGACCGCCATGCCCGTTTTGTCGCGTCGGATAAGGGCCGGCGCGGACCGGGCCCCGCCGGGGAGGCCCGACCCCGTACCTGCGGGTCCCCGCGCTGAGGAAGACCATGGAGGGCCAGGACGCGGCAACGCTGATCTTCGGGCAGGGGATGACCGTCCGGGCCGCCGAGATCCTCGGCATGAGTCCTACGACGTGCTGGCGCCGGGCCTGGTGGTTCATGGACCGCACCCTGCCGGTCACGTACGGCCGCCCCCTCGGCCCGCTGCCCCCGCAGCGAGGAACCCGAGCCTGCCGCCGTGGCCGCCCCTGGCTCCACCGCGACGGCGAGGACTTCCCCGACCTGGACGCCCCGGAACCGCTCGATATGGCCGCGCTCCTGGAGGCCATCGAAGCGCCGTGGGACGACGCGGATGGCCTGGACGGTGACGGACCGGCTGAGCTCACGCCCAGCCCCCGTCCTCCAGAGCGGGGAGCACATCAAGCTCCCAGAGCGCCGGCACGGCTGAACGCAGCGACCGCCCCCGCTTCGGCTTCGAGCGGGGGCGGTCGTCGTTGGTGTGGTCACCAGCCTCGTGCGCGCCACTCCGCGAGGTGGGGCCGCTCCGTGCCGATGGTGGTGTCGTTGCCGTGGCCGGGGTAGATCCACGTCTCGTCGGGCAGGACGTCGAAGAGCTTGGTCTCCAGGCCGTCCATGAGGGAGTTGAAGTCTTCCGGACGTGTTGTCCGACCAGGACCGCCGGGGAAGAGGCAGTCGCCCGTGAACACGTGGGGGTGGCCGTGCGGGTCGTCGTAGACGAGCGCGATCGAGCCGGGCGTGTGGCCGACCAGGTGGCGGGCGGTGAGCTCGACGTGGCCCACCCTGATCGTGTCGCCGTCGTCGACGAGCACATCGGTGGGCACCGGGATGCCGGCGGCGTCGTGGCGGCCCGCGTACGTCCGCGCGCCGGTCGCGCCCACCACGTCCGCCAGCGCGCCCCAGTGGTCGCCGTGCCGGTGGGTGGTGACGACGGACGTGATCCCGTCGTCACCGATCAGCCGGAGCAGCGTCTCGGGCTCGTCGGCCGCGTCGATCAGCAACTGCTCGTCGGTGCTCCGGCAGCGCAGCAGATAGGCGTTGTTGTCCATGGGGCCGACCGCGACCTTGGAGATCATCAGGGCCGCCAGCTCGTGGACGTCCGCCGGGCCGCCGACCGTCACCGCTCCGCTGTAAGTCATGGGGCCAGCGTACTCAGGCGGTCACAGCGGCGGCAGCACCGGCAGCGGGCCGCCGGTGACCTCCAGCGCCGAGCCGTCACGGCGGCCCGCGAGCCAGCCGAGCAGGTCCGCGGCGGCGCCCCGGACGGTGATCGGGCCGCCCGCGGCCCCGCCCCCCGTGGTCCACGTCCGCCCGCCGTCGGCGACGACGGTCGTGGGCGGCACGTCCCGGTGCCCGTCGAAGCGCTCCGCGAGGAAGGCCGTCTCGCGCTCGGTGAAGCCGGCCGGCAGGTCCTCCAGCTCGTAGCCGATGCCGAGGTCCACGTGGTGCAGCTCGACCTCGATCAGCCGCCGGAAGGGGATACGGGCCGCGGCGTCCTTCACGCCGTTGCGGAGCTCCACGATCCGCGACCAGTCGGCGTCCGCCGTGGCCGCCGCCCGGAAGCGCTCCCCGGACTCGCGCACGTCGTCGAGCTGGACGGCCAGGGGCCGGGGCGCGTCGCGCTCGATGTCGGCCTCGCGCGTCTCGGCGCTCGCGTACATGGGGCGGCCCTCGAAGACGTTCACGAGGGCGTCCGCGTTGCGGGCGAGGTGGGCGAGGACGTGGCCGCGGCTCCAGCCGGGCAGCCGTGACGGCCCGGCGGCCGCCGCGTTGTCCAGTTCGGCGGCCGCGTTCAGCAGTCGCTCGGTTGCTTCGCGTACGGAGTCCAGGTCATCCACGGGATCGATCATGGGGAAGACGATAGTCCCGCCACACGTTCGGGTGAAGGTGACCGTAGACCGGCCTTAATCGAATACGCGTGCTATAGGCTCGGGGTTGAGGCATTCTGGAGGGCCGGGCGTTCATCCGTCCGGCAGCCGTCGATCTCGTGGTCGCCCTGGCCCGGAGCAGTCCGGGCCGGGGGCCGTTGCCCCCGATGCTTCTCACGACCTGTCTCAAGAAAGGTGCGGACCCGGCGTGGCCGACCGTCTCATCGTCCGTGGCGCTCGCGAGCACAACCTGAAGAACGTCTCGCTCGACCTCCCGCGTGACTCACTCATCGTCTTCACCGGGCTCTCGGGGTCGGGCAAGTCGTCGCTCGCGTTCGACACGATCTTCGCCGAGGGGCAGCGCCGCTACGTCGAGTCGCTCTCCTCCTACGCCCGGCAGTTCCTGGGTCAGATGGACAAGCCGGACGTCGACTTCATCGAGGGCCTCTCCCCGGCCGTCTCGATCGACCAGAAGTCCACGTCGCGCAACCCCCGCTCCACGGTGGGCACGATCACCGAGGTCTACGACTACCTCCGGCTGCTCTTCGCGCGCATCGGCAAGCCGCACTGCCCCGAGTGCGGCCGACCCATCACGCGCCAGTCCCCGCAGGCCATCGTCGACAAGGTGCTGGAGCTGCCCGAGGGCAGCCGCTTCCAGGTGCTGTCGCCGCTGGTGCGGGAGCGCAAGGGCGAGTTCGTGGACCTCTTCGCCGACCTGCAGTCCAAGGGATACTCGCGGGCCCGGGTCGACGGGCGGACGGTCCAGCTCACCGAGCCGCCGAAGCTGAAGAAGCAGGAGAAGCACACGATCGAGGTGGTCGTCGACCGCCTGACCGTCAAGGAGAGCGCCAAGCGCCGGCTCACGGACTCCGTGGAGACCGCGCTGGGCCTGTCCGGCGGCATGGTCGTGCTGGACTTCGTCGACCTCCCCGAGGGCGACCCCGAGCGCGAGCGGATGTACTCGGAGCACCTGTACTGCCCGTACGACGACCTCTCGTTCGAGGAGCTCGAACCCCGTTCGTTCTCCTTCAACTCGCCGTTCGGCGCCTGCCCCGACTGCACCGGCATCGGCACCCGGATGGAGGTCGACCCCGAACTGATCGTCCCGGACGAGGACCGCTCCCTGGACGACGGCGCGATCCACCCCTGGTCGCACGGCCACACCAAGGAGTACTTCGGGCGCCTGATCGGGGGGCTCTCCGACGCGCTCGGTTTCCGCACCGACATCCCGTGGGCCGGGCTGCCGCAGCGTGCCAGGAAGGCCCTGCTCTACGGCCACAGGACCCAGGTCGAGGTCCGCTACCGGAACCGGTACGGGCGGGAACGCGCGTACACCACCCCGGCGTTCGAGGGTGCGGTGTCCTTCGTCAAGCGGCGCCACAGCGAGGCGGAGAGCGACTCCAGCCGTGAGCGCTTCGAGGGCTATATGCGCGAGGTGCCCTGCCCCACCTGCGACGGCACCCGGCTGAAGCCGATCGTCCTGGCCGTGACGGTCATGGACAGGTCGATCGCCGAGGTCTCGGCCATGTCGATCAGCGAGTGCGCCGACTTCCTGGGCAGGCTGACGCTCACCGCGCGCGACAAGAAGATCGCCGAGCGGGTGCTCAAGGAGGTCAACGAGCGGCTGAGGTTCCTGGTCGACGTCGGCCTGGACTACCTCTCCCTCAACCGGGCCGCGGGCACGCTGTCCGGCGGCGAGGCCCAGCGCATCCGCCTCGCCACCCAGATCGGCTCCGGCCTCGTGGGCGTGCTGTACGTCCTGGACGAGCCGTCGATCGGACTGCACCAGCGCGACAACCACCGGCTCATCGAGACCCTGGTGCGGCTGCGCGACATGGGCAACACCCTGATCGTCGTCGAGCACGACGAGGACACGATCAAGGTCGCGGACTGGGTCGTGGACATCGGCCCGGGAGCCGGCGAGCACGGCGGCAAGGTGGTCCACTCCGGACCGCTGAAGCAGCTGCTGGCCAACAAGGACTCGATGACCGGGCTCTATCTGTCCGGGAAGAAGTCCATCGCGACCCCGGGGATCCGGCGGCCGATGGATCCCGCCCGGCAGCTCACGGTGCACGGCGCCAGGGAGAACAACCTCCGCGACATCGACGTGTCGTTCCCCCTCGGTGTGCTCACGGCGGTCACCGGCGTCTCCGGCTCCGGCAAGTCCACGCTGGTCAACGACATCCTGTACACCCATCTGGCACGCGAGTTGAACGGCGCCAAGTCGGTGCCGGGCCGGCACACCCGCGTGGACGGCGACGACCTCGTGGACAAGGTCGTCCACGTCGACCAGTCGCCCATCGGGCGTACGCCCCGGTCCAACCCGGCGACGTACACCGGCGTCTTCGACCATGTGCGCAAGCTCTTCGCGGAGACGATGGAGGCGAAGGTGCGCGGCTATCTGCCGGGCCGCTTCTCCTTCAACGTCAAGGGCGGGCGCTGTGAGAACTGCTCCGGCGACGGCACCATCAAGATCGAGATGAACTTCCTGCCGGACGTGTACGTCCCGTGCGAGGTCTGCCACGGTGCGCGATACAACCGGGAGACCCTTGAGGTCCACTACAAGGGCAAGTCCATCGCCGAGGTGCTGGACATGCCGATCGAGGAGGCCCTGCACTTCTTCGAGGCGGTGCCGACCATCTCCCGTCACCTCAGGACGCTGACGGAGGTGGGCCTCGGTTACGTCAGGCTGGGCCAACCGGCGCCGACGCTTTCCGGTGGTGAGGCGCAGCGGGTGAAGCTGGCGAGCGAGCTGCAGAAGCGGTCGACCGGCCGGACGGTCTACGTGCTGGACGAGCCGACCACGGGTCTGCACTTCGAGGACATCTCCAAGCTGATCAACGTGCTGTCCGGACTGGTCGACAAGGGCAACACGGTGATCGTGATCGAGCACAACCTCGATGTGATCAAGACCGCCGACTGGGTCGTCGACATGGGCCCGGAGGGCGGCAGCGGCGGTGGCCTCGTCATCGCCGAAGGCACGCCCGAACAGGTCGCCGCGGTCCCGGCGAGCCACACCGGCAAGTTCCTGCGGGACATCCTGGGCCCGGAGCGCATCAGTGACTCGGTGCCACCACAGAACCGGAAGACGGCGGTGAAGAAGGCCGCGTCCAGGAAGCCGGTCTCGGCCAACTCCACGGCCGTGAAGAAGAACACGGTCACGGCCAACGCGACCCCGGTGAAGAAGAAGGCGGCAGCGTCGCGGACCCGCGCCCGCAAGGCCTGATCCCGGCCCCGGCCCCGCCGTTCGCCGGCCCGCAGCCCCGTGACGGCCGTCGCCCCGGTTCCTGCCACCAGGAACCGGGGCGACGGGCGTCGGGTCCCGCGCAGCCGGCTCGTCCGGACCGGCGCTCATTCCGGCCCGTCCGGGATTTCGGGTCTGGCCCCGAGCCCCCGCCCCGACGGGTGGTCTTTTGCGACCACGGGGAATTCGGGAAGGTCGGGCCGTGGCTGCTCCGGCTGCACCGGAGCCCCGGCGCGCCCCGGGCCGACGTGTTCGATTCCGGCCGATGTGGCCCGGGCCCGACGCCGGTGACCGGGCGGCCCCCCCGCACGCCATTGCAGGTGGTCAGCGTGCAGGCGTCGCCACGCCACCGGTGCTGGTCCCGGTTCCGAGCCCCGCCCGCGCACGGGCGGCCGTCGTGACGCCGTTCCACGGCCGGCCCGCCGCAGACCCCTGCCCGCCGGGTTGCCGTTCCGTGCGTCCCGGAACCTCCGGGCCCGGGGCCCCGGGCCCGTGGCCGCTGTGCCGCGTCCCCGGGACGCCGGGTGGTGCGCTTCCGGCGCCGGGACGGCGAGCCGGCCCTCGTAGCCCTCCGGTCAGGCCAGTTCGGAGGCGTACGGGGGCTCCGCTCCCGTACGGGAGCAGGTGACGGCGGCGGCGCGGGCGGCGAACGCCAGCACCTCGGCCCAGCCGGCGGCGTCCAGGGCGCGCAGACCGCCGGGGGAGAGGGCGCCGCGTCGCTGCAGGTCGTGCAGCAGTGCCGCGTTCACGGTGTCGCCCGCGCCGATCGTGTCGGCCACCGTCACAGCCGCCGCCGGGACGGCGGTCTCCACACCCTCCCGGGTGCGCACCGCGAGGCCGCGGTCGCCGCGGGTCAGCACCACGGCGGCGGGGCCCTCGGCCAGCCACTGCTCAGGGGAGCCGCCGAGCCATGCGGCGTCCTCCTCCGAGAGCTTCAGCAGCGACACCGAGGGGAGCCAGCCCGCGAACCGTGTCCGGTACGCGTCGGCGTCGGGCACGAGTCCCGGCCGGATGTTGGGGTCGAGCAGCGTGAACACCCCGCGCTGCGCCTCGCGTCGCAGCAGCGCCTCGTACGCGCTCGCCCCGGGCTCCAGCACCAGCGAGCACGTGCCGAGCGCGAGCGCCCGCACCCCGTCCGGCAGTTCCGGCGGCAGTTCGAACAGCCGGTCGGCGGTGCCGGTCATGTAGAAGCCGTAGCCGGCCGAGCCGTCCGCGCCGACCTCGGCGACCGCGAGGCTCGTCGGCTCCGGGCCGCGCTGCACCAGCGACGTCCGTACGCCCGCCGCGTGCAGCCCGCCCAGCAGAGCCTCACCGAAGCCGTCCGCCGACACTCGGGAACAGAAGGTCACGGGAGATCCCAGGCGGCCCAGCGCCACCGCCGTGTTGTACGGGCCGCCACCGGGCCGCGGCAGCAGGGGCGGCAGTGGTGCGTCCCCGGCGGCCGTCCGCTGCGGGACCAGGTCGATCAGGGATTCACCGGCGACGACGATCACGGCTGAGAACGTAGCCCATCGCTGCCGGGTGCGACAGCCCCGTTCCCGCCCGGCCGACCCGCCCGGAGGGGCCGCGATCTGCGCCGGTATCGTCGGGTTGGTCACCTGCCCCGCCCCCATCCGTGGAGATCTTCATGTCCGGCCGATCCACCGCCCGCCGTACCGTGCTGAAAGGCGCCGCCCTCGCCGGGGCCGCCGGGCTGGGGGTCGCCGCCTGCTCCACCGAGTCCAAGGTGGGCCATGCACAGGTCCCGACGCCGACCGCACCGGTCGACCTCGGCGCAGCGGAGGAGGTCCCCGTGGGCGGCGTCCGGCTCTACCGGGAGCAGCGGCTCGTCGTCCACTGCCCGGCCGAGGGCCGGTACAGGGCCTTCAGCGCCCAGTGCACCCACGCCGGCTGCGTGCTGGACAAGGTGGAAGGCACCGAGGGCAACTGCCCCTGCCACGGCAGCCGGTTCGACGTGACGACCGGCACGGCGCTCCGAGGGCCGGCGACCGTGCCGCTCCCGGAGGTCCCGGTGCGGGTGCGGGACGGGAAGCTCGTGGCCGGCCCGGAGGTGTGAGCGGCCCGCCGTCCGCGCCCTTGGGCGTGAGCCGCCCACGCCCGCGGGGCCGCGGCACGCCGTCCCGGACCCCGGCGGTCCCAGGGGCCGGCGGCCGCGTTGTCGGAGACGCTCGCGGCGGCGCCAGCTAGTCGGTCGCCCGCGGTGTACCGCTGGGACACGTTTCAGGGAAGGTGACCGGGAGACCGATGCTCTTCATGGCGCTCTTGTACTCGGCGACGCCCGGCAACTGCTGGGTCGCCGCAGACCAGATCACCGTTGTGCAGGTGCTGGTGTCGCAGTTGCCGCCGAAGGTCAAGAAGTCCTCACTTTCCACCGACTGGCAGTGGCACAGCGCCCGGTGAGGGTTGTGGGTATCGACCTGACAGGTCACGTCGAGGCAGTTCGCCCACCTGGCACGGTCGGTGCAGGTCATCGCGTGCGTTCGGCTGGTGGTGCTCTGTACCGAGAACGTCGAGACCAGCTTGTCGCCCTCCGGTGCTCGCTCGGCACACGAGGCGAACCCGTAGGAGTATCCGTCCTCAACCACGCATCGGCAGATGACGACGTCCGGATCGTCCGGCGACGGCTCGCACGCCGCCGAGGTGCACAGCGCGTAGCGCTGGTCGCACAGCCATCCGTCGCCCGCCTTGACCTGCTTCGGCGGCCTCCCGGAGGGGGCGATGCTCTTGATGTCCCGGGCTGCCGCACAGGCCGAGGCAAGGGCGGGTGCAAGAGCCGCCGACGCGAACAGCACCGCCCGCCGCGCGATCGTCGAGCCGCCGCGGGTCTGAAGCGCCTTGTCGACCAGGCCGCCGATCTCCGCAGCGCCGACCGCCGGCGCAGCCACGACAACCCGCTCGGCGTCGATCAGCACAGCGGAAGGGGTGGCAGTGATCCCGTAAGCAGCCGTCACTCTGCGTTCGGGGTCTGCCAACAGCCGGTGCGGTGCGGCCTCGCGCGATCCACCTGCCGTACCCGACCCGTCCGCCCCGGCGATGACGCCCGCGCGTCGCGAGCCTCCGCTCACGACTGCGATGGTCATGCGCTCGCCGTAGGTCTCCTGCCACCCGGCAACTCGCGGGAGCAATGCGCTGCATGCGCTGCAGGCCTGATCGCTGAAGACGAGGAGAAGCGGGCGATGCGCCGCCAGCAGGCTTTCCATGGCCCACGTCCGACCTGTCTCGTCCGGCAGCGAGAAGCCGGGTGCGACCATGCCCGGCCGCACTTTCCTGCCTCGTTCCGGCTGCAGTCCGATCCAGGCGAGCGATGCGGTGACGGCAAGCCCCGCGAAGAGTCCGGGGAAGCGTCCGCCGACGGCGACGAACGCAGCCAGGGTCGCGAGAAGCCCGTTGCGGGCGACGGTCGACCAGCCGACCGGGGCGGCGTGCAGTCCTCCGAAGCAGCGGCAGGCGGGAGTCCGACCGCGCGACACGTTCAGCACGACGGCGACGCTGAAGCCAACCAGCAGCACGAGCGCCCCCAGCGCACCGGTGCGTTCCCACGGGCGTACGGCAAGAGCCAGCGCGACGACGAGTTCGCAGACAACGAGAAGGGCTCCGAGCGGCACCGCCGCGCGGGCCGGCAGTCCGAAGTCGACGATGGCCCGCGGTAGTCCCCTGCGGTCGGCCAACTTGGCGATCGCCGCGAGCCCGAAGACCGCCGCAAGCACTTTTGCCACCACAACCATCCTGCGCACCCCACAGCTCTCGACGTCCTGAAACAGGAGGCAGGCCATCCGACCGTGTCGGTCGCGTGGCAGCGCCCGCGCCCCACTCATACCGGTGCGCGGGCGGGGAGTGAGCCACCGGCCCCCGGCCGGCACTCGTATGGCCCTGTTCCGGCTGACGCCGCACGTGCGCAGGCGCGGACCCGGGAACATCCGCGGCGGGGTTCCGGCGGGCCCGCCCGCGAGCGACTGGACCAGAGGCGGCGTGGCGGCTCCGGTTGCGGAATCGCGGCTCTGGGCGAAGATCAGGTGCCCGCATTCACTGCGGTTGCCTCCTACTGCCGCGTTCCGGTTGCCCCCCGCCTGCGGCATGTCCCCGGCTGCCGCGTCGGGGCTTCAAGATCACCTCATTGCCCCTGGCCGTACCGCGGCGAAACCCGGGCTTCGGTCAATGCTCCCACTCCCACTCGATCCCCTGGATCCCCGGCCGGACGCCCTGCTCGACCAGGTGCACCGCCGGGTGGCGGCTGTTGGGGGCCAGTTCCGCACGGCAGATCCGTGCCGCGCCGGGGGAGTTCTGGGCGAAGTGCCGGCACCGCACCGGCAGCGCCGCCCCGTCGAAGCGGACCTGCAGCACGTACTGACCGCCGGCCGCGCGGAAGCCCCGCACGTACTCACCGCTAGGGCCCGCCGTGCCGTCCTCGAAGCCGTAGCCGAGGAGGTACGTCTCACCGGACCGCAGCCGGGCGTCGAGGAGCAGTTCCGCGACCAGCACCCCCGCCTCCCGGTCGTACCGGACGCGCCCCGGGCGGCAGTTCTCCGTGGCCCGCACGCTCACCCGCGCCGGATCCCATCCCGGATCCCCGCGATGGACCGCCAGCAGCCGGTCGACGCCGTCGCGGTGGGCGCGCACGATCTTCTGGGAGTCCCGGCCCAGCAGCTCGCGGCCCGGCCCGATCCGCACGCGCTCGTGGTGCCCCACCGTGTGCAGCCCGCCGTCCGCGGGCCGCCCCAGTCCGGCGAGCAGCCGCTCCACCGCCCCGGACCCCTCGGCCGGCGCACGCGGAGAACGGGCCGCGGGGCGCTGGGGGCCGGGCCCGGCCTCCACGGGGAGCAGCCGCAGAAGGGAGTTCTCCGGCAGCCGGAGCACGTCCTCGAGTGCCCGCACGGCCCGCAGCGACTCGGGGCGCTGCGGCCGGCGGGCGCCCTGCTGCCAGTAACTCAGACTGGTCACCCCGACCTTGATCCCCCGGTGTGCGAGATGGTGCTGCACCCGCTGCAGCGGCAGACCCCGCACCGCGAGCGCGGCACGCAGGGCGAGATGGAAGGGGCCCGTGCGCAGCACCCGGTCCAGTTCGGCCTGGGTGTGCGCGGGGTGCGCGGCGTGCCCCATGGGACTCCTCGATGGACGTTCACGGCCGCCCGGTGGGCCCTCGCGCCGAGGGCGGGGCGTGCGGACGGGACCGACGGCAGGCGTCACGGGGCCTCCGGGGCCGCCGTCACAGCCGCGTGTCACCCCGCATTGAAGCGTGCCGGTCCCGTCCGGACAACGGTTGTCCGAGTGCCGGTCCGAATGCCGTGGGAGCCTGGTCGAAGCGTCCGTATTGCACCGCCGAACCGTGAGCGCCCGGACACCGGCCGTAGCGGCGGCCCCGTCGAGGGCCTCCTCCGGCGCGGGCCCGGCGGCGGGACCGGCGCCCGGGCGGGAGGGCGGGTGCGCGTGCCCCTGCGGCGGCCCCGGTTGTCGGTGCCCGCCAGTAGGGTGGGCGGCATGGCAGACCCCTCCAGCTACCGCCCCAAGCCGGGACAGATCCCCGACTCGCCAGGGGTCTACAAGTTCCGCGACGCGCACCGCCGGGTGATCTACGTCGGCAAGGCGAAGAGTCTGCGGCAGCGGCTGGCGAACTACTTCCAGGACCTGGCGGGTCTGCATCCGCGCACCCGCACGATGGTCACGACCGCGGCCTCGGTGGAGTGGACCGTCGTCTCCACGGAGGTGGAGGCCCTTCAGCTGGAGTACTCCTGGATCAAGGAGTTCGACCCCCGCTTCAACGTCAAGTACCGGGACGACAAGAGCTACCCGTACCTCGCGGTGACCATGAACGAGGAGTTCCCGAGGGTCCAGGTGATGCGCGGCGCCAAGAGGAAGGGCGTGCGCCACTTCGGTCCGTACGCGCACGCGTGGGCGATCCGCGAGACGGTCGACCTGATGCTCCGGGTCTTCCCCGTGCGCACCTGCTCCGCCGGGGTCTTCAAGAACGCGGAGCGCACCGGCAGGCCCTGTCTGCTGGGCTACATCGGCAAGTGTTCCGCGCCCTGCGTCGGCAGGACCGGCGCCGCGGAGCACCGCGAACTGGCCGAGGAGTTCTGCGACTTCATGGCCGGCCGCACCGGCACCTACATCCGCCGCCTGGAGAAGGAGATGACGGCGGCGGCCGAGGAGATGGAGTACGAGCGGGCCGCCCGCCTGCGGGACGACATAGAGGCCCTGAAGCGCGCCATGGAGAAGAACGCGGTGGTGCTTGCCGACGCCACCGACGCGGATCTGATCGCGGTCGCCGAGGACGAGCTGGAGGCCGCCGTCCAGATCTTCCACGTCCGCGGCGGGCGCGTGCGCGGTCAGCGCGGCTGGGTCACCGACAAGGTCGAGGCCGTCGACACGTCCGGCCTCGTCGAGCACGCGCTGCAGCAGCTGTACGGGGAGGAGAGCGGTGACGCCGTCCCCAAGGAGGTCCTCGTCCCGGCCCTGCCCGAGGACCTCGCCGCGGTCACCCAGTGGCTGGGCGACCGCCGGGGTTCGGCCGTTTCGCTGCGCATCCCCCAGCGCGGCGACAAGAAGGACCTGATGGAGACGGTCGGGCGCAACGCCCAGCAGGCCCTCGTCCTGCACAAGACCAAGCGCGCCAGCGATCTGACGACCCGCTCCCGGGCCCTGGAGGAGATCGCCGAGGCGCTCGGCCTGGACTCCGCGCCGCTGCGTATCGAGTGCTTCGACATCTCTCACCTCCACGGGGAGGACGTGGTCGCGTCCATGGTCGTGTTCGAGGACGGGCTGCCCCGGAAGAGCGAGTACCGGCGCTTCCAGATCAAGGGTCGTGTCGGAGACACGCAGATCTGGCACGGCGAGGGCCAGGACGACGTCCGCTCGATGCACGAGGTGATCAGCCGGCGCTTCCGGCGCTATCTCGCGGAGCGGGAGAGGACCGGCGAGTGGGCGGTCCCGGAGGACGGCGAGGCCCTGGCGGGCGGCGAGGTGCCGTCGGCCGCGGTGGACGACGGCAGACCCAGGAGGTTCGCCTATCCGCCGCAGCTGGTGCTCGTCGACGGCGGGCAGCAGCAGGTCGCGGCGGCCCAGCGGGCCCTGGACGAGCTGGGGATCGACGACGTCGCCGTCGCCGGCATCGCCAAGCGCATGGAGGAGGTGTGGCTGCCGGGGGAGGACGACCCGGTCGTGCTGCCCCGCTCCAGTGAGGGGCTGTACCTCATCCAACGGGTGCGTGACACCGCTCACGACTTCGCGATCCGCTACCAGCGGTCCAAGCGCACCAAGCGGCTGCGGACCGGTCCGCTGGACTCCGTGCCGGGTCTCGGCGAGACCCGCAAACAGGCACTGATCAAGCACTTCGGCTCGGTGAAGCGGCTGCGGCAGGCGACGATCGAGCAGATCTGCGAGGTCCCGGGCTTCGGCAGGAAGACCGCGGAGTCCGTGGCCGTCGCCCTGGCGCAGGCCGCTCCGCCCGCCCCGGCGGTGAACACGGCGACAGGCGAGATCATGGAAGAGGACCTCGGGGCAGCAGCGACGGAAGGAATCGGGGGAACCACGGAATGACCGAGCGGAACAGACAGGAACACGGAGCAGGAGACGTGAGTACGGGCACGACCGAGGCCGGGCAGGCCGCAGAGGCGGCCATCCCCGAGCTGGTGATCATCTCCGGAATGTCGGGCGCCGGCCGCAGCACCGCGGCGAAGTGCCTGGAGGACCTCGGCTGGTTCGTCGTGGACAACCTGCCGCCCGCGCTGATCCCCACCATGGTGGAGCTCGGCGCACGCTCCCAGGGCAACGTGGCGCGGATCGCCGTCGTCGTGGACGTCCGCGGCCGGCGGTTCTTCGACAACCTCCGCGAGTCCCTCGCGGACCTCGACGCCAAGCAGGTCACCCGCCGGATCGTCTTCCTGGAGTCGTCCGACGAGGTCCTGGTGCGCCGTTTCGAGTCCGTGCGCCGCCCGCACCCGCTGCAGGGCGACGGCCGGATCGTCGACGGCATCGCCGCCGAGAGGGACCTGCTGCGGGAGCTGCGCGGCGACGCCGACCTCGTGATCGACACCTCCAGCCTCAACGTCCACGAGCTGCGCGCCAAGATGGACGCCCAGTTCGCGGGCGACGAGGAGCCGGAGCTGCGGGCCACCGTGATGTCGTTCGGGTACAAGTACGGCCTGCCCGTCGACGCCGACCTCGTGGTGGACTGCCGCTTCCTGCCGAATCCGCACTGGGTTCCGGAGCTGCGCCCCTTCACCGGGCTGAACGAGGAGGTGTCGGGCTATGTGTTCAACCAGCCAGGGGCCAAGGAGTTCCTCAACCAGTACACCGGGCTGCTGCAGCTGATCGCCGCGGGCTACCGCCGCGAGGGCAAGCGGTACGTGACGATCGCCGTGGGCTGCACGGGCGGCAAGCACCGCTCCGTCGCCATGTCCGAGAAGCTCGCAGCCCGGCTCGGTTCCGAGGGGATCGAGACCGTCGTCGTCCACCGGGACATGGGGCGCGAGTGACCGCACGCAATCTCCGGCTGCGCCGGCTGCGGGGCAGTGACGCGCTCCGCACCGGCCGCAGACGCGGGACCCAGCCCAAGGTCGTCGCCCTCGGCGGCGGCATGGGCCTCTCCGCGTCCCTCGCGGCGCTGCGCCGCATCACGGGCGACCTCACCGCCGTCGTCACCGTCGCGGACGACGGGGGCTCCAGCGGGCGGCTCCGCAAGGAGCTCGGGGTGCTGCCGCCCGGCGATCTCCGCAAGGCGCTCGCGGCGCTGTGCGGCGACGACGACTGGGGCCAGACCTGGTCCCGGGTCATCCAGCACCGCTTCCAGTCCCAGGGCGAGCTGCACGAACACGCGGTCGGCAATCTGCTGATCGTCGCGCTGTGGGAGCAGCTCGGCGACCATGTGCAGGCCCTGGACCTGGTCGGCAGGCTGCTCGGCGCCCACGGCCGGGTGCTGCCCATGTCCGCCGTGCCGCTGGAACTCCAGGCGCTGGTCAAGGGGCACGATCCGGCGCGGCCCGACGAGGTGGGCACGGTGCGCGGCCAGGCGACGGTGGCGCTGACGCGGGGCGAGGTGCAGTCCGTGCACCTGGTGCCGAACGATCCGCCGGCCGTCCCGGAGGCCGTCGAGGCCGTGCTGGACGCCGACTGGGTGGTCCTCGGCCCCGGCTCCTGGTTCTCCTCGGTCATCCCGCACCTGCTCGTGCCCGAGCTGCTGGACGCGCTCGTCGAGACCAAGGCCAGGCGTGTTCTGTCGCTCAATCTCGCCCCGCAGCCCGGGGAAACGGAGGGCTTCTCTCCGCAGCGTCATTTGGAGGTTTTGGGGCGACACGCCCCTAAACTCGCCCTGGACGTGGTGCTGGCCGACGAGGCCGCCGTGCCCGACCGCGAGTCCCTCGCCGACGCGGCGAAGCGGCTCGGTGCCGCGGTCGAGCTGGCGCCCGTGGCGAGACCCGACGGGGCTCCGAAGCACGACCCGGAGCTGTTGGCCGCCGCGTACGACCGTATTTTTCGGATGCATGGAAGGATCGGCCCATGGCGATGACGGCAGCGGTGAAGGACGAGATCTCCCGGCTCCCCGTCACCCGGACCTGCTGCAGAAAGGCGGAGGTCTCGGCGATCCTGCGGTTCGCGGGCGGGCTGCACCTGGTCAGCGGCCGCATCGTGATCGAGGCGGAGCTGGACACGGGCATCGCGGCACGCAGGCTCCGCAAGGACATCCTGGAGATCTTCGGGCACTCCTCGGATCTCGTGGTGATGGCTCCCGGCGGGCTGCGGCGCGGCTCGCGCTACGTGGTGCGCGTCGTGGCGGGCGGTGACCAGCTTGCCCGCCAGACCGGGCTGGTCGACGGCCGGGGCCGCCCCATCCGCGGGCTGCCGCCCCAGGTCGTCTCGGGCGCCACGTGCGACGCGGAGGCCGCCTGGCGCGGTGCCTTCCTCGCACACGGCTCGCTGACCGAACCCGGCCGTTCGTCCTCGCTCGAGGTGACGTGCCCCGGCCCCGAGGCCGCGCTGGCGCTGGTCGGTGCCGCGCGCCGGCTCTCCATCGCCGCGAAGGCCCGTGAGGTGCGCGGAGTGGACCGGGTCGTGGTGCGCGACGGCGACGCCATCGGCGCGCTGCTGACCCGGCTCGGCGCGCACGAGTCGGTCCTGGCCTGGGAGGAGCGGCGGATGCGCCGTGAGGTCCGGGCCACCGCCAATCGGCTGGCCAACTTCGACGACGCCAATCTGCGCCGCTCGGCCCGGGCCGCGGTCGCCGCCGGCGCACGGGTGCAGCGCGCTCTGGAGATCCTCGGCGAGGAGGTCCCCGAGCACCTCGCGGCGGCGGGCCGGCTGCGCATGGAGCACAAGCAGGCGTCGCTGGAGGAGCTGGGTGCGCTGGCGGACCCGCCGCTGACGAAGGACGCGGTCGCGGGCCGTATCCGCAGGCTGCTGGCGATGGCGGACAAGCGCGCCCAGGACCTCGGGATCCCGGGTACGGAGTCCAATCTGACGGAGGAGATGGCCGACGGCCTGGTGGGCTGAGCCCGCCCGGGGCGCGCCCGCCTCTCCGAGTGGCCGCCTCCCGAGGCCGCGCGCACGGACACCCCGTGGCCGAGGCCGCGTCCCGGGTCGGCTCGCTCTCGGGTTGGGGCTCGCCGGGCCGCGCTCGCGACGATGCGTTTGTGGGGTGTGTTCCGCGTACGCGTTTCCCGCGGCTCCGTGGGCGAGGCCGCTCTTGCCGGGTTTCCGTCCGCCGGGGTGGTCCTGCGCGTGTCCTTCCGGTACGAGGTCGTCTCGGGCCGGGTTCGCCGGGCCGCGATCGCCGAGACCCCCTCCGCGGGTCCCGCGTTGCGCTGCCCCACCCCGCGAGCCGTGCCCCGAACGCACGCGCCCCACAGAGCCAACTGACGGATCCGTTCCACGGTCCCACCAGGGCGTCTTGCGAAAGTCCCTCCCGCCCTGAGGGCGGGCGGAGGCACCTTCCCGACCCGCCCGGGCGCAGGCCGTCCCGCGTCCGCCCGTGGACGTCACGGCCCGTCGGGCCGTCCGCGGCCGGACGGCGGACGTGCTCCTCCGCACCCGTCACGCTCCGCGCGCGGCGCGCTCATCCGCCTCAACGCCCAGTGTGCCAAGGCCACTTGGCCGTCCAGAGCATCTTGACATGATCATGAACTGTCATGAGCCTGGCATCTGTTTTCTTTCGCGACAGACGAAAGCAAGGGGGGCCAATGAGACGAAGAGCGAGATCGATCCTCGCCGCGACCTCACTCCTGATGGCCGGTCTGGCCGCCGCGCCGCTCGCCCGGGCGGACACCGGCGCCGACGCCGCCGGACTATCCGTGTGGCAGGCGGAAGTCACCAGGGAACAGGTGCCACTGCTCCTCCAGGCGGGCGCCGACGGTCATGAACTGACCGAGCAGGTACCGGCCAAGGGCACCGCCACGGTCGAGGTGTTCCTCACCGAGGCCCAGGCGGGAGCGCTCCGCGACAAGGGCGTGAGCCTCACCGAGCACACCGTGTCCGGCGCGGCGAAGAAGCGCGTCGCCGCCGCCGGGGACGGTGTCTTCCGGCCGTACGGCGGGGAGGGCGGCCTCCAGGAGGAGATCCTCGCCGTCGCCGCCGCCAACCCGTCGATCACCAAGGTCGTCAGCATCGGCAGGACCGTGCAGGGCAAGGACATCCTCGCCCTCAAGCTGACCAAGGGCGCCAAGAAGCACCGGGACGGCGCCAAGCCGTCCACCCTCTACATGTCCAACCAGCACGCCCGCGAGTGGATCACGCCCGAGATGACCCGGCGGCTGCTCCACCACTACGTGGACGGCTACGGCAAGGACCGGCGCCTCACCCGGATCGTGGACCGCACCGAGCTGTGGTTCCTGCTGTCCGCCAATCCGGACGGCTACGACTTCACCCACGCCTCCGACAGCAACCGCCTCTGGCGCAAGAACCTGCGCGACAACAACGGCGACGGCAGGATCACCACCGGCGACGGTGTCGACCTGAACCGCAACTTCGCCTACAAGTGGGGCTACGACAACGAGGGTTCGTCCCCCAACGCCGCCAGTGAGACCTACCGCGGCCCCGGCCCCTCCTCCGAGCCCGAGACCGTCGCGCTGGACCGCTTCCAGAAGCGCATCGGCTTCGAGTACGGCATCAACTACCACTCCGCCGCCGAACTGATCCTGTACGGCGTGGGCTGGCAGGTCGCCACCCCCACGCCGGACGACGTGCTCTACAAGGCGCTGGCGGGCACCCCGGACAACCCGGCCGTGCCCGGCTACCACCCCCAGGTCTCCTCCGAGCTCTACACCACCAACGGCGAGGCCGACGGCCACGCGGCCAACGTCAACGGGACGATGATGTTCACCCCGGAGATGACGACCTGCCAGACCGCCTCCGCCGTCGACCCGAACGACCGGTGGCGGCCCGAGGACTGCCGTTCCGGGTTCAACTTCCCCGACGACGAGAAGCTGATCCAGGCGGAGTTCGCGAAGAACGTCGAGTTCGCGCTGTCCGTCGCCGAGACCGCCGTCCACCCCGACCAGCCGTCGTCGGCGGTCGGTCTGGAGGCCCCCGACTTCACCGTCGACCCGTTCACGACCTCCTACTCGCGCGGCGGCGACCAGGAAGTGTCCGTCATCGCCCGCAAGTCCCTGCGGGACAAGGAACTCAAGTACCGCGTCAACGGCGGTCGCACCCACGACATGGCGCTCCGGCCGTGGCGGGGCGGGGAGACCTACGGCGGCGAGGACAACATCCGCTTCGACCAGTACCGGGCCAAGGTCAAGGACGGGGACGTCGGCGACCGGGTCGAGGTCTGGTTCACCGGCGAGACCAGAAGCGGAAAGCGCGTCTCCAGCGAGCACTTCACCTACACCGTCGCGGTCCGGCCCAGAGCGGACACCGTGGTGGTGGCGGAGGAGGGTGCGCCTGCCCAGCACGCCCGGGCGTACGTCGACGCGCTCCGGGCCAACGGCCGCAAGGCCGTCGTGTGGGACGTCGCCACCCAGGGCGCCCCGCACCCGCTCGGAGTCCTCGGCCACTTCGCCACCGCCGTCCACTACACCGGCGCGCAGGCGCCCGGCGGACCCACCCAGCTCGCCCTTCGCGACTTCCTCAACGAGGGCGGCAAGCTGATCGAGGCCGGGGAGCTGGCCGGCGGCAACGCCCAGGTCGGCAGGGCCGTGACCAACGACTTCAGCCAGTACTGGCTGGGGGCGTACGGCCGCGCCTCGGCGCCCGGTGCCACCGGGTTCGCCGGAGCGGGAAGACTCACCGGATCCGGCGGGCCGCTGTCCGGTGCCACCGGCAACCCGCTGAACGCGCCGGGGGCGTACACGGTCACCTCCGACACGCTGCCGGTCGCGCGGTTCCCGCAGTTCGCGAGCGCCCAGGCGGGCCGCTTCGACGGGGTGACCAACCCCTACGCCCCGTACGCGGGCTCGTCGATGGCCTCCGCGACCCATGAGGACAACGACTGGAAGCGGCTCACCCGGACCGTCGACCTCACCGGGGTCACCGCGGCCGACGCGCCGCGGCTGAAGCTCGCGCTCAACTGGAACACCGAGCCGGGCTACGACCACGCGGTCCTGGAGGCCCACACCGTGGGCGCCGAGGACTGGACGACGCTCCCGGACGAGGGCGGGCTCAGCGGTACCGCGGTACCGGAGGAGTGCGAGGCCGGGTACTTCCTGGGCGGGCATCCCTTCCTGCGGCACTACCTCACCCTGGGCTCCGGCGGCTGCACCGCGTCCGGCTCCAGCGGCACCTGGAACAGCTTCACCGGCTCCTCCGCCGGCTGGAAGCAGGTCTCCTTCGACCTGAGCGCCTACGCCGGCAAGCGCGTGGAGCTCTCACTCGCCTACGTCACCGACCCGGGCAGCGGCGGCCGCGGTGTGTTCGCCGACGACGCCGCCCTGGTCGTCGGCGGGGCGGAGAGGGAGAGCGAGGGCTTCGAGACCTCGCTCGGTCCGTGGACGACGCCGGGGGCGCCGGAGGGCAGCCCCGCGCTCGGTGGTGACTGGGCGCGCACAGGTGAGCTGTTCGTCTCGTACGCGGCCGTCACCACCCGCGACACGGTTCTGCTGGGCTTCGGCCTGGAACACGTCACCGCGCCCGCGGACCGCGACGCACTGGTCCGGAAGGCGCTCGCCGCGCTCCGTCGCTGACACTGCGTAGTCGCCGAAAAGCGCCGGTGGTCCGTACTTGTCGGTAGGTACGGGCCACCGGTTTTCGGCTCGATCCGGGGGCGTGCTCGATGCCACTCCGGCTGCCCCGGGGAGGTAGGGTCGTAAGCGGTCGGGGACATCCCATATCAGCTCGCCGGCGTCGAAACCGGCGTACCACTGAGGAGATCGGTTCGTGACGATCCGCGTAGGCATCAACGGCTTTGGCCGCATCGGTCGTAATTACTTCCGCGCGCTGCTGGAGCAGGGTGCAGACATCGAGATCGTGGCTGTCAACGACCTGGGTGACACCGCGACCACCGCTCACCTGCTGAAGTACGACACCATCCTCGGCCGTCTGAAGGCCGAGGTCAGCCACACCGCAGACACCATCACCGTCGACGGGCACACCATCAAGGTGCTCTCCGAGCGCAACCCGGCCGACATCCCCTGGGGCGAGTTCGGCGTCGACATCGTCATCGAGTCCACCGGTATCTTCACGAAGAAGGCGGACGCCGAGAAGCACATCGCCGGCGGCGCCAAGAAGGTCCTCATCTCGGCTCCGGCCACCGACGAGGACATCACCATCGTGATGGGCGTGAACCAGGACAAGTACGACCCCGCGCAGCACAACGTCATCTCCAACGCCTCGTGCACCACCAACTGCGTGGCCCCGATGGCCAAGGTCCTCGACGAGAACTTCGGCATCGTCAAGGGCATGATGACGACGGTCCACGCGTACACCAACGACCAGCGCATCCTCGACTTCCCGCACAAGGACCTGCGCCGCGCCCGCGCCGCCGCGGAGAACATCATCCCGACCTCGACGGGTGCCGCGAAGGCCACCGCCCTGGTCCTCCCGCAGCTCAAGGGCAAGCTGGACGGCATCGCCATGCGCGTCCCGGTCCCCACCGGCTCCGTCACCGACCTCGTCCTGGAGCTGGACCGCGAGGTCACCAGGGACGAGATCAACTCCGCCTTCCAGAAGGCCTCCGAGGGCCAGCTGAAGGGCGTCCTGGAGTACACCGAGGACCCGATCGTCTCCTCGGACATCGTGAACTGGCCGGCCTCCTGCACCTTCGACTCGAAGCTGACCATGGTCCAGGGCAAGCAGGTCAAGGTCGTCGGCTGGTACGACAACGAGTGGGGCTACTCCAACCGCCTCGTCGACCTCACGGTCTTCGTCGGCAACCAGCTCTGATCGCCTGCCGGCGACGGTAAGCACCCCGATGTGAGCGGAGCAGGGCTCGGGCAGCGCAACGGCGCGCTGCGCGGGCCCTGTGGCGTGTCCCCGACCTCTCCTAGGAGCCAACAAAGCATGAAGACGATCGACGAACTCCTCGCCGAAGGCGTCTCCGGCAAGCGGGTCTTCGTCCGCGCCGACCTGAACGTGCCCCTCGACGGCACCACGATCACCGACGACGGCCGTATCCGTGCCGTGCTGCCGACCGTGAAGGCCCTGGCCGGCGCGGGCGCCCGGGTCGTCGTCGCCTCGCACCTCGGCCGTCCGAAGGGTGCCCCGGACCCGGCCTTCTCGCTCGCCCCGGCCGCCGCGCGGCTCGGTGAACTGCTCGGCGCCGAGGTGGCGTTCGCCACCGACACGGTCGGCGAGTCCGCCCGTGCGACCGTGGCCGGTCTCGGCGACGGCGGCGTCGCCGTCCTGGAGAACCTGCGCTTCAACCCCGGGGAGACGTCCAAGGACGACGCCGAGCGCGGCGCCTTCGCCGACGAGCTCGCCTCCCTCGCCGACGTCTACGTCGGCGACGGCTTCGGCGCCGTTCACCGGGGGCACGCCTCGGTGTACGACCTCCCGGCCCGGCTGCCGCACGCGGCCGGGTACCTCATCGCCGCCGAGGTCTCGGTGCTGAAGAAGCTCACCGAGGACGTCAAGCGGCCGTACGTGGTCGTCCTCGGCGGCGCCAAGGTCTCCGACAAGCTCGCCGTGATCGACTCGCTGCTGGCCAAGGCCGACCGCCTGCTGATCGGCGGCGGCATGGCCTACACCTTCCTCAAGGCGCAGGGCCACGAGGTCGGCGTCTCCCTCCTCCAGGAGGACCAGGTCCCGGTGGTGAAGGAGTACATGGAGCGTGCCGAGAGGAACGGCGTGGAGCTGGTGCTGCCGGTCGACGTCCTCGCCTCCACCGAGTTCCCCGACCTCAAGACCAAGGCGCCCGCCGAGTACATCGCGGTGGACGCCGACCGGATCCCCGCCGACAAGGAGGGGCTGGACATCGGCCCGAAGACGCGCGAGCTGTACGCGTCCAAGATCGCCGACGCCGCCACGGTGTTCTGGAACGGCCCGCTGGGCGTCTTCGAGCACCCGGACTACGCCGGCGGCACCCGTGCCATCGCCCAGGCGCTCGTGGACGGCAAGGCGTTCACCGTCGTCGGCGGTGGCGACTCGGCCGCCGCGGTCCGCACGCTGGGCTTCGACGAAAACGCATTCGGCCACATCTCGACCGGTGGCGGCGCGAGCCTCGAGTACCTCGAGGGCAAGACGCTTCCCGGACTCGCCGCACTGGAGGACTGAACACCACATGAGCACCCGCACCCCGCTGATGGCGGGCAACTGGAAGATGAACCTCAACCACCTCGAGGCCATCGCCCACGTCCAGAAGCTCGCCTTCGCCCTGACCGACAAGGACTACGACGCCGTGGACGTCGCGGTCCTGCCCCCCTTCACCGATCTGCGCTCCGTGCAGACCCTGGTGGACGGAGACAAGCTGAAGATCACGTACGGCGCCCAGGACCTCTCGGCGCACGACTCCGGCGCGTACACCGGTGAGATCTCCGGCACGATGCTCGCCAAGCTGAAGTGCGCCTACGTGGTCGTCGGTCACTCCGAGCGACGCCAGTACCACGCCGAGTCCGACGCGCTCTGCAACGCCAAGGTGAAGGCCGCGTTCCGGCACGGTCTGACCCCGATCCTCTGCGTCGGCGAGGGCCTGGACGTCCGCAAGGCCGGCCAGCAGGTCCAGTACACGCTGAACCAGATCGACGGCGGACTGAAGGACATCACGGCCGAGCAGGCCCAGACCCTGGTGATCGCCTACGAGCCCGTCTGGGCCATCGGCACCGGTGAGGTCGCCACCCCGGAGGACGCCCAGGAGGTCTGCGGGGCGATCCGCGGCCGGCTCGCGGAGCTGTACGGCCAGGAGGTGGCCGCCAAGATCCGCATCCAGTACGGCGGCTCGGTGAAGTCGAACAACGTCGCGGCGATCATGGCTCAGCCCGACGTCGACGGAGCCCTGGTCGGCGGCGCGTCCCTCGACGTGGACGAGTTCGTCAAGATCGTGCGCTTCCGGGACCAGTGAACGGGCGGTAGCGCTGCCCGCCCTCCTCGTCACCTGCGGTGAGGAGGGTCCGGCCCGCGGCGAGGGTCGTGGAAATGGGTAACCTCGTCGTACGCTTGCGGGGGCCGAGGCTTGTGGGCTCGGCCCCCGTTCTCCTGATCAGTTGTTCAGTCTGATTCGTTCGTCCGAGGAAGTTGGTCCAGCCGTGGTTATGGGGTTCTCGATCGCCCTGATCGTCTTCAGCCTGCTGCTGATGCTGCTGGTGCTGATGCACAAGGGGAAGGGCGGCGGCCTCTCCGACATGTTCGGTGGCGGCATGCAGTCGTCCGTCGGCGGCTCCTCGGTCGCCGAGCGCAACCTGGACCGCATCACGATCGTGGTCGGCCTGATGTGGTTCGCGTGCATTGTCGTACTTGCTCTGTTGATGAAGCTGGGCGGCTGACCGCAAAGGGCGTCCCGGAGGTGGGGGTGTAACTCCAATCACTGGACGAGCGTTGGGCCTTACGTAGACTGGGGCATCTTCGAGCACCATCACGCAGGGAGTTACGACCGTGGCAAGTGGCAACGCGATCCGGGGAAGCCGGGTCGGGGCGGGGCCGATGGGGGAGGCGGAGCGGGGCGAGTCCGCACCGCGTCTCCGCATCTCCTTCTGGTGCTCGAACGGGCACGAGACGCAGCCGAGCTTCGCCAGCGACGCACAGGTTCCGGACAGCTGGGACTGCCCGCGCTGCGGGTTCCCGGCCGGCCAGGACCGGGACAACCCACCGGACCCGCCGCGTACCGAGCCGTACAAGACGCATCTGGCGTATGTGCGCGAGCGGCGCAGCGACGCGGACGGTGAGGCGATCCTCGCCGAGGCGCTCGCC
The DNA here is from genome assembly GCF_027460265.1 of Streptomyces sp. WMMC940. Classification (NCBI taxonomy): domain Bacteria; kingdom Bacillati; phylum Actinomycetota; class Actinomycetes; order Kitasatosporales; family Streptomycetaceae; genus Streptomyces; species Streptomyces sp. WMMC940. The sequence continues at coordinate 5,963,230 of NZ_JAPZBC010000001.1, forward strand.
AAGCTCCGAGGTGAGATCTGAGCAGCTGACGCCGGGCCCGGCCGGCGGTGGGATCCCAGGATCCCGCCGCCGGCCGGGCCCGATGCGTTCCGCCCGCACGCCGTTGCGTCGCGCCGGCCGCCCTCACGATCAATTAGGTTGGTGGGGCAGCGGGGACGCAGTCAGGTACGAGAAGAAGTGGGCTGAAGATGAACGCAATCCGGCTCAACCGGAGGCCCGAATGGGCTGCTCTGACCAAGCACCGTGAGCAGATGGCGGACACGCATCTACGGGAGCTGTTCGCCGCGGATCCCGAGCGCGGCAGCCGGTACACCCTGAGGGCCGGCGATCTGCACCTCGACTACTCCAAGCAGCGGGTGACCGACGAGACGCTGGCACTGCTGCGCGACCTCGCCGCCGCCACCGGGGTCACGGAGCTGCGGGACGCCATGTTCCGCGGTGAGAAGATCAACATCACGGAGGACCGGGCGGTCCTGCACATCGCGCTCCGCGCCCCCCGGGACGCGGTCATCGAGGTCGACGGCGAGAACGTGGTGCCCGCCGTGCACGCCGTGCTCGACAAGATGAGCGACTTCTCCGGGCAGATCCGTTCGGGCCGCTGGACCGGTCACACCGGGAAGCCCATCAGGAACGTCGTCAACATCGGTATCGGCGGCTCCGACCTCGGCCCCGCGATGGCCTACGAGGCGCTGCGCGCCTACACCGCACGGGACCTGACGTTCCGTTTCGTCTCGAACGTGGACGGGGCCGACATCCACGAGGCGGTCCGCGACCTCGACCCCGCGGAGACGCTGTTCGTCATCGCCTCCAAGACGTTCACCACCGTCGAGACCATCACCAACGCCACCACCGCCCGCGATTGGCTCCTGACCGGCCTCGGCGCGGGCCAGGAGGCCGTGGCCAAGCACTTCGTCGCGCTGTCCACCAACGCGGAGAAGGTCGCCGACTTCGGCATCGACACCGCGAACATGTTCGAGTTCTGGGACTGGGTCGGCGGCCGCTACTCGTACGACTCGGCGATCGGGCTCTCGCTGATGATCGCCATCGGTCCGGAGCGCTTCCGCGAGATGCTGGACGGATTCCACCTCGTCGACGAGCACTTCCGCACGGCGCCGCCGGAGGAGAACGCGCCGATGCTGATGGGCCTTCTCGGCATCTGGTACGACGACTTCTTCGACGCCCAGTCGCACGCGGTCCTGCCGTACTCGCACTACCTGAGCAAGTTCACCGCGTATCTGCAGCAGTTGGACATGGAGTCGAACGGCAAGTCCGTCGACCGCGAGGGCGAGCACGTCGAGTGGCAGACGGGACCCGTCGTCTGGGGCACGCCGGGCACCAACGGGCAGCACGCGTACTACCAGTTGATCCACCAGGGAACCAAGCTCGTGCCGGCCGACTTCATCGGCTTCGCCGACCCCGTCGACGAGCTGCCCGCCGGACCGGCGGGTCACCACGACCTGCTGATGGCGAACTTCTTCGCCCAGACCCAGGCGCTGGCCTTCGGCAAGACCCCGGAGGAGGTGCGTGCGGAGGGCGTGCCCGAGGAACTGGTGGCGCACAAGACGTTCCGCGGCAACCACCCGACCACGACGATCCTCGCCGGCAGGCTGACGCCCTCCGTCCTCGGCCAGCTCGTCGCACTCTACGAGCACAAGGTGTTCGTCCAGGGCGCCGTCTGGAACATCGACTCCTTCGACCAGTGGGGCGTCGAGCTCGGCAAGGTCCTGGCCAAGCGCCTGGAGCCGGTGCTCACCGAGGGCCGCGGGGGCGAGGACCTCGACAGCTCCACCGCCGCGCTGGTGTCCACGTACCGCACTCTGCGCGGCCGGAGCCCGCTGGGCGGCGGGGCGTAGGACGGGATCCGATGACGGGGGAGGGGACCGTGCGGCTGAGGCCGCCGAGCAACACGCTGAACGAACGGGCCGTCGGGTGGTGGCGGGCGCGGTGCCTGCTGACGGCGGCCGTGCCGGTGGCGGTGCTCGCCGCACTCGGCGCGTTCACCGTGCCCGCCAGGACCTGGCTGTGGTTCGCTGCCGGGGCACTGGCGGTCCTCGGCCTGGCCGGCACGGCCTTCTTCCCCTCCTGGTGGTACCGGGTCCACCGCTGGGAGGTCACGGAGGAGGCCGTGTACGTCCGCACGGGCGCCCTCTGGCAGGAGTGGCGGATCGCCCCGATGTCCCGGATCCAGACCGTCGACACCGTACGCGGTCCGCTGGAGCAACTCTTCCGGCTGGCCACGGTCACCGTCACCACCGCCTCCGCCAAGGGAGCGCTCAGGATCGAGGGCCTGGACCACGAGGTCGCGGCCCGACTGGCCGAGCGGCTGACGCGGATCACCCAGGCCACTCCCGGCGACGCCACATGAGTTTCCTGAGTCAACCTCTATGCCGCCATCCGCGTCTCCGCGGTCGTGTTGATCTTGCTGTTGGATTGGTGGATCACGGGGTCATAGCAGGTGCCGTCGCGCCAGCAGGCCCACATCACGCGGAGCCATGCTCGGGCCAGGATGCGGATCGCGTGGGGGTGTCGCTTCTTGCGCGCCCTGGCGTCGTTGTAGATCTTGGCGGCCCAGTCGCTGCCGTGGCGGCTGTTGTCGGCGAAGGTCGTCAGCGCGAGTCGAGCTCTTCGGTTGGTCGCGAAGCGGAAGGAGACCGTGCGGGCCTTGCCCGAGGCCCGGGTGACCGGGACGACGCCAGCTTCGGCGACGAGTTGTTCGCAGGTCTGGGCGCGTTCCAGGATCGGGCCGATCTCGCCGATGATCTGCCCGAGGCTGACCTTGCCGATGCGCGGCATGGTGGCGAAAAGCGGTGCGTAGGGATGGGTTGCGGCTGCTTCGGCGATGGACTTGTCCAAGACACGGATCGTCGCGCGTATGCCCTGCACCAGCTGCACCTGGACTCGGACGAGCTGTCCGGCGACCTGTTCGCTGAGGCGGGAGGCGGCCTTCGGGGCCAAGCGCAGGCGTTCGATCAGGACGCTGCCGGGCTTCTTCCCGGAGTATCCGTGGCGCTTGCACCAGGCTTCGAGGCGTCCGGCGGTGAGCCTGGCGGCGGAGGCCGGGGTGGGGTAGCGCTCCAGGAAGGCCATGGCGATGTCGCTGTCGAGTTCGTAGAAGACGGCCTTGCCCCCGGGCCGGTGCTCGTCCAGCAGGGCGGCGAGCTGGTTGACGGCGGCGACCTTGGCCTCGATGTGGTCGGCACGCTGCCGGGTGAGGGCCTGGAGGTCGAGGGTGGCCTGCTCGGTGGGTTCCAGTCTGGGCAGCATGTGCCCGTCGGTGCGCAGGTAGTCGGCGAGTTTCATGCTGTCGCCGGCGTCGGTCTTGGCCTTGGAGGCGCCCCAGCGTGCCCGCATGGCGTGGAAGGCGTTGGGGTGCACCGGCACGATGGGGTGTCCGGCGGCAAGGAGGCGGTCGACGGCCAGGCCGCGGGTGGTCTCGATCGCTACGGGCAGGTCTGCCGGAGCACCGTGTTTGCGCAGCCTCGCCAGAGTCTTGGTGAACCCCTCCTCGGTGTGGGCGAGTTCCCACCGGTCGATGCGTTTTCCGGCGTCGTCCATGACGGTCACGTCATGGGTCTCGGTCGCCCAGTCCCACCCGATGAACACGAAGGTCGTACTCCTGTGCCTGTGACGGAGCACCTGCCCGGTGATGAGGTCGTCTGCCGGGAGCTCATTAATCGGCCCTCTGCGGGGCGTGTCCCTGAAGCCGATCAGACGGCCTCGGCCCGGCGGGGCTGGCGTAACTCATGTTGGCCGTCGAGCAGCTCGCGACACTGGCCATGCACCCACCGGGACCGAGAGGTCACAACCCTACCGAAGAGGGCTGCAGAAAGGATGGTCCTCTAATGAGCGCCTCGGGCGGGCCCGACCAGGGCTGGCGGCGGCTGGACCCGCGCACGGTGCTCGCCACGGCCGCCGTGACGGCGGGGGTGGCGGGCGGTGCCGGACTGCCCGTCGTGCTCGGTCTGGCCGGGAACATGCCGTGGTGGCAGGCGCTCGGCTGGGTGCTCGCCGGGGCCCTGGTGGTCATCGCCGCGGGCGCGGGCGCTGACTGGCTGCGCTGGAGGCGCACGCGGTACCGCATCGGCCCCGAGCGCGCCGAGCTCCACACCGGGCTGCTGCTGGTGAAGCGGCGGTCCCTGGCGCGCGAACGCATCCGCACCGTCGATCTGACGGCCCATCCGCTGCTGCGGATACTCGGCCTGGTCAAGGTGCGGATCGGCACCGGTGAGCACACCGGCGGTGGGGAGTCCACGCTGGAACTCGACCCGGTCACCAGGGCCGAGGGCGAGCGGCTGCGCCGGGAGCTGCTGGTGCGGCGGGCCGCCGGGGTGACGGAGGCCGAACGGGACGGGACACTGGCGGCCCTCGACCCCCGCTGGATCCGCTACGCGCCGGTGTCCTTCGTCGCGCCCCTGCTCGGCGGTGCCGCGGTCGGAGCGGTGATGCAGGTCAGCCAGTGGTTCGGGGTGCAGACCCAGGTGATCGACTGGGTCGGCGAGCGGTTCCGGGACACGCCGCTGCTCTGGACGGTCGTGGTACTGGCCGTACTGGCAGTGGTCGCCGGGGTCGTCGGAGCGCTCGGCCTCTGGGTGGAGATGTGGTTCGGCTACCGGCTGGAACGCGAACGGGGCGGCACGCTGCGGGTCCGCCGGGGGCTGTTCACCTCCCGTTCCCTCTCGATCGAGGAGCGACGGCTGCGCGGAGTCGAACGCGTCGAACCCCTCGGCGTGCGACTGTTCGGGGCAGCGCGGGTGGACGCCGTGGCGACCGGCCTGGTCGAGGACGACGAGGACGGGCAAGCCGACCACAGGACGCTGCTGCCGCCCGCGCCGGGGCCCGTGGCCGACGACGTCGCCGCCCTGGTGCTGCGGGAGCCCCGCCCGCCCACGAGCGCCCCGCTCACCGCGCATCCGCGTGCGGCGCGTTCCCGCAGACTGCGCCGGGCCCTCGCGGCGGCCCTCGCGCCGGTCCTGGTCCTCGTCGTCCTGGGCCTGTCGGTGACGGACGTCCTGCTGTACGCAGCCGCGGCGAGCGCGGCGGTGTCCCTGCCGCTCGCGGTGCTGCTGGCCCTGGACGCGTACCGGAGCCTGGGCCACGCACTCGAAGGCGACTATCTGGTCGCCCGCTCGGGGACCGTCCGGCGGGGCACGGTGGCGCTGCGGCGGGGCGGCGTCATCGGCTGGACGCTGAGGCAGTCGTGGTTCCAGCGGCGTGCCGGGGTGCTGACCCTGACCGCCACCACGGCGGCGGGCGACGGTGCCTACCCGGTGTACGACGCCGACGAGCACGAGATCCTGGACTTCGCGGCCCGGGCGGTTCCGGGGCTGCTGGAGCCCTTCCTCGAACGGCCTGCCGAAACCCGGAGGCCCCGGGGCGCACGGGGCATGAGCGGGTCCGTCGCGCCTGTGCCGGTCCGCGCCTCCGGAACGGTGTACGGCCCGGTCCGCCGGGAAAGGGCGGACCGGGCCGTACGCACCCGGGCGGTGAGCCTCCGTCAGGCGGAGGCGGGCGGATAGAGATCACGCGGCAGTTGGGACGCGGCCGCCGAGTCCAGCAGCCACAGCGTCCTCGACCTGCCGTACGCCCCTGCCGCCGGGGCCTGGATCTCGCCCGCGCCCGACAGGGCGATCCGTGCGGCGTTCGCCTTGTCCTCGCCGGCGGCGAGCATCCACACCTCGCGCGCCGCCCGGATCGCCGGGAGCGTCAGGGAGATGCGCGTCGGCGGGGGCTTCGGCGCGCCGTGGACGCCGACGACCGTGCGCTCCGTCTCCCGTACCGCGGGAAGCTCGGGGAACAGGGAGGCGACGTGCGTGTCGGGGCCCACGCCCAGCATCAGGACGTCGAACGCCGGCACGTCGCCGCCCGCGTCGGCAGCCGCCGACCGGTAGTGCTCGGGGCCCGCGGCGGCGGCCAGCTCCTCCGCGTACGCGGCCGCCGCGGCGTCCGCGTCGTTGCCGTACCGTCCGCCCGACGCGGGCATCGGGTGCACCCGGGCCGGGTCCAGCGGCACCGAGTCGAGCAGGGCCTCCCGGGCCTGGGTGATGTTGCGCTCCGGGTCCCCCTCGGGGAGGAAGCGCTCGTCGCCCCACCACAGGTCGAGCCTCGACCAGTCGACGGCGTCCCGCGCGGGCGCCGCGGCGAGCGCGGCCAGCAGGCCGTTGCCGTTGCGCCCGCCGGTGAGCACCACCGAGGCGGAGCCCCGGGCGGCCTGGGCGTCCACGATCTTCGTGATCAGCCGGGCCGCCGCGGCCTGGGCCATCAGCTCCTTGTCGCGGTGGACGACGAGTTGGGGGGCGCTCACTTGGACGCCGCCTTCCTCGCCTGGGCCTTCGCGGGAGTCCTGTCCCCGCTCCTCTCCCCGGACGTCTCCGCCGTCGGGTCCGGGCGCTTCGCCGGGGCCTTCCTCGCTGCGGAGCCGCCGCCGGCCGGTGCGCCCTCCTGGTCGAGCCGGTCCACCCCGAACCGCAGCGTCGCGGCGTAGATGTCGTCCGGGTCCAGCCGCCGCAGCTCCTCGGCCATCAGCTCGGCGGTGTCACGTCGCTTCAGCGCCACCGCACGGTCCGGCTGGCCCTCGATGGACAGCGTCGCCAGGGAGCCGTCCGCGCGGTCCAGCACGATGGTGCCGCTGTCCGTGAGCAGCCGCACGGCGGTGAGGCCGGGACCGCCGGAGACCGTGCGCGTCACCGGTACGTCCAGCCGGTCGCCGAGCCACATCCCGAGCAGTTCGCAGCTCGGGTTGAACTCCTCGCCCTCGACCTCGGCCCCGGTGATCCGCCAGTCGACCTGGTCCAGCGCGGCCGCGAGCATCGAGCGCCACGGCGTGATGCGGGTCCAGGACAGATCCGTGTCGCCCGGGGTGTAGGCGTCGGCGCGGGCGGTCAGCTCGGCGATGGGCTGCTCGCAGGCGTAGGTGTCGGTGACCCGGCGCTGGGCCAGTGCGCCCAGCGGGTCGGACGCCGGATCGACCGGCGCGTTCACCGGCCACCACACCACGACCGGCGCGTCCGGCAGGAGCAGCGGCAGCACCACGGACTGGGCGTGGTCGGCGACCTCGCCGTACAGCCGCAGGACCACCGTCTCGCCGGTGCCGGCGTCCGCACCGACCCGGACCTCGGCGTCCAGCCGCGCCTTGGCCCGGTCGCGCGGCGAGCGGGAGACGCGCTTGATGACGACGAGCTTGCGCGAGGGGTGTTCGCGGGCGGCCTCGTTGGCCGCCTTCAGCGCGTCGTAGGCGTTCTCCTCGTCGGTGACGATGACGAGGGTGAGGACCATGCCCACGGCCGGGGTGCCGATCGCCCGCCGGCCCTGTACCAGCGCCTTGTTGATCTTGCCGGAGGTGGTGTCCGTAAGGTCGATCTTCATGGCCGGCGCCAGCTCCGTCCGTCTCGTGCGAGCATTTCGTCCGCCTCGACCGGACCCCACGTCCCGGCCGGGTATTGCGCGGGCCTGCCGTGCTTCTCCCAGAACTCCTCGATCGGGTCCAGGATCTTCCAGGACAGCTCGACCTCCTCGACCCTCGGGAAGAGGTTGGAGTCGCCGAGCAGCACATCGAGGATCAGCCGCTCGTACGCCTCCGGGCTCGACTCCGTGAAGGACTCGCCGTAGGCGAAGTCCATGGAGACGTCGCGGACCTCCAGCGAGGTGCCGGGGACCTTCGAGCCGAAGCGCAGGGTCACGCCCTCGTCCGGCTGGACCCGGATGACCAGCGCGTTCTGCCCGAGCTCCTGGGTGGCCGTGCGGTCGAAGGGGGAATGCGGCGCGCGCTGGAAGACGACGGCGATCTCGGTGACGCGGCGGCCGAGCCGCTTGCCGGTGCGGAGGTAGAACGGCACACCCGCCCAGCGCCGGTTGTCGATCTCCAGCTTTATCGCCGCGTAGGTGTCGGTCTTGGAGGTGCGGTCGATCCCCTCCTCCTCCAGATAGCCGACGACCTTCGCGCCGCCCTGCCAGCCGGCCGCGTACTGTGCGCGGACGGTGCCGGCGGCGAGGTCCCTGGGCAGCTTCACCGCGCCCAGCACCTTGGTCTTCTCCGCCGCCAGCGAGTCCGCCTCGAAGGAGGCGGGCTCCTCCATCGCGGTCAGGGCGAGCAGTTGGAGCAGGTGGTTCTGGATGACGTCGCGCGCGGCGCCGATGCCGTCGTAGTAGCCGGCACGGCCGCCGATGCCGATGTCCTCGGCCATGGTGATCTGCACGTGGTCGACGAACGACCGGTTCCAGATCGGTTCGAAGAGGGTGTTGGCGAAGCGGAGCGCCAGGATGTTCTGGACGGTCTCCTTGCCCAGGTAGTGGTCGATGCGGAAGACCTGGTCCGGCTCGAACACGTCGTGGACGATCGAGTTGAGCTCCATCGCGGAGGCCAGGTCGTGGCCGAAGGGCTTCTCGATGACGGCGCGCCGCCACGAGCCGTCCTTCTGCTCCGCGAGCCCGTGCTTCTTCAGCTGCTTGACGACCTTGGGGAAGAACTTCGGCGGCACCGAGAGGTAGAAGGCGAAGTTGCCGCCCGTGCCCTGTACCTGGTCGAGTTCCGTGATGGTCTTCTTCAGGGTCTCGAACGCGTCGTCGTCGTCGAACTCGCCGGGGACGAACCGCATGCCCTGGATGAGCTGCTGCCAGACCTCCTCCCGGAAGGGAGTCCGGGAGTGCTCCTTCACGGCCTCGTGGACCTCGTGCGCGAAGTCCTGGTCGTCCCACTCGCGGCGGGCGAAGCCGACGAGGGAGAAGCCCGGCGGCAGGAGGCCGCGGTTGGCGAGGTCGTACACGGCGGGCATCAGCTTTTTCCGTGACAAATCGCCCGTAACGCCGAAGATCACCAGGCCCGACGGCCCCGCGATGCGCGGGAGCCGTCGGTCCGCGGCGTCACGAAGCGGATTCGCTCCGTGTGCGGAAGTCAAGGTGTTCAGCCCTCCGAAGGAGCGAGGCGCTGGAGCTCCGCCTCGGTCGACTTGAGCAGGTCGTTCCAGGACCCCTCGAACTTCTCGACGCCCTCGTCCTCGAGCAGTTGGACGACGTCGTCGTAGGAGATCCCGAGCTTCTCGAGGGCGTCGAGCTCGGCACGGGCCTGCTCGTACGTCCCGCGCACCGTGTCGCCCGTGATCCGCCCGTGGTCGGCGGTCGCCTCCAGCGTGGCCTCCGGCATGGTGTTGACCGTGCCCGGTGCGACCAGCTGGTCCACGTACATCGTGTCCGGGTACGCCGGGTCCTTGACGCCGGTCGAGGCCCACAGCGGACGCTGCGCGTTGGCCTGCGCCTTGTCGAGGGCGGCCCAGCGCTCCGACGCCGGCGTCGACTTGTCGGCCGAACCGAACACCGCCTCGTAGGCCTGGTAGGCGAGCCGCGCGTTGGCGAGCGCCGCCTTGCCGCGCAGCTGCTTCGCCTCGTCCGTGCCGAGGGCGTCCAGCCGCTTGTCGATCTCGGTGTCCACCCGGGACACGAAGAACGACGCCACAGAACGGATCTTCGACAGGTCCAGGCCCGCGGCCTTCGCCTTCTCCAGGCCGGCCAGGTAGGCGTCCATGACCTCGCGGTAGCGCTCCAGCGAGAAGATCAGCGTGACGTTGACGCTGATGCCGAGGCCGATGACCTCGGTGATCGCCGGAAGGCCGGCCCGCGTGGCCGGGATCTTGATGAACGTGTTCGGCCGGTCCACCAGCCATGCCAGCTGCTTGGCCTCGGCGACGGTCGCCGCCGTGTTGTGCGCCAGCCGCGGGTCGACCTCGATCGACACCCGGCCGTCCTGGCCGCCCGTGGCGTCGAACACCGGCCGCAACACGTCCGCGGCGTCGCGCACGTCCGCGGTGGTGATCATGCGGAGGGCTTCCTCCACGGTCACCCGGCGGGTGGCGAGGTCGGAGACCTGCGGCTCGTAGCCGTCGCCGGACGAGATGGCCTTCTGGAAGATGGACGGGTTGGTGGTGACGCCCACGACGTGCTGCTGGTCGATGAGCTCGGCCAGGTTGCCGGACGTGATGCGCTTGCGCGACAGGTCGTCGAGCCAGATCGCGACGCCTTCGTCGGAGAGGCGCTTGAGTGCGTCTGTCATGAGAATTGCATCTCCTACTAGTCGTATACCGGCGTCAGCGCTCGGCGGCGGCGATCCCAGTCGTTGAATCGAGGACGGCCCGCGCGGCGGCGGCCACCGCCTCGGGGGTGAATCCGAACTCGCGGAACAGCACCTTGCCGTCGGCCGAGGCACCGAAGTGCTCCAGCGACACGATCCGGCCGGCGTCACCGACGAAGCGGTGCCAGGTCAGCCCGATACCGGCCTCGACGGCCACCCGCGCCTTCACCGACGGCGGCAGCACCGAGTCCCGGTACGCCTGGTCCTGCTGGTCGAACCACTCGACGGACGGCATCGAGACGACCCGCGTCGCGATGCCCTCGGCCTGCAGCTGCTCGCGGGCCTCCACGGCCAGGTGCACCTCGGAGCCGGTGGCGATCAGCAGGGCCTGCGGCTCGGCGCTCTCCCCTCCGGGACCCTCGGCCTCGAACATGACGTAACCGCCCTTGGCCGCGTCCTCGTTGGGCTCGTACGTCGGCACGCCCTGGCGGGTCAGCGCCAGACCGTGCGGCGTGCCCACACGGAACTCCTTCGTCCAGCGACGGAGGATCTCGCGCCAGGCGATCGCCGTCTCGTTGGCGTCGGCCGGGCGCACGACGTTCAGACCCGGAATGGCGCGCAGCGAGGCCAGGTGCTCCACCGGCTGGTGCGTCGGGCCGTCCTCGCCGAGACCGATCGAGTCGTGGGTCCAGACGTACGTCACCGGCAGGTGCATCAGCGCGGACAGCCGGACCGCGTTGCGCATGTAGTCGGAGAAGACGAGGAACGTACCGCCGTAGACACGGGTGTTGCCGTGCAGCGTGATGCCGTTCATGATCGCGGCCATCGCGTGCTCGCGGATGCCGAAGTGCACCGTGCGCCCGTACGGGTCCGCCTCGGGCAGCGGGTTGCCCCTGGGCAGGAACGACGAGGTCTTGTCGATCGTGGTGTTGTTCGAGCCCGCCAGGTCCGCGGAACCGCCCCACAGTTCCGGGACCACCGCGCCCAGCGCCTGCAGCACCTTGCCGGACGCGGCACGGGTGGCGACCGCCTTGCCGGTCTCGAAGACCGGGAGCTTCTCCTCCCAGCCGGCCGGGAGTTCGCCCGCGCGGATGCGGTCGAACTCGGCGGCGCGCTCCGGGTTGGCGGCACGCCACTCCGCGAACGTCTTCTCCCACTCCTCGCGGCCGGTGCGCCCGCGGTCGAGGGCCTGACGGGTGTGCCGGATGACCTCGTCGGAGACCTCGAAGGTCTTCTCCGGGTCGAAGCCGAGGACCCGCTTGGTGGCCGCCACCTCGTCGTCGCCCAGCGCCGCGCCGTGCGCGGCCTCGGTGTTCTGGGCGTTCGGGGCCGGCCACGCGATGATCGAGCGAACGGCGATGAAGGACGGACGCTCGGTCTCCTCCTTGGCCGCCTTCAGCGCCTCGTACAGCCCCACCGGGTCCAGGTCGCCGCTCGGCAGCTGGGCCACGCGCTGGACGTGCCAGCCGTACGCCTCGTACCGCTTCAGGGTGTCCTCGGAGACCGCGGTCTCGGTGTCGCCCTCGATGGAGATGTGGTTGTCGTCCCAGAGCAGCACCAGGTTGCCGAGCTTCTGGTGGCCGGCCAGCGAGGACGCCTCGTGGGAAATGCCCTCCTGGAGGCAGCCGTCGCCGGCGACGACCCAGACGGTGTGGTCGAACGGGGAGGTGCCGGGAGCGGCGTCCGGGTCGAACAGCCCGCGCTCGTAGCGGGCGGCCATGGCCATGCCGACGGCGTTGGCGACGCCCTGGCCCAGCGGGCCGGTCGTCGTCTCGACGCCCACGGTGTGGCCGTACTCGGGGTGGCCCGGGGTCCTGGAGTCCCATGTGCGGAAGGACTTGAGGTCGTCGAGCTCCAGACCGTACCCGGCGAGGTAGAGCTGGATGTAGAGGGTCAGACTGGAGTGACCCGCGGAGAGCACGAACCGGTCACGGCCGGTCCAGTCCGCGTCGGCGGGGTCGTGGCGCATCAGCTTCTGGAAGAGGACGTACGCCGCGGGGGCCAGGCTCATCGCCGTACCGGGATGGCCGTTGCCGACCTTCTGTACGGCGTCGGCGGCGAGGACACGGACGGTGTCCACTGCCCGCTGGTCCAATGCGGTCCACTCGAGGTCTGTGGTGGTCGGCTTGGTGCTCACCCTGGGTCAGGGCTCCTCTCCACATGTTCGGGTCCCGGTGACTGACCGGGCGCTGTCGAGCCTACCCTCGCAGCAACGTGCAGCCTTTCGGGTGCACGTCTCTCCAATCGGACACATCAACCAGCCTGCGGGTACCGGCCCGACTTCGCCTGTTGTCGGTGACTGACTCCGGTGATTACGGACGGCGCCGCCGCGGCGCTCAACACGACCCACCCCCGCGAAGATCGGCATGGGGCCAACGTCTAGAGTGGCGTGGTACGCGCAAGCCTTCACCGGGCATTCACGCCTCCATGACCCTCCGGGTACGAGGGATGCCCCCGCGAAGCTTGCTGGGAATTCTCTGTCAGGGGTGTGCGTGACGGCCGTCGAGTCCCGACCCGCCGGGGTCGTCTTGACTCCCAGCCCGGGGGGCCACCGGCCGTTCGGGGCCCGCGTCAAGGCATTCGTGGCGCTGACCAAGCCGCGGATCATCGAGCTGCTCCTCATCACCACCGTACCGGTGATGTTCCTGGCGGCGCAGGGTGTGCCGGACCTCTGGCTCGTGATCGCCACGTGCGTCGGCGGATACCTCTCCGCGGGCGGTGCCAACGCGCTCAACATGTACATCGACCGCGACATCGACGCCCTGATGGACCGCACCGCGCAGCGCCCGCTGGTCACCGGCATGGTGTCGCCGCGCGAGGGCCTGGTCTTCGGCGTCACTCTGGCCGTGGTCTCCACGCTCTGGTTCGGACTTCTCGTCAACTGGCTGTCGGCGGCCCTGGCGCTCGGCGCGCTCCTCTTCTACGTGGTCGTCTACACGATGCTGCTGAAGCGGCGCACCGCGCAGAACATCGTCTGGGGCGGCATCGCCGGCTGCATGCCGGTGCTGATCGGCTGGTCCGCCGTCACCGACTCCATGTCGTGGGCCGCCGTCGTCCTCTTCCTCGTCATCTTCTTCTGGACGCCGCCGCACTACTGGCCGCTGTCGATGAAGGTGAAGGAGGACTACGCGCGCGTGGGCGTGCCGATGCTCCCGGTCATCGCCTCGAACAAGGTCGTCGCCCGGCAGATCGTCGTCTACAGCTGGGTGATGGTGGCGGTCTCGCTGCTGCTGACCCCGCTCGGCTACACCGGCTGGTTCTACACGTCGGTGGCGCTGGCCACCGGCGGCTGGTGGCTCTGGGAGGCGCACGCACTGCAGAGCCGCGCCAAGGCCGGGGTGACGGGCGGGAAGCTCAAGGAGATGCGGCTGTTCCACTGGTCCATCACCTATGTCTCGCTGCTGTTCGTCGCCGTCGCCGTGGACCCCTTCCTGCGCTGACCGGCCGCCCGGGGCGCCCCGGGCACGGCGTGGCCGAGACCACGTGGCCGGGCGGTCGCCAGTCGATCTACCCGCGAGTAGCATCATGGTCATGGCAGACACCCAGGTTGACGAGAAGCAGTCCGCGAAGACCGAGCGGAAGGCGGCGAAGCTCGCCAAGCAGATCGGCGCCTTCGCCAAGGCGCACGGCGGCGCCGAGGGCCAGCTCGCGTACATCGGCCGGACGGGCACCCGCATCGTGCTCGTCGGTGAGGACGGCGGCTGGGGCGACCTGGTCGCGCCGACCCACGAGATCGCCGTCAGGGCCGCGGAGAAGTCCGGCATCACCCTGCACGAGTCGTTCGACGGCGACTTCGCGCTGAAGGTCCGCACCGGACCGTACGAGTGGACCCGGATGGCCGGCATCCAGGTCGGCGGCCCGTCGAACGGCTGACCGCTCCGTGCCCTGCAGGGGCACGGGAGAGCGGCCGTTGCGGCCCGGGGCAACACCTCGCGCGGGGCTCACCCGTTAGGACGGGTGGAACGAACGTCCACCGCTGGGAGCCCCGGATGATCGACACGCCGTCCTTGGTGGATCAGTACTGTCACGGCGTCCTCCGCACGGAGCTGGGCCTCGGTACCTTCGAGGCCCACCTCGGCAGGACCGCCGGGCCGCCCGCACCCGGCACCACCTTCTTCGACAGCCAGACCGGCTTCGCCGTACGCCGCTGGTGCCCGCCGCTGCTCGGCCTCGAACCCCACTGCCCGCCGACGCACTACCTCGCGCGCCGCCGTGAGCTCGGCGTCCTCGAATCCGGCAGGCGGCTGCTGCGGGCCACCGGGATCTCCACCTACCTGGTGGACACCGGGCCGCCCGGGGACCTCACCGGGTTGCCCGAGATCGCGGCCGCGGGCATGGCGGACGCCCATGAGATCGTGCGCCTGGAACTCCTCGCCGAACAGGTCGCCGACACCTCGGGCACCGTCGACTCGTTCCTCGCCAACCTCGCCGAGGCCGTGCACGGCGCGGCCGACTCGGCCGTCGCCTTCACCTCCGTCGCCGGCGTACGGCACGTGGCCTCCCTCCCGCCCGAGCCACCGGGGCCAGGCGAGGTGCGCGGTGCCACCGGGCGCTGGCTGGACGGCCGGACGGTCGGCGGCCGGCTCACCGACCCCGTGCTGCTGCGCCATCTGCTCTGGGTCGCCGTCGCCTCGGGGCGGCCGCTGCAGATCCACGTCGGGGTGGGTGATCCGCTGTCGCTGACCGGCTTCGCGGCGGCCACCGCGGGCCTCGGCACCGATCTGGTGCTGCTGCACGGCTATCCGTACCACCGCCACGCGGCGCATCTGGCGAGCGTCTTTCCGCACGTGTACGCCGACGTCGGCCCCGCCCTGGCCCACACCGGCGCGGGGGCGGCGGCCGTCCTCGCAGAGACCCTGGAGCACGCCCCGTTCGGGAAGCTGCTGTTCTCCAGCGGGGCCCGTGGGCTGCCCGAGCTCCATGTCGTCGGCGCCAGGATCTTCCGGGAGGCGCTGGACCGGGTGCTCGGCGGCTGGGTCGGCGACGGCGCCTGGTGCCGGGCGGACGCCCGGCGGGTCGCCGGGATGATCGCGGCGGACAACGCCCGCCGCGTCTACGGTCTGGCCGGCTGAACCGATCCGGCCGGCTCAGGCCGCCGTGAGGGCGGCATCCGGCGCGGCCGGGGCCCCGGGGGCGGCGAGCGGACGCTCCCGCAGGCTCAGGGCCAGCCGCAGCACGGCGATCCACATCAGGGAGGATCCGAGCATGTGCGCACCGACCAGCACCTCCGGCACATCGGTGAAGAACTGCACATAGCCGATGGCGCCCTGCGCGAGGAGCACGCAGATCAGCTCCCGGGCACGCGCCCGGGTGTCGTCGGGGGCGTCCACGATCCGCAGCGCCAACCACGCCGCCACGGCGAGCACGCACACCAGCCAGGCCAGTGCGGCGTGCACATGGGCCGCGTCCACCCAGTCGAAGGGCATCCTCGGCACGTCGCTGCTGTCGCCCGCGTGCTTGCCGGAGCCGGTCACGATCGTGCCCGCCGCGATCAGCAGGCCCGCCGCGACGGTCACTGCCCGGGACAGCCGGCGCACGGGGAGCGGGACCCGGGGCCGGGGCGCGGTGTCGCCCTCGCCCGCCCGGATCCAGGTGACCGTGGCGACCGTCAGCAGCGCGTTCGCCGCGAGGAAGTGCCCGGCCACCGTCCACGGGTTGAGGCCCGCCCACACGGTGATGCCGCCGAGGACCGCGTTGCTCATCACGACCCAGAACTGGGCCCAGCCGAGCCGGGTGAGCCCTCGCCGCCAGGGCTTGGTGGAGCGCGCCGCGATGATCGCCCAGCCCACCGCCGCGGACAGGACGTACGTCAGCATCCGGTTGCCGAACTCGATGGCGCCGTGGATGCCCTGCTCGGGCGTCGCGAACAGACTGTCGTCCGTGCACTTCGGCCAGGTGTCGCAGCCGAGTCCGGAGCCGGTCAGCCGGACCGCGCCGCCGGTGACGATGATGACCACGCTCATCACGACGGGTGCGAGCGCGGCGCGCCGGAGCACCTTGGGGGACGGCGTCCAGCGCTTGGCGATATGGGCGAGGGGGGTTTGCACGGCGACTATCGTAGAGGGGCGCTTGTGCGTGATTTCACGAGGGGCCCCCGGGGCGTCGTCGCCGGGCCGTACCAGGGGCCGCGCAGGCGCTCACTCCCAGCGGAAGAATCTCGCCGCCGCGGCGAGTCCCAGCACCGCCCAGCCCGCCAGGATGCCCAGGTCGCCCCACGGCAGTGCCGCGCCGTCGCGGAGCACGTCGCGCAGCCCGTCGGAGAGCGCGGAGATCGGCAGCAGCGAGAGGACCGTCTGCGCCGCGTCCGGGAACCTGTCCAGCGGCACGACCACCCCGCCGCCGACCAGCAGCAGGAGGAAGACCAGATTGGCCGCGGCGAGGGTCGCCTCGGCCCGGAGCGTGCCGGCCATCAGCAGACCGAGGCCCGAGAAGGCCGCCGTGCCCACGACCAGCAGCAGCGCCACGGCGACCGGACCGCCCCGCGGCGACCAGCCGAGCCCGAGGGCGATCAGCGTCAGCAGCGCGACCTGCAGGACCTCCGTGACCAGGACGGCGAGCGTCTTGGCCGCCATCAGCGCCCAGCGGGGGAGCGGGGAGGCGCCCAGCCGCTTCAGCACGCCGTAGCGGCGCTCGAAGCCGGTGGCGATCGCCTGGCCCGTGAAGGCGGTGGACATCACGGCCAGAGCCAGGACGCCGGGGGCGAGGAAGTCCACGGCCCGGCCCCCGCCCGTGTCGACGATGTCGACGGTCGAGAAGAGCACCAGCAGCAGTGACGGGATGATCACCGTCAGCAGCAGCTGCTCGCCGTTGCGGAGCAGCATCCGTGTCTCCAGCGCCGCCTGCGCCGTGATCATCCGGACGACCGGCGCACCTCCCGGCCTCGGGGCGTACGCGCCCCTGCCGCCGGGCGAGTCCGATGTGCCGGACGTCCGGTCCGTGGTCACCTCAGCGGTCACGACCGCAGCTCCTTCCCCGTGAGCTCCAGGAAGACGTCCTCGAGGGTGTGGCGTTCCACCGAGATGCCGTCCGGCATCACCCCGTGCTGCGCGCACCAGGAGGTGACGGTGGCGAGCAGCTGCGGGTCGACGGTGCCGCTGATCCGGTAGGCGCCCGGTGTCAGCTCGGTCGCCGCGGTGCCGTCCGGCAGCGCCTTCAGCAGGGAGCCGAGGTCCAGGCCGGGGCGGCCGGTGAAGCGCAGGGTGTTCTCGGCGCCACCCCGGCACAGCTGCTCGGGGCTGCCCTGGGCGGCGACCCGGCCCGCGTCGACGATCGCGACGTCGTCGGCGAGTGCTTCCGCCTCGTCCATGAAGTGGGTGGTCAGGACGACCGTCACGCCGTCGGCACGCAGCTCGCGCACGAGGTTCCAGGTGGCGCGCCGGGCCTGCGGGTCGAGTCCGGCGGTCGGCTCGTCCAGGAATACCAGTTCGGGCCGGCCCACGACGGCCATGGCCAGGGCCAGCCGCTGCTGCTGTCCGCCCGAGAGCCGCCGGTAGGTCGTCCGGCCGCACGAACCGAGGCCGAGCCGTTCGATCAGGGCGTCCACGTCGAGGGGGTGGGCGTGCAGCTTCGCCATGTGGCGCAGCATCTCGTCGGCGCGGGCGCCCGAGTACACGCCGCCGGACTGCAGCATCACGCCGATCCGCGGGCGCAGCCGTGCGGCGTCGGCGACCGGGTCGAGACCGAGGACGCGGACCGTGCCGGAGTCGGCGCGGCGGTAGCCCTCGCAGGTCTCGACGGTGGTGGTCTTCCCGGCCCCGTTCGGGCCGAGGACGGCGGTGACCGTGCCGGTGCGGACGTCGAGGTCGAGCCCGTCCACCGCGGTTCTGGCTCCGTACCGTTTGACCAGGCCCCGTACCCGGACGGCGGACTCGTTGTTCATGCCGGGCAGTCTAGGGAGGGGTGAGGGGCCGCCGGGGCCCCGGGGCGGGATCCCGGCCCGGGGGAGGGCATGGTTCCGGCCACCCGCCGAGGTGCCCGGGAGGCGGTGGCCGCTCCCTCGGGACGGCGGTGCGCAGGGGCGCTCCGAGAGGGACGAATCGCCGGTCAGCGGGGGTGGACGGGTATCGCGAGTGCCTTTCGCCCGCCCGCTTCCAACCCCGCCGGATCGATCCCCCGACTGATCGTTTCCGCAGGTCAGGTTAGGTTTCCCTAAGTGATGCACGGCACCGCCCGTCCGGCGGGGCGCGGCTTGTCAGTCTCTCGGGAATTACGCAACAATGGCGTTGTGAAAAACGGCGGAGCTGTGGGGGAGTCCCCCCAGGAGGAGCTCGCGACCGGGGAGCGGTCCACCCGCAACCGGGTCGCGCGGTCGATCCTGGACCACGGCCCGTCCACCGTCGCCGATCTCGCCGGGCGTCTCGGACTCACCCAGGCCGCCGTGCGCCGTCATCTGGACGCACTCGTCTCCGACGACGTCGTCGTGGCCCGTGAGCAGCGCGTGTACGGCGCCCGCACCCGAGGCAGGCCCGCCAAGGTCTTCGCGCTCACCGACTGCGGCCGGGACGCCTTCGACCAGTCCTACGACGTGCTCGCCGTGGACGCCCTCCGCTGGATCGAGGAGAACGCGGGAGGCGAGGCCGCCGTCGCGGCCTTCGCCCGCGACCGCATGGAGGCCCAGGCCGAGGCGTACCGCCGGGCCGTGGAGGCCGCCGGTCCCGAGGCGCGTACCGATGCTCTGGCCAAGGCGTTGACCGCGGACGGGTACGCTGCCACGGCGCGTAACGCCCCGGTCGGCGAGCAGCTGTGTCAGCACCACTGCCCCGTCGCCCATGTGGCCGAGCGGTATCCGCAGCTGTGCGAGGCGGAGACCGAGGTCTTCTCCCGTCTGCTCGGCACGCACGTACAGCGTCTGGCCACCATCGCCCACGGCGACGGCGTGTGCACGACCTTCATCCCGAAGGCCGGTCACCGGTCCGACGACCGGCCGGCCGACGGGTCCGGCGGCACCAGCACGACCAGCAACACCGACAAGACCACTTCGCAAGCATCTGCAAGCACGGCCGGGAGGAACCCCGCATGACTCTCCCCACGGAGACTGCCCACCCTGAGCTCGAGGGCCTGGGCAAGTACGAATACGGCTGGGCCGACTCCGACGTCGCGGGCGCCTCCGCGAAGCGCGGCCTCTCGGAGGACGTGGTCCGGGACATCTCCGCGAAGAAGTCCGAGCCCGAGTGGATGCTGAAGATGCGTCTGAAGGGCCTGAGGCTCTTCGACAAGAAGCCCATGCCGAACTGGGGCTCCGATCTCTCCGGCATCGACTTCGACAACATCAAGTACTTCGTGCGGTCCACGGAGAAGCAGGCGGAGTCCTGGGAGGACCTGCCCGAGGACATCAAGAACACGTACGACAAGCTCGGCATCCCCGAGGCCGAGAAGCAGCGCCTCGTGGCCGGTGTCGCCGCGCAGTACGAGTCCGAGGTCGTCTACCACCAGATCCGCGAGGACCTGGAGGAGCAGGGCGTCATCTTCCTGGACACCGACACCGCGCTGAAGGAGCACCCGGAGCTCTTCAAGGAGTACTTCGGCACGGTCATCCCGGCCGGCGACAACAAGTTCGCCTCGCTGAACACCGCGGTGTGGTCCGGCGGCTCCTTCATCTACGTGCCGAAGGGCGTGCACGTCGAGATCCCGCTCCAGGCCTACTTCCGGATCAACACCGAGAACATGGGCCAGTTCGAGCGGACGCTGATCATCGTCGACGAGGACGCCTACGTCCACTACGTCGAGGGCTGCACCGCCCCGATCTACTCCTCGGACTCGCTGCACAGCGCCGTGGTCGAGATCATCGTCAAGAAGGGCGCCCGCTGCCGCTACACGACCATCCAGAACTGGTCGAACAACGTCTACAACCTGGTCACCAAGCGTGCCGTGGCGTACGAGGGCGCGACCATGGAGTGGGTCGACGGCAACATCGGCTCCAAGGTCACGATGAAGTACCCCGCCGTGTACCTGATGGGCGAGCACGCCAAGGGCGAGACCCTGTCCATCGCCTTCGCGGGCGAGGGCCAGCACCAGGACGCCGGCGCCAAGATGGTCCACATGGCGCCGAACACCTCGTCGAACATCGTCTCCAAGTCGGTGGCGCGAGGCGGCGGCCGCACCTCCTACCGCGGTCTGATCGAGATCGGCGAGGGCGCCCCCGGTGCCAAGTCCAACGTGCTCTGCGACGCCCTGCTCGTCGACACGATCTCCCGGTCCGACACCTACCCGTACGTCGACGTCCGCGAGGACGACGTCTCCATGGGGCACGAGGCCACCGTCTCCAAGGTCTCCGAGGACCAGCTCTTCTACCTGATGAGCCGCGGCCTCTCCGAGGACGAGGCGATGGCGATGATCGTGCGCGGCTTCGTCGAGCCGATCGCCAAGGAGCTGCCCATGGAGTACGCCCTGGAGCTCAACCGGCTGATCGAGCTGCAGATGGAGGGCGCGGTCGGCTGACGCCGGCGCCCCACCCGCAGCGACGCAGAATCTCACGTAGGAAGCGAGCAACACGACAGCCATGGCTGAGGCTCAGAACATCCCGGTGGGCTCCACCACCGCCGGCTCGATCGCGGTGGCCGCGGAGTCGACCGTCGCCACGCGCATGAGCGCGCCCCCGTCCTTCGACGTGGCGGACTTCCCGGTCCCGCACGGCCGCGAGGAGGAGTGGCGGTTCACGCCGCTGGAGCGACTGAAGGGGCTCCACGACGGCACCGCGAAGGCCGACGGTTCGATCAAGGCGGAGGTGGACGCCCCCGACGGCGTCACCGTCGAGTCCGTGGGACGCGACGACGCGCGGATCGGCAAGGCGGGCACGCCCGTCGACCGGGTCGCCGCGCAGGCGTTCTCCTCCTTCGAGAAGGCCACCGTCGTCTCGATCCCCAAGGAGACGGTCCTGGCCGAGCCGGTGCGGGTCACCCTGCACGGCGAGGGCGGCACCACCTTCGGGCACACGGTCTTCGAGATCGGCGCCTTCGCCGAGGCCGTCATCGTCATCGACCACACCGGTGACGCCGTGCGCGCCGCCAACGTGGACTTCCTGATCGGCGACGGCGCCAAGGTCACCTTCGTCTCCGTCCAGGACTGGGACGACACGGCGGTCCACTGCTCGCAGCACAACGCGCTCGTCGGCCGTGACGCCACCTTCAAGTCGGTCGTGATCACCTTCGGCGGCGACGTCGTCCGCCTCCACCCCCGTGTCGAGTACGCGGGTACGGGCGGCGAGGCCGAGCTGTTCGGCCTGTACTTCACCGACGCGGGCCAGCACCAGGAGCACCGCCTCCTGGTCACCCACAACACGCCGCACTGCAAGTCCAACGTCGTCTACAAGGGCGCGCTCCAGGGCGACGACGCGCACGCCGTCTGGATCGGTGACGTCCTCATCGAGGCCAAGGCCGAGGGCACCGACACCTACGAGATGAACCGCAACCTGGTTCTGACCGACGGCGCCCGCGTCGACTCCGTGCCCAACCTGGAGATCGAGACCGGGGAGATCGTCGGCGCCGGCCACGCCTCCGCCACCGGCCGCTTCGACGACGAGCAGCTCTTCTACCTGATGGCGCGGGGCATCCCGGAGGCCGAGGCCCGCCGCCTCGTCGTCCGCGGCTTCTTCGCCGGACTCGTCCAGCAGATCGGTCTGCCGGACGTGGAGGAGCGCCTCATCGCCAAGATCGAGGCGGAGCTGGAGGCGTCCGTCTGATGGCCTTCGTCCGCGCCTGTGGGCTGAGCGAGCTGGAGGAGGACACCCCGAAGCGGGTGGAACTCGACGGCACGCCGGTCTCCGTCGTCCGTACGGAGGGCGAGGTGTTCGCGATCCACGACATCTGCTCGCACGCGAACGTCTCCCTCTCCGAGGGCGAGGTGGAGGACTGCCAGATCGAGTGCTGGCTGCACGGCTCCAGCTTCGACCTCCGCACCGGCAAGCCGTCCGGCCTTCCCGCGACGCGCCCCGTCCCCGTGTACCCCGTAAAGATCGAAGGGGACGATGTGCTCGTCTCCGTCACCCAGGAGTCCTGAGTCACCCATGGCAACGCTTGAAATCCGCGACCTGCACGTCTCCGTCGAGGCCGAGAACGGCCCCCGGGAGATCCTCAAGGGCGTCGACCTGACCGTGAAGCAGGGCGAGACCCACGCCATCATGGGCCCCAACGGCTCAGGCAAGTCGACCCTCGCCTACTCCCTCGCGGGCCACCCCAAGTACACGATCACCGGTGGCACCGTGACCCTGGACGGCGAGGACGTCCTGGAGATGTCCGTCGACGAGCGCGCCCGCGCCGGCCTCTTCCTCGCCATGCAGTACCCGGTCGAGGTCCCCGGCGTCTCGGTCTCCAACTTCCTGCGCACCTCCGCCACCGCGATCCGCGGCGAGGCTCCCAAGCTGCGCACCTGGGTGAAGGAGGTCAAGGAGACCATGGAGAGCCTCCAGATGGACCCCTCGTTCGCCGAGCGGAACGTGAACGAGGGCTTCTCCGGCGGTGAGAAGAAGCGCCACGAGATCCTCCAGCTCGAGCTCCTCAAGCCGAAGATCGCGATCCTCGACGAGACGGACTCCGGCCTGGACGTCGACGCGCTGCGCACGGTCTCCGAGGGCGTCAACCGCGTCCGCGGGACCGGTGAGGTCGGCACCCTGCTGATCACCCACTACACGCGCATCCTGCGCTACATCAAGCCCGACTTCGTCCACGTGTTCGCGAACGGCCGCATCGCCGAGTCCGGCGGCGCCGAGCTCGCCGACAAGCTCGAGGCCGAGGGCTACGAGGCATACACGAAGGGTGGCGTATCCGCGTGACACAGATGCCGGGCCTCCTCGACACCGAGGCGATCCGCAAGGACTTCCCGATCCTGGACCGCGTGCTCCACGACGGCAGGAAGCTCGTGTACCTGGACAACGCGGCGACCTCGCAGAAGCCGCGCCAGGTGCTGGACGCGGTCGCCGAGTACTACGAGCGCTACAACGCCAATGTCCACCGCGGTGTGCACGTGCTCGCCGAGGAGGCCACGGCACTGTACGAGGGCGCTCGCGACAAGGTCGCCTCCTTCGTCAACGCGCCGAGCCGCGACGAGGTGATCTTCACCAAGAACGCGTCGGAGTCGCTGAACCTCGTGGCGAACATGCTGGGCTGGGCCGATGAGCCCTACCGCGTGGACCGCGAGACCGAGATCGTCATCACGGAGATGGAGCACCACTCCAACATCGTTCCGTGGCAGCTGCTGGCGCAGCGCACCGGCGCGAAGCTGAAGTGGTTCGGCCTCACCGACGACGGCCGCCTCGACCTCTCCGACATCGAGGAGGTCATCACGGAGAAGACGAAGATCGTCTCCTTTGTGCTGGTCTCCAACATCCTGGGGACGGTCAACCCGGTAGAGCAGATCGTCCGCCGGGCGCAGGAGGTCGGCGCGCTCGTCCTCGTCGACGCCTCGCAGGCCGCCCCGCACATGCCGCTGGACGTCCAGGCCCTCGGCGCCGACTTCGTCGCCTTCACCGGTCACAAGATGTGCGGTCCGACCGGCATCGGCGTGCTCTGGGGCCGCCAGGAGCTGCTGGAGGACCTGCCGCCGTTCCTGGGCGGCGGCGAGATGATCGAGACCGTCTCGATGCACTCGTCGACGTACGCCCCGGCGCCGCACAAGTTCGAGGCCGGTACCCCCCCGATCGCCCAGGCCGTCGGCCTCGGTGCCGCCGTGGACTACCTCGACGCGATCGGCATGGACCGGATCGCCCAGCACGAGCACGCGATCACCGAGTACGCCGTCCGGCGGCTGCAGGAGGTCCCCGACCTGCGGATCATCGGCCCGGTCACGGCCGAGGACCGCGGCGCGGCCATCTCCTTCGTGCTCGGGGACATCCACCCGCACGACGTGGGGCAGGTGCTCGACGAGCAGGGCATCGCCGTCCGGGTCGGCCACCACTGCGCACGGCCGGTGTGCCTCCGGTACGGAATTCCCGCGACCACCAGGGCGTCGTTCTATCTGTACTCCACGCCGGGCGAGGTGGACGCGCTGGTCGACGGCTTGGAGCACGTCCGTAACTTCTTCGGCTGAGGGGCCTGACGTGAAGCTTGATTCGATGTACCAGGACGTCATCCTGGACCACTACAAGCACCCGCACGGGCGGGGCTTGCGGGACGGCGACGCCGAGGTGCACCACGTCAATCCCACCTGCGGCGACGAGATCACGATGCGTGTGAAGTACGACGGCACACGCATCGAGGACGTCTCCTACGAGGGGCAGGGCTGCTCCATCAGCCAGGCGTCCGCCTCCGTGCTGAACGAGCTGCTCGTCGGCAAGGAGCTCGCCGAGGCGCAGAAGATCCAGGCGACGTTCCTGGAGCTGATGCAGTCCAAGGGCCAGATCGAGCCGGACGACGCGATGGAGGAGGTGCTGGAGGACGCGGTCGCGTTCGCCGGCGTCTCCAAGTACCCGGCGCGCGTGAAGTGCGCCCTCCTGAGCTGGATGGCATGGAAGGACGCGACGGCGCAGGCGCTGTCCGAAGGGAAGACCGCATGACTGAGAACCGCGAGACCACGGCGGAGAAGGACTGGCCGGACGAGGAGACCTTCTCCTCCGAGGCCGCGGCGCCGACGAGCACGAAGGCCTCCGAGGAGGAGGTCCGCGAGGCCCTCTACGACGTCGTCGACCCCGAGCTGGGCATCGACGTGGTCAACCTCGGGCTGATCTACGGCATCCACATCGACGACGCCAACATCGCGACCCTGGACATGACGCTGACGTCCGCGGCCTGCCCGCTGACGGACGTGATCGAGGACCAGGCGAAGGCCGCGACCGACGGCATCGTCAACGAGCTGAAGATCAACTGGGTCTGGATGCCGCCGTGGGGACCGGACAAGATCACGGACGACGGCCGTGAGCAGCTGAGGGCGCTCGGCTTCAACGTCTGAGACCGCTCGGCTCCGCCCCCGACGCCGGGGCGCGGCGCCGGGGCGCGCTCCGGCCGGGAACCTCCGTCCGGCCGACCGTGGAGGGAGGGCGTCAGGGACGTCCGTGGCGCGGAGACGTGACGGTCCTCGGGGACCGGGTACGGCCGTGCCCGCCAGTCCGACTAGCGGGCACGGCCGTACGTGCGTACGGCCCCGTACCGGGTCAGCCGGCGACCGGCGGGGCCGGCGGATGCGGTCCCGTGCCGCCCGCCGCGGAGGCCAGCACCGGCGCCAGGTTCTCGTTGCGGATGCGCTGGTCGACGTAGAGGAGCCCGGTCACCAGCTGGGGGAACGTCGAGGTGACGATCTGCGCGACCAGCTGGCCGACCAGGGCCAGGGCGAACCAGCCGGACATCCCGACGAGGAGCGTCGCGAGATCCTCGCCCTCGTCCAGGGGCGCGGTACCCGCCATCGGGAAGACGCTCGTCGCGTCGACCGCCTCGCGGATCACGATGCTCACCACCGCCGCCATCAGATAGCCGAGCAGCGAGATCCCGAAGATCCGCCACCAGCCGCCGCGCACCAGGTCCCAGGAGCGGCGCATCGACCGGACCGGGCCCTGCCCCTCGAAGACCGCGACATGCGCGGCCAGGCTGAACTTCACCCAGAGCCAGACCGCGACCGGCGCGGTGGCCAGTACCCCGAGGAAGCCGAGCGCGGCCGGCACGCCTGCCGCGCCTCCGTCGCCGTCCAGCGAGGTCAGCAGGCCGACCATCAGGGCCACGAAGCCGACCATCAGCAGGGCCACGGGCACGAGAGCGATCAGGCCGGTGAGGAGGACGGTGCCGAGCACCGCCGGAACCCTTACCCAGGCCCGGCGCCAGACCGCACCGAAGACGACCGGCCGGCCGAGCACCGTGTCCTGGAGGACGGCGGGGACCGCTGCCGTGACCACCGTCGTGGACAGGAGCATCACCACGACGGCGAACACCCAGACGCACACGAACGCGACGACCAGGGGCTGTACCTGGTCCCAGGACGGCTCCCCGCCCCGGGGCAGGTCGACGATCTCGTGCAGCCTGTCGCCGACCGCCGAGTACGCCATCGCGATCGCCCCGCCGACCAGGAGCGCCGCGCCGAGATAGACGGCGACGGCGGTGCCGTACAGCTGTTTCCAGCCACGGCCGATCGACGCGAACGCACCGCCCAGGACGTCACCGAGGTCGAGCGGGCGCAGCGGTATCACTCCCGGCTTCGGTGCCGGGGGAGGCCCCCAGCCGCCCCAGCCGGGGGCTCCGCCGTATCCCGGCGCCCCGCCCGAGCCGGGAGTGCCGTCGTACGGTCCGGATCCCGGCCCCATGTTGTTGTCCGACATATGTCTTGCCCCCACCCGGTCGCCCCATCTGACCGGGACACGGTAGCTGGCCCGAACGCGCCGGAGGACGCCGGTACCCGTCTCGTCATGTACGACCGGCCCCTTTCTTGTGTACGGTCGTACACATGGCATACGGACTGCTGGCCGCGGCGATCGCGGCGGAGGTCGCCGGCACCACGGCGATGAAGTACAGCGAGGGCTTCACCCGGCTCTGGCCCTCACTGGTCACCGTCATCGGGTACGTGATCGCCTTCGCGCTGCTGGCACAGACGCTGAAGACCCTCTCCGTCGGCACGGCCTACGCGATCTGGGCGGGCGTCGGGACCGCCGCCGTCGCGGCGATCGGCATGGTGTTCCTGAACGAGTCCACCAGCCTCGTGCGGATCACCGGCATCGCGCTGGTCGTCGCGGGCGTCGTCGTGCTCAACCTCGGCGGCGCGCACTGATGGGGCGCCGGTACGACCCCGATCGGCGCCAGCGCATCATCGACGCGGCCATCCGGGTGGTCGGGCGCCACGGCATCGCCCGGCTGAGCCACCGCACGGTCGCCGCCGAGGCGGACGTGCCGCTGGGATCGACGACGTATCACTTCGCCTCGCTGGACGAGCTGCTGGTCGCCGCGCTGCGCCAGGCCAACGAGAGCTTCGCGACCGCCGTCCGGGACAGCGGGGTCCTCGCGGACCCCTGCCGGGATCCGGCCGGTGAGCTGGCCCGGCTGATGGGGGAGTGGCTCGGGCGCGAACGCAGCGGGGTGGAACTGGAGTACGAGCTGTATCTCGCCGCCCTGCGCCGCCCCGCGCTGCGCCCCGTCGCGGCGGAGTGGGCCGACGGCGTCACCGAGGTCCTCGCCCGCCGCAGCGACCCGGTGACGGCCCGGGCCCTGGTGGCGCTGATGGACGGGATCTGCCTCCAGGTCCTGCTCACGGACACGGCTTATGACGAGGAGTACGCGCGCGAGATGCTGGGCCGGATCCTGTCCGCCGGGCGGGTCTCCGCCCGGCCCGCCCCGGCGGCCCGCACGGGGGACGGCCCGCCGGGGCACGCGCCCGGCACCTGAGACCGGTTCGCCCCCGCCCGGCCCCGCCGGTTAGGTTCTCCTCATGACTGACTCGCCCGACAGCACCACCGCACCTCGCCCCACCGGAGCCGTCGCCGCCGGTCTCGCCACCATCGCCGGTGACGGCACCGTGCTCGACACCTGGTTCCCCGCCCCCGAGCTCTCCGCCGAGCCCGGCCCGGCCGGTACCGAGCGCCTCACGCCCGACCAGGCGGTCAACCTGCTCGGTGAAGGCGCCGCCAGGGCCGTCGGTGTGGACGCCCGGCGCGAGGTCGAGATCGTCGCCGTACGCACGGTCGTCGCCTCGCTCGACGAGAAGCCGATCGACGCCCACGACGCCTACCTGCGCCTCCACCTGCTCTCGCACCGGCTCGTGCGGCCGCACGGCCAGAGCCTCGACGGGGTCTTCGGGCTGCTCGCCAACGTCGCCTGGACCTCCCTGGGGCCCGTCGCCGTCGACAACGTCGAGAGGGTGCGGCTCAACGCCCGCGCCGAGGGCCTCCATCTCCAGGTGACCTCGATCGACAAGTTCCCGCGGATGACGGACTACGTGGCGCCCAAGGGCGTCCGCATCGCCGACGCCGACCGCGTCCGGCTCGGCGCGCACCTCGCCGAGGGCACCACGGTCATGCACGAGGGCTTCGTCAACTTCAACGCGGGCACCCTCGGCACCTCCATGGTCGAGGGCCGTATCTCCGCCGGCGTCGTGATCGGCGACGGCTCCGACATCGGCGGCGGCGCCTCCACCATGGGCACCCTCTCCGGCGGCGGCAACGTGATCATCGCCATCGGCGAGCGCTGCCTTATCGGCGCCGAGGCGGGTGTCGGGATCGCGCTCGGCGACGAATGCGTCGTCGAGGCCGGTCTGTACGTCACCGCGGGCACCCGCGTCACGATGCCCGACGGGCAGATCGTCAAGGCCCGTGAGCTGTCCGGCGCCTCGAACATCCTCTTCCGCCGCAACTCGGTGACCGGCGCCGTCGAGGCCCGTCCGAACAACGCGGTCTGGGGCGGTCTCAACGAGGTGCTGCACAGCCACAACTGAGGCCGGCTGTCGCCGCCCCGGGGACCGGAGGTCCGCTCCCCGGGGCCGCTGAACGCTTTCGTGTGACTCCGCGTGACCTCCGGCGCCTCCGGACGGATGAACAGGTGACCGTGGAGTCCTACGAAATGCCAAGGCGAGGAATCGACATGAAGACCAGGCCGGCCGTGCTCGGAACGCTGATGCTGGGGGCCCTGGTGGGTCCGTGCGGACTCGCGCACGCCGACGAGACCCACAGCGACTCGCACAACGCCCCCGTCGTGGCGCTGGTGTCGACCGGCCAGATCGACGATCCGCTCGAGGACGTCCTGGAGCACGCCGCCGTCCTCGGCTCGACCTACGTGTCCGACTGAGCCCGGACGGGGATCTTCCGGGCCGCACCGGCCCGGTGCGCGCGCGGCGTCGCCGGGTACAGCCGGGCCAGTTCCTCGTATGCCGCCAGCAGCCCGCCCGCCGTCTCCCGGCCGGCGGGCCGCAGCGGCTCGCGGACCGGCCCGGCGGGCAGTCCGATAGCCCCCAGCAGGGCCTTCGCGGTCACCGCGCCCGGCAGCCCCGACGCCGTCATCTGCTCGGCGAGCGGCAGAGCGAGCTGGTTGAGCGCGGTGGCCTCGGCCGTCAGGCCCGCGTCGAAGGCGTCCAGGACGGCCCGCACGGGGCGCGGGGCGGCGTTCGCCACGGTGCTGACGAACCCGGCGGCGCCGACGGCGTAGAGCGGGAGGTTCGTCTCCTCGCAGCCCGAGTAGTACGCGAGCGAGGTCCGGGCGATCACCTTGGTGCTGCCGAGCAGGTCGTAGGCGCAGTCCTTCACGGCCACGATCCGCGGGTGGGCGGACACGCGCACCAGGGTGTCCGGCTCGATGCGGGTGCCGGTGCGGCCCGGGATGTCGTACAGCATCAGCGGAATGCCCACCGCGTCCGCGACCTGCCGGAAGTGGGCCGCGAGGGCGTCCTGCGGCGGCCTGCTGTAGTACGGGGTCACCACCAGCAGGCCGTCCGCCCCCGCCAGCTCCGCCGCCCGGCCCAGCTCGACGGTGTGCCGGGTGCTCGCGCTGCCGACGCCGGCGACGACGGCCGCTCGTTCGCCCACGGCCTCGCGCACGGCCCGCACGAGCGCGGTCTTCTCGGCGTCGGTGGTGGTGGGTGACTCACCTGTGGTGCCGTTCAGCACCAGCCCGTCGCAGCCCTCGGCCACCAGGTGCGCGGCCAGCTTCTGTGCGCCGTCCAGGTCGGGACCGCCATCGGCGGTGAACGGGGTGATCATCGCGCAGAGTGCACGGCCGAACGGTCGCGGTCGCGGTCGTGTCGTCGTCATGGCCGAAGTGTCCGCCCTGGCGACTGTGAAGGTCCACTTAGTTCTGCTTGAGTTCAAGGGAAAGCGTTGCTGAAGGGTTATGGCGCGGTGAGATGAACGCCGGGCCCTGACCGCCGCCAATGGGCGGCGCCCGCGTCCGCGGCCACGCCGAGGGGGAGAGCCGGGGGGACCCCCGAGGAGGCGCCCGAGGGGCCCGGCGGCGGATCCGGTTCCTGTACCGCGCCGTGGGACGGTGTCCGCAACCACCGGGCCCCACGGGCGGACGCGTGACGCGCCGGACGCCCGCGCTCGGGGGAGAGCGCGGGCGTCCGGGACCGCCGCGGCCGACCGCCCCGGTGTCCGGGCGGCGCCGGGCCTGCGACGGGCGCCCGGCCGCTGTGCGTCCGGTCGGGCGTTCCGCCTGCTCCGCGGTTACGGGCGGAAGCGCAGCACCTGCGGGTCGTGGTCGCTGTTCTGGTCCGCGAACTCCGCGTTGATGTGGACGCTGTCGTAGCTGAAGTCGTCGATCGACGGACTGGTCAGGATCTGGTCCAGCACCTGGCTGTTGCCCTGGTACACGTACGAGTAACGCTCCGCGCGCGGGAGCGACTTGATGGCCGGGTACAGCGCACCGCCGTGCGTCAGCGCCTTCGTGGTCTGTGAGAACTCGAAGTCGTTGATGTCGCCGAGCACGACCACGTCGGCGTTGCGCTGGACCTTCAGGATGTCCTTCACAAAGGTGTTCACGGTCTGGGCCTGCTGGTGGCGCTGGGCCTCGGAGGACCGGGTCGGCGGCTGGTGGTGTGAGGTCAGGCTCTCGTCGCCGCCCTTCGAACCGAAGTGGTTGGCGATGACGAACACCGTGCGGCCGCAGAAGACGAACTCTCCCGCGAGCGGCTTGCGGCTGTTCTCCCACGCCGTGTTGGCCGGGTCGATCCGGCCGGGGGAGAGGGTCAGGGCGGCGCGGCCCTTCTCCCGGACGACACCGGTCGCGGCGGTCGGCGTGCCGCCCGCACGGTCGGTGAAGGAGACCCGCTCGGGGTTGAAGAGGAACACCTGGCGGATGTTTCCGCCCGGCTGGCCCCCGTCCTTGTTGTTCTCCGGGTCGACCGAGCGGAAGTCGTAGGCCGGACCGCCGGCGGCGACGATCGCCTCCGTGAACTTGCGGACGGTCTGGTCCGCGGCGACCACGCCGTCGTTCGTCGCACCCGTGTTGTCCTGGATCTCCTCCAGGGCGATGATGTCCGGCGTGGCGAGGTTCTCGACGACGGCCCGGGCCAGGGCGTCGAACTTCTCCTGCGGGTCGGACGGGTCCAGGTTCTCCACGTTGTACGTGGCCACGGACAGTTCACCGCGGCGCTCCTGGCGGGCGCGCTCGCGCTCCAGGCCGCGGTCCTTCACCGTGCCGAGGGTGCGGGCCGTGATGGTGTAGCCGCCGAACTGGTTGAAGTCCAGCGGGCCCTCGGTCGTCCCGGACAGCACGTCACCGACGTTCGCCTTCGGGAACGGCTGCTGAGAGATCGGCACCAGCGACTGGATCTGCAGCCGGCCGGTGTTCTGGGAGTCGTACGAGCCGTAGCGGGTTCCGCCGCGCACGGTGCGGTTCTCCCACGGCTTCACCGTGACCCACAGCTCCGAGTACGGGTCGGTGGCCCCGACGACGCGCGAGGAGCCGATCCGGACGTTGCTGCCCTCCAGGGACTCGTAGTAGTCCAGGGCGTACGCGCGGGGCCGCAGCGGCAGCGCGTTGATGCTGTTCCCGGCCGCGGGGTCGCCCTCGGGCGCGTACGCCGACGGCACGGAGCGGGCGGTGATCCTCACCGGCGCGGGCAGTTCGTTCCCGGAGGAGGCCACGGTGATCGTCGGCTTGGAGATCTGGGTGATCGACTGGTTGCCGGAGTTGAGGCCCCCGGGGACGTACTCGCCGACCGTGCCCGAGACCTTGACCGCGTCGCCGGTGGCGACCGTGGGGGTGGAGCCCGTGAAGACGAAGATTCCCTCGCTGGTGGCGGGGTCGGCGTCGGCCTGGGGGTCCTGGATCCAGAATCCGCGGGAGGAGCCGTACGTGCGGACACCGATGACGATGCCCTCGACGTCGGTGACCTGGCGGCCGACGAGCGGGGACGTACGGGTCGTGCCCTGGATGTCGTGAATGCGGACCCCCGGGTCCGCGTTCTCGGTATCGGCGGCGGCCGAGGAGGAACCGGCGAGCAGGCCGGCGGCCAGTGCGGAGGCCACGACGGCTGCGACGGCGGCAGATCTCGGTATGGAAGGCATCAGGGAACTCCGGTGTGAGGGTTGAGGGGTGGCATGTGGGACCACTGATGGATCTACGCGCGTCAATGTCTTGTGTGGATGCGTGAGTTGTCAAGAGGTGCCGGGTGTACGGGGGTTGACGGGTACATGAATCGGAAGGCATCGGGCGAATTGCGTCTACGCTGGGGGCCGCCACGAGCCGGATCGCCCACAGTCGAGGAGAGCCCCCAGATGCCAGCAGACCGCCCCGCCGGACGCCGTGCCCTGCCGCCCGTGCGACTGCACTCGGACGCGGAACTGGCGCGGGACGCGCTGGGCGCGCCCCTGCTCGCCCGGGCCGTCCGGCTGGCGCGCTGGGCCGGGCCGGAGACCAGGGTCGGTGCGGGCGGCGAGCTCGCCGACGAGCAACTCGCTCCGGCAGCCGAGGTGTTGGGGCTGCCGGCGGACGAGGACGGCCGGGCGTACGCCAGCGAGGCATGGCGGATCGCCGTGGACACCGGGCTCGTCGAGGTCACGGATCCGGAGGACGACAGCGCCGAGTTCGGCACGGTCACCGCCGGCGGCGCGCTGCCGCTGGTCACCGGCGGCAGCCCGCAGGACGTGCTCGCGCTCTGGCAGGACGCCTTCGACGCGGTCTACGCCGACGCCATCGCCCCCGTGCTGGAGGATCCGGACGCGATCATCGGCCCGGACGGCGGGATCGACTTCGATGCGCTCGGCTGGGACCCCGAGGCCGAGACGGAGTTCCTCGACGGCGTCCTCGGCAATCTCTACCTGCTGACGGCCATGGGGACCGGAGCGGTGGAGGGACAGGTTCCGCTGCCGGCCCTCGCCGCGTCGATGATCGTGCCGGACGACATGCGGGAGCCCACCGACGCCGTGCTGGAGCAGGTCTCCGACGCGATGATGCGCCTCGACGACCAGTTCCGGGTGCTGGAGCCGATCGGGCTGGTGGAGTACCGGCCGGTCGACGAGGCACTGATGGTCGAGGAGGGCGCCGAGCCCGCGCTCCCGGGCGTCGAGGAGGACGTCTCGCGCTACGGGCTGGTGAAGCTCACCCCGCTCGGACTGCACGGCGTCAGGAACCGGTTGATCGAGGGCGGGGAGTCGGTTCCGGCCGTCGGCGACCTCGCCGACAAGGACGCGGACGCGCTGCTCGACGGCGTGGCGTACTACCCCGACGGAGCGGCGCGGGCGGAGACCGAGCGGTGGCTCGGCGCCCGTGCCCCGCTGCAGGCCGCCCGTGAGCTGCTCGCCGCCGCGCGGGGCGACGACCCCGGCGCGCCGCTGCGCCGTCTGCGCTGCCAGCAGGCGCTCGCGCTCGCCGGCCCCGAGGCGGAACCGGCGGTCCGGGACGTCCTGGACGACCGCGAACTCGGCGGCCTCGCCCGAGTCTGGCTCGCCGAGCGCGGCGCACCGGACGTACCGCCGCCGCCGGAGGCCATGGTCTTCTGGCTTGCCGTCGACACCATCGCGGCCCAGCTCGACGCCGAGGGCGACCTGGCGGAAGTCCAGGACCTGATCGTGGGCCTCGTGGGTCAGCACGGCGGCTTCTTCGACGCGGTCTGGCGCGTCGACCACCCCGCCACGGTCGACGTCCTCGACGCGATGGGCCGTCTCCACCCCGACAAGAAGACGGCGAAGGACGCCCGCAAGGCGGCGTTCAAGGCCCGCTCCCGCGGCTGACACCGCGTCCGCGACGCCGGCGGTGGTACCGCGTCCGCGCTGCGGCCCGGTACCGCGCCGCGGACGCGCTCGTGGTGGGCGTCGTGCCTCCGCGCGCGGCCGGTCGTTGGAGGCCGGTCCTCCGCGGGCCCGGGTGCGTGGGACGCCGGGCCGGTGGGGTACTGGTTGGTGCGGGGCGCCCGCCCGCGCGGGGCGCCGGTTGCCGCTTCCCCGTCGTACGCCCGCGAGGAGAGCACCGCGGTCACTTCGTTGTCATCGAGAACCCGACCGCAGCCGTCCTTGATCTCGGGAGGCCCTGCATGCGGAGACCCCTCAGCCACCGCCGACCGGCACACCTTCGGCGGACTGACGGACGCGGCTTTCCGGATGGTGCCGCTGCTGGAGGCCGGTCGGGACGCGGACCGGCCGTGGGCGGCGGGTTGAACCGGGAGCGGGGGGAGGGCACATACTGCAGGCGATGACTGAATCTGCCGGTTCCCGGCGTCACCTGCCCACCAGTCCCTTCCACCGCCCCACCCAGCCCGCCCCGCCGATCGAGCACTTCGACGTCGGAGACCGGGTGTCGCACGACCAGTTCGGACTCGGAAGAGTCACCGGAATCGAGGGCGCCGACGCCGTCCTCGTCGACTTCTCAGGGCGACAAGGGAGGATCCTCAGCCCCTTCACGAAACTGACCAAACTCTGACGCAGCGGGCCCTGGGCCGCCGCCGCACCGGCGGCGGCCGGGCTTCGCCCGACGGTCGTGATCAGTGCGACCGGTGCCGTCGGTACGGCGCCTTGCGGTCCACCTGACGCGGCACGCCCTAAAGCGCTTGGGCGGCGGGCTTGACCATGCCCCGGACCGTGCGGGACTTCACGAACTCGCCCATCGCCGTCATCTCCCATTCGCCCGAGTACTGGCGGATGAGCTTCGCCATCATCACCCCGGTCTGCGGTTCGGCGCTGGTGAGGTCGAAGCGGACGAGCTCCTCGCCCGAGGCGGCGTCGATCAGCCGGCAGTACGCCTTCGCGACCTCGGTGAACTTCTGGCCGGAGAAGGAGTTCACCGTGAAGACCAGCCCCGTGGCGTCGGCGGGGAGCCTGCCCAGGTCCACGACGATCACCTCGTCGTCTCCCGCGCCCTCCCCGGTCAGATTGTCGCCGGAGTGCTTGATCGCGCCGTTCAGGATCGACAGCTTGCCGAAGTAGCAGCTGTCGAGGTGGTTGCGCTGCGGGCCGTACGCGATCACGGAGGCGTCCAGGTCGATGTCCCGGCCGCGGTAGGCGGGCTCCCAGCCGAGGCCCATCTTGACCTGGGAGAGCAGCGGGCGGCCGCCCTTGACCAGGGAGACGGTCTGGTTCTTCTGGAGACTGACCCGGCCCTTGTCGAGGTTGATCTTGCCGGAGCCGGCCGGGGCCGCGGACGGGGCGGGTGCCGCGGGGGCCTGCGCCGGGGGTGCGGCCGCCGCCGGGGCGGGGGCCGGGGAGGGCACCGCAGCGGGTGCGGCGGCCGGTTCCTCGTCGACCGAGACGCCGAAGTCGGTGGCGATGCCGGCCAGCCCGTTCGCGTACCCCTGGCCGACGGCTCGGGCCTTCCACGCCCCGTTCCGCAGGTAGATCTCCACGACGACCAGGGCGGTCTCCGCGCCCAGACGCGGCGGGGTGAAGGTCGCCAGCGCCGTGCCGCCGTCGGCGTCGCGGATCGTGGCGGTGGGCTCGATGCCCTGGAAGGTCTGCCCCGCGGCGTCCGGGCTGGCGGTGACGACGATCCTCTCGATTCCGGCCGGAACCGCCGTGGTGTCGACGACGATCGCGTCCGGTGCGGAGCCGCCGCCCGACCGGTACGTCACTCCGGGGCCGGAGGGCTGGTTGTAGAAGATGAAGTCGTCGTCTGAGCGCACCTTGCCGTCGGCGGTGAGCAGCAGGCCCGATACGTCGAGCCGCACCGGGGCGGCGACGTCCACCGCCACGCGGGCGGCGGCCAGGGGGATGTTCGAGCCGGGGGTCATAGCTGTCATGACTGGGGTAACGAGCGAGGTCGCTTTGCCGTTCCCTTACCTTCGGCCGAATCGGTACGGACGGCGGACTGGGCCCGGTGCTCCGGCTCCCCCCGCTCAGTGCGGCCGGCGGTGGCTCGGCCATGAACGGCCCGCCCGGACTTCGGTCCAGCGGGGCCGACGCGGCGCCCCGCACCGGCCCGCGAGGTACCCGGCAGCGGTCCCGCCAGGGCCGCGCCCGCATCGTGAGCAGCGGGAGGGCGGCCGGCGGTCCGAACCCGTCCGCGGCGTCACCCCGATGCCGGAGACCGGCTGTGACCTCCCCCCGGGCCTCCGTCGGAGGTGGGTCCCGCCGCTCCCGGCGGTCCAGTCGGGTAACGCCGTGGTCAAGTGACGTGGCGAAAACCTGAAGGGCCCTCCCGGCGGGCACAATCCAGCCGTCCGACACGCGTGGAACCGTCACCCGCCGAGGAGAGCCCATGCCGGAAACACCAGCGCGGAACGCCTTCGACCGCTACTTCCGCGTCTCCGAACGGGGGTCGACGGTCGCCCGCGAAGTGCGGGGCGGTATCGCCACGTTCTTCACCATGGCCTACATCCTCGTGCTCAACCCGATCATCCTCGGCAGCGCCCAGGACAAGTTCGGCAACCAGCTGTCCACTCCCCAGTTGGTCACCGTCACCGCCCTGGTGGCCGCCGTGATGACGGTGATCATGGGCGTCGGCGGCAACGTGCCGATCGCCGTCGCGGCCGGCCTCGGCCTCAACGCCCTCGTCGCCTACCAGATCGCGCCGCTGATGAGCTGGCCCGACGCGATGGGCCTCGTGGTGATCGAGGGCATCGTCATCTCCGTCCTCGTCATCACCGGGCTGCGCGAGGCGATCATGCACGCCATCCCGCAGCAGCTGAAACAGGCCATCAGCGTCGGCATCGGGATGTTCATCGCCTTCGTCGGGTTCGTCGACGCGGGCTTCGCGACCCGCATCCCCGGCGAGACGGGGACCGTGCCCGTCCAGCTCGGCGCCACGGGCCATCTCTCCGGATGGCCGGTGCTCGTCTTCTGCCTGGGTGTGCTGCTGACCGTCTCCCTGGTGACCCGGAAGGTGCGCGGCGCGATCCTGCTGTCCATCGTCACGATGACCGTCGTCGCCATCGTCGTCGACGCGATCGCCGACATCGCCCCGCCCGCCTGGGGACTGACCGTGCCGTCCGTCCCGGACGACCTGGTGGCCTTCCCGGACTTCGGACTCGTGGGCTCCTTCAGCCTCTTCGGGGCCTTCGAGCAGGTCAGTGCCGTCACCGTCGTCCTGCTGGTGTTCACCCTCGTTCTCAGCGACTTCTTCGACACCATGGGCACCGTCGTCGGCGTCTCCAACGAGGCCGGGCTGCTCGACGAGAAGGGCGACGTCCCCAACCTGGGGCGGATCCTGCTCATCGACGGCGCGGCCGCGACCGCGGGCGGTCTGGCCTCGGCCTCCTCCGCGACGTCCTACGTCGAGTCCGCCGCCGGTGTCGGCGAGGGCGCCCGCACGGGTTTCGCCAACCTGGTCACGGGCGCGCTCTTCGGCCTGGCCCTGCTGCTCACGCCGCTCGCCACGATGGTGCCCGCCCAGGCGGCGGCACCCGCCCTGGTGGTGGTCGGCTTCCTGCTGATGACCCAGGTGCGGTACATCGACTGGCTGTCGTACGAGATCGCCATCCCCGCGTTCCTGACCATCGCCGTGATGCCGTTCACGTACTCCATCACCAACGGCATCGGCGCGGGTTTCATCGCCTACGTCGTCCTCAGGACGGTGCTGGGCAAGGCGAGGGAGGTGCACGCGCTGCTGTGGGTCACG
Organism: Streptomyces sp. WMMC940; assembly: GCF_027460265.1. Lineage (NCBI taxonomy): Bacteria > Bacillati > Actinomycetota > Actinomycetes > Kitasatosporales > Streptomycetaceae > Streptomyces > Streptomyces sp. WMMC940. The sequence continues at coordinate 6,000,664 of NZ_JAPZBC010000001.1, forward strand.
GCGGCCCTGTTCGTCGTGTACTTCGCGATCGACCCGATCGAGCAGCTGATCGGCCTCAGGTAGCGGCACGCCGTGCGTCGTACCGGAGGGCCAGGCCCGTCGCCAGCGCGCCGAGGCCCTCCCAGAGGCCCACGCCGAGGAAACCGGCCGGAGCTCGCCCGCCGATCACGGCCAGGATGAAGACGGTGCAGGTCAGCAGGCGGAACGGGACCGTCCAGCGGAAGAAGGGACGCCATTCGAAGAGCGCGGCCAGGACGTAGTACACGCCCATGTTGAGCGCGGCCATCGAGGACGCGGTCAGAAACACGACCGTGTGGTCCCCCTCCGTCCGTGCCGGGTCGGGCACCGTCTCGAAGCCCGTCAACGAGAGCAGTGCGTCCGGGGCGACCAGCCCCGTCACGCCCATGGCGGCGGCGAGAAGCCCGAACACGGCCATGGTCCAGCCGGACAGGGAGCGGGGCAGCGGCTGCACGAAGTCCTCCATGCGCAAGGGAAGTTGACGCGTGAACGACTCTTGCATACCGTGCGCCCCGCTCCCGGCCGCGCGCGGGGGGCTACTTCAGCGCCGCCCGCATCATCTTCTCCGCCACCGGCGCCGCGAGCCCGTTGCCGCTCACCTCGGAGCGGGCCGCCCCGGAGTCCTCGACGACCACCGCGACCGCCACCTCCCTGCCGTCGGCGGCCTCGGCGTACGAGGTGAACCAGGCGTACGGCGTCCTGCTGTTGTTCTCGCCGTGCTGGGCCGTGCCCGTCTTTCCGCCGACCTCCACGCCGTCGATCCGGGCGTTGCCGCCCGTGCCGTCCTCGACGACCGTGACCATCGCGCTGCGCAGCTGCCCGGCCGTCTCCGGGGAGACGATGCGCTCGGTCTCGGAGTCCGAGTACTCCTGCAGCGTGGTCCCGTCCGCGTCCACCACCCTGGACACCATGTGCGGCGACGCCAGGAGACCGTCGTTGGCCAGGGCGGCGGACACCACGGCCATCTGCAGGGGAGTGGCTGTGACCTCGAACTGCCCGATGCCCGTCAACGCCGTCTGGGCATCGTCCATCTTCGTCGGGTACACACTCTCCGCGGCACGCACGGGGACGTCCTGCTCGGAGTCGTTGAAGCCGAACCTCTCCGCCATCGCCCGGACCTTCTCCTTCCCGAGCTGCTCCGCCATCTTCCCGAAGACGTTGTTGCACGAGTACCGCAGTGCGGTGCGGATCGTGGCGTTCTCGCAGGGCGCGGACGCGTTCTCGTTGACCAGCACCGTCCGGGTCTGCGGCAGCGTGTAGGGCTGGGGGCTGTCGGTCGGCTCGTCCACGGACGCGTACAGGCCGTCCTCCAGCGCTGCGGCGGCGACCACGAGCTTGAAGGTCGAGCCGGGCGGCAGCGGCTGCCGGAGGGCCCGGTTGACCAGGGGCTGGTCCTCGTCCCCGGTGAGCCGCTGCCACGCCTCGCCGTCCCTGGTCCCGCTGATTCTCGACGGGTCGTACGACGGGGTGCTCACCACCCCGAGGATCCGTCCGGTCCTCGGGTCGACGGCGACCGCGGCGCCCTTCTTGTCACCGAGCGCCGCGAAACCGGCCTTCTGCACCGCGGGATCGATGGTGGTGAGGACGTCCCCCGGCTGGGCCCGCTCGCCGGTGAGCGCGTCCAGGGGGTTCTTCAGCCGGTTGTCCGTGCCGTCGAGCACGTCGCCGTGGATGCCCTCGAGCTGTGTGGCCCCGTACGCCTGCGAGCTGTAGCCGGTGACGGGTGCGTACAGCGCGCCGTCCGCGTAGGTGCGCTCGTACGCCAGATCGCCTCCCTCCGTCCGCTGCGAGCCGGTGACCGGGGAGCCGGCCACCACGATGTCGCCGAGCGGCTGCGCGTACCGCGCGATGGTGTTCCGCCGGTTGTGCTTGTCGTCCGCGAGGGCCTTGGCCTCGTAGCCCTGCACCCAGGTCGCCCGCAGCAGCAGGGCGAACACCAGGAGCAGGCTGAAGACCGCGGCGCGCCTGATCGTCTTGTTCATCCCGCAGAAGGACGAGCGGTACGGAGAGCTTCGTTCCGGATCGGCCGGTTTTCTCACCGGATCCTCATCCTCGCGAGGAGCCGCGACGACCCGTCCCGGGGAGTCCGCCCGGCGCGCGGGGTCCGCCTGCCGGGAGTCCTCCCGCACGCAGGGGTTCGTCCGGGCGCCGGTCCGCGGAGGTCCGCCCGGGCCCCGCGTGCCGTGAGGGCCGCGGGAGTCCCGGCACCCGGCGGCGGCCCGGAGACGGCCGCCTGCGGCCTCAGCCGTCGAGCCGCAGGAGCAGTTCCTCGGTCTCCTCGCCCCTGGCGTGGGCGAAGCCGCTGTCCCGCCCGGTCACCGTGAAACCGCACTTGACCAGCACCCGCAGGGAACCCGTGTTGTCGGCGGCCACGCGGGCGTGCAGCGGCCGTTCCGGCACGGTCAGCAGCAGGGCGCTCAGCGCGGCCGTGGCGACACCCCGCCCCCACAGGGCGCGGTCGATCCAGTAGGTCACCTCGCGCTCGCCGGGCGGCCCGTACACGGCGGCGTGCCCCGCCACTGCGCCGTCGACGAGGACGGTGCGGTTGACGTCGTCCGTGCCCAGGACCCGCTCCCAGTGGGCGTCGAACCGGGCCCGGTCGCCCGGGTCCTCGGCCGTGAACGCGGCCATGCGCCCGGCCTCGGGGTCCTGCATCAGCGTGAAGAGGACGTCGAGATCGGAGGGTCGGACCTCACGGAGGACGACCTCCGCCCGAGCCCCGCGAAGGGGGCCTTCCGCACCGGCGGGGTGGGGAGCGGCCTCTCCGGACCCCTCCGACCTCGACTCGGTCCACTGGTCCGAGGTGTTCACCGGTACCTGCCTCTCCGCCGCTCTCGGCCCGTCCTGCGTGTGGTGATCGTGTGGCTGTGGCCAGGACGTTCCGCCGGTCCTCCGGCGGGGTGCGATCCCGGGTTCCACGCGGTGCGCTGACCGAAGTGCCAGGAGCCCGGCGCCCGGCCTGACGGAGTCGTCAGAGCCGCCGGGTGGCGAGCGTCAGCCGGTCCCGCGCGTCGAACAGCGCGTTCTTGATCGTCTGCTCGTGCGCGGGGGTCAGCCGGGCCACCGGCACCGAGCAGCTGATCGCGTCGCGGGCCGGGGTGCGGTAGGGGATGGCCACGCCGAAGCAGCGCAGGCCCAGCGTGTTCTCCTCCCGGTCCACGGCGTACCCCTGCTCGCGGACCTGCCGCAGCTCCTCGATCAACCGCTCGCGGTCGGTGACGGTCCGCTCGGTGAGCGCGGGCAGCGTCTCCGGGAGCATCTTCCGCACCTGTTCGTCGCTGTGGGTCGCGAGCAGCGCCTTGCCGAGCGAGGTGGAGTGCGCGGGCAGCCGGCGGCCGACGCGGGTGAACGGCCGCAGATAGTGCTGCGACTGGCGGGTGGCGAGGTACACGACGTTCGTACCGTCGAGCCGGGCCAGGTGGATGGTCTCCGCGGTGTCGTCCGAGAGCCGGTCCAGGGTGGGGCGCGCCGCCGCGACGACCTCGTCGCCGTCGATGTACGACGTGCCGACGAGCAGGGCCCGTACGCCGATGCCGTAGCGGGTGCCGGTCGCGTCAGTCTCCACCCAGCCGAGCTCGACGAGGGTGCGCAGCAGCATGTACAGGCTGGACTTCGGATAGCCGACGGCCTCCTGGACGGCTGCCAGCGAGTGCATTCCGGGGCGGCCCGCGAAGTACTCGAGCAGCTCCACCGTCCGCACCGCGGATTTGACCTGTGCCCCACCCTGGTCGGCAGTCGCCATGGTCCTCAACCCTTCTTGACCGCGCAGAACGCCCGGAAATAGAGTCACCGACGACCCCACTATTCATCATCGGGAACCCTGTTCAGAATACCGAACAACTCGGGGAAGGAAGCCGCGGTGGGAGCAGCACCAGTCTGGAGTGTGGACCCCCGAACCGGGAAGCCGCGCGAGCAGGTTGCGGTCGAGGCCACGGCGGAGGAGGTCGACCGCGCGGTGCGCTCCGCGGAGGCCGCCCGTGCCGCCCTGGGCGACCGCGGGGCCAGGGCCGCCCTGCTGCGGACCACCGCGGACCTCCTGGACGAGTCGGGGCGGCACGTCATCGAGGCCGCCGACGCCGAGACCGCACTCGGTCCCGTCCGGTTGACCGGTGAACTCGCCCGGACCACCGCCCAGTTGCGGGCCTTCGCGGACGTGGTCGACGAGGGCTCCTTCCTGGACATCCGCATCGACCGCGCCGACCCCGCGCGCACCCCGCCGTGGCCCGACCTGCGCCGCTGGAAGATCCCTCTCGGCGTGGTCGCCGTCTACGCGGCGAGCAACTTCCCCCTCGCCTTCTCCGTGCCCGGCGGCGACACCGCGAGCGCCCTCGCCGCCGGCTGCCCCGTGGTCGTCAAGGCCCACCCCGACCACCCGGCGACCTCCGAACTGTGCGCGGCACTGCTGCGCGCGGCGGCCCGGCGCTCCGGACTGCCCGAGGACGTCGTCGTGCTGGTGCACGGCTTCGAGGCGGGCGTCGAGCTCGTGGGCCATCCGCTGGTCGCCGCGGCCGGGTTCACCGGTTCGGTGCGCGGCGGACGCGCCCTCTTCGACGCTGCCGCCGCCCGCCCGGTGCCGATCCCCTTCCACGGGGAACTCGGCTCCCTCAACCCGGTCGTGATCACCGAGGCCGCGGCCGCGGAGCGTGCCGAGTCCATCGGCAGGGGTCTTGCCGGCTCGATGACCCTGGGGGAGGGGCAGTTCTGCACCAAGCCCGGATTCGTCCTCGCCCCCGCCGGCGACGCGGGCGACCGGCTGCTGAAGTCCCTGACCGCCGCGGTGAGCGAGACCGATCCCGGGGTCATGCTCGACCACCGGATGCGGGACGCCTTCATCGCGGGCGTGGGCGAGCGGGCCGCACTGGAGGGCGTCGAGTCGCCCGTCACCCCCGGCGCGTGCGGCGACCACAGCGTCAGCGCGGGTTTCCTGACCGTGCCGGCGCGGCGGTTGACCGAGGAGGGACCGCACGACCTGCTCCTGGAGGAGTGCTTCGGCCCCGTCGCGGTCGTCGCCCGCTATGAGGGCACGGACGAGATCGAGGCCGTGCTGTCCCGGCTGCCGGGCAATCTCACGGCCACGCTGCACGTCTCCGAGGAGGAGGCCGGGGGCCCCGCCGCGGAACTGCTCGCCTCGCTCACCGCCCTGGCGGGCCGCGTCCTCGTCGACGGCTGGCCGACCGGCGTCGCCGTCGCCCCCGCCCAGCACCACGGCGGCCCCTACCCGGCCACCACGTCCACCTCCACCTCGGTCGGCGCCACCGCGATCGAGCGCTGGCTGCGGCCCGTCACCTTCCAGTCCGCTCCTTCCGCCCTGCTCCCGCCCGAGCTTCGCGACGACAACCCGCTCGGGCTGCCGCGACGGGTCGACGGGCATCCGGAGGCTCCACGAGGGTGACCGGGTGACCGACCGTGCGCGCGGGCGGGGGGCGGACGCCCGATCCCGGCGGCCCGCGGGCGGGAACGCCGGGTACCGGCGCTCCCGTTCGACGGGAGCGACGCGCCTCCCGCCGTGCGTCGACCGCCTCGCCGCGGGGCTCACCGCCGGCCGCGGGACGGATCAGCCGGTGCGCCCGGACTCGCCGTAGGCTACGGAGACATGGACACCCTGGGAGGCGCCGAGTTCGCGCCCACGTCGACGTATCTGAACACCTCCAGCTGCGGTCTGTGGCCGAGGCGCTCGGTGGAGGCCGTCGGAAGGCTCGCTCAGGAGATCGCCGACGGCCGCCCGGAGGGCTCGGGCAGCACCGGGGTCGTCGAGGCGGCCCGGGCCTCCTTCGCGCGACTGACGGGCGTGTCCGCGGACCGCGTGGCGCTGGGCGGCTCCGTCGCCGTCCATGTGGGGCTGATCGCGGCCTCCCTTCCCGCCGGAGCCGAAGTCCTCGTCCCCGAGGGGGAGTTCAGCTCCATGGTCACCCCGTTCACCACCCGGGACCTGAAGGTGCGGTACGCCCCGCTCGACTCGCTCGCCGAGGCGGTGGGGCCCGGCACCACGCTGGTGGCCCTCTCCGCGGTGCAGTCCGCCGATGGCCGGATCGCCGACCTGCCCGCGGTGCGGGCCGCGGCGGCCGCGCACGGGGCGCGCGTCCTGCTGGACGCCAGCCAGGCCGCCGGCTGGCTGCCGTTGGACGCCGGACGGTACGACTACACGGTCACGGGCGGCTTCAAGTACCTGATGTGCCCGCGCGGCGCCTCCTTCCTCACCGTCACCGAGGAGGCCCAGGAATCGCTCGTCCCGGTGCACGCGGGGCTGTTCGCGGCCGAGGATCCCGAGGGCAGCACGTACGGGCCCGTCGAGGAGTTCGCGCGTTCGGCCCGGCGCTACGACGAGCCGCCCTCGTACCTCGCCTACCACGCGGCCGCGCGGTCCCTGCCGCTGCTGGAGGAGATCGGCATCGCGACGGTCCACGCCCACAACACCGCGCTCGCGGCCCGGTTCCGGGAGGGCCTGAGGGAGTTCGGGCACGAGCCCGTACCCGGTGACTCGGGCATCGTCGCCGTGCCCGGACTCGGCGAGCGCCGGCCCCTGCTGGCCCGTGCCGGGATCGTCGTGTCGGCCCGCGCCGGCAATCTGCGGGCCTCCTTCCACCTCTACAACTCGGCGGCGGACGTCGACCGGGCGCTCGACGTGCTCTCGGGCTGAGCCGGCGGGGCCGACGACCCGGCGCTCCCGCCCCGGCCCGGCGTACCGGGTGCGCCGGCGTTCCGGACCGGTCCGAAGGTCGCTCCGGGCGGCTGACCGCGGCCCGGGCACGGGAAGGGGCCGGCCGCATGAGCGGCCGGCCCCTTGCCCGCACCTCACGGCGCCCGCACCGAGATGCGGCCACCGCGCTCCGACGCCGTGTTCCGGAGCGTCCCCCGGAACCGGCCCCGAGCTCACCTCACCGGTGTGAAGTCCCGCGCCCCGATGAAGGTCGGGCGCGGCACCGGTGCCGCGAACGGCTCCCGCGCGGCGTTCTCCACGCTGTTGAACACGATGAAGACGTTGCTGCGCGCGTACGGGGTGATGTTGTCCCCGGAACCGTGCATCGCGTTGCAGTCGAACCAGGTCGCCGAGCCGGCCCTGCCCGTGAACAGCCGGATGCCGTGCCGGTCGGCGAACGCGGTCAGCGCCTCGTCCGACGGGGTGCCGGCGTCCTGCATCTGCAGCGACTTCTTGTAGTTGTCCTTGGGCGTCTCACCGGCGCAGCCGAGGAAGGTCTTGTGCGAGCCGGGCATGATCATCAGCCCGCCGTTGGTGTCGTAGTTCTCGGTGAGGGCGATCGACACCGACACGGTCCGCATGTGCGGCAGCCCGTCCTCGGCGTGCCAGGTCTCGAAGTCCGAGTGCCAGTAGAAGCCCGAGGCCCCGAAGCCCGGCTTGACGTTGATCCGCGACTGGTGGACGTAGACGTCCGAGCCGAGGATCTGCCGGGCGCGGCCCACGACGCGCTCGTCGCGGACCAGGGCCTCGAAGATCTCGCTGATCCTGTGGACCTCGAAGACCGAACGGACCGACTGCGACTTCGGCTCGACGATCGAGCGCTCGTCGGCGCGGATCAGCGGGTCGTTGACCAGCCGGTCCAGCTCGGCGCGGTAGACGTCCACCTCGGCCGGGGTGAGCAGCTCCGGCATCGCGAGGAAGCCGTCGTGCTCGAACCCCTGGAGATCGGCCGCGGAGATCGGGCCCGGCGCGCCGGGCGGTGACCACACGACGGGGTCCCGGCGGGGGACGGCCGTCTCCGTGGCGCCGCGGGTCGGGTAGAGATCGGTGATCGCGGTGGTCATGGTCAGCCCTCCTCGGTGAGCTGGGGGTCCCCACAGGCCTCGGGCTCTGGGGGAGGGTAGACGCCGTTCTCGTCGTGGTCCTCCCGTCCGGTGACGGCCGGGTTGAAGACGCAGACGCAGCGGAAGTCCGTCTTGGGACGCAGCGTGTGGCGCTCGTGGCCGTCCAGCAGGTACATCGTGCCGGGCTCGATCCAGTGCGCCTCACCGGTCTCGTCGTTCGTCAGCTCCGCCTCGCCCTCCACGCAGAGCACGGCCTCGACGTGGTTCGCGTACCACATCGACGTCTCCGTACCCGCGTACAGCACGGTCTCGTGGAAGGAGAAGCCGACCTTCTCCTTGGCGAGCACGATGCGCTTGCTCTCCCAGGTGCCGGACTTCGACTTGACGTGCCGGTCGGTGTTCTCGATGTCCTTGAGCGATCGGACGATCACGGTGTGTTCAGAACCTTTCTTTTCCTCGCCGTACGGGTGTGCCGCCGCGGGGGCGGCGTCAGGCGGTCTCGCGGACGGCACGGGCCAGTGTGCGCAGGCCCTCGTCCAGCTCGTCGGGCGTCACGGTGAGCGGCGGCAGCAGCTTCACCACCTCGCTCTCCGGCCCCGAGGTCTCGAGCAGCAGACCGAGCTCGAACGCCCGGGCGCAGACCGCCGAAGCACGGCTCTTGTCGGTGAACTCCACACCCCAGACCAGACCGCGGCCGCGGTACCGGGCGCCGAGGGCTGAGTTCTCGTCGCAGATGCCCAGGAGGGCCTGCTCGACCTGCTCGCCGCGGGCGATGGTCTGCTTCTCCATCTGCCCGTCGGCCCAGTACGTGCCGAGCGCGGCGGCCGCCGTGACGAACGCCGGGTTGTTGCCGCGGAACGTGCCGTTGTGCTCGCCCGGCTCCCAGACGTCCAGCTCCGGGTTGAAGAGGCAGAGCGACATGGGCAGGCCGTAGCCGCTGATGGACTTCGACAGGGTGACGATGTCCGGGGTGATGCCCGCCTCCTCGAAGGAGAAGAAGGCACCGGTGCGGCCGCAGCCCATCTGGATGTCGTCGACGATGAGCAGCATGTCCTGACGTCGGCACAGATCGGCCAGCGCGCGCAGCCACTCGGCGCCGGCGACGTTGATGCCGCCCTCGCCCTGCACGGTCTCGACGATGACCGCGGCGGGCTTGTTCAGCCCCGACCCCTGGTCCTCGAGCAGCCGCTCGAACCAGAGGAAGTCCTGGACCTGGCCGTCCAGGTAGTTGTCGAACGGCATCGGGGTGCCGTGGACCAGCGGGACGCCGGCGCCGGCGCGCTTGAAGGCGTTGCCGGTCACGGCCAGGGAGCCGAGCGACATCCCGTGGAAGGCGTTGGTGAAGGAGACGATCGCCTCACGGCCCTTCACCTTCCGGGCCAGCTTCAGCGCCGCCTCGACGGCGTTGGTTCCGGTCGGGCCGGGGAACATCACCTTGTACGGCAGGTCACGCGGCCGCAGCACGACGTTCTGGAAGGTCTCCAGGAAAGCGCGCTTGGCGGTCGTCGCCATGTCCAGGCCGTGGGTGATGCCGTCGCGCTCCAGGTAGTCCAGCAGCGCGCGTTTCAGCACGGGGTTGTTGTGGCCGTAGTTGAGTGATCCTGCGCCGGCGAAGAAGTCCAGGTAGGTGTGGCCGTCCTCGTCGGTGAGGCGTGCGCCCTGCGCGCGGTCGAACACGGCGGGCCAACCGCGGCAGTAGCTGCGCACCTCCGACTCCAGGGTCTCGAAGACACTCAGGGCGGGCGGGGTGATGGTCACAGCGTTTCACTCCTGATATGGGGATCGGACGGAGCTGGGATGCGGGTCTTGCGGTCGCGCAGGGCGGGCCGGAGCCGGACCGGCGCGGAAAGTGGGTCCGGGATCGGCCGGTCCACCGGTCTCAGTCGCCGATGGGGCCGATGCGGTACAGCACCTCGGGCTCGTGTCCCCCGTCGGGGAAGAGCCCGCCGTCGAACAGGACCTCGCGGTCCAGTGACGCGCCGTGCCGGTCCGCGTACGAGGTGAAGAGGCGGTCCGAGGCGGTGTTGTCCGGAGTGACGGTCGTCTCGACCGCGCGGACGCCGCGCGGGACGACCCGGTGGGTGAGCGCGTCGAGGAGCGTGCCGGCCAGTCCCCGGCCGCGGTGCTCCCCGTCGACGGCGACCTGCCAGACCACCAGCACGTCCGGCCGCTCGGGCCGGACGTAGCCGGTGACGAAGGCGATCGGCTCACCGTCCGGGCCGCGGGCCACCACGGAGGTCGCGGCGAAATCGCGGCACCACAGCAAATAGCTGTACGAGGAGTTGAGGTCCAGGACCTCGGAGTCGCGGGCGATACGCCAGATGGCGGCTCCGTCCTCCACGCTCGGGCTGTCGATGCTCAATGCGGTGGTCATGCGGATTGAATTTACCGAGCAAATTCGTAAATTGCATCGGGGAGAGGGGTTGGCGGGGCTCGATCCGTGTGTTATCGCGCGGGCGCGCGCCCTGGCGCGAGCCCAGGGTGAACTCTCCGCATTTGCCCGGGAGTTATTGGACATAAGGATACCTGTGTGGTGTCTGTCACACGCTTGTCACGTCCGTGGAACGGTCTCGGAATCGTGGGGGAACTCATGCGTTTAGGGTCCGAAAAAGCGGGCAGACGAATCCAGGGAGCCGCCCCTGATAAAGCAGCTCCCTGCGTTCATCCAATAATGCGCTCTTTATATTTCGGTGAGATCGAGAAGAAGTCGAGGGGAATTAGTTCTGTCAGGTTTTCGTGACCGCGCGGAGGGCCCCGGCGACATCCGTGACCGCGTTCAGCGTGTCCGCCCCGGGCCCTGCCCCGGCGCGGACGCAGCCCTCCAGCGGCAGCGGCGCCTCCCCCTGGGTGATCACCACGTCCGCCTCGGTGGAGAGGGGCCCGGCGCCCCGTCGCTCGATGGCCGCGCAGTGCGCGGCGGTCAGCGGGGTGGGATCCAGGAACGGATGGGTCACGGAGGTGCCCGCTTCGCCCGGACGGATGTTCGGTGATGTCCCCGGTCGGGGGCAGGACAGGGCTCGTAGAGTGCTGGTCATGAGCGATCACGCGGTGCTGCATGTCAAGGGGCGGGTGCTCGTCGGGCCGGACGACGTACGGGACGAGCTGTGGGTGGTCGGCGGCCGCGTCACGTACCGGCGCCCGGCCGCCGGGGACGTCCGTACCGTCCGGGGCTGGGCGCTCCCCGGCCTGGTCGACGCCCACTGCCACGTCGGGCTCGACCGGCACGGCGCGGTGGACGAGGCGACCAGCGAGAAGCAGGCGCTGACCGACCGCGACGCGGGCACCCTCCTGATCCGCGACGCCGGATCCGCCGCGGACACCCGCTGGATCGACGACCGCGAGGACCTCCCGAGGATCATCCGCGCGGGCCGGCACATCGCCCGCACCCGCCGCTACATCCGCAACTACGCCCACGAGATCGAGCCCGAGGACCTCGTCGCCTATGTGGCCCGGGAGGCCCGGCGCGGCGACGGCTGGGTCAAGCTCGTCGGCGACTGGATCGACCGTGAGGTCGGCGACCTCACCGCCTGCTGGCCGCGCGGCGCCGTCGAGAAGGCCATCGCCGAGGCGCACCGCCTCGGCGCCCGGGTCACCGCGCACTGCTTCGCCGAGGACTCGCTGCGCGACCTCGTCGAGGCGGGCATCGACTGCATCGAGCACGCCACGGGACTGACCGAGGACCTGATCCCGCTCTTCGTCGAGCGCGGCGTGGCCATCGTCCCGACGCTGGTCAACATCGCCACCTTCCCGGAGCTCGCGATCGGCGGCGAGAGCAGGTTCCCGCGCTGGTCGGACCATATGCGACGGCTCCACGAGCGCCGGTACGACACCGTCCGCTCGGCCTGGGACGCGGGTATCCCCGTCTACGTCGGCACCGACGCGGGCGGCAGCCTGCCGCACGGGCTCGTCGCCGCCGAGGTCGCCGAGCTGGTCAAGGCGGGCATCCCGGCGGTGGACGCGCTTTCCGCGACCGCCTGGCGCGCACGGAGCTGGCTCGGCCGGCCGGGCCTGGAGGAAGGCGCCCCGGCGGACCTGGTCGTCTACGACGGCGACCCGAGGGCGGACGTACGGGTGCTGGCGGCGCCCCGGACGGTGGTCATGCGGGGACGCGTCGTCGGTTGACGGAGGTTGACGGAGGTTGACGGACCGTGACGCGGCCGGCGCCGGCTCGTTGACCATCCTCGGTGCCGGTCCGTCCGCGCGGTGCGCGTCATCCGCGGCCGGCCGGAGTGCGCCCGCCGCGCCCGCCCTGTGGGGGACTCGGGGGGAACGTCCGTGCCCCGGTAATCGAATGCGGGCGCGGAAACGTCACTTTGGAGTGAACTCACCCCAGGTGTCGGACGGTTCACTCTCGGTGCGTAAGTATTCCGGTGTTCCCGGTCGCCGCCGCCCCGTACGGGTCCCTGTCGCGGGCGCGCGGCGACGTCGTGTCTCCCGTGGGGGTTCCACCACCGTGAAGAGCAACACCTTCCGCATGCCCGTACGCCGCTCGACGGCCGCCGTGGCCGCCGCCGCGCTGGCCGTCGGACCCGTGGCGCTCGCCGCCCCGGCCAGGGCGACGGGCGGCGGAGACGGACGCGCGAGCGCGGTCGTCCTCCGGACCGGCCTGGACGTCTCGCTGCTCGACAAGAGCGTCCAGGTCCCGCTGAAGACGTCCCTCAACGAGGTCCAGGCGCCCGCGAGCGCCGAGAAGACCGCGCTGGCCGTCCAGCTCGAAGGCGTCCACCAGGGCAGGCCGTTCAATGTGCTGAGGGCCGAGGTGGCGAGTGCGAAGGCCACCGCGGACCGGGACGGCGCGGAGGGTCGTGTGGAACTCGCCCACGCCGAGGTGCACGTGCCGGGGCTGCCGCTGCTCTCCCTCGTCGAGGTCGGGCAGGTCACGGCCGAGGCGGTCTGCGAGGTGGGGAGGAAGCCGCTCGCCCGTTCCGATCTGCTCGGCTCCGTCACGGTCCTCGGGAAGAAGACCACGCTCACGACGGGCGGCACGACCGAGGTCGAGGTGCCCGGCGTCGGGGTCGTCACCCTCGACCTGTCCCGTACCGGCACGACCTCGCGCACTGCCGCGGCCACGGCGCTCGAACTCAAGGTCTCCGTCAACCCGTTGAAGCTCAACGTCGCCGAGGTCGACGGCACGCTGACGCTCGCGGAGGCGACCTGCGAGACCCCGTCGGGCGAGCCCGTCGACGAACCGCCCGCCACGACGGCGCCCGACGTCAGGCCCCAGACCGGCGCGGAAGCGGAGAGGCCGCCCGCGACGGACGGCCTGGCGGCGACGGGCGGGGATGCGTCGATTCCGTGGTTCGCGGTGGGCTCGGTGGTTCTCCTCGCGGTCGGCGGCGGCGCGGTCGTCCTGGCCCGCCGCCGCGCGTAGCCGTCGTGCCCTGCCGGTTGGGGCGGCGGGTCCGTGGCCCCCTCCGCGCGCCTCGGGTGGGTCCCCGGGGCGAGGCGGACGGCCTCACACGCCCTCGGCGTGGCCACCCGCCCGGACCCGCCCGCGTCCGCAGGCGCGGCGCCTACGCGCCGACGAGGGTCAGCGCCTGGTCCAGGGCCTGGAGGAAACGGTTCGTCGTGGCGCGGTCGCGGACCGCGAGGCGAAGCCAGTCACGGCCCAGCCCCGGAAACGTGTCCCCGCGCCGGGCCGCGAAGCCGAGCGCCCGCAGCCGTCCGCGTACCTCGTCCGCCCGGTCCATGCGGACGAGGACGAACGGGCCCGTCGCCCCCGGCACCGCCCGTACCTCGTCGAACTCCGCGAGACCGGCGAGCAGATGCGCCCGGTCCGCCGCGATCCGCTCCGCCGCCTCCGCCGCCTCCGCGAGTGCGTGCGGCGACATGCACGCCTCGGCGGCCGCGAGCGCGGGGGTGCCCACCGGCCAGAGCGGCTGGGCCCGTTCGAGACGGGCGACCGTCCCGGGCTCGGCGAGGACGTAGCCGATCCGCAGCCCCGCGAGCCCCCAGGTCTTGGTGAGGCTGCGCAGTACGACCAGCCCGGGTACGTCGGTCCGCGGCGCGAGGGCTTCCGGCTCGCCGGGCACCGCGTCCATGAACGCCTCGTCGACGACCAGGGTCCGCCCCGGCCGGGCGAGCCGGGCCAGCTCGCCGGCCGGATGGAGCACCGAGGTGGGGTTGGTGGGGTTGCCGACGACGACGAGGTCCGCGGACTCGGGCACGGCCGCAGGGTCCAGCCGGAAGCCGTCCTCCGCGCGCAGCACCACGCGCGCCACGTCGTGCCCGGCGTCCCGCAGGGCAGCCTCGGGCTCCGTGAACTGGGGGTGCACCACGACCGGCCGGCTCACCCGCAGGGCCCGCGCGATCAGCACGAACGCCTCCGCCGCCCCGGCCGTCAGCAGCACCCGCTCCACCGGCAGCCCGTGCCGGGCCGCGACCGCCGCCCGGGCCGCGCGGCCGTCGGGGTAGGCGGAGAGGGACGTCAGCGACGCCGCGATGCGCTCCCGCAGCCACTCCGGCGGGGTACCGGTGCGGACGTTGACCGCGAGGTCGGTCAGCCGCCCGTCGCGCACCTCCGCGTCACCGTGGTGCCGCAGATCGTGGAAGTCGCCGTTCACGGGCGTCCCGCGGGAGCCGGGACCGGCGAGGCCACGGCCTCCCGGTAGCGTTCGACGACCAGATCGGCCAACTCCTCGGCAGCGCCGATCACTCCGGCCGACCGCACCTCCGTGTCCGGGTGCGCCTCGGCCCAGCCCTCGGTGTGCAGCAGGGCCCGTTCGACCGGGCCGCCCTCGAACAGGGCGTACGGGAGCACCACGATCCGGCGTGCCCCGAGCCGTACGCAGCGGTCGAGCCCCGTCGGCACGTCGGGCGCGGCCGTCGAGACGAACGCAGTCTCCACCCCGGCGTACCCCCGGCCCTCCCAGAGCAGCCGCGCCGCCCGGTGCACCTCGGCGTTGGCCTGCGGGTCGGCCGAGCCCGGCGCGACCAGCAGCACCGTCACGTCGGCGCGGTCCCGCGGCGAGCGCGCACCGCCGCCCAGCGCCTCGTCGAGCCGCCGCTCCAGCAGCGCGAGCACCACCGGGTCGGGGCCGAGGGCGCGGCTCAGGGACACCGTGAGCCCCGGCTGTTCCTCGCGGACCGCGTCCAGCGCCGTGGACAGGGCGCCCTCGCTCCACCGGTCCGGTACCAGCGAGAGGGGGACGGCGGCCAGCCGGTCGGTCCCCGCGGCCACGAGTTCGCCGACGGCCTCTTCGACCGGCCACCGGCCGGAGCCGAGGAGGCCGGCCGCGACGGGGATTCCGGGATGGCGGCTGCCCAGGTGTTCCACGAGGTCCAGCAGTGCCGCGGCTCCGGCGTCGTTCCGGACGCCGTCCGCGGCGATGAGCAGGGCGGGCGGGGAAGTCACAGGTTCTCCTTGCGGTGGTGGCGATGCCGCCGGTGCCGGCCGACCGGTCCGCCGTCGTTCACGTCCGAGATCATGTCCGGCGCCACCGGTTCCACGCACGGCGGGACCGGACCCGGACTCGAAGTATCCGCAAGCCGCACGATGGCACAGGTCACCGCGCCGGGTCGCCCCCGACCTCCGGATTTCCGTTTGCCCACCACGAGTTCTCCCCCGTCCGCGAGGGCCGCGGCCTCCGCCACCGAAGGGGTGCCCACCGCGACCGCCGCCGCGGACGGGTTCGGCACCGGTACCCGGGCGAGCTCCGCGGCGGCGTACGTCCGCAACGGGACGCCGAGCGCGGCCGCCGCGGCCGCGATGCCCGGTTCGCGCGCCTTGGCCGTCACCGTCGCGACCGCCACGACGGAACCCGCCGGAGCCCGCGCCTCCCGCAGCGCCTCCCGGACGAGAGCGAGCACCTCGTCCGCGGACGCGCCCCTGCGTGCCCCGACACCGACGACGAACCGGCCCGCGCGGCCGGTCATGGCGTGGCACCCGGCAGGGTGGCGGTGGGATCGGCTAGCAAGAACCCATGGCGGTGTTCGTCGCGCTCGGCGCGTTCCTGATGACGCTGTTCGGCGGCTGGGCGGCGCAGCGCGTCACCGACCGACGGCACCTCGTGCTCGGCCTCGCCGGGGGGTTGATGCTGGGTGTCGCCGGACTCGATCTGCTGCCGGAGGCGATGGCGGCCGCGGGCGAGGAGGTCTTCGGCGTACCGCGGGCCGTGCTGCTGTTCGTCGGCGGCTTTCTGCTGGCCCACGTGGTGGAGCGGTTGCTCGCCGGCCGGCAGGCCGCGCACGGGGCGTACAACGGCGGCCGGCGCGCCCACGACCACCGCGTACCGCAGGTCGGCATGACCGCCGCCGCCTCCATGGTGCTGCACAGCCTGATGGACGGCATCGCCATCGGCGCGGCCTTCCAGGCGGGCGGTGGGATGGGGCTCACCGTCGCGCTCGCGGTCATCACCCACGACTTCGCCGACGGGTTCAACACGTACACCGTCACCAGCCTGTACGGGAACGAGCGCCGCAAGGCCGTCGCCATGCTCTTCGCCGCTGCCCTCGCCCCGGTGGTCGGCGCGGCCTCGACCCTGCTGTTCACCATGCCGCCCGAGGCGCTCGGCAGCTATCTCGGCTTCTTCGGCGGCGCGTTGCTCTATCTCGCCGCCGCGGAGATCCTCCCGGAGGCCCACCACGCGCACCCGGCCCGGTCGACCCTGCTGTGCACGGTCTCGGGCGCGGCGTTCATCTGGCTGGTGACGGGCCTGGCGGAGTGACGCGCCGGAGCCCAGGGCGGGTTTCGGGAGTCCCGTCGGGTCGGGGGCGGACGACGCTGCTCTCGAAACACGCCCCAGGGCGCCTATGCCGTCGCGTCCCACGCCGCGCACCTCTCCGCGAACCGCCGTGCCGCGCCCGGCGCGCCCGCCCAGTGCGTGTGCACATAGCTCGCGTGCACCCCGCCCCGGACGAAGCCCTCCACCCGGGGCTCCGGCTGCCGGAGCCCCCAGGCCGGATCCGCCCCCGCGCCCGGCTCCGTGACGGTGCGGTGGAACTCGTGGCCGCGCATCCGGGTCCCTGCCGGGGCCAGGACGCTGTCGCTCACCGCCACGGCGTCCCGGTAGCCCAGTGTCAGCCGGTCCGACATCCGCGCGTCGGCGTCCAGCACCCCGCACATGGGCCGGCCGTCCAGGGAGCGCGCGAGGTACAGCAGCCCGGCGCACTCGGCGGCGACGGGCGCCCCCGAGCGGGCCAGCTCCGCTACCGCCTTGCGCAGACGGGAGTTGGCGGACAGCTCCGGCGCGTACACCTCGGGGAAGCCGCCGCCGATGACCAGGCCGGCCGTCCCGGCGGGCAGATCCTCGTCGTGCAGCGGGTCGAAGGCGACGACCTCCGCGCCGGCAGCCGTCAGCAGCTCCGTGTGCTCGGCGTACGAGAAGGTGAACGCGGCGCCCCCGGCCACGGCGACGAGGGGCCGCCGGTCCCGCGCCCGGACCGCGGGGGAACCCAGTGCCGTCCCGGGCTCCCAGGGGCCCCCGGTGAGCGGCGGCGCGCTGCGCGCCAGGGCCAGCAGCGCTTCCAGGTCGCAGCCCGCGCGTACCTGCTCGGCCTGCGCCGCGACCGCGTCGACCGCCTCGCTCCGCCGCTCGGCGACCGGCACGAGTCCCAGGTGCCGCGACGGCGTCGCCACCGCGGGCGCCCGGCGCAGCACACCGAGCACCGGCACCCCGGACTCCTCCAGGGCCTCCCGCAGCAGGGCCTCGTGGCGATCGGTGGCGACCTTGTTGAGGATCACCCCGCCGAGCCGCACCCCGGGGTCCCAGGACGCGAATCCGTGCACCAGCGCCGCCACCGACCGCGACTGCGAGGACGCGTCGACGACCAGCACCACCGGCGCTCCGAGCAGCTTGGCGACCTGGGCCGTGGAGGCCAGCTCGCCGGCCCCCGCGGCCCCGTCGTACAGCCCCATCACGCCCTCGACGACGGCCAGGTCGCAGCCGTGCGCGCCGTGCGAGAACAGCGGGGCGACCAGCTCCGTGCCGCACATGTACGCGTCGAGGTTGCGGCCCGGTCGCCCGGTGGCGAGCGCGTGGTAGCCGGGGTCGATGTAGTCGGGACCCACCTTGTGCGGGGAGACGGCGAGTCCGGCGGCCGTGAAGGCCGCCATCAGACCCGTCGCGACGGTGGTCTTGCCGCTGCCGGAGGCCGGGGCCGCGACGACCAGACGTGCTACCACGTTCTGCCTGCCGATCGCTCTACCACTCGATGCCCCGCTGGCCCTTCTGGCCCGCGTCCATCGGATGCCTGACCTTGGACATGTCGGTCACGAGGTCGGCGAACTCCTGCAGCTCCCGCGGGGCGTTGCGGCCGGTGATCACGACGTGCTGGGTGCCGGGCCGGTCGCGCAGCACCTCGATCACCTCGGCCGTGTCGATCCAGCCCCAGTGCAGCAGATACGCGAACTCGTCGAGCACGTAGAACTTGTACGTCCCGGCGGCCAGATCGCGCTTCACCTGCTCCCAGCCCTCGCGCGCCTTGTCCTCGTGGGACTGCTCGCCCTCGGCCGTCGGGCGCTGGATCCAGGACCAGCCCTCGCCCATCTTGTGCCAGTGGACGGTGCCGCCCTCGCCGCTCGCGCCGAGGACCTTGAGGGCGTTCTCCTCGCCGACCTTCCACTTCGCCGACTTGACGAACTGGAACACCCCGACCGGCCAGCCCTGGTTCCAGGCGCGCAGCGCCATCCCGAAGGCGGCCGTGGACTTCCCCTTGCCGATTCCCGTGTGCACCATCACCAGCGGTCGGTTGCGGCGCTGGCGGGTGGTGAGACCGTCGTCCGGAACCACGTCCGGCTTTCCCTGCGGCACTACGCTGCCCTCCTGTTGCGGACCGTGCTGTCGGTTCCCGTCGTCGCCGCCCGTACGTCCCGGACCAGCCCGGCGATGCTGTCGGCGCGCAGCTCGTCCAGGGTGACGGCGGTGCCGCCGAGGTCACGGGCGAGGTTCCCGGCCAGGCCGAGTCGCACCGGGCCCGCCTCGCAGTCCACGACCACCGAGGCCGTGCCCTCGGCGGAGTGCAGCCGGGCCGCGCGCCCCGCGAGCGCCAGGGCGTCGCCACCGCGCGCACCGGTCGCCCGTCCGTCGGTCACGACCACCAGCAGCGGCCGCCGCGAGGGGTCGCGCAGCCGCTCCACCCGCAGGACGTCATGGGCCTTCAGCAGCCCGGCGGCCAGCGGTGTCCGGCCGCCCGTCGGCAGCTCCTCCAGCCGTGCGGCGGCGGCGTCCACGGACGAGGTCGGCGGCAGCGCCACCTCGGCGCCGGTGCCCCGGAAGGTGACCAGTCCGACCTTGTCCCGGCGCTGGTAGGCGTCCAGCAGCAGCGACAGCACCGCGCCCTTCACGGAACTCATGCGCCTGCGGGCCGCCATGGAGCCGGAGGCGTCCACGACGAAGAGCACGAGATTGCCCTCGCGGCCCTCGCGGGCGGCCTGCCGCAGATCGTCCCGGCGGACCACGAGGCCCGGTCCGGAGCGGCCTCGGGCCCGCTGGTGCGGCGCCGCCGCCCGCACCGTCGCCGCCAGGTGCAGCTTGGTCAGCGTCCCCCGCGGTCGGCGCGCTCCGGTGGTCCTGCCGTGCTCGGTACGGGCCCGGGAGCGGCGCCCCGCGGCGCCCTCGCCGAGGCCGGGCACGCTGAGCACCTTCGTACGGAACGGCTCCGCGGCCCGCTCGGCGGCCCGCTCGCCCGCGCCGGTGCTCGCGGCGGGCGGTCCGGCGGGTTCGGACGGCTCCGGCTGCCCGGCGGGCGACTCGGACGGCTCGGGCTGCCCGGCGGGCGGGGCGGAGTCGGGCCCCTGGCCCTGCGGCGGGACCCCTCCGCCGCCGGGGCCGCCGTCCGGGCCGGACGGATCCGTGTCGGGGTCCGGATCGGGGTCGGTGTCCGGGTCCGGCCGGTCGTCCCCGCCGAACTGCTCCAGCGTCTCGTCGAGTTTGTCCTCGTCGAGGCCGGGCGCGTCGAACGGGTTGCGCCGGCGCCGGTGGGGGAGTGCGAGGAGCGCGGCCTGCCGCACGTCCTCCTCGCGCACGGCCGTACGACCCGCCCACGCGGCCAGCGCCGTCGCGGTGCGGGCCATCACGATGTCGGCGCGCATGCCGTCCACCTCGAACGCCGCGCAGGTGGCGGCGATCTGCCGTAGCGCCGCGTCCCCGAGCTCCACCCGGGGCAGCAGGATCCGCGCGGTCACGATGCGCTCCCGCAGTGCCGCTTCCTCGTCCGCCCAGCGGGCCGCGAAGGCCGCGGGGTCGTCGTCGTGGGCGAGCCTGCGCCGGACGACCTCCACCCGCTGCTCCGGATCCCGCGACGCGGCGACCTCCACGGTCAGCCCGAAGCGGTCGAGCAACTGGGGCCGCAGCTCCCCCTCTTCGGGATTCATCGTGCCGACGAGCAGGAACCGCGCGGCGTGCCGTACGGACACACCCTCGCGCTCGACGTAGGAGGCGCCCATCGCGGCCGCGTCCAGCAGCAGGTCGACCAGATGGTCGTGGAGCAGATTGACCTCGTCGACGTACAGCACGCCCCGGTGGGCGTCGGCGAGCAGACCGGGCTCGAACGCCTTCACCCCGTCCGCGAGGGCCCGCTCGATGTCGAGCGCGCCGACGAGCCGGTCCTCCGAGGCACCGACGGGCAGTTCGACCATCCTGGCCGGGCGTGCCGCGGCGGGCGCGGCCTCGTGCGGCCCGTCCGGGCAGCCCGGGTCCGGCGCCCCGGGCGAGCAGGAGAACCGGCAGCCCGCGACCACGTCGACATCGGGCATCAGCGCGGCGAGGGCGCGCACGGCCGTCGACTTGGCGGTGCCCTTCTCCCCGCGTACGAGCACTCCGCCGACGGCGGGGCTGACCGCGTTCAGCAGCAGGGCCAGCCGCAGGTCGTCCATGCCGACGACCGCCGTGAAGGGGTAGTGGGGTGCGTTGCTCACTGTGCGGCTCCAGGGGTTCCGGCGGCGGGCGCACCGGGGAGGTCGGGGGCGCCCGGCGGGATGAACGGCAGACCCGAGGGCGCGCCGCCCTCGATGAGACGGAGGAGCGCGTCCGTGTCCGCGTGCTCCTCGACGAGGTCGCCGAGGCGGTCGAGCTGTGCCTCGCGCAGGTCGGCGAAGGAGGTGTCCGGGGCGGGGACGAAGCGGCGGCCCGACGCCGCGGCGACGGCGCGCAGGAACGCCCGGCGGAATCCGTCGCTCTCCAGCGATCCGTGCCAGTGGGTGCCCCACACCTCACCGACCCGGCAGCCGTCGAGGAACGGCTCGCCGTCGAGCACCTCGGCGACGCCGTGATGGATCTCGTAGCCCTCGACCGGCTGCCCCAGCGCCTCACCGGACGGGCGGGCGAGCGTCTTCTCCACGGCGAAGCGCACCCGGACCGGCAGCAGTCCGAGGCCCGGCACGGCTCCGGCCCGCGACTCGACCTCGTCGTCGATGTGCTCGCCGAGCACCTGGAAGCCGCCGCAGATGCCGAGCACGGGCCGGCCCTCCGTCGCCCGCCGGGCGAGCGCGCCGGCGAGACCGCGCTCGCGCAGCCATTCCAGGGCGCGCACGGTGCCGCGGGTACCGGGCACGATCACCAGGTCGGCATCGGCCAGTTCCTCGGGGCGGTCGACGAAGCGCACGACCACTCCCGGCTCGGCGGCCAGCGCGTCCACGTCGGTGAAGTTGGACATCAGCGGCACGGCGCACACGGCCACGCGCAGCACGTCCTCGCCGACCGGCGGCGCCACCACCGACTCGCGCACGGTGCCGCGCAGCGACACCCGCAGTCCGTCCTCCTCGTCGATACCGAGCCCGTGCGCGTACGGCAGCACGCCGAAGGTGCGCCGCCCGGTGAGTCCGTGGAGCATCTCCAGCCCCGGCTCGAGCAGCGTGACGTCGCCGCGGAACTTGTTGACGAGGTATCCGGCGATCAGCTCCTGGTCCTCCGGGGTCAGCAGCGCGGTCGTGCCGAAGAACTGGGCGAAGACCCCACCCCGGTCGATGTCTCCCACGACCAGCACCGGGAGGCGCGCGGCGCGGGCGATGCCCATGTTGACGATGTCCGTGCGTCGGAGATTGATCTCCGCGGGGCTGCCCGCGCCCTCGCAGATCACCGCGTCGTACGTGCTCCGCAACTCGTCCAGGCAGTCCATCACCGGCTCGAACAGCGCCTTCTGGCGCCCTCCGTGGTAGCCGCGAGCGCTCAGCTCGCCCACGGGCCGGCCCATCAGCACGACCTGGCTGGACCGGTCGCCGCCGGGCTTCAACAGCACCGGGTTCATCAGGGCCGTGGGTTCCACCCGTGCGGCCTGCGCCTGCATGGCCTGCGCCCGGCCGATCTCGGCGCCCTCGCGGGTGACGAAGGAGTTGAGGGACATGTTCTGCCCCTTGAAGGGCGCGACCTTCACGCCCCGGCGCACCAGCCAACGGCAGATCCCCGCCGTGACGACGCTCTTTCCGGCGTCCGAGGTGGTGCCGGCGACCAGCAGCCCGCCCCCGCTCATTAGAGGACCATCCTTTCTGCAGCCCTCTTCGGTAGGGTTGTGACCTCTCGGTCCCGGTGGGTGCATGGCCAGTGTCGCGAGCTGCTCGACGGCCAACATGAGTTACGCCAGCCCCGCCGGGCCGAGGCCGTCTGATCGGCTTCAGGGACACGCCCCGCAGAGGGCCGATTAATGAGCTCCCGGCAGACGACCTCATCACCGGGCAGGTGCTCCGTCACAGGCACAGGAGTACGACCTTCGTGTTCATCGGGTGGGACTGGGCGACCGAGACCCATGACGTGACCGTCATGGACGACGCCGGAAAACGCATCGACCGGTGGGAACTCGCCCACACCGAGGAGGGGTTCACCAAGACTCTGGCGAGGCTGCGCAAACACGGTGCTCCGGCAGACCTGCCCGTAGCGATCGAGACCACCCGCGGCCTGGCCGTCGACCGCCTCCTTGCCGCCGGACACCCCATCGTGCCGGTGCACCCCAACGCCTTCCACGCCATGCGGGCACGCTGGGGCGCCTCCAAGGCCAAGACCGACGCCGGCGACAGCATGAAACTCGCCGACTACCTGCGCACCGACGGGCACATGCTGCCCAGACTGGAACCCACCGAGCAGGCCACCCTCGACCTCCAGGCCCTCACCCGGCAGCGTGCCGACCACATCGAGGCCAAGGTCGCCGCCGTCAACCAGCTCGCCGCCCTGCTGGACGAGCACTGGCCCGGGGGCAAGGCCGTCTTCTACGAACTCGACAGCGACATCGCCATGGCCTTCCTGGAGCGCTACCCCACCCCGGCCTCCGCCGCCAGGCTCACCGCCGGACGTCTCGAAGCCTGGTGCAAGCGCCACGGATACTCCGGGAAGAAGCCCGGCAGCGTCCTGATCGAACGCCTGCGCTTGGCCCCGAAGGCCGCCTCCCGCCTCAGCGAACAGGTCGCCGGACAGCTCGTCCGAGTCCAGGTGCAGCTGGTGCAGGGCATACGCGCGACGATCCGTGTCTTGGACAAGTCCATCGCCGAAGCAGCCGCAACCCATCCCTACGCACCGCTTTTCGCCACCATGCCGCGCATCGGCAAGGTCAGCCTCGGGCAGATCATCGGCGAGATCGGCCCGATCCTGGAACGCGCCCAGACCTGCGAACAACTCGTCGCCGAAGCTGGCGTCGTCCCGGTCACCCGGGCCTCGGGCAAGGCCCGCACACTCTCCTTCCGCTTCGCGACCAACCGAAGAGCTCGACTCGCGCTGACGACCTTCGCCGACAACAGCCGCCACGGCAGCGACTGGGCCGCCAAGATCTACAACGACGCCAGGGCGCGCAAGAAGCGACACCCCCACGCGATCCGCATCCTGGCCCGAGCATGGCTCCGCGTGATGTGGGCCTGCTGGCGCGACGGCACCTGCTATGACCCCGTGATCCACCAATCCAACAGCAAGATCAACACGACCGCGGAGACGCGGATGGCGGCATAGAGGTTGACTCAGGAAACTCATGTGCGCCTCCGCCCCAGGGCCCCGGCCGCGAGGCGCCCGCCCGCGCACACCGCGAGCGCCAGCACCCCCACGCGCCGCGAGAGCCGTACCGCCCGTTCGATGTCCGCGACCTCGACGGCCCGGCCGCCGGCGCCGTTGAGCACGGGCCGGTGCTCGACCCGGCCGCCGTACGAGAGCGTCCCGCCGAGCCGTACGCCGAGGGCTCCGGCGAACGCGGCCTCCACGGGACCGGCGTTGGGGCTCGGGTGCTTCGCGGCGTCCCGGCGCCAGGCGCGGGCGGCGCCGCGCGGGTCGCCGCCCGCGGCGGTCGCCAGCGCCGCGGTGAGCCGGGCCCCGGGCCAGCCCGCGAGGTCGTCGAGCCGGGCGGAGGCCCAGCCGTACCGCCGGTAGCGCGGGGACTTGTGGCCGACCATCGCGTCCAGGGTGTTGACGGCGCGGAACCCGACGAGGCCCGGCACCCCGCCGACCGCGCCCCAGACGAGCGCGCCCACGACGGCGTCCGAGGTGTTCTCGGCGACGGACTCCACGACGGCGCGGGCGATGCCGGCGCCGTCCAGCGCCTGCGGGTCGCGCCCGCACAGACGCGGCAGCCGCTCCCTGGCGACCTCGATGTCCCCGGCCGCCAGCGCCCCGCCGATCGCCCGCGCCTCCAGGCCCAGCGAGGTGCCGCCGACGACGGCCCAGGTGGCGGCCGCGGTCAGGGCGACGGCGGCGCCGCGCGACCGGCGTGCGGAGGCGGCGGCCAGCGCGCCCGCGGCGATCGCGCCCCCGGCGCACACCGCGGTGTGCAGGGCGCCCCAGCCGCGGTGGTCGCGCCAGAGTCTCCGTTCGAGAGCGGCGGCGGCCCGGCCGAAGGCGGCGACCGGGTGCCCGCGGCGTGGATCGCCGAGGAGCAGGTCGCCGGCCAGCCCGGCCGCGGCGCCGTACGCGAACGTGATGTCCGGGCGCGGCGCGCCCGGCCCCCCCGGTTCGGCAGGCATGTTCGTCCTCACTCAGGGTCCGCGCCCTGGCTCGACGTGACCGGCGGGAGAGAGTTCCTGGCTCCGGGACGCTCCGTGAGGGGGAGCGCACCCGTGACAGTGGCGGGACCGCGCCGGATTCGCACCGGCTTCCTCTTCTGCCGCCGTAAATGGCCCCGGAAGTCCACCACGGTCCCCGAACGCCCGTCAACTCGCCCTTGACCTGCGACGGGACAGTGTGCCGAGGCCCACATGGGGCGGGTGCGGGCGCGCACACGACAGGGGCCGGGCCCACCCGGAGGTGCGCCCGGCCCCTGTGCGAGGAGGTGCCGTACGGCGGTCAGACCACGATCAGATAGATCCCGAAGGCCACCGCCGCCGCGCAGAGCGCGAAGCAGGTGTACGCACCCGTGCGGGCGAGGCCGGCGGAGCCTCCCTGCGCTGCCGCGGCCTCCTGCTTGGAGAGACCCGCGACGCCCAGGGTGAACAGGCCCACCAGGGCGACGGTCACGACGAGGCTCACGCCGAAGACGGAGCCCAGAGCTGCCCAGTCGATCTTCATGCTGTTCTTTCCTTACACCGTGGCGGCGGGTGCCGGAGCGGACTCGGAGGTCTGGGCCGGGATGGTGGCCTTCGGCGCCTCGGGCTCGGTCACCGAGTTCCCTACGACACCGGCCGGGGGCGGGGTGACGGCCGCGATGGCGGTGGTGACGACTCCCGCGGGCTCGATCTCGTCGTCCGTGACGTTGGTGTGGTCGACCGGCTTGCGGCGCGAGATCACCCAGATGGCCCCGGAGCCGGCGACGAGCAGCACGGCCACGGCGGCGATGCCCCAGGTGCCCTGCTTGGTCAGGAACTCCGCGGCCGCGGCGACCAGGCCGGCGGCGGGCAGGGTCAGACCCCAGGCGACGAACATCCGGGTCGCGGTGGACCAGCGGACCACACCGCCCCTGCGGCCGAGACCCGCGCCCATCACGGCACCCGAGCAGGACTGGGTGGTGGAGAGCGAGAAGCCGAGGTTCGAGGAGGCCAGGATGACCGTCGCGGCGCTGGTCTGGGCGGCGAAGCCCTGCTGCGGCTGGAGGTCGGTCAGGCCCTTGCCCATCGTGCGGATGATGCGCCAGCCGCCGAGGTAGGTACCGAGCGCGATCGCGACACCGGCGGAGACGATGACCCACATCGGGGGGTTCGAGCCGGGGGCGAGGACGCCTCCGGTGACCAGGGCCAGGGTGATGACGCCCATGGTCTTCTGCGCGTCGTTGGTGCCGTGGGCGAGGGACACCAGGCCGGCGGAGGCGATCTGGCCGGCGCGGTAGCCCTTGGAGGTGGCCTTGTTCTCGGTCGTGCCACCGATCCGGTACGTCAGCCTGGTGGCGACCAGGGCCGCGAGGCCGGCGACGAGAGGAGCCGCGACGGCGGGGATCAGGACCTTGGTGACGATCGTGCCGCCGTTGACGGCCGAGAAGCCGGCCGACATCACCGCGGCGCCGATGAGGCCGCCGAAGAGGGCGTGCGAGGAGCTGGACGGGAGGCCCAGCAGCCAGGTCAGCAGGTTCCAGAGGATCGCGCCGACGAGCGCGGCGAAGATCACTTCTGTGCGGATGCCCTCTTCGTTGATGATGCCGCCCGAGATCGTCTTGGCGACCTCGACGGAGAGGAACGCGCCGACCAGGTTCAGCACGGCGGACATCGCCACTGCTGCCTTCGGTCTCATCGCACCCGTCGAGATGGTCGTCGCCATGGCGTTGGCGGTGTCGTGGAAGCCGTTCGTGAAATCGAACACGAGTGCTGTCACGACGACAATCGCGAGCAGCAGGGTGATGTGCTCCATTTACCGGGTACCCAGGCAATCGTTCAGATGTCAGTGGCTCGGGCGAACGTAGGGTTGCCGGGTGAACGGAAGGTGAACTGGGGCGGGCTTCGGAGTGTCCGCAAGTGGGGTGAGGCTCCTCCGCTTGTGTCCGCGGCGGCGCCCCGGAAGTGCGCGGAGCCGGGTCGTACCGATCGGAATCAGCCAAATTTCGGGCCTCAGCCTCTCTCAGATGGTCGCACCATGGTCGCTGCGTGATCAGATTCCGTCGCCTGGATGAACACCAGAAGAGATTCCGGTCACTCCGGACTTTCCGACGCCGCGCCCGTCGCCGCGCCCGGCCATCGGGGTGCGGCGACGGGCGCCCGGCACCGGCCCGCCGTCGCCCCCACCGGTCCGGGCTGACACGATCGGCCCTATGACGGAACAGGGGCAGCCGGACGGACAGCCGGAGGGCGAGGAGCCGGAGGCGATAGCCCGGGCCTGGTCGGACCTCGTGGCCACCGCACGCAGAACCGTCACGGACGGCCTGGTCGTGGGAACCTCGGGGAACGTCTCCGTACGCGTCCCCGGCCGCGCCGGGGACATCGTGCTGGTCACCCCCAGCGGGGTGCACTACGACCGGCTCACCCCGGCGGACGCCGTCGGTGTCCGCCTCGACGGCCGACAGGTCCTCGGGGAGCTCACGCCCACCAGCGAGCTCCCGATGCATCTCGCGATCCACCGCACCACCGACGCGGTGGCCGTCGTCCACACGCACGCCGTACACGCCACCGCCGTCTCCACCCTCGTCGACGAGCTGCCGCTGATCCACTACATGGCGGCGGCCCTCGGGGGCCCCGTCCGCGTCGCCCCCTACGCCCTGTACGGCACCGGCGAGCTGGCGGCGTACATGCTCCGCGCCCTGGAGGGCCGCACCGGCTGCCTGCTCCGCAACCACGGAACGGTCACCTACGGATCCTCGCTGGACCAGGCCTTCGACCGCACCGCCCAGCTGGAGTGGATGTGCCGCCTCTGGCTCACCGCCGGCTCCGTCCCCGGTCACACCCCCACCCTGCTCTCCGAGCCGCAGCTCCGGGACGTCGCCGAGAAGCTCCGCGACTACGGCCAGTCCCGCTGACGTCACTCCCGCCGCCCGGTCCACTGGCACCCCGGCACGGACCTCACCACACTGGAACGGTGCGCCCGGCAACAGCGACGGCAGCGGCCGTCACCACCCTCATCGGTCTCGGCGCGGCCGCGTTCGCCGCGGGCCGCTACGCCAGCGACGCCGCGCTGAAGGCCCCCACGGGACGGCCCCTGCCCGGTGAAGGACGGCTCACCGTGCACGCCACCGGGCCGGGCCGGATCACCCTCACCCGCAGCCTCGTCTCCCTGCGCCCCGGCACGTACGGGCTCTGCGGGCACGACGTGCACGCCCTCGCGGGCCCCGTCCTGGACCAGGTGCCGCACGCGGCGGACACGGTCGTCCGCCGGCTGGAGCGGGTCGAGCGCGGCAGCCTCGACCCCGGCACCAAGGTGCGGCTCACCCCCCAGCTGCACGTCGGCGACCCGGACAGCGCGCTCGGCATCGACCACGAGGACGTGGACATCCCCGGCGAACTCGGGTCCCTGCCCGGCTGGTTCGTCCCCGGACCGCGCTCGACCTGGGTCATCGTGGTGCACGGCCTCGGCACCACGCGCGAACTCACGATGAACCTCATGCCGTTCCTCACCGAGCAGCGCCTGCCGGTACTGGCGCCCGCCTACCGCGGCGACCCCGGCGCTCCCGCGTCCCCCGACGGCCTCGGGCACCTCGGCGACTCCGAATGGCGCGACCTCGACGCGGCCGTGCGCTTCGCGGTCCGCGGCGGCGCCGACCGGGTCATCCTGCACGGCTGGTCCACCGGCGCGTCCATGGCCCTGCACGCCGCCGCCAACTCCGCGCTTCGCGAGCGGATCGCCGGACTCGTCCTGGACTCCCCGGTCCTGGACTGGGAGACCACGCTTCGGTCCCTCGCCGCGGCCCGCCGCATGCCGACCGCCCTGCTGCCGCTCGCGGTACGCGCGGCACAGGGGCGCACGGGACTCCACGGCGACCGGCTGAGGGCGGCCGCCGACCCGGACGCACTGCGCGTACCCACCCTGATCTTCCACGGCCCTGACGACACCATCGCCCCGTGGGGCCCGTCCCGGGAACTGGCGGCCCGACGGCCCGATCTGGTCAGTCTGCAGACCGTGGCGCACGCCCCGCACGCGGCCATGTGGAACGCCGACCCGGCCCGCTACGAGGAAGCCCTCCGGCGCTTCCTCACCCCGCTGATCTAGTGCTGTGACCGGCCGGCCCCGTCCGGGACCCGCGGGGGGCCCGCGACCGCCGCTCGACAGGCCCCCTGACGCCCCCTCGGCACGTGTTCCCCCCTTCCGATTGGGCTTTCGGGCCGACAGCGGGGAGACTGCTCCCCGTGACGTCCCGTAACCTGCGCGACTCCAGGCTCCGTCTTGTCCGCCCACGGCCCACCACCACGGCCCGCCGCGCCGTGACGAACAGGCGCACGCGACCCGCTCCGCGCCCGCCCGAGGGCACGCCGCCGACCGCGGAGCTGGCCGGCCAGGCACGCGGGGTCCTCTCCGACGCGGTGCGCATCGCCCGCTGGGCGGCAGCCCACCACGCCGAGGGCAGCGCCGCCGAGCGGGAACGGGCCGCCGCGGACCTGCGGCTGACACCGGGACAGGTCCACGCGG
The DNA here is from genome assembly GCF_027460265.1 of Streptomyces sp. WMMC940. Lineage (NCBI taxonomy): Bacteria > Bacillati > Actinomycetota > Actinomycetes > Kitasatosporales > Streptomycetaceae > Streptomyces > Streptomyces sp. WMMC940. Next base: position 6,029,823 of record NZ_JAPZBC010000001.1, read on the forward strand.
GCTGGGACCGCGCCCGGCTCGCCGGGCTCGTGGAACTGCACGGCGGCACGGCACGCCCCGGCTGGCGGCTGAACGCCTGGGACCGCGACGACACCGCCGTCCTGCGCGGCTGGGTCGCCCTGTTCGACGCCTGGCCCCTCGTCCACCCCGCCCCCGACGACACGGCGCCCGCCGCCGTCGCCGAGGTGGTGGAGGCCGTCCCCCAGGTCCTCTCCCTCCTCCAGCTCTCCGCCGGGCCCGTGCTCCTGCCGGCCCTGCTCGACCTGCTCCAGCAGCGGGTGGCGGAACTGCGCGAGGAGCGCTGCGAGGTGCCCTACGGGCCCGATCCCGAGCCCGCCCCCGCCGCCGCGGCGGCCCCGGCCCTCGCCGAACCGCCGGAGGCCGTTCTCCCCGCACTGCTCGACTGGGCCCTGGAGGGCCTGGCGGCCGTCGGCGCACTGACCCTCGGCGACGGCCACGCCACCCTCACCCCGCTCGGCAACTGGGCGGTGTGGGTCAAGCTCGAGCAGATCTGCGTCGCCGCGCAGAGCCCGGCGGGCCACATCGAGCAGTCCGCCGAGGAGATGCTCCGGGGCTGCGCCCGCCTCAGCCCCGGGCCCGCCCGCGCCGAGTACCGGGCCTGGCTCGCCGCCCGTACCGTCTCCAGCGCGGTCACCGAACTCGTCGCCGCCGCCCGTGGCGAGGACGCCCTGTTGCGCGGACTGGCGTTCGAAGCCCTGCGCGTCGTCGGTGCGGCCGCCGAGGCCGATGTCCGAGCCGCGGCCGAGGAGCCCTCACTGCGCCCGTACGCCCTGCTGTGGCTCGCCGAGTACGAGGGCGGCGACCCCGAGGACGCCGCCGAGGTGCTCACGCGCGAGGAGGCGACCTGGCTCTGGGTGGACACCGCCGCCGCTGTCGCGGACCACGGCGAGAGCGCCCTGCTGGTACGCCATCTGGACTCGGCGGTGCAGGGCACCGTCCCCGCCCTGCTCGACGAGATCCGGGCCGTGGGCCATCCGCGCACCGTGCAGGTCCTGGTCGCCCTCGCGGCCGCGCACCCGGACCCGGCCCTGGCGAAGGCCGTGCGGCGGGCGGCCTTCCAGGTGCACACCGGGGGCGCCTGACCTGGCGGGACCGGGGCGCACCCCCGGGGCGCGGCACCCCGGGGACGGACGCGGCCCGCGGCGGGCCTCAGCACCTCCCGGCCCCGGCCGGTAGGTGCCGAAGCTCCGGACGCTGCCCTCCGGATCACGGGCCATTGGTTCTGGATGTGGTGGGACCGTACTCGTGCGCCACGACGCACGCCGGGGCGAACGGCACGCCGATCGCCCCGAACCGGGTGCGCCGTCCGTCCCGGCGTTCACCACGGGGGCCGTCCCGCCCGTTCCGACAACGGCGGCCCGCCCGTCCCGCCCCGGTCGGGCACTCGCCGCCGCGCCCGCCCCGGGTGCCCCCGGAGCCGTGGCGGGCGCCACGGAAATCCGGTTGCCCGGTCCCGGTAGACTGGCCCGCATGGCAATTCTCCTCATGGATCAGACGGCGTAGAAGCCTTCGCGCGCCCGTCGTCCTTCCGCCGTCCATCCGTCCTGGAGTCTTCCCGTGATCACCGCTTCCGGCGTCGAGCTGCGCGCCGGCGCCCGCGTCCTCATCGAGTCCGCCACCTTCCGCATCGCCAAGGGCGACCGCATCGGCCTGGTCGGCCGCAACGGGGCGGGCAAGACGACCCTCACCAAGTGCCTCGCCGGCGAGGGAATCCCCGCCGCAGGCCAGATCGCCCGTTCGGGCCAGGTCGGCTATCTGCCCCAGGACCCGCGCACCGGCGACCTGGAGGTGTTCGCCCGGGACCGCATCCTCTCCGCCCGCGGCCTCGACGTCCTGATCCGAAAGATGCGCGAGAACGAGCACCGCATCGCCACGGGCAAGGGCACCACCCGCGAGAAGGCGCTCAAGCAGTACGAGCGCCAGGAGACCGAGTTCCTGACCAAGGGGGGGTACGCCGCCGAGTCCGAGGCCGCCACCATCGCCGCCGCGCTCAACCTGCCCGACCGGGTCCTCGGCCAACCGCTGCACACCCTCTCCGGCGGCCAGCGCCGCCGCGTCGAGCTCGCCCGGATCCTGTTCTCGGACGCCGACACGCTCCTGCTCGACGAGCCGACGAACCACCTCGACGCCGACTCGGTCGTGTGGCTGCGCGAGTACCTGAAGACCTACCGCGGCGGCTTCGTGGTCATCTCCCACGACGTCGACCTCGTGGAGACCGTCGTCAACAAGGTCTTCTACCTGGACGCCAACCGCTCCTCGATCGACATCTACAACATGGGCTGGAGGCTCTACCAGCAGCAGCGCGAGGCCGACGAGAAGCGCCGCAAGCGGGAGCGCCAGAACGCGGAGAAGAAGGCAGCCGCGCTCAACGCCCAGGCCGACAAGATGCGCGCCAAGGCCACCAAGACCGTCGCCGCGCAGAACATGGCCCGCCGCGCCGAGCGGCTGCTGGCCGGACTGGAGGACGTGCGCCTCTCCGACAAGGTCGCGAAGCTGCGCTTCCCCGAACCGGCGCCCTGCGGGAAGACCCCGCTGACGGCCGAGGGGCTGTCCAAGTCCTATGGCTCGCTGGAGATCTTCACCGATGTCGATCTGGCCATCGACAAGGGCTCCCGCGTGGTGGTCCTCGGCCTCAACGGCGCCGGCAAGACCACTCTGCTGCGGCTGCTCGGCGGCGTGGAGAAGCCCGACACCGGCGAAGTCCTGGAGGGCCACGGGCTGAAGCTGGGCTACTACGCCCAGGAGCACGAGACGCTCGACCCGGACCGCACGGTCCTGGAGAACATGCGCTCGGCCGCCCCCGATCTGGACCTCGTGGAGGTCCGCAAGGTGCTGGGATCCTTCCTGTTCTCCGGCGACGACGTCGACAAGCCGGCCGGGGTGCTCTCCGGCGGGGAGAAGACACGGCTGGCGCTGGCCACGCTGGTGGTCTCCTCGGCGAACGTCCTGCTGCTCGACGAGCCGACGAACAACCTCGACCCGGCCAGCCGCGAGGAGATCCTCGGGGCCCTGCGCACGTACAAGGGCGCCGTCGTCCTGGTGACCCACGACGAGGGCGCCGTCGAGGCCCTGCAGCCGGAGCGGATCATCCTGCTGCCGGACGGGGTCGAGGACCTGTGGGGCGCGGACTACGCGGATCTCGTCGCCCTGGCCTGAGCCCGGACCGTCACCCGTGTCCGGCGGCCGGCCGCCGGACACGGGGCCGTACGCCCGGTCGTCCCACGGCACCAGCGTGACGATGACCGCCATGGAGCCGGTGAAGCCGTCGCCGTCCCCCCCAGGCCCTCGGTCCGGCTGTCACCCGGCGCTACGGGTTCGGGTCCCGGGAACGCCCGTCGAGAAGCCCGGTCGGAGCCAGGCCCGTGAAGCCGGGCCCACGGGGCCGAGCATGTGATCGGGCCCGTGCGGCAGAGCCGCGGGGCCGGGTCCGTGAAGCCGGGTCCGAGGGACCCGGTCGCTTCCGGTCCGCGGAGCCCGTCCCGTGCGGCCGTGGGATCGCGCCGGTGCCGGCCCCACGGGGGCGGTGGCACGGTCCCGGGAGCCGGTCGGGGCCCCGACCGGGTATTCCGTCCGGAAAGATCCAACCGGACTGATCCACTCCGTATAGATCATTCGGCTCACGCGTGATCCTTCATCTGAGTGAGTGCGTCTCGTACCGCGGCGTGGCGGTCGGCCGAAACGGTCCGCCACCCGGGTGGCCCAACGGTGCCGGCGGGGATGCCCCTGACCTGGAATTTCAGCCTCCGGAGCATTGGAGGGGCCGGGGGAGCGCCGCCGGAATGTCGCATTCCGGCAGCGCTCCGGTGCGTACCCCGGTCGAAGCTCGTCGTACGGACCTTGTCGAATGGGTGGCCATGAAGCCCGGTAGGGGTGATCATGAGAGTCCAGAGCGCACTTCCCATGAGGAGGCACGGGTGGCCGAGACTCTGAAGAAGGGCAGCCGGGTGACCGGCGCCGCGCGCGACAAGCTCGCGGCAGACCTGAAGAAGAAGTACGACTCCGGTGCGAGCATCCGGGCGTTGGCCGAGGAGACCGGCCGCTCGTATGGATTCGTCCACCGGATGCTCAGCGAGTCCGGAGTCACGCTGCGTGGACGCGGCGGGGCGACGCGAGGCAAGAAGGCGGCTTCGACCTGACGCCCGAGTCCCCGAGCGTCGTCTGAGGCCTGCCGGTCTCCGGTGTCGGCCACCCGGCCGACCCCGCGGTCGGCCGGGTGGTTACTGTGCAGTCACTTGATGTTCGCTGCACTGACCGCACCGGAACCGGAGGCGCCCCATGACTTCGCTGGACTCTGTGCTCGACAAGGACGGCGTACGGCTCACCGTCGAAGACGCGGTGGCCACGGTGACACTCACCAACCCGGCCAAGCGCAATGCCCAGTCCCCCGCTCTCTGGCGGGCGTTGGCCGAGGCCGGGCGGTCGCTGCCGGGTACCGTGCGGGTGGTTGTGCTGCGCGGCGAGGGAAAGTCCTTCTCCGCGGGGCTGGACCGACAGGCCTTCACGCCGGAGGGTTTCGACGGCGAGCCGTCGTTCATCGATCTGGCACGCGGCTCGGACGCCGAGCTCGACGCCGTCATCGCCGAGTACCAGGAGGCCTTCACCTGGTGGCGCCGTAACGACATCGTGTCCATCGCCGCCGTCCAGGGGCATGCGATCGGTGCCGGATTCCAGCTCGCCCTCGCCTGCGACCTGCGGGTCGTCTCGCAGGACGTGCAGTTCGCCATGCGCGAGACCAGCCTGGGCCTGGTCCCCGATCTCACGGGGACGCACCCCCTCGTCTCGCTGGTGGGCTACGCCCGTGCGCTGGAGATCTGCGCCACGGGCCGCTTCGTCCACGCCGACGAGGCGGAGCGGATCGGACTCGCCAACCTCGCCGTGGCCGCCGAGGAACTCGACGCTTCGGTACGTGACCTGGCCGGCGCTCTGCTTGCCGCGCCGCGTGACGCGGTGATCGAGACCAAGGCGCTGCTCCGTGGGGCCCCGTCGCGCACCTACGAGGACCAGCGCACCGCCGAGCGCGCCGCGCAGGCACGCCGTCTGCGTGATCTGGCGGGCCTCGCGGACTGAACGACGCCGGCCGGTCCCGCGGGCCCGGACCGGCCCTCCTCGTGCGGGCCGATCCCGCCTGTGCCGCGCCGGGCCGGCCGGTGCCCGACTCGTACGGCGCGGGCCGCCCCGTTCGCACGCGTCCGGGCGGACCGGCCCCCGGACCCGGTGGGGCCGGGTGCGCGGCCGGCCGCGTGCGGGCTCTCGCGGGGCCTTTCGCCGTGCGCCGCGGGGGACCGTCCGCCCGCCCGCCGGAGCGTGGACGTGCACCGGCAGAGGGCGCTCACTCCCCGGGGCCGACCTCCGTGACGAGCACCGTGACGGGAAGGGGCGACGGCAGGACCGAGGTGACCGCGGCTCGGACGGCGCGGGCCACCTCCACGGGACGGTGGCCCGGCGCCGTCGCGCATTCGACCCGTACGGATGACGCGTCGGCCCGTACGGCCGCCCCGAGCGTGCCGGTGAGCCGGGCGACGCCCGGAGCGGCGGCAGCGGCGGCGGCGATGACATCCCGCGTCTCGCCGGCACCGGCCCCGCCCCGCGGTTCGCCGGCGCCGTCCGCGTCTTTCGCCCCAGCGGCGCTCGGGTGCCCCGGCTCCCGCGTCTCACCGGCGCTCTCCGCGCTCACCGTGCCCTTCGCGCTCTCCGTGCCCTTCGCGTCAGCGGCGGCCGGATGCCCCGGGCCCCGCGGGGAATCCGCGGGGCGCGCCCCGTCCGCCCTGTCCGCCCCGTCCGTCTCCGCCTCCTGCGGTCGGGCGGCGGCCGGCCGCGCGACCACGGAGGTGCCGACGGGCCCCGGCCCCGGCGCTCCGGCCGCCTCCGGCGGCGCGTCCAGCAGCGCCGTCACCCGGAGGTCGACGACCGCGACCGCCAGACCGAGGTGTTCCCGGGCGGCTGCGAACAGGGCCGCGCGCAGCAGTTCGGCCAGCTCCGGCAGGGGTACCGCGGCAGCGGCCGCGAAATCCGCCTCGATCCGCAGGGGCCCGGGAGGCAGCGCGGCCGGGGGCGGCGGGACAGTCGGCGTCCCGGCCGCGCCGGGGTCGGCGAGTCCGGCGCGGATGCCGCCCGGCACCACACCGGGCACCTTCCCGGCGGCCCGCCGCAGCACCGGCTCCGCCGCCCGTTCCGCCAGCCAGGCGCCGTCCGCCGCGGTACCGAGCGGCAGCAGTCTGCCCAGCCCCAGCCGGGCCCGTACCGCCCCGGTCCAACCCTCGGCCGTCGTCATCCGCACCGCCTCGTCATTGCTCCAGCCTGCCGCATCCACAGGCGCGGGGGCGGGCAAGCGGACTTAGTGTGGTCTGCGTAGTCGGGAGTTCACCACCGCCCGGAAAGGTACGCATGGCGATGACCGACACGGATGTCAGTGTGACCAAGGAACCGGCCGGCACGGTACGGCGAGGCGGCGGCGACCCGGCCACCCGGGGCCGTACCACCATCGCCGACGGAGTCGTCGAGAAGATCGCCGCGCTGGCGGCCCGTGACGTGGTCGGTGTCCACGCGATGGGCAGCGGCCTCTCCCGCACCTTCGGCGCGGTGCGCGACCGGGTGCCCGGGGGCAAACCGCCCGTCACCCGCGGTGTGAAGGCCGAGGTCGGCGAGAAGCAGACCGCCCTCGACCTGGAGATCGTCGTCGACTACGGCGTAGCGATCGCGGACGTGGCCCGTGCCGTGCGAGAGAACGTCGTCGCCGCGGTCGAGCGTATGACCGGCCTGGAGGTCGTCGAGGTCAACATCGCCGTCGGCGATGTGAAACTTCCGGACGAGGAAGACGAAGAGACGGAACCGCGGATCCAGTAGCGGAGCTCACGAGAGGAGCCCGTAATGAGCATGGCGGTGGCCGGTCTGCTGGCCGGAATGGCCCTCGGATTCGCCGGATACTTCGGTGGGTTCGCGGCGTTCCTGCTGGTGGCGGCGCTGGGGGCGGTCGGGTTCGTCGTCGGGCGCATCCTCGACGGCGATCTCGAACCGGGCGACTTCTTCAAGGGCCGCGAGCACGGCGACCGGCGGGGGTGACCCGGCGTGGCCGCCGAGACACCCCTGCCCCCGGTCCCGTCGGCACCGTCCGCCGGTCCGCCCGCTCCCGTGCCCCCGGGCCCCGGAGCGAAGGGAATCCGCCCAGCCGAACGGGGGGCGACCACCATCGCCGACCGGGTGGTCGCGAAGATCGCCGCCCAGGCGGCCCGTGAGGCACTCACCCATGTGCCGGAAGGCGGGTCCGCACCCCATGCGACGGTCTCCGTGCACCACGACCACGCCCGGGTACGGATCAGCCTCGAACTCGACTACCCGTGCGACATCGGAGGCCAGTGCCGCGACGTGCGTCGTCATGTCGCGGAGCGGGTAGAGGCGTTGGCGGGAATGGCGGTGCCGGAGGTCGCCGTACAGGTCGAGCGGCTGCACTCCGTCCACACGCGCCGGGCTGCCCAGGGGAGGCTCCGATGAGCGAACCGGTGAAGGGATCCGCACGGGGGAGCGAACCGGCCGGAGGCTCCGTACGGGAGCTGGACCAGTCGGCCTCCGCCGCCGCGTACCGGCCGCTGCCCGCGGCCGAGGACGACGGCGGCGCCCGCCGCTTCTGGTCGCGGCGGCGGATTCCCGCCGCGCTGCTCGCGCTGGTCGTGACGGCCGGGGCGGGACTGCTGCTGTTCGACGTCGTCTCCGTACGGGCCGAGCGGCCCGGGATGCGCTGGCGGCGGTCGCTCGCCGACGAACTGGCGAGCAGACCGGTGGACGACACCTGGGTGCTGGCGGGCGCGGGGGCGGCCGTCGCGGTCGGAGCGTGGCTGTTGGCGCTCGCCGTGACACCGGGGTTGCGGAATCTGCTGCCCATGCGCCGCCGGGCGGGCGACGAGGACGTAAGGGCCGGACTCGACCGGGATGCCGCGGAACTGGTGCTGCGCGACCGGGCGATGGAAGTCTCGGGAGTGCAGTCCGTACGGGTGCGGGTGAGGCGGTCCCGGGTCGGGGTGCGGGCGGTGTCCCACTTCCGTGAGCTCGACGAGGTCCGGTCCGACCTGGACACCGTGCTGGGCGACGGCATCCGCGAACTCGGACTGGTGCGGCGGCCGGCCCTGTCCGTGCAGGTGCGCCGCCCGGCGAAGAAGGGGTGAGCGGGATGCTCCGGGTCGTCAACCGCGTACTGATCGGGCTGGCCGGTCTGGTGCTCGTCCTGCTGGGGGGAGCGGTCCTGGCAGCGGGGCTCGGGCTGCCGGTCCCGTCCTGGTGGCCGTGGCGGGGAGCCGGGACCGTACTGCTGGGCGAGAGCCGCCGGCAGCGGTGGGAGGACCACGGCTGGTGGTGGCCTTTGGTGATCGTGGCGCTGGCGGTCGTCGTCCTCCTCGCGCTCTGGTGGCTGCTGGCGCAGTTCCGCCGCTCGCGGCTGGCCGAGGTGCTGGTGGACAGCGGGGACGGGGAGGGGGCCCTGCTGCGGGGCCGCGCCATGGAGGCCGTGCTCGCGCGGGAGGCCGAGGACCTGGACGGCGTGTCCCGGACCCAGGTCGTACTGCACGGCCGCCGCACCGCCCCCGCGGCCCGTGTGCGCCTCCTCCTCGAGCCCTTCGCGTCACCGGGCGAGACGCTGCACCGTCTCTCGGCCGAGGCCCTGGCGCACGCGCGCGACTCGGCGGGGCTGACGTCGCTGCCCGCGGAGGTGCGGTTGCGGGCCCAGAAGCACCGGGCGAAACGTGTGACGTGAGCGGGGCCGACGGGTCGGGGGCGGTCGCGGGCGGGGCGCGCTCGGCATGTCGTAGCCGTCGGGGGCGCCACGCCGGATGCTCCCCGGGCGTTCCGGATGCGTCCCCATGCGTGTTCCGGGTGAGGGCGGCGTTCGGGATGCGAGCGGGCAGGCGCCCTGGTTCGCTGAGAGGGGTCCGCTGAAAGCGACGTTCGAGGAGGCCATGAGCATGTCAGACGAAGTCGGCGGCCGGGTCCGGCAGATGCGGCGGAAGGCCGAGGAGCTGAAGCAGGCCGCGGATCGCGTGAGCGATCCCGAGGAGAGCCGGCGGCTCAAGGAGAAGGCGCGCAGGCTCCAGGAACAGAGTGAGCAGGAGAGCACGATGGGGTCCGGGGACATCTACCCCATGGAGTGACCCTCCGTGCCGTACGCACCGGCCGGTGACCGTCGGGCCACCGGCCGGCGTGTGCTCGGGCGACGTGCGGTCGGGCGGCGTCTGGTCGGGTGACGTGCGGTCGGGCGGTGTGTGCGTCGGTCGCGTGTGCTCGTGTGACGTGTGCTCCGGCCGGCGTGAGGTCGGGCGGCGTGTGCTCCGGCCGGCGTGGGCTTCAGCCGCGTGTGTGCTCGGGCGCCATGTGACGGGCGGGTGGGAGTCCCCGCCGTGATCTGGGTGATGTCGGCGGGGTGACCGTACGGGCATCCGCCGGTGTGCGCACGGGGCGGCGGCCCACGCCCACCCCTGTCAGAAGCCGGACCTCGCCCCGCCGTCCACCGGCAGCATCACGCCCGTGAGGTACGACGCCGCGGGCGACAGCATGAACGCCGCCGTGCGCCCGAACTCCTCCGGAGTGCCGTAGCGCCGCATCGGAATGCGGGACTCGTTGGCGGCACGGGCCGCGTCCACGTCCCCCGACAGCGCGTCGAGTTCGCGCACCCGGTCGGTGTCGATACGGGCCGGCAGCAGTCCCACGACCCGGATCCCGCGCGGGCCCAGCTCGTCCGAGAGCGATTTGGCGAAACCGGCCAGACCGGGACGCAGACCGTTCGAGATGGTCAGGCCGGGAATCGGCTCGTGGACCGAGCCGGACAGCACGAAGCCGACGACCCCGCCCTCACCCAGCGCCGCCGCCGCGCCCCGGGCCAGCCTGACCGCGCCCAGGAACACCGACTCGAACGCCGTCTGCCACTGCTCGTCCGTGTTGTCCGCGACGAAGCCCGGCGGGGGGCCGCCGACGCTGATCAGTACGCCGTCGAAGCGGCCGAAGTGCGCCCGGGCGGCGCCGATCAGCCGCTCGGGGGTAGCGGGGTCGGCGTTGTCGGCCGCGATGCCGACGGCGTCCGGGCCGATCCCGGACGCCGCGTCCGCGACGGCCTTCGCGTCCCGTCCGGTGATGATCAGCTTCGCGCCCTCGGCGGCCAGTGCCCGGGCGGCGGCGTTGCCCAGCCCGCGGGTCGCCCCGGTCACGACGTAGACGCGGTCCCTCAGTCCAAGATCCATGGCTCTATCCTGCCGCGCCGCGCGCGGCGAGGGCCAGGGCGGAGCCCACCAGTCCCACATGGCTGAACGCCTGCGGGAAGTTCCCGAGCTGCCGCCGCGCCACCGGGTCGTACTCCTCCGCCAGCAGGCCGATGTCGCTGCGCAGTTCCAGCAAACGCTCGAAGAGGTCCTTGGCCTCCTCGACCCGCCCGGTCGCACGGAGGGCGTCGACCATCCAGAACGAGCAGACGAGGAACGTTCCTTCACGGCCGGGCAGCCCGTCGACGGACGGCCCCTTGGTGCTGTAGCGGTTGATCAGCCCGTTCCGGCCCAGCCCGGCCCGCACCGCGTCGACCGTGCCCACGACCCTCGGGTCGTCCGGCGGGAGGAAGCCCACCCGGGGGATGAGCAGCGCCGAGGCGTCCAGCTCGTCCGAACCGTAGTACTGGGTGAAGGTGTTCCGTTCCGCGTCGAACCCCCTGTCGCACACCTCCCGGTGCACCGCGTCCCGCATCGCCCGCCACCGGGTCACGTCACCGGGCAACCCGGGGTCGTCCTCCAGCGTCCGTACGGCGCGGTCGGCCGCCACCCACGCCATCACCTTGGAGAACACGAAGTGGCGCCGTGGCCCGCGCACTTCCCACAGGCCCTCGTCGGGCTCCCGCCACGTCGACTCCAGGAAGCCCAGCAGACTCAGTTGGAGGTTCCAGGCGTGCGGCGGGGACTCAAGACCGGCCTCGCGACCGAGCCGCAGCGCATCCATGACCTCGCCGTAGACGTCGAGCTGGAGCTGGTCGACGGCGCCGTTGCCGATCCGTACCGGCGCGGAGCCCTCGTAACCGCGCAGCCAGGGCAGTTCCGTCTCCGGCAGCCTGCGCTCCCCTGCCACCCCGTACATGATCTGCAGCCCCGAGGGGTCACCCGCCACCGCGCGCACCAGCCAGTCCCGCCAGGCAGCGGCCTCGTCGACGTAGCCGGTGGAGAGGAGCGCGCCGAGCGTCAGGGTGGAGTCGCGCAGCCAGCAGTAGCGGTAGTCCCAGTTCCGCACGCCGCCGGGGTCCTCGGGGAGGGAGGTCGTGGGGGCGGCGACGATCCCGCCCGTCGGAGCGTACGTCAGCGCCTTCAGAGTGATCAGCGAGCGGACCACGGCCTCCCGGTACGGTCCCTCGTAGCCGCACCGCGCCGACCACTCCTGCCAGTCGTGCACGCTCGCGCTCAGCGCGTGGAAGGGATCGACGAGTCGGGGAGCGGGCTCGTGCGAGGGGTGCCAGGTGAGGACGAACGCCAGGCTCTGGCCGGCGCCGACGGTGAACGACGAGACCGTGCTGAACTGCTGGCCCCAGGTCTTCACCGGCACGGAGTCGGGGTTCTCGAGCCGCAGCCACACGGAGTCGGGGCCGGCGACCGCGACCCGGTGGTCGTTCGTCCTCCGCATCCACGGGACGACCGAGCCGTAGTCGAAGCGCAGCCGCAGGGTCGCGGCCATCTCTACGCTGCCGCTGACGCCCTCCACGATCCGGACGACGTCGGGGGCCTTGTCGCGCTGCGGCATGAAGTCGGTGACCTTGACCGTGCCGGTCCGCGTCTCCCAGAACGACTCGAGGACGAGCGTGCCCGGGACGTAGCGGCGGCGGGTGCAGTTCCCGGCGCCCTTGGGCGCGAGCCGCCAGTGGCCGTTGTCGTCGTCGCCTAGCAGTGCCGCGAAGCAGGCCCCTGAGTCGAAGCGCGGCAGGCACAGCCAGTCGACCGAGCCGTCCCTGCCCACCAGCCCCGCGGTCTGCAGATCGCCGATCAGGGCGTAGTCCTCGATGCGTTGGGTCACGACATGCCGTTTTCCCTCGCCGGCGGCCGCCTAAGCGGTTGCGTCGGCCACGCGGGAGACGACCTTCGCGGGGCGGCGAACGTCCGGGCGGCGCTCGGGGGTTCAGGGCGGTGGGCCACGACTCCGCCGCCTCGGTGCGATGGGCCGTGAGCCCTCGACCCCGGGGCCGTTGGACGGGGGCCTTCCCCGGGACGGGGCCCTGCCCGTGCCTGCCCGGCCCGTCGTCCACGCCGGTACGCTCCCGTGAGCACGGCCGCGTCACCGGGGCGGGCCCGGCCGCTCAGCTCGTCGGCGCGCCCGCCGTCGCGGGCGTTTCCTCGGCGGCCGGTCCGGTGGCCGGTTCGGTGGCCGGTTGGGCGGCCGGTTCGGTGGCCGGTTCTGCGGCAGCCGCGGACCGGTCGCGCTTCTCGCGGCGCACGAGGACCACCCAGCCCACCGGGACACCGGCCGCGAACAGCCACCACTGGACCGCGTACGCCATGTGCGCGCCGATGGAGTCGTGGTCGGGATCCGCGATCAGCTCGGGGGTGCCGCCGGCCGGCTCGGGGGCGGTCTGCTGCAGGTAGCCGCCGAGCACCGGCCGCCCCAGGCTCCTGGCCTGCTGCTCGCTGTCGATCAGCATGATCTGACGCGGCGGCAGCCCGCTGAGGTCCTTGATCCCGCTCGCGTCGGTGGTCTCGTCCGCCATGAGCCGGCCCGTGACGGTGACCTCGCCCTTCGGCGCGGGTGGGACGGCGGGGTAGGCGGTCTGGTCGGCCGCCGCGGGGACCCAGCCCCGGTTGACCAGGACGGCACGGCCGTCGGCGAGGACCAGCGGGGTGAGGACGTGCACCCCGACCCGCTCGTCGTTGTCGGTGCGGCGGCGCACGACGACCTCGTGGGCGGTGTCGTACGTGCCCGTGGCCGTGGCGTGCCGCCAGTAGTCCGCGCGCGGGACGGTGTGCCCCGGGGAGGTCAGCTCGGTGACGGGCACCGGCCGTGCGGCGAGGTTGTCCGCGATCAGCTCGTTCTGGGCGACGCGGCGCTCGTGCCGGTGCAGCTGCCAGTAGCCCAGCTCGACCATCACCGGAATGAGGACGAGGCTGACGAGGGTGAGGATCACCCACTGCCGGGACAACAGGAAGCGGTACACCCCACGACCGTACAACTCGGTCGTGGGGTGTCCGGCGGCAGGGTCCGGGCGTGGCCCGGGAACGTGCCGGCAGGGAGGAGGGGAGCGGGGCGGGCGCCGGGAAGCCGGCGGGGTCACACCTTGTCGACGATGCCCGTCCTCCCCTCGGCGCGGGCGCAGTGCCCGCCGCAGTACCAGTGGCCCTGGACCTCGACGCCCTGGCCGATGATCTGGACCCTGCAGTGCTCGCAGATGGGGGCCATCCGGTGGATGGCGCAGGAGAAGCAGTCGAAGACGTGCACCGCGCCCTGCGCGTGCACCTCGAAGGACATGCCGTAGTCGTTTCCGCAGACCTCGCAACGTGCCATGCGCCGCATGGTCCGGAGGGCGGCGGACCGGAGCAAGGTCCCTCCGGGCGGGTCGGGGCGGCTGCACCCGACCGGCGCACGCGCCGGGGCGCACCCGACCGGCGCGCGGGCCCGGACGGTGGCGGGCAGCCCGGGCCCGTGCCCATGGAGTCCGCCCGCGCGAGGGGTCCGGCGGGCCGAGGGCCGCCGGCGGGGCGTCACCCCTCGGCCGGCGCGACGTCCCTGAGGAGCTGGGTGAACGCGGCCTCGTCGATGATCGGCGTCCCGTACGACCTCGCCCGGACCGTCTTCGACGTGGGGGCCTCCGGGTCATTGGTCACCAGGAGGCTCGTCAGCCGGGAGACGCTCGTCGCGACATGGAGGCCGGCCTCGACGGCACGGTCCTCCAGCAGTTCCCGCTCGACCGAGGTGTCTCCCGAGAAGGCCACCCGCATGCCCTGTATGAGCGGTTTGTCCGCCACGTAGCGCCCCGGATTCGGGTAAGGGCACGCCGGTCGCTTGCGTGACGGGCGCCAGCCGTTCGGCCGGTACGAGGACCTCGACGCCTGACGGCCGATCCGCGGCGCGGAGGGTGCCGTGGACCACTCCGTGAGCGGACGGCACTCCAGCACCGGCAGCCGCACTCCCCGCTCGGCGGCCGTGTGCAGACTCGGCCGGAACGCCTCCGCCAGCACCCGCGCGTCGTCCAGGGCGTTGTGCGCATGGCGCTGGACGACGCCGAAATGCGCCGCGAGCGACTCCAGCTTGTGGTTGGGCAGGGGCAGTGACAGTTCCTTGGACAGCGCGATCGTGCACAGCCGCTGGCGCACGGGTGCGACGTGCTCCGCCCGCGCGTACTCCCTGGCGATCATGGACCAGTCGAAGACGGCGTTGTGCGCGACGAGCACCCGGCCGTCCAGCCGGTGCGCGAATTCCTGGGCGATGTCCCCGAAGAGGGGCGCGCCCTCCAGCATGTCGCTCGTCAGTCCGTGGATCCACACCGGACCGGGATCCCGCTCGGGGTTGACCAGGGAGTACCAGTGGTCCTCGACGTTTCCCTGTGCGTCCAGGCGGTAGACGGCAGCCGACACTATCCGGTCGTCACGGGCGAGTCCGGTGGTCTCCACGTCGACGACCGCGTACCCCTGCGGATACGCGGCCGGCCACGCTGCTGCTGTCGTACGGTCGTCGAGCATGGTCACAGAGCTTACGGGCCGCCACTGACACGGAGGCTCCGGCCCGTGTGCGCCGGGGCCCGGTGACCGCCGGCGGGGCGCACGCCTGGGGCCCCGTCAGGCCCGCACGGGAGCGGTGGAATTCACCACGACCGACTGGTGCGGATCTTGCCGGATACGTCCGGAATTCCCTGACGAGGCGGTGCGCGGCCCGCTCGGGCCTCAGGTGTTCCCCTGGGCCAGCAGGGACTTGACCAGTGCCCGCAGGGACGCGGCGAACAGCCGCTCCGGGTCCGCGGGGCGCGCCAGCGCACGCGCCAGGGCCGGGTCCTTCCTCGCGCTCACGGTCTTCCCCGGCCGCCCCCGCACGGGTGTCTCCGCGGGCGCCAGCTCGCGCGCGCACTCGACCAGGACGAAGCCGACCACCTGGAACTGCACCGCGCGGACCGCCTCGGCGGCCCGCGCTCCCCGCAGTCCGGCGGTGTGCACCTCGCGGACGAGCGCGCGTTGCGCGGGCAGGAACACCCGCTCCGTCAGGCCGCGTTCATGGACCATGGCGATCAGATGGGGCCGGGCGTGCAGTTCGTCCCGCAGCCGGCGGGCGACCGAGACGATCCGGGTGGCCGGGGTGCGGCCGGTCGGCTGTATCGCCCCCATCTCCTCCACCGTCCGGTCCACGAGCGCGTCGAGCAGCGACTCGCGATTGCCGATGTGCCAGTAGATGGACGTCACGGCCGTACCGAGCCGGGCGGCGAGCCCCCGCATGGTGAGTGCGTCGGGACCGTGCTGTTTCACGAGGTCGTCCGCCGCCTCCAGCACCTGCTCGCGGGTCAGTACGGTACGTGACATGAAACCCCTATCTCCGGTCGACTCCGTTGTGGAGAAGCCTCCTTGATCTCCATCGGTACTCGGTGTAACCACGTTACAGGCGTGGCCGTGCGGCATCCCGTGCCCCGGCCCCGTCCCCGGTGCCGTGTGGCGGCTGTGTCAGCGGCCGCGCGGGTGAGACCCTCCCTGGCGTGACGCAACCGACACCCCACCACGAGCCCCACGGCACGTCCATGGGCACCCGTCTCAACTGGCTCCGCGCCGCGGTCCTCGGAGCCAACGACGGCATCGTGTCGACCGCGGGCCTCGTGGTCGGCGTGGCCGGTGCGACGAGCGCCCGCGCGGCGCTGCTGACCGCCGGACTCGCCGGACTGCTCGCCGGATCCATGTCGATGGCCGCGGGCGAGTACGTCTCGGTCTCGACCCAGCGCGACTCGGAGAAGGCGGCGCTGGCCCTAGAGAGGCTGGAGCTCAGCGAACAGCCCGCGGCCGAACTCGACGAACTGACCGCCCTGCTGGTGGCCCGCGGCCTCTCCCGCGAGGTCGCCCGCGCGGCGGCGGAGCAGCTCACCGCACGCGACGCGCTCCGCGCCCACGCCCGGGTCGAGCTCGGCATCAACCCCGACGAGCTCGCCAACCCCTGGCACGCGGCCGGCGCCAGCTTCCTGGCCTTCACCGTCGGCGCCCTGCTGCCCCTGCTGGCCATCGTCCTGCCGTCGTCCACCGCCCGGCTGCCGGTGACGGTCGTGTCGGTGCTGCTCGCCCTCGCCTTCACCGGCTGGTGGAGCGCCCGCCTCGGCGCGGCACCGGCCGGGCGGGCGATGGTGCGCAACGTGTGCGGGGGCGCGCTGGCGATGGGGGTCACGTACGCGGCGGGCTCGCTGCTGGGGGCCGCGGGGATCTGACGCCACCGTCCGGGCAGCGGAGGTGACGCCGCCGCGCCGCACGTCCGCGCGCAACCCTGAGCCGACAGGGGCCCGCGCAGGCCGCCCGGCGCCCGCCCGGGACGCTCCGGGCCGGCCCGTCCGGTGACACTGCGTCAGCCGGGTCCTGCAGCCGCCGTCCGGCCGCCCATGCCAAGGGCCCGGGCGTGATTCCCACCACGCCCGGGCCCCTCGTCCGTGCCCACGGCCGCCCGGCGGACGGCGAACCGCCTACCGGCCGACGCGACCGGCTACCAGCGCACCGCGTCCAGCGCGTCCGCCATGCCGGCTCCGTAGAAGCCGTTCTTGCTCTTGCCGCCCTCGCACACCGCGTCGACCGTGCCGTCGCCGTTGATGTCGTACGGGTTGGTGCACGGACGGTCGTCGGCCTGTGCGTACAGGAGCGCCTTCACCCCGGCCGCCGACAGCCTCGGGTGCTTCGACTTGATCAGCGCGACGACACCCGCGACGTGCGGGGACGCCATGGACGTGCCCGCCTTGTAGTTCCAGGTGTGGCCGCCCCTGAACGTGGTCGAGAGGATCAGCCCGCTGGTGGCGGGGGCCTCCGGCGGCTGGAGGGCGGTGGAGTCGCCGCCCGGTGCCGCGATGTCCACGATCCCGTTGCCGTAGTTGGAGTAGGACGACTTGAGCCCCTTGGCCCCGGTCGCCGACACCGTGACCACACCCGGCAGCATGGCCGGGATGTCCGGGCACTCGCGCGGGTTGACGACCCGTGAGACCGGCGTGGTGTCGTTCGGGCTCGTGGTGTCGGTGACCGCGTCGGAGGCGAGGTCGGTCCGCGAGTTGCCGGCCGAGGCGACGTTCACCACGCCCTTGCGCTCCGCGTACCTGGTGGCCCGGGTGAGGGTCTCGACCAGGGCCTTCTGGTCATCGTCGGCCTTGCAGTTGTAGAGCCACGGGTCGACGTAGTAGCTGTTGTTGGTCACGTCGGCACCGTGGTCCGCGGCCCACATGAAGCCGCAGAGGACCGCCTCGGTGTAGAAGAACCCGTCCGGGTTCGCCACCTTCAGGCTGGACACCTTCACGCCGGGCGCGACGCCGGTGACGCCGAAGCCGTTCTTCGCGGCGGCGATGGTGCCCGCCACGTGCATCCCGTGGTCGCTCTCGTCCGCCGCCGGACGCCATGCGTCGTTCTCCGTGACCGGTACGCCGCTCACGCAGTTCGCGGAGGCCCGGCGGTCGAAGTTCGGCGCGATGTCCGGGTGGGTGTCGTCGACACCCGAGTCCAGGACGGCGACCGTGACCTTGCTGCTGCCCAGCGAGCGCTGGTGGGCCTTGTCGGCCTTGATGGCGGGCAGGTCCCACTGCAGGGGCTCCAGCGGGTCCTGCTCGTCCGTCGCCCTGGCCGCGGCCGCCTTCGCCTGCGCGGCGGTCAGGGGCTGTTCCGCCTCGATGGCGTCGTCCCGCTGGGGGACCAGCGGGTTGGTGCGCGTGGCGCCCGCCGAGGCGACGCCCTTCACCGTGCGGATCTGCTTGGCGAAGTCAGGGTTCTGCGAATGGACGACGACGACGCCGATCCGGTCGTAGGCGATCACCACCGTGCCGCCGGCCCTCGCGATCGCCCGCTTCACCTTGGCGACGGCCGATCGGCCGCCGTCCACATTGACGACGTACGACAGCTTCGGGCCGTTGGTCGAGACGGCGGCGGGCGTGTCGTCGGCGGGGGCGGCGGTCGCCGCGCCCGCGGGCAGGAATCCGAGCGAGGCCGTGAGCGCCAGACCCGCGGGCAGTGCTATCGCGCGCGTCCGTCTGGGTCGCAGATGAGCCATGGGATCTCCACATCATCCGGTTGGCCGCCCAGACACCCCGTGCGTATGGGCGGGTACATGACGAGTGAAGCTATCGCCGATCATCCTGGCGCATCAACGACTTCGGGAACCCGGTTCCGAGAATCGGGCGGAAAAGCGAGCGCGAATGCGCCCGGAGGTGAACCGCTCCGCGGTGTGCGCCGTGCCGTTGTCAGAGGAAGGGGCGAGCCGCCCCGCTCCCCGTACCAGACCCCGTCCGTCCATGTCTGCCGCTCCCGCGGCGCGAGGAGAGTCCGTGACCACCGATGCACCGCCGCCCGCCGGGGGCCAGGACCTCGGTCCCGCCCAGCCCACGACCGAAGCGTTCGTCGAGGTGCAGGCGAGCGCGGAGTTCGCCGAACTGCGCCGCACCTACCGCTCCTTCGCCTTCCCCCTGACCGTCGCCTTCATCGCCTGGTACCTGCTGTACGTCCTGCTGTCCAACTACGCGGGCGACTTCATGGGCACCCGGCTCTTCGGCAACGTCAACGTGGCCTTCGCCCTCGGCCTCGCCCAATTCGCCACCACCTTCCTCATCGCCTGGTTCTACGCGCGGCACGCGGCCGAGAAGCTCGACCCCAGGGCGGATGCGCTCAAGTCCCGTATGGAGGCCGACGCATGAGCAGCACGACACTCCAGGCCGTCCGGCTCGCGGCGGCGAGCGACGCCGGCGAGCACCGCCCGCTGATCATCACCCTGTTCGCGGCCTTCGTCGTCGCGACGCTCTTCATCACCGTCTGGGCCGGCCGGCAGACCAAGGACGCCGCCGACTTCTACGCCGGCGGACGCCAGTTCACGGGCTTCCAGAACGGACTCGCCATCTCCGGCGACTACATGTCCGCCGCGTCCTTCCTCGGCATCGCCGGCGCCATCGCCCTCTTCGGGTACGACGGCTTCCTCTACTCCATCGGCTTCCTCGTCGCCTGGCTGGTCGCCCTGCTGCTCGTCGCCGAACCGCTGCGCAACTCGGGCCGGTTCACCATGGGCGACGTCCTCGCGTACCGGATGCGGCAGCGGCCGGTGCGCACCGCCGCCGGCACGTCCACGATCGTCGTCTCGATCTTCTACCTGCTCGCCCAGATGGCCGGCGCCGGCGTGCTCGTCTCGCTGCTGCTCGGCATCACCAGTGACGCCGGGAAGATCGCCATCGTCGGCCTCGTCGGCGTGCTGATGATCCTGTACGTCACCATCGGCGGGATGAAGGGCACCACCTGGGTGCAGATGGTCAAGGCCGTCCTGCTGATCGCGGGCACCCTGCTCATCACCTTCCTGGTGCTGTGGAAGTTCAACTTCAACATCTCCGACCTGCTCGGCACCGCGGCCGCGCAGAGCGGCAAGGGCGCGGCCTTCCTGGAGCCGGGCCTCAAGTACGGCGCCACCGGCACCTCCAAGCTGGACTTCCTGTCACTCGGCATCGCCCTGGTGCTCGGCACCGCCGGTCTGCCGCACATCCTGATCCGCTTCTACACCGTGCCCACCGCAAGGGCCGCCCGTAAGTCGGTCATCTGGGCCATCGGCATCATCGGCGCGTTCTACCTGATGACGATCGCGCTGGGCTTCGGCGCGGCCGCCCTGGTCGGCCCGGAGGAGATCACGGCCTCCAACAAGGCCGGAAACACCGCGGCACCGCTGCTCGCCCTGCACATCGGCGGCGCGGACTCCGCCGGCGGCGCGGTCCTGCTGGCCGTGATCTCGGCGGTCGCGTTCGCCACCATCCTCGCCGTCGTCGCCGGGCTCACGCTGGCCTCCTCCTCGTCGTTCGCGCACGACATCTACGCCAACGTCATCCGCAAGGGCCAGGCCACCGAGAAGGAGGAGGTCCGCGCGGCCCGCTGGGCGACCGTCCTCATCGGCGTCGTCTCCATCGGGCTGGGGGCCATGGCCCGCGATCTGAACGTCGCGGGGCTGGTGGCGCTCGCCTTCGCCGTCGCCGCATCCGCGAACCTGCCGACGATCCTCTACAGCCTGTTCTGGAAGAGGTTCACGACCTCGGGCGCCCTGTGGTCCATCTACGGCGGTCTGGTCTCGTCGGTGGTGCTCGTGCTGTTCTCCCCGGTCGTCTCCGGCAAGCCCTCGTCCATGTTCCCCTCGGTGGACTTCGCCTGGTTCCCGCTGGAGAACCCCGGACTCGTCTCCATCCCGCTGGGCTTCCTGCTCGGCTGGATCGGCTCCCTGCTGTCCGGGGAGGAGCCGGACCGGGGCAAGTACGCGGAGCTGGAGGTCAAGTCCCTCACGGGCGTCGGCGCCCACTGAGGAACCTCACGGGCGCCGGCGTCCGCCGAGGAGGAGAACGTCATGCGCCCGTACGCGGCCGCGTCGTAGGGTCCTACGACGCGGCCGCGCCGTACCTCGTGGCAAACGGCCCCTGCCGTTGTCGGAGGTCTCGCGTAGGCTCGCCCGTAGGACGAGTTCCTCACTCACGAGACGAGTGCCAGTAAGACTTCCGAACACGGGGAGGGGGCCGACAGTGCTCATCGACACCTACGGCCGTGTGGCCACCGACCTGCGGGTCTCGCTCACCGACCGGTGCAACCTCCGGTGTTCGTACTGCATGCCGGAAGAGGGCCTGCAGTGGCTGTCCAAGACCACCCTGCTCACCGACGACGAGATCGTCCGGCTCGTCCGCGTCGCCGTGACGCGGCTCGGGATCACCGAGGTCCGTTTCACCGGCGGCGAGCCGCTGCTGCGGCCCGGCCTCGTCGGGATCGTGGAGCGCTGCGCCGCGCTGGAGCCCCGCCCCAAGCTCTCGCTGACCACGAACGGCATAGGGCTGAAGCGCACCGCGACGGCCCTGAAGGCCGCCGGGCTGGACCGGGTCAACGTCTCGCTGGACACGCTCCGTCCCGACGTCTTCAAGACCCTCACCCGCCGCGACCGCCACCACGACGTCGTCGAGGGTCTGGAGGCCGCACGCGAGGCCGGACTGACCCCCGTGAAGGTCAACACGGTGCTGATGCCGGGACTCAACGACGACGAGGCCCCCGAACTGCTCGCCTGGGCCGTCGAGCACGCCTACGAGCTGCGCTTCATCGAGCAGATGCCGCTGGACGCCCAGCACGGCTGGAAGCGCGACGGGATGATCACCGCGGGTGACATCCTGCAGTCCCTGCGTACCCGTTTCGAGCTCACTCCCGAGGGCGATCAGGCCCGTGGCTCCGCGCCCGCGGAGCGCTGGCTCGTGGACGGCGGCCCGCACCGCGTCGGGGTCATCGCCTCCGTCACCCGGCCCTTCTGCAGAGCCTGCGACCGCACCCGTCTGACCGCCGACGGGCAGGTCCGCACCTGTCTGTTCGCCCGCGAGGAGACCGATCTGCGCGGCGCGCTGCGCTCCGGCGCGCCGGACGAGGAGATCGCCCGGATCTGGAAGCTCGCGATGTGGGGGAAGAAGGCGGGATCGGGCCTGGACGACCCGGAGTTCCTCCAGCCGCAGCGCCCCATGTCAGCGATCGGCGGCTGAGCCCCGTCCGTCGCCGGATGCCGGGCTCTCCCACTCGTCGAGTGTCACGACGTCCTTCAGGAAGCCACGCAACCCGAGGAAGCCGGACAGGTGCTCGCGGTGCTCCTCGCAGGCCAGCCACGTCTTGCGGCGCTCCGGAGTGTGCAGCTTCGGGTTGTTCCAGGCCAGTACCCACACCGCGGCGGCTCGGCAGCCCTTCGCGGAGCAGACGGGGACTTCGGCGCTCACCGGGTCAGTACTCACCGGATCATTCTCCACAACGAGGCGACGCCGAGCAGCCACGGGGGGAGCTGCCCGGCGTCGGTCCGTCGCTCCGACGGGGGATGCGGAGCGCACTGGCAGTATGTCACGCGGAACGGGCCGTGGTGCACCGGAACTTCATGATTGATCTGAGCTTTTCCTGAGCTTGCCGAGGCGCCTGCCGCCGGCCTCGCCGAACCGGGGTTCAGCCCTGCCGGGACTTCCGCTCCGTAGCGTCCTCCGCATGGTCTTCCGCATCGCCCTCCGCCTGCTCCGCCCACACCGCGCCCCCGGTGTGCGCCGCGTCCTCCGGCGCCGGCCGGGGCGCCGGCGTCCCGCTCTCGAGCGCGGGCCTCGTAGGTGCCGGTACGAAGGTGGCGAGCGGCTTCGGGGCGCTCTCACGGCCCGCGTTGGCGATCACCACGGCGATGTAGGGCAGGACCGCACCCAGCACCAGCGCCACGATCGCCACATGGCGCTCGACGTTCCACAGGACCGCGGCAAGGATCACCGCGAGGGTGCGGACCGACATGGAGATCACATACCGGCGCTGGCGGCCGCGCACGTCCTCGGCAAGCCCCTGACGGGCGCCGGTGATCCGGAAGACCTCGGTCTCCTTGTGCTTCCGCATGTCGTTCCGCCGCTCAGCCGCCGCACCGGGCCCTCCCCGGTGCGAACCTGTCTCCACGGTACGCCGCGGCTCTGCCGCATTCGAGACCGGGGCCCCGGTGTCGGGCCCGAGGCGGCATCGCGCACCCGGTGCACCGCTGTCCGACATGCGCTGTATGGCGGATACCTCGAAACTGTCCGTAACTGCTTACGTCGATCCGAAAGCGGGAGGCAGCGATGGGCTGGTTGTGGGCGATCATCGTCGGATTCGTGCTGGGGCTGATCGCCAAGGCGATCCTGCCGGGGAAGCAGCACAGTCCGCTCTGGCTGATCACGATCTTCGGCATCATCGGCGGCATCGTCGGCAACGCCCTCGCGGGAGCCTTCGGCATCGGGGCGACCCCGGGTATCGACTGGGGCCGTCACGCCCTGCAGATCATCGCCGCCCTGGTCGTCGTCGCCGTGGGCGACATGCTGTACATCGCCGTCCGCGGCAGGAAGAAGGTGGCCTGAGGCGCCGCCCGCGCCGCGGCCGGAATCCTGCGAGCGCGAGAGCGACGCGGACCCGGGCGGTACGGCGGCCGGGCGGGAGGGAACCCGCCCGGCCGCCGCCCTGTGCACCGCCGTGTGATGCCGTGCCCGGGGGCGCAGGCACCGGCTCAGCCGCCCGTGACCTCCACCGCGGCCAGGTTCTTCTTGCCGCGCCGGAGCACCAGCCAGCGGCCGTGCAGCAGCTCGCCCGCGGCCGGGACCGCGTCCTCCGTGGCCACCTTCACGTTGTTCACGTAGGCGCCGCCCTCCTTGATGGTGCGACGGGCGGCCGACTTGCTCGCCACCAGCCCCACCTCCGCGAAGAGGTCAGCCACCGGAGCCGGCTCCGGCACCCGGGCCTGCGGCAGCTCGGACAGCGCCGCCGCCAGGGTCGCCGCGTCCAGGTCCCCGAGCTCGCCCTGGCCGAACAGCGCCTTCGACGCGGCGATGACGGCGGCGCACTGGTCGGCGCCGTGCACCAGCGTCGTCAGCTCCTCGGCCAGCGCACGCTGCGCGGCGCGGGCCTGCGGCCGCTCCTCGGTGAGCTTCTCCAACTCCTCCAGTTCCTCACGGCTCCGGAAGCTCAGGATCCGCATGTACCCGGAGACGTCGCGGTCGTCCACGTTCAGCCAGAACTGGTAGAACGCGTACGGCGTCGTCATCTCCGGGTCGAGCCAGACCGCGCCGCCCTCGGTCTTGCCGAACTTGGTGCCGTCCGCCTTGGTCATCAGCGGTGTGGCGAGCGCGTGCACGCTCGCGTGCGGCTCCAGGCGGTGGATCAGGTCCAGACCTGCGGTCAGGTTGCCCCACTGGTCGCTGCCGCCCTGCTGCAGGGTGCAGCCGTGGCGGCGGTACAGCTCCAGGAAGTCCATGCCCTGCAGCAGCTGGTAGCTGAACTCGGTGTAGCTGATGCCCTGGTCGGACTCGAGCCGGCGGGCGACCGAGTCCTTGGTCAGCATCTTGTTGACGCGGAAGTGCTTGCCGATGTCCCGGAGGAACTCGATGGCGGACATGCCCGCCGTCCAGTCAAGGTTGTTGACCATGACCGCCGCGTTCTCGCCCTCGAACGACAGGAACGGCTCGATCTGGGCGCGGACCCGCTCCACCCAGGCCGCGACGGTCTCCGGGTCGTTCAGGGTGCGCTCGGCCGTCGGCTTGGGGTCGCCGATCTGGCCCGTCGCCCCGCCGACCAGCGCCAGCGGGCGGTGTCCCGCCTGCTGGAGCCGGCGCATGGTGAGCGCCTGCACCAGATGACCGACGTGCAGGCTGGGCGCGGTCGGGTCGAAACCGCAATAGAACGTGACGGGACCGTCCGCGAGCGCCTTGCGCAAAGCGTCCTCGTCGGTGGACAGGGCGAACAGCCCGCGCCACTTCAGCTCGTCGACGATGTCCGTCACGGTTCCGGTTCTCCTCGAACAGTGGAAAGAAGGTGATGGCCGCCCCGAGGGGCATCCAGCAGTCTATGGCTTCGCCCGAAGGCTCAGACGCCCTGGCTGACGGAGCTCATGTTGAAGTCCGGCACGCGCAGCGCCGGCATGGCCGCCCTGGTGAACCAGTCGCTCCACTCCCGCGGCAGCGTCTTCTCCGTCCGTCCGGCCTCCTGGGCCCGCGACAGCAGGTCGACCGGCGACTCGTTGAAGCGGAAGTTGTTCACCTCCCCGGTGACCTCGCCGTTCTCCACGAGATAGACGCCGTCCCTGGTCAGCCCGGTCAGCAGCAGCGTGGCCGGGTCGACCTCCCGGATGTACCACAGGCAGGTCAGCAGCAGCCCCCGCCCGGTCGACGCGACCATCTCCTCCAGCGACTTCTCGCCGCCCGCGTCCATGATCAGGTTGTCGGCGGCGGGGGAGACCGGCAGTCCGGTCAGCCCCGCACTGTGCCGGGTGGTGATCAGCCGCTCCAGCGCGCCTTGCCGCACCCACTCGGTCGAGGGCATCGCCAGGCCGTTGTCGAACACCGACGCGTCGCCGCCGGAGGAGTGCGCGATCACGAACGGAGCGCACTCGAGCCCCGGCTCGTCGGGGTCGCTGCGGAGCGTGAGCGGCAGCTCGGACAGCCGCTCGCCGATGCGGGTGCCGCCGCCGGGCTTGGAGAAGACCGTGCGGCCCTCGACGGCGTCCCGGCCCGAGGAGGACCACAGCTGGTAGATCAGGAGGTCCGCGACGGCCGTCGGCGGCAGCAGCGTCTCGTAGCGGCCCGCGGGCAGTTCGATCCGGCGCTCCGCCCAGCCCAGTCGGGTCGCCAGCTCGGCGTCCAGGGCCGCCGGGTCGACGTCCTTGAAGTCCCGGGTCGAGCGTCCCGCCCAGGCCGAGCGGCTGCGGTCCGGCGACTTGGCGTTGAGTTCCAGCGTCCCGTTGGGCTGGTCGTGACGCAGTCGCACCCCCGTCGACGTGCCGAGGTACGTCGAGGTCAGCTCGTGGTTGGCGAAGCCGTACAGCTCACGTCCGCCCGCGCGGGCGCGGGCGAAGGACTCACCCAGCGCGGGCGCGAAGTCGGCGAAGACGGCCGAGGAGGTCTCCGCCGGGGCGTCGGTGAAGTCGCCCGCCGCCGGGACGTCGCTCACCAGCGGCTGCGCGTCCTCGGCGGGACCCGCGGCCCGGGCGGCCGCCTCGGCCGCCCGCACCAGCGGCTCCAGGTCCGCGGCCGTCACGGCCGACCGGGACACCACTCCCGACGCGGTGCCCTGCGCCCCGTCGACGGTCGCGATCACGGTGAGCGTACGGCCCCGGGTCACGCCGTTCGTGGTGAGGGTGTTCCCGGCCCAGCGGAGATTGGCCGACGAGTGCTCGTCGGCGATGACGACGCAGCCGTCGGCGGTGGACAGTTCGAGGGCACGCTCGACGATCTCGTGCGGCTTGCTGACGGGGCTCATCGACCGGCCTCCTGGGTGGTGTTCAAGATGTTGACGCCGCGGAACAGCGCGGACGGGCAGCCGTGCGAGACGGCCGCGACCTGGCCCGGCTGGGCCTTGCCGCAGTTGAAGGCGCCTCCCAGGACATACGTCTGCGGGCCCCCGACCTTCTCCAGCGACCCCCAGAAATCGGTCGTCGTCGCCTGGTAGGCGACATCGCGCAGCTGCCCGGTCAGCCGGCCGTTCTCGATACGGTAGAAGCGCTGCCCGGTGAACTGGAAGTTGTACCGCTGCATGTCGATCGACCAGGACCGGTCCCCGACGACGTAGATGCCGCGCTCCACCCCGCCGATCAGGTCCTCGGTGGAGAGTCCGCCCGGTTCGGGGCGTAGGGACACGTTCGCCATCCGCTGCACCGGGACGTGCGACGGCGAGTCGGCGAAGGCACAGCCGTTGGAGCGGCCGAGGCCCGTGAGGCGGGCGATCCGGCGGTCGAGCTGGTAGCCGACGAGCGTGCCGTCCTTCACCAGGTCCCAGCTCTGCGCCTGCACGCCCTCGTCGTCGTACCCGACCGTCGCCAGCCCGTGCTCCGCGGTCCGGTCCCCGGTCACGTTCATCACCGGCGAGCCGTATCGCAGCTTCCCGAGCTTGTCGAAGGTGGCGAAGGACGTGCCCGCGTACGCGGCCTCGTAGCCCAGCGCCCGGTCCAGCTCGGTGGCGTGCCCGATCGACTCGTGGATCGTCAGCCACAGGTTCGACGGATCCACGACCAGGTCGTACGTCCCCGCCTCGACGCTGGGCGCGCGCATCTTGGCGGCCAGCAGTTCCGGGATCTCCTCCAGCTCGGAGTCCCAGTCCCAGCCGGTGCCCGTCAGGTACTCCCAGCCGCGGCCCACCGGCGGCGCGATGGTGCGCATGGAGTCGAACTCGCCGGTGGTCTCGTCCACGGCGACCGCGGTGAGCTGCGGATGCAGCCGGACCCGCTGCTGAGTGGTCACCGTGCCCGCGGTGTCCGCGTAGAACTTGTTCTCGTGCACGGTCAGGAGCGAGGCGTCCACGTGCGCCACGCCGTCCGCCCGCAGCAGCCGCGCGCTCCAGTCCGCGAGCAGCGCGGACTTGTCCTCGTCCGGGACGGCGAACGGGTCGGTCTCGTACGAGGAGATCCAGGTGCGGTCCGCGTGCACCGGCTCGTCGGCCAGCTCGACCCGCTCGTCGGAGCCGGCGGCCGCGATCACCTTCGCCGACAGCTTCGCCATCGCCACGGCCTGGCCCGCCACCCTGGCGGCACCGTCCATGGTCAGATCGACCCCGGACGCGAACCCCCAGGCCCCGCCGTGCACGACCCGCACCGCGTACCCCAGATCGGTGGTGTCGGACGAGCCCGCCGGCTTCGCGTCCCGCAGCCGCCATGCGGCACTGCGCACGCGCTCCAGCCGGAAGTCGGCGTGCGCGGCGCCGAGCGCGCGCGCCCGAGCGAGCGCCGCGTCGGCGAGCGCCCGCAGCGGCAACGCCGTGAAGGCTTCGTCGATGGAATGAGCCACGAATGTCTCCTGTCATGGTGGGACCCGTCGGCACAGGACCGGTCGCCCCGATCATGTCGCGCCCGGATGCCCCCTGCCTACCGCTTTCTGTAGGGACCCGACAGTGCATCCGTGACGCCACTGTCAGGGGTCGATCCCCTGCACAAGGGGCTGTACCGATAGGTTTTCGCAGTGTCAGACCGCTATGGAAAGGGTGATCCGTTGAGCCGCTCGGTTCTCGTCACCGGAGGAAACCGGGGCATCGGCCTCGCCATCGCCCGCGCTTTCGCCGAGGCCGGAGACAAGGTCGCGATCACGTACCGGTCGGGTGAGCCGCCGGCGGAGCTGGTGGAGCTGGGCTGCCTGCCCGTCCGCTGCGACATCACCGACGCCGAACAGGTGGAGCAGGCCTACAAGGAGATCGAGGACAAGCACGGTCCGGTGGAGGTGCTCGTCGCGAACGCCGGCGTCACCAAGGACCAGCTGCTGATGCGGATGTCCGAGGAGGACTTCGTCACCGTCCTCGACACCAACCTCACCGGCACCTTCCGCGTCGTCAAGCGCGCCAACCGCGGCATGCTCCGCGCCAAGAAGGGCCGCGTCGTCCTGATCTCGTCCGTGGTCGGCCTGCTCGGCTCGGCCGGCCAGGCCAACTACGCCGCCTCCAAGGCCGGACTGGTGGGCTTCGCCCGGTCCCTCGCCCGCGAGCTGGGTTCGCGGAACATCACCTTCAACGTCGTCGCGCCCGGCTTCGTCGACACCGACATGACCAAGGTGCTCAACGACGAGCAGCGCGCGGGCATCGTCTCGCAGGTCCCGCTCGGCCGTTACGCGCAGCCGGAGGAGATCGCCGCCGCCGTGAGGTTCCTCGCCTCCGACGACGCCTCGTACATCACTGGAGCCGTCATCCCGGTTGACGGCGGATTGGGCATGGGTCACTGATCACATGAGTGGAATCCTCGCCGGCAAGCGCATCCTCATCACCGGTGTGCTGATGGAGTCCTCCATCGCCTTCCACGCCGCGAAGCTGGCCCAGGAGCAGGGTGCGGAGATCATCCTGACGGCCTTCCCGCGGCCCACCCTGACCGAGCGCATCGCCAGGAAGCTCCCGAAGCCCACCAAGGTCATCGAGCTCGACGTCACCAACGAGGAGCACCTCGGGCGTCTGGAGCAGGTCGTGCGCGACGAGCTCGGCGGTCTGGACGGAGTCGTCCACTCCATCGGCTTCGCCCCGCAGGACGCGCTCGGCGGCAACTTCCTGAACACGCCGTTCGAGTCGGTCGCGACCGCGATGCACGTCTCGGCGTTCTCGCTGAAGTCGCTGACCATGGCCTGCCTGCCGCTCTTCCCGCAGGAGGGTGCCTCGGTGGTCGGTCTGACCTTCGACGCCCAGTTCGCGTGGCCGCAGTACGACTGGATGGGTCCGGCGAAGGCGGCGCTGGAAGCCACCTCCCGCTACGTCGCCCGCGACCTGGGCAAGCAGAACGTCCGCTGCAACCTGATCTCGGCGGGCCCGCTCGGTTCGATGGCCGCGAAGTCCATCCCGGGTTTCAGCGACCTCGCGGACGTGTGGAACCACCGCTCCCCGCTGGAGTGGGACATGTCCGACCCGGACCCCGCCGGCCGCGGCATCGTCGCCCTGCTGTCCGACTGGTTCCCGAAGACCACGGGCGAGATCATCCACGTCGACGGTGGCGTGCACATGATGGGTGCGTAACGCAGCGTCATCCACGGACGGCCGTCACCTGGTCGCCTTCGATGCCCCGGTCACCCGCTGTGCGCGGGAGGCCGGGGCGTCGCCCGTTCGGGTCAACGCAGCGGGCGGGCCTGCCTCCGGCCGGGGGACCCTGGAGTGGCAATCCCTCCCTTGTGGTGCAGCAGCGGCGCGAGTCGCAGTACGGCCGAGGAGGTCCTGGTTGTGCGTACGTCGTGGCGATCCGCGTCCGTGCTCGGGGTGCTCGGGGTCCTGGTGTGGCCCGCCTCCACGGCGGCCGTCTCCGAGCCGCCGGGGGAGCCCGCGCCCCGGCCCTTCGGGGCCGCCTGCAGCGTCTACGTCGAAGGCTCCAGGGCCACGGCCCACTGCCACAATCCGTACCTGGACACCGACCGGGTGCAACTCCACGTCGAGTGCGAACGCTGGTGGGACGTGGACGCGGACAGCGCGCCCGTCGACCTCGGCCCCACCGGCCGCGCCACACTCAGTGAACGCTGCTGGAAGGAGATCCGCAGCGTGTGGGTGAGCCATCTGCGGCGTTGACGCGTCCGGGGCGGCGGCGTCCGGTGCGTCCGAGGGCCTCCGGGTGCGTCCGAGGCGGAGGCCGACGGGCCGGGCGACCGGCTTCGCGCTCCGCTCCGGGGCCGGGCGACCGGCTTCGCGCTCCGCCGCTCGCCCGGCGAGGCCGCGGGGCGAGCGGGCCGCGCCTCCCGCCCTGCACGGTTCACGTCCCGCCGCGCAGGCACTGGAACGGATAGCCCGCGGCCTCCGCGGCCGCCGTACCGCCGTCGTGGGCGCGGATCGCCTCGAGGAGCCGGCCGTGGTCCATGTGGTTCTCGGGGCGCAGCTCCCGGCCTACGTCGTCCCGCAGCCAGTCGCGCAGCAGATCGCCCAGGTCGGCGTAGAGCGCGGTCAGCACGTCGTTGTGGGAGGCCGCGACCACGGCCAGATGGAAGGTGGCGTCGGCGGTGACGAACCGCTCGGCGTCGCCCGACTCCCACGCCTCCTCCCGCCGGGCCAGCAGCGAGTCCAGTTGCCTCAGGTCCTTCTCGGTGCGCCGCTCCGCGGCGAGCCGGGCCGCCGAGGACTCCAGCGTGGAGCGCAGCTCGGCGATGTGGCGCGGATCGGCGTCGGCGAACCTGCGGTGCATCACCCCGGCCAGCTCGCTCGTCGCCACCACGTAGGTGCCGGAGCCCTGGCGGATGTCCAGCAGCCCGTTGTGCGCCAGCGCCCGGACCGCCTCGCGGACGGTGTTCCGGGCGACGCCCAGCATCTCGACGAGTTCCGGCTCGGTCGGGATACGTGAGCCCACGGGCCACTCGCCCGAGGTGATCTGGTTCCGCAGCTCGGTGATGACCTGGTCCGAGAGGGCGGACCGCCGGGGAGAGGTCAGCGCCATGGTGCTCCTTGTCCGGGGGAGGGTCCACGTCCCGGCCGTCCCGCGACGACCTCTGCGCTCCCGCAGGGCCTCGCGCGATCGTCCGGGATTGGACAATCAATCATCCCATGATTCTATGATGGGTCCATGTCGGACGAGACCCGGATGCCGAGCCCCGCCACCACGGCGGTCCGTACCACCACCGATTCTTCCGCGTCCCCCGCCGGAAAGGCGCCGGCCTGGGTCCTCCGGCTCGTCGTCGCCGGTCTCGTGCTCTCCGCACTCAACCTCCGGCCCGCCATCACCAGCCTCGGCGCCCTCCTGGAGGAGGTCCGGAACGGGCTTCGGATGAGCGGCAGCGCGGCCGGTGTGCTCACCTCCGTGCCTCCGCTCTGCTTCGCGCTCTTCGGGCTCACCGCACCCAGGCTCGCCCGCCGCTTCGGACCCGCCGCGGTCGTCTGCGCCGGGATGGCGGCCATCACCGCGGGCCTGGCGCTGCGCTCCCTCGCCGGAGGCACCGCGGCGTTCCTCGCCGCCAGCGCGCTGGCCCTCATGGGCATCGCCGTCAGCAATGTGCTGATGCCGGTGATCGTCAAGCGCTGGTTCCCGGAGCGCATCGGCGGCGTCACCGGTCTCTACTCCATGGCGCTCTCCCTCGGCACCGCCGTCGCGGCGGCGACGACCGTACCCATGACCCAGGCGCTGGGAGGCAGTTGGCGCACGGGTCTGGCCCTCTGGGCCGCGCTCGCGGCCACCGCCGTACTGCCGTGGATCCCCCTGGTCCGCGACCGGGGTACGGGCAGCCCCGCGGCCACCGCGCCGGGCCCTCGCCCCGCCGCCGGATCGCCCGCGCCGGTGCCCGCCGGGCGCCCCGCCCGGACCGAGCCCGACCGCGCCGGAGCCGGCCGGGGGCCCGTGCCGCGCATCGCCCGCAGCCGTACCGCCTGGGCCCTCGCCTGCTTCTTCGGCCTTCAGGCCACCGGCGCGTACATCACCATGGGCTGGATGCCGCAGATCTTCCGCGACGCCGGAGTCCCGGCCGGCACCGCGGGCGTGCTGCTCGCGGTGACCATGGCCATGGGCGTTCCCCTCGCCTTCGTGATCCCCCGGCTCGCCGCCCGGCTGAGGACGCAGGGCCCGATCGTCCTCGCGCTCGGCCTGTGCGGAATGACCGGATACGCGGGCCTGTTCCTCGCCCCCGCCGCCGGTGCCTGGGCCTGGGCGCTGCTGCTCGGCATCTCCAACTGCGCCTTCCCCCTCGCGCTCACCATGATCGGCATGCGCTCCCGCACCGGCACCGGGGTCGTCCGGCTGTCGGCGTTCGCGCAGAGCACCGGCTATCTGATCTCCATTCCCGGCCCGCTGCTCGTCGGCGTCCTCCACCAGCACAGCGGTGGCTGGGGCCTGCCGCTGGCGCTGATGGCGGGGCTGATCGTGCCGCAGATGGCGGCCGGTGTCCTCGCGGGCCGGGACCGCGCGATCGAGGACGAGGCCGGGATGCGACACTGACCCCATGCCTGTGCTCGACCCGAACCCCCCGAACGGCCAGAAGAAGCTCCTGCTCGTCTTCGGCACGATGATCGGCATCACCGTGATCATCGGAATCATCGCCTCGATCGCCTCGCCCTGAGCGCGGCGACGGGGGTTCTCCCCACCGTCCCCTAGGGGGCGAGTGTCAGGGGGAAGTGGGTGGCTCACCGGATGGGCGGCCCGGTCCATGATCCGTAGGTTGGAAGCAACCCAGCAGGAGCCCAGCTTCGAACCTCACGGAGGCGGCCATGTCGGCCCGTACGCACCCCCGGCACCACGCATCGGCGCCGGCCGGCGGTGGCCATGCCCGCGCGGGGAGCGGTGGCACGGGACCGCGGGAAGCCGGAATCCGCCCGTGGGGTGGCGGCACCGGGCCGAGGACCACCTGCGGCCCGGAGCAGCGCGAGGCCGTCCGCCCGTGGGGTGCCGGCACCGGGCTCAGGTGGTGGGCCCTCGTCCTGCTGGTGATCGCCTTCTCCGCGCTCTTCCTGCTCGTGACCGGCGCGGGCCGGGCGCAGGCCGCCACCCATTCGCCGGTGGCGTTCCTCGGCTGGATCCAACTGGCGCTGACCGGTCCCTGAACCGGGCGCCACCACCGCCCCGCCTGCCGCCGCGGAGGTGTTCCCGCGTGGTGCGGTGACCCCTCAACACCCTGCGCCTGCTGGCTGATTTCATGCGAAGCTGGGGAGCATGAGCGCCGATACACCGCGAAGGATCGTCCTACTCCGCCATGCGAAGGCCGACTGGCCCCAGGTGTCCGACCACGAGCGGCCGCTCGCCGACCGGGGCCGCACCGACGCACCCGTCGCCGGCCGCAAGCTCGCCGACACCGGTATCCCCTTCGACCTGGCCCTGTGCTCGACCGCCACGAGGACCCGCGAGACCTGGAAGCTCGCCGTCCAGGAGTTGCCCGAGCGGCCCAGGACCGTGTACGAGGAGCGGCTCTACGAGGCCTCGCTCGGCGATCTGCTCGCGCTGCTCAACGAGACCCCGGACGAGGTCACCGATCTGCTGCTCATCGGTCACAACCCCGGGATGCACGCCCTCGCCGACGCCCTCGCGGGTACGGCGGAGGGCGACGCCCTGCAGCGGATGAGCCGCGGCGGCTTCCCGACCGCGGCGTTCGCCGTGGTCGGCTTCTCCGGTTCCTGGAAGTCCGTCGAACACGGCGTGGGCACGCTGATCGACTACTGGGCCCCGCACGACTGACCGGGGTACGCCGCCGGGAAACGGCTCCGGTGCGTGCTCGGTGCACCGGGGCCCGTCCGCCCCCTGCCACCGGCGCCGACGGTTCCGAGCGGCCCGCACCTGCGGCCGGGGCCGTCCGTCCGCAGGTGCCGAGAACGGCGCTCCCGGCCGGTCTCAGTCCGCGTGGGCGTCCGCGGCCTCCACCTCTTCGCGGGTGATCCCGAGCAGGTACAGCACCGTGTCCAGAAAAGGCACGTTGACGGCCGTGTCGGCGGCCCTGCGCACCACGGGCTTGGCGTTGAAGGCGACGCCGAGTCCCGCCGCGTTCAGCATGTCCAGGTCGTTCGCGCCGTCGCCGATCGCCACGGTCTGGGCGAGCGGCACCCCGGCCTCCGCCGCGAAGCGCCGCAGCAGCCGCGCCTTGCCGGCCCGGTCCACGATCTCGCCGGTGACGCGTCCGGTCAGCCTGCCGTCCACGATCTCCAGGGTGTTGGCCGAGGCGAAGTCGAGGCCCAGACGCTCCTTGAGATCGTCCGTGACCTGGGTGAACCCGCCGGAGACCACGCCCACTTGGAAGCCCAGCCGCTTCAGCGTACGGATCAGGGTGCGCGCGCCCGGGGTGAGCCGCACCTCCGTGCGCACCTTGTCCACCACCGACGCGTCCAGGCCCGCCAGCAGCGCGACCCGGGCGTGCAGCGACTGCTCGAAGTCCAGCTCCCCGCGCATCGCGGCCGCCGTGACCTCGGCGACCTCCGCCTCGCAGCCCGCGTGCGCGGCGAACAGCTCGATGACCTCGTCGGTGATCAGGGTCGAGTCGACGTCCATGACCACCAGGCGCTGAGCCCGACGGTGCAGTCCGGCCGAGACGACGGCGACGTCCACCCCGATCTCCGCAGCCTCGGTCGCCAGCGCGGTCCGCAGCGGTTCGGTCTCGCAGCCCGACACCGCGAACTCCACGGCGGTGACCGGGTACTTGGCGAGCCGGTGGATACGGTCGATATTGCCTCCCGTGCCGGTGATCCTGGCCGCTATGGCGGCCGTGGACTCCGCGGTCAGCGGATGCCCGAGCACGGTCACATGCGAACGCCCGCTGCCCCGGGGCCGGTTGTCCCCGAGACCCGAGATGATCTCGGCCTGCAGCTTCAGCGACTCGGCCCAGCCGTGCACGGTGGCCCGCAGTTCGCCCTCGGTGCCGGCGGTCGGCTCGGTGACGAGTGCGCAGAGGGTGATGCGCCCCCGCGTGACGACCTGCTCGATGTCGACCACGTCGACCGAGAAGGCGGCGAGGGTGTCGAAGAGCCCGGCCGTGATTCCGGGACGGTCCTTCCCGAAGATCTTCACCAGCAGGGTGGGGACGTCGGGCGTCTGCGGGGGGTGCGATGCGCTCATGGTGCTCCCACCGTATCGGGCACTCCGTGCCGGGCGCCGCCCCGTCCCGCGTACCGGACAGCCTGCGGCCCTCCCAGGCTACGTGCAGGTGGCGCCGGGGTTGCCGCAGGGTCGACGGGAGCCGGACGGGGTGCACGGACGTCCGGTTCCCGCGCGCCCGGCGGGGCGGTCCCGGTCGCGTCGGGGACGGGAGGGAGGGGCTCCCTCGCGCCCGGAGCGCCGAACCGCCCCGCGCTCCGGCGCCGCCCCGCGCTCCGGCGCCGCCCCGTGCGCCGGAGCGCGGGGCGCGGGCGCCACTGGGGTCGTCCCGTGCGGCGGAGCGCGGTGCGCCAGGGTGGTCGTTCCGTGCGCCGGACCGCCGGTGCGCCACTCGCTTCGGCGGGCCCCACCGCGGGGTGCCCGCCGGGCGGACGGCGTGGCCGGCGGTCCTCCCCCGGGGCCGCCCGAGGCTCCCGACGGCATCCCCCGTCCGGCCCCACCCGTGGCGCCGTCCGTGCGTCCGCCGCCCCGGATGCCTCGTCGCCCGGAGTACGCCGGCGCTGGGCCCCGATCCGTACCGACTTGCCCCCTTCGGGCATGATCCGTGAGTACTCGTGCGCGCCCACCACGCTCCGGGTGTTTTTCTCCACCCTCAACGGCGCACGGGCGGAAGGGCGGTGGCCGTCTTCACGAGGCCCGACTTTCCGATACGCGACCGTGCCTGGAATAGTTCCTCACGATGTTCGCCATCCCTAGACTCCCGTTGGCGGGGGTAGCTCGGGGGACAACTAGTGGGGCATGGAGTGCCGGAACTCGTACTGGAATTGAACGGAAGGACCTGGACCCTCGATCCGTCCAGGTCGTACACCCTGGGGCGGGATCCCCAGGGTGACGTGGTGATCGACGACGCCAGGGTCTCGTGGCGCCACGCCACGATCAGCTGGGGCGGCCGGAGTTGGGCCATCGAGGACCACGGCAGCACCAACGGCACCTATGTGCAGGGCCGGCGCATCCACCACCTGGAGCTCGGCCCCGGCTCCGCGGTGCACCTCGGCAACGCCACCGACGGCCCGCGGCTGAGCCTGTCCGGCACCGAAGCCGGCGCGTACAGCGCGCAGGGGGCCGTGCCGCAGCAGGCCGCCCAGGCCCAGTCGGCGCCGCAGGCACCCGCCCAGCAGGGCTGGTCCCGGCAGCAGGCGCCCCAGCAGCAGTGGCAGCAGCCGGCCGCCGCCCAGGTGCCGCACCAGCAGGGCCGCGACCACTACGTCCAGAAGACGCCCGGCGGCGCCGCGGGGGCCCCGCCGGCCCACGGCGACCGCAGCCCCACCACCTTCCACCAGCTGTCCCTGGGCCGTGTGATGCGCATCGGCCGCGCGCTGGAGAACGACCTGGTCGTCTCCGACCTCCAGGTCTCCCGCCACCACGCCGAGTTCCACGCGACGCCCGACGGCCGTTTCGAGATCCGCGACCTCGGGTCGCACAACGGCACGTACGTCAACGGACAGCCGCTCGCGAAGTCCGGCACCGCGCTCATCGGTCCGAACGACACCGTCGGCGTCGGTCACTCGACGTTCCGGGTCGTCGGCGACCGCCTCGAGGAGTTCGTCGACACCGGTGAGGTCTCCTTCTCCGCGCGCCACCTGACGGTCACGGTCGACGGCGGCAAGCAGATCCTCAAGGACGTCTCCTTCGGCGTCCCGGAGAAGTCCCTCATCGCGGTCATCGGCCCCTCCGGCTCCGGAAAGTCGACCCTGCTCAAGGCGCTCACGGGCTACCGTCCGGCCAACGAGGGCGACGTGCTCTACGACAACCGGAACCTGTACAAGCAGTTCGCCGAGCTGCGCCAGCGCATCGGTCTGGTCCCGCAGGACGACATCCTGCACAAGGAGCTGACCGTCAAGAAGGCGCTCACGTACGCGGCCAAGCTGCGTTTTCCGGCGGACACCACGGCTGCCGAGCGCGAGGCCCGCATCGACGAGGTGCTGCGCGAGCTCAAGCTCGACATCCACAAGGACAAGAAGGTCACCTCCCTCTCCGGCGGCCAGCGCAAGCGCGTATCCGTCGCCCTGG
Organism: Streptomyces sp. WMMC940; assembly: GCF_027460265.1. Taxonomy (NCBI): domain Bacteria; kingdom Bacillati; phylum Actinomycetota; class Actinomycetes; order Kitasatosporales; family Streptomycetaceae; genus Streptomyces; species Streptomyces sp. WMMC940. The sequence continues at coordinate 6,066,510 of NZ_JAPZBC010000001.1, forward strand.
AACTGCTGACCAAGCCGTCGCTGATCTTCCTGGACGAGCCGACCTCCGGCCTCGACCCGGGCATGGACCGCGACGTCATGCAGCTGCTGCGCGGCCTCGCCGACGACGGCCGCACCGTCCTCGTGGTCACGCACTCCGTGGCCGAGCTGGCGCTGTGCGACAAGCTGCTGGTGATGGCGCCCGGCGGCTCGGTGGCGTACTTCGGCCCGCCGGAGGAGGCGCTGAACTTCTTCGGCTACGAGACCTGGGCCGATGTGTTCTCCGCCTTCGAGAACTACCGCGACTACGACTGGGCCGGCCGCTGGAAGGGCTCGCAGCACTTCCAGATGTACGCCGCGGACATCGACGCCGTCGCCCCGCAGTCGGTGCACATGCCACCGCCGCAGGCGATGAGGCCGCCGAAGCCGCAGGGCTGGTTCTCCCAGCTCGGCACGCTGATGCGGCGCTATGTCTCGGTGATCTCCTCCGACCGGGGCTTCCTCGCGCTGACGGTGCTCCTGCCCGCCGTCATCGGCGCGGTGAGCCTGCTGATCGATCCGGACAAGGGTCTGCTGCCCAATGGCGTGAACCCGCAGAGCGGGAGGATCATCCCGAACGGCACGGCCACGACCGTGCTGCTGATCCTCGCGGCCGGCGCCTGCTTCTCCGGTGCGGCCAACTCGGTCCGCGAGCTGATCAAGGAACGGGTGATCTACGAGCGGGAGCGGGCGACCGGTCTGTCGCGCTCCGCGTACCTGATGTCCAAGGTGATCGTCCTCGGCATGATCACCGTGTTCCAGGGCGCCCTGGTCGGCGCCATCGGCTTCGCCGCCCGGGAGATCCCCGAGGAGGGGCTGGTCCTCGGCTCGGCCACGCTGCTGGAGCTCTCGCTGCCGATCATGGCGCTGGGCTTCGCCTCGATGATGTTCGGCCTGGTCATCTCGGCGCTGGTGAAGACGGCCGAGAAGGCCATGCCCCTGCTGGTGATGTTCGCGATCGTCCAGATCGTCTTCACCGGTTGTCTGTTCACCCTGAACGGCACCATCGGAGTGAACGAGTTCTCGTACCTGATGCCGTCCCGCTGGGCGGTCGCCGCGGCCGGCGCCACCCTGGACCTCAACAGGATCAGGCCCGACCAGGACGACCCCGGCAACACCGACCCGCTCTGGGACCACGAGGTCGGTGCCTGGGGCCTGGACATGGCCGCCCTGCTGGCGCTGGGCGCGCTGTGCGGCTTCCTGGTGGCCCGCTTCCTGCGCCGCCACGAGCCGGAGGTCATGCGCAAGTAGCGCCACTCCCTCCCGCCCGTCCTCCGGGCGGGAGGGGGACGCCGGAGGGCGGCACCCGCGATCGGGTGCCGCCCTCCGGCGCATGTGTGTCCTGCTCGCCGCGTCCGTCAGTAGGCGCTGTTGACGTTGTCGATCGAGCCGTAGCGGTCGGCCGCGTAGTTGCAGGCGGCGACGATGTTGGCGACCGGGTCGTACTGGTCCTTGGCGGTGCCGGGGACGTGGTACGCGTCGAAGGTCGGCTTGATGACCTGCAGCAGACCCTTCGACGGGACGCCGTTGACGGCGTTGATGTCCCAGTTGTTGATCGCACGCGGGTTGCCGCTGGACTCGCGCATCACGTTCTTGTGGATGCCGTGGTAGGTGCCCGGGATGTTGTGCTTCTTCATGATGTCCAGGGCCTCGCGGATCCAGCCGTCCAGGTTGTTCGCGTAGACGGGCTTGCGGTCGGCGGCGCGGCTGGCGGCCTGCTCGACGGCGCGCTTCTTGGCGGCGGCCTTGGCGGCGGCGACGGCCTTCGCCTTCGCCTCGGCGGCGGCCCGGGCCTTGGCGGCGGCGGCCTTGGCGTTCGCGGCGGCCTGGGTCTTCGCCTGGGCGGCGGCCTTGGCCTGGGCGGCGGTGAAGGCGTTCTGCTCGGCGATGCTGGTCTGCAGCGCGGTGGCCTTCGCGGTGTCGACGGTCGTCGACCAGGCGACCTCGGAGGCCGGCGCGGCCTGCGTCTCGGTTCCGGCGACGGCGTTGCCCGGGACGAGCGAGAACGCGAGGGCGGAGGCGCCAACGGCGGCCACACCGGCAATCGAGAACTTGTGGGTCTTGGACATACGGCGGAAACCGGGGGTGCGGGACGCGGACATGCGAGACGTACCTCTTCGAATAGCGGGGGTCGCTTCGGCCGGGGCGGCGCAGCGCCTGCTCGGCGGCGACGGACGCAATTCTTAGCGGCCGCAAAATGCTGTGGCAAAGGTGTGACATACGATCCGGGGTAGTGGACCTGGAACCCCCAAAATCGGACAAGTCGCTCAGCTTGGCCTGCTCACATGTCCTTTATGTATCCACTAGCGCGCTTCGTAAGTGATGTGCGTCCTATGTGCGGGCTCACATCTCACCACCGTCAGGCTCACGATCCGTTGCTCCAGCAATGCGCTCCGTGAGTGTCTGGTCCGGAAGGATGAGGTGGACGTCGCCGAACTCGTGCCAGAGGTAGAGACGTCGTACCGCCTCCGTGTAACTCCTGGTCAGTGCCTCACGCCCGGCGATCGCCGTGAGCATCAGCAGATGCGAGGCCGCCGGCTCGTGCAGGCCCGTCAGCAGGCCCTCCACCGCGCGCACCCCCCGCGCGGGTGTGACGACGAGATCCGTCCAGCCCGCCGCGGGACGCACCGTCCCGTCCGGCCCCGTCGCCGACTCCAGCGCCCGCACCGCCGTCGTCCCGACCGCCACGATCCGCCCGCCGCCACCGGCCCGTCGGCGCGCACGGGCCGCGTTCACCAGCCACGCCGTGTCCGCCGGCACCTCGAACCGCTCCGGGTACGGCGGCTCGTGCGCCTCCGACGAGGCCACCCCCGTGTGCAGCGTGACCGGGGCGAAGAGCACCCCGCGCCGCACCAGCTCCGCCACCAGCGGCTCCGTGAAGGGCCGCGCCGCGCTCGGCATCTCCGCCGAGCCCGCCCCGTCCGGCGCGGGCAGTGCGAACACCGTCTGATACGCGGACAGCGGCTGGTCCCGCTCGGTGTACCCGTACCGGATCGGCCTGCCGTACCGCGCCATCAGCCCCGGTACGTCCACCGACGCGGCGGCCCACCACAGCCGGGGCGAGCCCTCCACCAGCGGCTCCTGCGGCACGAGCACTCCGCCTCCGGGGAGCCGTATCCGCGCGCCCGCGGGTCCTCCCGCCCGCGGCAGTGAGCTGCCCGCCCCGTCCGGCGACCGCAGTTCCACCGCCCACAGCCCCCCGCTCGCGGACGCCGTCCCGCAGCGCCCCCGGTCCGCGCGTGTGGAGAAGTGGACGACCAGCCGCTCCCCGCCCAGCCGAGCGTTCACCGCCGCCGGCAGGGTCGCGGAGGTGTTCACCACCAGGACGTCCCCGGCGCGCAGCAGCCCCGGCAGCTCGCGGAACGCGTGGTGAGCCACGGCCGTACCCCGCGACACCATCAGCCGTACGTCGTCCCTCCCGTCCCCGCGCTCCTCCGCCGGGACCCGGGCCGACAGCCCGTCCGGCACCCGCAGGGCCTCCAGCACGCTCATCGGCCGGCCACCAGCGCCGGCGCGGTGTAGCGCCCGCTCGCCGGCCGCTCGTCCAGCAGCCGCAGGAACCCAGGCACCACCTCGCCGGGCGTCGGCCTCGGGTCGTCGTCGTCCGGCACCGCCGCCGCGTACAGGTCCGTGCGCATGTCGCCGGGGTCGACCGCCCACACCCGCAGCTCCGGCTCCTCGACCGCCAGCACCGCCACCAGCCGGTCGAGGGCCGCCTTCGACGCCCCGTAACCGCCCCACGTCCCGTACGCCCCGGTCGCCGCGTCCGACGACACCGCGACCACCGCGCCCGGCTCCCCGGCCCGCAGCAGCGGCAGCGCCTCCTGCACCAGCCCCAGCGCCGCCACCACATTGGTCTCCAGCGCCGCCCGCAACCCCTCCACCGGCAGCTCCTCCAGCCGCACCAGCGGCTCCGAGCCCAGCGCGCTGGCGTTGCTCACCAGCAGATCGAGGGAACCGCCCAGCGCACGGGCCGCGGCCACCAGCTCGGCGCGGTGCCGGGCGTCCGTGACGTCCCCGGGCAGAGACCTCACCCTCGTCCCGTACCGGCGCAGCTCCTCCGCCGACGCCTCCAGAACCGGCGCCGTCCGCGCGTCCAGCACCAGATCCCAGCCGCGCCGCGCGAGCGCGGCCCCCAGCGCGTACCCGAGCCCCTTCGAGGCCCCCGTGATGATCGCGACAGGCATGACGTCCATCCCCTCTTACTGTGCGATGCCGTTCCGGACGTGGTTCAGGCTGTCTCCACGCCGGGGCCCGCCGCCTCGTCCCCGCGCCCGTACCGGGCAGGGCACTTCGACCTAGGCCCCGGGACCGGGTCCGCGGCCGTCCACAGGCCGATACGCACCGTCACGGCACCCCGGTACGGTGATCCCATGAGCCATCGACCGAGCTCCGGCCTGGCCGCCGTCAGCACCGCCCTGCTCGCCATGAGCAGGCATCTCGAGGTCCGCGACGTCCTCAAGACGATCGTGGCCTCGGCCCGCGAGCTGCTCGACGCGGAGTACGCGGCGCTCGGCGTGCCCGACGACCACGGGGGCTTCGCCCAGTTCGTCGTCGACGGCGTCAGCGACGAGCAGTGGCGGGCGATCGGACCACTCCCGCGCCAGCACGGCGTCCTCGCCGCGATGCTGAGGGACGCGAGGACCGAGCGGCTCGCGGACGTGCGGAAGGACCCTCGCTTCGAGGGCTGGCCCTCCGCCCACCCGGACATGGCCGACTTCCTGGGCCTGCCCATCAAGGACGGCGACGAGACGCTCGGCGCGCTGTTCCTCGCCAACAAGCGGTGCCCCAAGCCCGCCGGGGGCTGCGGATTCACGGAGGCGGACGAGGAACTGCTGTCGATCCTCGCCCAGCACGCCGCCATCGCCCTCACCAACGCCCGGCTGTACGAGCGCAGCCGCGAACTCACCATCGCCGAGGAGCGCTCCCGCCTCGCGCAGGAACTCCACGACGCCGTCAGCCAGAAGCTGTTCTCCCTCCGGCTGACCGCGCAGGCCGCGGCCCGCCTGGTGGACCGCGACCCGGCACGGGCCAAGGGCGAGCTGCAGCAGGTGGCCGCGCTCGCGGCAGAGGCCGCGGACGAACTCCGCGCGGCGGTCGTCGAACTGCGCCCCGCGGCCCTGGACGAGGACGGCCTGGTCGACACGCTCCGCACCCAGATCCAGGTCCTCGACCGCGCCCACACCGCACACGTCACCTTCGACAGCTGCGGGGTCCGCGCCTTGCCGGCCGCCCAGGAGGAGGCCCTGCTGAGGGTCGCCCAGGAGGCCCTCCACAACGCGCTGCGGCACTCCGGCGCACCCCGGGTCGCGGTGAGCCTCGCCCGGCGCGGCCAGGGCGCGGTCCTCAGCGTCACCGACGACGGCAGGGGCTTCGAGCCCGAGGCGGTCCGCAGGGCCGGCCGTCACCTCGGCCTGGTTTCCATGCGCGACCGGGCGAGCGGGGTCGGCGGGACACTCACGGTGGAATCGGCGCCCGGCAAGGGCACCACGGTCGAGATGGAGGTTCCCGGTGGCTGAGAGGGGAAGCGGGCGCGCGGAGCGCCCCGCCGGCGGGGCGCCGGGGGACGGGCGGGCGATCCGTGTGCTGCTCGTGGACGACCACCAGGTGGTCCGCCGCGGTCTGCGCACGTTCCTCGAGGTGCAGGACGACATCGAGGTCGTGGGCGAGGCGGGCGACGGCGACGAGGGGGTCGCCCGCGCCGGGGAACTGCGGCCCGACGTCGTGCTGATGGACGTACGGATGCCCGGCACCGACGGCATCGAGGCGCTGCGCGAGCTGCGCGCGCTCGACAACACCGCGAAGGTCCTGATCGTCACGAGCTTCACCGAGCGGCGCACGGTCGTCCCCGCACTGCGCGCCGGTGCCTCCGGCTACGTCTACAAGGACGTCGATCCCGACGCGCTGGCCGCGGCGATCCGCTCGGTGCACGCGGGCCATGTACTGCTGCAGCCGGAGGTGGCGGGAGCGCTCCTCGCCCAGGACGAGCCGGGCGGCGGGCAGGGGAGGGGCACATCGCTGACCGAGCGGGAGCGGGAGGTGCTGGGGCTGATCGCCGACGGCCGCTCCAACCGGGAGATCGCCCGGGCGCTGGTCCTCTCGGAGAAGACCGTGAAGACCCATGTGTCGAACATCCTGATGAAGCTCGACCTCTCGGACCGCACCCAGGCGGCGCTCTGGGCCGTGCGACACGGGCTTCCCGGCTGACCTCCGGGCAGATCGGAACGTTTCGGCAGGTCATCCGGACAGGGAAGCGGACTGGTTCCCTCCGGTATGAGGTTCATACCGTCGTGTGTATGTCGCCCACACGGCGTATCCCTCGCGCGTCCCGGGCGTTCTCCAGGGTGAGCCGCGGCGGTCCCGCCGCGGTGACGCCTAGGAGGATCCAGAAGTGAAGAACCTGAAGAAGGCCCTCGCCGTCTCCATGGTCGCCGGCGGAATCGTCGCCGCTGGCGCCGGTGTCGCGTCCGCCACCAGCGCGCACGCGGACGGCCACGCCACGCACTCCCCGGGCGTCGGCTCCGGCAACCTGATTCAGGCGCCGGTCCACGTCCCGGTCAACGCCGTCGGCAACACGGTCAATGTCATCGGCGCCCTGAACCCGGCCTTCGGCAACGCGGGCATCAACGGCTGACGAGCCGCACGGCCCGCGGCCCGGCAGCTGCCATCGGACCCCGGTCCCGTCCCGGGGTCCGCTGGCGTGCCCGGTGGCGTCGCGCCCCCACAGAGCCGGGCGTCGGCGGGGGAGTACGGCGACGGCGGGTGCGGTCCGTGCCGGCGTGGCGGGTGAGGTCCGGGGCGCTGCCGCTGTCCGACGGACATCGGCGGGGCCGTACGGCGGCGGCCCCCTGCCGGGGCGGCGCGTCCGGTGCTCGCGCCCGATCGGGACGGTGGACCCGCGGTCGTGATGTCGGGCGCGTGGGGTGGGACGCCCGCCCCGCCCGCCGTACACCGCGTCACGCGCCGGATCCGTGCGGGCGACCCGCGCCGGGAGCGACACCCCCCGCGCTCTCGTCAGAGACCCGCGCGGCGCTCCTGGTCCTCCACGTACGCGTTGTACGCCGCCACCTGCGCGCGCCGCGCCACGCGCTCCACCGGTCGCAGCGCCGCCCCGCGGGCCGCCATCTCCGACGCGCTCATCGCCCCGCCGTGCCCGTTCTCGTACGCCAGCGACAGCAGGAGCCCGATCCGCCGTGCCAGTTCCAGGACGCGCACCGCCCGGGCCGGATACCCCGGCGCCAGCACCTCGCGGGCCGCCCTCGCCTCGGCCCGCGCCCGGTAGGCGTCCAGCGCGGCCTCGGCCGCCGGCCCGGAGGCCGCCACGTCCAGCCGCGACAGCACCTCCGTCGCCTCCCGAAGCCCCTCCGCGAGTTCCCGTTCCGCCTCGCCGAGGGAGGGGACGTCGGCGGGCGGGGCCTCCCGCACCGGCAGACAGCGCCAGACCACCTCGATGTGCACATCGCCGTCCGGCCCCGCCTCGTGCACCTCGGGCACCAGGCCGTAGGCGGCACCGTGGCAGAGCACCGCCTCCTCCGCCTCCAGCGCCCGCGCGTTGAACTCCGGCGGTCCACTCAGGCCCAGCGGATGCCCCGGCGCGGGCAGGGCCACCCGGAACCCCCGAGCCCCGGCCGTGCGCAGCCGTCCCAGCCCCAGGGTGAGGCCGACCGGTCCGTCCTCGCCGGGGAGTCCTTCCACACGGTGCACCGCGTCGTCCCCGACAATCGCGGTCACTGCGTCATCGGGTGATACAAATCCGGCCAGAAGAGCATTTCCCCAAGCGGCCAGGCGTCCTGAGCGTGGTTCCGAGAGCATGGACCCAGCCTAGGTACCGGACCCGGGGCGGGAGCACAGGGCGGGTGGCGTAGGTTTACCCGGGGAGCCGCGTCCACAGGCGCGCAGGGCCCGAGACTCGACGACTGCATGGGGAGACAACGCGCTCATGAGCGATGTACTGGAGCTGGTGGACGTATCCGTGGTCCGCGACGGACGTGCTCTGGTGGACGACGTCTCCTGGTCGGTCAAGGAGGGCGAGCGCTGGGTGATCCTCGGCCCGAACGGTGCCGGCAAGACCACCCTCCTCAACATCGCCTCCAGCTATCTGTTCCCCACCACCGGCACGGCCACCGTCCTCGGCGACCGGCTCGGCGGGGTCGACGTCTTCGAGCTCCGCCCCCGCATCGGCATGGCCGGCATCGCCATGGCCGAGAAGCTGCCCAAGCGCCAGACGGTCCTGCAGACCGTGCTCACCGCCGCGTACGGCATGACCGCCACCTGGCACGAGGACTACGACGCCGTCGACGAGCAGCGCGCCCGCGCCTTCCTCGACCGCCTCGGCATGTCCGAGTACCTGGAGCGCAAGTTCGGCACCCTCTCCGAGGGCGAGCGCAAGCGCACCCTCATCGCCCGCGCGATGATGACCGACCCCGAACTGCTCCTCCTCGACGAGCCCGCCGCCGGCCTCGACCTCGGCGGCCGCGAGGACCTGGTGCGCCGCCTCGGCCGGCTCGCCCGCGACCCGTACGCACCCTCCATGATCATGGTGACCCACCATGTCGAGGAGATCGCGCCCGGCTTCACCCACGTCCTGATGATCCGTCAGGGCAAGGTGCTCGCCGCGGGCCCGATGGAGACCGAGCTCACCTCCCGCAACCTCTCCCTCTGCTTCGGTCTCCCGCTCGTCGTCGAGCGCAACGGCGAGCGCTGGACGGCCCAGGGCCTGCCGCTCGCCTGACCGCCGCCGCTTCCCGGTCGCGCCCTGTCGGGGCGGCGTTCGCCGCCCTACCATGCCCCTGTGGACATCGACGCATGGGTGTGGTGGCTCGTCGCAGCGGTCGGCCTGGGAATCCCCCTCGTGATCACCGCCATGCCCGAACTCGGCATGCTCTCCGTCGGCGCGGTCGCCGGAGCCGTCACCGCGGGCCTCGGATTCGGGGTGGTCGCGCAAGTGGTGGTGTTCGCCGCCGTATCGGTCGCGCTCATCGCCGTCGTACGCCCCATCGCGGCGCGTCAGGGCGCCCAGCGACCCCAACTCGCCACCGGAATCGACGCCCTGAGGGGCCGTCAGGCCGTCGTGCTGGAACGGGTCGACGGTGACGGCGGCCGCATCAAGCTCGCCGGCGAGATCTGGTCGGCCCGGGCCCTCGACGCCTCCCGGGTCTTCGAACCGGGGGAGCAGGTGGACGTGGCCGAGATCGACGGTGCGACGGCCGTGGTGATGTGACATACGGGTGACGGTTCGTCATGATCATGTGACGGAACCTCACCCACGACCGGCCGCGGTCTGGGAAACTCGATCATCAGAGACTCATCCGGCAGCGAAGGACACGGGAAGCACGATGCCATCGATCATCATCGTTCTGGTCATTCTGGTGGTGCTGGTCTTCATCGCCCTGATCAAGACGATCCAGGTCATCCCGCAGGCAAGTGCCGCCATCGTCGAGCGGTTCGGCCGCTACACGCGCACGCTCAACGCCGGGCTGAACATCGTCGTCCCGTTCATCGACTCGATCCGCAACCGGATCGACCTCCGTGAACAGGTCGTCCCGTTCCCGCCCCAGCCGGTGATCACCCAGGACAACCTGGTCGTCAACATCGACACCGTCATCTACTACCAGGTGACCGACGCCCGCGCCGCGACCTACGAAGTGGCCAGCTACATCCAGGCGATCGAGCAGCTCACCGTCACCACCCTGCGCAACATCATCGGCGGCATGGACCTCGAGCGCACCCTCACCTCCCGCGAGGAGATCAACGCCGCCCTCCGCGGCGTCCTCGACGAGGCCACCGGCAAATGGGGCATCCGCGTCAACCGCGTCGAGCTCAAGGCCATCGAGCCCCCGACCTCCATCCAGGACTCGATGGAGAAGCAGATGCGCGCCGACCGTGACAAGCGCGCCGCGATCCTCACCGCCGAGGGCATCCGCCAGTCCCAGATCCTCACCGCCGAGGGAGAGAAGCAGTCCGCCATCCTCCGCGCCGAGGGCGAGGCCAAGGCCGCGGCTCTGCGGGCCGAGGGCGAGGCCCAGGCGATCCGCACGGTCTTCGAGTCCATCCACGCCGGCGACCCCGACCAGAAGCTGCTCTCGTACCAGTACCTCCAGATGCTCCCGAAGATCGCCGAGGGCGACGCCAACAAGCTCTGGATCGTGCCCAGCGAGATCGGCGACGCGCTCAAGGGCCTCTCCGGCGCCATCGGCAGCTTCGGGGGACCCCTGTCCGGCAACGGCGGGAACAACGCGGGGAACTCCGGGATCCCTCACCAGAGCGGCGGCACGGAACGACGCGAGCAGCCCCCGATCGACTGACACCACCACCCGGTCGTGCATGATCGGTGCGGCCCCTCGACCTCGACGGCGGGGAGGCAGCGCACTGATCATGTGAGGAGATGGCCTTGTCCGTCTGGGAAGTGGTCGCGGTCTTCGTGGCCGGCACGGCAGCGGGCACGATCAACACGATCGTCGGCTCGGGAACCCTCATCACCTTCCCGGTCCTGCTGGCCACCGGACTCCCGCCCGTCACCGCGACCGTCTCGAACGCCCTCGGTCTGATACCGGGGTCCATCAGCGGAGCCATCGGCTACCGCGCCGAACTCACCGGCCAGAAGCGCCGCATCGCCCGTCTCGGCCTCGCCGCCCTCACCGGCGGCCTCTCCGGCGCGATGCTCCTGCTCCTGCTGCCGCCGAGGGCCTTCGAGACCATCGTCCCGGTCCTCGTGGCGCTCGCCCTCGTCCTCGTCGTCCTCCAGCCCAGGATCTCCGCCGCGGTCCAGCGCCGCCGCGAACGCCGCGGCACCGGCGCACCGCACCCCGACGGAGGACCGCTCCTCTTCACCGCCCTGATGCTCGCCAGCGTCTACGGCGGTTACTTCACCGCGGCCCAGGGGATCATCTACCTCTCCGTCATGGGCATGCTGCTCGACGACAGCCTGCAGCGGCTCAACGCCGCGAAGAACGTGCTCGCGGCGATCGTCAACACCGTGGCCGCGCTGTTCTTCCTCTTCGTCGCCCACTTCGACTGGACCGCCGTCCTGCTCATCGCGGTCGGCTCCGCCATCGGCGGCCAGATCGGCGCCAGGATCGGCCGCAGGCTCTCACCCGTGGTGCTGCGGACCTTCATCGTGCTCGTGGGGTCGGCCGCCATCGTCCAGCTCGTCCTGCGGTGACGGTTCCTCCCGCGCCGACGGCACACGGAGAAGCCCGCCCACGAGGGAGCGGGCCTCCACGCACATCCACCACTCACCCGGCACCGCGGGACGGGGTGCCGGCGCTCGCCGGTTCAGGCCGCCGAACGCACCGCGGGCTGCTCACCCGCGTACCCGCCGCCGTGCCGCCCGAGCCACTCCGGCAGCGACGACCGCTCACCCGCCCGCAGCGCGAGCAGCATCGCGTCCGCCGGGGTCGGCACGAACGGCTCGTGCAGCAGCGGCATCCCGGCCTGCTCCGGAGTACGGTCCGCCTTGCGGTGATTGTCCTCCGCGCACGACGCGACCGTGTTCAGCCAGCTGTCCGCACCACCCTGCGACCGCGGCACCACGTGGTCCACGGTCGTCGCCCGTCTCCCGCAGTAGGCGCACCGGTGCTGGTCCCGCACCAGCACACCCCGTCTCGACCACGGCGCCTGTCTTCGGAACGGCACCCGTACGTATCTGCAGAGCCTGATCACCCGCGGCACCGGTAGTTCCACCGCGGCCGCACGCACACGGAGCGCGGGGTGGGCCTGCTCGACCACGGCCTTGTCCTGCAGCACCAGCACCACCGCACGGTTGAGCGTCACCGTCGAAAGCGGCTCGAAGCTCGCATTCAGTACCAGCGTGTCGCGCATTGTGCCCCCACCTCCCGTGTGCCGGCCCGGCCCTAGTGGCGGGCTCTGGGCTGGGATCAACTCTGGCCGGGCACGCCGCGATGGACAACGCAATATCCGCGCAAACGAAAGATGCCCGCTCCTGATCTCTCCAAGACCAGGAGCGGGCAAACAACAGGCGAACGCTGGTGGGGCTAGCCGCGGTTCTCGTACTCGCCGATCAGCTGAGCCCGCGCCAGCGTGTGGAACCGCAGATTGAAGCCCACGACGGCGGGAGACACATCGTCACCCGGGCCCAGCTTCTCGGAGTCCACCGCGTACACGGTGAACACATAGCGGTGCGGACCGTCACCGGGCGGCGGCGCGGCGCCGCCGAAGTCCTTCGTCCCGTAGTCGTTGCGGACGTGCAGGGCGCCCTCGGGCAGACCCTCGAACTTCCCGCCGCCCGCACCGGTCGGCAGCTCGGTCACCGACGCCGGGATGTCGAACAGCACCCAGTGCCAGAACCCGCTGCCCGTCGGGGCGTCGGGATCGAAGCACGTCACGGCGAAGCTCTTCGTCCCCGCGGGGAAGCCCTCCCACCGCAGCTGCGGGGACGTGTTGCCCGCCGAGTGGACCTGGGCGTCACGCAGGACGCCGCCGTCCTCGACGTCGGTACTCGTCACGGTGAACGACGGCACCTGCGGGTGGAAGTCATGAGGCAGCGGAGCCCTCTTCGCCTCGGACACGTCTGAACCTCCGTAATCGGCAGTGCTGCGCCTACATTCGCGCGTTTACGGCACCGAGCCTAGAGCCCTACAGCCAGTTACGACGGCCGCCGACCTCAGCGAGCCACTGGTTGAGGTATGCGGCGTAGTCCGTCCGCTGGAAGTCGTGCAGGTCCACCGTGAACGCCCGGTACGAGTCACTGCCCTCGCTGAACAGCCCCGGCTTCTTGTCCATCTCCAGGACCACGTCCATCTCGCGGTCGTCGGCGACGAACGTGACCTCGACCTGGTTCAGCCCCCGGTACTGCTGCGGCGCGAAGAACTCGATCTCCTGGTAGAAGGGCAGCCGCTGGCGCGTGCCGCGGATGTGCCCGCGCTCCATGTCCGCGCTCTTGAAACGGAAGCCCAGCTGGATGAACGCGTCCAGGACCGCCTGCTGCGCCGGCAGCGGGTGCACGTTGATCGGGTCCAGATCGCCCGAGTCCACGGCGCGGGCGATCTCCAGCTCCGTCGTCACACCGATGTCCATGCCGCGCAGCCGCTGTCCGGCGATCGTCGTGACCGGGGTCTCCCAGGGGATCTCCAGCCCGAACGGCACCACGTGCACCGCACCGGCCTGTACCTCGAAGGCGCCCCCGAGCCGCTGCTTGACGAACTCGACGTCCTGCTTGACCTCCTGGTCGCCGCCCTCGACCTCGACCCGCGCCTGCAACCCGACGGACAGCCCCTCGATCTGCTGGTTGACCGAACCGCCCTGGATGCGCACCTCGCCCTGGACGACTCCGCCCGGCACGACGTTGTCCTCGGTGAGCACCGTCTCGACCGACGCCCCGCCGGCCCCCAGGCTCGCGAGCAGCTTCTTGAAGCCCATGTTCCATCCCTCCTGTGTACTGACCTCTACATACGCGCGACGACGGTAGCCGGTTCCCCCGACGGGACGAGTACCCTCGTACGGCATGATCGAGAGC